>CAVQRT010000009.1:0-7860 GCA_963715195.1 Thermodesulfovibrionales bacterium | reverse complement strand
GGAAACAAAATACCTTATGGCAGTGGAATACCCTGACAATGAGATCCTGAACACCATTGCGAAGTTCCTCAGGCATGACAAGATGAGGGGTTTCTTTACAAGGATGCCAGGCAGAACAGTGCTGAGAGAAAAGGAATTCTGTGACCGCATGGGGAATCTCTTCAGAATGGACAGGGTCGTCCTTGATGAGGACAGGATCTCAGTCATCGATTTCAAGACAGGCAGCGAAGAGGGAAATCAAGACTCGCACACACGGCAGGTGCTGACCTACCGGAGGATACTGAGAAACATCTCCCACGGAATCCCTGTAGAAGGGTATATTGCCTATATCGACCGCTGCGAACTGAGGGGTGTACCTTGAAACCGATTCTCATTCCGCCAGGCAAGAATGTGTTCGACACGATACTCGGATTTCTCAGGGGAAAAGGCCAGGACTTTTCATCCACCATGGTGGTGTTTCCCGGCAAGCGGCCATCTCTTTTTCTAAGAAAAGCACTTGCCGGCCGCGTACAAAAAAGTTTCATCCCCCCTGCCCTGTTCTCCATGGATGAATTTGTGGATTTTCTCTGTGATGGGGGGTATCCACGAAGACCCCTGGATACAATAGACGCGGTCTCGATTCTCCATGATATCCATACAGAATCAGGGGATCCGCTTGGAGCAGGCAGCTTTATGACCCCGGACAGTTTTTTCCCCCTTGGGCTGAAACTATACAGGGATATTGAGGAGCTTTACATAGAGGGTGTCAGCAATAACCTCGTGAAGATGGTGCAGCCCTTCACTGATGAAGAAATTCCTGTGCAGACCATGAAGAGGCTCCAGTCGCTGTCGTATTTCTACGAAAAGTTTTACCATACGGTCGATGCAGGAGGGTTGTCCACCAGATCAATGCGTTACCGGACCGCATCCGGAATTTTCAGTGAGGAGGGAATTCAGGATTTTCATACGGTAATATTCGCTGGTTTCTATGCACTCACACATTCCGAGAAGGTGCTGTTCAAGAAATTTCTTGCCATGGACAAGTGCCTTTGTATTTTTTTCGACGGTCCGGGAATTATCGATAAAATAAGCGCGCTCGGGATTCACGCGGACAGGCCGGAAAGAAACGCTCAGGAGCCCCTCGTCATGTTCTACCAGAGTGCCGATACCCACGGACAGGTATATGCAGCACGGACAGTGATTGAAGAAAAGCTGAAAAAAAAGCTCCCGCTCGATGAAAAAACCGTAATCGTGCTGCCCTCTTCCGATACGCTTTTCCCGGTTCTCCGTCAGGGTCTGGCAGGAATCGATGAAGCATCCTACAACATCTCACTGGGATACCCCCTCTTCCGGACTCCGGTTTACGGATTTATCAATGCGCTCATGGATGTGGTTTCCGCGATGGAGGACAATCGGGTATACGTCCCGCATTATTTGAGATTTGTCCTCCATCCGTATACCAAGAATATCTATTTTGATGGTCATTCAGAGATTACAAGGATCATATTTCATACCATCGAGGAATTCCTCCTCGCCAACAGGACCAGGACATTTGTGACCCTCTCCGAAATAGAAAATAACGAACAAATCCTCACATCCGTTCTTGATCATGTGTCAGGGGAAGACAACGCACTTACCCCTGACAGGATACGCGATCATATCAGAACCATACATCACCACACCATCGGGAGATTTATCGGGTTCGAGAACGTGAAGGATTTTGCAGAACGGGGTATCACCCTTCTCTCATATATCTACCAGAACAGCACTGCCCGGCAGCATCCCCTCTTCCACCCCTTTTCAGGGTCGTTCATCAACGCCCTGGAAACTCTTGCCGGTTCCCTGATGAAGGATATCGCCTTCTCTTCACAGGGCAGTTACTTCCTTTTCCTGAGAAAATATATTGCAACCATCCACATCCCCTTCGAGGGCACCCCTGTGAGGGGGCTTCAGGTGCTTGGGTTTCTTGAAACACGCTGCCTTCACTTCGATACAGTCCTCCTGATGGACACCAATGAAGAGGTGATCCCCGATACGCAAAAAGAGGACACACTTCTGCCACACAAGGCCCGGCAGATGCTCGGCCTTCCGACATATACAGAAAGGGATCAGCTTACTGCATACTATTTCGACTTGCTCGTGAGAGGTGCCGGGGAAGTGCACATCTTTTTTTCGGAAAACGAAAAGAAAGAAAAATCGAGATTTGTGGAGAAGCTTCTCTGGGAAAAACAGAAACGCGATCAGACAAAAGAATCAAAACAGTACATCAACCTGATCCAGTACAGGGTAAAGCTCGAAAACAAGTCTCCCCAGGCAATTGAGAAAACAGAAAGCGTAGCTGCATTTCTTTCGGACTTCATGTTCACTGCAACTGCCCTCGACTCCTATCTCAGGTGCCCTGTGCAATTCTACTATTCTTATGTACTGAACCTCGGCAAAAAGGATGAAATGACCGGTGATATCCAGAGGTCTGATACAGGCACATTCGTCCACCGTGTACTGACTCAATATCTGTCACGGAGAAAGGGCGTCCCCTTACGGGAAAAAGATCTGAATGTTCACGAGATGTACAGACTGGTCGATACCCTCTTCAGTGAATCCTACGGGAAGAACCCGGCGGGAGCAGTCTACCTTCTGAAAAAGCAGATCACTCGACACCTTGGTGATTTCCTGCTCACATACTACCTGCCTTTGGTCAGAGAAGAAACGGTCACTATCCTCGAAACAGAACACGATCTGCGTTCACAGGAAAACTTTTTCCGGTTTCGCGGTCGTCTTGACTGCGTCGAAAAGAGAGGGGATACGGTCTTTATCATCGACTTTAAAACAGGGAGTTCAATGAACCGGCTAAAGACCAGTATAAATGACATTGACCCCTTGCAGAGGGACACATGGAGCCACGCCATCGGAAGCCTTCAGCTCCCGTGCTATCTCATGCTCTATTCAGGACATACCGGGGCAGACATACGTGGACTTAACGGCATGTTTCTTCTCCTCGGCAGAACCGTTCTTCAAAAAGATACCATCGAACTTCCCCTTTTTGAATCAGACTGCGACCCTGTCGAGTCATTCGGAATTCTAAAACAGGTGATAATCATCCTTATTCGTGAAATTCAAGATCAGTCACATCCTTTTATCCCGACAACCCGGAAAAAAGAACTCTGCCCCTCCTGTGATTTTCGTTATCTGTGCGGAACACAGTGGCATATAAGGCAGCGGTAGGCATTTCTTGAATAAATATTCTCCTGGCAGCGCTGCAAAGTGTGAATAACCACACGGCATCATTCCATTCCGTCTTATCCGCCAGAGGCAGACAAAGGATTACGAATAGCATTGGTAATCGCGAGGAACGAAGTGACGCGGCAATCTTGCTTCGCTCCTAGCTGCTTGGCTCATAGCTCCTTACTAGTCTTTCATAATTCCCATCTGGAGATTTCAGGTGATGAGTTTATCCGCCTCTGGCGGACAAAGGGGCAAAGTAATCTCTCTTTCTTTTTTGTTTCGTCATTCCCGCGAAGGCGGGAATCCATTTTTTATCTTTGTCTTTAACTTTGCCGAAGACAAGAGGGGTCAGGTCTCAACATTTGACATTCATAACCCTGAAACAATCAAAGGGGGGGATTTAAAGAGACAACAGCGAAATCGCCTCGTCTGCCAGAGGCCGATTAAAAGGGCTACAGCAGATATTCAGCCAGGTTTATTTTATATTTATTCGGATCGAGGGTCTTTATAATGGAACGCAGATACCGGCCCTTTTCATTTTTTTCTCCTAAATCAACCACTGGCCCGGTTACCTTGTTTCCTCCACTGTCAATGATGATGAGCACCCTTGGCCTGTCGGCAAAGACCACATCGCTTTCGTATACGAGCCCCAGTTCCCTGGTATCGAGCATCACGAGTGTACCTATCGGAAACACGCCGACCATATTTATGAAAAACTTGAAGAGGAGGGGGTCAAGCTGGCTACCGGCCCTTTCCATCATAATGCTCAACGCCTTGTCAGGTGGGAGGGGGATTCTTGAGTAGACCCTCGAAGAAGTCATTGCGTCATATTGGTCGACAAGACTGACTATTCTGGAATACAGATCAAGCTCGGTATAAGTCTTTACCTTTGGATAACCGCCCGACAGGTCATAGTTCAGGTGGTGCTCAAAAGCGACTATCGCAGACCGAACAGAGGTAGGGTCCATACCCCTGATCTTCAGCACTGCCTGCAGTCCCCACACTGGATGCTTCTTTATGAGCCTCCATTCGTCATCGTCAAAGTTGGTCTCCTTATTCAGTACATCGTTCGGGATTTCAATTTTTCCGATATCATGGAAAAGCGCGACAAGCCCCAGCTCCGTCAGTACCTTCTTGCTCATTCCAAGACGCTGTCCAAGAGCAATCGAAAGAATGCTTACATTCACAGAATGATGATAGGTATATTCATCGTAGTCCTTGATCGCGGTCATCCCCAAAAGGAGGTTCTCTTCCTCGAGTATCTGGTCGACCATCGTTTCAACCACCCGCTTCGCCTTCTTCACGTTCACTTTTTCCCCGGTCTTGATCTTCGTCATCACACCTTTTGAAAAGGAGACGGCCTTGTAGTAGACCTTCTTGATCACCTTCCTTGCATCCGTTTCCTCTCCCTCCCGTATCTTCTTCAGCCGGTCCAACTCTATGAAAGTTGATTTTTCCATGATGTCGAGCATGGTGTCGTACGGGCTTTCGGAATGCCCGGCTTCCGTGAACGCCTTCAGGAAGAGCTGGATGTCGTTGGAGGTAATCCCCTGTTTGAATACGACCCTTCCGAGTTCCCTCTTCCGGAATTCACGCATGAGAAAATTAAAATTCAGAAGGTATTCGAGCAGATACCTCACCCGGGTATCATTGATATAAAAGAATTCGCCGATAAGCTCCAGGATAAGGATGGGCTCTATCCTGGTTACCTGACGGAGAATCGAAATGAACCTGTCAATGGCAGTCGTTACCGCAATGTTCTGTGGATCGTGAATCTGGGCCGTTCTGAGAATAACCGACAACTGGTTGATGATATCCTGTGAGCCCTTCCTGATCTCCCTGTCTTCCCTATTGGACATGTTCCAGTCTCTTGATCGATGCCGACGAAAAATCCCGAATCAGTTTGTTCTTCGACTTCTGAAGCTTGTAAAGGATCGGAAGGGCATCCGGATTCCCCAGGTATCCGAGACAGAGAATGGCGGCCGCCTTGTTTTCATTGTTGCTGGCCCTTTTGAAAAATACTGTCTTCTTGACAGTGTAGACGAGAAAATCAAAGACCTCGGGATCCTTCCATTTTGAAAGCACTTCAAAAAAATCCTTTTTTTCATCAAAATCCTTATGATTGAATTCCTTGTCTGACATCTTTTCGAGAAGTATCTTTTTTGCCACATCCGATGCGATTGTACCGAATGCCTTTGCTGATGCAATTCTGACCTGTGGCTCAGCGTCGTTGAGACAGTCCCTGAGGGTCTGGATAACCTCTTTTTCGCCGAGTTCTCCGAGGGCCTTGATCACTTCCTTCCTCACCCTGATATCACCGTGCCGGACAATCTTCAGGAGATGCTCAATGGCCTTCCTGTCACCGATTCTCCTGAGGATGAAAATGACGTTCCTCACTACATACCACCGCTGATCGTCAAGACCCCTTGAGATTGCATGTATGTCCTTTTTTCCCAGGGTGACGAGCACTTCTATGATACTCCTTCGTGCCCTGATTGTTTTCATTTCTCCAAGGAACTTGATCATCGGGGGAATTGCATTCTTGTCGAGGAATCCGACAAACCCCTTGAACATGTGCTCTTCAATATCAACCCCGCTGTCCAGGATTTCTGCAAACAGCAAAAGTATCTCCTCTGTTCCCAGATATGTCCCCAAAAGGTTCATGTATTTCTTTACTTCATCGGGGCTTGCAGGATCGTCCTTGAGCTCGTTCGCCCGTTTCATAATATCAATCGCGATGTTGATATCCCCATGTCTCAGCGCATACGCAATCGCATCCTTCAGAAAAGTGAACGTGGTCTCGATATCCCGTTTCTCAGGCGTCCCGGAGATGATCTCAAAAAGAATAACCGAGATCTTGTCGATCTTGTCGGGCGAGTCCTTTTCGATCTCTTTTACAAGCTGCTGCAGGTCACGGTCAGAGAGCGGAACGATGGAGACAGTCTTCACATCTTCTTCCTTGAACCCGTCTGCATAGGCCTTCATGAGATCATCCACATCTGTAATCTTTTCCTTGACCTGCTCCTCAGCGACCGCAGCAAACTCCTCTTCTTCAAGATCCACCATCACAGTATCATCAACCACATATTGGATATTCTCGAAATCACGCTCCCAGAAAAGCGTCACCAGATCGTCGTCGACCCCTTCCCTGTCAAAATCGAGCGCAATAATCTGGAGGAACTCTTCAAGTTCACTCTGCAGCAGGCCCTTTTTGAAAGTGATTTCCCTGAGACCGTCCTTGAAGAAGAAAAGCGCAAAGTTTTCCTCCTTCTGCGTGCTCTCATATATCTTCTCCGCATCATAAGAAATTGTATTCTGGGTGATTGCAAAGACGATCTCAGACCTGTAGTCGAGAAACTCCCTGAAGCGGACATAGGTATCTTCAAGAGTTTTTATATAGACGGGGTTGTTTTTTGGATACATCCGGAATGTTTTTTTGGCTTTAAGGATGTTCTGGAGAATCTCCCTTGCTTCCCTGTTCTCATCAGAGCTTTCTTTTATCGTATCAGAACTTTCCATGCCTACAAATTACCACAGTGCCAGGTGTGAGTCAAACATTATATTCCATACTTATTATATAATGACAATTCTCCTTTCTCGTGCAAAATTCTTTATGATCATGCCAGCTGAATTAAGCCGCTGGAGCCGTGTATTTCTCCATCGGATTGCCTGGGTATCCCCATGGGGAAATTTCTGTCCCCTTATTTCTATCTGCACCCTTTGCACCTCATGATAAAGTTCTTTCAGGGACGCGGTCTCGACAGATTTTAAAAAGAGGGGATTTACCACGATGTATCCTTCGGCGATATCAAATGCGACAGCCTTTATGCTCTTTCCCCTGATCGTGGGCATTACACGTCCACCTTTTTGATGAAGAATCTTGAGACAAGAATCCCCACCTCATAGAGGATGATCATGGGAACCGCCATGAGTGTCTGGTTGAATATGTCAGGGGTCGGCGTAAGCACAGCGGCGAGGATAAATGCGATCAGAATTGCGTACTTCCTGTTCTTTGCAAGGGTGGCAGGCGTCACAAACCCCATGCGGGTAAAAAACACGATAAACACAGGAAGCTCAAAGACCGCGCCGAAGGCAAGTACAAACTTGAGACAGAAATCAGCGTACATCCCTACGGTAAGAGAGGGCATTATAAAGTCCCCGACCTTGTAGGTGAGCAGGAAACTGAGGGCAAAGGGCAGCACTATAAAAAAACAGAAGGAAGCACCGATAAGAAACAGCACAGTTGCAACCAATACAAAGGGCAGCACGTATTTTTTCTCTTTTTTCTTCAGACCGGGTGAGACAAAGGTCCATACCTGGTGAAAAATGACAGGGAGTGAGATGATTAAGGCAGCGACGAGGGCGATCTTCATAATTGTCCAAAACCACTCTGTGGGAGAGAGGAATATCAGCTTTGTGCTCGGCAGGAGTTCCTGGTACACAAAATAAATGCTCATGCTCTTTACCGAAAGGACAAGATGGTACCTCAGGGGGAACATGAGTGCTTCGAATATATATTCAGCATAATTGAACGTAAAGAAAAAAGAGACGAAGAGGGCGACGAGCGCAATCGTAATTTTTTTCCTGAGTTCACCGAGATGCTCAAAAAAAGACATCAACTTCGAGTCCACTTTTAATCCTCCGCAATCAGAATTATTT
>CAVQRT010000008.1:0-109267 GCA_963715195.1 Thermodesulfovibrionales bacterium | reverse complement strand
TAAGGAATTCCTTTTTTGTCATTGTCCGGCTCGACCGGACAATCCAGCCCCTTCTGGATTCCCCGATCAAGTCGTGGAATGACGATAATGTTGCTTTACTCAAGAAAAAATATCTCAACGGAGGGTTCTGCATGCTATCGAGAGAAATGACATGGGAAAGACTGGCAAACATTGTGACCATCGACATCCAAACGCGCTACGAACAGTGGGACCTCAGCGGAGTAAATCTTGCCGGAGTTGATCTCAGCGAAACATATCTCACTGAAACGAATTTTGGTGGAGCAAACCTCAGCAAATCCAAGCTCGTCGGTGCTGACCTTACCAAGGCATATTTAGGGAGTGCCATCCTTTGCGGCGCAAACCTCAGTCGTGCAATCCTTCACGAAGTCTATTTAGGGGCCGATCTCAGCAGACTCTCTCTTGAGAGCATGGATTTCAATAAGGCATATCCCGGGGCAGATCTCAGCGGGGCAGATCTCAGCGGGGCAGATCTCAGCGGAGCAAATCTGAGCGGAGCTGACCTCGGCGGAGCAAATCTTAACAAGGGCAAACCTCTGCGGTGCAAACCTCTGCGGTGCAAACCTAAAGGATGCTGATCTCACTGAAGCATATCTCGGCGGAACCGACCTCAGCAAAGCCTATCCCGGTGCTCATCTCGTTGAGGCAGATCTCAGCAAAGGCAAACCTGAGCAGAGCTGACCTCAGCGGTTCATATTTTGAAGCAGCCAATCTGAGCGATGCATTTCTCACTGAGGCCAATCTGAACGGTTCTTATTTCGGGAATGCGATTCTCAGAGGAGCCTACCTAAGCAAAGCAGATTTGAGTGGGGCATCTTTCCTGAAAGCAGACCTTTCCGGATGTGATCTGAAAGAATCAAAGATCATTGACGTGAATTTTAACTATGCCAATCTTGCGGATGCGGATATCACCGGTGCAACATACCGCGGGGTATCGACGATCGGATGGTACATAAAAGGCATCAAGGCAGCATATATTTATACATGCTTTACCAGTAGTGAATTGGACAGACACAAATACAGGAAGATCTTTCTGCAGGGCCAATTCGAGGAGTTATACAAATCTAAACATCAAAGCAAACCAGCACCTGAAAGAAATGGGATATTATCCCACCTCTCTTAATCACTGGCCCGGCTCCCTTTGATTTTTATTTCATTGCAAAAAATGTTATGCTGTAAATGTTTCGGCATATGAGTGTTGAGTAAACACCTATTATTTTATGGTATGAAAAATGCCTGATAATAGAAACTAAAAGTAATACTTTCAATATTAATGGTTTTTACTATTAAATATAATAAAAAAATGCTTGACAATAAGAACTATTCTCAATATCTTTATAAATAATGCATTTAACCAATAAACAATGCATCTGGAAAGTTCAACAGGTAAAATTACATCATAATCGGCATCATATGCCGATTTATTGTTAGAGAGGAATCCATGAAAATATTAAATAGGCAAAAGGGCCAAACACTAATAGAAACAGCATTAATTCTTTTTGCTTCTTTGATTATCGTTTTTGGAATTGCTAGAATTTGCAAGGGCCTGGTTTACAAAAAACTCTCTTAAGAATGCTGTCAGAAGGGTGCAAGAGTTAGCAGTCGTAACTCCAACCAAATGTTGTCGACGCTCTACATGCATTTACAGTCATGTATTGAAGCAGTACTACATCCTATCAAAATCGCTGTCTGTACGTTCTCCGGGGTACCCGATAATAGCACAACCGGTTAGTATTGATGTAACTGAAGAGAACGTGGTGGCACATCCAGTTCACAACCTGGCGATACAGTTAAAGTATACTGCTATAAGTACATTTAATTTCATTGTAGGTCCGGTCTCAAAATTGGCCTTGGGGAAAATCAGTTGTCCTGACATGTTGATGCTTCAATGAGATATGAATAAAATAAATTGAGATTTTATTTTTGACATTTATAATTAAATAAAGGAGGTATTTATGGCAGCAAAACCAAAGCCGGTAATTATCGCAGGTGTCCTGGCTGTTCTTGTCGCAGCTGTTGCAGCATATGCCCTCTATACATATTTAAAAGGCCAGGAACAGAAAGTAAGCGAAGCTGTTGCAACCGAGAGGATTGTTGTAGCCGCTGTCGAAATTCCCATGGGAACTACGATAAACATGACGCAGGTAAAAACATCGGAGTGGCCAAAAGCGAGTATGCCGCAGGGTTCTTTTCCAGCATCAGACCAGGTAATTGGCAGGACTTCAACACAGACATTTTTAGCCCGGTGATGCAATCACGGAAACCAAGCTTATGCCGAAGGAAGGCCCTATCGGTATCATGACATACAAAATTCCCGAGGGCCACAGGGCAATGACTGTGGGTGTTGACCAGGTTGCAGGTGTTGCAGGCTTTATCAATCCGGGCAACATTGTCGATGTTGTGCTTATAGCCTCCCCTCCGGGTTCAACTCAGAGTATCAGCAAAATTGTGCTTCAGAATGTGCCGATTCTGGCAATCGGCCAGATCGTTGAACAGAAAGAAGGCAAGCCTGTTGTCGTCCCGACAGTAACCGTTGATGTTACACCGGAAGATGCCGAAAAGCTAGCAATTGCAAGCACACAGGGAAGACTTCAACTTGTTCTGAGGAGACTTGGGGATAAGGAACTTGCAAAAACTACTGGTGCAACAGTAACGAAGGTTATTGGTAGTCTCGATGGGCAGCCCTGTTAGGAGTAGCATCTTCTGGGGCAAGAGTCACAAGAGCTCCGGCTGCACCGGTTGAACAGTTCACTGCCATTGAAGTATTCCGCGGAGACAAAAAGACAACCGAGAAGTTTAAGGCGCAGTAAATAAATGAATATACATGATAGATATTGCGCTTCTGGTTGTCATTATCCGGCTCGACCGGATAATCCAGTGTATTTCACAAAAGCTTTCGATTCTGGATTGCCCGATCAAGTCGGGCAATGACAGAAATAAAACTTATGATTTTTAAGAATATTGGGATTTTTAACAAAATACATAAAGGAGGGTCTTATGAATAAAAAGGGGAGCTTTCTACCGTGTTTGCCAATTGTATTATGTGCTCTAATCTTTTCATTTACCTTATTGCCTAATGCATCCGCTGAAGAAACCATTGTAAAACTTGACCCTGCGGCAGTCGGGAAAAAGGCAGTACCCATCGATGTCATCGTTGGGAAAGAAACTGTCCTCAAAATAAACAAACCCCTACAGGAAATCAAACAGGTCTCTCTCGCCAACAATGAAATCGCTGATATAAAACCGCTCCTCGCCTTTCCTGCAACGAAAATGGTCGAAGTAATCATCTACGGGAAAAAACCCGGAATCACAAGCCTCATTGTCTGGGACAAACAGGGCAACAAGAGTTTCTTTGATGTCATTGTCCACAGGGAGCGCATGGTTGAATTTGAAAGGGAAAGGGCTGATGCCATTGAAAGAAAATAAAATCGCTTGCGCCTGATTCTAATGTTAGAGTTGAAATGGCAGGAGATACGATTGTTTTAGCAGGAACTGCCAGCAACAGGCACATGATCGATAAGATCGAAAAGGTTGCCTTACTTTATGCATCCGACGGGTTGTGAAGGCATTTCACGAGGCGAGTCACTCCATCCGATCCATGCAGAGAAAACAGAGAGCGAAGACAAAGCCAGCCGGTTATGTCTCCGTTAATGTAGCTCAGCAGGCAATGCAGCAGGCGCAGGAAGAGGAAACCGAAGCTCTCTGCATTTTAAATCTCATCACCATGCCGGAAGCCCAGCAGGTTGTCCTCGAGGTCAAGGTTGCGCAGATAGATAAGACCAAATTGAAGGAGCTGGGCATAAGCTACCTGATCAAGGATAAAAATTTCGAATTTACTGCACCCGGTCTTTATGCCACACCAGATGGGGTCATAGGTCAAACTGCAACTACCGGCGTTGCGAGTACTTCAACTACTATTATTAACGGAGTTCCTTATACAACAACGAGTTCGACCTCTGCCCTTGGAAATACCGGCGTTGGCCCGGGGCTGGGAAGCTTCGATCTTAATACTACCCCGGCTCAGATTGGCATTGCACACTTCCCGAGCGGGGTAGCTGCAGTTCTGAAGGCTTTGCAGGAAAAAGGCTTTGGGAAAATTCTGGCAGAGCCCAACCTGATTGTCAGAAGTGGTGAAATAGGGAAATTCCACGTCGGCACAAGGATTCCTATACAGACTGTTTATGGATTCGGAACAGGAGCGACACCATCAATAACGTTTGAAGAAGTTGGTATCAGGCTTCACTTTGCACCTGAAGTCCTTGAGACCGGTGCAATACGGTTAAAAATAGATCCCGCTGAGGTTAGCGCTGTTTCCCGCTATATTACATTACAGGGCCTTATCGCTCCAGAGATTGATACGAGGACTGTAAATACAAGCGTTGACCTGAAAGAAGGAGAAAGCCTTATCCTTGCAGGCCTTCTCTCTGAAGAGATGAAAAAGAACATACAAAAGATACCTATTCTGGGAGATATCCCGATATTGGGAGCACTCTTCAGAAGCACAAGGGATGAAATAAGAGAAAAGGAACTGGTATTCGTAATAACTCCGAAATTGGGTAAGGCAATACCACCGGGTGAAAAAATTGAACTCCCGACAGACAATAGGCCAACTCCTGAGGAAGAGAGACAATTCCAGTGGATACCGATGCCCGGAGGAGGCGAAGGAGCGGTTAGCGATGAAAGCGGAAAAGGAGCGGATAACAAAGCCGAGACACAATAGAGATTCATTGAGACTCGTTGAGATAAATAACGACATGAGACTCATAGAGACAAATGGAGACATGATTGAGATTGTGGAAAATACTGAGACTAAATGGAGACTAATAGAAATCGAGATTTATTGGATTATGACAATAAAACAACATAGTGGCGGTAGAGACTCGTTGAGACTTTTAAAACTTTTTGAGTGAGGTAGTGAAATGAAGAAAATTTAATGACATATGCAAGAAATCACAAAGGTATAACCCTCGTTATGATGGCTATAATGTTGGAGCTCGTTACTATATATATGCTTGCTTCATTGGCCATATCGATATTTCCTACATGTATTTTGCAAAAAATCAACTTCAAGTGGCTGCTGATGCTGCAGCACTTGCTGGTGCGGCGTACTTGGTAGCGTTTGGGATCCTGATTCAGTAGTTTTTCTCAAAGCCCGCAGACAAGGCATGGAAGTTTTCCTGCAAGAATAAGGCCGCTGGCGAACCAGTTTTTCTTGTCACCAGAGATTCAACAGATTGTAATACCCCGCCCAGCTTCTAATTGAATGACACCCTGAATTAATTCTAACGGTGATATCGTCGGTTGGTACACGGCAAAATAACACCTCTTCAATGCTCACTCAACGGGTACCCGTTGAACTAAATTTTGCCCTGCAACGGTAACACCACTGTTAACGCGGGAAAACTTGGAGCAGATTGGAATGCCCGGTGGATGCTGCTAAAACAAAATTTTCCCGAAAGTGTCTGGTTGGACATTTATGGCTGCAAAGGCTGATGCGATTGCACGGTCTGCCGCTAACCATTTGGTCCTTTACCGCTATGTGACGAAGACTGCGGCGCACTACTCCTCCTGTGTTATCGACAAATTCTAACACCTGGACAAGAGTAGTACCTACATGAAGATACCAAGTGGTCAGCCTTAGTGCATCGACCACTCTACGCAACACAAGCCAATCTGAATAGTACAGTATCACATATGATACGGGGAAAAATTCCCATGCCCATGTTTGTTGCCAAGATATTTATACAACCAACGGAAGTTAAATGCAGCCTCACTGCAAGTAATGCAGATAAATTTGATTGACAGTGCGATGACAGGGGGATAAACGGGAGTCCCTGTCCACGGTTGGAAGGTCACAATCCCTATATTACCAGAAACTGCCTTCTACTGAATGCTGTTGGCTGTATTAGTGACGATCCAACAAGCCAGCCAGCTCCCTCTTATGTTAGAAACTTCGTGGATGTAATTGTTAACCGATGCAATACCTGAGGGGCATGGAGCTTGTCATGATTCTCTTCCTGTTGCCAGTGGGCCTGAAGGAATCGTCATGGTGGGTATGGGGGCTGGACCCGGGCATTTCACCCATTGAATGTCGAGATTGTAGATGGTCGCAGCCCTCGATCCCCCATTGGTAAAATGATAAATTTTCCAATGCGGAAATAACTATGGTGCCCTCTTAAAATTGAAAAGTCAAAAAAAGTAAAGGGGCCAAGCTGTTTTTTATGGAGATGATTCGGTCGAAATAGATTCGGGATTGCAAGGAACTGGTTTCCCCGATCAAGTCGTGGAATGACAGATGAGAAAATAAAGAATAAATTGAATAAATATACCGGAAGGAGAACTGAACAAGGAATATGCCACAGAACATCTCAGTCGTAATCATCGACACTGACTTCGAATCCGTCAAGAATCTGGTGAAGTACATCGAAAACATCGGAGATACTGTAGTTGTTGACGGTACAGCCACAACCTTTGAAAAGGGATATGAACTTGTCCACAAGAAGCGCCCTATGGTCGTTATCATGGAGGTTGGCGATGACGTCAATCTTGCTATTGAAAGAATCGGTCAGCTATCAAGCCGCTTCCCTCAAGTTTCCATCTTTGCCACTGCCACTGATAAATCATCCGATACCATTCTCAAGGTCATGCGTGCAGGTGCGACAGAATATCTCCTGAGACCTGTTTCGAATACCGACCTTACCTTTGCACTCCAGAAACTCGGAAGGCTCTGGCTCGTCAAACCATCAGAAGAGGAAGCCGGCAGGATTATCACGGTCTTCAGCCCAAAGGGAGGCGCTGGTGTAACAACAATCGCAATCAATCTCGCAACAAATATTCACGATATGACGGATAAATCGACAGTCCTTGTCGACCTTGATCTGAATGCAGGTGATGTAACAACCTTTCTCAACATGAAACCATCATATACAATAAGCGACGTTACGATGAATATCAGCAGGCTCGACAGAAACTTTCTCCAGGGTGTCATTGCAAAGCATGAATCAGGCATTTCGGTGCTTGCCGAACCTCAAAAAATCGAGGAAGGCGTGTCCATTTCGAGCAGTGAAATCAAAAAGGTGCTGAGCCTTCTCAAATCTATGTTCAAATATATCATCATCGATGCAGAAACTATTTCAGAGAGGACAACGACAGCAATCGAGATGGCAGACATGATACTGCTGGTATTCTTCATGAGCCTTCCCAGCATAAAGAACATGCAGAGACACCTGAGATATTTTGATCAAATTGGCCTCGGCAAAGACAGGGTTAAGCTCATCGCGAACAGATACCTCAAGAAAAGTGACATTACTATTCAGGATACGGAAAAAGCCCTCAACTATCCCATATTCTATACACTTCCCAATGATTACGATACAACAATGACATGCCTGAATAAGGGGGTGCCAATCAGTGAAGGAGCTCCGAGGTCTCAATTGAATTTATCCATGAAGGATTTGGCAAAATCCATAATTGCGAGCAATCAATGAGGGAGGGATTAATCATATGGCCATAGAAAACCCGTCAGACCTGACAAAGGCCGGGAAATTCGAGCAATTCCATAGTCTAAAGGCAAAAATACACCGGAAGCTGATAGAACGGCTCGATTTCACCAGTTTTGACCTGATCGAGAAAGACATTCTAAGCAGGGAAATCAGCCGTATCGTTGAAAACCTTATCGAAGATGAAAAGATTCCCCTGAGCTCCAAGGAAAAAGATAGCCTCGTTGTCGATATCCTTCATGAAACATTCGGTCTCGGCCCCATAGAGCCCCTTCTGTATGATCCTGACATCTCTGATATCCTGGTTAACAGATATAATCAGATTTATGTTGAAAAACTTGGCAAGCTCAGCAAGGTAGACCTTTCTTTCCGTGACGATAACCACCTCCTCCAGATAATAGACAGAATAGTCTCCAAGATCGGGCGAAGGGTTGATGAGTCATCTCCGTATGTTGATGCGAGGCTTCCCGATGGATCAAGAGTAAATGCGATCATACCTCCGCTTGCTCTTGATGGACCGGTGCTCTCCATCAGGCGGTTCGGAGTTGACCCTCTGAAAATGTCCGACCTTATAGCATTCGGGTCTATCACGCAAAATATGGCCAAAGTCCTCGAAGGATGCGTGAAAAATCAAGACTTGAATATCCTCATATCCGGCGGTACCGGTACCGGCAAAACGACCCTTTTAAACATCCTTTCAGAGTTCATTCCTAACACCGAGAGAATTGTGACGATCGAGGACTCTGCGGAACTTCAGATGAAGCAGGAGCATGTGGTGAGACTCGAGACACGGCCACCGAATATTGAAGGGAAAGGTGAAGTTACGCAGAGAGATCTCGTCAGAAACACCCTGAGGATGAGGCCCGACCGCATAATCGTCGGTGAGGTCAGGGGCGGTGAAGCGCTTGATATGCTCCAGGCCATGAATACCGGCCACGATGGCTCTCTTTCCACAGTCCACTCGAACACTGCACGGGATGCCCTTTCAAGGCTTGAGACCATGGTATTAATGGCTGGCATGGATCTCCCTGAACGGGCGATCAGGGAACAGATCGCATCTGCCTATCAATGTCGTGGTTCATCTGTCGCGCATGTCCGATGGCACAAGAAAAATCGTTCAGATTTCAGAGATAACCGGCATGGAAGGGCAAACCATTGTCATGCAGGACATCTTTCAAATTCGAGAAGACAGGGCATAGGACCGGACGGACAGGGTTCTCGGAGAATTTCAGCCAACCGGCGTCAGGCCGTGGTTTATGGAAAAGCTCAAAGTCTCTGGCTTTGAGGTTCCGCCACATATATTTGAGAGGACACAGCCATGATGTTACTTATTATTGCAGTCTTATTTTTTATAGCAGCCCTGCTCGTTCTGATTACCATCTATCTTGGGTATGCTGCCGTAAAAACTTCGCCTGCTTATGAACTCAAGAAACGCTCTGAGGAACCTTGCGCTTGAAGCCGGGGAGGGATTCCTGTCAGATCTCAGATCGAAATCCTGCAAGAGATGAGCCCTATCGATAAAATCATTTACAAGGTGAAAGTCATACGAAAACTCCATGAATGGATCGATAAGGCAGGCCTGAAACTTGATGTGAAGGTTTTTCTCCTTATCGTGCTCGTCTTTGCTGCCTTAGGTTTTCTCCTTGGTGCGGTCTCTTGCAGAGAGGGATAATTCCTGCCATTTGTTGCTCATGATCCTTGTTGGTCTCAATTCCCTTTTTCTATCTGAAAATTCAAAAAGCGAAGAGAATGAATCGGTTTACCGAACAATTCGTCACATGCCCTCGACATGATGTCGCGCTCTCTGAAGGCAGGTCATTCCCTCGCTAGCTGCCATTCAGGTAGTCGGGAATGAGATGTCTGATCCGATATCAGGTCTCTTTAAATCTGTCTATGAAGAGCAGGCCTATGGACTTTCGCATTAAAGATTCCCTTTCCAATATGATATACCGAATGGACACCACCGGATATGCGGTTTCTTTGTAACTGCCGTCAATATTTACCGCGAGATAGGCGGCAATTTATCAGAGATACTTGAAAACCTTGCAAAGACAATACGGGAACGGATTAAAAATCAGACGTCAGGTCAGGGTCTATACTGCTCAGGCGCGACTTTCAGGCTATGTCCTTGCAGCGCTTCCAATTGTCACTGCATTAATATTCTATTTTATGGCTCCTGACTATATCGGGGAACTGATTGAGGCCAAGCTTGGCAGAATACTGATAGCTGCTGCGGTCATTGCTCAGATTATCGGGTTTTTTATTATCAGAAGGATTATCGATATAAAGATTTGATGATAAACAACAAGCCAAAAGAGAGGCAACTATGACATTAATTGGTTTGTCTTTACTGTTGTTCGTAGGAATAGCCGGACTACTTTTATTCCTGATCTATGTTGCATACCCAAGGAAATCGATCGTTCAGGAGAGAATTGAAAGCATACAGCCTCGCGTGGAAGCAGTCAGCGTTTTTGAGCAACAACCAACCAAATGGCAAATATTCTTTGGAAGGCTTGGGAAAAAAGTTCCTATGCGACCCGAGGACTTACGGCAAGTATCAGAAAATGCTCGTTGCCGCAGGGATAAAGCAAGATACGAATTGCAATATTTATGGGTGTCAAAATTGACTTTAACAATTCTGTCTGCCGTTGACTCTACCTCATATTCTATGGCATACCTGTTGAAAAAGATTCTACCATAAGAATTGTTAGTGCCATTGGCTCTTGCTATCGCAGGATTTCTCCTGCCAACATACTGGCTTAGAAACAGGCTGACAGAAAAGACAGACGAGGATATTTCATGACCTTCCTGATTTGCTCGACCTCATGACCATTTGTGTTGAGGCCGGAATGAGTATGGATGCCGCCATGATTAAAGTCTGCGAAGATCAGCAGTTCAAAAAGAGTCCGCTTGCTACTGAAATCCGGATAGCAACGAACGAAACACGTGCGGGTAAGCCACGGCTTGAAGCCCTCCGGGATATGGGTGAGCGGACCATGGTCGAAGATTTGAAATCCTTCGCTGCCATGCTTGTTCAGACAGAAAAGCTCGGAACAAGCCTCGCGCAATCGTTGCGGATTTTTTCTGACTCATTGCGGACGATCCGAAGACAGAAAGCAGAAGAGGCTGCTGCAAAGACTGCTGTCAAGCTCATATTCCCGCTGGTGTTTTTTATCTTCCCAGCTATCCTTATCGTTATTCTCGGCCCCGGCGTCATCAGGATATCGAGATTCTTTTCCGAGATGTAAGAGTTTTGAAAGGGGGTGTTTGAATGGTGGATATCAATACTATTCTCCTGATAGTTATCGCAATAGAACTGGCGTTAATCTATGTGAAATTCAAGAGGTAATCCATATACATTTTCTTATTCAAATAATTATTTTTCAGGATAAAATGAATAACAAATTCAAGCCCCTTTCAGGGGCTTTTTTTTAAAGGCACTATATATGGGAAACTCCATTTTCCCCTCCCCCTCGACGGGGGAAGACTCGCCGAGGAGAGGAGATAGCCAAGGAGAGTTTTGAGATCCACGAGTTAGTTTCGGTCATTCTCCGACTTGATCGGGGAATCCAGGTTTTATGAAGATTTTCTATGTTTACATATTGGCAAGTGAAAGAAATGGCACATTGTATATTGGAGTGACTTCAGATTTAATTAAGCGCATTTGGGAACATAAGAATAAATTGGTTCAAGGATTTACAGAAAAATATAGTATAAATAAGCTTGTCTATTATGAACAGTTTCAAACAGGACACGATGCTATTCAGAGAGAAAAAAGATTGAAAAAATACAATCGTCAATGGAAATTGAAGCTTATTGAAGAATCAAATCCAGACTGGAAGGATTTATACGATGATTTAATTGCTGGATCCCCCGGTCAAGCCGGAGGATGACGACATATAAGTTTATTGATGGACTATTAATGAATATTTAAAGGTATCATTTTCATTCATAGGAGTTAAGAATGACTGCAAAGACACTATCAATGCCAGAAGAGGTTGTTGTCAATATGCTGAAGACTTTGCCGAAAAAGGATCTTATCAATATTTTCTGGAAAACCATTGCTGAAAGTGATGCTTCTCCTCTTGGGGAGAAAGAACGATTAGATATCAAACAGGCAATAAAGGAGTTTAAAAAGAGAGAAACCCTTAAATGGGAAAATAGAGGGAGCTCATAATTGGCACATCTATATTTCCCCATTAACCTGTCATGACCCCCAACAAATCCTCAAAAATCTTCTGGTTTTTACCCTCTATAGCAGAAGTCATATTCATCATCATCCTTATCTTCATTCTGAGGGGTCCAGTGAATCTCCTCGGAGATGCTGATACCGGCTATCATATCCGAGCAGGTGAATACATTATAGACAACCCTCACAGTCCCCCACCATGATCTTTTTTCCCACATCACCCCTCCCCTTGAGTGGACAGCTCATGAATGGCTTTCTGAGGTAATTTTCGCACTCATTCACAAAGCTCTCTGGACTCACCGGTCTCGTTGTTGTTCATGGCACTGATAATCGCATCAGTGTATGCAATCCTTTTGAGATTCCTGAGGCATCGGGCATCAGTATCATCGTTGCCGCATTTATCGTCGCGCTTGGCACCAGTGCATCGATTATTCACTGGCTTGCAAGGCCGCATATCTTCTCGCTCTTCTTATACCTTGCTCTGGTATATCATTCTCGATACCTATCAATACAAGACAAAAGAACTACCTTTATCTCCTCCCTCCCCTCATGCTCCTGTGGGTAAACCTTCACGGAGGCTTTATTGCCGGCTTCTTGCTCCTTGGAATTTATATCGACAGGTAATGCTATCATGGCAATCTTTAAAGAAGAGGAGCGGAAGGATAAAATTGGAAAATAAAAACCCTGTTCTATTCTCCTTCATTCTGTATTTTGGTTACGCTACTCAACCCGAAAGGTTATGAGATTCTCGTCTTTCCTTTCAAGATAATCTCAAATAAATTTCTTATGAATCATGTAAATGAATTTCTCCCACCCAATTTTCATGACGATCTGCGATATGAATATATGCTTCTTCTCATGATCTTTGTGTTCGGTGTATCGGTGCTCAGACTGAATGCAATAGAGATAATTCTGGTCTTGCTTTTTACCCACATGTCCCTGTATTCAGCCAGATATATACCACTCTTTGCGATCATCGTGAGTCCGATTCTGGGAAGACAGATAGATAACCTTCTGCATGAATTCAAAGAACGAAGATTGATCAAGAGAATTCTCGCCATATCTGACAGAACAGCAAAAACAGATTCAGTAGCAAAGTATCATGTATGGGCAATCTGGGATGATCGTACTCATTTCTGTCATGGTATTTACAGACCAATTGTCCTATGAATTTAACAAGGAATAAATTGCCGGTTGATGCCGTTGAGTTTTTCCAAAAAGAAAAGCTAGCCGGCAATATGTTCAATAATGATGAGTTTGGCGACTATATCATCTATGCTGCTTGGCCTGAATATAAGGTATTCTTCGATGGCCGGTCAGATATGTACGGTGAAAAAATCGGGAATGAATACCTGAAGGTTACACAGATAAAATCAGGATGGGAGGATGTCCTGAAAAAATACAATGTGAACTGGATTATATTTCACACAAAATGGTCCGCTCTCGAATGTTCTCCTCGAAAAGAAATGATTGGAAACTCATATATTCCGATAAAGTCGCAAATATTTTTGTAAAAAACACACCCGAGAACCAGCATCTGATCGACAAATATCCGGATGTGAGAACCGGTGGTCGTCGAAGACGAGGATGAAAAAAAGATGACAAATGATACAGGCAATTAACAACAGAACCGGCAAAGTTTTGGCAACCAACGTCAGAGTTGCAGACACCCTTTTCACCCGAATGAAAGGGCTTCTTGGAAGAAAAGAACTGCCTCAAGGTGAAGCACTCTGGATCAAACCGTGTTTTTCAGTCCATACATTCTTTATGCAATTCCCCATAGACGTTCTTTTTTTAAATAAAAAAAATCAGGTTATCGCTGTTGTCAGCAATCTCACTCCGAATCGTTTAACCCGCCTCTATCCCAATCATTCAGTGTCCTCGAACTTCCGATTGGCACAATTGATGCTTCAAATACTGACATTGGACATGAAATTAAAATCGAAGAATAAATCTGTTCTTTATGCCGCTGCGCATGATATCCCTTTCATTATATTTCTATGCATCCTGATTATCAAAGAAATATTATTCATATATTTATCATACGATGACAAAATTACATTCTATTCATTCCTATTAACTCTTCTTCCCGACATTCGGAATTACTTTATTTTTAGTCTCTGTCTCACTATTTATAAAGAATCGAACCGGAAAGCTTACATATCTGTTTTCATTAAACGCAATTTTATCCCTGCTGTATCTTTCTCAGTCCCTTTATTTTCGCTTTTTTAATGACTTTGGTTCTCTTTACAATGTACATCAGATATCGATGTTGAGTTCTATTGTTCCCATAATCATTAAAATGATTGGCAAGGAGCTTTTCTTCGTCGCGGATTTAATCTTTTTACCTTTCCTCTTCCCTGGCTAAAAAAACACGCATCAGCTAATATCCGCATTAAATTGGGTAAGGGGTTTCAGTCTTTTTTTACTTTTGGGGCTTTTTTTTAATATTTTTCCTTTGTATTTTTTCAATCTGCTCAACTACAACTATTTCAAGTCTGTTTTCGAAAGAAAATTTCTTGTTTATACTCCTGGGATTGTCAATTATCAGATTTTTGACATTTACAATTATCTGGAAACACAAATCAAGAAAACAAATGTTTCGCAGCTGACACGGAACTGACAAGGGACTTTTTTAACAGTAAACATAAGAAGCAAAGAAAATGATTTGAAAGAAAGTGGACACGGTTGCAATCTAATTGTCATTCAGGTGGAATCGTTACAAAATTTTGTTATTGGCATGAAGTGGAAAGGAACTGAAGTCACTCCAAATTTAAATAGATTGGCAAAAACGGGACATCCACTTTAACCAAATTTATGATCAGACATGGTCCGGTAACACTTCAGATGCAACATTTCTTGCTAACTGCTCCCTTTATCCATCAAGAAGAGGTGCAGTTTCGTTCCTGTATGCTCAGAATGATTATTATTGCCTTCCGCAAATACTCCGGGATCATGGTTATACAACTGCAACGATGCATGCCTATAGGAGTACCTACTGGAACAGGGCAGTGTTTGAGAAAGCATTAGGATTTGAGCATCAGTTTTATGAAAATGCATATTCAAAAGAGGATCATCTCGGTTGGGGGTTAAGCGATAAGCGTTTCTTTGCACAAAGTATAGAAAAAATAAGAAATCTGCCATCTCCTTTCTATGTTTTTTTGACAACTCTGACGACCCATGTGCCTTTTGATGACGTCACCGCCGAGATTGATAATTTCCCCTTAGGGGATTTGGAAGGAAAACTGATAGGGAATTATCTGAGATCTATGCACTATGTTGATTCAGCAATAGGAGAGTTTCTGCAAAACCTATCTGATCATAACTTAATGTCAAACACTATTATCGCCATTTATGGAGACCATCGTGCAAGATTTGAAGAGAATGATTTAAAAATGGTGGGGATCAGTAATATGGAAGAACTCAGAAAAATTCCTCTGATTATTAAGCTGCCTGATAAGAATGTTTAGGACATCAGCATAGACACTATCGGAGGACTAATCGATTTTGCTCCGACGATCACTAATATTCTGGGGATTGATATTTCAGATACCTGTTTTTTAGGCAAAGACCTTCTGAATGAAAGTAACAGTTTCGTGATTTTTCGCGATGGGTCTTATGTCAGCAAAGATAAACAACTTGATAGAGATTACATACAAAAGCAACTGTCCATATCAGACTTGATACTGGAAAAAGATTTAATGAAAACAATAAGGAATAAAAAAGATAAAGGTTAAAGGTAGAATTTGGAAACGGCAAGGCAAGTACATGAGAAAAAATATAGCAAAGATGATCTTTTATTATCTGTTATTATTTTTTTCCATAACGATTATTACCCGGATTCCCTTCACAAGCAAACTTCTATATCACTGGATTCAGTCCAGTTTGCCCTTGCCCTGGAGAAATACGATATTACCGTCCACCAGCCCCACCCTCCCGGCTATTTCTTGTACGTTATGCTCGGACGACTCGTCAATTTCTTTATCAAAGATGCAAACAGTACCTTTATATTCATAAGCATCCTCTTCAGCGGTCTCGCAGTCGTTACCATATACTATCTCGGCAAAGAGATCTTCGATAAAAAGACCGGGGTTATTGCCGCCCTCATTGCCCTGACCAGCCCCAACCTGTGGTTTCATGGTGAAGTAGCACTAACATACGTGGTAGAGGCATTCTTCAGCTCCTTTGTTGCTCTTCTGTGCTGGAGGATACTCAAGGGCGAGCACAAATACCTCTGGCTCTCTGTGATAGCCCTTGGCATCGCAGGCGGCATACGGCAGAATACGATTGTTTTCCTCCTTCCTCTCTGGTTATTTTCTGTCAAGGGAGTACCACTCAGAAAAATCATCGCATCCCTTGGACTCCTTGGTGATTGTCTGCCTCCTCTGGTTTGTCCCCATGGTCTGGATGACAGGTGGCTGGAATGCCTACCAGAGCGCATTCAGAGAACTCTGGCTATTCAATACCGGTCATGTCTCTGTCTTTGAAAAGGGATGGGAATCGTTTCAGATATTTTCAACAGCCCTTGCAAAATTTGTGTTATATGGTATTGGGGCAGGCATTTTCATTCTGGGGATTGCAACCTATTCCCTGATACGCCACAGGAAGCTCGGATTCCTTGATAGACAAAAAATCCTTCTTTTTTCTCCTGTGGATTATGCCTTCCGTCCTGTTCTATCTCCTTATTTTCATTCACCCTGCCAATCCGGGATATGTCCTTATCTTCCTTCCTGCTCTCCTGCTCCTCACCGCAGCTTCGATAGGGCAATCTGACTGACAATATCAGAGAGGCTTCTTAAGAAAAATGTTGCAACATTCATCATTTTACTGCTACTAATGCCTTAATACTATTATCTTCCTTTTTGCAAAATATCCAGTTACGTATCAGGAGATAAAACATCATGACAAAAACCTTTCAGCAATTGCTTGACAGAATTAAATCATTTGATCCATCTACCACAGGGGTATTTGTTGAACCATATTTATTTTATGGTTACAGGCACATTATGTATTATCTGCCTGCATACAGTGTTTATGATGTAGACTTCAGAGTTTCATCAAGTGGAGAGACAAGAAAAATATTTTGGGGAAGAAACAGAGAAACATTTTTATCAGATGAAATCTTATTATCAAAGAACATCCGCGATTTTGTTAACACTTCTGCTCTTAACTGATATCCAACTGAAATCTCTAAAGCTGGTTAGCATACAAGGACTCGCTATCAGCAAGTTATACGATACGAATATTTACTTATTATCAGGAGATATCCGACTGATAAAAAGCATATACCCTCAACTGAGAATTTCATTGTGAAATTACAAATAAACAAGACGATTTCAAGTCTTATAATAATATTTATCGCTTCAGCATTAGTAATGCTCAGACAGCTTCTCACGCCTGGATATTTTTCTATTATTGTAAATGATGCTTATACATATACTAACTGGGCATGGCAGTTTTATGAAGCTTTAAAAGAAGGAATTATATATCCTAGGTGGTTACCACTTAATTTTTGGGGATACGGGAGTCCCATTTTTATTCTTTATCCCCCATTCGCCTATTATCTGACAGCGTTTTTTAATCTATTCGTTGACTCAATAATCTCTGCCATGAACATTACCAAGTTCACGGCATTATTCTTTTCAACCACGGGCTTGTTCTTCCTCGCCAAAGAATTTTATTCTGAAAAAATCGCATTGTTCACAGCATTATTCTATCTGATATTTCCATATACCGTGTTCCAGTTTTATTTGATCGGCACGTTTGCTTCAATGGTATCTTTTATGTGGTTTCCTCCTATTTTATTGTTTGCCTATCGATATATCGTAAAAGACCAAGTTAAATATATATTGTATGCAGGTCTTTGTTTCGCAGGTTTAGTCCTGACACACCTCATTAATGCCTATATGTTCACATTTGTAATAGTACTATTTATTATTTATTTTGCGGTAGCACGAAAAAAGCCTAATGCCCTGATAGCTATCCCGGTAATTTTCTTAACTGGATTTTTGGTGTCTTCAGCATATATTCTTCCTCTTATTTTTGAAAAACAGTTTCTGAGTCTGAAATCTTTCGTTGGTGAAGGTGGCGGGTTTCATTATGCTATCTTCTTCATACTTCCAGATTTTTCTGATAAAATCCCTGCTGATAATTTCTGGCACGTATATCATCAGACATTCGTTTTTTATCTTTTCTTATTTCTCACTCTTTTCCTCATATGTATCTTCTGCTTAGTGCGGATAAGTCAAAGTGTAGTAAAAAGCATAAAAGAAATCTGTCTTTTTTTCACGATCGCAACTATTTTCAGTCTCTTTTTTTTATTCGGAATATCGACTTTTTTGTGGGAGACGATTCCATTTTTCAAATATATTCAGTTTCCTTCACGATGGTTCAATATAACAAATTTTACTGCCTCTTTCTTGTCCTCGATTATATTTTGGTCTTTAATAACGCAATATAGAAAAAAACCAATATTCAGAATATCGATATTTTTACTTTTTTTCGTACTGATCTTCTTGGATTTAAAGTACATTAATTATGCACATATCTTTCATCAACATGAATTAATGCCTGTCAAAGTCCAAAATTCGAATTTGGAGCATCTACCAGTTTGGGCAGTAAAGGAGAATATATCTGGCTCATCAAATCATGAAATAGAGATCATGAGCGGCACGGGTAAGGTTGAAATAACGGGTTGGAAGTCTGCCAAGAGGACTATCAAGATAGACGCAGGGGAACCTTTACTGGCAAAGATCAGAACATTTAATTTTCCGGGGTGGAAAGCTTATTTGAATGGTGCTGAAATCGAAATACAGACTGATAGAGACTCGGGTGCTATGCTAATCGAAGTTGCAAGAGGCAGACATACGCTTGAATTAAGATTTGTTGATACGCCAATCCGGTATTATTCAAAGCTCATAACACTGCTATCCTTGCTCATCATGATTTTTATTCTCATAGCAATAAACTTTAGGAACAAAATTACACATCCAAAAGTTCATTTGGCGAAATTCCTATAACTATAATTTTCTGTTTTCCATCCAGTACAAGGTTCTCATTGAGTCTTTAATGTTTTCAGATGCCTTTATCATGAAATATTTGTTGAATTCGCTCTCAAAGTTTGGCTGCGTATAATCACTGAAAATATCCTCTCTCGTTGAAAGCAACCTTTGAATTTGTGGATCATCTTTCGGAACGAATTCGATTACGAGCGATTTACATATATCGCTAAGTAATTCAGCGATGTTACTGAAGGGGACATTATTAGAAATAGCGAAGTGATGAATAAGAGCTAAAGCAAGCACAAGATCTGCTCTGCCCCGTTCTATTAAAGATATTCTTTCTTTATTTTCCCACCCTAAACCTGCACTTGGATTATTCAGATCAAGCACTAAGGGAAACAAATTTGAATCTTTGTTAGCAATGCACTCAAGATAATTTTTTTCAACAACAACAGGATCATTATCAAAAGCTATTGTTTTAATACCTTTATTACTTGCAATACGACTAAACGTTCCTATATTTGCACCTAAATCCCATACAAACTTTGGATTTATCCGATCGATAAATTCTGAAATTATTTGCTTTTTGTGATGAAATGCTTCTTGAGAATAATGAGAATCCTCATAGTAATCGCTCCATTCAGACTTCGCAGGCATAAAATTCATTTTACTTATTGCAGATTCTAATCCGTCAATAAGTCCTAAAAGTTCTGAGCGCCCTATTTTTCGACGCGTAATCTTTATTTTTTTGTTTGCAAAATGCTTCTGACTTCTTGCATGAAGATGAATGTGCAATAAATAGGATGCTTTGAACCATGTATGGTAAGGGAGAAGCGAACTGGCTAAATCTAAGGGAATGCCCTCGATGTATATCCGGAATAATTGATTTAATCGAATATCCCTCTCAACCATCAAAGCCAAAGGTGCAAGAAAGTGTTGACAAAATTGTCTGTAGGCCACCCATGGCAGCCCTTCTCGATATTTTTCAAAAGAGAGTGTATCAATGAACACTGGACGGGCACCTCTGAATTGCACATTATAAGCGCTACAATCTTTTAATGACATGCCAAAATCAAGCGCTTTTCTCTGAATGCTGAGCGTAAGCAAGGCAGCACTCTTTGACTGGCTAAAGCACCATTCGTATGGATATGAAATAAAATCTATAATTTCTGGTTTGATTACTTTATAACAATCTGCATCTTGTACTAATTTATTGGCAACCTCTTCATGCGGTATCATTAATTGACTCTTTACAAGATCATCATACAATCCCGAATTTATTAATTGCTCATAATTTTCTTTATATAAAACGTTGACTTGCCGATATAGCACACCATCCCGATAGAAAAGAAAACCGCTCGGGTCTCGAAAAGAACCCGCCACTCTATTGATCATTTGGTTATGTCACTTTTATGTTTTGAGAACAAGTTAACAAAAAAAGATTTAAGTTTATTCCAAAACGATTTGATCGTAAAAAGTATGCCGAGCAATGCCGCAATCACTATCTGAATGACGTAACTTCCTGTTCCGGGATCAACATAAGCATAAGCTTTTACAGGAAAAAGACAATAAGAAAAGGAAGCAAACAAAAAAATTATTTTTGACAGCCTGCTAAGATGTGTCATAGCATTGTTACCCCCTGGGTTAAAGACTATTTTATCCAACATTTCAATAAATAAGACTAATTTTTGTGTTATTATATTAGCAATTTTTAAGCCAAGGATGCCGCAAATAGAACAATTATTTTTTTTGGATAATCATATTACTAAGAGGGGAAAAACCAAACGAATATAAACAAAATACATGTTATTCATCCTTATCTGTTTTCTGTAATACCCATTCTTTTCCTCTACGCTCATAATATAGATCAAACTTCATTCACTTCAGCACTCCTTCCAATTATTTTTTTCTTGAGTTTTTCTATTATTTTTACGCAAATTCTGAGATTAATTTTGGGAGATATAGTAAAAAGCGGACTTATTGTCTCTCTTTTTTTAATTATATTCTTTTCTCACGGACACCTCCATTCACTATTGTTAAATTGGATATCTGAGCATTTTTTATACAAAGCTTCATGGGCTAAAATGAACGCAAGCGGTAAAATCGATATTTTATTGCATCTTTGTCTTTTAGTAATTTGGTTCATGATAACTAGAAGACTTATTATATTAATTCTCAGGAAGCAAAAAGACTTTTTTCTGGCTACAAGATTCCTCAATGTCTTCTCCGCATTCATGATTATTTGGTCTCTTTCAAATATCGGCATATATAGTATCAAAATTTCCGCTCACCAAAATACAATCACTGAACACCCCAATAATTCTTCTTTTACATATTTAGAGGCAAGACCAGATATTTATTACATTATATTGGACGGCTATGGCAGAGCAGATATCCTTAGAGACTTTTATAATTTTGATAACAGCGAATTTCTTGATTATTTAACCAATAAAGGATTTTATATTGCATCGAAAAGTCATAGTAATTATGCATACACCTTCTTGTCTCTACCATCTTCTTTGAACTTAGAGTTCATCAATTATCTTGTTGACAAAGTTGGAATTGAATCTAATGATTTAAGAATTCCTTATGAAATGATTAGGAATAATCGGGTTGCTCAATTCCTCAAATCGAAAGGATATCTTTTTGTACACTTTAATTCAACGTGGGGTGCTACATCATCCAATAAATATGCGGATATAGAGATTGGGTACGAAAAAGGCCTTTTTAATGACGAATTTTTGAGAGTGCTTTCGCAAACCACAGTATTAAAACTATTCAATTCAGTCATTATTGAAGACCTTGCTAATAGTCATCTTTATACTTTAAAGATGTTGGAAACAATACCCGACATCAAACAACCAACATTCACATTTGTACATTTATTACTACCTCATCATCCTTATTTATTTGATCATAATGGAACTATCAGACACCATGCAACAATTCTTGATCAATTTCAAAGCAATATGTGGGAAAAGAGGGATGAGTATATAGAGCAGTTAATCTTTGTCAATAATAAAATAAAGTCAGCAGTTGACACAATTTTAAATAAATCTGCAATACCGCCGATCATTATCTTACAATCGGATCACGGGCCGCATCTTATAGGGGAAAATATTGATCAGTATATTGAAGGCAGAATAAGTATTTTAAATGCCTACTATTTACCAGGCGGCAGTCACCTCTTATACAATTCTATAACACCGGTTAATACTTTCAGATTAATTTTTGATCATTATTTTGGTGCCAATTATACCATGCTTGACGATGTAAGTTATTTCTCATACTTTGAACAACCTTATAATTTTACTTTGGTATCAAAATAATGGATATAGCGGGGCTATGAATTTTGCATACTCTGTGGTATCTTCCCTTACCAGCCGCCATTCATTCTTAAGTTTAATATTTGTAATAAATACGCCTAAAAATCAGTATATTATAGATATGAATATGTGGAGAAGATTCAAAGAAACGCGGACGGGTATCGAGTCTCTAATGCTTTTTGGATCCCCCGGTCAAGCCGGAGGATGACATAAAATGAATTTATACATTGACTTTTAATAGACTCGACGAATGAGGAGTAAGATTGCTCTATAAAGCTCACATGACCATTAAGCCCCATCTCTTCTACTCATCCCTCATTCATATCGTATTGATAGCCTATCTTGTATCCATCCCGATCTACAAGGGAAGTCTCTATTCGATGTCTTTCGGTCATTATTCCGTTGATCTGGTCAGTGAAGGGAAAGCGTCGGTAAAAGCTCCGGTTGCACGCAAAGCACCTCGGGCAAAAGCAAAAGCCCCCGTCAAGCAGCAGGCCGCGGCCGTAAAACCGAAAGAGCCAGAGGCGGCTGAAGTGCCAAAGACAGAAGAGCCCATTTCAGAAACCATTGCTCAAAACGAGACACAACCTGAGGGCATCACTCTCATGCCGGAGGAACCCAAGAAAGAATCAATGATTGCAAAAGCCGAGCTTCCGGTTGTTGAACACAAGCCGGAGCCCGAGAAGAAACCCGAACCACCGAAACCAGAACCCGTAGTGATCCCCCCTCCCCCAGAACCCAAACCTGAGCCTGATCCGATAGAGCCGGAACCAATTCCGCCTGCAGAAACAAAACCGTCGCTCACTGATCCTATCGAAGAACCTGCACAAACAGAGTTCCCTGTGAAGGCCGATAAAAAAGCGACCGAAATCTCTCCTTTGACTGAAACGAAGAAGGACGTCAAATCAGACCCCATGTCAGAGATGAGAAGTTTAGATAGAAAATTCAGATCAGAAATCAATACAGCAGACAAAAAACCAGATCAGGTAATTACAAAAGTGGCATCAGCTGGGAAGGTTCAAGGGAAAGTAGGCGAGAAAGGTTCGAAGAAAGCGGGGGAGAAGTCAGTTACTCCGGCAAAAGCAGAATCATCTGCCCCAAAGAGCGACATTGATCAGTCTTCCGCCGGCAATGACACAACCGAAACCTCCGCTGTAACCCCGGGTGATTCATCAAATCCCGGTGAGGGAAAAAACCAGTCCGCAGGGATTACGGTTCCGGAAGCCGAAAAACCAAAAGAGAAGCCGCAGAAGAAGCCCTCTCTCGGCATCGCGGTTTCAGATGCATTATTTTACCGGGACATCAAGATCGAGATTTTTTTGACGGAAGCCGAAAGCGCCGGCATCACAACCAGCCTCTTCAGAAAGACTCACCCGTCTGTTGAGGAATATGGCAGGTCTGAACAGAAATCTGTTGATTTAAAAAAAGATTCGGAAACGGACGCCAAAATAATCTTTTGGGTTGCGAAAGCTGAAAAAGGCATTTATACTTTTGTCATGCAGAATACGAGTGAAACTCCGCAAAAGACCTCTCTGATGATCCGCCTCCTGGAAGGAAAGAAAGGGGCCCGCAACAGAAAGTTCGACCTCGTAAACCTTTCCCCCCATGCCCGGTTAGCCGTTAAATTCATTCTGCCGGAGGGAATATTCTGGGATGACGAACCGTACTTTACCGGTTCGATAGAGAGTTCTGAGACTATAACCAAATTTAACGACACCACAGGGATTGTCTGGAAGGAATATAAAGAAGAATAAGGGGGTCAGCTAAATGCCGGAAACATTAGGCGAAAAATTACTGAAGAAGAAAGTCGTTACCGAGGAGCAGCTTGCCGCTGCTGTTGCACGGCAGAGAATGAAAGGGGGAAGACTGGGTCATAACCTGGTTGAACTCGGCTATATATCCGCCCAGGAGCTGAATACATTCTTTCAAAAAACACCGGACGTCCCGAAAACGGTTGAGGAGACAGGGCTCGATATCTCGTTTATTGCCGACCTTATCATGAAACACATCCTGTATATGGGTGACTTCAAGATTGCCGATGTCTCGGAGCACGTGAAGCTTCCCCATTCGATTGTAGACATCGCCCTCGAATCGCTGAGGCGCGAGAAATTCATCGAAGTCAAGGGGGCGACGCAATATACCAGGGCAACGTACAATTTTACGATCACCGGACAAGGGAAGAACCGGGCAAATGAGCTGCTCGAGATATGCAGGTATGTCGGAGCTGCCCCTGTGCCTTTGGACGCGTATAAGAACCTGGTGGAAGTGCAGACGATCAAGAATATCATTGTGAATGAGGACACGGTGAAAGAGGCATTCTCCCATCTGATACTGAGCCCGCGCTTGTTGAGACGCCTCGGCCCGGCCATCAGCTCGGGTAAGGCGATGTTCATTTACGGCCCTGCCGGAAACGGGAAGACAACCATTGCAGAGACAATCGGGAAAGTTCTGCCCGGTACCGTCTACATGCCCCACGCGATTATTGTGGGCGGACAGATCATCACGATCTTTGACCCGGTAACCCACATCCCGGTCAATTCGGACATGGCAGCAGAACATACTGATCATCGGTGGATCAAGATCAAAAGGCCGGTGATCATGACCGGAGGTGAACTTACCCTCAAGACCCTCGACCTCGATTTCAATGGGATCTCGAAATTCTACGAGGCTTCCCTCCAGATGAAGGCAAACAACGGCCTCTTCATTGTTGATGACTTCGGCAGGCAGCAGATGGACCCCCAGAACCTCCTGAACAGGTGGATTGTTCCCCTTGAGCGGAGGACAGATTTCATGACCCTTCACACCGGCATGAAGTTCGATATCCCGTTCGACCAGATCGTCATCTTCGCAACGAACCTTGAACCGAAGAACCTCGTTGATGAAGCATTTCTGCGCAGGATACGGTACAAGATCAAGATAGATCATCCGTCAGAAGATGAATACGAGGCAATCTTCATGAAGGTGACCTCGGCGAACGGCATCCCGTACAAGAGGGATATGCTTGACTACCTCATAAAGTATTACTATAAAAAATATGGGGTAAAATTCAATGCCTGCCATCCGCGAGACATCGTGGACCATATTATCGACGATGCCCACTATTACAACAGGACAGCAGCAATGAACAGGGAATCGATCGACATCGCCTGGGAGAATTATTTTGTGGAAATGTGAAAAAAACAGGATTCAAGGGGTCCAAGGATTCAAGGGGTCAAGTGTAAAAATAGAAAAAACAGGGAACAAGGATTCCCAGACTCTCACAGGGTCTCAAACTTTAATCCTTCTATCTTTCTGAAGTCTCTTGTGTTTGCTGTAATAATCGTATAGTCCATCGAGAGGGCAGTTGCTGCTATGATGAGATCATGACTTCCAACAGTGATGCCCTGTAAAGAAAGTGATCCCCAAAGCCTCGCATACGTTCTTGCGACTGCAATATCCATCGGAAAGACCGGAAAGAATTCGATAACCTTCTCCACAAATGCCTGCCGTTTTATTTTCCGGGTGTGTGTATCAGCACGTTCGATCCCATGGAGCAACTCAGCAACCGTTATAACGCTTATGCCGAACTGTTCGTCCTCGCGGCCCTCAACAATACGGTAAATATCGTGACTTTTGCGCTCAATTGCAATGATTTCGCTTGTATCAAATATCACTCCCATGCCGTCATCTCCGGGAGAGGCGGCTGAGATTTAAAATCCTCTTCAACATCCTCTAAGAACCTCTCGGCATCTTTCCCAAGCTTAGGCAAATTGTTAATAATAGCCCGCAGTTCCCTAAGTATCCGACCGGAAGTTGCTGCCTTGACCGGCACAATGACGGCAGCGGGCTTGCCTCCTCTGATAATCGTATAACTCTCGCCTTTATATTTGACGGAATTAATAATTTCAGAAAAAGCTCGTGCTGCTTCGGTTGCGCTGATTGTTTTTCCCATTATTGACCTCCGTTAAGAACCCTGCGCCAAGAGCGCAGGGCGTAAAAGTCAAACTCAATACTGTCATTCTCCGGCTTGACCGGAGAATCCAGTTCCTTTTCTCTGGATTGCCCGATCAAGTCGGGCAATGACACAGATGAGGAAGCAATTCATCCCTGCGCCAAGAGCACAGGGAGTTCTTGCTTGTTCCTTAAAATCTGATAATCATATTTTATGCAATTTACTGTTCTACTGCAATAGTGATTGTTAAGATTCTTTTGTAGTGTGTATATATAATACCTGCTATGAAGGCCTCCAGGATTCTTCCTACTGAATTCACCAGTCTTCAAACCCTCACAAATATAATATCTGCCGTCAATTTTATCTTGAACCTATCTCAAAATTAAGTCATACCGGCGAAGGCCGGTATCCAGCGACTGTAGTATATTGAATTGGCAATTCATAACTCTTTGTTTTTATATAATAAAAAGGCAAAGTCACTGGATTCCGGGTCAAGCCCGGAATGACAAGAAAACACAGAACACCTATTTTGAGATAGGTTCTTATTAATCCTCAAAGAGTGAGGTCAAAAAATGGTAAAATTAGACAGGAGATCAATTAGTGAAGAAGACAAAATTATATCTCGATACGTCTGTGCCTTCATTCCTCTTCGCAGATGATTCACCGGAAAAGCGGGAGGTAACAAAACAGTTTTGGGATATTCTCAAAGCTGGATTCAGGAGGACAACAATGAATGAATCAAAAACCATGAAACAGATTCATGCGATTAGAGAAAAAAGTTATGAGAGAAGGAAGCACATGTCGGTGAAAGAGCAAATCGCAACGATTCAGACAGAAGCAGAACCAATCAGGAAGAGACTCTTAGATAAAATGAAAAAGAAAAAAATGCCCGCGCCGGACAGATAACAACAGCTTTTCGAAAAGGCTTTCGGCATAAAAAGAGCCTCTTATTGGATTCTCTCGACAGCAAGAGACATGAATGTATGGGAAAAGAAATATTTTGAATTGAGTTGGTAAATGAAATGAAAAAGATACCGGTATTCAAGACAGACAAAGAAACTGCAGAGTTTTGGGATAAGCACAGTTTTGAGGATTATCATAAGGATACAGAATCAGCGAAGATACGGTTTGTTAAAAAACCCAAGAAATCCATAACAATCAGGCTCGAACCCCTTAACCCCCTGAATCCTTGAGCCTTCTCTGTGTGTCATCCTGAGAATGTCGAAGGATCTCGTTGTTTTCACTTGAATCCTCGAATCTTTTGAACCCTCGATCCTTGAACCCTCGACCCCTTGAACCCTGTTTTTTAATAAATTTAGTTGACAAATGTATAATTTTGTGCTTTTTTATAAGTAGATATAAAGAAATATATAAAGAAAAACAGAAGGGGGGAGGAAGTATGCTTCTTCTGAAAGAAAGAAGGGCTGAAAAAAGATTGAACGTGAATCTGCCGGTTACGTATACCTACAGCATTGACCATGAGACGATTACCGGGAAAAGTTCGACACATGATCTTAGTGACTCGGGGCTGAGCTTCTATGTAAACATCCCTCTGAAAAAAGACTTTAACCTTCAGGTCGATCTGGACCACATCTGGGATGCTCCAAAGGACAGCCGGATCAAATGGTGCCTCAAGCAGCATAATCAGTACAAGGTCGGAATTGCGTTTTAAGGAATAGCTGTCGGTTCTCATCTGTTGGTTTTTTCTGTTTTGTTATAGTTTTTGTTTTTTCCTGTTTACTACCTACCATCTACTGCCTACTGTTTTTTGTTGATTCTTAGTTGCCTAAAATCCTATATAATACTTCCCATCATGATTTCGATTATCGTTGCTGCATACAACGAAGAGAAGAGGATCATCCCTTCCCTGTTTGCCATCCGGGATTTCTGCAATTCCAAAAACATGGAATGCGAAATCATTGTTGTTGATGACGGCAGTAAAGATAATACGCGCCGGGTTGCGACAGAAAAAATTCCCCAAATCCCCCAACTGAACGTCATCGGCTACGATACCAATATGGGGAAAGGATATGCCCTGAGAACGGGGGTTCTCTCGTCGAAAGGGGATTTTGTGCTCCTGACAGACGCTGACCTCTCCACACCTATTGAGGAACTTTCCAAATTATTGCATTTCGTTCATAATAATACGTGTGACATCGCCATTGGTTCGAGGGCGCTCGCCCTCAGCCAGATCCTAAAGAAACAGCCATGGTGGCGTCAGAACATGGGTAAATTATTCAATAAGATTGTGAAAACCCTGGTCATAGACGAGTTTGATGACACGCAGTGCGGGTTCAAATTGTTTACCGGTGAAAGTGCAAGGAGCCTGTTCAAGCAGGCGCGGATAAACCGGTTTGCCTATGATGTTGAAATCCTTGCCCTCGCAAAGAAAAACGGCTACAGGGTCCGCGAGGTTCCGATCACATGGGTCAATTCACCGCAGTCGAAGGTGAACCCGCTGACGGATTCCGTGCAGATGTTTTTCGATCTCCTGAAAATTCGGGGACGGGTGGGCAAGATATAAAAGTAGGATTCGAGGATTCAGAGGGGTCCAAGGGTCCAAGTGAAAACAACGAGACCCTTCGACAAGCTCAGGGACACACAGAGGGGGTTCAAATGAATAATAAACATACCTTTTTACGAACGATCATTGCTCTTTCCTTTCTTCTCATCTTCAACTCTGCTGTCTCTGCAGACGGTGAGACCTTGAAGGTCCTCAATGACACGGTTGTGAGCCTGTACGAGCAAGGGAAATACGATGAGGCCGCTGAGCTATCCGAACGCGCTCTCAAGATTGCAGAGGAAACCATGGGTGCTGACAATCACCAGATAGCACCTTTTCTGAACAACCTGGCAGTCATTTACTATGCTCAGGGGAAATATGCGGAAGCAGCAGCCCTCTATGAACGGTCAAAGAAAATAACTGAACCATCATTTGGCGCTGATCATCCGCGGGTAAAATCCCTGCTCGAGAGTATTGCGAAATGCCGGCAGAAAATGTCGGAAGAGGAGATTGCGGAAGAGAATGATTTATTAGATGAAGCTGAGGAGCCGGCTGATTTACCCTTGCCCGCAGAAACGGAACAGGTGAAGGCTCCGGAGGATACCGATGAAGCAGCAAATGAATCTGTACAGAGGCCCACAGATATCGGGAAGAAAATATATACTGTTCAGGTCGGTGCCTTCAAAAACCTCCTCAATGCAAAAGGGCTTCAGGAGAAGCTGGATAACAATGGATACGATGTTAGCTTAACCACAGTAACATCCGAAAACGGCGAAACTGTTCACAAGGTCCAGGTTGGGGAGTTTACTGAGATGGAAAAAGCTAAACTGCGCGCCCAGGAGATCAGGACTCTTATGGGGCTGAACACCTACATCACCACGAAGTAATCTTTACACAATGAAGAACCCCGCAGCAGAGCTGCGAGGTATCTTATCGCAAGGAGTTATTATTTCCATATTCGCTCGCTAACCCCGCAGCAAGCTGCGAGGAATGCGCTCACTATCCGATTCAAACTTTAGTTTTAACGATCCATAAAACCTTTATCATTCCTGTTCAATCCCTTTGCATCTTGACAGGCCGGAAACAATTCGTATTATAAAGGAAAGAACCATCTGGTTCAGACCGTTCGGGGAACCGCCACTGCGGTATACGGTAATCTCTGATCGCTCTTGAGAAAACGAGAGAGGAAGGATTAAGCAGCCTTACATCTAAGGCACCATTGCAGGCTTGTTCCCCGAACGAATGATCTGTTAGATCGCTGGGTGACCGGGTGCGAAAAAGGGGTAACCACACCCCGTTATCCCCTCTTCAGAGCGGGAAATCGGAAGAATTCCCGACAAGCGGGAATGACAGACATTCTAAGAGATTTCATGATGAATGACACCGTAGACGACAAAAGATACGGAACCGACAGGCGTGTCAAACCGACCCCGTTCCTGAGCAGATATACATTCAGGGGTGGCCGCCGGAGGGCCGTCAGGAGAAAGCACGACAGGAGAAAACATATTTTTTTCGACCTGTATGATACGCGTCTTTTTATCGCGATCTTCGCGCTCCTCATCATGAATGTGATGGACGGTTACCTGACGCTCCTGCTGATCAGTGAAAACATTATCGTTGAAGCGAATCCCTTCATGGCTTTTTGCCTGGATTACGGGCATGTACCGTTTTTCTGGGTAAAATATGCGTTGATGACCGTTTCCCTCATTATTTTCTGCATTCTCAGAAGCTTCAGGTTTTCCAACATCGCTCTGGCCTGTTCAATAACGCTCTATGCGTCGGTCCTGCTCTATCAATTGCATCTTGTGTATGAACACGCTCCCCGCCTCTTCCTGCAGTATTAAAATTCTTTGAATACCCCCGGTGAGAAGCTGTATTTCTCATACCCGTTATTCAACTTGAAAAAGCTGATATCGAAAAAAACACCGTAATCCTTTCCGAGCCACCGCCGGTGTACCAGGCCGGCGAACAGGGAACTCTGCGCCACCTCCTCAGGATTCGTCAGTTGTGTGGCATAATAGGCCTGCTTCCCAAAGGAGAGATTCAAATAAGTCCATTGCCATTTCTCTCTTCCGTACCCGGTGCTTATGAGATGCGAATAGGAAACAACACTCCCGGGACTGCTGTTATTCCTGAAGAGCCGATAATTCAGTATCCATTCATCTGCGTACCAGACAATTCCGGTTGAGAGGATGAAGTCTTCATGTACATCATAATAATCAATGTAGGAAGCCCCGAGAAGCCATACGATACTTTTTGAAGGCCCAAACTTGAAATTAAAGTCATGGTCTATTCTGATCTGGGGTAAGTATTCAGAGTTTGAACCCACAGAGATGGATGAAAAGGTATACATGCTGGGACTCCAATCCTTGTAGGCACCCGCATTGCCCAGCACCGCATCGCCCTCATCCCTGGAAAAGGCACCGAGCCTGATGAAGTATGTAAGATCCCGTCTCAACTGATCGTAGTATGCCAGATTAAGCGAATGCCATGATCCGTAGATATCATGGGGAGTGAGATGCTCATATAAATAGGAGGCCTCAAGACGACGCGTTTTTTGTTCTCCATCCTGCGCTGCAGAAACCCCCGTAAAGACCGCCATGGAAATGCAGAGGGACAGAAATAGCGCAAACACTGTTTTCACTTTTTTTCCTCCTTCAGAGCAGGTTTTCCTTTCTCCCACAAGGTATCTTCAGCCGATGAGGGATAATTCTTTATAAAGGACCGGACTCTCCCAAGCTGAAGAAATTGATGTATTCTCTCGGATGCCTTTCCGTCTCCGAACGGATTCGGCTTCCTTGAAAGGCGTTTATGAATAGCAGTATCGTTGTAAATCCGTGTAAAGATCTGTATGATTTTTTCCTCGCTGCAGCCCGCAAGGAATCCAAACCCTGCCTGAATGACTTCAGGCCGTTCAGTTGTATCTCTTAAAATTATTACCGGTTTGCCGAATGCAGGAGCTTCTTCCTGTACCCCTCCTGAATCTGTCATCAAGACATGCGATCTTTTTATCAGAAACACCATGGTTTCATAGGTAAATGCTTCAGTAACGATGAGGTTTTTCGGTCTGGTCTTCATAACTTCGAAGACAATATTCCGGACTTTGATATTCTTGTGCAGAGACCAAAGGAAAATAGTATCTTTATATTTTCGTGCGAGTTCCTTGACTGCTTTGCAGATGTTTTTTAAAGGCTCTCCAATGTTCTCCCTCCGGTGAGAGGTGATAAGCACGAGTTTTTTACTGCCCATGAGTATCCCGCCATCGGCACCGTTGAGTGACAGATCGTTGAACACCCGTTTTTCATCAATAAGAGTCTCCGCAAGGAATAAGGCATCTACAACAGTATTGCCCGTAACGAGTATCCTGTCCTGTCTGATTCCTTCAGCAATGAGATTCCTGGCAGCTTGTTTGGTAGGAGTGAAATGGACATCAGCAATCCTGCTCAGGAGCAATCTCAGCATCTCTTCAGGATACGGCAGGAACTTTTTCAGCGTCCTCAAGCCTGCTTCAAGGTGAAAGACCGGTTTCTTGAGCAGAAATCCGACAAAAGCCGTAGCAAATGAGGTCAGGGTATCCCCCTGGACGATGATCAGGTCAGGGTCTTCGTGATCGATCAACCCCCGTATATTCATGGCGATACACATGTAGAGTTTCTCGAGATCGGGTTTCTTCGTCATGCACCCGAACATGTAGTTGGGTCGCAAACTGAAAAAATCAATCACTTGCTCTGTCAGTTCAAGATGCTGACCTGATGAAACGACCCGGACATCAAAGCTTTTCTTGAGTTCATGAATGAGGGGCGCGAGCTTTATAGCTTCCGGTCTTGTCCCGAATACGATAAATATTTTCATGCTCATCTCCCGAATGAATACGCGTTAATGATATCACAGGACAATACTTTTTCTGAATCATTTCCTGCAACCGTAAGGTAGTAGTAATCCTCATCATCCTGGGCAATAAGATCTGCAGTCGGTGTTTTACATATGTGTTTGGGGACAGCAATAGTAATCCCATCCAGACCTTCCGGATTTTTCAGGTGTATGACCATCCTGTTTTTTTGAACCTCAAAGGAAGCGTCTGTCTTTAAAAACCGGAAAAGAAATTCTGCAAAAAAACTCATCGGCTGAACCGCGAGTCTGCCTTCATTCTGCAGTTCCTCGGCATAGTCCAGGAATAATTTGAGTCCTGCAGGATACTGGTAAATATCATACGGGTGAGAATAAACGAGTCGTACCGTCCGGTTCTTCACGACAAAATCAACGGTCTGAAAAAGCCATTTTATTACGTCTTCCTCGGTCTTTTGGGAACGTTTCATCTCACTGAGGGAAGCCGATTTTCCAAAAGGCATGATCGGGAAGGCAATCACGGTATCAGAGATCATCTTTCCGTCGATGAATGTCCGGTTTGGTGCAGATCCTGTATCACCGGTATAGTAATAAGCACCGATATTCAGGTTTTCGAGAACTCTGGTCGTGACCGGCTGGGGATGAATTCCATTCGGTGCTGCGTACTCTTTTACATCGTATCCGGTTACACTCGCAAGGCACTCATTGTTCCTCCTGATCTGTTCATAGATTTCCCGTTCCCCGAATTTTTTTTCCGCAATATTATTCGCAAACCAGTTATGCGCCCATCCGCCATGGGACCCGATCGAACCGTATGGCAGGATCATCTTGGACATAAGGTTTGCCACCCCCGCATGCGTCAAATCCCAGCCCGTCTCCGGGTTCATCCCGGAAGTTCCCTGCGGTAATATGCATGGAGTACTGCAAGCTCTCTCTGAGATACTGTTTTTCGAGCATCATCAGGATGCTCTTCCAGTCCAGACTTGCGTCGATATGCCAGTTGATGACGAGTCCGCCCTTGCCATCATAGGTGTTCAGCAGATGCGGTATTTTCACTACTTTAAACAGAAATGTTCTGATGATTGACCGCAAAGGGAGGTCGTCTGAATGAGCTTTCAGATGTCCAAGGGGAAGATTGACATACAGCACCTTGCCCAGGCCAACGTCTCGCATGACGAGAGCAGGGAACTGTTCACCGCTCTGCGTTATCGCAGAGGCATATATCTCATCCTTAGGGATAGCGTCGAGAAGTTCATTCCTTGTGACCGGATACTCAAGCTTGCCATACGCATAGCCGCCGAGCAGGAGACCTTCGTCTATCTTTCCCGAAGGCACCTGAAAAAAGTCGAGGCTCTCCTTTCCGCCCACTTTTATATATCCCAGCGTATAGGTTTCGTCAGAAAATTTGTCATACGTTATGTAGTTAACACCGGTAATACGGGAAAATATTGCTTCGTGCAGGTAGTATCCTTTCGCTGCCCGGATCCCGGCGTCATAAACGACCGCAACGTATCCCCCCTTCTTCAGATACTCCTGAACCCATACCCTGAGATTTTCAGGCAGAGTCTGGGCAATCGAATCGGGGAAAATGATTACCGGCTTGGTCCTGATTATCTGATCAGTCTGAAGGGAAGGCAGTATATATGCACTCACTTCCTCGTATGGAACTCCTTCTTCTTCGAGAACGCTCTTATATGCTTTCAGAATATGCGGATATTTATTGCTGAGTGACGGATTGTATGCGATAAGGACAGCGATTTTCTGTTCCCGTGATATCATGAATGTCCGGTAAATAACAACAAGACTGTAGACGGTAAAAGCGATGATTGCAGAAGCCGTAACGGCAATGAAGATTTTTTTCATCGTACGATCCCTGAACCTTCCGTCAGGATGTACCCGTACACCCGGACATTCCGGCCGAGAATAACGCTGCTCTTTCCGATGACCGATTTCAATTTCCCGCTCTGCCCTATCTGTGCGTCGCCCCGGATAATTACTCTTCCCTGGCAGAAGACATTGCCGTCAATTACCGCATGCTCCCCTATGGTTATGTCGTCTTCAGAAAAAATATTCCCTTTGACCGTAACACCCTCCTCAATCACCAATCCCCTGTATGTTTTGATATTCCCTGCTATGATACAATTTTTCGCAATCCTGAGATTATTCTTCACAATGAGGTCCTTTTCTATTTTTGTGCCCCCGGGAACTGACGGAGACGTCTTGAACCAAACTCCGCCTTTCCTTGGCGATACTCGTCAAGGTCATGATGTTCCCTTTCACTGCCGCTGTCCGCGGAACCGGTTATGATCGGAAATCCGTAAAGGCGCTGAAAGCTGCAGCCACGGGCGATCCTGATTTCACCTCCACAGGATAAGCCGACCCCGAGATTACACCCTGCGCGTATATCAGCGGCCTGTCCGGCATCAGCCCACCTCAGCACCGATGTATGCATTCCGAGTGTGACCGTTCCATCAGCAGCCAGAGCCTGCACAACATTTTCCGGGCCGAGAACTGCATGCCCTGTTGCATAAATCTCTTTCCGGAAATACGCCTTCTCTTCTGAAATCAGGTCTCCGGCAATGCAAAGGATATGATTGACATTTCTGCCAGCAGGCACCGTCCGTGATGGTGAAACGAGAATCTTTTCTTTTCGCGACAGCGCACTGCTCATGAGTTCCGGACTGGAGTAAATCAGAGCGCAGATATTTTTTTATAACGCTCCTGAATGATTTCCCGAAGTATCCGGGATCCTTTGTGTACTCCATATCGATGAAGAGCGGTGCTGCATCACGGGGTCTGCGCAACTCAAGAATACCCGGGAGAAAAGGGATAAGCAGCAAGATGACCCAGAGAACACCGGCAGCTAATACGAGCATCAGATGTCCCTCCCCGAGCTCCGGAACCGCTCCGTTTTATCCCATACCGATTTCCTCCGGGTAATAAGGTCTATAACAGCCTCGGCAAATCCAAACGATACGTACCACATGTTGATGAAAAAATTGAACAGGAGAAACGGCAGGAGGCGGAGCCTGTTCGTGGCCCCGTCAATAACCGATGCCATGCCGACCTGATAGAACGGCGCGAAGTTTCCAAAGGTGTTCAGGGAAGTCAGGAACAGAAAGACGAGCGCACTTGCAAGAATCTGCATTTCACCGAGGAAGAAGAGGACGAATGAATCACAGATGCCGAGGAGAAGAACCGGTGACGTCGTGTAGACGAAAAGAAGGAAGAGGCCGTCGATCTTTTCCGTGAGCGAAAGGTGCGGTGATTGCACGAGAGGGAACAGATATCTGAACATGACCTGTGTATGTCCGCGTGCCCACCTCCTGATCTGGCGAGCCCTCACATCCCACCTCTCCGGGGCCTCCTCATAACACTCGATCCTGTTTGCATACGCAACTTTCCATCCGTTGATAAAGAGCTTAAACGTAAGCTCCGTGTCTTCGGCAAGAATGGTTGGGTTGAACCCTCCCAAAGCCATAACCGGCTGCTTCCGGAATCCGGCCACCGTGCCTCCATACTGCGGAATAAGTTTGAGGTTGAAACGCGCCTGCTGGTCAACCTGATACCCGCCTGAACGCTCAAGATCGAGGAGTCTGGTAAGGAGGTTCTTAAAACTGTTGTCAGGGATGACTCTTCCCATTAAAGCTCCGACCTCGGGATCTTTGAAACAGACCGCCATATCCCTGAGAATTCCCCGGGGGGGCAGATAATCGGCGTCGAAGATGATGATAATTTCTCCCTGTGCGATGCTGAGTGCATCATTCAGTCCAACCGGCTTGCCCCGTTCTCCGGAACTCCGGTGGAGAGGTTTTATCTGCGGATATTTTGCCGCATAGTGATCGAGGACCTCGCCCGTTTTATCGGCAGAGTGATCATTGATGGGAATGATCTCTATTCTGTCGAGTGGATAATCTACAGAAATCAGGCGATTCAGAATGTGGGCAACTGTCCTTTCCTCGTTATGCATCGGAATGAGAACCGAGATGGCCGGGAGGTCTGAATCGACAATATCGTGGCAGGATATCCGCTGCTCTCCGAATGCCCGGTTGAGAGTAAACAGAAAATGCCTGAGTGTATACAGCAACATGACAAACATGACAAAAAGCAGATAGGCTTTTAGTATCAGAACACCCATTTCCATATCCTGTAATTCTGTGTGATACGCTCTGAGACCTTGCTGACGTAGAGAGAATAGATGCCTACGATATACACAAAATCCACCAGGGGGCCGAAGGAAAAATAGAGAACGGGCATGAAGATATACGATAATTGTGCAATGATGAAAAGAAAAACGACATACCGCACCATACCAAATATCATCGAATAGAGCACGCTCAGAACAATGATGGACCCTTTAGAGACAACACCGGCAGGCACCGGCAGCAGGGCCATCCCCATGACGACGGGAACGAACAGCCACATGCCGACTTCAGTGGTGATATACAGCTCTGAAAATTTCAGCATGGTGTATGGGAACGTATGCGGCAAAAGCATGAACACGATTGATGAAAGCATATTGATGGCCGACACAAAGATAAGCCATAACGCCAGCGGCCGGTACAGTTTGATCTTCGTTACCAGATATATGCTCAGCACCGCGGCACAGAAAAACAGGAATGAAAACAGCGGGGAAGGATATTTTCCGGGGAGGTCGAGCAGATATATAGTGCTGTGCAGAAAGGATCTGCTGAAGATCATCATTTCCTCTGCGGGGACATATGATGCAAGGGCAGCCTTTGCTGCTCTGTTCATGATATGGGTAATTTCTGGATAGAAGTAAAACAGAGCCGCCTCAAGGGGGATGATCACTATGCAGAAATTCAGGAAGGCATCCGTTCCGGAGACCGAGATTCTCCTGTATGCCCTGTGAGGAAAGACCAGAACTTTATCGTCTAAAGGGGTATCCTTGTCGTGTCGCCTGCCTCTGAGATAACTGATTAACCGTCTTATAATGTAATTACCTCAGCATTCCTCGAATATTTTCGATTTTCCCGTAAATCTTACCATCTTCAGCCTCTTTTTTCTATTCAAAACCCATCTTCCGACAGATCATTCCCATATAAGTAGGCAGACATAGATAAAGTAAATGACAAGCATGGATTACCCATTTATTGGCATCATTCATGACAACTTTTGCTCTTTTTCACAAGAAATAACATTCAAGGTCCTCCGGCAAACGCAAAAACAAGGAGTTTTGAGGCGGGAAACAGGCACATTTTTTGTATATATTTCAGAATGATAGTACGGATAAAGCTCAGGCAGCGGCAATAAGAGAATGCCTGAAAAAGGAATTGCTGCAGGATAAAGGAAGCATATTGCAATGACATTTTGTCCAATCTGCTACAAACAGATAGAAAAAGAAATTTGGAAAAAGGAAAACAAATTTAAAGAAATCAGATGGGTATTCTGTCCGAATCACGGATATGTAAAGGACGACCAGCAGAGGACATCGCTGAACGCTAAAATACAAGCAGCAAAGAAAAAGCGGCATAGCAATGCCCGGGAATCAAAGTATCCCCCTGCCCTGAATAACAGACACGTTCTCCTTATCGGCAAAGGACTGATATTGTCCGTTCTCTTTCTTATTGTTTCGCTCAGCGCGGTGCTGGGATACTTTGTCGGGATGCACGCAAACAGCGAAAACGGCATACTATTCTCCACGCAAGTGGAGGATGGCAAGGAAGTTTCGCGTACAGAACTCATACAGAATGCCCTGGTGCAGACGGATTCCGCTCAAACACCTGAGGACGGTATTGCTTCCGCGCACATCCTACCCAGGTAGTATTGATTCATGAATCCCTGCAACAGATAATATGAGCAGTACTGACAGGGGATGATCCCCGGTCATGCTAATGAGGATACAAGTACGAAGACAGCTATTATAAATCGATGATGCGCAATGCTACCACATGATTGTATGGAGGAAAAACGATGAAGAGAGACGTGACAGATGATATTTCAGGCAACCGGGAAGATCCTCATTCTGAATATGATGGAAATGGCCACATGAACGGAGATGACGGGCATGAGAAAAGAAAACACAAGAGACTGAGCGTTCAGAATATAAACATACAGGGTGAGATTCCGCTTGCCACCACGGTAAGTATCATCAATATATCTTCCAGCGGGGTACTCGTAAAGGCGGACAGGCGGCTGAACCTCGGAAATACCTACCTCCTGAAGATAGGGTATAAAGATGAACTTCTCTTAGCCAGAGTTATCGTAAAATGGTCGTTCCTTGTGGAAAGCATTGAAGACACCGACGGCAATATTGTGCCCCTCTATATGGCCGGCATGCATTTCAAGGAAATCACCTCGGAAAGGGGCGAAGAAATAATTCATACTATTATGGCTGACGTCGAAACGGATACATGCGGGGTAGTAGAGCATGCAGACATGTCTTCCGGGACTGCTCGTGAGGAACCGAACAAAGACGTGGTCATATGCAGATTAAATGAAATAACCGATCTGCCGAACGATCCCCGGCATGAAGAGGCTCCTCAAGAATTGTCGGAGGAAGCTCTGCCCATGATTATTGAGATGATCGAACATGTGTACGAAAGGTATACCGGGGATAATCTGAGCTATTACGAGTTCCTGAACGTGACGGACACTGATGATGCCGAGGAGATAAAAAAGGCATATTACCATAAGGTGAAGGAATTTCATCCTGACAGACACGCGTCATTACCGGCCGAAGCGAAAGAAAAACTGAATGTTCTCATTGCATATCTGAATGAAGCGTACGAGACCCTTACGAACGATCAGCAAAGACAGAAGTATGACACCGCACGGCTCAGAAAGCAGCCGGAAGCGGTATCAAATCAGAAATTGGCACACCAATATTTTGAACAGGGCAAAATCGAATTCTGGAACGGCAATTATTCAGAGGCTGAAATCCTTTTTCAACATGTTCTTTACCTTTCCAACTCTTCGGCGAGATATTTTTATTACTATGCGAAGACCCTCCTGAAACTCGGTAAATTCCGCGATGCAGAGGGAGCCATCAGAAAGGCTCTCAAACTTGACTCAGACAATTCAGATTATCTGACAGAGGCAGGGTACATATATCATGCCCTGGGATTGTCGAACCGGGCGGAAGAGAACTTCGAGATGGCGCTCGGGGTCGAACCTTCGCATGTGAATGCCCTGAAAGGTATCAAAGGGATTCAAGCCGCAAGGGAGAATGGCAATTTTGATGAAACAATTTTTCATCCGGTGAAAAGATTGAAGAAAATGATCGCCGGATTATGATAACACGCTACTGCGGTCCTCATGCCGTCTCCATGTTTCGTAACAATCTGCCCCTCTTCGGATGTTTGAGTTTTCTCATCGCATTCGCCTCGATCTGCCGGACCCGCTCGCGGGTGATGGAGAGATACTTGCCGACCTCTTCGAGTGTGTAGTCTCTGTCAGCCCCTATCCCAAATCTCATCCGTATAACCTTCTCTTCCCGGGGGGTAAGGGTATGGAGAATTTTCAGCAGATACTCGGTCATCATCTCTCTCTCCACATGACAATAAGGGGAGGATTTCATATCATCACTGATAAAATCTTCCAGCGTTGAATCATCATCACCGACTGGAGTCTGGAGAGCAATCGGATCCTGAACTACGGACATGATTTCTTCCACTTTCCTGACAGGTATCCGTAATTGTGCAGCAATCTCTTCCTTCTTCGGCTCCCTTCCAAGAAGCGATACCAGCTCCCTCGAAGCTTTAACAATCTTATTGTAGAGATCCATCATATGGACAGGAAGCCTGATTATTTTTGCCTGATCAATCAGTGCCCGCAGTGCTGCCTGCCGTATCCACCATGTTGCGTATGTGCTGAATTTAAACCCCTTCCGGTAGTCAAACTTGTCGACTGCCTTCATAAGGCCAATATTGCCCTCCTGGATAAGGTCCAGGAGAGAAAGCCCTCTCCCGACATACTGCTTGACGACATGCACAACCAGGCGAAGGTTATGAATGACAAGAGCATGCTTTGCTCTTGTCATAATCTCCCGTGCCCCCGTAATTTTCGCATACAGCCTCTCTATCTCTTTTATGCTGATGTGGCTCCCGAACAGACGCTGACCCTTCTCAGATACCGTTTTCACTCCCGCCCGCATCAGGTTATCAATAACGTTTAATGTCTTATCCAGGATTCCCTCGTTTTCTTCTTCTGTCGTGATACCTTCTTCCCCCCGGTCGCATGGATTGCAGCTCGCCTCAACGTCACGGTATAAGGGCGTTGCCGTGACAATCGCCCTGAGCATATCCTGGGCGTATTCCAGGCTTTTTGAAAGGGCTCTTTCTTCTGCCCGTGTCAGAATCACTATATCACCCATAGAGTGGAAATATGCCTGGATCAGATCTTCTGTCCTGTCGTATTCCTGTTCCTGTTCATGTTCATCTTCTGTGATATCTTCATGATCTGCGACGTTCCGACTTTCAGTATGGTCAACTCCTCTGAATGCCGCAAGGGGATTGAGGAGTGCTCCATATTCATCCATATACAGAGACACTTGTGGTAAGGCGTCATATTGTTCACGAGCTGACATCCTGCCATCAAGCTTGGCCGAATCAACAATCTCCTCAAAAATATCGCGCTCTTTCATGGTATGCATTTCATCATCTCTCTTTCCGCTTTATCAAGGATGAAGATACATCTCAGGAATATTCTTCCCTGAATCGATTATTCGGTGATCAGTGCCTCTCCTGCTTCCCTGATACCTGTTTTACACAAAACACAAAGCCCTTCTTTCTGATAGGTGCTCATTCCGCACACCGTGCACTTTTTTGTCCTGCCCCGTTTTGTATTTGGAACCCTTGATTCATTCTTTATATTTTTCTCTGAAATCTCCTGATCGATAATCTCCATCATTTCTACTGACATTTCCACACCTCTCTTTTTTCATGAAAAAGTCCGGAGGTTGCTATCTGTCCCTGCCATACTTCCGTTCAGAACCTCGATAACTTTTTCAAATTCCCGTGACTTATCAAAGAAGAAATCTGCACCGGCATCGATGCATTTCCTCTCGTACTGATGATACGGATAGTTCGTGAGCATGATGATGACAGGCGACCGGTCCTTTTTCTCAATTGCCCTGAGCACATCGATACCGTTCCCACCAGGCATCCTGATATCGAGGATAATTACATCAGGCCCCTGTTGTCTGATTTGCTCTATCGCCTGCTGAACGTTTTCCGCTTCCCCGATCATCTCAACCATCTCCACCTCTGCGAGGAGAATTTTTATGCGTTCTCTCACTTCACCCGAATCGTCAACTATGAGAACCTTCACTTCATTTCACCGCACCGGAATACATGGTTATCCATCGCTATCTGTATATCCTCCTCTCAGGCCTTTTACGCTTTCTTGTCTCCATTTTTACACATTATTCGGGACAGGAGTATCAGTGGCTTGCTCTTTTTTCTGTAGGATTTCTGCCTATTGTTCTGTCGGGAACAGTCCTACATACCGGGAAGGTGGCAGACAGGAGACAGCAGATAGGAGAATGGATTGAAACAGACTAGGATTCCACTAGTCGAGCATGTGATGCTTGAGGGCATAATGCATCAATTCCGCATTGGTCTTCATCCTCATCTTTTCCAAAATGCGGGTTCGGTAAGTGCTGATCGTCTTCACACTTAAGAAAAGAGCCTCAGCGATCTCCTTGACAGTCTTTCCGGAAGCGATCAGGCGGAATACTTCAAATTCGCGGTCCGAGAGCGCATGATGGGCTGGTTTTTCAGTATCAGGCTCAACCAAATCAGCCAACTTCTCTGCAACGGAGGAGGTAATGTATTTTCTCCCTGCGGTGATTTTCCGTATCGCCGTAATCAGCTCATCAGGCGCGCTTTCCTTTGTCAGATAGCCCGAGGCACCGGCCTTGATGAACCGCACTGCGTATTGATCCTCGGGATACATGCTCAAAACAAGGATGGGCAATCGAGGCCTTTCATTTTTAACCTGTTTCAGGACTTCGAGGGCAGGCATTCCGGGCATGCCGATATCCAGCAAGACCATGTCGTATTCGTTTTTCCATACCTTGTCGAGGACTTCCTGCCCATTCCCTGCCTCATCAGCAACAACAATATCAGGATGCTCTTCAAGGATGTGTTTCAACCCCTCCCGGAAAATTGCATGATCATCGGCAATGAGAAGCCTGATCACGGGTTTTCTCGCACATTCTCTGCAGGAATTTTCACGGTCACGGCAGTGCCTCTTCCGGGAATACCCTGAATGACAGCATTCCCGCCGAACATTATAGCACGTTCCTGCATTCCCATGAGGCCGAACGACTGAGGACCGTCAAGCTCCTCTTCCCGAATTCCTCTCCCGTTGTCCTGAACGTTCAGCTCTATCTGATCATCTTTCAGATGCAGGTTGATGTTCACTTCCGTGGCCTCCGCATGCCGTGCGATATTCGTCAGGGCCTCCTGGAGGATACGGAACAGCGCCGTGTTCCGATCCTTGTCAAATGAGACGTCTTTTGGATCAATCGTTATGCTGCAGGGGATGCCGGTTCTTTTTTCAAATTCCTCGGACTGCCACTCAATGGCTGCTGAAAGACCCAGGTCATCCAGCAATCCCGGCCGTAAATCAGTCGAAATTTTCTTTACCGTCATGATGGTTTTATCGATGATCTTTGACATGACATCAATTTTTTCGATCATCGCTGCCTGATCCTGCGGCAGTCGTTTTCTGAGCCACGAGAGGTCTATTTTCAAAACCGTCAGCGCTTGTCCGAGTTCGTCGTGGATTTCACGGGCTATATTCGTTCTCTCGATCTCTGATACCTTCTGAATATAGGCGGTGAGATTCCGCAGGTGCTCCTCACTCTTTCTGATCGCCTCCTCAGCCTGTTTTCTCTCCGTTATATCCCTGATAATCTGGATAACACCGGTCATACGATTCCTGCCGTCCATCCGCGGGATAGTGAGTATTTCAAGATGCCTGTTCCGAGCGGCGTCAAACATCTCCATGGTAGATGGATTAGCCGGACCGGAAATGCTGTGTGACTGAAATCCGCGGTTCTTGCGATCCATAAACTGTTCACGGCACTTCATCGTTATCCGTTGAAACAGGTCGGTTCCGCGGATCTCTTCAGCTGCCTTATTGGCACGGACAACGTGAAAATCACAATCATGCACGATAATCGCGTCGTTTATGTCATTAAATGTCCTGTACCATTCATCATTTGCTATGGTGAGCAACTTACCCATCTCCTCGAGCCTCACAACATGGGCAGTTAAAAACATGAAGGTAAGCCCAATATACATGATTGCTGGTCCTGCCCAAACCTGCATCACCGAAAAAAGAATGAATACCGAAACGGCGACCATCACGAGGCTCACGATCCAGAGCACGGTGGCTTTCCTTTCATTAAATTGCAGGAAGAGGAAGAAACAGAGGACAGATACAATAATGGTAGCAACCCATCGGAAAAGATCATGAAGAGTATGTATATCATTGTTAGCAATCATGCTGTTCAGGATATTTGCATGCACCTCTACCCCGGCCATCCGGTCCCTGTGTTGCGCAAACGGAGTTAACATGCTTTCTTCGATCCCGGGTGTTGTCACGCCAACCAGTACGATTTTATCGTGGAAAAAAGACTGCGGATACTTGCCGGTGATAACCTCAAGGAAAGAAACCTGCTGAAAGGTTCCGGGCGGGCCGAAGTAATTAATGTTCATGGGATCTGCCTGCAATATCCTTTGCGGGTCTGCAGATCCATCTGACATCTCTGCAGTCTGTTGACGATTGAGCACGGTATTGGCCGAAAGCTCATAGATTGCCGATGCAAAGGAAGGCAACACCGTATTTTGGTAAATCAGGGTATGGAAAACCGCTCTGATAACACCATCAATCCCTTGTTCGACATGAATATGGCCTGTTCTCGCAGGAGATAATGTTTCTGCCGGATAGGAAATATTCATCCTGCTCTCAACATAGACCGGCAACACAACCCTCCCGTGCATTTTGAGCGCGGCTTTCAGGATATCATCACCGTTTGAACTCTCCGCCATGATAATATCAATACCAACAACCCTGGCTTCTTTTGCTGATTCAAGCAACTGGGCATAATACTCCCTCTTAACAGGCCATCTCCCCAATGCATCAAGCGTCTTCTCGTCTATGGCGACAATGATAATTTCCCTGTCAGGATCTAACGGTCCCCGTATCCGAAACGAAAGATCGTAGAGATAAAGATCAATTCCTTCAAAAAGACCAAGGTAATCTGAAAAGAGGATAAGGGCAAGGCCAAGAGAGAGAATGACGATATACCGCAGGATACTCTTATGTGTCAGATGAAATTTCACAATGGAGCGGCTTTCAGGGCAAAAGAGAGAATATCAGTCCTAAGGCAGCGACGACCCCGAGAAACAAGGTGAGGGAGCCCTTTCTTATGGTAAAAGTCTGGGGTTTTGAGAACCTCCCTTCATATCCTTTAGCGTCAATCGTGCTCACATGGATATAATATACTCCCGGATCATCAGGTCTCTGGATCACGATCTCCGGCTTCTCCAGTCTCTTGTCGATTATCACCCCTGAGAAATCTTGTTCGCGGGCCATCTGGAAATGATAAGTTACCCCCTGCCCAAGATCCTGCCATCGTATATGCATCTCCTGTTTATCCAGCTTAGGTGGTTCTACAGGGGGTGCCGGCGGAGGGGGAACTACAGTAAAGGGAATGGAATCTGACCATGCACCCTCATATCCGTCCTCAGCAACTGACCGAACCCTGAAATAATAACTACCATAATCAAGTTCCCGTGTATCATAGGCAGGCCCAGGAACAGAACTCTCATCGATTATCTGATGAAATGCATTATCCTGAGCAATCTGAATCTGATAGGCAACCGCGTCCTTGACCGACAGCCAATTGCATTGCAGTGATTTCTCCCTGTACTCAGCATTGCTTACAGGCAGACTGACGAAAGGCGGCACAGGATTCACTCTGAGGCGAATCTCTTCAGGTTCCGAGGGCAGACCTTCCAGTCCGATTTCATCGACACTGAGTGCATGGAGAAAATAGATGCCGTCATCCAAACCCCGAATTTCGACATGTTCATCAGGTTTCATGATGTTCTCATATATAATTTCTTTCCCATGTGTGTCCTTCGTCAATAAAACTCTGTAAGAAATGGTTCCTTCAACCGGATCAAACCTCAAAAGAAGAGGCAGTTTGTTGAAAACCTTCTCGCCCTGTTTAACGTTTGGCGGCGGCAACAGCTTTCTCGGTTTTAACGGAGGTTCCCCTTTTCGGACAAGGGTACCTTCACCCCCGGAAACCATTTCTTTCTGCATCATAGCAATAACCTCGGTTTTCCCCTCCAGTACCTCAGACCGCGTATCACCACCCGAATCAACAGAGGTTCTGAAAATCGTGCCTCTCGCTGCACAGACCGCGGAGGGTGTTTGAATCTCGAACCGTGATTCCCTCCCCGTAGCCTTCAGGATTCTTGTTATTATCCTGCCTTTTTGAAGAGACAGTCTCTCTTCGTGTGCATCGCCTTTTTTTCTGACTTTCAAGAACCCAGCAACGGTATTTGACTTCTGGAAGCAGGAGAATCCGTCACTAAAAACGATTTCGATGGCACACTTATCACCTGTTTTGATTTTGCTTCCTTCTTTGACCCGGTCGTGAAGACGGAGAGGGTTCCATTCTTCAGTGCCTTTTGCCTGTATCATGACATCTCCCTGGACAAATGCGACCACACCGTCGACGGGGATGCCGCGAAGAAGTCCGACCGGTATGATAAGGATTTGGTCAGGATAAATAAGATCTGGATTCTTCAAACGATTGATACGGGCAACTTCCTTCCACTGGTGCGGGTCTTCAAGATACTCTTCCACGATTTTGATAAGACAGTCTCCCTTTTTGACGACTACCTCAACAACTTCTTCAGCAAACGCCTGGGAAGAGAGAGCAAAGAGGATGGCTAAAATTGACACGAACAAAGAAATGAGCTCAAATCGTTTTGCTTTTTTCATGTCTTATGATACGAAACTACAGTCTTTGATACCTTTCTTGAGTGCCTGTTCATAAGCTACCCAAGCAACTCAGAGGACTGTCATTCTGACAAGCGAAGCAGAGCCTGTCTCCGCTTGTCAGAGATTGCGGGAATCCTTCTGAGAAGCCATGGAAAAGATTCCGGTCAAGCCGGAATGATTAAGTAACAGAATATTTTCATGTATGAACTCACCCTCCGTTGAAAATACGTTCATGGTGACGGAGAACAGAAAGGCCCGCGGTAGGATCTGTATTCTGCATACGGGAAACAGGATTCAGGTTGGTACTGATATGACGCGCAACTACCGCATATCAACAGGAGCAGAATCACGGCCACGATTTTGAGCTTCATGATCCTCATCTTCCTTTCACGAAAATATGGTATACCATATCACAAAATACACACGAAAAAAAGGGGCACCCTTGTGACGATACTTATATCCATAAGAAAATTTTGTAATCTCAATACCTTTAACCAGGAATCCCCCTCAATCCCCCTTTAGAAAAGGGCAATCACATGGAGGAAAACAGTAATATTTCCCCTCTTTTCTAAAGAGAGGTCATGAGAGATTATAAGCATCCGGGAAATGGAGGTGCTTCATTGTTCCACCGTTTACAAGTCCAAACTCAGGACCGACAGGGGATTAACGGATACATTCGATATCTTGACACCAAAATGCAGATGCGGCCCGGTTGATCGACCGGTAGAACCGATGAGTCCTATGATATCACCCTTTGAGACCGTATCCCCGCAACGAACCTTCATGTGCGACAGGTGCATATAGACAGTATGGATCCCCTGCCCATGATCAAGGACGATCGTATTCCCTCCAAAGAACAGCCCCTGGGCCAAGACGACTTTACCGTTATTTGAAGCCCTCACGCCCTCCCCTTCTGCACCTCTGATATCCACTCCGCGGTGAATGCTCGTCCACGTCTTGTTCATAATACGGTTCATTCCAAAAGGCGTGGATATTTCATTTTGGACAGGGATCAGAAACTTACCCTCCCACTGCCTTTCTGACGTTGCCAGGAAGAGCGCTTTGAGATGTTTGTTCTCCACTTTTACCAGCTTCAGATCAGCCGGGCTCAAAGTGACCTGTTCCTGGGGAAGCGTCATCGTTACTGTCTGAAAAGCGCCTTTCCTGACGGTTAACCTGATATTTTTTCTCGCTTTTCCTACCCTGACCTTCACCAGATAGGCGCCGGGTTTTGTATCGATGCCTACTGCTCCGATACCATGAAAGCATCCCTCCCCGCATCTGCTGAAAGGGATTTTATTTTTTGCCATTGTTGCGGTTGGTGCAAACGGATTTTTTACCCCTGTCACTCTGATCACGAATGCATCACCCTGATTGATTGTGTCTGGAGATATTTCGAAACGGAGGGTTTTTGCATCAAGATCGTCCGCAGGAAATATGAAGAAAAATATGGCAATGACAGGGAGTATTACAAAGAGTGAAAAGATTTCTGGAAGAAGTTTATGAAGAATCTTCATTCGCCAGCAGAAATTCCAATAACGCCTTCTGGGTATGCAGCCTGTTTTCCGCCTGGTCATAAACAACACTCTGCCGGCCGTCCATGACATCGTCCGTAATTTCCTCGCCTCTGTGCGCAGGGAGGCAATGGAGCACAATCGCATCTGCACGGGCATGCGAGAGGAGCGCCCTGTTCAACTGATACTTCCTGAATTTCTTTTTCCTTTGCAATGCCTCCTTTTCCTGCCCCATGCTCACCCAGACATCCGTATAGACCGCATCTGCTCCGGAGACCGCCTCCTTCGGATCCCGTACAATCGTGATCTCATGTTTTGACAATGACCGTGCCCGACGGAGAATCTCAACAGTCGGTTCATATCCTCCGGGACAAGCAATGGTGAGGCTCACTCCCGTGATTGATGCAGCTTCGATCAGGGAATTTGCAACGTTGTTCCCGTCTCCCACATACGCAAGACGGATACCGTTCAGACGCCCTTTCTTCTCGATAATGGTCATTACATCAGCAAGTGCCTGGCAGGGATGGTGCAGATCACTGAGGCCGTTGATAACCGGAATTGAAGCATGCGATGCGAATTCTGTTATGGTATCATGGCTGAACGTTCTCATGACAATTGCATCAAGATACCGTGAGAGGACCTTTGCTGTATCGTGGACGGTTTCTCCTCTGCCAATCTGTATCTCTTTCGGGGTCAAATAGATACTCTGTGCCCCAAGCTGATAAATGCCGACTTCGAATGAAACCCTCGTACGGGTTGATGCCTTTTCAAATATCAGGCCGATGCTTTTCCCAATGAGCGGGCATGCGTGCGCATCTTTTCCCGACTTGAACGCCATGGCTCTTTTCAGGAGACGGGCAATCTCTTTCGAGGACAATTCCGATACGGTCAAAAAGTCTCTTTTCATTGCTTTTTTTGCATTGATGAAGGTCAGTTCCCTATGACAACCTCGATAAAATCCCCTGCAGGGCGTCGATCAGCTGATCAATATCCTTTCGCTGTACGATCAATGCCGGAATAAACCTGAGCACGTTCCCGGCAGTGCAGTTTATCAGGAGTCCCTTTTCGAGACAGGCCCGTACTATCGGTTCTCCCTCTGTCGTGAGTTCCATGCCGAGCAGCAAACCTTTCCCCCGTATTTCTTTTACCACTGAAGGGAATTTTGTCTTCAGCTTTTCGAGTCTCTTGACAAAATATACGCTCATCCTGTTGCATTGATCGAGAATGAATCCGTCTTCAAGAAGTGTCTCGAGGGTTGCCACGCCAGCCGCGCAGACAAGAGGGTTGCCCCCAAAGGTCGAAGCATGGTTGCCCGGTTGAAATCCGGCGGCCACTTTGTCTGTCGCGAGCATTGCCCCGATTGGAACACCGCCGCCGAGACCTTTCGCCATAGCCATAATATCCGGCGTAATCCCGAAATGTTCGTGCGCAAAGAGTTTTCCGGTCCTGCCCATTCCCGTTTGTACCTCGTCGAGGATAAGCAGGATGTTATGCTCATTACAGAGGTCCCTCACCGCTTTGAGATAATCCTCTTCGGGAATCCTCACACCCCCTTCTCCCTGAATCGGTTCGAGCAGGATGGCACAGGTATTCCCGGTTACCGCATCACGCAGAGCCTGTATATTGTTGAAGGGAACGTGTCTGAACCCCGGCACTAAGGGCTCAAATCCTCTCTGAAGTTTTTCCTGACCGGAAGCCGTGATTGCCGCGATTGTTCTTCCGTGGAACGAATTGTTCGCTGCTATGATCTCGAACCGGCCGGGATCAATGTGTTCCTTTCCATATTTGCGTGCGAGTTTGATCGCCGCCTCCATTGCTTCAGCGCCTGAATTGCAGAAGAAGACTTTATCGGCAAAGGAATTTTCAACGAGCAGTTTTGCAAGTTTTATCTGAGGCTCTATGTGATAATAATTTGAAACATGAATCAGCCGCTGTGCCTGTTTCTGTATTGCGACCACGACACGGGGATGACAGTGCCCGAGAATGTTTACTGCAACTCCTCCGACAAAATCGAGGTATTCCTTGCCGTCGGAACTCCATACCTTCATTCCGCGCCCTTTCCTGAGAAGTACGGGGAACCTTGTATAGGTATTCATAAGATAGCGGGCTGATTCATCAAACATTTTTTTGACATCCATACCTGTTGATAATAACGGAAATTCTCCTTAAAAATCAAACACCTGCTGAGCTTTACTTTATTCCTGGGAATATATTACAATTATTGACTTTTAAGGAGGTGATGGCTTGGTCAAAATCAGATTAGTACGGTTGGGAGCACATAAGAGACCTTTCTACAGGGTTGTTGTTGCTGATTCGAGGGCAAGAAGGAACGGGCCCTTTATTGAAATACTCGGGACATACGATCCCCTGAAAGACCCTTCCGAAGTGAAGCTCGATCAGGAAAAGGCAAAACAATGGATCCAAAAAGGAGCACAACCTACCACTATCGTTAAAAAGCTTATGCAAAGGGCTGGCATGTAAGCAGTCCAAAACTCGTATGGAGGTGGACAATCATGAAAGAGTTAGTAGAAAAGATGGCGAAGGCTTTGGTAGACAGGCCTGAAGAGGTGAACGTTGCAGAGGTTGACGGCGAAAAAACCACGGTGTTTGAGCTGAGAGTGGCACCGAGTGATCTTGGTAAGGTTATCGGCAAGCAGGGAAAAACAGCACGGGCAATGAGAACGATTCTGAGTGCATCAGGGACAAAAATCGGCAAGCGCTGCGTGCTCGAAATTCTGGAATAATGTAACTGTGCTCCTTGCGCGGGATGCATGCATGTCCCGCCTTTTTATAAAAATAAAAAGGGGTAGAAGGAAACACGACATTCCTTGTACCCCTTAATTATTGGCACCAGTTCGCAACCAGATCCGATGAAAAAATGAAATGTGACATTCTGACGATCTTCCCGGATATTTTTCACGCATACCTCGGTGAGGGGATTCTCAGAAGGGCTATTCAGAATGGCTTTATTCAGGTGGACATTCACCATCTGCGGGAATACACAGCAGACAAACACAGGACCGTTGATGACTATCCCTACGGGGGAGGTTCCGGCATGGTAATGAAACCGGAGCCGTTCTTTTCAGCTCTTGAGGCAATCTGTCCTGATAGGTCTCAGCGTAGAGTTCTCATGCTGAGTCCGGCGGGCAGAAAATTTGATCAGCACCTGGCGGAAGAACTTTCCCGGGAAACCAGGCGGCTCGTTTTTTTATGCGGAAGATATGAAGCCGTCGATGAAAGAGTTCGGATCGCCCTGACAGATGACGAAATTTCGATCGGCGATTATGTACTGACTGGCGGAGAATTGCCTGCTTTGGTTATAATAGATGCCGTTGCCAGATTGGTACCCGGTGTTCTCGGCGATGAGCATTCTGCCGAAATAGAATCCTTCTCATGGGGAATACTCGACTATCCCCACTATACAAGGCCCCCTGAGTTCAGAGGGCTGGCAGTACCGGAGATTTTATTATCCGGAAATCACAAAGATATCCTGCGATGGAGGCGGAAGCAGGCTCTTCTCCGCACGTTAAGGCAGAGACCTGAGCTTCTTGAGAAAGCTCCTCTCAGTGAAGAGGACCTGGGGTTGATGAGAGAAATAAAGGAGGAATCAGCATGAGTTTGATGCAGGCTGTCGAAGAAGGTTTTAAAAAAGAGATGACAAACTTTCAGATTGGTGATACAGTGAGAGTTTCTGTCAAGGTTATCGAGGGTGACAAGGAGAGGATTCAGCCCTTCGAAGGTGTGGTCATTGCCAGGCGCGGAGGGGGCACAAGGGAGACCTTTACCGTGCGAAAGATATCATTCGGGATCGGCATCGAGAGAATCTTTCCGCTCTTTTCGCCGTCGATTGACAAGATTGAGGTTCTCAAAAGGGGTGATGTCAGGAGGGCGAAGCTCTACTATCTCAGGGGTAAAAAAGGTAAGGCAGCGAAAATAAAGGAAAAAGAGCGGGAACGGATATTAGTTGCAAAACCTGCCGAAGCTCAGGCAGCCGCTCCCGAAACGAGCGAATAGCCATTCAGAAGAGCAGCACGGTGTCTTCCCATGGACATCTACCAGTATGATCAATCCCTGAGAATGCAGGGATACCTCCGGGTCGCTGGTATCGATGAAGCCGGAAGGGGCCCCCTGGCTGGTCCTGTCGTTGCAGCCGCAGTTGTGCTGAAGAAAGGCATTACGATTGCCGGTCTGCGGGATTCGAAAAAGGTTCCGGAAGATGAGCGAAAATCCCTTTTCTCCCTCATTCAGGATGCTTCAGAGGCCATAGGCATCGGTATTGTCGGCCCTGAAGATATCGACCGGCTGAATATCCTGAGAGCCACAAGGCAGTCTATGGAGATGGCTCTTGCAAAACTCTCCGCCATACCTGATATACTCATCATCGATGCATTATCCCTCCCGTCCGTCTCGATACAGCAGCGTTCACCGGTAAAAGCTGAGAGCGTAAGCGCTTCTGTAGCTGCTGCTTCGATCATCGCAAAATGTACGAGAGACAAGATCATGCTGGAGTACCACGACCAATATCCTGTGTATAATTTCGGGAAGCATAAGGGATATGCAACAAAGGAACACCTCGATATGCTGCAACGCTTCGGGCCCTGCCCGATTCACCGGAAGAGTTTCTTCAGGGTGATGTCACTTGAATTGCCGTTTTGATGCCGGGGAATACTGCAGGGATGACACTTCGCTTATCAGTCCAGAAGCCTCAATGAGCCGTTATTCAACGCATAGACTTTATCAGCAGTATCTTTAAGCAAGGAATGGTTGTGCGTAATAATGATATAGGTGTCCGTATAATGAGCGAGATAGTCCAGAAACCTCTTCGTGGTTGCATCATCAAGTCCGGCTGTCGGTTCGTCGAGGAGATAGCACTCAGGATGCATTGCTACTACTGTTGCGAGAGCAACGAGTCTTTTTTCTCCTCCCGAGAGGCGGTGGGTTATTCTTTTCTCATAGCCGCTTAATCCTAATTTCTCACAGGTTTCTTTCACGATCAGACGGGCTTCATCATGCGATTTCCCGAGATTGAGCGGACCGAATGCGATATCCTCCTCAACCGTTGGACAGAAAAGCTGGTCATCCGATTCCTGGAACAGGAACCCGATGCGCTTTCTTACTTCCTCAAAATCACCCTCAGTTTCCCTGATCTTATCAAATATTTCTATGCTTCCTGATGAGGGCCTTTGCAACCCCATAATCAGATGAAACAATGTGGTCTTTCCAGCGCCATTCGGGCCGACGAGGCCTATCCGCTCCTTCTTGTTCAGGGTAAAATTGAGCCCCTGGAAAACCTCTTTCCCGTTCTGATATCCGAAATGAAGATCTTGAATATTCAGCATACAGTTATTTCGCGTTGTATGAAAGCACTATCATACCAATTGTTATGCAGAACATGCAGATGCTGAAGAGGTAGTCCCGCATGTGCATATGAAAATGCATGATGATCGGGAAGCGTCCGGTGAAGCCCCTGCAGAGCATCGCCTGATAGATCCTCTGAGAATGATCATAACTCCTCACAATAAGCATTCCCACAAGATACGCATATGTTTTATAGGTATGCATGTTTGTCCCCGGTCTGAATGCCCGTATATGTATCGCCCGCTTTAACGTTGTGTACTCATCATGCAGCACACTAATATACCGGTAAAAGAAAAAAAAGAGATGCACGAGCTTATTCGGCACTTTCAGGTGAACGAGCGCATGAGCAAGGGAGAATACTTCTGATGTTCCGAGCATGGCAATCGTTGCAAGGACAATTGCGTTTGCCTTAAGCCCAATAGTAAGGGAAAAGAGCAGACCCTCGCGCGTTGCTGTTAAGGGGCCTATGCGAAACGCCTCATGTCCGGGATAGCTGAATGGCAGAAAGAGCCAAAGCAACAGGATAAAAATATTCACCGCAGCAAGCCTGTTCAACAATTTACGCATATCAATCCGCGTCATGACAATCATGCATGAGGAAATAATCAGCGCAAGAGCCGGGTGGGCAATTCCCTCCATGACAGCGATGACAAGAACATACGGTATGAATGTAATGAATTTCACCCGCGGGTCAAGACGGTGAAACAATGATGTTCCTTCTGCGAATTCCTCAAGATGCATAGTTCTTGAAATATAGATTGACTTGATAGACTGAAGATACAGTATCTACCATCAGATATAACAGTTACGAGTAAGGCAGGTCAGAGTTTGCTGTTCGTTCTCCTTCCCTTGTAATACGCAATAATACCCAATATGCCTATTATATATCCGATACCACCCAGAATTTCGGTTACCCCTGGCTTTCCGCTTTTCTCTTGAAGCTCCAAAAGTATCTTCAGGACAGGCTGGAGTTTACTGTCAACAACCTTCTCGACCACAGTCTCAAGCTCCCCAGACGAAACTGGTGGATATATCGTATTCTCAACCCTTGCTACCTGCTCGCGCTTTGTCTGTTTCTGCTCAGGCACTGCCTTCTTTTTCTGTTCATTTCGCCTTTCCGCCTGTTTTTTAACCGCCGGCATCGCATCCCTGACTTCCTCTTCCGTCAGCATATAATCATTCTGATGTCCCGCCCCCGCGTGCAAAATAAGTTTTAATGCAGTCACCCGTGGAATCGGGAACGACATCTGTCCGTTGTCGTCGGTTTTTCCCTCGAGCAACTGTTCACCTGTGTTGCCGTCAACGACCTCAATGACAGAGTTTTTACACTTTGTACCATCGACAAAATAGCCTTCAGCATAAATTTTTCCGCCCTGCGCATACGCAAAAATATTCACTTTATGGGCGTCAGCCGGTTGCAGAAAGAGACCGAACAGAAAAAACATACAGCCAATCACTGAATAAAAGCATAGTCTTTTCCCTTTCACAAGAGAAAAAAAACTAGACAAGAGACTTTGATAATTCATTTGCTAACCTCCAGAATCTCTGGTTTTACTCTCTTTAAGAAGAGAACGCAAAAGGCTGTGATGATGCCCTCGATAATCATAATGGGCACATGAGCAATAACAATAACTTTTGCCACATTCGCAAAACTCTCGCCGGTAGAAACAAGTGCGACTGCAATCAGCAGGGCACCGGCAGCTATACCGGTCGAACCCGCGAAAAATCCGGCTACGCCAATCACGGAAAGGTTCCGCTTTTTCAGAAGCGGTGAGAAAAGGATATACACAAAGACCGCCGGTGCTGCCATAATCATGGTGTTGACTCCGAGAACGGTAATTCCGCCGAACTGAAACAGGAGCGCCTGAAGCGCAAGAGCTACTAATATTGACGGGAACGCCATCCAGCCCAGGAGAATACCGAGCAGGCCGTTCAGGACCAGATGCACTGCGGAAGGACCGATCGGCACATGAATAAGGGAGGCAACAAAAAAGGCTGACGAGAGAACCGCTACTTCTGGAATCCGGTCATAGCTCATTTTTTTCAGGCCGACTGCCACTCCTGCCGCAGTCAGAACGGCACCCGCGATGAGCACGGGTGCCGATAATACTCCTTCAGAAATATGCATATTACTTCATATCCCTTGTTCTCACCCAGAGGACCGCGCCGATTTCAACGGGATACTCTTTCCCTTCGTGTGCCAATGTGTAGTCGGCGGTATTCAGTGCGGCAAATCCCCACCAGCCAGCTTTCGGCATTGCGTAAGTGAATACACCATTTTGATCAGCCTTAATCACCTGTGTGATATATGATTCAGCAGGCGGTTTGATCCTGCCGCCTTCATTATAATACTCAACCTCCACTTCTGCATGCGGAACGGGTTTGCCGTCCACTTTGACTACTCCCTGAAATACGTTTCCGGCCCACAGTCCGTAGGGACGTGTCAGCGGAACGATCTCTGTTTCCAGCCCCACTTCCTCGTCCCAACCTTCTTCGAGGCCAAGGGCATTCACGATCACTTTCGTATAGTGAACAATAAAGCTTTCTTCCGCAGGTTCCCAGTATGGAGCTGGTTCAACATAAAATGCGTAATCTCCCGGACTCTTTATTTGATAAGAGGTCCCCCATGTGGTAAACTTTTTCACATCCTTCTTCTGGAGGGTCTTCAGGAGGTCCTGTTTTGCTCCGCCGACCATCACACCGAATGCCTTCGGCATTTCCATATTCATGTAATCGCCCTCAAAGGGATGGATAAATTTGATGGTGAGGGTAATCACCTTCTTATCCTCTTTTCCAACGATATCGTCTGAGGGAATGATCATCCCAAAGTGCGCCCACGACACCGAAAAAAACAACAGCGTCAAAATCGATCCAGCCAATATGGTCAATATGCCTTTTTTCATAATTCCTGCCTCCTTTTGTTTACTAAGGAGTGCATAAGTAAGACATCATTCTCAAAAATCTCCCCCGCCCCTCTTTGCCAAAGAGTTTTATAATTATGCTTCATCCTTATGATTATTAATAGGCCTCAGAATACATTGTTCACAAACGGGCCGGTAAATATATCATGCATGAATAACACCGTTTAGAAATATGCATTCATTCTGATACCGTATATGAACCCATCTCTGTCATCATTATTTTTCATCTCATCGTCTATGTATTGTACATCCAAGGTTACGTCACTGAATGTCGATACCATGAATTTAGCATACGTCTCAAAAGCAACCGAATGGTCAATGTCCGAGGCGCATGCACCATTCAGATATGCATACCCAATTCCTATCTCATCGTTCTCTCTCCCCCAGAGATTGCCATTAATGTTTATTCCGCCGGAGTAAATGTTATCATGGTCGATGACCGCCTCGTCGTCCTGCCAGCTGGTTCTCACAAAGACACCAACCACCTCGCCCAGTTTCTGGTCTGCCGATATTCCAAAGCCCAGCAGGTTATCTTTTTCCCCTTCTTCAGGGCATTGAAAGCGCTTATTCGTTGTAAACCCGTAGAGCCTGTAATTCCCTTCTCCCAAAGCAATGTCAAGTTTGTAACCCGCCTGCAGCGCGTAATAATTGTAGTTTGTAAATCCATCTGCACCGGATTCAAATTTTGTGTTCATTGCGAGAGCCCGGATCGAGAAATTGGAAACGTTCAACTCGATAACTCCTCCAAGGTCGTATGAAGGAAGATTTACGTTTCTGTGATTCACGAACGCTTCATTCATAAACTGACTGCATTCGCAGTTCGCAAAGTTGTTATCGTCAATATATGCGGTGGCATCGATGATTCCACCGGTTAGTCCCAATTCCATGTTCTCTGAGAGCTTGAATGCATGTCTGTACCAGGCTTCAAGCAGGTAATCCCTGTTTCTGCCGTTGATGTCTTTCAGATCGTCCTCAAGGTCATCTGCATATGGAGCAAGTGAAAAAGGGTTCAAACTATTGAGCCCGTTGCCGGCAGCATAGCTGAGCGTTATTTGGAATTCATCGATCTCGGTGGGATGGAAATTTACTCCCAGATCAAAGACGACAGCCCCTCTGTCGGCATCGTCCACCCCCTTAACATCGAAATCACCATATTGATAGACTCCTGTCAGCAAGCCTTCCACTGAGAGCTTTTCATTGATATCATAAGACAGGCCGAGTGCCGGAACTGCGATTATCATGCAACAACAGACAAAGAAAATCGATACCATTTTTTTCATCACTGTTACCATAAGATTAACCCCCTTTGATTGTCTTATTAAAGTCCGCCAAGAAGCTCATTGTTCCTCATCCTCCGGCTTGACCCGGGGATCCATAATATATTGAAATCAATGGATTCCCGCCGGAGTTTACCCTCGTGAAGACGGGGGCGGGAATGACAGACTTTTCAAAAAACCGCACTTTATGGACAGATACTTATGAGTAATTTGTAATATGGTATTTCTTGGACAGGGACCCCCTTCCCCGCGGCAAACAAAAAAAAGCCGCGAAAGCTATCAGACCTCCTGGTCTTTTTTCAGCCTTCGTGGCCTTGTTGTATAAAACATAACAAAAGCTGAGAGTCAATGTCAAGGTTTCCGCCCCAGGTTCCTGCCCCAGAAAGCTATTTTCTTTCTTTTCATGCTATCTTATAATCCAAAAAATAAATACCTCTAATGTATGAGAACATATTTGGACTGCATTCCCTGTTTTTTCAGACAAGCACTTGAAACCGCCCGGATTTCCGGTGCAGGGCCGGCAATTCAGAGGAAAGTTTTACACGAAGTCGCAAAAACACTGCCCGCGTTATCACTGAAAGCTACACCTCCTGAAATAGCCCGGACTGTATACGGAATTGTGAGAAAAGCAACAGGGCAGAACGATCCATATCAACAAATGAAAATACGCGGGAACAGACTTGCTCTCAGAATGTATCCTGAACTCTGCAGAAGGGTATCAGCATCAGAGGATCGCTTGCACAAAGCCGTTGAACTGGCGATTGCCGGGAATATCATTGATTATGGGGTAAGGAACTCTCTGGATATAAAGGAAGAGCTGAAAAAGATTTTGCATACCGAACAAAAGAGTTTTGGCAAAGGAAACCATGCCTTTATTCATTATCATGATTTTACAGACATGGTAGAAAAAGCAAAAAATATTCTCTATCTGGCAGACAACGCGGGTGAGACGGTATTCGACAGAATCCTGATCGAAGAGATTCGGCGAAAAGATGCGCGCAAACAAATCACGTATGCAGTCAAAGAATCACCCATCATTAACGATGCCCTCTTGGAAGATGCATATCAGTGCGGGATTCACAACATAGCAGCTGTTGTATCTTCCGGGTCTGATGCACCGGGGACAATATTATCGTTATGCTCAAAAGAATTTCTGAAACTGTATAAGGCATCCGATATTATCATCAGCAAAGGTCAGGGGAATTTTGAGACATTGTCAGAGGCGAAGAAGCCGGTCTTTTTTATGCTCAGGGCAAAGTGTGCAGTGGTTGCCGGGCATATCGGATGTGTGTTGGGAGAGATACTCTTGCTCTTTAATAAAAGAAAAACAATATCTTCAGGCAGCAGGACATGATTATCGTGACCGCAGCCACACCATTTGAAACAGCTCTGCTTTCCGGCCAGTTAATCCGCCCCCGTCCTGTTGCCATCGGTCAATCTTCGGCCCTCAAGGGCAGGCTTGGTTCTGTCCCGGTCGTCATTTTTCCAGTAGGCGTCGGAAAAACCAATGCTGCTCACGGCACAACTCTGTTGCTGGAACATTTGAGGCCTGATCTTCTTCTCCTGATTGGATGCGGCGGCGCTTATCCGAGATCGGGGCTGATCGTTGGTGATTTGGCAATTGCCAGTGAGGAAATCTTCGGGGATGAGGGGGTCATAACTCCGCGAGGGTGGAGATCAATGGAATATCTGAAACTCCCGCTCCTCAGGAGGGATCAGCAAAGTTTTTACAACAGATTTCCGATAGATCAGAAAATTGTGAAGAGAGCGAAAAAAATCCTAAAGGGGTTCCGGGCGAAAACAGGAGCATTTGTTACCGTTTCTGAGGTCACGGGTACAAAGGAGAAGACCGACGAAATGGAAAAGCGTTTCAGGGGTATTTGTGAAAACATGGAGGGGGCATCGGTAGCTCAATTATGCATTCTCTATGACATTCCCTTTCTGGAAATTCGCGGCATCAGTAATATGGTGAAAAAGCGGAACAAGAGAGAATGGGACCTGTCCTCTGCCGCCCGTATCAGTCAGAATGCGGCCAGAGAAATTGTTTTGCACTGGGGGAAAGCCCTGTGAAGAATCTGTCCCTGGGTTATTCCCCATGTCCGAACGACACATTCATCTTCTATGCTCTCGTCCACAACAGGATCCCCTTGGAAGGCATATCGTTTACTGAACGGCTGGAAGACGTCGAGACCCTAAACAGGCTGGCCACCCGGAATGAATTGGATATCACAAAAATATCATTTCATGCCTTCGCACACCTCCGGGATCACTATGCACTCCTCCGTTCAGGAGGAGCACTGGGGAAAGGCTGCGGTCCGCTCGTCGTAGCCCGGGAAGGATCTACCTCAAGCGATCTACGCCGCCAGCGCGTCGCTATCCCGGGGGAACTCACAACCGCCTTTTTGCTGCTCCGTCTCTATGATCCCGTGATTCGAAATTTCGTTGTTATGCCGTTTCATCAGGTTATGCAGTCTGTTCAACAGGGAAGAACCGAGGCAGGGCTTGTCATTCATGAGAGCCGTTTCACCTATCGGAAATTCGGCCTTCAGAAGATTCTGGATTTGGGTGAATGGTGGGAGCAGTCGACCGGGTACCCGATTCCTCTTGGCGGCATCATCATGAGACGGCACCTGCACAGGGAGCTGTCATATCTCATAGAAGAAAAGATCCGCGAGAGCATCCGGTATGCCCAAATGCATCCGGAAGAGCCCCGGGCATACATCCGCAGATACGCACAGGAAATGGACGAATCGGTTGCCCGTCAGCACATTGATTTATATGTAAACGAATATTCACTGGATATCGGGACAGCGGGTGAGCAGGCAATTCGTTTCCTCCTCGCAGAGGCTGAAAAGAAAGGCCTCATCCCCCATTCCCGCCACGATATCTTTTAACCTGCAGTATTCATAGTGGACTCTGTTCCAATAAGTATCAGTCCCGCTTGTCGGGTCGCCTAGAGACTCGTTTAAGGAGAGATTCATGCTGATTTCCCCTCAGATTATTGTGCGAGAGGAATTTAATGGTATTTGCTCTGGATAGCGCTCTTATAGGTATATGCTGTTACAAAAAGCAGAAAATTCACGATGACAATTGTCGCACCCGTCGGCAGGTTCAGGACAAAAGATGCAGAGATACCGGTGATAACCGATATGATGCTGCATAGTGCTGAAACGACCATGGTATTTTTGAAGCTCCGTGCGATCTGCAGTGCCGTTACCGGTGGAAGGATCAGCAGTGATGAGGTGAGCATGATCCCAACAATCTTCATGGCGAGGACAACCGTTATACCCGTCAGAAGAACAAGGATGGCATTGATCTTTCCCGTGTCAATTCCGGATATTTTTGCAAACTCTTCGTCAAAGGCAGTCGAAAAATGCTCGTGATAGAAAAAAAAGATAACAAGAAGCACGACGATCGAAAGGGCAATTGATGTCAAAACCTCCGTCCGGCTGATCGCCAGAATGTTGCCGAAGAGGAAACTGAAGATATCGATGTTGAAACCGCCGGCAACACTGGCAATGATAATTCCCCCTGCGATCCCCAGGGAGGAAACAATGCCGATTGCCGCATCTCCGAATAGCCTCGCTTTCTCGGTTAGTTTCATGATACCCAATGAACTGGCCATGACGATAGGGATCGAAAGATACACGGGATGCTGCTTGAAGAGCAGCCCTACCGCCACACTCCCGAACGTAACATGCGCAAGTCCGTCCCCTATCAGCGAAAGCCGCCGCAATACGAGGAGAACCCCCAGAATGGCACAGACCAGTGCAATGAAGGAACCGGCTATGACGGCTCTCCACATGAATGCATACTGGAAGAAACTAAAGATCTCCATACTTAATCATGCCTGTGGCATATGAGGTGTTGTGTGAATTCCCCGAAGTAATTTGTCATCTTTTCCGACACGCAGAAGTCTTCGAAACTTCCGTAAAAGATAATCTGCTTGTCGAGATACAGGAGTTTGAATGCATATTTGCCTATGCTTGCTATATCGTGGGTGATGAGAATGATTGTCATGTTCCTGGTTTGGTTCAGTCCCATAATCGTCTGAAAAAACTTTTCCCGCGCTTCAGGATCCAGAGCCGTCGTCGGTTCATCAAGAATCAGCAGTTCCGGTCGGTTGATGACCGCACGGGCAAGGAGAACCCGTTGCTGCTGGCCTCCTGAAAGTTCCCCGATCATCTCGTCTCTGATATCTGCAACATCCGTCATGTTCAGAGCTTCATCAATCAAAGCCTCATCAGACCGCTGAATCCTTTTCGGGAATTTTTTTGACGAGAACAACCCGGATGAGACAATCTCCTTCACCGTTGCGGGAAAGTAAGGATTGAAATGTGTTAGTTTCTGCGGAAGATATCCGACCTTTCTCCAGTCTCTGAAATTATTCACATTCGTTCCGAACAGTGAGACAGCACCGTTCGTCTGTTTCAAAAGCCCCAGTATCACCTTGATTGCCGTCGTCTTCCCGGATCCGTTCGGACCTACCAATCCTATGAAGTCACCAGCATTGACATCAAATGAAATATTACTCAACACGTCCATGGAGTTATACCGGAAACTGAGATTATTGACGGTAACAATCGTCATTGACATTCAAGACCGATCCTAAGGTTCTTCAGGTTATTCTCCATCAAAGACAAAAAGGTCACGTTCTGATCCCAATCATCCTTCGAAATATTATGAGCCCCGTGAAGCATCAAAAGTTGAGCGCCGGTTTCACGTCCGATAGTCTCAGCAACATTAGACGAAACCAATTCTTCAAAAAAGATATAGTTCAGACGATGCTTCCTGAGATTTTGGATCAATTCTATAATATCGCCGGGGGCAGGTTCCGCATTGGGTGAAAATCCCTTATACGCCGAAAGATACTGCAGGTGATATCTCCTCGCGAGATACCCGAAGGCGAAATGTCCCCCGTGAATGATCTTATCTTTCCTGCATGAGGAAAGTCCATCACGAAATCGTTTGTCGAGCATCGATAATTCCATAGTGTATGCTTCTGCGTTTTTCATGTAAATACGCCTGTTGGAGGGATCTTTGGCAATAAAGCCATTGAGAATATTCCCCACCATTATTTTGGCATTCGAAAAGTCAAGCCAGATATGGGGGTCTTTCACCCCAGGTTCATGACGATGTCCGCGTTTCCCTTCAGGGTGCTTGTCGCCTTGGTGATGCCCCTGCAGATCACGGCCTTCAGCGGTCATAATACCGGTGCTCGTATCGACCACGAGCAGATTTCTGCTGGCAACTCCTTTCAGAACATCCTCAACCCAGGGCTCCATGAACTTTCCGGTATAAAATAACAGATCTGCCTCACTGATTTTACGGATGTCAGCAGGCTTGGGTTCAAAACTGTGTGGCTCAATGCCGGGAGGGAGCAGCAGTTCGATCTGAACCGTCTCTCCACCTACATTTCTCGCAAAATCATAAAGCGGGAACAGTGTTGTTACCACTTTGATTGTTTTATACCCGACCGGAACCGCCTCTTTTTTGCTGCACGAAAAGGACATCAGTAGTATGAGCAGCAACGGTATGGAAACCGATAATATTCCTTTCTTCATGCAGGATCCTCTTTAAGGCTTTTTTTCAGGCACTCTTTGCAAAGCCCGTTCACCTGGAGAATGTGGGAGACAACCTGCGCATTCAGTTTTTTCCTGACCTCTTTTTGCAACTCACGGATCGCACAGAAGCTGATATCATCCACCGTATGGCACGACAGGCACACGAAATGGTGATGATGTTCGCTGTTGCCGCAGAAAAAGTAGTAGAGCTGCCGGTTCGGGTGGGTAATCTTGGATATAATATTCCCTTTCGCAAGTTCTTCCAGATTCCGGTATACCGTCGGAAGGCCAATATGGTTAAACCGTTTTTTCATTTTGCTCCAGATCTCCTCAGGGCTCAGATACCCGGACGCCCCCATGAGTATTTCAATGATGGCAATTCTTTTGGGGGTTACCTTAAGGTTCAGACGTCTGAGGGATGCCGTAAGATCTTCGTTCATACCTGCCCGCATTAAATAGAATTCGTTTCTATTTAAGCAGGGTGATGGGGGAAAGTCAAGGGAACGGGGGGCATATGAGGAAAGCAGGCAAAAGGGTGCACCCAGGAGTCTACGTTATTGCCATTCCCTCAAGCGCCCTCTTATGGGAAGGATGTTTTTGAAGGATCTTCTTAAAGTATCCCTGAGCCCTGAGCGGGAACCCCAGTTGTAAATAGACATGACCCATCTCTGCAAGGATATCCGGATCTGAAGGTTTGAGCTCAAGCGCCTTCTTGAGAGCCTCAAGCGCCTCTCTCTGTTTCCCGATCTTAGCGAGTGCGGAACCATAATAAAAATAATACCGTGCTACAGAATGATCGAAATATATTGCTGAAGCAAAGAGATCCGCTGCTTTTTCGAAGTCCTGCTTTCTGAATTTGTACTGGCCCTCTGCAAATTTGGATTCAGCAATATCCTGGTTTTTCATGGTATTGGGCTGCTTTATCCGTGTGCAGTCTTCGCGGGGGCTATAGGTTTTCCGCTTTTCGGGATCACGCAGCGTCAGATACGCGTTCGTCATACAGATGAAAACTTCCAGCAGTTTCTTTTTCATATCTCTCGGGAGATTGAAATGCAGATCAGGATGAAATTCCTTCGCGAGTTTAAAATAAGCTTTTTTTATCTCTTCTCCGGTGGCCGTCTTCTGGACACCTAACACGTCGTAATAGCTTAAGGCAGAATATGTCTTATACAAGTTTTCTATTTTCTCGATCAGAGCATCGGGAGTAACCTGTATTTTTTCGATCACTTCTTCAAAGGCAATCCCCTGTGGAGTTGCTTTGTTTGGTTTGATCTCCAGAATGCGCGTTTCTAAAAACGCATAGAGAGTTTTCAACGTATTCGATGCGTCATATGGTGAGAGTTTCGTGATTTCTTCAATGGTTGTCTTTCCATCCACAAGGGAAATAATCGCCCTGTCATGATCTTCCAGATTGATATGCTGAAAAAGATTCAGAGGAGTCGGAGAAAAATCGACAACTCTGTCGAGGAGGTATTCCTCAAGAAGAACAACATCAGCACTCTTTTTCACCTCGTGAAATATGATATTTGCGATGGGCGCTGACAATGACGGGATGTCCGGCAAAGAAAAAGATTTTCGATGAAATTCAAACTGTGCATCTGTTGCCGTGAACAGGCTCTTTATGATCATTTGCAACTGCAATTTTCGGAAAGACACAAGGCGCTCGGCACTGAGAATACCCGCCCTGACCAATATTTCGGGATACCGTCTGCCCGTCTTCCGCTCTTGTTCCATGGCAAAGGCATGCTGCTCCTGAGTGATCCCCCGACGGCGCAGCAGCAGCCTCCCGAGTTGATCTTCGGGCTGATTTGAGAATGCGTATATCACGTCTCCTTTCCTGATATAGAGTATCTTGTTCATTGCGCCTTGTTTTATATCGAGAATCCCGGTCTTCAGTGTTTTTTGAAAGCCTATAAGAATGTCCGCGAGGCTGTAGTGAGAAAGAGCACCCCTGAACACTCCTTCTTTCAGAAGACCTGCCCTGAGTCCTGATGATGTTTGAGCTGTCCATTGGACACGGGCTGTTTGACAGAGATGTAAGGCGCTGATCTGCAGTGTTAAAACGTCACCGGGCACGATGTGAGGGGCAGATGCTATCACAATACTCAGCCCGTTGAACGAGTAATCAACCGTTTTTGCGGGAAACGCTGCGCGGCGAAAATTGACAACGCAATCAACCGATAATGGATATCGTTTGAAATACCTGAGTTCTAACTTTATGTCTGGCCGTGCTTTGCCGCCCATCTCGCTTTGCCTTACCTCTTTTTCTCTATGTTAATTACACAACGATATCTTTTCAAGAATCATGATCTCCCCGCATGGATGAGACCACTGATGCCTGGGGGGTCAGAATCCTTGTCCCGGACGGGGGAAAAGCGCTGCAAAGTGCCGCCCAGTGCCGGGATTTGGGAGCGCAGTCATTCTTCCTGCAGACAAAATATATTGAAGGTCAGACGGAATGAATATGCATTTGGAGTTCTGAAAGCTGGTGGATGCATATCATGCCCTCAACTCCCCACCCGACTTTTCAAGAACCTCTTTCACCAGTTTGGCATGAAGTTCTTCGATCTCCCCATCCGTGAGGGTCCTGTCCTGAGCTCTGTAGAGAATATTCAATGCGAGGCTTTTCCTGCCCTCCGGGATATTGCCGCCCTTGAAATAATCGAATACGGAGACCTCTTCTATCAGTTCTGTTGGATAGGATGCAATGATTTCCCGGATGCGGGAAGATGGAATCGTTTCATCGAGCACGACAGCGATATCGCGTTCAACAGAAGGGTATTTTGCCAGAGGATGGAATTGTATCGAATCAGGTGCTGCGGCCAGGAGCAGTTCAAGGTCAACTTCAAAAAGAACAATTTCCGGTTTAATCTTCTTTACATGAAGACTGTCCATGACGTGAGGACCGGGAACCCCTATATACCCGATCCGGGAACCTGAGACAATAATATCGGCTGACTGTCCCGCATGTAAAAATAATTCCGAAGAAGGGATGAACTCACACGATCTCACTTTTACCTCTTCGAAGAGCGCTTGCAATGCTCCTTTCGCGAGATAGAACCCGGGCACATCCTCTCTCCAGAGTGAAGGTGTTTTCTCCCTGTACCATATTCCGCCAAGCCTCAATTGTTCCGAGGGGAGGGTTTGCCCGGTATTCACAAACACACTCGATATCTCGAAGAGTCGAACCTCCTTCATCCCTCTGTCAAGATTATATCGCAGATTAGAGATCAGGGAAGGAGCCAATGTCGTTCGCAAGAGACATTCATCCTGGCTGAGAGGATTGCTGATAGAGACGGCATTGCGCCTCTCGTCTGCATCAGCAATTCCCATAGTATCGAGACTTGCCATGTTCATAAAACTGTAATTGATAACAGCAGAAAAACCCGCTTTCCTCATAGTTTCACGAATCTGCTGGACAGCGAGTGATCTCCTGCTCAATCTCCCTGATGAAAGGGGACTTCGGGATACTGTTGTCTGAATTTTGTCGAAGCCGTATATCCGTGCCACCTCCTCAGATACGTCACATTCCCTTTTCATATCGCGCCGGTGTGCAGGGGGGTATACGATAATCTCGCCGCCCTTCGCTTCCGAAGGTATCCCCAGTCTCTCCAGAATTTCGACCATGTCGTCATTCGCAAGTCCAGTGCCCAGAATTCGGTTTATTCTTTCCTGCCGGACTGTAATCGGTTCAGCCACATAGGGAACCGGATACGCATCAAGAATGGCATGGACCGTCCCGCCTGCAATTTCTTTCATCAGCCGGGCAGCACGATCCAAAGCCTTTTCAAGGAATTCCACATCTGTTCCCCGCTCAAACCGGTAAGAGGATTCACTGATCAGACAGAGTTTTTTGGATGTTTTCCGTATCGAGACCGGATCAAAATAGGCGCTTTCGAGAAAGATATTCCTCGTCCGGTCGGTTACTTCTGTGTCCAAACCACCCATGACACCCGCAACAGCGATGGGTTTTTCAGCGTCCCATATCAGCAACGAATCACCTGGTATTTCGCGCTCTGCACCATCAAGCGTCTGCATTTTCGTCTCCTGCAGATGCCCTCTTATTGCGTTGGGGGTGCCCACCCTCACCTGTTTTCCGGTCAGCAGATCGGCATCAAATGCGTGAAGGGGATGACCAAACTCCAGGAGCACATAGTTTGTGATATCAACAATATTGTTGATTGACCGGATTCCGCATTTTTCGAGCCGCTCCACAACCCAATCCGGCGAATCCGAGATTCTGACCCCGGTCACAACCCGCCCTGTATACCTGTTGCAGAGATCGGGATTCAGAATTTCGATTGAATATTCTGAGACCGGTTGCACGCCATTGATTTCATGGAGAGGAATTTTCAGGGGGCTGCTGAGAACCGCCGCTAATTCTCTTGCTATCCCCAGAATGCTGAGACAATCCGGCCTGTTTGGTGTAACATTGACTTCAAAAATGGTATCGTTTCCGAGAGTCTCGGTGCCTTCAACTTCGAGGCCCGTCATCGTAAGCATTTGGGCAATTTCCTCGGGAGGAGGGCTGAACTCTATGAAATCCTTGAGCCACGTGTAAGGAATCCGCATGACGTGTATTATATCCGTGCGGAATATGATTGACAAGGGGACGAGTTACATTTGCGTAACAGATAGTATCAGAACTGCCTGAGGAACCGCAGATCGTTTTCGAAAAAGAGCCTGATGTCGTCAATGCGAAACTTCAGCATGGTAATACGCTCGACTCCCATGCCGAAGGCAAATCCCGTATACAACTCAGGGTCGTATCCCACATATTCAAAGACCCGCGGATGAATCATGCCTGCACCCAGTATCTCGAGCCATCCTGTTTGCTTGCAGACACTGCATCCTTTTCCTGCGCAGAAAATGCAGCCAATATCCACCTCTGCGCTTGGCTCGGTAAAAGGGAAAAAACTCGGCCTGAATCTCACCGGAGTTTCTGTACTGAACATGGTATGGATAAAAAGCTGCAGTACGCCTTTGAGGTCACTGAAAGCAATATCCGTATCCACCATAAAACCCTCAACCTGATGAAACATCGGGGTGTGGGAGACATCGGCATCACAACGGTATACTTTTCCGGGAGCAACAACCTTCAACGGGGGGGTCCTCTTTTCCATCACCCGTATCTGCACCGGCGAGGTATGCGTCCTGAGAACGACCTCATCAGAAATATAAAACGTATCCTGCATATCCCGTGCAGGATGGTTTTTCGGCATGTTCAGCGCTTCAAAATTATAGTAGTCGAGTTCGACCTCGGGTCCCTCTCCGACCTCAAATCCCATGGAGGAAAAGATACCGGTTATTTCGGAAAGCACCTGCTGAATTGGATGTTCTTTGCCGAGAGGGGTATACCTGCCCGGCAGGGTTACATCGAGAGAGTCGCTGAGAATACTCTTTTGATACTCCTGTGATTTAAGGAGAGATTCGGTTTGACGGAGCTGTTCTTCAATGAATGCTTTTATTTCGTTGACCGCCTTGCCGTAGGCCGGGCGCTGTTCAGGATCAATCGATGACAGGGCCTTGAGCTTTTCCGTAACAAGACCCTTTTTCCCCAGGTACTGTATCCTCAGTTTCTGAAGTCCGGCCAGAGAGTTAACTGATGCGGATTCTTTCCGGAATGAATCCCTGAGAGAAAAAAGGTCATCCACTGCTTGTTTCAGCTCTTTACTTTTTCAACAAGCCGGTGAAATGCTGCGAGGTCACGGTACGCCATATCGGCAAGCGCTTTTCTGTTCAATGCAATATTTGCCTTTTTCAGTCTTGCCATGAACTGGCTGTAGGTCATACCCACTGCTCGCAGGGCCGCATTGATCCTGATGATCCAGAGCGCTCTGAACTCACGCTTCTTCGCCCTGCGGTCCCTGTATGAATACTGCAGAGCCTTGTCAACCGCCTCGGTGGCGATACGGTAAAGCCGGCTCTTGGCTCCGTAATACCCTTTCGCCTTCTCCAATATCTTTTTTCTTCTTCTCCGTGTCTTGAATCCACCCTTTGCCCTTGGCATAAAATCCTCCCCAGTGACTTTTCAATCCGTTGTATGGCAGCCGAAAAGCTTGAAGCCACTCTTGCGTGCGTTTATTGCTGCCGAAGAATTCATCACACCCGCCTCAGTGATACGGCAGGAGCTTCTTCATTCTGTCGTGTTCACTCTCGGACACCAAAGAGGCTTTCCTGAGTCCCCGTATCCTCTTGGCCGGTTTTCCCGTGAGAAGATGGCTCTTGTACCCGCTCCTTTTTTTGAACTTTCCCGTGCCGGTAACTTTCAGCCGTTTCGCAGCACCTCTGTGGGTTTTGAGCTTTGGCATTGTATCCTCCGCAATATAACGTTTCTATCAGTTATTGGTTCAAGCGTTCGAAAAAATCGAAAAAATAGTATAGCAGATATTATAAGAAGTGTAAATAAAGGTCTTGTACTGGTAAGCTCGGCCTCCGGATTTCGTCGTGTTCCTAGGATTTCGGCGTGACTACCATCGTAATATGATTTCCCTCGAGTTTCGGTGCCTGCTCAACATTGAACTTTCCGGTGAGTAGTTGGGTCAATTTTTCGAACACTTTCATGCCGATTTCAGGCCTGATGATCTCTCTGCCCCTGAAAAACATCGTCACTTTCGCCTTATTCCCCTCATCAAGGAAACGTCGTATATTCTTCACCTTCAGGCCCAGATCGTATTCTGTTATCTGAGGCCGTATCTTTACTTCTTTCAATCCCATCGCCTTCTTCTGCGTCTGCTTCTTGCTGAGCTGATAACGGTACCTGCCAAAATCGAGAATTTTACAGACCGGCGGGACTACATTCGGTGCCACTTCGACAAGATCAAGCTGTCTCTCTTTTGCAACTTTTAAAGCTTCAAAGACCGGCATTATGCCGAGTTGTCCTCCGTCAGCATCAATGAGCCTTACTTCCCTTGCCCTTATATGCTGATTGACTCGAATATCCCTGCTTATATTCTCACCTCCTGATTTTATATGACCAGCGTTTTCTTTGTAATCATTTCCTGTAAGAGCCTGATCAATTCGGGTACAGCAAAGGGGCCGATGTTCTCACCGGATCGTTTCCTTACCGTAACCATATTCTCAGACACTTCTCTGTCGCCTATTATAACCAAGTACGGCACCTTCATAAGGGTGGCATTTCTTATTTTGTAGCCGATCTTCTCATTCTCGATATCCAGTTCGGCGCGTATCTCTTCTCTTTTCAGTGTTTCCAAAAATTTAACTGCATAATCGGCATGCCGCTCCGCAATCGTAAGAATTTTTACCTGCACCGGTGCAAGCCACATGGGGAAAGCTCCTGCATAGTGTTCGATAAGTATACCGAAAAAACGTTCCAGGGATCCCATTAATGCCCTGTGTATCATGATCGGCCTGTGCTCTTTCCCGTCGCTTCCCCGGTAGGTCATGGCAAAACGCTCAGGGTTGTTGAAATCAACCTGAATTGTACTGCATTGCCATGGCCTGTTCAGTGAATCCTTGACCTTAATATCTATCTTGGGACCATAAAAAACCCCTTCTCCGGGATCTATTGCAAATGCAAGGCCTTTGCTTTGGAGGGCTTCCTTCAGGGCATTCGTTGACCTTTCCCAGTTTTCTGGGGTACCGACATATTTCTCAGGTCTCGTTGAAAGATAGATGTCATACCGGTCAAATCCGAACGTCTTGAGAATGAACAGGGTAAAATCGAGCACGGTGAGAATCTCCTGCTCAATCTGGTCATCCCTGCAGAATATGTGTGCATCATCCTGTGTAAATCCTCTTACGCGCAGGAGGCCGTGAAGAACTCCCGAACGTTCATACCGGTAAACAGTCCCTAATTCAGCAAACCGCAGCGGCAGTTCCTTATAGCTCCGCAACGCATGTTTGTAGACATGGATGTGAAAAGGGCAGTTCATGGGCTTAATCTCGTAATCAATGCCTTCAATTTCCATGGGCGAGTACATATTTTCCCGGTAGAAATCGAGATGGCCGCTCGTCGCCCATAGATTGAGTTTGGCAATGTGCGGCGTATACAACACTTTGTATCCGGCCTTGTAGTGCTCCTTGAGCCAGAAATCCTCTATCGCCCTCCTGATCGATGCCCCATTCGGATGCCAGACAATCAGCCCGGCCCCGATCTCATCGCTTGTGCTGAACAGGTCAAGATCTTTTCCGAGCTTCCGGTGATCCCTTTTTCTTACTTCTTCAAGGAAATTGAGGTAATCCTTCAGGGATTTCCTGTCAGTGAAAGAAGTCCCGTAAATTCTCTGTAGCATTTTGTTCTTTTCATTACCGCGCCAGTAGGCACCTGCAACACTTAACAGCTTGAAGGCGCTTATCTGACCGGTAGTCTTTAAATGCGGTCCCCTGCACAGGTCTACAAAACCATCTTCCTCATACAGTGATACCTCATCGTCGGGTATCTCAAGCAGCAGTTCAACCTTGTATAGTTCACCCCGCTCCTGAAAAAACGTGATCGCCTCCTGCCGGGAAACCACTCTCTTCACAAATGGGGTATCCTGCTGTATGATCTCGGACATCTTTTTTTCTATCAGATCAAGATCTTCAGGCGTAAAGGTTCTGTCAACATCAAAATCATAATAGAAACCTTCTTCTGTTGCGGGACCAATGGCAAGTTTTGCATCGGGGAACAGAGCCTTCACGGCGTGCGCCATTACATGAGAAGTGCTATGCCGGTAGATCTCTCTCTCTTCGTGCGAATCGAAATTGACGGGTCTGATCCAGAAACCTCCAGAGTATATTTAAAAGTATAAAATTCTACCTTGTGCGTGTCATAACCGTCAAGAAAATTCAGTGCAGCCGGACTTCACAGGAAGAAATGGTTTATACTATGAGCATGGCTGTTCTTGAAATCCGCAAATATCCGGAAAAAATACTCAAACAAAAAACAGCCCCGGTCCTGACTATAGACGGGAAGACCCAGATGCTCATCGATGATATGGTAGAGACTATGCGTTCTGTCTGTGGCGTCGGGCTTGCGGCAAACCAGGTAGGGATATCTCAAAAGCTCTGTATCATTGACCTTAGTCTGAGGGAGAACAAAGCTCCCCTGATTGTCCTCATTAATCCTGTCATCGTAGAGAGAGAAGGTATTGTCGAAGCCGATGAAGGATGCCTGAGCGTCCCGGGATATCTGACTTCAATCAAACGGGCAGAGAAGGTTTACGTCAGGGGAGTCAACAGAGAAGGTAAGGATGTTGGCATAGAAGCCGAAGGGCTCCTCGCCAGGGCGATACAGCATGAATTAGATCATCTCGACGGACTCCTCTTCATCGACAGGATGAGCCCCATAAAGAGAGAATTCTTTAAGAGGCGCTATAAGAAGCAGCTGAAAGAAGTGAAGGGCAAATAGGTATAAAAATGGTCAGGGAGTGATGATTTTTTTTCAATGCGCGTAGTTTTTTTCGGCACTCCTGCTTTTGCCGTCCCGACATTGACTGCTCTTTTTCAATCTGAAGAAGAAGTCATTACAGTCATAACACAACCCGACAAACGAAAAGGGAGAGACCGCCTTCCTGCTGCACCCCCGATCAAGGAGCTTGCATTGCGGAATAACTGCAAGGTTCTACAGCCTTCAACACTAAGAGACTCACCGTTTCTCGAAAAATTATCGGCTATGAATCCTGAAATCATTATTGTTGTTGCATACGGGAAAATTCTGCCTCCCACGGTACTGAACCTCCCCCCGCGGGGCTGCATCAATGTGCATGCATCATTGCTGCCGAAATACCGGGGAGCAGCACCGGTTCAGTGGGCTATAATCAATGGCGAGCAAAGAACCGGCATCACCGTCATGCATATGGATGAAGGATTGGATACAGGCGACATACTGCTGCAGGAGGAAACCACCATACAGGAGGAAGACACTGCGGAGACCCTCGGCAGAAGGCTGGCAGAGCTCGGAGCTTCTCTGTTGCTGAGAACACTGAGAGGGATCAAAGAAGGTTCGCTGAAGCGCATGCCGCAGGCGGGCACTCCAACCTATGCACCTCCCCTGAAAAAGGCGGACGGACTCATTCCCTGGTCAAAAACTGCGGTCGAACTATCAAACATGGTCCGCGGCATGCATCCATGGCCATGCGCTTATTGTTATTTGAACCATGAAAGGATTAAAATCACCAAAGTGAGGGCAACTGCGGGATACGGGATCCCCGGGAAAATCGAAAAAACAGGTGATGAACTCATGGTGGGCACCGGTGAAGGGCTTCTGAGCATTCTCGCACTGCAACCTGAAGGGAAGCGTCTGATGAGTGCAAAAGAATTTCTCAGCGGAAGGCGCCTGCAGGAAGGCACTTTTTTCGATGAGCCGTAAGTGGAAAAGGGGCCTTGTCCTCAAAGTCCTCTATCCGCTTCTCATGTTTGCAGGATCTTTTGCGAAAAATAAAAAGGAGGCATACCAGCAATTCATTATCCGGCTCAACAATAAACTGGTCAGGAAAGAAAAACGCAGGCTCACAAATATCATCCTCCTCCTGCCGCACTGTCTTCAGATCGATGAATGCGATGTCAGGTTGACATATAATGTTTACAACTGTAAAAGATGCGGAAGATGTGAAATCAAAGACCTGATCGCTCTTGCCGAGGAAAACCACCTGAACCTGTTTGTTGCTACCGGTGGTTCACTCGCGCGGAGGGTTATCCGGGAAACGAAGCCGGACGCCGTCATCGCAGTGGCTTGTGAAAATGATCTGAGCAGCGGAATTGCAGACACCTATCCGCTCCCGATACTCGGCATTACCAACCAGCGTCCTTTCGGCCCGTGCCTGAATACGAGTGTAGATTTATCAAAAGTGAAAGAGGCAATACTATCTTTTGGACAAAGCTCATGACAGAGACCGATGCGCTTCACCTCCAGCAACCTGCATTCATGAGGATTCCGTGAATAGGGAATTCAGGGCATTCGCACGGTTTCCGCTGTACGTTCTCGCCTTCACCATGCTCGGTCTACTCTTCGGATATCTTACGTTCAAGGTTCTAAGTTTCAGCAGGACTGTTGAGGTTCCGGATCTCTATGGCAGAAGTCTTCCGGAAGCCGGTAAAATCCTGACACCTAAAAGCCTCTCCCTCAAGCTCGGGGGGGAAAATTATGATGCCCTTATTCCCTCTGGAAATATCATCAGACAGGATATACCTGCCGGGAGCAAGGTGAAAGAACGGAGGGTGATAAAAGTCATCGTCAGCAAAGGACCACGGGTGAAGTCAGTCCCCATGCTCGTCAATCAAACGCTCGGCGATGCGGAAGCCTTATTGCTCCAGAAAGGATTGATGATTGCCAAGGTCATTCCGGTTCATTCAGCTACTATTGAAAAGAACAGGATTCTCTCTCAGAAACCAGGGCCCGACGACCAGCTGAGTGATGCGATAACCGTACTTGTCAGTCTCGGCCCCTATGAAAAAAATTATTACTGTCCCGACTTTCAGGGCATGTCCCTTAAACAGGCGGCAGAACTTTTAAAACAGATGGATCTGAAAGGGATAACAGAAGGCGCCGGGCAAACGGTACTATCACAGAAACCGGAGCCCGGCAAACAGATTAAGACCGGGGATATAATTTACTTGCAGCTGTTCTGAATTCATTTTATTATATATCCTCAAATCTATCATTCCTGGAGCTGGCATGGTCAAAATAGCACCTTCAATACTCTCGGCAAACTTTTTATCCCTCGGAGAAGAAATCAAGGCAGCCGAGAATGCGGGAGCTGACATGCTCCATATCGATATCATGGACGGCCATTTTGTTCCTAATATCACGATCGGCCCTGCAATCGTGGAAGCAGTTCGCACCATTACCACGCTTCCTCTCGATGTCCATCTGATGATCGAGAAACCGGATACCTATCTGAAGGATTTTATCAAGGCCGGGGCTGATTATCTGACGGTACACTATGAGGCTTCCACACACCTGCACAGGACCGTCCAGCAGATAAAGGAAAACGGGGTAAAGGCAGGGGTATCACTGAATCCGGCGACACCGGTTGGGAGCCTCAAAGATATCCTGCCGGACATCGACCTCGTTTTACTCATGTCTGTGAATCCGGGGTTCGGCGGACAGGAGTTCATTCCCCAGGTTCTTGACAAGATAAAAACACTAAAAACGATGATACGTGATAAGGGTGTTACGCCATTGATAGAAATTGACGGGGGTGTCAAACCCGGCAACATTTCCGACATCGTCGCTGCCGGAGCCGATATCCTTGTCATGGGCTCTGCTTTTTTCAATGCTGAAGACTATACAACGGTAGTGAGAACATTTCGTGAAATCACCGGAAATTGACAGTATTATTTCGGAGGCCGAAATTCTGAGGGAGCGTGCCCGCTATCAGCAATCCATCAGACTATTCAGAAAAGCTTCACTGGGCTGCAGGAGGGCTGGGGATCACGAGGGGACATATTATTGCATACGCTCACTTGGTGACGTCTACAGGATGACAGGCCGTTTTAAAGACGCTGTAAGGATGTATACGGAGGCTGTACAGCTTGCCCGGCAAATCCATTCACCGGATAAGGCTGCGGATGCCGGCATCGGGCTGGCTCTCTCTTTCCGGGCACAGGGAAAGTGGCAGAAAGCGATTCAGCTCATTCTCAGATCAAAAAAAAGGTACATGACGAATCACGACACGCAGGGGCTGGCGTTTGCTCTCTGGGCAGAGGCAGGCACCCTGAGAATCAAAGGGGACATACCCGGCGCCATCAAGACTTTCAGGGAATCCCACAGGCTCTTTCATGCTCTGAAAGATCACCAGGGCATCGGCTACGCCCTCTGCGGGCTCGGCGGTGCCTCGCGGATTGCAGGCCATATCAGAGCTTCCCTGAAATACTATGTCGCCGCGAACAGACTATTCTCGGACACGCACGATACATTCGGCAAGGCGTACTCTTTCTGCGGTATCGCAAATGCATACAGGATGCTCGGGGATTACAAAAACGCTTTCTCCTCATTTGCAAATGCTTCCAGGCTTTACCGGATCATCGGAGATAAAGTCAGCTACGCCTATACCCTCTGGGGCATAGGCACTGCATATAAAATGACCGGCTTCTATCAGAGAGCCCGCAATCATATGATGAAGGCAATGCAATTCTTCAGAGAGACAAAAGATCCGAGAGGAATACTTTACTGCTTGCTTGGATTGGGGGAAATCGCATTCCTGACTGGTGATGCAACCCGCGCAAAAAAGCATCTTGCGTCTGCTCGAAAGGCACTGGCAACGCTCCGCTTCGGCGTGGAAGAATGTCACGCACAAACATTGAATGAAATAATCAACAGAGAGAGTTCTGTCATATGTTCCCATACAGAACAGGGAATCGGGGGAAGACGAAAAAAAGGACTATTGCAGGAGTCATGTTATCGCCGGCTTGGACTGAACCTTCGATTTCATTCCCTGCCGCTTAATATTCCCTGAAGAAGTATACAATGCTTCAGGGAAAACGCCTTTAAGGGGGGAGTAACTGTGAAGGTATTGAATATTCCCAATACATTGACAATCGCCAGGATCGCTCTTATCCCTGTATTTATTACTTCAATCATATACAGCCGCTACGATTATGCGCTGTGCCTGTTTATAGTCGCAGCACTTACCGACGTATTCGACGGTCTTTTCGCGCGTATGAAAAACCAGAAAACCCCGCTCGGTACTTTTCTCGACCCGTTGGCCGATAAGTTTCTCCTCGTTACCTCCTTTGTCATATTTTCAGTCTATGGCTGGATACCGAAATGGCTTGCCATAACGGTTATCAGCAGGGATATCATCGTTGTTACCGGCTGGTTTGTCCTCCATTTCATTACCGGCAACCTGCGCGTTGAACCATCACTGCTCGGGAAAGCGACGATATGGCTTGAAAGTCTTCTGATTGCCTACATCCTGATTACAATCAATCTCCCCGGCCTTCCGGACATCTCACCTGTCTTTTTTATCATAACCGCCGGAGTCAGCATTCTCTCGGCAACGCATTACATGTACCAGGGATTAAGGATTACGCATGCTGGCTGAGTGCGGTCTCCAGATAGATACCGTCCAACCGGGCAGCCTCGCCGACAAGGCGGGCCTCCGTCCGGGAGATACCCTGCTCTCGGTGAACGCACACAGGCTGAAGGACCCGATCGATTTCATCTACTACAGCACGGACGAAGATCTCCATATCGATTTCAAGAGAGGCAGCAGAATGGCGAACCTGTGTATCAAAAAAATCGAGGGGGCAGTCCTCGGCATAGTTTTCAAACCATTCAGGATTATGACATGCAAGAATAACTGCATTTTCTGTTTTGTCAAACAACTTCCGCAGGGCCTCAGGAAAACGTTGTATGTGAAAGACGAAGACTACCGGATGTCTTTCCTGTATGGAAACTATATCACGCTCTCCAATCTCAGCAGAGAGGATAAAAAACGCATTGTCGAGCAGAGACTGACTCCGCTCTTTATCTCGGTGCATTCGACAAACAGAGCGGTACGGAACCGCTTGCTCGGAAATCCAAAGGCTCCTGACATCATGAAGGAACTCCAGTTTCTCAGTGATCATAAGATACGGTTCAATGTTCAGATTGTTCTCTGTCCGGGGCTGAATGACGGCAGGGAGCTCCGGCAAACGCTCAGCGATCTATACCGGTTTTATCCCTATCTGCTGTCTGTCGCTGTCGTTCCGGTTGGCCTGACCATGCACAGGAAACAGAACTTGAACCCGGTAGAGAAGGAAGATGCTCTCAAAGCACTGAACATGATAGAATCGTTTCAGAAACGATACGTGAAACGTCATGGCAATCCGATCATATATGGCGCGGATGAACTCTACCTTAAGGCGGAGAAGCCCTTTCCTCCCCTCAGGGAATACGGTGAACTCCATCAGATTGAGAATGGAGTCGGAATGGTCCCCCTGTTCCTCAGCCAGGCAAAAAAACTCAGAATTCCTGAAACCCTGCAACGCAGGAAGAAATATCTCACCTTTACCGGCACAGCATTCTATCCTTTTCTGGAAAAGTTTGCTGAAAGACTCTCGGAAAGAGAACGTATACGCATCGACCTCCTGCAGGTCGAAAACAGATTTTTCGGCACTTCAATCACGGTTGCAGGTCTGCTCACCGGAAGGGATGTGATAAAAGCAGCCCTTGACAGGACCGACGGCCACGAAATGCTGCTCGTTCCCGACGTTGTGCTTGATGGAGAGGACAGATTCCTGGATAATATCACCCTCCGTGATATCGAGGGAGCCCTCGGGATTCCTGTGAGAAAAATCGCGTCAACGCCGAACGGAATTATGAAGGGGCTGTCGCAGGCAGCCTGATGCAGGCAGAAAAACCGTGAATATTGACAGACCTTGATGGAATGCATACAATTTACTTATGAAATGGTTTGGGTTATTCTTTGTGATGTTCCTGCTTATTGCCGCACCGGTATCTGCCGATATTTTTAAATATGTTGACGATCTTGGTGTCATCTGTTACACGGACACCCCCGCAGGCAAGAAAGCTGACAGAATTTATCAAGATGCAGATGATAAAGCTTCCGAGCATCAGTCTTCCCGAAACCATTCCGCAACCGGTTCCCGTGGAGCTGAATACCATCAGATCATTCATGAAAAAGCCTCGATGTATGACCTTGATCCCTCACTGATAAAGGCAGTCATAACAACCGAATCCAACTGGGACAGGACAGCGGTTTCGCGGAAAGGGGCAATGGGTCTCATGCAGCTCATGCCTGCCACCGCGATGGACATGAATGTGCGGAATCCCTACGATCCGGAAGAAAACATCGAGGGTGGAACAAAATACTTAAGACATCTTCTCGAGCGGTTCAACGGGGATCTCACCCTTGCCCTGGCTGCATACAACGCAGGCCCGGCAACCGTCGAAAAATTCGGTTATGTCCCGCCGATTATCGAAACAAAGCACTATGTCAAAAAAGTGCTCTCCCTCTATCAAGGCAAGAAAGTTTTCCCTGCTCTCTCCAGTGTACCGGCAAAAAGCAGGAAACAATACGAGCCTATTTACAAAGTGCCTCAGGCTGATGGCTCGATGCTTTTCACCAATTCCTCGCTGCTTTCGAAAAATACCGCCAGGTTTTAGATGCAGGCAGCACCGCCCTCGCTCAGGGAAAAGATTCTGAAACTGAAACAGGAGAGACGCGCAATCATCCTCTCGCACAATTACCAGAGGGATGAGGTGCAGGAGATAGCGGACTTTACCGGCGATTCCCTTGAGCTCTCGAGGACCGCCTCGACCATAGACTGTGATGTGATTGTGTTTGCAGGGGTGAATTTCATGGCGGAAAGCGCTTCCATCCTCTGTCCTGACAAGACCGTTCTTCTTACCGAGGCCGGTGCCGGATGCCCCATGGCCGACATGATCCATGTTGATTCCCCCAGATGCGGAAGGATGAGGTTCCCGGGGTTCCGGAATCCACCGCCGTTCGTTTATCCGAAAGAATTCACCCTGAGGGCAATAAAAGATCAGTACCCCGGAATCCCTGTCGTTGCGTATGTCAACACTACTGCCGATGTAAAGGCAGAAAGCGACATCTGCTGTACATCGGCGAATATCGTTCAGGTCATTGAGTCCCTTCGGGATGAGATAGTGATATCGGTTCCCGACAGAAACCTCTCCGCCTGGGCTCAGAGGAATACAAAAAAAAAGGTCATAGCATGGGACGGTTTTTGCCATGTCCACGAGCGGGTAACACCGGAGGACGTTCTCAGAGCAAGACGTGAGCACCCCAAGGCTCTGGTTATGGCCCATCCCGAATGCAGGCTCGAAGTGCTCGAGATTGCCGATCAGGTAACGAGCACCTCCGGAATGCTCAGATTTGCAAAGGCATCATCCGCACAGGAGTTTATCGTCGGCACCGAGATTGGGCTTTTATACCGGTTGAGAAAAGAGAATCCGGATAAATTTTTCTTTCCGTTACGAAAAGACATGATCTGTCCGAACATGAAAAAAACTACCCTCGGAAGCGTGCTCAGGGCACTCCGGGAAAATACCCATCTCATTCAAATTCCTGAAGAAATCCGAATCCCTGCAAAAAATGCGCTGGACAGGATGCTCGCAGTACGGTAAAAATAGACATGGATTGCTTTGCAAGGATTGCTGAACAGCGGATTAGGGAAGCCATCGAAAATGGGGAATTCGATAACCTCGAAGGTCGGGGCAAGCCGATAAAAATCGAAGAGGAGACATGGATACCTGAAGACCTCAGAATGGCTTACCGGTTTCTGAAAAATGCCGGCTATATCCCGCCGGAACTTGAGGCAAGGAACGAAGTGGTAAATCTGTTCTCCGTTATGAAAACCCTTGATGATGACAAGGAAAGGCTGAAAAAAATTCGAGAGCTAAACTTCAAACTCCTGAAGCTCAACATGACACGGAAAAAACCCCTCAACTTTGAAGATTTTCCTGAATACGAAGGCAAATGTATCGGGAAGCTAATCTGATTCCCCATACATGCGATACAGCGCTTCACTCAGCAGAAGCTCGGGATATCTGACGGTTGCCCTGATAACGTCTGCGATCGGATAATCGACGAAATACCCTTCAGTATATACAATCCGGATAAATCTTCTCTTCAAGAGATACCGCCGCTTCTGCCTGCCGTCCTTATCACGGAAAGGGATGATGATATGCTCAGGGTCTTCTTCAAGACCATACCGCCTTATCAGTTCTTCCGCATCTTTCATACGAGCTTTTCTGAAAAAAATATACCACATTTTATCAGATTTGCTTTGCATGTGGTCATAACATTCTGCCGTCTGGTTTATGGATAGTGCTATTGAAAACAATGCGCCCAATATGATATAAAACAGACGCTTTTGAAGAAAGACATTATCGTGGCTGGAAGTTAGGGAAGTGGAGTGAGCCATTATCGGTGATTCTCCCGCTGCCCCGCAGCCGTGAAGGGAACGAAAGCCTGATCAAGCCACTGTCCCGGGATACCGGGATGGGAAGGCAGGCAAGTAGACTACAGCACCGAGAAGCCCTGAGCCGGAAGACCTGTCCAGTCCTCTATGAGTTCGGAGTTCAGAGTGAAGTGCAAGGAAGTCTCTGAAAGCTGCCTCAAATTTCCCGAGGGAGGAAGCAATGTGTAGCTCGTTTAATCCCCTTTCTTTCCGTAAATAAGAAAATAGAGAGGAGATATGTCTGCAGTATCCGCTCATGCCATCCTAAACCTTGACGGTGTTACGTTCACCTATGCTCACGAAAAAGCATTTATTCATGACCTTTCTTTTTCGCTCGGGGAAGGTAAATTTATAGGCCTCCTGGGTGCCAACGGATCGGGAAAATCAACAATCCTCAAACTCGCAAGCGGGATATTGACTCCTTCGGCCGGCCTCGTAACCCTCTGGAATAGACCTTTGCAGTCCTACAAGAATAAGGACAGGGCAAAACTCCTGTGTTATCTTCCCCAGTTTCTCGACATACAGATCCCGTTTAAAGTCAGGGATCTTGTAAGCATGGGATTGTATCCTTATGACATCCTTCCGGAAACCACCGTTGGGGAGGCATTGGAGACGGTTGGCCTGCAGGACAAATCTGATTGTCTGATAACGAACTTGAGTGGAGGTGAAAAGAGAAGGACGCTCATCGCCATGACATTGCTGCAGGGAGCCGGCATTCTTCTTCTCGATGAGCCACTCGCAAATCTTGACATCAAATACCAGGTTGAGATTCTCAGGTTGCTCGATCGCTTACGCAAAGAAAAAGGCATCTCTATCATCATGGCACTCCATGATATCAATATGGCACTGCAGTTCGGAAAAGTGATCGTGCTGAAGGACGGGAAAATTCTCGGAATGGGAAGCCCCGATGCGATTCTGACACGAGCAATGCTCCGGGAGGCATTTGATCTGGATATTGAAATGAAAAGGGATGATTCAGGCAGAGCATACATACGATATGAAAATAATCTTTTTGAGGAAACACCCAGATGATGATTGCATTGTTGTTCGCATGGCTATTTCTCATCACCCCGTCAGTATCTGCGGGAGAAAACGTTCAGCTCGATGAAATCGTTGTCACGGCGACACGGATGGATGAATCTCTCGGAGAGACAACCAGCAGCGGAATAAGGCTGTATATATCGGACCGGCAGGGCATCAGTTTCATGGCCTTCAGGGGCATATCCGTCCGACTGCATGCATGAGTGTATTCCGCACCCTTTCATCAAACAAGATTTCTGCATGATTGCAGTCGAAAGAGAAATGTTCATCAGCCCATGGTATTTTTGCACTTTCTGCAGAAACGAGTCCGTCACCCATACCCGGCCTCATCTCATCCGGATAGAGATGCCCGGGGATAATCTTCTCAAAGATCACGGGGAATGAAACGGCGGATAACGTGAAAAGGACAGGATTCGTGCCACCGGCAGAGAAATAGGAAACACCCGCACGGGGGCCGTCATGCAATGTTTTGAAAAAACGTGATTCAGGGAGAAGTTCCTGTAATGCCTTGCTCTTCAAAAATTCGCTTATCCTCTTGAGAGAGCGGGATACATTATTTTTGTCGCCTTGAACAAGCGGACTGAGCACGGAGGCAAGCGGAGCAATATACCGGACCACTTTTGCGATAGCACTTCCCTTGTGGGGAGCAGCAAGCGTTATTAGGCCTCTCAGCGGTTCATCTGTCTCCGAGAGATATTTTCGCCCGATCAGTCCTCCCCTGCTGTGTCCAATGAGGATGATTCCTGCATCTGACATTCCGCGTGCTAGCGTGACTACAGTATGCAGCTCCGGTACAACGGCATGTATCGGCACTGACAATTTCTGCTGGCTCCAGGTAATCACGGGATACCCTCTCTTCTTGAGGTCATGGAACAGTGTCTGAAAAACGCGGGGTTCTTTCGGAGCATACCTGTTGACGAGAAACTCAAGCGGAAACATACCACCAAGGACACGGGACCTGAGCGGGGCAACCCAAATGTTTTTATCCATTCCCAGCCCGTGAATAAATACAATCGAAGGCTTTTCAGGATTTCCGGGAAAAGAGACGGTTTCCAAATCCATCTTACGGGAAGGTGACCGGTATTTTTCCATAAAGCACGCCCGGTTCTGTCAACCATCGCACAATCGTTTTCTGGGTCTCACCGGTAGCATCATACGCTGCAAGAAGCGCATCAGATTCCGGGAAATGCCGGAGCACATAGGGATTGCCGAAGGAAAGGACCATAGACTTGCGGGAACTGGTTATGATCCTACGAATCCGTTCTTGTTCATTTCTGCTGATCCCCGGATTGCCTCTCCATGCAGCGATACTCGTAAATATGGCAACGATGGTTGTTGCGTTGCGGAGATCCGGGTAATTGCTCTGTCCAGAGAGCATCCACACTTTGGGTGACAGGGATCTAAGAGGAGACATACTTGCGGGATCCCGGTCTCCGGCCATGAAGATATGGACATCCTCTCCCTCAGCAAGAGGCACCGCCCCGGGTGTGCACTTGATGAGACTGACAGATTTATTGGCAACCTGCGATGAGAGAGCGGCATGTGCATGAAAATCGACATCACGCGTTACGGCATCCCGCAGCGTTTCCTTCCTTCTGATGATTCGGCTCAGGGCTGCATCTATCCGTTCTTCATCAAGTTTTCCGGATGAAATGGCGGAGATGAGCGCCTTCACTGTTTCATCGGGGTCCGCAGGATGCAACAGAATATCCGCTCCCGCATTCAGGCAGCGGACTGAGGCATCAGGAATATCATCAAGCGCTTTCATCGTCAGGGCATCTGTCAGGATAAGGCCTTCAAATCCGAGAGCGCTCCTTAGCATTGTATGAATCTTCCGCGACAGGCTCGCGGGCAGAGAGTCGATTGCGGGTACCCTCAGGTGACCGATCATGATGCTGCTGACACCATGCCTGACAGCAGCCCTGAACGGCATGACATCTGTGCTGATCAGTTCTTCACAGGATTTTCTGATAACGGGGAGCGAGAGATGCGAGTCAACCGCCGTGTCACCGTGACCGGGAAAATGTTTTGCACAGCTCACAAGACCGGCTTTTTCAAGGATTTCGATATATAGCAACCCGAACCATGTCACGACCTCCGGGTCATCAGAGAAAGCTCTGGTGCAGATGATCGGATTATCAGGATCCTTGTTCACGTCAAGGACAGGTATGAGGGGCATATTGATGCCAATATGTTCGGCTTCACGGGCAACTGCTTGTATGGCTTCTTCAAGGATTGCAACATCATTGGGATTGAACCTGTCGGTTGCCGCCGCCATTGCCATCTGGCATGGGAAAAGCGTACAGCCCTCAACCTGCTGCCCTACCCCCCGTTCAATATCCGAGGCGATCAAGAGAGGGAATTCCGAGACCGCCTGCAACTCGGCATTGAAGCCCCTCACTTCATCTTTTTTACCTCCAAAGAGAATAAATCCACCGATACCGTTCCGGACAAGCCGGAGAATCCTTTTCTGATACTGCGGAACCGGGATTTTCCCGCCATCAAGCCTGCCGAAAATCAGTTGATAGAGTTTTTTCTCCAATGGCCAACCGGTGATGCTCCTGTTTTGAATCATAGAGAAGTCTATCAAATTGCTATTCCCGTGGCAACCGCAACGGGATTTCCTGCCGTTACTCAATCAGGTGATTACTGGGACTCAATTACCCCGTACCATTTTTTATAAATTTTATTTACAAAAATCTGAATTTATGATAGTTTCTTATTATGCTGAAGCATGTGAATGAAAATCCGACACGGGAAAAGATCATTTTCCTCCTGAAAAAGAACGGTCCGCTCTCGATTGAAGACCTCAGCAATGAATTAGACATTACCTCCATGGGAATACGGCAGCATCTTTTGTCACTGGAAAGAAAGGGGTACATCGATTATGTTACGAAAAGGCAGGGTATAGGACGCCCCGCCTTTCTGTACCGGCTCACAGAAAAGGCACAAAACCTCTTCCCCACGGCTTACGACGAGTTCATTATCGAGACATTCAAAGACATCGAGAACCATGAAGGAAAGCAGAGGATAGAAGAACTGTTCAAGTGGCACAAGAACAGATTCCTGAGAGATTTGAAAGAATCTATACCGGAGCGGAAAAATCTCAGAGAAAAGCTCTCCATACTTTCAACTATCCTCGATGTAAAAGGATACCTGACGGAGTTTCAGGATACCAATAACCACTTTACGATAAAAATATTCAATTGTCCCATTTATCGCTTATCGTCAGAATACAAGGATGCCTGCCGTTACGACCTCCTGATGTTCAAGGAACTAATAGGCAAAGAAATCAGCCGGGAGGCATGTATCGTTGACGGCGATACTTCCTGTACCTATACGATACCCAAAAACAGTTCTCCGTAAAACCTCCGTATCTTCATAAAAGCCCCTGAAGATTCTCCTTGCCATAAGGCACGGTTTTATTTTATTGTACTCTTAAGGATTTTTACGATAATCATTAAGGAGGTTTTTATTTCATTGCCTGCCCTGTTTGTGATAAGGAGAACTTGTTGATCCGGCAAGTTAGATCTTTTGGGAGTCTGCGTAAAGGGTCGGTGTGCATGCCTTGTGAAATACGTGCAGGGAAGCCTAATGGCTCTTTCAGGGCACCCACCTATTTCATAGGCGGATCTAATTTCTTCTTGCACGGCAGGGTGGGTTTGTTTTTACAGGCAGGTTTATGATGTACATTCCTTTTTGGAGGATTTTACATACATGGTGTTTCATACAGAGCAGATGGAAATTAATCTTTAAGAATAATCACTTTCTCACCTCCAAGATTCTTTTGTAATTCATAACCCTGCCTGCGTAACAATTCGAAAACGACAGATGAAGCTTTTTTGCTTCTCTTATCGATCCCTCAACGTTCAGGGAAGATTAAGGAAGGGGGTTGCCTATACATGAATCAGATTGTGTATGTACTCATTGCTGTACTTGTAGGTATTGCGTCAGGATTCATTGTTTTTGTTATCGCACAGACAAAACTCAAAAACCAGAAAATTGCCCTTGAGAGTGAAAGAGCAAAAATTCTGGAAATCGCACGGAAAGAAGCTGAAAGCATCAAAAAGGAATCACTGGTCGAAGCAAAGGATGTGGTTTACCTGGCCAAAGCTGAAGCTGAGAAAGAATTGCGGGAAAGACGCTCGGAACTGAACCATCTGGACAAAAGGCTGAGACAGAAAGAGGAAACGATCGAGAGAAAATTCGAGCAAATCGACAAACGGGACCAAGAGATGGGCAAGAGGGAAAAAGAATACACGGTAAAAGAGCGCTCTTTGCAGGAGAATGAAAATACTTTAAACAAATTACTGAAGGAGCAGAAGGAGACACTGGAGAGAGTATCTGGATTGAGTGTGGAGGATGCGCGGCAGGAACTGTTGCAGAAGGTAGAGGAAGAATCACGGTTCGAAGCGGCAAAGCTTGCCAAAAGAATTGAGGATGAGACCAGAGAGAATGCCGAGAAAAAGGCAAAAGAGATTATCGGTTTTTCGATCCAGAGATACGCAAGCGACTATGTCACTGATTCAACGGTATCGTCTGTAACCCTTCCCAATGACGAAATGAAGGGGAGGATAATCGGGAGGGAGGGCAGGAATATCAGGGCACTCGAGGCTGCAACCGGTGTTGACCTCATTGTGGACGATACCCCTGAAACGGTAACGCTCTCGGCATTCGATCCTGTCAGGCGTGAAATCGCGCGGATATCTCTCGAGCGTTTGATAACAGACGGGAGAATTCACCCAACAAGGATTGAAGAGATCGTTGAAAAGGTTAAGAAAGAGATCGAAGCACATATCAGGGAGGAAGGCGAAAAGGCTGTTTTCGACTTCGGGCTCTCCGGCATCCATCCGGAACTTATCCGCCTTATCGGAAGACTGAAATACAGGACATCATATGGTCAGAATGTCCTCCAGCACTCGCGCGAGGTTGCATACCTTGCAGGGATGATGGCCAGTGAATTGAGGACAGATCCCAAGCTCGCAAGAAGAGCGGGTATCCTACATGATATTGGGAAGGCAATAGACCACGAAATAGAGGGTTCCCATCAGGAAATCGGGGCGAACATTGCAAAAAAATACGGGGAGAATCACAAGGTAGTGAATGCCATCCTCGTTCATCATGGAGAAGGCGACCCCATAACCGTTGAGGCAGCGCTCATCGCCGCATCCGATGCGCTGTCAGCGGCACGTCCCGGGGTCAGGAAAGAGAGCATTGAAAATTACCTAAAACGCCTCGAGAAACTCGAACAGATGGCTCTTTCCTACCGGGGGGTTGAAAAATGTTATGCGATCCAGGCAGGGAGAGAAATACGGGTCATCGTGAAACCCGAAGACGTAAGCGATGAAATCTCATCCATGATATCACGGGAGATGGCAAAGAAGATTGAATCCGAGATGACATATCCCGGACAGATAAAGGTGACCGTCATCAGGGAATCGAGGTACGTTGAATACGCTAAATAAGCACATACGGGATACGGAACAGGAGGCATAATTCACGATTGACAGCATTATTGCGAACATCCATTGTGCATCTTGAAATATGAAATTCTTATTCATCGGTGATATTGTCGGGAAAATCGGGAGAAACGCAACAAAAACCCTTCTCCCGTCCGTAGCCGGCAAATACAGGATCGATCTCGTCATTGCCAACGGCGAGAACGCAGCAGGCGGTTTTGGCATCACAGAAAAGACAGTCTCAGAGATTTTCGGTTATGGAGTACAGATAATTACGACAGGCAACCATGTTTGGGACAAGAAAGAATTTATCCCACAGATTTCTAAGGAAGACAGGGTGCTCAGACCCTTAAACTATCCTCCCGGGGTTCCCGGGTTCGGAAGCATCGTATACACCCTTCCAAACGGGGTAAAAGTCGCGGTCGTTAATCTGTCCGGACGGGTATTCATGGCGAACATTGATTGCCCTTTCAGGGCAGGCAAAGAAACGATCGAAAAGCTGCATGCTGAAACAAAGATCATTATCATCGATTTTCACGCAGAGGCAACTTCCGAAAAAATTGCATTCGGCCATTACATGGACGGCAGGGTGAGTGCCGTCATAGGGACTCACACGCACGTTCAGACCGCTGACGAAAAGATATTGCCCGGCGGAACAGCCTACATTACCGATGTCGGCATGACAGGACCTTCGGACTCGGTAATCGGCATAGAAAAGGAACAAATCATCCGGAGATTCCTTACGAATATGCCCATGCGATTCGAAACAGCCAAAGGGGAAGGAATCTTTTCTGCGGTTGTTATCGAGACGGATGAAGAGACCGGAAAATCGACCGCAATTCACAGACTTCAATTGACCTATCCATAATTCATTCCAATAGAAATAATTCAAAGAAGCCCAGTTTGCCTCGGTCTAATTAGTAAAGCCTTTATTATGTGTCAGATCGGGAAATCCAGTCCTAAGCGTCTTCGGGATCAACAAATTCTGGATTGGGAGCCCCTCCCCTGCTTGATACGGTGGTCAAGAAGGACAATGGTAATCTATACCTTTAAGGGAAAGACTCTATCTGCTATTTGGATGGATTCTGCAGCGGTGCCTGAGGAGGCGCCTGGGGCTGTGTCTCCGGAACCTGCTGCTGCGGTGCCTGCAAGGGCCCGCTCACAGGCGGTGATGATTGCTGCCGGGACGCAGGGGTCTGTTGAAGAACAGAGCTGCCGCCCCGCGATGCCACGATAGCCAGTGACAGGGAGGTAAGCATGAAGACAACAGCGGCAACGGAAGTCATCTTGCTGAGGAAAGAAGCGGCACCGCGGCTTCCGAAAAGGGTCTGGCTTGACCCTCCGAACGCTGCGCCCATTTCAGCTCCTTTGCCGCTCTGGAGCAAAACAACGGCAATCAGGAACAGGCAAACAATGATATGAATTATGGTTAATACTGTCGTCATGATTTCTTCCTGTATTGTACGATTCCGGCAAAGCTCTCCGCCTTAAGGCTTGCACCGCCGACAAGCGCCCCGTCTATATCACTGCAGTCCATGAGCGAATCCACATTTTCCGGAGTTACGCTGCCGCCGTATAGTATACACAATTCATCCGCTCTTTTTCCATAGAAACTTCTCAGGGTTTCCCTGATAAATGCATGTGCCTCTTGTGCCTGTTCTGGTGCAGCTGTCTTTCCTGTGCCGATGGCCCAGACCGGCTCGTAGGCAATGACCATATCTGCCGGACTGATATCGTTCAACCCTCCCTCAAGCTGCCTCTGCAATATCTCATATGTCTTGTCCGCCTCTCTCTCTACGAGAGATTCACCGATACAAACAATGACGCCGAGATCATGTTTCTGTGCAGCTTTTATTTTCCTGTTGACGACCTCATCCGTTTCAAGGAAATACTGCCTCCGTTCAGAATGCCCGATAATGACATATGAACAACCGGCATCGACAAGCATCATGGGTGATATTTCTCCTGTATAGGCACCTTTTTCTTCAAAAAACATATTCTGCGCAGCGAGCACGATATTGGTATTTTTAACCTGTTCGGCAACCGTTGCCAGAGAAGTAAAAGGAGGGGCGACCACAACGGTCACATCTTTTACATCTTTGATCAGAGGGATAAATATCGATAGAAATGCCTGAGTTTCCGCAATTGTTTTATGCATCTTCCAATTTGCGGCGATAAAAGGTTTACGCATCGCGATACTTTAATTTTATCAATGACATATTGTCAAGCACTGCTTTAGGTTCACTGCTTTAGCTGCCTGCACATCGTGGCACTTTAAAAAAAAATCCTTTATCAGTAAAATAGTCCTGTTACGAAATCATAACCAATGTAAGGGGGTAACCGTGAACAGACAAATTCTATTGGACGAAAAAGAGATACCAAAGCAGTGGTACAATATCCAGGCTGATATGCCGAATCCAGTTCCGCCACCTCTCAACCCGGGTACGGGCAAACCAATAACACCGGATATGCTTGAAGCTATATTCCCCATGAATATCATCGAGCAAGAGGTTAGTACAGAAAGGTGGATCACTATACCGGATGAGGTTCTCGAAAAATATCTTATCTGGAGGCCGACTCCTCTCTACAGAGCATCTTTCCTGGAGAAATTCCTCGGGACACCTGCTCACATATATTTCAAGAATGAAGGGGTGAGTCCTCCGGGCAGTCATAAACCAAATACTGCTATAGCTCAGACTTATTTTAACAAGGTTTCCGGTGTAAAGAGACTCGCTACAGAAACAGGAGCAGGCCAGTGGGGGAGTGCACTTGCTTTTGCCTGCAGTCAATTCGGCCTCGAATGCAAAGTATATATGGTCAGGATAAGCTATAACCAGAAACCGTATCGAAGGACACTCATGGAAACATGGGGAGCAAAGTGTGTTCCGAGTCCGAGTCCGGATACCAATTCCGGGAAAAAATTCTATGAACAGAATAAGGAACATCCCGGGAGTTTGGGTATAGCAATTAGTGAGGCAGTCGAGGATGGTGCAACGTCAAAAGACTCTAAATATTCTATCGGAAGTGTTGCGAATCACGTGCTGTTGCACCAGACAATCCTTGGCCTTGAAGCACACAAACAGCTTGCAATGATCGGAGAGTATCCGGATATAGTAATTGGCTGCGCTGGTGGCGGAAGCAACTTTTCGGGTCTTGCCTTGCCCTTTGTAAGGGACAAGATTCATGGGAAAACATTGCAGGTAATCGCCTGCGAGCCGGCTTCTTGCCCGACTATGACAAAAGGACCGTATGTATATGATTTTGGAGATACTGCCGAAACAACCCCTCTCTTCGCAATGCATTCCCTTGGCCATAATTTCATGCCTGCTCCAATACATGCCGGAGGGCTGAGATATCACGGGATGGCTCCAATAGTCAGCAGACTGCTTATGGATAATCTCATAGAAGCGAGGGCATACGGTCAACTTGAAACATTTGCAGCAGGGGTGACATTTGCAAGAACAGAAGGGTTTATCCCCGCACCGGAGACAAATCACGCAATCGCCTGTGTTATCGAAGAGGCAAAAAAGGCAAAAGAGGAAGGCAAGGAAAAGGTAATCCTCATGAACTGGAGCGGACATGGCATTATTGACCTTGCGGCCTATGATGCATACTTATCCGGCAAACTCGAAGATTATGCCTTGCCTGACGACGAAATACAGAAATCCCTCAAAGCTTTGGAGAAATACCCTAAGCCCTAAATGTTCCCTGAGAGGGGACTGAATCCGTTCCCTCTCTTTTTTCATATACTCGTACAAGAAAGGCTTCGTAACAGGGACTGCCGTGGATAAGACAATATACTGCAATCAATTAGGTATGCTCGTCGAATTTTCGTACTGCACGACCATGAATGACGGACTGCCCTGCCGGAATATTATCGGCTGCTGGAAAGCACGAACTGACATCCTCGCTTTTTTACGCGAACATTTTACCGATGACCAACTCAAAAAGGTCTTCAGCGGCGCACCGAAGTCGAGAGTCGAGCGTATCATAGATATGCTGCACGGGAAAGACTGAGAACCGTCATCAAAATTTTATCCTGGCTCATCAAAAAAAGATTCTCGATCATTCAGTTTCCCTGTCATGATTTGTCACAGTATCATCCTGTACAGAGCGACCTTTCACTCATGATCTCCAAATATACCAGACTGTTCCTCTTATTGCTGAATGTTTTTTCGAAAAAAAACCAATTAATACCTGTGCTTACCATCTATTCCTGAAAGTTAAGATGAAGGTTGTCTGTAAAACCTTCAGTTCGGTACAGAAATTGCTTAAATTAAACCAAGACTTACAGTAACATGACATAACTATTTTATAACACAGGAGTTCATACATTTCGTTATGGAGAAAAAACCGCTAAGATCAAACACTACAGAACGTCTGCGGCATGTCCTGGCCGTAATTGCTGTTATCGTCACACTCTATTACCTGTACTGGAGGATTACCGAGACGTTTAACCAAAACGCCATGTTCTTCTCCTGGGCCTTGTATGGAGCAGAAGTATTTGGTGCGATTACTACGTTTCTGTTTTATTTTGTTGTCTGGAAACCATTGAAACGTGAGGCACCTCCGCCCATTCAAAACCTTACTATCGATGTACTGATACCGACAAAAAGCGAGTCAATGGATATTTTGCGGAAGACCCTTCTGGCCTGCAATGACCTGAAATATCCCCACCGGACTCTTGTCCTTGATGACGGGAACCGTCCTGAGGTGAAGGTGTTGTGTGAGGAATTGCATTGCATATACCTTGCACGGGAAAAACAAGAACATGCCAAGGCCGGGAATCTTAACTTCGGTTTGCAGCATTCCACAGCCGAATATATCGCTATTTTCGATGCGGACCATGTCCCGCTTCCCCATTTCATCGACAGGCTCATCGGATATTTCAAGGATGAAAAAATTGCATTTGTGCAGGCACCGCAGGAATTCTACAATATCGATTCCTTCCAGCACAGAACAGACCCCAAAAAGAAAACGATATGGGGGGAGCAATATCTCTTCTTCTCACTCATACAACCTGGAAGGGACCGTTGGAATGCAGCATATTTTGTTGGAAGTTGTGCCATAATCCGGAGAAAAGCCCTAAACGACATCGGTGGATTCGCGACGGCGTCGATAACAGAGGACATGCTCACATCTATACGCCTTCATGCAAAAGGATGGTCTTCCGTCTACCATAATGAAAATCTCGCCTACGGAATTGCTGCTGAGACCCTTAAACCTTTTCATATACAGAGAGAGCGCTGGGGAGTAGGAAGCTGGCAGGTATTTGCAAAGGCAAACCCCCTCTTGCTCAGGGGGCTCACGTTTCGTCAGAGCCTCTGTTACCTGTCATCGATGATTTATCCTCTGGAAGGAATCCAGAAGATTATCTTCTATCTAACTCCACCGATAGCGCTTTTTACCGGCGTGCTGCCTATGAAAGCGCTTGATATTAATTATCTCCTGCATTTCATTCCCTATTTTGTCATTTCGACACTTGGTTTCAATGAAATGGCACGGGGTTTTGGCGGACAAATCATGCTCGAACAGTTCAGTATGGGAAAATTTTTTACCTATATCAAAACGTTTATAATACCGTTCCTGCCCCGGAAGAGCAAGGAATTCAAGGTTACGCCAAAATTGCAGCAGGGCCACCCCCCAGTTACATTGATAATCCCACAGGCACTCATATTAGCCGTGAGCATAATTGCAATTTGCTGGGCACTCGTCGAATTACTTATCGGTTGGCGGAATGATAGTTTTATTGTCGCAGTAAACTGCTTCTGGGCATTGTATAACAGTGGCCTCGCTTTGGCTATCATCCAGTACGACTACCGAAAACTCATTCAACGAAGAGAACGTTTTCGGATGCCTGATACATTGCCGATATTTTTTCAATCAAGCAACGGCAAACAGTCACCGCGCTGTCTTGCAGTGGCTGATAACATCACAGAGGATGGCTTGTCTATCCTAACAATAGGTCAGAAACCTATTGGGCAACGGATTGATATTGATTTAATGCTTCCGGATTCTGTGCTTTCTTTACAGGGCTCTAAAGTTCAGGAAAGAAACACCACTTCAGAGCATTATCAGGTCTCACATTTGGGTGTGCATTTTGAAAATATTCCCCAGCAGACCAAAGATCTCCTGTCACGGTATCTGCATGAATCAGTCGTTACCAAATACATGAAAGAATATTCAACCAGATACAGGACGTATCTTGAAATCCAGCTTGTAAGTAGGAAATATTTCCACAAACGAGCTTACAGGGCGATTGCCTACCTCCCTGTCGTCGTACATACATTTCCGAAAAAACAGACATATGCTGTTATGAAAGATATCTCTAATACTGGGATGCTCCTCGCTTCCAGCTCCGCGATATCACCCGGCAATCAGGTTATTATTGATGTCATGCTCGGTGACGAGAAGATCGTCCTCAAGGGAACTGTTGTGAGAGATATTCTTTACGGAAGTGAGAATCAACCTGAATATCTCATTGGTGTTCGATTCGATGCTGCTTCACGGGATAAAATACATAATCTCCTCTCGATTGCTGATAAGATCGGTAGTTTCATCTTTCCATGAAGGGACAGGATAAACATACCAGATATTCCATCTGGTTCATCCTGATTTACGGTCTGATTATGACAGGGTGGAACTTGCCATACAGCTCCGCTTCATATATTGAAGCGATCAATATTTTCGCCGGCAGGCAGGTCCTAACGGGTAATTTCACTTTCGAAGGCATTCTGAATATCGGGTCACCGTTCATTCAGCCACCCCTTGCAGCGATAGGTGATACCGTTGGAGGTCTTAATGGTGCACGGGCTGTCGGAATACCATTTGGACTTGCTCTGACGTGGATAATATACCGCACGGGTGGTTCTACTCTTCTCCAAGGAACAAGGTCTTCTCTCAGCGACGCTGTTCCTTTTCACCGGCACAGCTGTTTTTCTCTCGAAATCAGCAACGGGAGATATCATCGCTGCGACCTTTCTCGGTCTCTCTTTTTATCTTCTCCTGTTATCGAAAAAGAGACAATCAGGGATTCTTCTTCTTGCTGGGGCAACAGCGCTGTTCGTCGCTTTTGTCACAAAATATATTGTCATTCTTTACGTCCTCTCGTTTGTCATTTTTGTCTTATGGCGGTTTCCCTTTTACCGGGCTGCACTGTCCTTCCTGCTTCCACTCGCTGGCCTTCTCTCTGTCTACGTTATCCTAATTCTGCATCCATACATACATGACATTGTCAGAAATTACTTGATAACAAATCAGCAGTTACCGTTTCCCGCATCTGACATAGTAAGCTGGAACTTCCAATGGGTTGAGATGCCGTATTTGCTAGCCATATTTGGTATGTTTCATAAGGAAAAAGGGAGAGAAGGTATTATGCTCACTGTCTTTTCCGCACCAATATTTCTTCTATATTTCCTCAACGGAACCGAACAGTCAATTGAAAAGAACATGATTTTTTCGTTGGTATTTCTTACACATGCAGCCTCCCTCGGAGTTGATCACATGGGAAGACTGTTTTCGTCCAATATCACGGCATCCTGGGTAAGACCTTTTTTTACTGTTGCTGTGCTTGCTGTCATTTGGGTGTTCGGGATAAAGCAGATCTCATGGTTTGAGAAACAATATGCCGATATCACACCCGCGATCACCTTTCTGAAGCAGAACGGTCATGACGGCATGACCATTGCTGTTGAATCAGCCGACAAATATCAGGATTACATCTACCGGTATGCACTCGAAAAAACCTTTCCATCAGCCCGGTTTATTGCAATACCGCATGACGATACCCGAAAGAGGGAAGAAGTGATCGTCCGTGATAACCCGCATTTCCTAATTTTTCACGAATACTATGCAGGTACGTATTTTCATAAAGTTCCGGAATATTATCCCGAACAGGGATTTTCCCTTGGGAATGTATTCAGAACGCCTTTTTGGGCAGGCGTTCAGAACGTTCATATATTTTTCAAAGGAGGTAAAGCATGAATCGTAACGGTATTCTGATAGGTTTTCTCTCCGTCTTCTTGTTCATCTCGACGAACGCGTATGCAATCGAGGGATTGAGCGGTTCAACCTGGGGTGAGTTGCGGTATGAGCACCTCACGAGGGGAGAAGGTGAATCTGACCTCATTCTCCGTGGTTGGATCAAGCAGGGCGTGGACTGGGCCAGATGGGAGCATACAACGCTCAATACGTATCTCACTGTCCGGTATGTCTGGGACAGCGAGAAGCTCGACTGGAATAATTCTTTGGGTCCGGGTGCGGGAATCTCAATTGATACCTATATCCCAAAAGGTCCCTATTTGTCCTGGGGTGTTGAATACCTGTGGGACAGATTCTACCGGTCTGCAGAGACTGAACAGAAAGTTGTGGTATTCATGAACTGGTACGGGAACTGGGATCTCAAGAAGAAATAAATAGTCAAGGCATCCACAGGAGCTTGTCAGACTATGGGACTCTGGAGTTTTTATTTCCTAGGTAAGCTTTTTCTCTATATCTGGGGAGCCCTGCGTTTTCATTTTTTCCCGAACCTTCTTTTTATTGTCTTTCTGGTACTGCCAGTCCCAAAAACGTTTCCTCTTCATCGCGTTTTGAGAACCGGGAAACTGGTGTCAAGTTTCGTTTTTGGCTTTCTCCTCCTATGGTATGATTCCTATTTTCCACCCCTCATATATTCCATCAGGACGTTGCAGCAGATAGGAATTCCCGAAAAAGAGTATATTTACCGTTTCATTGTCAATGCACTCAATCCTATTGCAATAGGAATACTCATCATTATTCTAACCCTGTGTATTTACCTTGACAAACGTATTAAATTGATTCCTGTTGTGGTGTTTCTCATGTTTCTTGTCCCGCTCTATGAACTACCACAGAAGAAAGTAGGAATGACAGAATACCTCAACTCTTTTTATCAATCAGAATCGAAAAGAGCGGTTTTTTTTGAGCAGCCTAATACAAACGGACCTGACTTTGATATACTCATCCTGCATATCTGTTCCCTTTCATGGGATGACCTGCGTACTGCGGGGCAGGAGAATCATCCCTTTTTGGGGGAATTTGATATTCTCTTCAAAAACTTCAATTCCGTGTCAAGCTACACGAATCCCTCTGCTATCAGGTTATTGAGGGCAAACTGCGGCCAGCACCGGCATGAATCGCTTTATCAGGATGCGCCAAAGGAATGTTACTTGTTGGAAAACCTTCGCTCTCTTGATTACCAAACGTATACAGCTATTGATAACGATGCACCGGTGTTTCGTTTTATTGATGATATCATGAATCATGGAAAGGCAAGTGCTCCGATGTCCCTAAAAGGCATCCCCATCCAGCAGTATGATTTCGACAAAACGCCCATCTATAATGACCTTCTGATTCTTGAGCGATGGTGGAATATGAGACAGGAATCCGACGTAGCGCGTGCGGTGCTCTACTTTGATATTACAACCTTGCACGGCGGGGCTCACTGGGCACAGGAAAAAGACTGGTGGAAAAGAGACCGGCCTACCCTCTATAAAGAATTCCTCCTGAATCTCTTTTCAAACCTTAGCAAATTCTTCCAGTTGCTTGAATCTTCAGGCAGAAATTATGTTATCATTTTTGTTCCCGAACACGGGATGGCCCTCCGCGGAACAAGCATTCAGGCACCTGATCTCAGAGATATTCCTTTGCCCCCGATAACAATCATACCGGTAGGCATAAAATTGATCGGTCAGGGACACTTTAATACACCCGCTCATCAGGAAATTATTGATAAGCCCACAAGTTATCTGGCGCTTGCTAAAATGCTTGCTTCTTTCCTAAAGGAGCCGCCTTTCATCGACGGGGAGAAGCCGATAAAACCATATGTTGCAGATTTGCCCGAAACCATGTTCGTTGCTGAGAATCAGGAAGCACTGGTTGTCAAAAGAGACTCGGAATTCTACCTCTTTGGGAAGGAAAAAACCTGGAGCAAACTTCCAGCATCTGCATTACGATAAATTCTCGATTTGTCAACAGTATCCTATGCGTGATCAATCAACCGTCCGTCTTCCATCCTGAGGATCCTGTGGCAGCGCCTCGACAGGGATTCATTATGGGTAACGATGACAAAGGTTACGCCCTTTTCCCGGTTAAGATTGACAAGGATGCTGAACAGCTCTTCTCCTGTATGGGTATCAAGATTGCCTGTGGGCTCGTCCGCAAGCACTACTTTTGGATCGAGCATCAGAGCCCGCGCGACCGCAACACGCTGCTGTTCCCCCCCTGAAAGCTCCCCCGGCCGGTGTCTTATTCGTTCAGACAAGCCGAATTCCTTGAGAAGACCCTCTGCCCTGCTCTGAATCTCCCGGAAGAGAACCCCCTTCGGTCTGTTGTCCCTATCATCCATTCCAATCAATCCTGGCATCATGACATTTTCGACTGCAGAAAACTCCGGGAGAAGATGATGAAACTGGAAAACGAAACCGATCTTCCTGTTTCTGAAAGAAGCAAGTGCCTTCCTGTCTGTGGAAAATATATCGGTATCCCCGTAGAGGACCTGACCGGATGAAGGGGTATCCAGCGTGCCGAGGATATGCAGCAGTGTACTCTTGCCCGCACCAGAGGCACCAACTATGCCGACCATTTCACCTTCCTGTATCTCAAGATGAATCCCCTTCAATACCTGGAGCTCACCAGCATGGATAGTAAAAGATTTTTTCAAATTCCGGACTGTAATAAATGTTTCTCTCAAGTATTCTGTCATTCGTCAGTCTTCGATCCGGTGAGTTCCTGAATCGTCTCTCCTGTTTTTCTTATCCCCTTGGTCACCTTTTTTGTTGTATCCCTCACAGCATCGGTCCTCTGTTTGATCTTATCAGCCTCCTTGCCCAGTTCCTCGCTTTTCTCCTTCACAATCTCTCCTGCCTGTTCCGACTTGTGGCCAAGCCAGCGGAAGGGATCACCGCCCTTCCAGAGGGAAAGTGTAAGGAAGATGATAATTGCCAGCAAGAGGAGACCAATCATTTTCAATATCCATTTCATCATGCATACCTCCTGAATTCATGTCACTCATACCGCAACGGCTCGACCGGATTAATCCTTGCCGCCTGCCAGGCAGGATAGAGCGTAGCGAGGAAACTGATAAGAATTGCCGACAGGGAAACAACGAGAAAATCAGTCAACTTGGTTTTCACAGGCAGATGGCTCAGATAGTAAACATCAGCCGGCAGCTTAATGATCTGATACGTATTTAAAACATAACATAAAAGATAACCTCCGGCGAGGCCGACAAGAGTACCGAAAATTCCTATGAATATTCCCTGCATCATGAAAATGTTCATGATACTCTGATCGGTCGCACCCATTGTCTTGAGAATTGCGATCTCCCTCTTTTTCTCAATGACGTTCATGATCAGGGTACTCACGATATTGAATGATGCGACAAGGATTATCAGAACCAGGATGATAAACATCGCAAACTTCTCCAATTTGAGAGCTGAGAAGAGATTTCGGTTCATCTGCATCCAATCCTTTGCATAAAGCGGGAAGCCCAGAATTTTCTGCATCCGATCCCTGACAGCAGGAGCCTTGTATATATCATCAAGCTTGAGCTGAATTCCCGTAACAGCATCGCCCAGGTCAAAAAAATCCTGCGCTGCTTTCAAATTGGTCAGAACAAGGTTGGAATCATACTCAAACATTCCCACCTCAAAGATCCCTGCAACTCTGAACTGTCTCACTTTAGGCAGCATACCGAGCGGTCCAATCTTCCCGATAGGGGACAGGATTGTTACCAGATCCCCCCTGAATACGCCGATACTGTTTGAGAGTTCCCTCCCGATGATAATCCCCGGTATACTATCTTTTGGAGCTAGACCATCTAATCCGCCTTCCTGCATGAACTTCCCGACCTCTGTCGTCTTCAACTCAGCTTCAGGGTCGACTCCCCTGAGAAAGACCCCTTGAGCCCTTTTGCCTGATGACACCATAACCTGGCCTAAGATAAACGGAGCAGATGAAAGCACATCGGTGTCGCCCTGTATTTTTTTTATCACATCCTGATACTCGGGCATAGTTCCTCGATAGTTAAGGACAACAACGTGGGCATTCACGCCGAGTATTTTCTTTTGAAGGTCTTCATGAAAACCGCTCATCACGGAGAGCACGACAAGGAGCGCCATGACACCCACTGCAACACCTCCAGTAGAGATGAGGGTATTGAATGAAATGCCCCTCTGTTTCTTCTTGGTCCTTAGATATCTGAGTGCTATGAATAATTGATAAGGAAGGTTCATGGCTCAGAGATACACGATATATGATTTTTGATCCATAACAGAAAAAACCGTACAACTCATTCCACAATCCTGCAGGCAAAACATGTATCCTGCATACGGCATCTTTTTATTGTTCCGGTTTGAGTTGAGGAAACAGTATCACATCCCGGATAGAGGAGGAATTCGTCAAGAGCATGACAAGTCTGTCAATCCCTATCCCCTCTCCTGCAGCGGGGGGCATTCCGTATTCGAGTGCCCTGATAAAGTCCTCATCCATGCTGTGGGCCTCCTCATCCCCCCGAGTCTTTGCTTCAACCTGGGCAGCAAATCTCTGTTTCTGATCCATAGGATCATTGAGTTCAGAAAAGGCATTGGCAATTTCACGAGATGTAATGAACAGCTCGAAACGTTCAACGAGATCGGGATTATCAGCTTTTCGTTTCGCAAGGGGTGAAAGCCCGACAGGGTGATCTATTATAAAGGTCGGCTGGATCAATCCGGGTTCGACTTTTGCCTTGAATATTTCATCGATAATTTTTCCGTGTGTTGCGTCTTTTTCAACGGGAACGCGCTGCTCTTGTGCCCAGGCCTTTGCCTGTTCAATGTCATGCAGGATCTCCCTGGGCACACCGTTTTGAACCAGCGCGTCGAGCATCGGAACTCGTGGCCAGGGTGGAGAGAGATCGATGACGTGATCTTCATACTGAATCTGCAAGGTTCCGAGAATTTTCTGTGCAATCGAGGAAATCAGCTCTTCGGTCAATGACATCAAAAAACGGTAATCCTGATACGCAATATAGAATTCGAGCATCGTGAATTCAGGGTTATGTTTTGTTGATATGCCTTCATTCCGGAAATTTCTGTTGAGCTCGTATACCCGCTCATATCCCCCGACGAGAAGCCTTTTCAAATACAGCTCGGGGGCAATTCTGAGGAAGAGGTCAACGCCAAGGGCATTATGATGGGTTTTGAAGGGCCTGGCGGTCGCACCTCCGGGAATGGGCTGCATCATGGGGGTCTCAACCTCGATGAACCCCTTGGATTCGAGAAAATCCCTGATTGCTTTGATGATGATGCTTTTCTGAATGAACACCTGTCGGACTTCCGGATTGACGATCAGGTCCACATACCGTTGTCTGTACCGTGTTTCGATATCCTTTAACCCATGCCATTTTTCAGGGAGCGGCCTGAGTGATTTTGTGAGAATCATGAAATCTTTAACCTCAACGGTCAACTCATTCGTCTTCGTCCTGAAAAGTTTTCCCCTCAGCCCGATGATGTCTCCGATATCGATTTTCTTCAGAAGGCTGAACTGATCGCCGAGGAGATCTTTCTTGAAATAGATCTGCATCTTCCCGGTTGCATCCTGAATATGCGCAAATGCAGCTTTGCCGAAGTCCCTCATTGTAATAATGCGGCCTGCAAGCGAACATCTGAGCAGGTCTGCTTCAAGAGCTTCTTTTGTCAGGGCGCTGCACTTCTCATGGAGCTCTGATGCGTGGTCTTCAGCAGCGTAGGTACCGCCGTATGGCTCAATCCCGGCTTCGCGCAACTCGCCCAGTTTCCTGATCCGCTGTTCTATGAGTTCGCTAATTTCTTCCATAATGCGAATTAGAATTATAATGAGTCAATCCAGATGAAGTCAATTTTGCCATACCCTCATGGATTGGGCACCAGCATCCTTGTTTCGATCCGTGGTCACCGCCCTGGGTTACCATGTTTGAAACAGTCTCCGTAAATTTCTGATCTCGCTGCTCATTCCGGAAGCCTTCTCGAACCGAAAATCCGCATACGTTTTGATAGCATATCCCTCCGCTCCTTTTTTGATCTTTATAGCACCGTCGGTATCAGTTCTCAGGACTTTCCTTCCCGATAGCATCTCGAGTGTTTCCTGGTGAGGGTGGCCGAACCGGTTTCCCCGTTCTGCACTGACGACAGCGATGTCAGGGTTCACAGTATCAAGGAATGCTTCGTGCGCCGATGTTCTTCCGCCGTGATGGGGAACCTTGATAACATCACTTTCAATCCATCCTCCCAAATGAAGCATATCCCCTTCAGCCTCTTCCTCAATATCCCCGGTGAAGAGAAAGGAGATGTTCTTTCCCGCGATCTGCAGAACGAGTGAATCATTATTTTCTTCTACATACTCATTTCCGTGCATGGTATAAAATTCAGGGTAAGAATGCAGCACCGATATTCGATATCCATCTCCTTCAATCAAATCCCCCCTTTCAAGCACCCGCTCTTCCGGTGCATGCATAGAATCCGACAATATCATCCTGCTGCCGTGCCAGACTTCGCGAATATCAAACCTCTCGTCAATAAACTGAAGACCTCCTGTATGGTCCGGGTGCACATGCGAAAGCACGAGTCCGTCAATATGTTTTTTTCCCCGATACCGGAGGAAAGAGGCGACTTCCGTACCGGTTGCCCCTGTATCTACTACGAGAGTTTTCCCGTCCGGCAGTTCGACAACAGCTCCGTCTCCCTGCCCTACATCGAGGAACGTGACTGAGAGCTCATCAGTATTCATGATTGAAAAGACACTATAAAATACGACTGGTATGCATGGTAACAGCAGGAGATACCTGCTCTTTTTCCTGAGGAGACAGATGAGACAGCTGCCGTAGAAAAGGAGCACGATCACGGGAGGAAATGCCGGTATTTTTATGCCGGCATGCGGGATTTCGGATAATTTCTGAACGATCGCAACGCCCGCGTCTGCAAGAATTCCAATGGCAGGAGCAAACGGGTAATACCCGGTTGCCAGAAACACGAAAGCCGAGATGACCGAAAGCGGTATCAGGATGAACCCGATAAACGGGGCGACGACAAGGTTTGAAACCGGTGATATCAGGGAAGCGTAGTGAAAGGAGTACGCAACGAGCGGCGCTGTTCCAGCAGAAGCCGCGAGGGTTAGCAGGACCATATTCCCGATATATCTCCTGAGCTTCCTTCCTTCCCCTGGTCCGGTATCTGATCGTCCGATGGTAAACCCAATGAATAATACGGCAAGAAACGAAAGCTGAAATGAAAGGCTGAGCATTGATTGCGGTTCCCAGAGTACGATGACAAAAGCAGCAAACAACAACGAGTTCAGCCAGAATCCTTTCCTGCCGATGATAAGTCCGAAAAGAAAAATCCCGATCATTATAAATGATCTTATCGCAGGGATACTGCCTCCTGAAAGACCAAGGTAAGCGACCATAAAAGGAAAACTGAGAAAGGCGGCAGCCTGCGCCGGGGTCAGATAGAGTGTCATCCGCTGAAGGAGCGCATGGGGGAGTACACGGATGACCATCCGGAATATGGCGAATAAAAATACCGAGAACAGCCCGAAATGGGTGCCGGAAATAGAAAGGATATGAGCGAGCCCCGCATCATTGAACGCCTCCCTCAATCGCTCGCTTAGGTGCGAACGCTGTCCGATCGTTATTGCTGCTAAAAGAGCCCCGGAATCTTCCTGAAAATGTTCTGTGATAACAGTATGAATCCTGTACCTCCATTCCTGCAGCATGGTATACACTGTTGGATTCCGCGCTATCTCATTATTCACTGCAACCAGGATGGCATAGGGAGTATCATTGACATGTGACCCCGGATTCAGGCGCTGCCTGCTCTCCAGGATTGTCACAACAAGTTCATATTCCATTCCCAACGCAAACTCCCGCTCAGCAACAATAAGCACATTCCGCCCGGTGAGTTCAGATATGCTGTCGCCTGTTGATTGATTTATCGCAGATTCAATCCGTGCCGTCTGCCGGAGAAAACCATGTGTGGTTTTTTTCGGATATGTTTCAAAGACACACTGGATTGCCGCTGTTTCTTGCGCAGACGGAATATCAGAAACAGGCTGGCACCTCAGAAAGGCATACGCTGCAGCAAATGCCATCACAAGAACAAGGAGCGGTTTACCCCGCACAAAAAGTGCGGCAGAAGAGACAATACCAAGGAAACCCGTCACATAAGGGAAATACTGAAATGCATAATAAAAGAGAATGCCGGAAAAAAAAGCGAGGATACCATGCATCAGGTCATGTTTTCTTGGATAGCCTCTGCGATATCCTGTGCAAGTTTTCTGATCAACTGAAGGTTTTCACCCTCTACCATAACCCTGATTTTGGGTTCAGTTCCGGACGGCCTGACAAGCACCCTTCCCTTTGCTGCAAGCCTCCGCTCTGCCTTCCTGATTGCATCCATGATTTTCGGGATGTCGCCAATCTCCTGTTTGTGTTTTACGGTTACATTGGTCAGAACCTGCGGGAAGAGAGTAATTTCCTGTGACAGTTTTGACAACGGGGCATTCTTTCTCTTCATCAGGTACATGACCTGCAATGCTGTCAGAGGGCCGTCGCCGGTCGTATTATAGTCGAGAAAGACGATATGACCAGACTGTTCGCCCCCGAAATTGTAACCTCTGCCCATCATCTTTTCTACCACATACCGGTCACCCACCTTCGTCCTCACAAGGGTGATTTTGTGACCTTTGAGAAATTTTTCGAGACCAAGATTGCTCATCACGGTAGAGACAACCGTATTCCTTTTCAGTATCCTGTTCCTTTTCATTTCCGCTGCCCACATACCCATAATCTGATCGCCGTCAACAAGAGTGCCGTGCTCGTCACAGAAGATCGCGCGGTCCGCATCGCCGTCGTGCGCAATACCGATATCAGCACTATGCCGTTTGACCGCTTTTTGCAATCCTCCTGTATACAGAGAACCCGAATCCTTATTGATATTTATCCCGTCAGGGGAGTGATTGAGCGATATCACCTCCGCCCCTAATTCACGGAACAACCACGGAGTGGTCTTATATGCAGCACCATTTGCACAGTCGATGACGACCTTCATGCCTTCAAAATTAATCCCCCTCGGTATGGTCGATTTAATGTATTCGATGTAACGCCCTGTTGCATCGTCGAGACGGTATGCCCTTCCTATCTCCGCACCTCTCATACGGTGACGGTGAAGTTCGTCATCCGATACGAGGCGTTCAATCTTCCGTTCAAGTTCATCCGGCAGCTTGAATCCCTTGGAGGAAAAAAACTTTATCCCGTTATCCTCAAATGGATTATGCGATGCAGATATCACAATGCCTGCGTCCAGCCTCAATGTCCTTGTGAGAAAAGCAACCCCGGGGGTTGGGATGGGGCCAACGAGCGTGACGTTCATGCCCATGGAACAGATCCCCGATGTGAGAGCGCTTTCTATCATATACCCGGAAAGTCTCGTGTCTTTTCCGATAAGGATCATATTCCGTCTGTGCTTTCCTCTGAGGAGATACGCTACTGCCATCCCAATCCGTAATACCGTCTCAGGGGTCATCGGATGATCATTGACCATACCACGTATCCCGTCTGTTCCAAAAAGTCTCATCCCACTGGACATCCTTTCCTGTCAGAATGCTATTGTTTTTTGCTTCCTGCCCCGATTACAACCTGAACCGTAACCGAAGACGTTTTTGTCCGAACATTATGGCCCGCCATATCCAGTTTCAAATCCTGGGCAAAGGTCTCGTTGATTCCTGTAACGTCGAGCGGTTCTGTTTTCAGGGTGCTTATTCTCGATATCTCACGCATGACGCCTTCGATTTCAATTTTTGGTGGTATAACAGAAACGGACTGCACAAAAAAACCCTTCTCCGGCTCGCCGGTCACCATGGGGAAAACCCTTACCGTCTTCCTGAGTGTTTCCTCGGTAATAACCTTAACGCTTGAGGGATTGATATTGGAAACCGTTACTGCATTCGGGAGTCGTATATCCTCACGATTAATGTAATAAGTGCTTTCTCCCGGTTTCGCCTTACTCAGATCGAGAGAAACACTGATATCGGACGGTTTGATCCTTTTGAGCAAGCGCTCCTGTCCCCTCATATTGAGGCCGATAATCCTAACGCTTTGACTGACGATCTCAAGACCAGGCGGAATGTCCTTGAACTCGACCGGTATGTCAAGAGAGATCTCTGACTGCCCACGGGAAGTCACAAAAATCCACAGGAAAATTGATAAAAATACCGCTGTCAGCTTCAGTCCAAGGTTTTCCAGAAAAAACTTCTTCATTTCCTTTCCTTTGCCGTAAAAAGATCGGTAAGGATATCCCTGAGCTTCCCCATGTCAAGATGACTTTTGAGATGGCCTTTCATTGCCAGTGATATCGTTCCGGTCTCCTCTGATACGATGAGTACCACGGCATCGGTCTCCTCCGAAAGACCGAGAGCAGCGCGGTGTCTTGTGCCGAGGGACTTGCTGATGTCAGGCCCCATAGTGATCGGCAAAAAACATCCGGCAGCGACAATCCTGTTCCCCCGTATGACGACTGCGCCGTCGTGGATAGGCGATGTAGGATGGAATATGCTGAGAAGCACCTCTTTCGATACCTTTGCATCCAGTGGCGTACCGATTTCGACAAAATCCTTTAGGCTTGTTTCCCGCTCAATCCCTATAATCGCACCAATTTTTCTGTTCGCAAGGGCAATCGTTGCTCTAATGATCTCTTCGAGAGATTTGAGTTCCTCTGCAGATGTCAGTGTCCTGAATAACTTCGTCTCACCCATCTGGGCGAGCGCCCTTCTAATCTCCGGCTGAAAAAGAATAATAATGGCAATGACAATCTGCGCCCAGAAGCTCTGTATCAGCCAGTCTACGGTGTAGATTCCGAAATACCTTGTGACGAGTGAACCCAAGAGAAGAACACCAAGGCCCATGATCATGTGTGCTGCCTTCGTACCCTTTATCATGAGGAGCAGCCAATAGATAATGATTGACATCAGTACGATATCAACCAGATCCTGCCATCGCAATTGCCTGAGAAACTCCATCTGTATCCTTTTTTTGCTATCTATCATACCATAGGCAAAGTGAGAAGTTTGACAAAGAAAACGCTGATAAGGTATTGTTAAGCACTACCGCGGGGTGGAGCAGCCTGGTAGCTCGTCGGGCTCATAACCCGAAGGTCAGAGGTTCAAATCCTCTCCCCGCCACCAAGAAAATCAAGGGTTTGCAGCGATGCAAGCCCTTTTTTATTGATGGAAAGCCATTATGCATGGACAACAGCCTCCAAAGCCTTGTTTGGCAAGGGTTGTACAAAACCTTCGGTTTCATTTTTTCCGAAATCTTCTAACATTCTTCTAACACTTTTATTTTTTGAGTCCGAAAAGCTATCAGACTTCTCCTCGCAACCGAGCATGTTCTCCAGCCTTCTCACCTGTTCCGTATTGACCTCTCTGATGAGATGTCCATAACGGTCGAGAGTCGTCTGGATTGATGCGTGACCTAACTGCAACTGCACATACTTGATGTTCTGTCCAGCCTCGATTCTCAGGCTTGCATTGGTATGACGAAGACTGTGAAATGACACTTTCCGAACACACGCCTGTTTCAATGCGGGATTGAAGTAGCGTTTCATCACATTCTCGTGGATGGATAAACTTCCCTCGGGACTCGGGAACACAAGGTTGTGATCATTCTTCGGACAGACGGTTTTCCAGTGCCTGAGTTCATCGACCAGTTGCGGAAGCAGGTCAATCTTCCGAACGGAGTTCTTGGACTTTGGAGTCTGGAACTGCCCTTTCCACAATGCCCTCCTGACGAATACCTGTCCCAATGACCAGTTAATGTCGTTCCACTGCAATCCCCAAAGTTCTCCTGCCCTCAGTCCCGTCAGAACAGCAGTCAGGAATGCGATGCGGTAATGGCTGTTGACATTCAGAAACTTCCTCACTTCATCGAGCATGAGTATCTCGATCTCTTTTCTGTGTGCCTTTGGTCTCTCCACATACTCGGCAGGGTTGACCTTGAGGTATCCCCACCTGACAGCGTGCCTGAACATCTCTTTTAACGGGACGATTTCATTGATGACTGTCTTGGGCTTGACCTTCTGAAGTCTCATGGCAACATACCGTTGAAGCTTGTCTGTGGTTATCTCAGTGAGCTGGTAATCGCCCATCACAGGGATCAGGTGGTTGCTGATTATGTCGTTGTAACTCCGCAGCGTGGAGGGCTTCAGTTTCATTTCCGCATAGGAACTGAGCCACAGTGCTGCGAAATCAGCGAAGATGATCCTCTTGATTTCCTTGTATGTACCATTGTGAACATCGACCATCATCTCGGTAAGTTTCTTATCCGCTTCTTTCTTGGATTTCCCCGCAGGTATCCATTTCTGATTCCGCTTTCCACTGCTTGAATCGTGAAGCCTGAATACGATGTAATACTTCCTGTTCTTCTTTTGAACACTGCCTGTCATACGCTGTACCCCCTTTCTTCTAAAGTTCGTCCCCGAATAATTATTTTCTCTCACCCCCTTTCCTTGATGCCCTCTGAGAGAGCTGCTGTTTCTTGCCTTGTGCTTTTTCGATCTGGCGTCCAGCTCTACCGAGTCTTGCAAGAAACTTCTCGTGTTTCTCGCTATGATTTTCCTGATCAGACCATCGTTTAATGTCACGCAAATCGATTTTCTGGGATTCGGCAACCATGACTGCCTGCTCCAGTGCCTGCTGGTCGTTCCAGTGGTAATACGCTGCAAGTCTGTCCTTCACGCTGTCCGTTGGTGTCATCAAAACGAGCGTGCCTAACTTCGTTTTTAAATTCTTCTCTCTCTTGAGCGGTTCATCCCCGACAGCGGCTGGCGGAGCAACGAATTCGATGAAGAATGGACAGTCCATGACGAACGAAATGACGGGAACTTTCCCGCTGAAACCCAAGCCCAGCCAACAGGGGGGCGATCTCCTTCATGGTTGCATGCATCACGAAGTCAAGGTCAAACGATTGGTACTTGTTCTTCGTATAGATGGAAACACATGCTCCGCCCACCAAAATTGAATCCACCCCTCCCCTGCGAAGCCTTTCTGAGACAAGGGCTGCCAAATCCCTGATCCCGATGTTCTGCCAGTCAATAATCATTGGGGTTTTCCCGCTCTCCTCGGTCTCGTCCTTTTCTTATAATAGGCATCCCTCTCCTTTTCGGGCAGGAATTCCACGGCTTTCGCAATGAGAGCCTTTATCTCCTCAAGGAATGGATATCTGGGATTGAAAGTATAAATCCGTACTTTCCCGATAAGACGGCTAACTATGATTCCAGCGTTTTCGAGTCTTTTCAGCTGCTGCTGGAAGCGGTTCACGGGCTGTTTAAAGGTCTTAGCCATGCCGAGCGGATACCCCTCACCGTAAACATAGAGCGTAAACAGGATTTTCTCAACGATAATATTTCCAAACAAGCCTTCAAGCATCATTTCTCCAATTACCATATATAATGGTTATATTACCATAATTAATGGTACCTTATTTTCTTTGTCTTGTCAACCTGTCGAATTGCCTCACGAAAAAACGATACGAAAGTGAATCGTTGCCTCACATAAGGAATCGATACGAAAAATCCTAGAAAATGTCTTCTATAGGGATGGCTATGGGAGGCAGAGATGAGGTTAACGATGAGAGAGAGGAAAAAGGCAACGGCAGTAGTGGCTGTCCGGTATCAGAAAGCCGGGAAGAAAGAAAAGGGAATCATCCTGGACGAATTCACCAAATTGACAGGATACGGCCGGAGGTATGCCTCATACGTATTGAGAAGCCACGGCAGGAAGGTGAGGATAAACAAGCGCTATGTCATACAAGGCGATATCAGAAAGACAGAAAGGAGGAAGAAACCCAAGATCTATGATGGTGCTGTTGAAGAAGCGCTGAAGAAGATCTGGTATGTCATGGACTGCATCTGCGGCAAGAGGTGC
>CAVQRT010000007.1:0-443656 GCA_963715195.1 Thermodesulfovibrionales bacterium | reverse complement strand
TCGTAATGATGAGGTGGAGAATAAAAGGCTTTATATATTGGATATAGGTATGAAAAAAAAAGAAACTCATCGTAGCTCTTCTGGCTGTGATAATTATCGTTTATGCACTGTTGCTCATCCCCGAGCATGATGTCTCTCACGAAGTCTCAACGTCGGTTGCTTCCCAAAAACAACCCTTTGCATGGAATCAGGATGATTACTGGAATTCCTTAGAGGCAAAGTACAAGGATGCCCGGATAGGCGGATGTCAAAACAGCGAAACGGTAATTGCATCACAAATAGAAGAGACATACATTCTTCTTGGGCAGATTGCACAAAAAAAGCTTCAGCCGGACTCGCCAGAATTCAGCCGTCTTGAACAGAAGATGTTCGCAATTGCCCCGGATGTCGCCGGCTGTGAAACGAATGCGGCACAGTATGTCCAATTCATAACAGATCTTCGAGGGTTCGTTAAAGATCAGTCGGAGCACTGGGACATGAATTCCGATGCGGCGAGGATTGCGCTCTACAGGCTGCTTTATGGAGGGCGCACTGCCGCCGAGGAGATTATGTCGCAGGCCCCTGCCGGTTCATTGCCCGGACTGATCAGAGGGACGGATGAACCGTCTCAAACGCCGTCAAGTGAAATCGGAAATGTACTGATTCATAGTGGTGACATCCTCGTTTCAAGGGGCGGAGCTCCTACATCTGCACTTATCGCACGAGGGAACGACTATCCCGGGAATTTCTCCCACATTGCATTCGTTTACGTCGATCCTGGAGCGCATGAGGCGAAAATTGTTGAGTCGCATATCGAAATCGGCGTTGTAGTGTCAACGGTTGAGCAGTATCTGAAGGATGAGAAATTGCGCGTAATGCTCCTGCGCCCCAGGGCAGACCTCCCTCAAATTGTGAATGACCCGATGCTCCCGCACAAGGCAGCAGAGTTCGCTTATAAACGGGCAAAGGAAGGACATATCCCGTATGATTTTGCGATGGATTATAAAGACCATACAAAACTCTTCTGCTCGGAAGTGGCTTCTGAGGCATATGAGAAATTTGGTATTAACCTATGGTCAGGTATCTCTCATATTTCTTCCTCCGGTCTCAGGAAATGGCTTGCCGGATTCGGAGTCAGGCATTTTGAGACGCAGGAACCATCCGACCTTGAGTACGATCCTCAATTGATCGTTGTCGCAGAGTGGCGCGACCCGGAAACTCTGCGAAAAGACCGCATGGATAATGCGGTTACAGAAGTTATGCTGGAAGGTGCCGAGGAAGGAGATGAGCTTTCCTATCAGTGGTATCTTCTTCCCCTGGCGCGCGTGGTAAAGGCCTTTAGTGCTGTCATGAATCTTTTCGGTAGACCGGGGCTAATCCCGGAAGGCATGTCTGCGACCGCGGCATTGCGTTCACAATATTATGATAAACGACACAAAGCCATCTCGGAACGGCTTTCTCTCAAGGCCGATCAGTTCAAGGCAGATCACGGGTACGCTCCTCCATACTGGGAGCTGGTGAAACTTTCCCGTACAGCAAAGGATGAAGTAGAAAGAGGCAAGTAATTAGAGTTTGTAGAAAAGACGGGGGTTACTCTTATTTTTTCTCGGGCAGCACTGGTTCTATTATCGTTATTGGCAGTTTGATGGTTCTTTCTATAATGCCGATGAATGTCGACCCTATGGCCGCAGGTGATAAGAAGGTAACCTGCGGATCGGACAGATTCCCGCTGATCTTTACAGGGACAGAGACTATGTTGCTGCCCATGAGATGTCCCACTACAGGAATTTTACCCACGAAACTTTGACCGAAGTTCAACGGAGCCACAAGAGCGTTCAGATCAAGGGTCTAATTATACAGGTCAACTTGTCCCTGGGCAAGTATTCCGAAGGTTGAAGCATCGAGGGTTGCCTGCTCCACATCTATCATATGTTCTTTTATCGTGCCGCTCGCAATGAAAGCACGATAGTCTATCATCGTCTTGTTCAGGTCAGGCAATTTCCCCTTTATGTTTTCGGTTTTGGCTGATAGAGAGGGCCCTTCAGGTTCAAGCAGGAAACCACAACCAAGCCTTTCATTGACGATTAATCCTTGAGGACCGGTTTGATATTTTCGAATGAGGTGATCCAGGGGTATATTTCATCAGCAGATATTCTCATCTGTCCGTCGGTGATTTCGAACTCCGCCTTATCATCGAGATTGATTTTTGCTTCGATTTCATCAAGGGAAGTCTTTTCCTTATCTTCAGAGAGGGCAATAGTAAAACGTGGTGATTCAAGACTAAGTTTGGAAAACTGCACATTGCCCCTGAGAAGCGGCCATAGCGCGGGATATATATCGAGAGATTGGATAAGACCATCTGCCTTTTTGGGCACCGAGATACGTACTTGCCGGATATCGATGTGAGGGAGGGGAAAGAGGTGAATGACTGATTCCTCGACTGCTATGCTCCCGCCTGTTTTCTGAAAGAAATAGGCATTCACTTTTTTCTTTACAACTCCCGAATTTATGTAGGCAGGGACGGAAAAAAAAGGACGATGAGAAAGACGATCACTATTCCTAATAGCCCTAAGAGCAAAAGGGATATTTTGCTCCGTTTTTCCATAAGAATTAATTATAAACTTTCGAGATGACATAAAACCACAGAATGGCTGTTAATAAACTCTCAGGTTTTTTGGGGAATATTGTGAAGTATCTGAATGCATCGGAATATTGTCATTTGCTGAGTCTTTGGGATTGTCAATTATTCCCGATTTTATATACTCGTGTAATTTAAATTTTCATAGGAGGGAAACATGACAAAGGCAGATCTGATCGAAAAGATGGCAGCTGCATCGGGGTGTACCAAGGCCTGCGCTGGCAAGGCGCTTGACGGAGCGATTGAGGCAATCACCAAAGCGGTCAAAAAGGGAGACAAGGTTGCTCTCGTAGGTTTCGGCACATTCTCAGTCTCGAAAAGGAAAGCACGGACAGGCAGGAATCCTCAGACAGGCGCAACTATTAAAATTGCTGCACGGAAAGTCCCTAAGTTCTCAGCTGGGAAGGCTTTCAAGGACGCAGTAAATAAGTAAGACGTAGTTTGGCGCGGAGAGAATGGAAGTGGACAAGGGATAATCCGGTTTCTGATCTCTCATTTGCTGTAGGAAACAAGAATGCAAGGGACAGGTGGTTGTGTATCGAAGAGGAAGATACACTGCTTGGTTGTGCCAAGAATCTACCCTTGTTAAGACCGTTCCTTATCTTTGCTCTTCACACGGGAATGAGAAGAGGAGTATCCCTATGTCTCAGGCGGTCTATAACGCCTTCAGAGAAATGAGTAAGGTAGTGGATATCTCAAACCGGGTGTTTCCCATCTCTGTGAGAAGCCTGAGAGAGGCCTTTGAAAAAGCACTCAGGAAGTCAGGAATAGAAGATTTTCATTTTCATGATCTGAGACCTTTGCGACGAGACTCGTCCAGAGCGGAGTTGACCTCTACAAGGTGAAAGAGCTTCTCGGACATAAGACGTTGGCGATGACGGCACATTATGCACATCACTACACGGAAAGTCTGAGATCGAGTATAGAAGTGTTAGACTCGTGTCAGAGTTGGTCACGTTTTGGTCACGGTGAGGGTAGGGCGCGTTGACCGTATCTCAAAAAATCCTTTAAAATCAACTATGCGAGAGTGGCGGAACTGGCAGACGCGCTGGACTTAGGATCCAGTGGATATTCCGTAGGGGTTCGACTCCCCTCTCTCGCACCATCAATAATAGCAATGGGTTTCGAAGTGCGAAGGACTTTAATTATTTTGCTGAGAGATAAATTGCTAACGTATTGCTAACACTTTTTCACGGTATGACGCTTTAAACGTGCCATGTCCGAAAGTGAAGTGTGACTCAGTTTTTGAAGTATAAACTCAGTTAATTTTGGGCGTGGATCTTTCACCGGCTCTTCGCCCTAAAGAATAAGGAGTGAGACCGTATAGAAATCTGCCTCAAATAGTCCTCAGTGATTGAGAGGCTTTTACCAGAGTTTTCCATGACTTCATTAAGTCTGAAGCGCGAGGCACTTCAATCAAGTGGTTGCTACAAAGCGAACTTTTCAGGAAAGATATCTACATCAAAGACGCATTGAGGCTATTTTTGGTGGGATGCGCTGTTCAAATGCAAATCAATAAGAAAGATACTTCTTGAAACGAAAAACGTCTGCTGGCGAATAGATGCTTTGCGGGGTGTCGGGTCCACCCACTACACCACACTTTCAGGAAATTACAGCAACTGAAGATTTTTAGGAGAAATATGCTTATTGCCGCATTCTTAAGCGCCGCCATAAAGCGCGGAAAAGAGAAATAGGAAATCTATTTGCTTTTAGAGATCTAATGCAACTTGTTTGAGTTTGCAAGAAGAGTTCGGGATGGACAATATCTAACGGCCCTGACAAAGGGGGAAGTGAACTATTTATCTCCAAACGAACTCTCTCCAGATCACTCTCCTTCACATATAGCAGACAATTCTGACGATACCACCAAGGTATAGTGTCATCGCTCCAGATCCTTGGACGGATGCAGTCGACGGGCACGTAACAAAAACGTAAAAAAATTGCCGTCCAGTAACTGGGCCATTGCTCATTGAAATGGTTGTTTCCGCCTTGGCCAGGTATCGCCGCACTGAAGAGAATCTTTTTTGAGGCAGCACAAAGGTCTTCAACGAAGGTCTCTGCTCGCCTAGGTCTAAGATGCTCTGCTGTTTCAAGTGAAACTGCCAGATCATACTCCTTTGTAACTCGAACTGGTTCTTCCAGATTCTGCAGAACTAAGGAGAAATCGTTTCTCGAAATAATGGTATCATTAACCCAGTTGTCAGCCCATGATCCCTCAATGCCAGTAAGATCTGTGGCTCCCAGCTCTTTGGCAGCAGCTAACCAGGTGCCGGCGGCACAACCGAAATCAACGACTGACTGAATCTTAAAAGCATGGAACAGAATTGGCAGAATCTTTCTGGCAGCATTAAAAGAACCGATATTCTTTATGTCATGATATCGCGGATGGTATATCTTTCCCAGTTTGTCCAATGAATTCACATATATATTTCAAACTGTTCTACTTAATCGCCAGGAATCCTTCGAAGCATACATATTTAAACACAGTCATGATATCAAGGAAGCCGGCTCTCTTAAGCAGATCTATGTTGCCCTGAGTCGAAAAAGGTTCCAGAATCCCTTTGAGACTTCTAGCTTTGTTAACGATCTCGACCTCGCTAAATCCTTGATCGATTTTATAGTCTGAGTAAAGAGAAGTCATCATGTCTTGAAAGCGCGCATCTGGTGCACGGACTTTCTCAAATAATATGAATCCTCCCCCCCAGTTTAAGGTATTGTAAATCTCATTGAAGAGCTGTTGACGGTAACGCGGACGCACGAACTGGATAGTGTAAAAAGATATAATCAGGTCTGTTGGTTCAAAAGGAAAATCAACGATATCACCTTCCTGAATAATGACGTTGGGGAAATTCAAGCAGGCTTTCTGGGCTTTCTTGACCATTTCAGGTTCGTTGTCTATACCAACAATCCTAACGTTTTTACCTGCACTTCGTATCGCAAGCTGGCCGATTAGAGAACCAGTCGAGCACCCGAGATCGTAAACGAGGGATCCATTATATATAAAAAAATCAGAAAGCTTAAGAATTAACTCATGGCCATCTTGAAAAAATGGGATAGACCGTTTGACATGACTGTCGAAGTGCTCGGCAACTCCACAGCTGAATGTCCATCGAGCATTTGGAGCAGATATAGAATCCCCTACACTATTTTCTTTTTCTGATTTCTGATCTTTAGACATCTGTGCCTATATTATAAAGCAGGCATAACATTGATATCTATTAAACGAGAACTTGTTCCTCAAAAAAAGCTTTATAGTATGTATTTCTTCCTTTTAAAGACATCAATCGACATGCCGTTATGCCTTCTTTGCTTCTGAGGACCATCATACCGACCTCTTGTTATCAGCCCTTACCTTCTGCATTCATTAATTCTGCTTGTACTCTGTAGTTTTGGAAAGCATATCACAGGTGCGGATATCAGGAAGGCATCTTCCCTCAATATTTTCAAAGGTAGTCTTTCCTGTTCAAAGAAACAAAAAGCCGCGAATGTTTGCATGGGAAATAAATGATATGCAAAAGTTGGAGAGGTAAGTAGTTCTATGTGACATTAGCAAATAAGGCATGTTACCGTCGGGGCGAAAGATGCAAAAGGCTATCCTGGGTTATTAGATACAAAATTCTTTCCAATATTATGCACCATCTCAGTCTGATATAATTCTGGATATATGATTCTGCTCGTTCACGGGGGTGCCGGGCGAAAAAAGCCAACAAATAGGGCCCTCAAAAAATTGTGTGAATCTCTTTCATACGGCTACTCGATATTGAAGAATGGCGGTACAGCTCTCGATGCAGTGACTGAAGCTATAAGGTTTCTTGAAGACTCAGGTATATTTAACGCCGGATTGGGAGCGAACCTTCAGACTGATGGAGTAAGACGATTGGACGCGTCAGTCATGGAAGGTAGAAACCTGCAGGCCGGATCGGTAATAGGTCTTGAGGAAATAAGGAATCCGGTCGTTGCGGCTAGAGTAGTCATGAACTTGCCCAATATCATGCTGACCAACATAGGAGCACAGAAGATCTCAGCTAAAGAGAACATACCCATTTTGCCCTCGGTTGGCAAGAAAGACATGGAAATGCTCCATAAGAATTTGCAAAAAGAAAAAGTCTTTCTGCAGTCATACGGACGTTATTTCTCGACCGTAGGGGCCGTGGCAGTCGATGTGCACGGCGACTTTGCTGCAGGTGCATCAACCGGCGGAATCAGAGCCATGTTACCCGGTAGGGTCGGCGACACCCCAATTATAGGAGCAGGCATTTATGCGGAAAACTCCCTCGGTGCAGTGTCATGCACGGGTGTCGGCGAATATATCATCAGGCTATCTCTCGCAAAGGAAATATGCATGAACTTGAGAGACAAGCCTCCATACAAAGCGGCGTCGCAGCCCCTTAAACGGCTCGTTAAACTGGGGGGGCAGGCAGGAATAATCCTGATTAACAGGAAAGGGTTTTTTACGATATTGCATACAACGGAATATATGGTTTCCGGATATGCGAATAATAAGGGCATTGTAGTTGAGGAGGCATTCAAAAAAATATAGGATTACACATCTATCTCTAAACACCCCTTCTTGTGTCTATTGAGAATATTAACATGAGGGCAAAGGCAGTTTACCGTTAATCATCATAGATCGTATTGAGAGCAATTTTGTACAGATTCAAAATCTTACTTTCTCTGTGAACTGGCACTATTTGGGGTTCCTCATAATGATGCGGAAGGTATCTTCCCTGCGTGCTTCGAAAATTACTCTTGAACCAACCCATCAGGCGTGCTTCTTTGAAATGGAAATGAATAATATGTGAAAGCTGGAGGGGTAATCGTTCCTATGTGATATGCGGTTCGTCAACGTGCCCGGAATAATGCGGATAATAGGAAGAATCTGAGAATCTTCTTCAGCCCTAAAAAGGTGTTTATTTCTGATGATATTCATTAGGTGAGGATTACAATTACAAACACGCATCCTCAAAGGCAATCAGGATTGCGATTTCACCTAATACTCAACAGTCTTGAGGTTTCTCAAATAATACGGATGTCTTCAAGTCAACACCACACATGATTTTCGATAGGTGAGACTTACAAATGCAATTCAGCGATATTGACTCTTCTTTTGAGGAAAATTAGATTTTGAGGGCTTAATACTTTTTAGGGTGTCGGGACTACCTGCAACTCCGTAGTGATCAGAAAATGAATCTATTACACAATTCCTTTTGTAATGAAGGCCTTCAGAACATATTAAACTTTTGGAGGGTACATATGGGAATTAGCATTGCCTGACAAAATTACCGGTTTTTACCATGATGGTATTTAGTCCTTAATATCAGGAAATACCATTTTAAAATGAAATATTTCATCGATGCTTTACGGAAAAATGATTTATTAAGTTTTCTTCATGAAAGGTTTACTATTGATATGCTAAATTTAATTTATGTGCCGAATCATTGACCTACCACTCTTATTCAATTGGCGTCGTCTTATAGTTCTGTCTATATTCATCTTATCTCTTCAGGGATGTGCTTTAGTGAAAAGCGTTCAAGAGACACCCTCGCCTTTTCCAAGCTATCCTGAAAGAATATTTCGAACGAAATGAGTTTTCGGTTGCAAAAGGAGATGACGTCATTGGCCGGTTGGCAGTTCATCAGTGCTTGAAAAGGGGGATACGCTGCCGGATATTGCAAGACACTTCAGCCTGGGACTCAATGGAATCAGTGCAGCTAATCCAGGGGTAGATGTATGGGTGCCCAAGGCCGGAGAACGTATCATGTTGCCGCTGAGTTTTATCCTGCCGGACGCTCCCAGAAAAGGCATCGTGATCAACTTAGCCGCAATGAGGCTTTTTCAATTTAAAGGAGATAGTGAGTCACTGGCGGTGTTGACCTACCCGGTCGGTGTCGGTACCGAAGAGCGACCCTCGCCCATAGGTCAAATGCATGTGGAGCGCAAGGTAATCCGGCCGACCTGGCATGTGCCTGCCTCAATTGCTGAGGATCATCGAAAAAAAGGAGATCCTCTGCCCGCTAAAGTTCCGCCGGGGCCTCAAAATCCCCTGGGAGAATACGCGCTATATTTAAGTAAGTCGAGTTATTTGATCCATGGCACTAATAAACCGGCCAGCATTGGTCTTAGGGCAACCAATGGCTGCATAAGACTCTATCCGGAAGACGTGAAGAAACTCTATGAGAACACCCCGGTTAAAACACCTGTAAACATCGTTAACCAGCCATATCTCGTAGGTCAACGTAATGGAGTAATTTACATGGAAGTTCATGCGCCCCCGGAAGACTTGGACGCTGTTGAGTTTGATAAGATATATACAAAATTGAGAAATATTGAAAAGGAATCAGGGCGCACGCTTGACTGGAGCAAAGTTAAGAAAGTATTGGCCGAGGCCCGCGGGATTCCTGTCCCCATATTCGAGATCAGGCAAGGAAGTGGAAAAGGGGTTGCGGAAACCATAGAAGTCAAGCACCCAGGCGAATTATATGGCAGACCAGAAATACCAGAACTGAAAACAGAGGCGTGGTCTGTTTTGGCTGCTGATGTGCGTGACGAGATTGATGCTCTGAGGCTTGCCGCCATTATCAACCACCAGGGTCCACAAATCCCGGCAAGGGTGTTATCAAAGAACGATAGCTACCGTGTTATCGCTGGCCCTTTCAATGATATCAGAGAGGCCAAAGATGCAGTCAAACGCTTGAAAATTGATTTGGAAATAGATGGTATATTGATTGAACCTGTCAAGAAGAGATAGTCGAGAGAAAGGAGGTGATTAAACGATGAAGAAGAGTCTTTTGGTGATCTCAATGATGCTTGTTCTTGCTATTACTGTGGTGGGCTGTGCAACAAGAGGTGACCTCGAGAAAGTTCAGTCGGAGCAAATGCTGACTGGTGCGAAAGCTGATCAGGCAGCGCAGGATGCGCAGACAGCCAAGGCAGCAGCCGATGCGGCCACGATAAAGGCAAATGAAGCCGCAGCCCGTGCCGAAAATGCTGTAGAAAGGGCAAGATGGCGGCAGAGGAAAGGGCTAGGGCAGCAGATGAAAAGGCGAAGATAGCAGAGGAAAAGGCGAAGAAGACTGAAGAGCTTTTCAAAAGATCAATGAAGAAGTAAGTCAATTTTATGGGGAGCTGTTAACTTTGCCACTGGCAAGGAAGTGGCAGGGTTTTGAGACTCTGCCACTTCCTTATGCTTCCACCGTTCAAGGCTGTCTGGACCATGTTTTGGATAAAGCAGGAAGAGGAATAGTACTACAACCATCAAACATATTATTAACGAACACGAAGGCGATATGGGTAAAAAGCAAAGTAGGATAGGTGAGCATCTAAACTTCTTCTTTGTCTGCATCGTAATAACGCCGATTCTCATATGCGGATGCAGTCACTTTAATGAGAGATTGACAGGCCAAGTCAACCTTCAAAGAAGCGAATGATTTTTTCAGCCAGGGAAACTACAAGGCCTCTCTGAGCAAATATGAGCAGATTATTGAAAAATATCCCACGGCGGGAGACAGAGTTCTTTTCGAGATGGGTATTATTTATGCCTATCCTCGGGAATGAGCAAAAAGATTATCAGAAATCTCTGGAATGTTTTCAGAAACTCATAAAGGATTACCCGGAGAGTGAGTACAGGAAGGACAGTGAGATGATGATATTTCAGATCAATAATGTCACTATCAAGGATAAGACGATTGCTACGCAGCAAACACAGATTGAGACTCTCCAACAAGAGGTTAAAAGCAAAGGAATGAGATTATTACTCTGCAAAAAATGATTGAGGCGCTTGAACAAGAGGTTAAGAGCAAAGAGAATGAGATTATTACACTGCAAAAAGAGGTTTTTGCACTCCAGAAGGAACCGGCAGATAAGATTCTGATAGAAAAGAAAGACCGACGATTGACGTTGTTCTCAAAGGGCAAGGTGCTCAAGACCTACAAGATAGCCTTGGGGGGAAACCCGAATGGTCCAAAAGAAAGGCAAGGCGATAACAAAACCCCGGAGGGAACCTACGTTATCGATTCAAGAAACAAGGACAGCCGTTATCACCTATCTCTTCATATTTCCTATCCAAACGAGAAAGACAAAAAGCGAGCAAAAGAACTTGGTGTTTCTCCGGGCGGAGACATCATGATCCACGGCATTAAGAATGGTTTCTCATGGGCTGGTGATCGTCACACAGAGGTTGACTGGACGAAAGGGTGTATTGCCGTTACAGACGAAGAAATAGAGGAAATTGACAAGTTAGTGCCAAATGGCACGATTGTTGAGATAAGGCCATAGAGGGCCGCATAACTTATCGTTCCACCGAATCGCGTAACGCTCCTCTGGTGTACTTTTTGTTATATACTAATTTCTTTTGATAAGCTTTAGAATATCTTTTGGTACACTGGTGCGGGTTATGAAGCGAAAGACCGTGTCATCAAATATTCAAACCGTTGCGGTGCAGGAGGAAGGAGGGTTGCCATCGAAAGACCCTTGAGAAGGATTGCGCCTTTCACCCCGAAGGCAACATAGGATTTTTGAGGGGTATACCCACAAGTCAACAGACTTGAATTTCTCAGACAAAGAGGATGCCTTCCTGTTACAAACACCTCATAAAGTACCGATAGAGCAGAATCTTTCGAATAAGTGTCATTCTGCTGCGAAGTTGAAGAATGACGCTTATTCGAACTGTGCAGAACAGCTTACCAAGCTTCGGCCCCTATGAGCTTAAGCTTCTTAACCCCGTCATAATCGCAAAACTTCGCAGATACACTATTCCCCATCTTGGACTTCTTCCCCCAAATCGTCGGTATCTCTACAGGTACGGAGGTGGAGAGGTCGACAGAGAGGCCGAAGCTCATGCATGGCAAATACTCATCTGTCTTGCCAATCCTCATCGTATATGTCTGACTGTAACTTACAGAATAGGAGATACCCGTCTTCGGATTCAACCAAGACCAACTCCCTTCAATGAGCTTTGCTACTGGGTTTCCGGCGAGATCGCGACGGCAAACTGACCCTCTACAAATTCAAGCAGGTTCTCCCTGTCCGAATCATCCATCGTATCGTAGTAGATACACCTTCGTCTTGAAGATATGCTCCTGACGGTAACGGAGCTTGAGCCTCTCCTCTGGAGTAAGCTGGAGCAGGGCCTCCGCCTCGGCTATATAGGAATCGGCCTCTTGAATTTCCCATCTATATCCGCCTTGAGGCGAGCGGCGTAAGTCGGGTCCTTCTTTATCAGATCCTCTATCAACTTTGATGAGTAGCTCTGTGAAGGAGAGGTCTCTTTCGTATAGGCGATGAGCTCCTTCAATAACGGCAGGTATACGGAAAGGTCAACCTTCTTGCCCGCTCTGTCCATCTCGTAGATGTAGGTGTCAACAAACATAAATATATGGTCGACGACAGTCTGAACGTGAATCTTAGGGCCAGATTTTACAATAGGAATCTTCGAATCCATCACGGAGCGCCAGCTTTTAAGCTCGAAGGGGCCGAAAGAGACAGTGCGAAAAATTGTGGGCATCTTCTCTGCACTGTCACCGATGGCAAGGTAGGCCGGGTGGTATAGCTGTACATTGGTCTTGTAGAAGAAAAAGGGGTTGAAGAAATTTACCGGTATCTTTCGTAGTTACGCCAGCTTCTACTACCCGCATATCTACGCTGTGGCCGTGGATCCTGTGGATGTCGTGGCGAGTATAACCGGTCCTGACCGTAAACCAAGGGTTTGCATTCTGGATTGCAGGGTCGAGGGAATCGAGGGTCACCTCTACAGCACCGTAGGCCGACATTGACTGTAGAAGAAAGAGACCAACAATGACGAGCAGAAAAATCCTATGTTTCATGACGGTAATATATCACACTTCAAAATATGGTTTCAGAAAGACATTCTTTCTTTTAGCTCAAAAAGAGCAATTTTGAAATGCTTTGCATTTTGTGGTAATGAGGACTAAAAACCAAGTTGGTATATCATGGGAAAATTGTCTTTCAGCGTTAATTTGCAATTGTACTCTGTAGCCTTGAACTGTAACATCAATCTGTTTAATTCAAGGGGATATCTCGTAGTTGCATTTTATTGAAACATCTCTGGTTGTAGGTGCACTATTGACCGGAAAAGATAGCCCCTCCCGGCAACATTATAGGAAGAATTTTTCTCTGATTGTTTCCAAAGGTAGTCTTGACCACGCAAAAAAGCAATCACCCATGCATGTTTGGAAGGGAAATACACGATATCGAAAAAATCATCCAATGAGGATTACTATGCGAACATCACGCTGATATAAGAACTCACGGAGGGCTATGTTCCAAAACAAACTAACGGAAATCCTTGTCATCCTTCTTGACAGACTGCCTTAAGAGGATCCGTGATTAGCACTACACCGAAGAAGATATTGACACTGGAACCAGTTAACCTGGTGTCGATTCTATTATTATTCTTTTAAATTAAGGGCTTGAAAAATACCCGCCTTTAGAATCAGTCACGATCAGTCACCAGAAGACTAACAAAAAGTACCTGAAAAATAAGTAAAATGGTACCCCCTGCAGGAATCAACCTGCGACACCAGGTTTAGGAAACCTGTGCTCTATCCTACTGAGCTAAGGGGGCACAAGGGTTTGCGGTTAATTATACCATTTAGTGTCATAAAAACGTCACAAAACCCATGCGGAGATAGCAGCATTTTTCTCCTTGAGGCCTGATCAGGAGCAGCCCTTCCTTAATGTCATAAAAGTATATCTTATGCGAAAAAGGGGTTACAAAGGCTACAGAGGTTACAATGGTCTACTTTGCAGTTCTTCCTAAAAACAACCGATTAAAGACATTTGAAAAATGTATTTAGTCAGGAGAAATATACAGTTTTGAATGCATTGCATAGCTAATTGCTGACCCTCTAAGAGCTTACTACAATATTATCCCTTAGAAACTGAATTCCTATTGACATTGCTATGTGGAATTAAGTAAAAATTATTGGGTCAAAGGGAATTCCTTTTCCACTAATTCCAAAAAAGGGGGAAGCGAATGAAGACTTCTTCAGATTTCTGTTCTATTGTCCGTCTTGCTACTTTCCGTATGTATTCTTTCGGTCGCGCAGGCACAATGCAGGCAATTGAGCACAGAGAGATGTCCATGTCGGCGAAGATGTCGGATACGATATTTCTTGATCCAGAGACTCTCATGAAGAACAGGAACATCTTCGTTAGAGTCACCAATACATCTGATTTCCAAGAAATAGATTTTGGTGAGGTATTAAAGGCAAACTTGCAGCTAAGGGATATTCAGTAACTACTGACCCATCTCAAGCTGGATACATTGTCCAGGCAAATCTGCTCTATATGGGGGAAGAGAAAAAAGGGTTAACCGCTGACGGCATGCTTGCGGGTGGCTTTGGTGGTGGATTAGCGGGTGCTGCTATGGGCGGTGACTGGGAAGGGAAGCGGCCGCTGGTGGCCTTGCAGGAGAAGTGCGGCCCGTACAGTTGGTGGACTCGTAGGTTCCATGGTCCATGTCGATACCTATTTAGGCAACGGTTGATGTCCAGGTCAAGGAGCTGGTGGGGGAAGGAGGAGTCACAGGCACCATGCAGACGGATGCAAAGCAAGGCTCTGCAACATACTTGACGACTGAGAGGGATGTCAAGTCATCGCATCAAGAGTACAGAACGCGCATAGTCGTCCAAGCGAAGCAAACCAATATGACCACAACGAGGCAACCATTCGCATAACTGATAGATTAGCTGTGCAAATAGCGGGAATGTTTTAATCATTAGATAAGTCTTCAATAGTAGGGGGGGAGCAATGAATGCCTTTGCAAAGAGGGTAACTGTCTTTTCCATTTTTTCCTCTTTCTTCATCCTCCTGACAGCTTCACATTCATCAGCCTTCGAAGGGACAATCGGCACACAGTTTAATTCGACAAAAAATGATACTTTACAAAGAAAAAAATAACTGTTGATCTGATATCTTGGAGGTATCAGCTCTAAGTTTGCTCTCAGACCTTTCATTTCGTATAGCATTAAAGACTCTAGATAAGAAAAGACAGAGTCACGATGACTCTGTCTTTAATGATAACAGTCTGCGGTCGGACAATTAATCTGAGATAAATTCTCCGCGAGTTATCTTCCAGTACGATCCTGCGTTCCAGTCCCCTGAGAAGTAGTGCCGGTAGAAGTTGTCCCCTGACCTGTAGTGCCCTGATTTTGACCTCCAGACGCAACTGCAATCCCGCAAGTTAACAGAAGAAAAAGCATGAGGCTAATGAATCGCTTCATATCTATCACCACCTTCCGCACTTTTGAATTTTAAACCATCGTTACTTGACAGATGAAATCACAATCTAGTTATTGTGTTAAGCTTGCAATATGAGCGTTAAAAGCATCTAGGTGATTGTAGGATCCATTCAGAAGATTGCCATAGACATTGTCGAGGTCTGCCTTATTAGACGTTTCAGCCTTGGCTGCCTCGAGATCATCAATATCCATTTCTTCAATAGCCTTCCCAACTATGAAGGCATCAAGAAGCGATCGCTGACCTTGCAGCACGAGATCATCGTAAATCTGCTGAAAACGTTTCTGTGAATTCCCCTATCCCTTTGTCTGCAACTGGATCAGGGACGCCATATTTGACAAGTAGATTCAATACAGCATCCATATGTCTCTGTTCGGATATAGAAATGTTTGAGAAAACCGCGGCCCCCCATAATTCGTACATCGCAATGTATACATCACGGGCGACTTTCTCTTCTTCCCGTATATACATCATAGTTGCCTTCTCGCTATCGGTAAGTGATCCAATACCACTACCTTTCCGATTTCGTTGCGCTGCACTGGCATCATTGACAGAAAAGATACCGATACAAAATGTGAAAAGTATCAGTAATAGCAAAGGAAAACTTTTTTTTGATTTCATAACATCTCCTATGTTTTAGGTTTTTACGTTTTGGTTTACATATCGCAGTTTACAGATCAAATAAATTATCCTCCTTAATTCATTTCTTATGCCATTCTTGCGAGAATTATTCTCTCCCCGGAATGAAATAATTGTTGATACGTTTTTGTTATTCCATCAAGTCTCCTGTGATCAAAAATCTGAAAAATCTGTATGCCTTAGTTAATGAACTATGTAAAATTCGACAATACTTCTTTCTCATCAGCAGTCAACTGAGAACACCTCTATTTTCTTCCAGACCCAGAAGGCTGGACATTAATAACCGTTATTGTTTGTGTTCCTGTGAAGGTTGCTCCATCTGTAGTGGTACCTACCAGAGTGATTTCATTTTCTCCCGGAACTTCAAGGTCACCAGTGTCCGCAAGTGCCTTTACCTCACTCATCACGAATTTTGCTACAAAATTACCTTGGTTATCTGCCTTCCACCAGCTTATGGGTAAATTATTCAAAGTCACACTCGCCCCTACAACGCTACTATAGGCGATGCTGGTGTGTACTGTAACCACTTCGCCACAGCTCTGGATATTCAGGGTACTGGGTGATACCTGAATCGTAATGTCGAAACCATGGGACGGCGTTGGTGCTACAACAGCAAAGATTGATAAAACAACAAAAGAAAACAAACCTACACAAAACAACATCATTCTTCTTGACATAATATCCTCCTTTGTATTTAGGAAACTTTCTCTTGTCTTTAAAGTACCATAGGAAAATTGAAGGAACAATGAGCCTAACTACTCATTTACATATGAGTATTACTACTCATATTTATAGAATATATATGAAACTTTTTAAGAGAGAGGATTTATGAAGAGGACGAGGTGTAACCCTCGCGGATCGCATATTTGATCAAATTGGCTGTACTCTTAATGTTCAATTTTCTCATTATACTGGCACGATGATTTTCAACGGTACGGATGCTAATAAACAGGAGATCGGCAATCTCTTTGTTTGAATTTCCCTCGGCGATAAGCTTTAAGATTTCCCGTTCGCGTGTTGTCAGAGGTGCATACTGCGATGGCGGCTGCCCTGACAGATGCGCCTGGAATAATTCGTTTGTTAATTCCCCCAATAACAGGGGTGATATATAATGACCATCCTTTCGAATCTCTTGTATGGCAGCAAAGAGATTTGTGTCCGCATCTTGTTTAAGAAGATACCCTTCAGCACCCGCTGAGATGGCAGAATACATGTATTCCTTGTCCTTGTGCATGCTCAGGATGAGCACCTTCACATCCGGCAAAATCATCTTAATCTCCCTTGTTGCTTCAAGCCCACGAAGGTTTGGCATGCATATATCCAGGATAACCATATCAGGGGTTACCCTCTTTAAGAGTTCAAGGAGTTCGAGCCCATCTCCCGCTTCTCCAATAACTTCGATCTGTTTGTCTTTTTCAAGAATATTTTTTATGCCCTGACGAAACAAAACATGATCATCAGCCAGTATAATTCGATAAGGAATCACTGTCGATATACCCCGTTGTTCAAGTGGGACCGTAAAGGTAATCCTTGTACCTGACCCCTCTTGACTCCATATGTCAAGTTCCCCTCCCAGCATACGTGTGCGCTGATACATAGCAGCCAATCCCAACCCTTTCTTACTGGTTTGCTTTCTGAAGGCTTCTTGCACATTAAAACCGTTTCCGTTATCTTCTACACAAAAGACAATCCGGTTATCTTGTTTTTTGATAATGATGGACACAATGGTGGCCTGTGCATGCTTTGCTATGTTTGTCAGGCACTCCTGAATAATCCTATATATGATAATTTGCCCTTCCTGGGAAAACAGATCGTCTATTTCCATCATTTCAAGAGAGCATCCAATGTCAGAATGTTTGGTAAAGGCATCAACAAGCCGTCGAATGGCAGCCGAAAGGCCAAGGTCTTCCAGGATGGACGGGCTCAGGTCATGGGAAATCCGGCGTACATTTTCAGCAACTTCATTTATGTATCTGATCATGTCATCACATTCTGCTTCCAGCCTTGCCTGATCAGTCGGCAACCCCTCCCGAATAGATCTAAGTTTAAGTTTCAATACCATGAGGGATTGTCCCAGTTCATCATGCAGTTCAATAGAAAGCCTCCTCCGTTCTTTTTCCTGTGCAGTAAGTAATTGGGAAGATAAATAATTAAGCTCTTTCTCTGATTCCCGGAGTGCCTCCTCTGCCTGCTTTCGTTCTGTTACATCTCTCGCGATACAAACAATTCCCTCTGCCGTACCTTCCTTATTTTTCAAAACTGCTGCCGAAAAGAGCATCGGAATCCGCTTTCCACTCTTTGTTATATAATCTATCCCTTCATTCACTATAGGAGGCTCTACCATCAGCGATTGAAATCCTGCGCTACCGAAGATATCTTCCCGCTGAACAACGAGACTCATATTTCTTCCAATAAGTTCGTCTTCTTTATATTCTAAGAGATCACATGTTGCCCTATTAACACTTCTAATTTTTGCATCGAGATCAATAACGATGAGCGTGTCGTTCATGCTCTTAATAATGTTATCAAAATAATCCTTGGAGACAGTCGTCCTGCGCAAATCTTCGGTCATCTTATTAAATGTGGTGGCCAAGGTACCTATCTCATCATTTCTTTTAATCATAAGCTGCGTATCAAGATGTCCATTGGACACTTTTTCAGTTGCGTCAGTTATTCGCTTGATCGGCGACGCAATAAGAAATGCCAAAAGATAGGCAGCAACTCCTCCGCTTATCGTCGTCAGTAGGCCAATGAATAAAATTTGTTTTTGGGCATCGGCTATTTCCTTTGCAACGGCCATGTGGGAATAACCTAACCTGACAGTTCCCAACCGAACGCCCGAAACCTGGATTGGCGTAAACATATCACAATATAATTCTTCGGATTTTGAGGCATGAACGTCTGTAAAACCAGGCACTGTAGAATTCATGGCAGCTAAAGTTAGAGTATCCTTGTAAGTCTTGCCAACCTGGGATAGGTCACTATGCATAAGGACTTTACCTTCGGGATCTAATACAATAACGTAAAGGACATAATCCTGTTCCATCGAATGATTAACAAACCGACGGAGAGTCGGGAGATCATGACTAAGTATCGGTCTTGTCATAAACTTAGATAGGTCAGAAGTTAACGATAGCCCTCTCTTGTGAAGTTCGTTTTCCAAAGTTTCTTTTTCACGCATCGTGGTGATGAACCCTGTGACAAATACAAGAATTATTACAAAACCTTCGATCAACAAAGTCAGTTTCGCCCTGAGGCTCAAATTTATCCGCTTGTGAAATAGCTTCATTCGCAAATTCTTTTGTATAACTTTTTCAACAAGGTTTCCTGCAATCTAACGGTTTGCTCCTAGAAGGCTTCTTATCCTGTCATAATCTTTGTCCTTTGCCTTCTGAAATCCTCCAAGCTCAGCTGGGTATAAAATTTTGGCATGCTCAGGATTCTTTTTGTCGAGATCGAGCAGTGCTTGATTTATTTTGTTTACGATACTATTACTCAATTCTTTCCGGGCAGTAAATACTCTTGTTGGGACTGTTTTGGTTCTTCCAATAACAATAAGCTGTTTAGGGTCCATACCAAGTTCATTCCTGTCTTCCGAATGTTCCTCAAAGAAATGATCGCATACGACTCCCGCATCAACTGCTTTCAGATAGACATTAAAGGCAATGTCTTCGCAGCACCCCCCATTGGAATAAGCCCTTAAATCTTTATCAATGTCTATACCCGTTTCTTTAAAAGACTCTTTCGCTGCAATCCATTTAGCCGCAGAAAGCTTAGGACCAAACATAACGGTCTTTCCTCTTAAATCCTTCACATTTTTTATGCCACTGCCTTTTTTTGCAATGATTAAGCCAGCTTGGAAACGTTTTTCCTTCCCAGGTTAGAGACCTGAGAAGAGCATCTCTTTTGATAGAATCTGGACAACCGCACGTAAGTATGGGGATCCTGGAGAGCAAAATCTATATCACCATTCTTAATAGCCCATTCAAATTCAGCGTAGTCCTTTGGAACCATTATCTTTAAATCAATTCCAGTCTGCTGTCTTAAATATGTGATCAATTGATGGAATTTTTTAAAGGTCATTTCCACGTCAGAACAGGGTAGAACAGCAATTGTGATATTTTTTTTCACACTTTCAGCAAAGCTTGTCCCAACCAAAATGCACATAAAAAGTGTACATAGTATTATCCTTCTACTTAAGCTTCTTAACATCGTATCTCCTTTTTTCAATTTTTTTCAGTCAAGATCTGTCCTGCATTTTTTCCTCCAGATCACAAAGTTGCCTTCGAGTTGCATAGGCAAAGGGGAAGCGGGAAAAATACAGACAACAGTGACAATAATAGAAACAATTCTGTATTTTATTGCTGAATGAAATTATCATTATGATACTCAAGATATTTTACAGAAAACAATTCATTACTGTTGATTATCCAAATGATTTTATTATCAACTAATTTTCGTATTGCACGATGTATGACAATTTCAGGAAAAATGTGTTCTACATGTTTGAAGAGAAAATACGCAATATACAAAATTGTCAGTACTAAGGATTTCTATGTGACTTTGAGAAAAATGGGGTGTTTCCTATGGGGCGAAGGGCGCAAGACCTTCAAATGGTCTTTCAGAGGCAAGCTGTCTTCCTGTTATCCGCAAAATATTAATCCTCAAAGAACCAGCATAGTTCTTCCCATAGTTGAGATGCACACAACAGCATCTGAAATTTCTAATACACCTGAAATAACCCTCACCACGGACATATCTTCAGGAATGTTGGGTTCTGGTAATAACAATTATTGTCGGAGGGTAGTTTGTCTTTATGGATAGCAAAAGTAAAGATCCGACTCCGCACAACCCTCCGGAGAGACACTCGAACTGATCAAAAGGTATAATAGAAAGATACGGTGAATCTCTTTGACATCGCTGAAATCATTTATGAGCGGTTGAGAGCGCAGACCGGCATCGAGGAGTTTCTATCAATACCGTCACACACGATGAGAGGACAATAGCCGATCAGATAGGCACAGCCCTACACCTTCGGAAGCTGTACGGGCAGTCGCTGATGCAAGACAGAGAGGTTTGCGCGCTCTTGAGTGGGCTCGATCTGCACATTGAAGCGACCCAGAGCGCGATGGTCAGGGCTGGAATAGTGAAGGAGTGCGCCGACTGCGCGATGAACGGCGAAGGGACGTGTTGCGGAGTTCGCACCGGATATAAGTGCGGCAGCGTTCTTCTCTTGATCAATCTACTGCTGGGCAGAACCCTTCCTCCTGAGCCAGCCGATACACATCTCTGTCATTTTCTGACGAAACAGGGATGTGCCCTGAGGGCGCGGCACGTGATCTGTGTGAATTTCGTTTGTCAAAGACTGAGTGATGTTCTTCCGCACAACTTGTTGTGTAATCTACAGGATATCGCAGGCGGCGAGATAGACACTCTGTTTGCCCTTGAGGAGTGCATAAAAAAGAAAATAGGCGATGCCACGTTGATCAGGGCTCAGAAGCAATGGGATGAGAAGATGTAGGTAATAAAGGTCACCCTCTCGACAACTTCCTGGAATAATCAAATTTATGATCTGTTAGAATAATAACGACTTCTGAGCATAATTAATTACTTTTACTAGTTCAAAGGACGGAGGGTTTAAAAATGTCTGATATAAAAATAGATAATCTCAAGCCAAAGGTTGCTCAAAAAATAAAGCCTTTTATAGAAGAAATCATTAATCAGTATCCTAGCAATTTGCACTCAATTCATATCGTGGGTAGTGCAATAACCGAGGACTTTGATGAAAAGAGCTCAGATATAAACAGCATAGTTGTATTAAAACAAATGGATTTGAAGTTTGTTGAACTTATTGCACCATTTGGCAAAAGATACAAAAAACAGGGAATAGCAGCACCACTGATCATGACTCCTGACTATATCCAACGATCACTTGATGTTTTCCCGGTGGAATTCCTGAATTTTAAAATGATCCACGAAACAGTTTATGGTGAAGATATTCTGAATGATATCGAAATTGATTTATCAGACCTTAGGCATCAATGTGAGAGAGAAATAAAAACTAAACTTATTGGATTGAGACAGGGTTATATCTCTTCTGAAGGAGATAAAAAGATTATTGCTGAAAACATAATGAGTTATATAACGGGTTATATTCCTCTTTTCCGAGGCATCATCTTTCTTATGGGAAAGGAACCACCAGTAAAAAAACGAGAAGTTTTGACAGATCTTTCAGCGAATACGGGGATTAATATGGATATTTTGAAGAAAGTCTTTGATATGAAAAAAGGTGCATTGAAACTTAGCAAACATGAGATTGATACTGTTTTTGAGGAGTATTACAAAACAACAGAGGAAATTTCAAAAAAAATCGATGGACATCAAATTTAAAATTATAGTTGTTTTTGGAATTAGTCTTTGCCTTCTATTTGGTTCAATTGCCTATGCAGTCCTTCCACCTGTTCCATCAAAGCCAACACAATACGTAGTTGATTTAGCCGATATCATAGATAACAATATTGAACTGAACCTCAATACATACTTACGGGAACTTGAGCAAAAGACAACCGCGCAAGTAGTTATCCTCACGATATTATCACTCGAGGGCGAATCATTAGAGGATTTCTCGATCTCAACTGCTCATGACAGATGGAAAATAGGCCAAAAAGATAAAGACAATGGAGTATTAATTGTAATTTCACTACAAGATAAGCAGTACAGGTTCGAAATAGGATATGGGCTTGAAGGAATACTCCCAGATAGCCTTGTAGGGAGTATTGGACGTAAATTTCTTGTGCCATATTTTCAAAAGGGAGACTATTCCACGGGAATATATGCTACTACACTGGCTGTAGCAAACAAGATAGCATCAGACAGCGGTGTGAAGATTACGGGAATGCCAAAGCTCAATACGGATATTTACACTAAAAGAACAAGAAAAGGCGGCAATACTATACAAACCATATTTGCTCTTTTATTCTTGTTTGGAGCGATAATATTGTTTATCAAAAACCCGCGATTATTTTTATTCCTCCTGTTGGCATCATCGCTTGGCGGTGGCAGAAGAGGCGGATGGAGTAGTGGTGGAGGTTTCGGTGGCGGTGGCGGTGGTTTTGGCGGTGGTGGAGCTTCAGGGGGCTGGTGATTGAGTAATAGTATAAAATAGAATAATCTGTAGCATAAAGGAGGATTTCATGGGCAAAGGATTGAAAATAACTTTAATAGTTTTAGGGATTATCGTATTAATAGGAGCAGGGTTTGTAGGATGGGGTATAAAAGAATATAACAAAGTAATAGCCATGGATGAAAATATATCTGCGAGTTGGGCACAAGTTGAAAACCAGTTAAAAAGAAGATATGATTTGATTCCAAATCTTATTGAGACAGTTAAAGGGTATGCAAAACATGAGAAAGAGCTTTTTGAGAATATTGCAGAGATGAGAACCCGTTATTTCCAGGCAAAAGATATAAAAGGAAAAATATCAGCATCGAATCAACTTGAAGGAGTATTGTCAAGACTTCTTTTGTTACGAGAAGCCTATCCTCAATTAAAGGCAAATGAGTCTTTCCTTAAACTCCAAGATAGTCTCGAAGGGACAGAGAATAGAATTGCTGTTGAGAGGAAAAGATACAATGAAGCAGTAAGGGTACTTAATACCTATACGAGAACAGTATTTGGGAGATTTTTTGCCAGCATTGCTGGTGTCTCAACTGCTGAGTATTATGATATTCCAGAAGGAGAAGCAGCGACTCCCGAAGTAAAGTTCTAAAATACAGGAATGAATCAAGTGGGCGAGATCTAAACACTCTATATGATTATCAACTGTTGCACCTGAAAAAAGGATAAAGATTACTCATTATCAGTAGAAATATGTAATAAAAAAGGCAGAGGAATTGCACACTCTGCCTTTGATGGATAAGATATTGATATTTATTTTTAGGGTGCCTTCTTTTTTGTGCAGTTGGGATCGTTTTTACAATTCTTGTCTTTGCAGTCAATCTTACCATTTCCGTCATTATCTTGTCCGTCTGAACAATTTGTCTCCACAGGGACAGGAACCAAACCAGGCAGACAGGCAGGATCAGTTGAGCAATCTGAATCGTCGCAGTCTATAGTAGTGTCTCCATCGTTGTCTATTCCATCGGAACAATCCGTTTCAATAGGTAAACAAGCAGGGTCAATCGAGCAGTCTGAATCGTCGCAGTCTATCGCAGTGTCTCCATCATTGTCTATTCCGTCGGAACAGTTTGTCTCCATAGGCGAACAGGCAGGGTCAGTTGCACAGTCAGCGTCGCTGCAGTCGATTGCTCCGTCAACATCGTTATCAACGCCGTCACTACAATTATTCTCTTGAGGTGTACCTACACAGCGTATTGAAATAGAAAGAGGATCTACTGTGGTAACTGAACCGTCTAATGTCACGCATATTGCATGGAAACCATAATCTGCAGCATCGATCGGTGTTCCCATACTTGTTAGGACTGTTCCAGTGGGACATTCTGCATAACCCTGTAGTACCCAACCATCATCACAAAAACAAACGCCCGCGTTTGGGCTTGGGCATGTTTTAACATAAGTATTTCCAAGATCGATCATTCCTGATTGCCCTGCTTGGTTCCACGAAATTGATCCTTCTGACGGTCCACAGAAATCGGTGCTATCTATGACTCTCAGTTGACCATTTACCTTCTTATAGCACCCATTGATTACGCCGTCATCATCTACTGGATAAATTACCTGGGTATTCGATTTTTTGGCTGCGAAGCACGGAAGTGATGCGACGAAGAAAACAAAGATAGCAATAACTGCAAAAATTAATATGACTGCCTTTCTCATTGGTGAGCCTCCTTACTTTTGTTTGTGGTATGAGAGTAAGTTGGCTGGTTGCACCACTGGCTCCACCACCTACCTTGGTGCCCAGATAGGCAGATGGTTTCAATGCCGCCACTATTTTTTCATAACTCTGAGAATTTAGAAAAAGATTGATTCACCCCCTTCCCGTGCGGTTTTCTGGCAGGAATACTGTGTTGAGTCCATTTTTCCGATGTGGTTACCCATAAAGGATACTGCCAGTTTAATAAACAGTTTAGGCTCCACAAGGAATATTATCGGTGATTGAAATTACAACAAGAATTACGATGATTATGAGGAATAACATACATTGGAAGGATGGCTTCAAAAATCCCAACTTCAGCAGTTTTGCTTTCGTGCATCTGATCTGGCATTGTGAGTCTTTAACCCCAACTGAACCTAGCTTTTTCGATGACTGCACATAGTATTGTGTATTTAGATTTTTTCGAAACCGTGTATTTTCTGTTCAAACAAGCATACTCGATTGCTTTTTTGAGTGATCAAAACTACCTTTGGAAGCATGCAGGGAAGATGTCTTCCTGAAGCACGCACTAAAAAATTAACTCAAATGCTATTCAGTTCAAACACAAATAAAAACTACAAATAATATGCACATCATTGCTTCCAATGTTTCTCAAGATATTCATAGCACCGTGATTCTTCTTTCATATTGTCTATTTCCCTCTTCAGTTCAACAAGTTCAAGTTCCTTGGTTGTTGTTTCCTCATTATAGTTCTGAAGTCCTGCTGGGTCGTATGTAAGTTTATCAGTAAGGAGATGGTATTTCTCTTCCAGTTTCTTGAGCCGTCTTGATTTTATTGCGCAAGACAGTATCAGCTGCATCATTTTAAAATTAAAGGGTTTCAAAGAACAAAGGAAAGCCGCTTCTTTCATCATTTCAGTGGTGGTTTCAAGTGTCCCCTTGCCAGTTAGAATGATTCCCATAAGATGAGGGTCTATATCCCGTGCAGCCTTCAACAATTCAACGCCGTTCATTTCTGGCATCATAAGGTCTGTAAGGATGATTTCAAAGTCATAGGTTTTTAATTTCTCAATAGCCTCCCTGCCCGATGTGCATCCAACTGCCATATAGCCACACGCTGTAAGATATTCTTGCATAGCATTGACTACATCAATATCATCGTCAACGATGAGAACCTTACCTTTATAAACAGTTTCCTGTGTGTGGGGTGTGCTGCTTTGATAGCTTTGAATGTTTTCTAATGTTTGATTCATAGCCTATATGTATTTTATTCATAGCATCATATGTGTCAATCCTACGTAGGTAGGGTTCATTTTCCCGTTAGTAACTTTACAATAGGAGTAAGGAAAGTATTCACTATGAGTAATAGCGTAGAGAGAGCATTTATTTCACTATTGATGGAACTGCCATTTTATTTCACCCTATCTGTTAAGGAACGGCTTTCCTTGCTATCAAGACTGACAAAGTATTATGAAGGGCTTATTAAGGAGTATGAAAGAGAACAAGATTTGCATATAAGAGTTGTTGACACCTAATTATTGATAATCACATATGTAGTATCCCCTTTCTTCCTTTAGACCGCTTAAACCTGATATAATTATGCTTATTTGAAATGACAATTCACATTTGATGGAGACACCTGCATAATATGGTGTAATTTTAGTTTTATAAAAAAAGGAGACAAGTGAAATGGCGCAAGGAACTGTGAAATGGTTTAACGAGAGTAAAGGTTTCGGATTTATTACTGCTGAAGACGGCACTGATGTTTTTGTCCACCACACGTCCATCCAAGGCAGTGGTTTTAAGAGCCTTGCTGAAGGTGACAAAGTTAGTTTTGATATGGAAAAAGGCGACAAAGGTCCCAAGGCGGTCAATGTAGTTAAACTGTAATTTGATTGAAATGATCTCGTTTTGTTGAAGGGACTTATGGCGGAGCAATTTTTCTTTCTGTTATCCGCATAACTTTTATCCTCAATAAAGCGGAATAGTGTTCTCGATAAGTAGCAGGGAGTATTGTATGGATTTCCCCTTATGCCCAGACCAGCACCTTAACCTGCAAACTTCTTTTTTGCTAATTTTGTCCAGTCATTGCTGAAGATGTACACAATTCCTGCCAACATTCAATAATAAGAAAAGCCCATGAATATAAAGGATAATTACATAGATTCAGGGGCTTAAAATAATCAGTCGAAATAGCTATTTTCGCTCTTAGGATCCAGTGGGTAACTCCGTGGGGTTCGACTCCCCTCTCTCGCACCATCCATCATTGAACGTTTCATCTCACGGTAACCACTGACTTTGCTGACATTTCTCTTCAAAGTGCTGACAAATTTCCGCAGAACAGAAAAATCTCTCTGTCACGATTCGCGTATTTAGCGTTATATCAGCAACTTAAAGGTAACGTACACTGGCATAAAATGTGCTTAATTTATAGAGAGACTCTATAGAAAGGTTCGTAATACCTTTACAGCACAATGGCAATAGAATATTCAGATGAAAAAAACAGCCATAACCTGACGGAAAACCGGCGGAAAGACGAACGGAAGGATTTTTCCTATGTCGTTTTGGAATTCGTGCTGCATCCTGATACGGCATACGAAATTTTTGTCGGGTATACTTTCAACATCAGTGATACGGGTATGTGCATTCATACCAGTGCAGCACTGAAATCAGGGCAGGAATTGATTCTGAAAAGCGATGAGCCCCGTCTGTACAAAAAAGCAGCTGTTCGCTGGGTCGAACGATACGATTCATTTTTTTACAAAGTGGGATTGGAATTTGTTTGAACCAAGAAGTGCAGACGGCAGCTCAAAAAATAACTTCTCTCACAACCGCCGCCCCATTCAAAAGTATTTATAGAGATTAAAACAGATTGATGGCGGCGTGTGATAGATCTTCAGGATGAACGGGGAGTTTTACAGGTAATGCTCTATTCCTGTCTGTGTCCGAAGCCGCTGATAGACGATTCCAGCTATCGCGTAAAGGTTGACAGTATCTTCTTTATTGTATAATTTGAGGATTTTCAGGGCATCACTGCTTCCCCTTTGCGCGTGCTCCCACAGCTTTACCGCATCATATCCATTCATATCCTTCACGATTTCATCTCTGGCAATTCCCAGTTCCGATTCCAGTCTTTTCAGCCCACCCCGGAATCCAAGCCTCCTTGTACCGAAGCAGACGTCGAAATGCGGGATGTCGAATTTCAGGCCGGGGATTGCTCTTAGGAGATACGGAATGTCAAAACCCGAACCGTAGAACGTTATGAGGTATTTATATCTCGAGATCTCTTCCATCACGCTTTCTGCCGTGAGGTTTTCATCCCGTATAAAGCACTTGTAATCGAACCCGTCGTAAATTCCGATTACGGTGACAACACCTCCGCCTCCCGGCATGAAACCATTTGTTTCTATGTCAAGACACGCCGACTCTTCTTTGAAGATGTCATATAGCCGCCAGTGATCCCTCCTCTTGATAGCGCGGGCGAAATAGGCTGCGTCTGCATGGTCCAGTGCGTTCAGGGCAGACGAGAGAGATTCATCAAAAAACGTTTTCTTATGTGCGCTTATGAAGGTGATATCCGGGGCACCGATAAATTTATCCCATGTGAGGATGCCTGCACCCCAGAGCTTCCGTTCCAGTTTATCGCCGATTCCGTTCAGAATGCTGAAGGTATTTCTTATCATGATTCCCTATTATCTCATCCCACGTCCATTTTCCGTTCAACGGTGAAACAAGCAATTCCGTACCGCCGAATTCCATTCATGATACCATTATGCCGCCGGGAAGGGCAATGAAACAGAGGGTCTTCGATCATTGTGCTATTATACCCTGAGCATGAATCGAGTCGTTGTGACAGGCGCAGGGGCAGTCAGCCCTATCGGGAATTCCCTGGAGGAAACCTGGTCCCGGGCAAGGGCGGGAAAATCAGGAATAGAGGCGATTACCGGATTCGATGTTGCTGATATCCCCTGGAAAGCAGCTGGAACCGTGAAGGATTTCCATGCGGAAGCATATCTCAATCCCAAGGAAATAATCCGTCTTGATCCGTTTGTTCATTATGCAGTCGCTGCAGCAGTCATGGCCACAGCAGACGCCGGCCTTACAGGAACAGATTCCCTGCAGTCCGCCGGTGTCATTATCGGTTCAAGCCGCGGTGGGATTGGAACGATAGAGAAGGCGCTCCGGAAAAAATACCTGTCACACCATACAGCATATCCCTCGCGCATGTCTGCTTTTCTTATGCCTTCTACAACGGTCAGCATGGCATCGTCATACGTTGCTCAAAAACTTGGGATTACCGGGTATTGTCTCGGCATATCAAACGCGTGCGCTTCGGGATCGAGTGCAATCGGGGAAGCTTACCGGTTGGTGAAATCAGGTTACCGCCATCCAGTAATATGCGGCGGTACCGAAGCTCCTGTCTGCAGAACCTGCATAGAAGGATATGGGGTATCGGGTGCTCTCTCAAGGAAAACCGGTTCCTTCGCGAGCAGGCCGTTCGACAGAAACCGGGACGGATTTATTCTGTCGGAGGGTGCGTGCATCCTTGTCCTTGAACCATATGAAAGCGCAATAAGAAGGGGAGTTGGAATCTATGGTGAGGTCATCGGCTATGGGAATACAACGGACTCATTCCACCAGACAATTCCCTCTGCGCAGGGAGAAGCCCGGGCAATGCAGTCAGCCCTCGACGAAGCACGGTTGAAGCCGGGCGATATTCATTTTATAAGCGCCCACGGGACATCTACCCGTCTCGGAGACAAAACAGAAACCGAAGCGATCAAACGGGTGTTCGGAAAGGATGCATATTTAATACCGGTCACGGCTCTGAAATCTCTCACAGGCCATATGCTTGCCGCATCGGGTGCTCTCGAAGCAGCCCTTACTTTGTTGAGTTTGAGGGATGGTGTTATCTTCCCGACCATCAATTTGCTGGAGAGGGACCCGGAATGTGATCTTGAGTATGTTACGGAATGCAGGCACGCTCATCCGCACACTGCGCTTTGTCAATCGTTCGGTTTCGGGGGATTAAACGCTGTGCTGGTTTTCAGGAAGTTTACTTCATGAATTCCCGCATTGCCTCCTCCCCAGGACTTTCGGGCAGGTTCCGGTACCGGGGAGAGAAATGCATGACGACGAGGTGTTTTACTCCAGCCCGGCGCGCGATGCTTCCGGTAATCTTTGCGGTGAGATGAAATCTTTTTCTCGCCATATCGATATCCTTGTCCATAAAATAGGCCTCACAATAGAGGGTATCGGAATCCCTCACGAATTCAATGATCCTCCGGATATTGTCATCCGTTAATGATACGTCAGTCACATAGGATATCTTCTGGCCTTTCGTGATGGTTGCGATTGCCTGCAGCTCATCAAGCCTGTACTGTCTGCCTGATACGACAAATTCGGTATTCCCCGGCATCCGAACCCTGATTGCATCTTTCAGTTCTGACAGCCAGGGACCTACCGGGAGGGCCATTTCCCGTAACAATGCTTTATTAATATTGATATGGAAATCCTCTTCAAGCGAATACGCAAGGCACGGGATTTGATGATCGAGCTGGAGCGCTTTGACCGTGAAGAGCGGTTCCCTGAAGAGAACACCGCTCATTTTGCGGATACGGTGTATTCTCCGCTGAAACCTGTTTTCGGCATGAAAACTTGAATGGCATATGGTATTGCCGTCGATACCGTAGACTTCTATCTTAAGCGGGTATTCCGTGATGAGATTCCATGTGTATCCTTTCAGCTTTCCCTCTATGCAATCGTCTATGTTGGCCGGGCCGTAGACATGAAGAGGAACGGACCTTCTCAAGAGCGCTCTGACGAGCGTATCAAATCCTATGAAATGATCGATGTGGGTATGTGTTATGAATACGTCCGTTATCTTCTGCAGGTCGCCGGATTTTAACCGGGAAATATCTCCAGCATCGAAGAGCAAAGCCCTTTTTTCCCTGAATATTCTGACGAACAAACCGGGGTCATCAAAAGGGGTATTGACCATTCTGTGCATGAATGAGGGTTTCATAAGTGATTATAGATCATTGTGATATAATACTACCAAAAATGCAGGACCGGCTGAAGATAAAGCCTGACGGGCATCCGGCGAACAATCTAAACAGCCTGGGATCATGCCGGTGGGTTTGTGCTTCATGCCTTTCCACGGAGGTGCTATGTCGGAGCTGAGGAAAGATCCCATATCCGGACGCTGGGTGATTATCTCTGTCGAACGGGGGAAAAGGCCAACTGATTTTGTCTCACCTTCCCAGAAGAAACGGGGCGGATTCTGTCCGTTCTGTCCCGGCAACGAGTATACCACACCTGCAGAAATCATGGCATTCAGGCCCGCCGACACAAAACCGAATTCTCCCGGATGGACCCTCAGGGCAATGTCAAACAAATTCCCCGCTCTGAATGTTTTCGGCGAACTAAACAAATTGGGAGAGGGTATTTTTGACAAGATGAACGGTATCGGAGCCCATGAGGTTATTGTCGAAACCCCTGATCACATGCAGTCGCTCGCAACGATGCCTCTGAAAGGGGTTGAGGATGCCCTATGGGCCTACTATATGCGGCTGACTGATCTCAGGAGAGATCGTAGGTTCAAATATGTCCTGATTTTCAAGAATGAGGGAGATGCTGCAGGCGCCTCTCTTGAGCATTCGCATACCCAGCTTATTGCCCTTCCGATCATACCGAAGCTGGTCAAAGAAGAGATGGACTCGGCAAAGCGTTACTACGATCTCAAAGAGCGGTGCATCTTCTGCGATGTTATCAGCCAGGAACTCGAATCCAAAAAGAGGGTAATCTACGAAAACGCTCTATATGTTGCTCTCGCCCCCTTTGCTCCGAGTGCTCCATTCGAGACATGGATATTACCCAAGAAGCATGAATCAAGTTTTTATCCCCCGGAAAACACTTTCCTTCAGCTGGCGGAAATACTCCGGGTTACCCTGAAGCAGATAGACCGGATTCTGGATATCCCGCCATATAATTTTGTGCTCCATACCTCTCCATTTGTTGAGGAGATAAACGATTACTATCACTGGCATATAGAACTGGTGCCGAAACTGACAAAAATAGCAGGGTTTGAATGGGGATCAGGTTTTTATATCAACCCCACACCACCTGAAGAGTCAGCACGATTTATGCGGGAAGCAAAGATATGAAGATTCTGATTGCCTCGCCGGAGGCTGTCCCCTATATAAAAACCGGCGGACTTGCCGATGTCGTCGGTGCCCTGCTGAAAGAATTCCGGAAGTTGAAAGAAGACGCCGTCCTTGTGCTGCCGCTTTATAAAAGGATCAGGGACAGCAAAATCCGTCTTGCTGATACCGGGGTTTCGCTGGACATACAGGTCGGAGACAGGGTGCTCAACTGCAGGGTATTAGAGCATAAACAGGCCGCATATTTTATTGCGTGCGATGAATTTTTTGACCGGCCAGAGCCTTACGGAACAGCAGCAGGCGATTACAGCGACAATGCATCGAGATTTGCACTCTTTGCGAAGAGTGTCCCTGAAATGTGCAGGGCGATCTCTTACAAACCGGATATCATCCATTGCAATGACTGGCAGACTGCACTGATACCACTCTACCTGAGGACCCTTTACGGAAAAGATTCCTTTTTCAGGAAGACTGCTACCCTTCTGACAATTCACAACATTGGCTATCAGGGTCTTTTCCCTCCATCGCACATGTCTCTGACAAATCTCGGTTGGGAAATGTTTAACCCTGAGGGGATTGAATTTTATGGAAAGGTTAATTTTCTGAAGGGCGGATTGATCGCCTCCGATCTTTTGAGCACGGTCAGTCAAACATATGCCAGTGAGATCCTTCAGCCTGAATCAGGGTTTGGTCTTGACGGTGTCCTGAACAGGCGAAGAAATGACCTCTTCGGCATCGTAAACGGAATCGATTACCGTGAGTGGGACCCTGCCAGTGACAAACACTTGTCTGCCAACTATCATGCCGGTGACCTGTCCGGGAAAACCCTCTGCAAAAGGGAGCTCCTCAGGATGCTCTTCAGAAAAGAAGACGACAGCGAGGACGACCAGGTTCCCCTCATCGGCATGGTCACCCGTTTATCCGAACAAAAAGGGATGGATATTGTTTTAGAGGCGATTCCGGACATCGTGTCTTATGGGGTGAAGCTCGTCGTTCTCGGAAAGGGGGAAGACCGCTTCCAGAGCAGTTTTCAGGAGATGTCGGAAAGATATCGGGAAAACATCTCGGTGACGGTAGGGTTTGATGAGACCCTTGCCCACAGGATTTATGCAGGTTCAGACTATTTTCTGATGCCTTCGAAATATGAACCATGCGGACTTAGTCAGCTCATAGCGTTGCGGTACGGCGCAGTCCCTGTGGCAAGAAGGACAGGCGGGCTCGTGGATACGGTTCAGGATTTTGAACCTTTGACACGGAGGGGAACAGGGTTTCTTTTTTCCGACTATACGGCTCCTGCTCTGCTCGATGCACTGAAGCGGGCCTTCTGTGTTTATACCGATGTGGAAAAGATGCAGAGCATAATCAGGGCCGGAATGAAGGCGAATTTCACATGGAAAAGATCAGCCCAGCAGTATCTCGAGCTCTATAAAACCGCTCTCAGGAAAAAGAAGGTGTAACGTTCTTATGGATATGAAGGATAGCCAGAAATTTACTGAAGTGATTTTTAGGAATATCAGAGACGGAATCGTCATCCTTGACAGGGATTTCAGGATCGTGGATGCAAACGAGTCCCTAACAAAATGGACCGGTAACCCACCGGATGAAATCCTGAACAGAGATTGCAGGGAAGTTTTTCATGAACAGGGCAAGATATGCCCTCATTGCGCAGCAGTCGGGGTATTTGAAACAGGGCAGATGATCACGATGACCCAAAAGAAGAATAATCAGGATACCGCGGTGTACGCCGAAGTGTCGGCGTACCCGATAAAAAATGAGAACGGAGAGGTTATCGAGTGTGTTGTCTTTATCCAGGATATTACTGACAGGATGCTCTGTCATGACGAGGTTCTCAGACTCTATAATGAGGTTACCCAGACAAAGGAATACCTCGAAAGTATCATTGAAGATTCAGCCGATGCAATTGTGACCTCTGATCTGAACGGAATTATCCTCTCCTGGAACACCGGTGCAGAGCGAATGTACGGGTTTACGAAAGAGGAAGCCATCGGAAAATATCTCCCGTTTGTCCCTGAATTTCTCATGGACCCTGAGTGGGAAAACAACAGGAAGATCAGAAACGGGGAGGTGCTGAGGAGAGTCGAGACATTCAGGAAGAGGAAAGACGGCACCATCATATCGGTGAGCCTGACGCTCTCTCCGATCAAGAATGTAGCAGGGGAGATTATCGGCATCAGTGGAATATCGCGCGACATTTCGGAAAAGAAAAACGTCGAGAAAGAACTGGTAAGGAGAAACCAGGAACTTTCGCGGCTTTTCTTCATCAGTTCTGCCATGCGGGGAACGCTCGATCTCAACCGGGTCCTGCGCATGGTCCTCACCGCGGTTACCATGGGAGACGGACTCGGCTTCAACCGTGCAATCCTCTTCCTCGTCGACGAGGAGAAGAATGTCTTGCGGGGAGCGATGGGGGTGGGCCCTGCAAGCTATGAGGAGGCATTTCATGTCTGGGAAAGGTTATCCCTCGAGAAAAAGACTTTGCCGGATATGATGGACGAGATCGATACCGGACTGATGAGGAAGGATTCTTTTTTTGACAAGCTGAGCCAGAGCATAGAGATCCCCCTTGCAGAGGAGACGTCGCTAAGCAAAGCCGTGAAAGAACACAAGCAATTCAATATCGATGATGTCGGGAAAGAACCGCTTTCGGATGTTATCCTCATACAGCAGTTGGGGACGCGGGCTTTTGCTGCTGTTCCCCTCATCTCGCGGAACAAAGTAATCGGGGTCCTTTGGGTAGACAACTATTTCACCAACAGGCCTATTATCGAAGAAGATATGCACTTTTTGACGGCCTTTTCAAACCATGTGGCTTCAGCGATCGAAAACGCGCGGCTCTTCGAGCGGGTGAAATTCGCGGAGCAGGAACTCGAGAATATTTTTGAGTCTATCTCCGACATGGTTTACTTTGTTGCGGAAGATTATGTCGTGAAGAACATCAATCAGGCGGTCAGCAAAAGGCTGGGTAAACTCCCTGAGGAGATCATCGGGAAGAAATGTTATGAGATATTTCACGGGATGCAGCAGCCGTGGGCTGAGTGTCCTCATCACAGGACGGTCGAAACGAAGGAGGCATTTGTCCAGGAACTTGAAGACCCCTTTATGGGTGCTACGTTCATCATGTCGAGCTCACCAATCTTTGATGTAAACGGCCGATTTATGGGAACCGTAAATATCATGAGTGATATTACGGAACTGAAAACTCTCAGGGAGCGGGTGATCAAGACAGATAGGATGGCTGCACTTGGGGAGGTAGCTGCACGGGTGGCTCATGAAATACGGAATCCGCTCGTTTCCCTCGGAGGTTTTGCGCGCCGGCTCGAGAAGCAGTTAACCGGAGGCCAGAAAGAGTATGCCGATATCATTGGCAAAGAAGTCGGAAGGCTCGAAGACATCCTCAATGATATCCTGAGTTTTGTGAAGGAAACGCGGGTCAGGAAAGAACCCGTTACGGCTCAGACACTCATGGAGGAAGTCATTGCCCTCATCCGTTCGGAAATTGACGACCGGGGAATCTCCCTCGAACTGGATTTCGGAGACCCGGTAGAACTCTATGTTGATCCGAACCGGGTAAAGGACGCATTGCTCAATATTGTAAAAAATGCCATGCAGGCGTTGGGAAACAACGGAACAATTCTGCTCAGAATTTACCGTAAGAACAGGACCTGCGTGCTGGAGATCAGGGACACCGGACCGGGCATTCCAGAAAAAGACCTGCCGTTTATTTTTGATCCATTTTATACGACCAAGGAAGTCGGTACCGGTCTCGGCCTTACCATAACCCACCGGATTATTGAAGAACACGATGGAAGGATTGAAGTGGAGAGCACAGCAGGGGAGGGCAGCACATTCAGGGTGATAATACCAATAAAAGAAGAGTGATACGGGAGGGAGGAGGCATATGAAAATACTTGTCGTTGATGATGACCTGCACATTCAGAGGCTGTACAAGGAGGAGTTTGAAGATGAGGGGTACGAGGTTGTTGTTGCCTCGAACGGGCAGGAGGCAATGGACATGTTCGAGAAGGAAACACCTGATATCGTAACACTCGACATTCTGCTGCCCGACATAGACGGTATCCGCCTGCTGAGGCAGATGAAGGAAAAGAATCCGAAGGTTCCGATCATCATGTCCACCGCATACGACTACCGGGATGATTTTGCCGTCTGGGCATCCGAAGCCTATATTGTAAAGTCGTCGGACCTCGATGAATTGAAAAACATGATTAAGAACTTGCTCAATAAATAAACGTGCCCCGGGACGTCTATCTTGAAAGTACTCCTCTGGATGAGGCGCTGAGAAAGTGGCTTGAACGGTGTGCCTCTGAAGCAGTTGACAGGCCTCTTCCCGCCGAGACCGTGAGGCTAATCGATTCTCTCGGTAGGGTTACCGCCGAAGCGGTCATCGCAAAGATCTCTTCCCCCTTTTATCACTCGTCAGCGATGGACGGGTATGCTGTAAACTTTCCTGAAACATTCGGTGCCTCGGAAAGGACGCCTAAATGCCTTATTGTCGGCAGGCAGGCTATCCCTGTCGATACAGGCGATCCCATCCCTGACGGCTTTAATGCGGTGATTATGATTGAAGATGTGAATATCCGGAAGATTCAAAGCCCGCCGTCCGGTCCTTCTGAATCAGCAGACGTCCATAAAGGGTTGCGGTCAGCGAACCGTAAAGAGGACACTGAATGCATAGAGATTATCGCGTCTGCTCCTCCGTGGCAGCATATTAGGGTCATCGGCGATGATATTGTGGCAACTGAGTTGATTGTTCCTGAAAATCATAAGATCAGGCCGGTCGATATCGGTGCAATGCTTGCAGGCGGGCATACGGAGGTGCCGGTGAGAAGGAAGCCGCGGGTGGTCATTGTGCCGACCGGTACAGAAATTGTAGAGCCCGGGTCACCTCTGAAGAAGGGCGACATCATCGAATATAATTCAAGGATTCTCAGTGGGCTGGTCTCTGAATGGGGTGGCGACCCGGTCAGGTTCGGCGTCGTCCCTGACGACCCCGGACAGCTTAAAAAGACAATTCTGGACGCAATCGCTGCCGGTGATATGGTGGTTGTGAATGCAGGTTCATCGGCAGGCACCGAGGATTATACCGGAGCGGCTCTCAGGGACCTGGGAGAGGTTCTGCTGCATGGCATTGGGATAAAACCTGGAAAGCCTCTTATCCTTGGATGGGTGAGGGGAAAGCCGGTGCTCGGGATTCCCGGCTATCCGGTCTCTGCGTATATCACTTTCACACTCTTTGTGAAGCCTCTTGTCTATAAAATGCAGGGGATCGAGCTCAAAGAACCTGATATTCTGAGCGCGATGCTTTCACGGCAGGTTGCTTCGACCCCCGGACAGGAAGAATTCGTGCGCGTGAAAGTCGGGAAGGTTGGTGATCGCTATATTGCAACGCCGATAACCCGCGGGGCCGGAGTTCTGATGTCGCTGGTGCGGGCGGACGGTTTTATCCGCATACCTGCAATGTCTGAAGGGATCGGTTCCGGTACAGAAATTCCTGTTGAACTCCTGAGGTCAAAACATGATATCGAGAATACTATCGTTTGCATTGGGAGTCACGACAACACTCTTGACCTGCTCGCGAATATTTTGAAGAAGCGCTACCCGAAATACTCGCTCTCTTCAGCCCACGTGGGATCGATGGGCGGACTGGTTGCGCTGAAACGGGGTGAGGCTCATATCGCAGGCACCCATCTGCTCGACGAAGAGACCGGTGAATACAATATCGCGTTCATACGGAGACTCCTTCCGGACAGGAAAATTATCCTCATGAATCTAGTCTACCGGGAGCAGGGTCTCCTGGTGACGAAAGGCAATCCAAAAAATATTGCCGGATTTCAGGATCTGACAAGGAGCGACGTCATTTTTGTGAACAGACAGGCAGGCGCCGGGACGAGGCTTCTGACGGATAAATGTCTGAGGGAATCGGGTATCAGTCCCGCTCAGGTAAAAGGGTACGAAAGAGAAGAATATACCCATATGGGTGTTGCCTCAGCCGTGCTGACGGGAGTTGCTGATACGGGCCTCGCGATTCTTGCATCTGCACGTGCCCTCGATCTCGATTTTATCCCGGTTGCGAAGGAGCGCTATGATCTGGCTATCCCTGCAGAATATCTCGACACTGAAATGATCAGGTGTCTGGTATCACTTATTCGCGGGGACAGGGAATTTCGTGAGACGGTTACGGGACTCGGAGGTTATGATATCTCGGATATGGGATCAATAGTCTCTTGAAATCCGTTATCCCTCTTTCCCCGGTTCCTGATTATTTGCACTCAAGTCGAGAAGCCTTTTTGCCCCGATAAATCTCTTGACATAGAACGGTGTATCAAGGCGGTCAATGGTAACCTTCTTCTTCTTTGACGAGGCATGAATAAACAGGTTGTTCCCGAGATAAATCCCCACGTGCGACGGATATGATGCGTAAGTTCTGAAAAAGACGAGATCTCCGCTCGAAAGGTTATCCACATCAATAGGTGTGCCTTCATTAAACTGCTCCCTTGCCGACCGGGGAAGAACAACGCCAATCATGCTGTATACCTTTTTTACATAAGCAGAACAATCAATACCGATCAGGCTGTTACCGCCGAAACGGTAGGGAATATCCAGCATCTTCTTTGCGAACAGAATGAGTCTGCTGTGTAATCCGGACGCCGGTGCCTCTGGTGCTTCTCGTATTGGTTCGCTTTCATGCTCCTCCTCACCCTGAGAGAGTATCGCCTCATAAGGTTTGGGTTCCGCCGGTTCAGGCTTCCGCTTCAGGAGAATTTTTTGGCCCGGTTTCAGGGAATCTGTTTCGAGACTGTTCATGGCCATCAGATTTTCCGGGCTGGTGTCAAATCTTGCTGCAATATCCCAGATCGTGTCGCCCTTGCGCACGGTGTAATCTGAAACCTCCGGTCGCTTCAACGCAATCTTTTGTCCGATTCTGAGCCTTGTGGATCGTAAATTGTTTATGTCCATGAGTTTCCGTGCCGGTATGGAATATTTTTTTGAGAGGGCCGAGATTGTATCTCCCTTTTTCACGATATGAAAAGAAGGCTCTTCCTTTTGGATGCGATCATCTCCGTTTTCCTGAACAGGATCCGGACCTTCAGCAGTTGTTTCCTGGTGAGGGTCAGCTTTTTGGGGGTTCGCATGCTTTTGGGAAGGTATCGTTATTCTGGTGCCGGGCTTGAGAAGATGAGGGTCGATTGCATTGATTTTAATGATATCGTCATGGTTGACGTTGAATTTTTTTGCTATGCTATAGGGATTATCACCTTTTTTCACCTTGTATGTAACCTCAGCATAACTGCTTCCGGCAATCAGGACCGCAATAATAGAGGCAGTAATAGACAGATACAAGCTGTTCTTAGATGCTTTCATCATGCTGCTTCCTCCCGGTTCAGATCCTTGAGGGTAGGCAACTCCGTGAGATCCTTCAGTCCGAAATACTGGAGGAATTCTCTTGTAGTACCATAGAGGAAAGGCCTACCGGGAGCCTCTTTGCGGCCCATGATCTTGATCAGCCGCTTGTCATACAGGGTTCTGATTGCGCTGTCGGAGTTCACCCCGCGAATCTGCTCAATCTCGGCTTTAATAATCGGCTGCTTGTAGGCGATAATCGCGAGCGTTTCGAGCGCTGGCATGGACAATCTGCTTGAAGTATGGATAGTCCTGAATTTCTTTACCCACCCGGCATATTCCGGATTTGTTACCATTTGATAGCCGTTGGCAATCTCGACAATGAGCAATCCCCTATTCCTGTCACGATACTCCGCAATGAGGTCGTTCATGAGAAGCTTCATATCAGCTTCGGATATTCCAACGATTTCCCTGAAAGACTGGACCGGCAAAACGTCTCCGGAAAGAAAGAGCATTGCTTCAAAAATTGATTTATACTCGCTGTTCTGATCCATAAATAGAGATAAAGATATCAGAAATTGGTAATAATATCAAGAATTTTATTGCTGGATATCATCTCTTGCATTCTTTCTGTTCTGTTCTTGTAATTTCTTCCTGTTGTATCCTTTTTCTCCCTTTTGAGTCGTGACCGGAAAGCTCGTGAGCCGGAGTACTGCTTCAAGGGGGAGACGCTTCATCAGTTTTGTCTTTTTCGATATTTTCATTTCCGGTACCACACGGTGCATACATATTACCAGAATGGTGTGTCGGGGTTCTGTGATTTGAACAACAGGACGGGAATAACGGCGACCGGCAGGAATCAGTATGGATGAAATGCGGTGAGATTTTCCGTATACTTGACAGGGTCCACGCGACCCTTTATACTGAACATAGGTTCACATGAACAAACGTTCAGGAATAGAGTCGAAGCAGAAAATTATGAAGGCTGCGATGGATGTCTTCTCTCGCAAAGGATATGCGAAAGCAAACATGAGGGAGATAGCACAGACTGCCGGGATCAGCATAGGCGGCATTTACCTGTATTTTCGGAACAAGGAGGAACTTTACCGAAGCCTTATCAGTGAAAGGATGCTGGATATCGGAAGCAAGACCGAAATGATTGTCGGAGAGACCCTGTCTGCTTCTGGAGCGTTATCACATTTTTTATGCGTGCATATGGAGAATGCCTTCAAGCACAAGGAATTTATTCTGCTTCATATCAGGGAGCACGGGTTTACATTTGGTATCCAGGAAAAAAGGAAATTCTTCAAGAAGCAGAGAGAGCTCATAGAACAGATAATTCAAAAAGGGATTCGTACCGGCGAATTCAGGAAATGCAATGCAGATGATATGGCTAAGGTTATCATGGGGTCGCTCAGAGGGGTCATTCTCTCGATGGCATTGGATGGGGATGTACATCTCGCACCAGCGACACTGAATGATTTCATACTGTATGGTATTGGAAAAAGAGGGAAAGGAGCAGTTCCATGAAAAAGATCGGTATCGTTCCGGTTCTGATTTTATTGCTTTTCCATCCCGCATCGGCACAACTTGCGGGTGATTCTGCTGCGGGCACTGTTCCCACAGAATATACCCTTGCAGATCTTTTCACGATTGCTCTTGAACGGTCGGAAAAGATCAAAATATCAGAAGAGGATGTGGTTATTGCCGAACGGAAGAAAGATAAGGCCCGCTCGGCGCTCGTTCCCAGGGTATCCGCCTTCTGGGATTATACCCGTTACAGTGATGAGAAAGAGATTTCAAGTTCTTTCGGAAGATTTTCGATTCAGCCAGAAAGATCAACTATGTGGGGGCTTCGGCTTGATCAGTCGTTATCCCTCGGAGGAAGAGAAATTACTTCGTACAGGATATCCAGGAAAGGGATCGAACAAAGTGCGCTTGATTTCGCGACTGTCAGAGAGGAATATCTCCTCGGAGTTTCGCTGAGATATTTTAATGTTCTCAAGGCACAGAAGGCGGTCGAAATAGCAAATGCCAACGTTGAACGGTTGCAGAAATACCGGGACGATGCAGAGATAAAATTAAGAATCGGTGAGACGACAAAAACCCTTCTCCTGAGGGCTGAGGCTGAATTATCGGGTTCTAAAGCAGATCTCGTAAAGGCTGAAAACCTTCTCAAGTTTACCAAAGCGAGTCTCGCACGTTTTGTAGGGCTTGGTGAAGACTCTCAAATAAGGGAATCAGACCTGCATTGGATCAGCCAGCTTGAACGCAAGGATCTGGAGTCCCTTCAGAACAGTGCATTTTTAAAAAGGGCAGAGATGAAGGCGGGTGCTGTTCAGAGGAGCATAGCTGAAGACCAGGTGAAGTTCGCCAAGGGAGCATATTGGCCGACACTCATTCTCGAGGGCGTATATGTCCGCATGGATGAAGAACCTTCTTCGCCTTTTTTCAACGAGGAGAGCATATACGGTGCACTCAGGCTCGACTTCCCGTTCTTTGAAGGAGGATTGAGAAAAGCAGAGGTAAGAGAGACGGAAGCGAAAAAAAGACAAGCTGAACTTGCTCTATCGGATCTCAAAAAGACCATAAGATTAGAGGTCGAAGAGGCATATTTGAATCTGAAAACTCAGGCAGGTGTCCTGCAGTCACTTAAGGACCAGTTTACGTTTGCACGTGAGAATTTTTATATGGTCGAGAAACAGTTTCAGTACGGGCTGGCCAGCAGCCTGGATGTACTGGATGCAAATACGCTCCTTGTTACTTCAGAACTGGATCTCTTCAGATCTCAGTACGATTACCAGTTCGCCCTTCTCCAGTTGCAGCGCGCGACTGGAAGCCTGCTGGAGACCGTAACCAGGAGGATCGAATCCGAAATTTTCAAGGAATAGCTATGTCCTGGCATAAGGGACAGGCAGGAGGGAAAAAGACTATGGCGCGATTTATCCAATTGATTGTAGGCGTGTTTTTTGTATTACTGGTCTCATCGCGAGTTCTCGATGCCCAGGGGATGCCTCCAGCAAATGTGGTTGTTGAAGAACTCCGTTCAGGCACGATGTCACCCCAGACGGAATTCATAGGGACCGTTTATTATCAGGAAATATCCGATATCGCGTCTGAGGTCGGCGGACTTGCAGAGAGTATAACGTTTGAAGAAGGGAAACGGGTTAGGAAAGGTGATGTTCTCATTACTATCGCATCAGATCTCCTTGAAAAAACACTGCAGGCAATGAAGGCTTCCCACGAACAGGTTCTGACAGAACAGACGAGTGCACAGCGTGATCTCGAAAGAGCAGAAAAACTTCATGCAGAGCAGCTCATCTCTGATAAGACTTACGACGATTATCGATTCAGGGCATTGTCCCTTGAAAAAAAAGCTGATTCCCTGAAGGCTGAAGTTGAGCGCTTGGAGCTTGAACTGCAGAAAAAGAATGTCATTGCACCATTCAACGGTGTAATCATCAAGAAGCATGTGCAGAGAGGTGAGTGGATTGCTTCAGGTGCAGCTGTTGCAACCGTTGCAAGAGATGAAGTGTTCGATATTATCGTTGAAGTTCCTGAAGACGTGCTTGCACATGTGAAGCCGGGCATGAGCGTGTCTGTTGAAGCAGGAGGGAAGACCGAATCCGGAAAGGTCTTTGCCATTATTCCCAGTGGCGATATTGCAACACGGACGTTTCCCGTCAAGGTCAGGGTACATAAGGCCGGTTCTCTGATGGGCGGTATGGAGGCGAGGGTGAGGCTTCCCAGCGACAAACAGCAAAAAACGCTTCTGGTCTCGAGGGACGCACTCATTCGAAAATCAGGCATGACGTTTCTGTTCAGTGTTGACGATTCAAAGGCAGTTATGATACCGGTGGATGTTACCGGATACAGTGGAAAAAATATCGGAATCTCTTCAGAAGCTTTGCAGGAAGGGATGAAGATCGTTATCAAAGGGAATGAGCGGCTCATGAATGGACAGCCTGTTCACATTACAGGTACAGGCAAAATGAGGTAACCTGAAGAACCATGGATATTATTAAATTCTCGATCAACAAACCTGTTACAGTTTTTGTCGGTGTCATCCTCGTTGTTCTCTTCGGAGTAATCGGTCTTATCAGCATGCCCTATCAGCTCAGTCCTGATGTCACAGAGCCGGAGATTACCGTCACGACCAACTGGCCCGGAGCTTCACCGTATGAGATTGAACGGGATGTCATCGAGGAACAGGAAAAAGTACTGAAGGGCATACCCGGGCTGATCGAAATGGAAAGTTCATCCTTTAACGGACAGGGTACGGTTACCCTCAGGTTCAAGATTGATACAGACGTGGATGATGCCCTTCTCAGGGTCTCAAACAAAATGAATGAAGTCCCGTCATATCCGGAAAATGTTGAAAAACCGGTCATCAATGCAACAGGAGCAGCGACATCACCAGTGATATGGATGATCCTCAAGACAGACCCCGGCAATGATAAATCTGCGAGTACGTATAAAACATATTTTGAGAATGAAATACGGCAGTATCTTGAACGCGTTGAGGGGGTAGCTGACCTCTTCATCGGAGGTGGTACGGAAAAGCAGATGCATATTATCGTCAAACCAGAGAAGCTGGCAGCGCACAAACTTTCGGTCAGCGATCTCGTAACTATTCTCAGGGCAGAAAATATCAATGTATCGGCCGGCAATGTCGGAGTGGGAAGGAGAGATTATCGCATACGAACCATTGCAGAATTCAGGTCACCTCAGGATATCGGGAAGATCGTCATTGCTTCAACTGGACAGCGGCGCATCACCGTCTCAGATGTTGCACAGATACAGTTTGGATACGAAAAACGGACGGTAGCGATGATCCATAACGGGCAGGAAGGAATTGCGATCGGAGTAAAACCCGAACCGGGCACGAATATCCTGAACCTCTCCGACAATCTGGAACAGGTGGTGAAATCATTAAATGATGAAAAGTTGAATCCACTCAAAGTTAGTCTCGAATGGGTCTATGATCAAAGGCCTTACATCAGGGGCGCTATTGATCTCGTCAAGCGCAACATCTTTATCGGCAGTACACTGGCAGTCGTTGTCCTCCTTATTTTTCTCCGGAGCATATCGTCAACCATAGTCGTCTCAACCGCGATTCCGATCAGCGTCATCGGTACCTTCATCATCATGAATGCCTTAGGCAGGAATCTCAATGTCATCAGCCTCGCCGGAATCGCCTTTGCCGTGGGAATGCTTGTCGATAATGCCATCGTTGTCCTTGAAAATATCGATCGCCACAGGAAAATGGGAAAACCTCCTTTCGATGCTGCCTATGACGGTGCACGCGAGGTATGGGGAGCTGTTCTCGCCTCTACTCTCACAACCATTGCGGTATTCCTTCCGGTTGTTTTTGTGCAGGAAGAAGCAGGGCAGCTTTTCCGTGATATAGCAATCGCTGTCACCTGTGCTGTTTCGCTCAGTCTGTTCGTGTCCGTGTCGGTTATCCCTATGCTTTCCGAGAAGCTGTTCAGTTTTATGAAAGAAAAACCTTTGCAGCAAAGGAGGTCTAGGCTTGTTTTCATGGGGAAGAGAATGTCGGATTTCATCATGGGCCTTGTCAGGGTAGCAACGAGGAATCGCATGACTCGTTTCGTAACAATAATTTCACTTACTGCATTTGCTCTTGTGACAGCGGTACTGTTATTCCCGAAGATGGAATACCTTCCCCAGGGGAATCGGAATCTTGTTATTAACCTGTTTGTACCTCCGCCTGGCCTTTCATACGAAGAGCGGAAAGAGATAGGAGATCGTTTATTTGAGACTCTTGAACCTCACATGGGAAAGGACAAAGAGGGATTTCCGGGAATCAAGAATATGTTTTATGTTGGCGCCGAACAGATCATGATTTCCGGAGCGATCAGTACTCATGAACAAATGGCCGGCGAGCTCGTCCCGCTGTTTATGGGATATATTAACAGCATCCCTGGGATCTTCGGCGTCAGCAACCAGGCCGGGATATTTCAAACAAGACTCGGCAGGGGAAGGACAATCGATGTAGACGTCAGCGGAGACGACCTAAACCGCACGATAGAGGTGGCGCAGATGCTTTTTGGAAAAATCATGCAAGAGATTCCGGGATCGCAGATCAGGCCTCTCCCTTCCCTTGAGGTCCTGTACCCCGAGGTAAGGCTTATCCCTGAAAGAGACCGGATAAAGGCGGCAGGGATGAGTGCAGCAGAACTTGGCATTACCCTTGATGTGCTTATGGACGGGAGGAAAATCGGCGATTTCAAGGAAGAAGGAGAAAAAAAGGTAGACCTTGTGCTGAAGGCATCAGAAAATGATGTCACAAGTCCCGAGGAACTTTATCGGACCATCATTGTGACTCCAGAGGGAAAAGGTGTTCCTATATCGTCTTTTACAGAACTTGTGAGGACTACCGGTGTAACAGAAATACGTCATCTTGAGAGAAAGCGCACGATAACACTCCAGGTGACCCCTCCGTTTGCGGTCCCTATGGAACAAGCCATGGATCAGATAAATGCAAATGTAATTGGACAGCTGAAGAAGAGCGGTCTTCTCTCCGCTGTCGATGTTAACCAGAGTGGTGTGGCCGATAAACTTACTGAAACGAGAAAGGTGCTCCAGTGGGATTTCCTGCTCGCAGCTGTTATTGCTTACCTGCTCATGGCAGCGCTCTTCGGGAATTTCATATATCCTTTTGTCATCATGTTTACCCTTCCACTCGGGGCTGCCGGTGGATTTATTGGGCTTGCACTTGTGAATGTTTTTCTCACGACACAACCACTGGATATACTTACCATGCTCGGGTTTGTGATTTTGGTCGGCATCATTGTCAATAATGCAATTCTCATTGTTCATCAATCGCTCAACAACATCCGTTACCAAGGTATGGATTATCGCGATGCGGTTCTTGAATCGGTCCGGACACGTCTGCGTCCGATCTACATGAGCGCCTCCACCAGTATATTCGGTATGCTGCCTCTCGTTATAGCACCGGGCCCCGGGTCTGAATTGTACCGTGGACTTGGGAGCGTCATCCTCGGTGGAATAGCGGTATCGACAATTTTTACCGTATTTGTCATTCCGTCTCTCCTGCTCTTTTTTATCGGCATGGAGAAGCGAACCACGAACAAAAGTGGAGAAACTGCGGTTAACGATGCCGATGCAGAGAAACAATAATCTTAGATTCATGATAAGGGAGTTCGCTGATGGAGCAGAATGAAAAAGGAAAAAGTGACGATGTAAAAAAACAAAACAACAGAAAAAAAAAGAAACTTGCTATCCTCGTTTTTGGTTTAATCGGAATCATCGGTGTTGTCATTCTTTTTTTCTACCTCAGGTATAAGGCAACCCATATTACGACAGACGACGCGTATGTTGATGGACGAATTCACACGATCTCGGCGAGGATTAAGGGGTCTGTGAACAACATTTATGTACAGGACAACCAGCAGGTGAAAAGGGGAGACATGCTCGTCGAGATTGACCCTGCGGATTATGATCTGAAGGTGAGCGAGGCTCAATCGGGAGTGCATGCGGAAAAATCACGGCTTACAGAAGTGGAAGCACGGATACAGGTTGCAAAGATGCAGATGGCTGAAATGAAGGCTTCGATTGAGACAGCAAGGGCGAATCTTGAGCTCCAGGAGGCACAACTTCAGCAGGCTGAGAAGGATGCTCTCCGTGCAGAGAATCTCTTCAAGCTCGGGACGATTTCGAAGGACAGGTTCGAAAAGACACAGACAGCCCATACGGTGGTTCTTGCTCAGTCAAAGGCGGCTCGGGAACAATTGAAGCAGGCAGAAAAAGCTCTTGAGACGCAGACGTCTGTCGTCAAGCAAGCCCAGGCTTTGCGGGCATCGCAGCTTTCTATGATCAGGGAAAGGGAAGCTCGATTGGATGCTGCCCAACTCAATTACGGATACACAAAGATTTATGCTCCTGCGGATGGCTATATAACCAAGAAAGCTGTCGAAGTCGGTAACCAGGTAGAAGTTGCGCAACCACTCATGGCAGTTGTTTCATTAGATGATTTATGGATCACCGCAAACTATAAAGAGACTCAGCTTGAGAAGGTTCGTCCCGGCCAAACGGTCAGATTTAAGGTTGATACCTATTCCGGGAGAGATTTTACCGGAAAGGTTGAGAGCATCATGTCTGGCACAGGTGCGATGTTTTCGCTCTTTCCCCCGGAAAATGCATCGGGGAATTATGTGAAGGTCGTCCAGAGAATACCGGTCAAGATTACTATTGATAAAGAGACTGATATTGAACATCTTCTCAGGATCGGCATGTCTGTTGTCCCGACAATACTCATTAAAGAGTAAAAAGGTGCCGAGGGTCCAAGTGGTCATACAAAATCATTAGATGAACATAGAAAATACATTGTAAAAGTGCAGATGTTGTGAGAAAAATTATTTCGTGTTGGTCCATAAAATCGCATTTTGTCATTGTCCGGTTTGACAGGACAATCAAGAACCTTTTGAAAATGAATTATGCGCGTATCTGTCTGCACGTATTTTGATGGGTAGTTATCTTATGGGTATGACCCTTGAACCCTTGACCCCTTAGACCGTTTTTACATCTTATGAATAAATGGCTCGTTGCACTCACCGTTATGGTTCCCACGCTCATCGAGATTATCGACATATCCATTGTCAATGTTGCACTTGATCATATCCGTGGAAGCCTATCGGCAGGCATCGATGAATCGACATGGACCATTACTTCATACCTCGTATCGAATGCTATCATCATTCCCATGACAGGATGGTTAAGCAGGTTTTTTGGCAGAAAACGCTATTTGATAATTTCCATTGTAATATTTACGGTAAGCTCCTTTCTCTGCGGTTCGGCATGGAATCTCCAGAGTCTGATTATTTTCAGGATCCTCCAGGGGATGGGTGGCGGAGCACTCCAACCTATTTCTCAGTCGATCCTCCTTGAGACGTTCCCACCCCGTCAGCACGGGATAGCGATGGCTATCTTCGGGGTCGGGATTATGTTCGGCCCTATTGTAGGCCCGCTCCTTGGTGGATGGATTACCGACAATTGGTCATGGCACTGGATATTCTTCATTAATGTTCCTATCGGAATCCTATCCGTTCTTCTCACAATGCTGTTCATTACAGATCCACCATATATGAAGAGGATGAGGATGAAGATAGACTACTGGGGACTGTCGTTTCTCGTACTCGGCTTAGGATGCCTGCAGATTGTCCTCGATAAAGGACAACAGGAAAACTGGTTCTCATCGAGTTTTATTTTCTGGTTAAGCATTATCTCCTCTGTCTCACTGATTTCCTTTATTTTTGTAGAGTTTTTTACCGAACATCCCATAGTAAACCTGAGGGCATTCAGGAACATAACCTTCAGCACCGGGAATATCATCATGTTTCTCGGATTTTTTAACCTTTTCGCAAGCATTGTTCTCCTTCCCATCTATCTCCAGACGCTTATGGGATATACTGCATATCTTGCAGGACTCGTTCTGGGGCCTGGGGGTATCGCAACCATGATCGCCATGCCTATCGCGGGGAATTTAGTGAACAGAATAAATCCGAAGTATCTTCTGGCATTCGGGATTATTGTGAACGCCTACGCCACGTATCTCATGTCAAATTTCAATCTGTTTGCCGATTTCAGCACGATAATATGGCCAAGAGTTGTCCTCGGTATCGGGATGGGCTTTTTCTTCATCCCGCTCACAACTATGACCATGTCCGGAATTAAAAGAGAGGATATGGGCAACGCCTCAGCAATATACAACCTGCTCAGAAATCTCGGTGGGAGTTTTGGGGTCGCCTTTGTGACCACCGTGCTATCACGCCGGGCGCAGTTCCATCAGAATCATCTTGTTGAAAATCTCACACCTTTTGATACAGCCTATCGTATGTTCTCCGAGAAAAGTTCTCAGTTGTTGCAATATCGCGGGCTTGACGATTTCACTTCTATCTATGGTGGGCTCGGAATGATCTACAAGGGACTCCTTAGACAGGCAACGATGATGGCATTCAACGACGCATTCTTCGTTGTCTATATAATAATGGTATGTGTTCTGCCGTTTGTTTTTTTTATGAAAATGGGAAAACAGGGCCTGCCGCCGGGGATGCACTGAGTTGACGCTCTTTCTGCTGACATTCTTCCTGCTCTACGGAAGCCTTCATCTGTATGCGTTTCTGCGGGCGCGGGCAGCGTTTGCCTTCAGCACGACGACCGGCATTTTTATTGCCGGGTTGATGCTGGTGATGACTATTTCCCCGATCATTATTCGCTTCTCCGAGAAAGCCGGCTCCGAACTTTTTGCACGCCTGATGTCATATGTTGGATATACATGGATGGGGATCATATTTCTCTTTGTTTCCTTTTCCATCCTGATTGACGTGTACCGGTTGTGCGTTGCTGCAGGAGGTTCTGTTCTGGGGAAAGACCTGACGTATCTGTCCTTTACAGGGCGGTATGCCGTTCTTCTTCCCCTTGTGATTTCGATCATGATTGCTCTATACGGTTTTTTCGAGGCTGTGAACATCCGCACTGAAAAGCTCACGATATGGTCTCATAAAATTCCCCCTGACGTCAACAGGGTGCGCATAGCACAGATTTCGGATGTCCACCTTGGGCTGATCGTGCGGGAAAGCCGACTGGAACGCATCCTGTCGGAAATCGAAAGAGCAGAACCGGACATCCTCGTTTCGACCGGAGATCTCGTTGACGGGCAAATCGACAACCTCTCGGGACTTGCAGCAATGTTCCGGGAGATCAACCCCCGGTTCGGCAAGTATGCAATAACAGGCAACCACGAATTTTACGCCGGACTCGAGCAGTCGATGTGGTTTACCGAGCAAGCAGGATTCACCATGCTTCGGGGGGAACGGGTTGATATACAGAACATTCTTACCATTGCCGGTGTTGATGATCCACAGGCAAATTCTTTTGGCCTTTACCGGGGCGGAACTGAGAAAGAGGTGCTTGCTGATCTGCCGGATAACAGGTTTGTCCTGCTTCTGAAACACAGGCCGCTGATTGATGAATCCTCGCGGGGTCTCTTTGATCTGCAGCTCTCCGGGCATGTTCACCGGGGCCAGATATTCCCCTTCAGCATCATAACCGGGCTTTACTATGAAACGCAGTCCGGTCTTGCGCAACTGTCGGACGGATCCTCACTATACGTCAGCAGGGGTTCGGGCACCTGGGGGCCGCCGATACGTTTTCTTTCACCTCCGGAAGTAACGGTTATCGACCTTGTCCGTGCGGATGAATAGATCGTGCACCTGCAGGGAAATTGATATAATACGTGCATGAAAAAAATACCTTTTCTGCATATCATTCTTTTCATCCTTACGCTGTTCTCGACGCTGTTTGTGGGGGCCATGCAGACAGGGGCAGACCTCCTGAAAGATCCGGGGCAGATTTACCGGGGCCTTCCATTTGCCCTGTCGTTGATGATCATTCTCCTGACCCATGAATTGTCCCATTATTTTGCATCGAAGAGACACGGGGTCAAGGCCACGCTCCCATATTTTATTCCGGCTCCGACCATTATCGGAACATTCGGGGCATTCATCAAGATGAAATCCCCGATTGTCACCAGGAAGGCCCTGATCGATATCGGCGCTTCAGGACCGATAGCCGGATTCGTTGTTTCAGTTGCCGCCTCAGCAATCGGACTTCGTGTATCAGAGGTTGTACCGGTTGCACAGACCAAAGGCGCACTGAATCTGGGGGATTCAATCCTGTTTTCTCTGCTTTCCAATGCTGTTATAGGTGTTACGCCTGCAGATGCCGATATTCTTTTAAATCCTATCGCATTTGCGGGATGGATCGGCCTTTTTGTGACTTCCATCAATCTCATACCAGTCGGACAGCTTGACGGTGGCCATATCGCATACGCATTTCTCGGGGAAAAACATACTGGCCTGTCATTTATCCTTGTTCTCATGATGAGTTTACTCGGGTTTTTCCTGTGGGAAGGGTGGGTCGTATGGGCTGTGTTGCTGTTGGTCCTCGGACTCAGACATCCGCCGGTTATTTACTGGGAGAACGCCCTTGACGGGAGGAGAAAGCTAACCGGCTGGATCGCGTTCCTGATTTTTATCATCACCTTTATACCGGTTCCGTTCAGGATCATATAATTATATAAACTGGTGATGTGGTATACTAATGCTACCTTCTCGAAGGAAAAATAGGTTTTTGGGAATAATTTCCTAGGTTATTTGTAATATTGAGGTGTCATTCCGGATTATCCGGAATCTCTCCCTGTTTTTTAGTTCAATGTGTTTATATTCAGAAGGGTTCCCGCCGAGCGGGAATGATAGACTCGGCACCAAAGAGCTCTTTTTGCGGGATGAACCGTTCCCAATATAGTTGATAAAAGGAGACGATACATGAGAGTTATCCTGAAGGAAGATGTAAAAAAGCTGGGGAGTATGGGACAGATCGTTACTGTCGCCGACGGATTTGCACGGAACTATCTGGTACCAAGGGGGCTCGCTGTTGAGGCAAGCAGCAAGAACATGAAATCACTGGAACATGCACAGCGGGTGATACAGGAAAAGGCAAAGAAAGTGAAGGAATCATTGCAGGACTTCGCTGACAGGCTTTCGAAGATTACACTCGTGCTGCAGGCTAAGTCCGGGGAAGAGGGCAAGCTGTTCGGTTCGGTAACGAGTATGGATATCGCTGAAAAACTCAAAAGCGAGGGAATCGAAATAGACAGGAAAAAAATATCCCTTGAGGAACCGATCAAGAGACTCGGAACCCACACGGTCAGTATCCATTTACACCCGGAGATCAATACACAGATTACCCTGCAGGTTGTTGAAGAATAACGTTTTCAGGTCATAAAGGAATGCGGAATACCGATCTGCATCTCGATAAATTACCGCCTCAGAACCTCGACGCCGAGCAGTCTGTTCTCGGCGCCATTCTGATCGACAACAATGCGCTGACGAGAGCTCTGGAGATCCTCGATCCGGAAGACTTTTACAAGATGTCACACCGGAAAATCTTCTTTGCCATGACCGAGCTCTTTGATAAGAATGAGCCGATAGACCTTATCACCCTCACAGACGAGCTGAAGAAGAATGATGAATTGGAGGCTGTTGGCGGCATAGCCTATCTTTCCCTGATGGTGAATATGGTTCCTACCGCTGCGAATGTGAAGTACCATTCGCACATTGTACGGGAGAAGGCTCTCCTCAGAGGACTCCTGCTTTCAGCAAACGAGATCGCTGGCAAGGTGTACGAGGATAATCTTGACGCGGAAGACCTCGTGGACTATGCCGAACGATCGATCTTCAGGATTTCCGACAAACGGGTCAAGGCGTCGTTCGTGACATTGAGAGAGGTTATCCGCGACAGTTTCGAGATGATCGAGCATCTCTATGATAAGAAAGAGACCATAACGGGTGTGCCCTCGGGGTTTAGGGATCTTGACGACCTGACGACCGGTTTTCAGAAAGGCGACCTCATTGTCGTTGGAGGGAGACCCTCCATGGGAAAAACAGCCTTTGCCCTGAATATCGCTCAGCATGTCGGGCTCGAACTCAGAGAGCCGGTTGCGATATTCAGTCTCGAGATGGCAAAGGAACAACTCGCAATCCGGATGTTGTGTGCAGAGGCAATGGTGAATTCCAACAGTATCAGGAAAGGGTTTATCAAGAAAGAGGACTGGCATAAATTGACCAGCGCAGCCAGCAATCTCACCGGAGCGCCAGTTTTTATCGATGACACCTCAGGCATTACGGTCCTTGAGCTCAGGGCAAAGGCGAGACGACTTAAGATCGAGCATGGCCTCAGCCTCGTCATCGTTGATTATCTGCAGCTTATGAGGGGGAAGGGATCTTTTGAAAGGCGTGAACAAGAGATATCGGATATATCCCGTTCCCTGAAGGCATTGTCGAAAGAGTTAAGCGTTCCGGTCATAGCCGTGAGCCAGCTCAACAGGAGTGTTGAGCAGCGGCGTCCCCCGAAGCCGATATTGGCGGACCTCAGGGAATCCGGAGCAATTGAGCAGGATGCGGACGTGATTCTTTTTCTCTACCGGGATGAGGTGTATAACAAGGAGTCGAAAAAGGGACACGCGGAAGTCATCATTGCAAAACAGAGGAACGGACCGACCGGAACAGTCAACCTTGCTTTCATGTCAAGCTGCACGAGATTTCTGAATATCTTCGACAGGGATATGGAAGAGAGCGGGGAGGAGGCATTTTGAAAAGGGCACCGTCTGTTGCGGGACAGTTTTATTACGGCACGGTACCGAAGCTGACACAGCAGGTCAATGAATACATTGATGTATCGGCAAAAAAGGAGAGGGTTATCGGTGCGGTCTGTCCTCACGCCGGCCTGATGTATTCGGGATCTGTTGCAGGAGCAGTATATTCTGCAATCGACTTTCCCGAGACATTTATCCTCATGGGACCGAATCATACCGGTTTGGGGGCACGGATTTCCCTCATGGAGTCGGGCGAATGGGAGATTCCGACAGCGACATTTCAGATCGATGAGAAGATTTCCCACAGAATTGCGATGAACGTTCCCCTCGTAACAAAGGATGCAAAGGCACACATGTTTGAACATTCTCTCGAGGTGCAGTTGCCCTTCATTGCATATTTCTCGCAGCAGACAAAGATTGTACCCATCACCATTCTTTCCGCATCAGTTGAAGACTGCAGAATACTTGGTGAGGGAATAGCACAGGCGGTTAAGACTGCCGGATATCCGGTAGTTCTGATAGCAAGCTCCGACATGAGCCATTATGTGCCAGACAGCGTTGCGAAACAGAAGGACAAAAAGGCTATCGACAGAATCTTGGCCCTTGATCCGGAGGGACTATATGAGGTAGTTCTGAAGGAGCAGATATCCATGTGCGGATATTTGGCCGTAACCACCCTTCTCTTTGCCGCAAAGGCTCTCGGTGCCCGGTCTGCCCGTCTGGTGAAATATGCCACATCGGCAGAGGTGAGCGGCGATTATGATCATGTCGTCGGCTATGCGGGTATCGTTCTGAGATGACATGCTTCATTCTTTCTGATGCGGGGATGTTATATCAGAGGGTCCGTGACAGAAATCAGAAGCGACGACAATCTCCTGAATTGCTTATTGTTTTTCAGATGCATTTTATATTATAATTTTGATTCTGGAGGTGGAAATGTACGCAATAATTGAGAACGGGGGGAAGCAATACAGGGTCTCTCCCGGTGATTTGGTGACTGTTGAAAGGCTCTCTCGCGAGGCGGGTGAAGATGTTGCCATCGATACTGTTCTCATGGTCAACCGGGACGATAAAAGTATCTATGGTTCTCCCTATATACCGGGTGCAAAAGTGATCGCGACGGTCGAGAAGAATGACAGGGCGCGGAAAGTGATGGTCCACAAGCAGAGGCCCCGCAAAGTGTACCGGAAGACAAACGGACACAGGCAACCCTATACTGCCTTAAAAATTAGGGAAATAGTTTTGGAGGACAGCAATGGCACATAAGAAAGGTGTAGGCAGTTCACGGAACGGCAGGGACAGTGAGTCAAAGCGCCTTGGTGTCAAAAGATTCGGCGGGCAGATTGTCCGTGCCGGCAATATTTTGGTCAGACAGCGTGGCACAAAATTCCATCCCGGCGTGAATGTGGGGAAAGGCTCTGATGATACCCTTTTTTCTCTGATTGACGGTGTGGTGAATTTTGAACGGAAAGACAGGGCGAGACTGCAGGTAAGCGTTTATCCTGTGTCGCAATAAACCGTAACAGTATGAAACAAAAAAGGCGGGCACTCATGCCCGCCTTTTTTGTTGAGATGGTATTCAATGCAGTTCGTTGATTATGTGAAAATTTTCGTGAAGGCGGGGAATGGCGGAAGGGGATGCGTCAGCTTCCGCAGGGAGAAATACGTTCCCAAGGGCGGTCCGGACGGAGGAGACGGGGGAAGGGGCGGACATGTCGTCTTCAGGGCGACTGATGAGTTGAACACTCTCATCGATTTGCGGTACCACCGGGAGTACCGTGCACGAAGGGGACAGCACGGCATGGGGAAGAAGATGCACGGGAGAAACGGAGAGGACCTTGTGATCCCTGTTCCTGTTGGAACCATCATAAAGGATGCGGATTCGGATGCCGTCATCGTTGATCTTGATAAAAACGGCATGGTGGCTGTTGTTGCAAAAGCAGGCAGGGGGGGGCTGGGGAACGCTCATTTTGCCACACCTGTCAGGCAGGCTCCGCGGTATGCCCAACCGGGAGAAGAAGGAGAAGAAAAACATCTTGTACTCGAACTCAAGCTTTTTGCGGATGTTGGGTTGATCGGGCTTCCCAACGCGGGTAAATCAACCCTGTTGTCTGCGATATCATCTGCGCGGCCGAAGATTGCGGCATATCCTTTCACGACGCTTGCTCCTGTCCTCGGCGTGGTTAAAATGGCAGATTACCGGAGTTTCGTCGTTGCTGATATCCCGGGGCTTATCGAGGGTGCACACAGGGGCGTTGGTCTTGGTTACCGGTTTCTGCGCCATATTGAAAGAACGGGCCTGCTCCTACACCTTGTTGATGTGTCTGAAAGTGCTCAGGATGATCCCGTCGAAAACTTTAAGACCGTTCAGAAAGAACTCGAACACTATAGCCTGGAGCTTGCGAAAAAACCACAGGCGGTTGTGGGGACAAAAACCGATATCGCCTGCGACGGGGCAAGACTGGAGAAGATAAAACGGTACTGCAAGGATTACGGGATAGATTTTTTCCCGTTATCGGCCGTGTCGGGCGAGGGGATAACCCGCCTTCTTTTCTACCTTGCTGCGAAACTGAAGCAGAGAAGGGAGAACGGAAAGTCCGTGAACGGTTGAAAGCTATTCCCACAACTGGGGGATACTGCGGAGGAATCATTTATTTTCACGCTGTTCTGTGGTAATTTATAGTATGTCAGAGCAGAGTGAAAAAGTTCCTATCGATGCCAGGTTGCTCAGTGATGCGATTATCGAGTTGAACATCTCCCGGCGGAATGTTTCAATCTATCCGCCAAATCACCCTTCTGTCGACAGATCGTTAAGCCGCGCCTTTGAATTGATGCAGAAGCTCTTCGAATTGAGGCCGGAGATCACACTCGCTGTTGCCAAGGATACGCTGATTATTGATGATTATTATCTGGAAAAAAAGAATCCCGTTTACCGGGAGTTTGCACTTCAGCTGAGCGGTCTGAATATTGCGTCCGTTTCCTTTATCACAGGGCTTACCAAAGAAGAACTGTACGAATTTCACCGGTTTATTTCCGCGAAAGTCGGTGATTTGCCTCAGGAGCCGGTTCAGGAGCAGTTGCGAAAACTCAATCTGATCCACATCAGGACGGTATTCATCGATTATGGGGCCTTTGCTTTTGAAGAAGGGAAAACACAGAAGGAACCTCCGAAGGAAGAAATCTGGGAACGATATGTCTACGGAATGCTCGAAGGAACATTGCAGCCCGACGGCATATCAGAGGATATCAGGGAGATTCCGCCTGAAATGCTCGCCCGGTTCCTGAACAAAAATCCGTCCGTTGATTTGAAGGAAGAATCATACGACCGGGTTATTACCTCCTATATCAGAAGGTCATCTGACAGTGTTTTTTCGAGCGGCGATCTCAGACGGCTTCTCGATTTTATCAACGGGCTAAAGCCAGATCTCAAGAAGCAGTTTCTTTCCTCGACGGTCAGGACTGTTTCAAGCGATATGGATTCAGCGTACAAGGCATTGAGCGCTGTTTCGGTTGACGAAATCATTCAGCTTCTCGGCACGATCAATGAACAGAAAATGATCATCCCCGATGCGTTAAAAAACCTGCTCGATAAACTGTCGGATCTTCCCCAGACCGGTCTGGAAAACGTTATGTTTGGTGATAGTATGCTGGTTGACGACATTTTTCTGTCCCCGGATATCGTCAATCTCCTGGGAGCAGGGGACTTGGAGTCTTACATCGACAAGTCCTATCAGAGCGATATCCAAAAGTTGCTCAACTTCAAATCTGATGTTGCCCCGATCGGAATGAAGGAGTTGGAGAGGGAATATAGTGATGATATTATTGAGAAGGATTTCAATCGGACAATCCTGGAACTGCTTTCCCTGCCTATCCTTACCGTGGAAGAATACCAATTGCTCATCGGGATGATTAAAGAACAGGTTGACCAATTTCTCTGGACCGGACAATACGAACAGGTTCTTCAGATACTGCGTGTCCTGAAATTGAATGCAGAGAAGAACGTATTTTTGGATATAACTTCGGAGGCGATCAGGAGTTATGATACCCCGGAGTTTATCGGAACCCTTATAGAGTCATTCAAAATACTCGGAAGGCAGATGAGGGAAGAGGCCTGGAACCTCTGCGAATATTATGGAGACAGGATCATATCGCCGCTTGTTGACGCGCTAATCACTGAGGATTCACAGATTATCAGGAGATTCATCGTCGGTATTTTGAAGCAGTTCGGTAACAGGATCATTCCGGAAGCGGTAAAGAGACTCGGGGACAGCAGATGGTTTGTGAAGAGAAATATGCTGTATATTCTCGGGGAGTGCAGCAGTGAAGAAGTATTACCATATATACGGTCGTACTGCCGTCATGAAAACCGCAAAGTCAGTTATGAGGCCGTCAAGTATCTGCTGAATGCAGGAGACGGATACGGCATTGCAGCGGTCAGGGACTATCTTGGGTCGGAATTCAGAGAGACGGTTGAACAGGGGATAGCCCTCGCAGGAACTTACCGGGTGAGAGAAGTGGTCCCTGAATTGATACAGATGTTACGGAAGCGGGGTATCGGCGGAGCAGACTTGTATGATAAGATTCCCGTCGTGAAAGCCCTCGGCGAGATCGGTGATCCCCGTGCCCTTGATGCGCTCAGAGAAATTATTTCAGGGAAAAGCATCCTGTTTAAAGGGGTCACCGAGAAACTGAAGGAGGAGATATACCGGACACTGAAAAATTACCCTTCAGGGGATATCAGAGATTTCGTCGAAGAAGGTGCGAAATCAAAAAATGATTACATACGCTCGGAATCATTACGGTTAGGCAGGACGCTGACAGACTAAATGGAAAACGTAAAGGCATTTTTGTCAACATTCATGTCGGCGGTTTCGAACTGCACGCTTTATTCAAAGGAGCACGCCTCCGTTCATGATTTGACCCAGAAGGCCCTTTCACAGCTCAATGAATTTTTGCAGGAGACAGACAGCCTTGAGCTTATGATCGTCGGGGATGATCTTATCGTGAACAATTCACCGTTTAGGGAACCCGGAACGCAGGGGATCAATCTCATGAAGCGATTGAAGAGGAAAGGCCTTTCCCGCGTCGATTTTCTGAAGGGAATTACATTTTCAGAACTCATCCTGTTTGTTGCAGATGTCTCCGCATCTACGCAAGAACCGAAAACATATGCCCATATCAGGACCGGTGTCGTCGATGTCCGCCTGGGTGGATTCGGAGTGGACGGCGTCGACTTTGATATGGAAAGCCTCTCAGGGTTTACATCAGGACAGGTTGAAATGGTCAAGGATGTCTACCGCGGCCTTACACCGTTCAAGAAGCTCAACATCGCGGGACTTGAGGAGATTGTTGTGAATTTTATCCTCACTTTCAGGAGGGAGGCGAATATCCTAAGGATGATAAGCCCTGTGAAGTCTTTCAGCGAATATACCTATACACATGCTACAAATGTCGCAGTGCTTTCGATGTTCCAGGCAGAGACGCTGGGGGTGCGCGATGACCTGCTTCGTGACATCGGGATATCTGCATTGTTGCATGATGTGGGGAAATTATTTATTGCAAAGGAGTTGCTCGAAAAGAAAGAAGCTCTCGACGAGAATGACTGGGATGAAATACGCATGCATCCGGTCTATGGGGCGAAATATCTTTCAACGATGGACGGTCTTCCGCACCTTGCGGCTGTTGTTGCGTTTGAACATCATCGGAGGTTCGACGGGAAAGGATATCCTGACTCTGCCCTTCGGAACAAGAATCAGCATCTGTGCAGCCAGACCGTCGCAATCTCAGATTATTTTGATGCGCTCAGGAGCCGCAGGCCATACCGGAAGGCGCTGGAAATCAGGGAAGTGCTCTCGTTAATGAAACGCGATGCGGGAGGTGCGTTCAACCCGGTTCTGCTGAATAATTTTATGCGGTCGATGCATGCAGCGCTTTCTGCGTAAATACGCAAAGAAAAAAAACCTGGAGCCTTCAGTTCCGGTAGCATGCCAGGAGACGGTCCGCCAAAAAATCTCATCGATTCTGAACGGGAATACGCTTTCTGCAAAAGAGCTATCCGTCGAGACGGGCATTTCTGAAAAAGATGTCTATGATCATCTTGAACATATCCAACAGACAATAAGCAAAGGCGGCCGGAGTTTTGTCGTTATCCCTGCAGTATGCAGAAAATGCAAGTTCATTTTCCGGAAACGGGACCGGCTCAAAAAACCCGGGAAATGTCCGGTCTGTCGCAGTGAGTCAATACAGGAACCCCTGTTTTCGATTAAAAAATAACCTGTAATACTTTGTCGATTTCTCTGAGGGTCTTGATGATCCCCTTCGCAGTTGCCGGGGTTAATGAATGAAGCTTTATATCGGACAATAGTTGCAATAACCCATCAAAAGCATCCTGGACGTGCAAGTCATTATCCATATGTTCAGCAAAAGTCCTTCTGAACATTCCCTGAACCCTGTCAGCAGAATCCCAATTGTGCCCGGCCTTTGTTTTGATGTTCTTAACCAGTTCCTTGAATATTCTCAGTTTTATTGCCGTCAGGTTCATCAGTCTGTCCGTGTAGTCCTGCTTCTGCCGGTAATGTCCGTATATGAGAAAGAACCGAATTTCATCCATGCTAAAACCCCTCTTGATGAGCGTATCAACATGGATGACATTGCCCTTGCTTTTCGACATCTTCTCTCCGTTCACATATAAATGATTGCAGTGAAGCCAGAATTTTGCCATCGGGTAGGGTCTCACTGATTCAAGGATTGCCTTTGTGTAGTCATGGTGACGATAGAGGTTGTCTATCCCTCCGCAATAGATCGAGAGGGTCTCATGGAAGCAGTGACTGACCATGGCCGGATCCTGAATGTTCCATGATGGACGGCCCCTGCCGATCTCTGTATCCCGGTAACAGGTGTCGCCATTTTTGTATCCGTGCCAGAGAATGAAATCCCCTTTATTCCATTGCAGGCCGGGATAGGTATCCTTGTGGAATCTTTTTCTCTGTAACGGCCAACGGGACATATCGAGACCATAGAGTTTCCCGAATCCCGGAAATGTTAACGGATTATAGTACACATTTCCGTTGTGCCAATAAGCAATACCCCGCTCGATCAGCTTTTGAATGAGTGCGACCGCAGCATCAACATGTTCAGAGGCCCTCGGCAGATAGTCGGGAAATTGCATCCTTAGGCGTTTTATTGTACGGAGGAACTCTTTTATATTGTTCTCTGTCAGGCGTTGAACCGTAATCTTTTTCTTTGCCGCTTCGATGATTGCCTTATCTTCCATGTCGGTGAAATTCATGCCTCTCGTGACTTTAAAGCCGGCATAGGCAAGATAGCGCGAGAGAATGTCTTCGAACAGGAATGTTCTAAAGTTGCCGATGTGAGATTTTTGGTACACGGAGGGACCACAGGTGAATATGGTCACCACGCGTTTCCTCACTGGCTGGAATGTCTGAAGGTTCTTTCCGAGGGTATTATAAAACCGTATCAGAGTATGCACCTCCTGCTCTTTGTGCTGAAAACAGGCATTCTTGTAATTTTAGCATATCTCAAAATAAACCAGAGCAAACATATCTGCAGTTTGAAGCAGGTTTCGGGTATTATATAGATCATATATGACGGAGAGCGAAGGAATAGACCTCATCAAGAATGGGACGGAAGCGCTCAGGCAGGGCGATACCCTCCTGGCACTTGGTTTCTTCGAGAGGGCGGCTGAACGAGAAGACAACCCGTCCGCGCGTTCCTATCTGGCATTCTGCATTGCAAAAGAACGCGGATTGACGACTAGGGGCATCGCATGGTGTGAAGAAAGCCTCCGCAAGGAACCTGAGAATTCAGTTCACTACCTCAATCTTGGGAGGATTTATCTTCTCATGAAGAACCGGGAGGAAGCAATTCGAAGTTTTCGGGAAGGGCTCAGGTATGGCCCGAACGATGAAATTGCGGGTGAACTGCATAGACTCGGCATCAGAAGCTCGCCCGTCTTGCCTTTTCTTAAGAGAAGCAATTGGCTCAATAAATATCTCGGTATTCTTCTTAGAATACTGAGGCTCAAATCCTGATCAGGCATTTGACCTGCGGCCGGAACAAATTTTAACATACATGTCATGCTGAAACCGGAGCGTCAACTTGATATCATTAAAAGGGGTGCAGTCGAAACCATTGTTGAGGCAGACCTTCTCCGGAAACTCGAACAGTCATTCCACGAAAAGAGGCCGCTGAAAATCAAGGCAGGGTTTGATCCAACCGCACCGGACATTCATCTCGGTCATACTGTCCTGCTCGAAAAGATGAGGCAGTTCCAGGAGCTCGGCCATGAGGTGATCTTTCTCATCGGTGATTTTACCGGGATGATCGGTGACCCGAGCGGTAAGAGTGAGATGCGGAAACCGCTCACACGGGGGGAGGTTCTTCAGAATGCAGCGACCTACCGGGATCAGATATCGAAAATGCTTGATCCCCAAAAGACCAGGGTGGTTTTCAACTCAGAGTGGATGTCACAGATGACCTCCTCACAGATGATACAGCTTACCAGCACATATACCGTTGCACGGATGCTCGAACGCGAGGATTTCAGGATGAGATGGGTAAATCAGAATCCTATCGGTATTCACGAATTCATGTATCCGCTCATCCAGGGATATGATTCCGTGGCGCTGCATGCTGATGTGGAACTCGGGGGAACGGATCAGAAATTTAATCTCATCGTTGGCAGGGAACTCCAGAAGGAATACGGGCAGGAGCCGCAATGCGTTGTGCTCATGCCGCTGCTTGAAGGTCTTGACGGAGTGAAAAAAATGAGCAAGAGTCTGGGAAATTACATCGGTATTACCGAACAGCCCGGGGAGATGTACGGCAAGATCATGTCGATTTCCGATGATCTCATGCTCAGGTATTATGAGTTGCTGAGCCATCTTTCATTGGAAGAGCTTTCTTCCCTGAAGGAAGGTCTGAAGGCGGGGTCTGTTCATCCAAAGCGTGCAAAGGAGAACCTCGCTCTTGAGATCGTTGAACGGTACTGGAGCAGGGAGGAAGCCCTGCGGGTCAGGGATGAGTTTGAACATGTTTTCCGGCAGAAAGGCCTTCCTGAAGACATCCCTTCGGTCGCTCTTTTCTGGGACGCACATGAAATGTGGGTACCGAAGATTTTGAAGCTTTCAGGTCTGACACCGAGCACGGGCGAAGCGATGAGGCTGATCAAGCAGGGAGGTGTCACCGTCAATGAACAGAAACTCAATGACCCGGATGCGAAGCTGCCGGCAGGAGAGTACCTCTTCAAAGTCGGCAAACGGAAGTTTCTGAAGGTAACCGCCAGAAGCTGATTACGGTCTCATTGCTTCCTCTGCGAGTTCGAGCAGTCCCAAAATTTTTAAATCCACCAAATCTCCCTGTGACCGGTAAGCGGACAAACGCTCAGGCACCGCATCGGCCGGTATTCTGAGAACCTCGATATCTTCGGTCTCATCCCGTTCGATCGTGCCTTTGAACTGAAGATCCCGTGCAAGATAGACCGAGAGAATTTCTCCTGAAGCCCCTGATGACAGAGGACCTTCCGAAAGAAAAATTATTTCCCCCGCATAATAGCCTGTTTCTTCGAGGAGTTCCCTCCGGGCTGCTTCTACAATTGAATCGCCTTTATCGTTGAGACCGGCTGGGAATTCGATCACATGACGGTTTACCGGCGGCCGGAACTGCCGGATAAGAAGAACTTCCCGGGCTTCCGTAACCGGTACGATAGCAACGATACCGTTGCAGTTGAGGCGCTCGATAAATTCCCACTCCCTCCGGATGCCGCGTGAGTCGGTATAGGTTGCCACCACAAACTTCAGAAACTTCCCTTCATACAGGGTTTTCTTATTGATTACCGTAGTCATTGTCATATCTTTCCGGCTTTGCGGGAGGTTATGGACGAAGGGGAAGCATGATACGGAAGGTTGTTGAATTATCTTCGGTGAAAACATCGAGCTTTCCACGATTTGCCTGTATGAAGCGGTAAATAATATTAAGACCGCGTCCTTTTACTTCTCCTTTTCTGATCTGATCGATATTTTCTTCAGGTATTTCCCCGGTATTCCGGATCTCAAACACCCCCATATCTCCGCTGCGGTAGCTTTTTATTGACAGCTCGCCTCCTTCCTCAGGAATCGCTTTCGTGGCGTTATCAAGGAGATTGTCGAGTACACGCTCAAGACCGAGTGGGGAACAATAGATCCTGAGGCCAGGCTCGCGCTCCCCTTCAATGAGATGAATATTCAACCTTTTCTGCTCCCGTATTGATTCCTTGTTGATCCTGAACCGTCTTCCGAGCGTCTCGGACAGATCTACCTCCCGTTCACGCCCCTCTATGTTCGGGTAAATGGCAAGCTCCTGCATCCTGACACTCTCCTGAATAATGATATCCAGATAATCTGAGAGCTTTTCCTTTACAGTTTCGATGTCTTCCTTTTCCAATAGTTTTTTTGTTCTTTTTGCAAATCCCGCGATTGCGACCGCAGGATTCTTGAAATCATGGAGAACGTCATCCAGTTTCTCAATCCTGAGTGCCTTCATGATCTCTTTTCCGAAAAAAGTGAGGAGGTCTATCTCGTATTCGGTAAATTCCTGCCGGCGGTCTTTGGCATAGAAGACCAGAAAATAATTGATTTCATTCTTTGCCGCGAGAGGGATCAGAAGGACGGAGTTTACATTCTTGCGGGATGCATAGCGCTTAAGGTCATCGTTTGATAGCCTGCTCTTGAGCGGATCCTTGATAAGGATATACGATTGGGTAATGCGTTCGTATTCAAAATCACCGCGTGTTTCCGTGTCATTGAGCAATGCGTGAAAATAGGGATGATCCTGCACTGCATACGTGCAGCAGATCTGATGAATTTCCTGACCCGAAGGATACTCGAGCTCGATCTGAACATGTTTTCTGTCAGACGATACGGAAAAAAGCGTACAGCTCTGTACCTGAATAATATTGACCAGTTCCGGAATCATCATCTGGAAGACATCTTTCATCTTGATCCCCTCGCGGTGACTGAGCTTTACAAATATTTTCTCGACGATTTTTTCTTTCTGGATATTCAATTTTTGGAGGTCCAGGATCCGTTTTTTTGCGAGGACATAACTGACCCGTCTGGCCATCAGTTCTGCATTTGCTACTTCGAGAGGATCAAATTCTTTGTCCGCTTCTTTATAATAGAGCTGAATAGTACCCTGTATGATCGCCTCATGTTCGAGAAATCCCTTAATGACAATCGGAATAGCCATCAGTGAGTGAAAGCCGAGGTCCTTGACGACGTCTTTGTTCATGTAATCGGGTTCATTGAGGATATTCGGCACCAGATAACTCTTGCCGCTCTGGATTACCTTGCCTGCGACAGACTTTTCAAGAGGAATTGTTTTTTCCCTTCCGGTTTCAGAATAGTATTGATATGAGCCGAAAGCGACGAGCTTCTCCGTCTCCGGGTCAAAAATTCTGATAGAGGCAGCATCTGCATGAAGAAATTGGACAATCTTCTGTGCGGCGGCTGCAAGAATCTCCTTCCATTCCATGGTTGGATCTATGCTGATGACCTCTTCGACCATCCGGACGACGTGTTCGACATGGGTTGCAATACAGTGTTTTCTGAGCAGGACGGCAAGCTCGTTGATATCGTGTTCTGTAAGATTGTAGTTGGCGAGTATCGGATTTGTCCGAATGAATTGAATGATTAGTTCTTCCATGAAAAGGGTGCTCCCTTCGTTTCTCTACAATGATATCAGAGAGATGGGGTGCCCGACAACCGACTATCTTTGGAAAGCACAAAGCATCTGGGTTTTATGCGGCTTCTTGCTTCCTTTGTGCCGCAGCGGCAAAGACCGCGGTAACATTGAATGTTCCGTCAATAGCCTGGACCGGGCAATGTACAGTACAGATACCGCAACCGGTGCATCTCGTCGTATCGATGACGTGCAGCTTGTGCACTTGACCAGAAGGCGCATCCACGGGACACACTTCGGCGCATATCCGGCAGCCTGTGCAATGACTGAGAATGAATGCTTTCGGCCGCTGCGGAATAAATTCTGTTATTGCTCCTGTCGGGCATCTCGGAACGCAGAGACCACAAACGGTGCACTTATTCAGATCGATTCCGGACAGATTATGCTTGATGGAAGGTGCATCAAACGGACAAATTTTTGCACAGATCCCGCACGCGATACATCCGACCTCGCAGCTTCTTTTCGTGTCGGCACCTTTGTCTTTTGAATGACATGCAATGAGAACCTGTTTCGATTCCGGAAGAACTTCGATTATTTGTGTCGGACAGGCCGCTTCACATTTTCTGCACCCGGTGCACTTCTGAATATCGACGAAGGGGAGATGATCGCCTGTCATGGTAATTGCACCGAACGGACAGACTCGCTCGCATGTCCCGTAACCAAGACATCCATATCTGCACGCCTTATCACCGCCGGTGAGCATGACCGCCCTGCAATCCTGAACTCCCTCATAAACAAATTTTTTTGCAGATCTGCTCCAACCGCCCTGACACATGACCCGCGCAAAAATTGGCTCCCGTGCCACGGGTTTCTTGCCCGTGATACGGGAAATTGTCTCCGCTCCTCTTGCTCCCGCAGGCACACAGAGATTCGGGGGGACCTCAGGGTTTTTGACAACTGCTTCCGCGTATTGTTCGCACCCTGCGAACCCGCAAGCCCCTCAGTGAGCATGAGCAAGGACTTCCTTGACCTTCTCGACCTTTGGATTAGTCCTTACAGAAAATTTTTTTGCGGCAAGCGCGAGCCCGAGTCCGAATATGGTTCCAACAGCAGCGAGGAAGATGAGGGTGTATTTGATTAACGGCGCTAACGCCACATGTTCTTTTGCCTCAACCCCGCCTCCGACCCCGGCATATGGAACAAGAAAGTGAACGATATCGGGAAGGTGCAACAGTTGAAGGATATCCGTCAGCATTTCCCCCCCATCAGATTTTTATAAGCCCTGCAAAGCCTGAAAATGCGAGGGCGATCAGGCCGGTGACGATAAACGCGATCGGTGTTCCCCTGAACGGACCCGGAACATCTGCGAGTTCGAGCTTTTCGCGAATGCTTGCCATGATGATCAGTGCAAGCGCAAACCCGAGGCCTGAACCGAGGGCAAAAGCAAGACTTTCAAAAAAACTGTATTGTTCCCCTGCGTTAATCAGCGGAACGGCAAGAATGATGCAATTTGTAGATATCAGAGCAAGGTATATGCCGAGTTTGTGATAAAGGCCCGGGGAGATTTTTCTCATGATGGTGTCTGAGGCCTGCACAAAACCGGCAACAATACCGATGAAGATGATAATCTTGAGAAACGTTATATCAAGGGGAATCATGACGTACTGAAAAATGAGCCAGCTCAGTCCTGCGCTGATCATCATCACCACCGTGAAGGTTATGCTCATGCCGATGGCTGTTTCCATTCTCCGGGAGACGCCAAAAAATATGCAGAGGCCTAGAAAACGGGTGAACACAAAGTTATTAATCAGCGATGCTGAGACAATCAATTCAAAAAGTTTCCAAAATTCCATTATCGCATTCCTTCAATGCAAGGTAGCGTATTGCTGCCCATTCTCGTTTCCCGGTCCCGAATGATTTCGGGATCGGAAAACTCCGAGGCTTTTGCATCTTTATGAGCTGAGTATGAATTGACTATCGGCAGGAAAATTCGCTCAAACACTATTCCCTGCATCGCATTAATGACTTTTTCCAGCATTTCTCATACCTAACCAGTTGAAAAACCCCATCAAAATGCCGACAGCAAAAAAGCCGCCTGCCGGGAGGATCATGATGAGGAGAGGCTTTGCGTTGATAATCGGAACACCCCACAGTGAACCTTTCCCGAGAAGCTCCCTGAAAAAACTTATGATAGTGAGCGCAAAGAGAAAGCCGAGGCCCATCCCGATCCCGTCAAAGAGGGACGGAACAATCTTGTTCTTGCTCGCAAACATTTCCGCGCGCGCAAGGATTGATGCAAAGGCAACGATGAGCTGAATATAGAGACCCATCTGCTTGTATGCATCCTGGGCAAAGGCTGCCATGGTCAGATCGGTGACCGTGACCCACCCTGAAATGACGAGCATGAAGACAGGGAGACGGATTCTCGGATGAATGAAATTTCTCATCATGGAAATGGTAATGTTGACCATTACCTGAACAAAAAGGACGGCGGTTCCCATGAGAACACCATTCCGCAGACTGTTCGTAACCGCTATGGAAGGGCACAGGCTCAGCGCAAGCTTGAAGATGGTATTCTCCTTGAAAATGCCATCTTTGATGAGCCCAATATAATCAGGTTTTTCTCCCTGGACCATTATTCCTCGCTTTTATCTGTCATGGTGGTTATGAGAAAATCGAGTCCTGCTTTCACCGCATCTTCGGTAACTGCCCTGCTTGAAATCGTTGCTCCGGAAATTGCCTGAATGTAGTCTGTCGTCTCCGTTTTCAATACCGTCAGATGGTCCGGCCCTTTCCCAATGAACTGGTTCTGAAAGCTTTCTGCTTCAATCTCATCTCCGAGACCCGGTGTCTCTGCATGACCGAGGATACTGATCTTCCGGACTTTGAAATCGGGATCGACCGCAATGAGGGTATTAATATAGCTTGAATAGCCTTTGCCGAATGACTGGATAATGTACCCTGCGACAGCATCTCCTTTTTTTGCGACAAAATACTCTGCATGCTTGTCATGAATCGTCCAGTCGCCCAGCTTGTCAATGCTGTCGGCTTCAGGTATGAGCATTTTTAAGGCGTTCTCCTTTTCCAGAACAGCATTCCGGTACATGATCGGTGAAGTCTTTGCATAAACGAGTGCAAGGATTAATCCACCAGCGAGATAGATTGTAACAAGGTTAAACGTTATTTTCAGTATATCCTTTCCCGACAAGGTATCTCCCTCTGGTTATTTCTTTCCGGCCCCGAAGAATTTTGATTGAAATCCTCTGTCGATGAGGGGCGCAAAAGCGTTCATGATCAGAATGGCGAACATAACCCCTTCGGGATAGCCGCCCTTGAGCCGGATGAGCATTGTGAGAAAACCGCATCCGGCTCCGAAAACGATCTGGCCGCTTTTCATCGAAGGACTCGTGACATAATCGGTTGCCATAAAAAAAGCCCCAAGAATCATACCGCCGCTGAAAAGGTGCAGGAGGGGATCCCCGGTAAAGAGTGAATCCGTTCCACCGATTATCCACGCGATCACCGCAGCTGTCCCGAGAAAGGACAAAGGTATATGCCAGGTGATATATCTCTTATAAAGCAGGAATGCAGCACCGATGAGAAGGGCAACAGCCGAAGTCTCTCCGATTGAACCCGCTCTGTGACCGGTAATAAGCTGGGCGTAAAGGTTTAGCTGATCTCCGAAGACTTGTATCAGCTTTGCAGGCCCCTCTTCTTTGAGAATTCCGAGCGGGGTTGCCGTGGTCTTTGCGTCAAGGAGAATGAATGCGGCAGTCGGCTCGCTCCACACGGTCATTAGCTTTGGGAATGAGATTACGAGGAATGCCCTTCCGATAAGGGCGGGGTTGAAGATGTTGTAGCCGAGTCCCCCGAAGAGCTGTTTGGTGATGATGATTGCAACAAAAGATCCGATCAGCGATAGGTAAAAAGGCGCTGAAGGTGGCAGATTAAGGCCGAGCAGAAGGCCGGTAAGAAAGGCACTGCCGTCGCGGACTGTTGACGGTTTCTTCAGGGCCTTCTGATACAGGTGTTCCGAGAGGACTGATGCAATGACGCAGAGCGAAACAGTCAAAACTGCCCTGGGACCGAAAAAGTATGCTCCCATAACTGCTGCTGGGAGCAGACAAGCGGATACGCTCCACATGATCCTTGCCGTTGTCTCGTCACTTCTTATGTGCGGACTGACCGAGACAATAAATGGTTTCTTGGTAATTTCCATAAATTACATGAGGAGTCTAAATCTTGAATTTAAATATCTAACGGCTAAACAAATCATAATTCCAAATGAACAAAACAGTTTTGAATTTAATCATGGTTTTACCTGTGATTTTGCGAGACGTATGAGCTGAACTATCGGCCTTTTCGACGGGCAGACAAATGCACAGGAACCGCACTCAAAACAGTCGAACAGGCCGTATTCTTTTGCTCCTTCATAGAAGCCTTTTTCTGCATAGATGCTGAGCATCGAGGGCATCAAACCCATCGGGCAGATATCAATGCACCTGCCGCAGCGGATGCACGGCCCGAAACTTTCCATATGCACAATATCACTCTCTGCCAGAACGACGATGCCCGATGTCCCCTTCGTAACAGGAATTTCGAGTGAAGAGAGTGCAAAGCCCATCATCGGTCCTCCGGAGATCACCTTCAGATTTTCGCCTTTTATGCCTCCGCAATCCTCAATAAGCTGTGATACCAGAGTCCCGATTTTTGTCAAAAGATTTTTTGGCTGGTAAATGCCTTCTCCGGTAACGGTTACAACCCTTTCTATGAGGGGTTTCCCGTATCGAACCGCTTCAAAGACAGCGACTGCAGTACTGATATTCTGAACAACCACCCTGACATCCATCGGAAGTGCCCTCGGGGGAACTTCCCTGCCGGTAATTGTTTTAATAAGCATCTTCTCAGCACCCTGAGGATATTTCGTAGGAAGTGAGCAGACCTCAACAGAGTTCTCTCCCTGGGCAGCTTTTTTAAGCGATTTTACAGCTTCAGGCTTGTTGTTCTCAATACCGATGAATCCCCTCTGAACCCCCAAAACCTTTATGAGCACCTTAAGCCCTTCGACAACCTCGAATGGTTTTTCGAGCATCAGCCGGTAATCTGCGGTCAGATATGGTTCGCATTCGGCACCGTTCAGAATAACTGTATCGATGGGTTTTTCCTTAGGCGGAGACAGCTTAACGACTGTCGGGAAAGCAGCTCCTCCCATTCCGACAATCCCGGCGTTCCTGATCTTTTCTCTCATCTCATCAGGTGAGAGGTTCATATAATCAGGATGATCTTTCAGCATTGACCATTCCTCGTTCCCATCATTTTCGATCACAACAGAAGGCACCATCCTTCCCATTGCATTGAGGAATTCTCCGATCGCGATCACCCCGCCTGATACGGATGCATGGACCGGTGCCGAGACAAAGCCAGCTGGTTCACCGATCATTTCTCCTTTTTTCACTTTCTGGTCCATCGTGACGACTGGTTTACATGGTGCCCCGAGATGCTGGCTGAGTGGAATTATGACCCGGGCCGGAGGTTTTGTCGCGGAGATCGGTTTCTCCGAAGAAAGTTCTTTTTTGTCAGGAGGATGTATTCCTCCTCTGAATGATGAAAAGGCCATTATGGTGATCTTTTGAAAAGTATCCTTTATTTTTGAAGTAAGAAGTTAAATTTTGTAATTAATAGCATATGTTACAGGTAAAAAGCAAGGTAATACTATAGGTTTATTTCGCCTCAGTTCTAAGACACTTCAGCACAATGTCTTGTAAGGCCCCGATGAATTTCGGATGGGTATTCAGTGATTCCGTTCTCTTCATATTGATATTGAGTCTTTCGGCAAGGTTCTTGTACAGAATATCGATCTCGTAAAGGGTTTCGATGTGATCGGAGACGAAACTGATCGGGACAACCAGCACATTCTGTATGCCGTCGCGCGCAAGTTTTTCGAGCTTATCCTCCGTGGAGGGCTCGAGCCATTTTACCGGGCCGCTTTTTGACTGATAGCTCAGATGCCACTTGACGGGGAGAAGTTTCTCGATTTCCTTTATCGTCCCCAGCGTCTGATCAACATAAGGATCACCATGGTCGATTATCTTCTGGGGGAGACTATGCGCACTGAAGAGGACATGGATATGATCAAAGGATGAAGATTCAGGGCTTAAGGGAGAAGAATGAAACGACATAAATCCCTTTTTAATGACATCAACGAGGGCCTCTATATATAACGGGTGATTGTGCCATGAATCAACAGTAAGGATTTCCATGTCATAAGCGGATGAGACTTCTTTGAACTTGGAGAGAGATGAGCCGGATGTTGTCACGGAATAATGCGGATAAAGACTCAGACCGACAATTTTTTTGATGCCATCCTTCGAGATTTGCGCTATAACCTTTTCAGTAAAAGGACGCCAGTAACGCATGCCGATGTAAACGGTGAAAGAATGAGGGGAATTGGCATGTGTATTTAATGCTTCTTCCAGCGCCTTTGCCTGAGCTTTTGTAATATCAAGAATAGGTGACTTGCCCCCGATCTGGCTGTACATATTTTCGGTCTTCTTTGAACGGAGGGTTGATATGAGCCATGCAAGGGGTTTCTGCATGAACTCAGGTCCGAGCCGTATGATCTGCCTGTCCGAAAAAAGGTTATAGAGAAACGGTCTTACTGCCTGCAGTGAATCGGGACCGCCGAGATTGAGAAGGATAACTCCTGTCGTTATTCGGGACGTGGTCAACTTTTTGTTCCATAGGTATGGACGGCTTCAACCATGGCGATTACATTCTCAACAGGCGTCTGCGGAAGAACACCGTGGCCAAGATTAAAGATATGACCTTTTGCGGTTTCACCCTTCCAGAGGATTTCCTTGACTCTTTCCTCAAGTTTCTCTTTCGGGAGAAAGAGCGCACATGGATCAAGGTTCCCCTGAATGATCACTTTCTTGCCGAGTTTCTTGATCGCATCGGAGATGTCAACCCTCCAGTCAACACTGATGACATCTGCACCGGAATTTTTAACTTCCTTGAGGATGCCCGCACAGTCATTCACAAAATAGATGACCGGAACCCGCTCCTTTTTTATTTCGGATATCACTTTTTTGGCATACGGGAAAGCAAATTTCTTGTAGTCACCCGGCGCAAGAATTCCTGCCCATGAGTCAAAGATCTGGATCGCCTGTGCTCCCGCCCTTACCTGGAAGGAAAGATACGATATCAGCATGTCGGTTATTTTTTCCATGAGATAGTGGAAGACCTGACTATTCTGGAACATCATTTTTTTCGTATGCAGGAAATTCTTTGACGTTCCGCCTTCGATCATATAGGTAGACAGAGTAAACGGGGCGCCTGCAAATCCGATGAGAGGGACTTTATGCTCCAGTTCCATACGAAGAATCCTGATGGTGTCGAAAATAAAAGGCAGGTCGTCCTCCACATCAGGAATAATCAGCTTTTCCACAGAAGTTTTGTTCCGTATTGGTTCACTGAGGACAGGGCCTTCCTTGTCTGAAAATTCGAGATGCATTCCCATTGCTTCTAGGGGAATAAGGATATCGGAGAAAAGGATTGCTGCATCAACACCGAGAATATCGACAGGCTGGAGTGTTACCTCTGCGGCTAGTTTCGGGCTTTTGCAGAGTGACAGAAAATCAATAGTGGACCGAACGGACTGATACTCAGGGAGATATCTCCCTGCCTGACGCATGAGCCAGACAGGGGTGTAATCAACTTCTTCACCACGGCATGCTTTCAGAAATATATCGTTCATAAAACCCACCCCCTAAAAAGATATGAGATACTAGACCGTAGGTAGTATATAGGACTCCTTTGTTTAATTCTATAATCCCTATCCGCTATCCACTTTTTTTAGTTTGCGCGGTTTGTATCCGCAGAATGGCTCTTCTTCGAGGTAATCCCCGTGGACGGCATATGCTCTTGCACGGCAACCTCCGCAGACGGTCACATACTCGCATGAGCCACATTTACCCTTGTATTTTTTGAAATCCCGGAGATTTTTGAACAGCTCTGAATTTTCCCATATCTCTCTGAACGATTGTGACCGTATGTTCCCGGCGGGTTTTGGAAAATAACTGCAGGGGAGGACGTTACCGTCCACATCGATCAGCGCGATGACCTGCCCGGCTATGCATCCCTTTGAGCCGCCAGTGGAAAATTTCAAAGTTCTCCTCTCAAATTTTGAACCTTCTTCCTTCGACTTCTGCAGGACTATCCGGTAATAATGAGGTGCGCAGGTAGGCCTGACGAGAATATCTTTTTCGTCTTTCTCCATATGATAATGCCAGTCGAGAATTTCCTCATAATCCTCCTTGGTGATCAGCTCGTTCATGATTTCCTCGCCCCTGCCGGTCGGCACAATCATGAACATATACCATGCTGTGGCGCCAAGATTCTTTGCCAGCGCGTATACCTTTGGAATTTCCTCCTGATTTCTCTTCGTAAAGGAAGAGTTGATGATAAATTCGATGCCGTGTTTCCGAAAGAGTCCGGCTGCTCGGAGCGATCCTGCAAAGGCACCGTTCTGCCCTCTGAAGTCATCATGCACCTTCTCCTCTGAACCATCGAGGCTGAGGGAAACAATCCTGATTCCGGAATCCCTGATCTTCTCACATATCTCATCACTCACGAGCGTACCGTTTGTTGCAAGACACATCCTGAGACCTTTCTCAGTTCCGTAGCGGGCAATCTTGAAGACGTCATTTCTCAAAAGAGGCTCTCCACCGGAGAGTACGATGACCGGTTGTGCATAACCGCTGATGTCATCGATGATTCTGAACGCTTCTTCTGTGGAGAAATCAGGATGTGCCTTTGCCTCGGTGTCTGAAGACGAACGGCAGTGAACACATCTCAGGTTGCACCTTCTCGTTATTTCCCACGCTATCCATTTCGGCGTAAATTCTGTAATCAATCAAACCTCCGCTTCGACAAGTTTATCACTCCAGATATTTTCCTCTATCGCCTTGAGAAGAGGCCCGAACGTTGACGGGTCTCGTGCGGATATAGTGACAGCATGGTACCGCACGGCAAGGTTTGAAGTCTCTTCTCGACTGATTCTGTCTATTTTATTCAACACGAGGACCCTCGGTTTTTCGTGAAGCTGCAAATCCCTGAGAATATTCTCAACGGAGTCTGTCTGCTGTTCGAATCTCGGATTTGAGGCGTCTATCAGATGCACCAGCAGGTCGGCATCTTCGAGTTCCTCAAGCGTTGCTTTGAATGCTGTCAGAAGATCCTTCGGCAGGTCCCGTATGAAACCGACGGTATCGGTAACAATGACGTCCCGTTCCCGCGGAAAACGCAACCGCCGGCTCGCCGTATCAAGCGTTGCAAACAGTTTATCCTCAACAAACACATAGCTCTTCGTAAGGGAATTAAGGAGCGTTGATTTCCCCGCATTGGTATACCCGATGATCGATACAATAGGGATGCCTGTTTCGATCCTCTTCTGTTTTCTCTGTTTCCTCGCTTCACCGAGAGACCTGAGTTCTCTTTCGAGGAGCGAGATCCTCTCCCTCACGCGGCGTCTGTCAATCTCGAGCTTCATTTCTCCGGGCCCCCTTCCGCCGATACCTCCCATAAGACGGGACATCGCGGTCCCCTTTCCCGTCAGGCGCGGTAGGCGGTATTTCAGTTGCGCGAGTTCAACCTGAACCTTACCGTCCCTGCTGTGCGCGCGGCGCGCGAAAATGTCCAGAATGAGCTGGGAGCGGTCAATGACTTTCAATTCGGTGAGTTCACTGATCGCCTTAATCTGTGAAGGACTTAATTCCTGGTCAAAGACCAGGATAGTTGCGCCTTTGCTCAGTGCGTTGATGATGAGATCCTTGATTTTCCCCTCTCCCATTAAATATCTCGGGTTTATCTCCTTAGGCCTCTGGATTACCGTGTCAAGGACCAGCAGATCACTCGAACGTGCGAGCTCATCCAATTCGGCGACAGAATCCTGCTGCTCATATTTTGGCTGTTTCGAAACACTGACCAGGATGGCCCGTTCCCTCCTGTCGTCAGGATTAAAGTGCCTGATCCTCTCCATCTCTTCTTCAAGGGATTCTATAAAGGGGAGAAAATCAAATTCAAAATTATGGAAATTCTCATTACGCAGGATTTCAAACGGCTCATTGCCGGCAGGAGTCAAATGGGCAACAGAGATATTTCCGGGAAGGCCGTGTCTGACCCCCATTGCCGCAATGAGATCGAATCTGAGCAGGGCAAGGTCTGTGAGGTCATCCTGGGTCAGAGGCTCTTCCTGAAGATGCGTGTGAACAAGCCTCAAGCCTCTTAAAGCCTTTCTGCCCAAAGGATAATCTTCGAGTGCAGGGATAAATATCCCCCTCGCATCTCCGACAATCACATGGGTAATATTTCCCGACCTGCTGACAAGGATGCCGATCTGGCGGTTTATTTCATGGGAGAGAGAGGTAAGGTAGCGGGCAAGCTCAGGGCTGATGAATTCGCGGTGGAGCTTTCTCCGGTAAATCCGTTCGAGAGCAGTCAGATAACTTGCTTTAAGGCCTGAAATGTTTCCGTGGAGCGCTGGTATGTATATCCCTCCATGAGTTTTTATAATATTTTATCATAGAATTGTCATATTGACGAGGGGGACTTGGAGGTCATCATGAATATTATCGCAGAACACCGAATCGGCAGGACAACCCTCCGACTTGTTCAGGGGGACATTACCGACAGAGACGCAGAGGGTATCGTGAACGCAGCAAATTCCCGTCTGCAGCACGGTGGCGGGGTAGCAGGTGCGATTGTCAGAAAAGGCGGACAGATCATTCAGGAGGAGAGCGATCAAATCGGGTTCGTACCTGTCGGCTATGCAGCAATTACTGGGGCGGGAAAGCTTCGCGCGCGATTCGTAATCCACGCAGTAGGCCCGAGGATGGGGGAGGGTGATGAGGATGAAAAACTGAAGAGCACAGTGCGCAGCAGCCTTCAGCTTGCTTCAGAAAAGGGACTTCGAAGCATCTCCATGCCTGCCATAAGCTCAGGCATTTTCGGATTTCCGAAAGACAGGTGTGCAATGATACTCGTCAAAGAATCAATCTATTATATACAGGAATACCCTGAAACCAGCCTTGAAGTCATCGAATTCTGCGTCTTTGATGATCAGACGGCAGGGTATTTTAAGAAAGAATTTGAGAAAATCACATAAAAAAGGGCAGGGGGTACCTGCCCTTTTTTGTAATCTTTAACGTGCACTCTTACTGGAGGAGTTTCCCGAACGGGTTCACGAAGATGAGGATGAGGACGACGACGAGTGCGTAAATTGCGAGGGACTCGATCATCGCGAGACCGATGATGAGGGTTGTGGTAATTTTACCTGATGCACCAGGATTCCTTGCCACTCCTTCGCATGCGCCACCTAAACCGGTACCCATGCCGATACCTGTGCCGAGTGCTGCAAGACCCATTCCGATTGCGGAACCGAGGGCAGCGAGAGCGTAATAGAGAATGTTGGTGCTTTTTCCTGCGGCTGCTGCTTCTTCAGCAAAGCATACAGGTGCCAGTACAACGATCAGGGTGAGGGCGATAAGAATTGTTGTGATGGTTTTCTTCATTATTACCTTCCTCCTTTCTTGAAATATGGTAATTAATGTGCCTCTTCAACGGCACCGGCGAAATAACATGTGGTTAAAAGGGTAAAGACAAGTGCCTGAACAACGCTGACCAGAAGGCCGAGACCGAGAATGACCGAAGGAATAATCGCAGGAGAGATAATACCCAGAACGAGCAGCAGGATGTGTTTCCCGGTCATGTTGCCGAAAAGTCGTACGGTCAGGGTAATCGGACGGACGAAATGACCGATGATTTCTATAAAGAACATCATGATCATGAGCGGGAGGCCAGCCAGTGAACGAATAGGGCCAAGAAAATGGTTGAGATAATGGACACCATGGACCTTTATACCGTAATAATTGTACATCAAAAAAACCGGTACTGCCATTGCAGCATTGGTGTTCACATTAGAAGTTGCCGCCATGAAGCCGGGTATGAGGCCCATGAGATTCGCAACGAGTATAAAAAGGAATATCGTACAGATGAAAGGAAACAGAGATCTGCTCCATTTAAGTCCTATGGTGTCGTCAACCAGCTTCAGAATCTGTTCGGTGAGCATCTCCACAAAATTCTGGAAGCCTCTCGGCACCAGACGCAACGACCCCTTGACTATCAAGGCTGCGACAATCAGCAGAACCGAGACGAGAAAGGCATGGCTGACATTATGGGGAATTACTTCAGGATTGATAAACGCATCCATCAACAGTACTTCGTGCAAACCTTCCATATGTGCCTCCTGATCGAAAAAGTTTGGTTATATTACATAACATCAAATGAAATGTCAATATTCCGAATTGCCTGATCAAGCCAATAAAATAATGTAAAACTTCAAATACTTATGTCGTTCTCCTGCTCGGAAGCTGTGCCGCAATTACCTTGAAATGTAAATTTATCATTCTGAACCATTCGCATCCTGTCATTCTGAACGAAGCGAAGAATCTCGCCTTTTTGCTCAGGACAGGCTCCGTGAAGAATCTCATCAGATCAATGTGCGATAAAACCGAGATCCTTCGGCTTGGGCCTTAGAATGACATTGCGACACTGCCTCTCGGTCGGGGAATCCAGTTTTTCAAGCACGATTATTGTAGAGACTGGATTATCCGGTCAAACCGGACAATAACAAACTGCGACATTATGACAATACACTATTTCATTACAACCGGTGAAATGTTCGGATCGAGAACGTACGCCTCTTGAAAATACTTTGCAGATTCAGCATGCTTTTTCTGCTTATACAATGCATACCCCAGCAGATAATATACATACGGATCAGGGTTTTTCTTTCCGTATTCCCTGAGAATTCTGACAGCGGTTTTGAAATCCTTTTTCATATAGGCTTGGACGGCTTTATCATAGGAATTTTCCTGCGCTGAGAGAAGAGAAGGTATGAGCAGGAGAATGAAAATACCGAGGATTGCCGCTGTTTTCCAGATATGTCTTTTCGTTTCCATTGTTTACCCCCTAATCAAAATTAAGATTTGTATCCTGTTCCCATATCCTGCGGAAGAAAGGTGATGGCGTATACTGTTCCGGCTCTGTTCCTTCCTTGAAATATTCCCGCACACCGTCAGCTTCTTCCCTCGCGAGAAGGCCTGTTCCCGGATCAATGGTACGAATGACGATTCCCTCGGGAACGGTAAATGCCTCGGGAGGACCGCTCAGGGCATTTTGCATAAACGATACCCAAATAGGAGACGCTGCGCGTGCCCCTGTTTCCAGTGCTCCGAGCGGTTTCGTATCGTCAAAACCCACCCAAACCGCTGCGGTCAGATTTGGTGTATAGCCGACGAACCAGGCGTCTCTGTAGTCATTCGTTGTACCTGTTTTGCCTGCAACCGGTCTGCCGAGGGCCTTTGCCCTCCATCCTGTTCCATGCTGAACAACATTTTCCATCAGGGAAGTGATCAGAAACGCTGTCGTGGAGCTGATCACTTCTTCCGCCTCGGGGTCATTGCTTTCAAGGACACTGCCGTTTGCATCTGTGATATATTTAATGGCAATTGGCTTGACTTTCAAGCCACCGTTTGCAAAAACGCTGTAGCAGAGTGCAAGCTCAAGTGGTGAGATACTCAAAGATCCAAGTGCCAGCGTCAGATTTCTGGGCAATTCCCCCTGGATACCTATTGTCCGGGCAAAATCCACTACCTTATCAATTCCTACGGCATCAACCAGCTTTACTGTAACGACATTTCTCGAATAAGTCAACGCCTCCCTGAGTGTTGTCGGACCATGAAATTTATTGTCGGCATTTTCCGGAGACCAGTCGCCCTGCGCCCCTCCGGTATAGGTCACTGGCTCATCAGTAATGATGCTTGCCGGAGTATATCCATTCTGCAGAGCAGCAGCATAGATGATCGGTTTGAAGGCAGATCCCGGCTGGCGTTTTGCATAGAGTACCCTGTTAAAATCGCTTTTTACAAAGTCATACCCGCCGATCATTGCACGGATGAACCCGGTCTCCTGATCAAGAGCGACCAGAGCGGCCTCTGCTTGAGGTTCCTGCTGCAGGGAAAGACGGATAGTATTGCCCTGAACGCTTTTGATACTCACTTTCACGATGTCGCCGGGTTGCAGGATCTGTGGAAGGATAAATTTTTTTAGCACCCGGCTTTTTCCGCTGTCCAGATCGAGAATTTTCGATGCCCATTGTGCATCCTCGGGGGCAAGCTTTCCGATGACTCCCCTTACCTTAACGATTGCTTCCTTATTGGTTACTTTCAGGACAAGACCGGTGGAAAGATCGCCGGGGTTTGTAGCAACAATGGTGGACAGTTCACTGGTCTTCATCTCCTGCCCGATATCGAGGTCTTTTTTGTGGTCGATCGGACCACGCCAGCCCCTTCTTTTATCGAGCGCTCTGAGCCCATCCTGCACAGCCTTTGCAGCTGCAGTCTGAGCAGTTCTGTCGAGGGTAGTGTAAACCCTGAGATTCCCTTTATAGACCTTCTCGATACCATATTTGTCTTCAAGATATTTCCGGACGTATTCAATGAAGTAGTTATTCGCGTCAATGCCTTTTCTCATGCTCGAGAGAGAGAGAGGCTGTTTGAGGGCTTGCTCCATTTCGGACTTTTTCAGGTACCCTTCTTCTACCATACGGGACAGCACAATATACTGCCGCTCTCTGGCTTTTCCAAGGTCGTTGAAGGGGGAATACAGGGAGGGGGCCTTGATGAGACCGGTAATGAGAGCTGCCTCCGGCAGCTTAATGTCCCGTACCGGCTTTCCGAAATAGATTCGCGATGCCATTTCGACGCCGTATGCACCGTGACCGAAATAGATCTTGTTGAGATATAATTCGAGAATCTCCCGCTTGTCGAGGTTCTTTTCTATCTTTATTGCAAGGGCGGCTTCCCTGATCTTTCTCTGAAGGGTTTTTTCGGGCGTCAGAAAAACCACCTTGGCGAGTTGCTGCGTTATGGTGCTTCCGCCCTCCCGCAATTCCCCGTGGATGATGTCCTTGAAGAGGGCCCTCGCTATTGCGAGGTAATCAATCCCCTTGTGTTTCCAGAAGCGTGCATCTTCGACTGCAACAACGGCATTGATTATGGATTCCGGAATATTCTTCAGAGGAACAAAGGTGCCTTTCTCTGCCTTGAGCTCTCCGATTATCACATCGTCGTCGGCATAAATCTTTGTGCCGCCTGTCGGTTTATACTGTTTGATCTCTTCGATGGATGGAATTCCCATACTGTAGGCAACATACCCTCCGGCGGAGACACCGAGAAGAATCGAAATCAGTGCAACGCTGATAAACAGTTTTCGGTTCATATATCTATTCATTATAATCTTGATCAAAAATAGCTGTCAAAAACAGAAAAATGCAGCCTCTTCCTGCATTGACTAAAAAATACTGCTGGGGTTAATATCTCTATTATGCATCAACACGCAGATTATGTGCCCCTCCATCTGCATTCTGAATACAGCCTTCTTGACGGAGCGATACGGTTGCAGGAACTCGTGGACGAAGCATCCGCATTCAGAATGCCCGCAGTGGCAGTCACAGACCACGGCAATCTGTTCGGTGCAGTGGAATTGTATCGCCTTGCAACGAAGGCCGGGATAAAACCGATCATCGGCTGCGAAGTATACGTCGCCCCAGGGAGCCGTCTTGAGAAGCGGCACGGAAATGACAGTGAAGATGCATCGTATCATCTTATCCTGATCGCCAGGGACAATCAGGGATACCGCAATCTCGTGTCACTGGTTACCAGGGCATATACCGAAGGGTTCTATTACAAACCAAGAATAGACCGTGACCTGCTCGAGCAATACAGCGGAGGATTGATCGCCCTCACCTCGTGCATGAAGGGTGAAATTCCCGTTTACCTTCAGCGGGGGATGATTGAGAAGGCCCGCGAAAAGGCCCTTGAGTACAAACACATCCTTGGCCCTGAAAATTTTTATATTGAATTGCAGGATAACGGGCTGCCTGAGCAGGAGAAGCTCAATCACAAGCTCTTTGAACTGGCCAGGGAGCTGCATATCGGCATTGTTGCGACGAATGATTGTCATTACTTGAAACGGGAGGACGCCCGGGCGCATGATATTTTGCTCTGCATCCAGACGGGAAAAACCGTCAATGATAAAAACCGGCTCCGGTTTCAGTCGGACGGTTTCTATTTTAAATCACCCGATGAGATGAAGCGTGCCTTCAGGGACATCCCTGAAGCAGTCCTGAATTCGAGGGCGATTGCTGAGCGCTGCAGTGTGGAATTCAAGCTCGGGGACAGTCTGCTACCGAGGTATGAAGTGCAGGACAAATCGCCTGAATCGCTCCTCGATGAACTTGTCCATGCCGGTCTGACAAACCGGTTGGGAAGGCATGCGGACGCTGTGTATACCCAGCGTTTGGACAGGGAGCTTGAGATTATCAGGAAGATGGATTATGCATCCTATTTCCTTATCGTCTGGGATTTCATCCGCCACGCCAAAGAGCAGGGAATCCCGGTCGGCCCCGGTAGGGGATCGGCAGCAGGCAGTCTTGTTTCATACTGCCTTGGAATTACGGATATTGACCCCGTGAAATACACTCTCCTCTTTGAGCGTTTTCTGAACCCTGAACGAATCAGCATGCCGGATATCGATGTCGACTTTTGCAAAGACAGGAGATCTGAAGTCATTTCGTATGTCGCTGATAAGTATGGAAAGGACCATGTCGCGCAGATTATTACCTTTGGGACGATGGCTGCCAAGGCTGCTATCCGTGATGTGGGAAGAGCGCTTGATATGCCCTACGGTGAAGTTGACAGAATCGCGAAACTGATTCCGAATACCGTGCATATAACAATTCAGGACACCCTGAAATCCGAGGCTCAGTTGAAGGCCCTGTATGAAAGCAATCCGAAGATACAGGAACTGATCGATACGGCAATGCGGCTTGAGGGCCTCAGCCGGCATGCATCCACCCATGCAGCAGGAGTCGTCATCTCGCCCGCTCCGCTAACGGACTATACGCCTCTTTACCGGAATCCGTCCGACGGCAGTATCATGACACAGTTCGACATGCTCTCTATCGAACGGATAGGCCTTTTAAAGTTTGATTTCCTGGGATTGAAGACCCTCACGGTCATCGATAAAACCTTGGCTTATATGCGTGAGAACGGGAGTGATTTTGCTCTGAAAGATATATCGTTTGACGACCGAAAGACCTATGAACTCCTCAGTTCGGGAAATACGACGGGTATTTTTCAGCTCGAAAGTGCGGGGATGCGTGATCTGCTCGTCAAAATCTCTCCGAACAGATTTGAAGACATCATCGCCATCGTCGCGCTCTACAGGCCTGGTCCGATGGGGAGCGGCATGATTGACGAATTCATCAAACGAAAAAAGGGAAAGATTCCGGTGAAATATGATCTGCCGCAGCTGAAAGAGATATTGGACGAGACATACGGTGTTATCCTCTATCAGGAGCAGGTCATGAGGATCGCAAATAAACTCGCGAATTTTTCTATGGGTCAGGCGGATATTCTGCGTAAGGCTATGGGGAAGAAAAAACCTGAGGAGATGGAAAAGCAGAAAGAAGCCTTCATTCAGGGGGCGATTGCAAACCGTATTCCTGAGAAAAAGGCGAAGCGCATCTTTGACCTCATGGCTTATTTTGCGGAATACGGGTTCAATAAATCTCATTCCGCTGCTTATGCGTACGTTGCATATCAGACTGCATATCTGAAAGCCCATTACTCCGTTGAATTCATGGCGGCGACATTAAGCGCCGATATGGACAATACTGACAAGATTGTCAAATCAATCGCCGGGTGCAGGGATATGGGGATAGAGATTCTGCCGCCGGACATCAATCACTCGGGGAAGGAGTTCAAGGTTGTCGGGACCTCAATACGGTTTGGACTTGAGGCGGTAAAAGGTGTCGGTTCTGCAGCCATAGAGTCGATCATAGAAGCCCGAGATGCAACCGGTCCTTTTACCTCTGTCACGAATTTTCTTGAACGGATCGATCAGCGCAAGGTCAATAAGAAGGTTATTGATGGCCTCATCAAAGCTGGTGCTTTTGATTCGCTTGAAGGCACCAGAGCTGGGGCAATGGACACCATGAACAGACTCCTGGGCAATGGAATGAAAAGTTCAGCAGGACGGGTATTTGGACAGCAAAGCATTTTCGGTGATATCCCGGATGCTGAGACCGGTGTTGTGTCTGAGTGGAATAAGGATGAACTCTTGAAATACGAAAAGGAATCACTCGGGTTTTATATTACCGGACACCCCTTAATCAAATATGAGGCCTATCTCAAAAAATTGGGGACAAAGACCATATCGGAACTTGAAGAGACTGCTGATGGCCAGGAGGTCAGGATTGCAGGTATACTGACGGCTATACGGAAGACCCAGACCAAATCAAAGGCTGAGATTATGGCATACTGCACACTTGAGGACCCCGAGGCCAATATTGATATCATTGTCTTCCCGGAGCTGTATAAGTCGAGCCTCGCAATCCTCCAGAAAGATGTTCCCCTTCTTGTGAAAGGCAGCGTGGATAAAACGGAGAAGGGAATCAAGATCATTGCGAATGAGATATCACGTCTGGATGTTATGGTAGGAAACCATCTGCGGAAAGCTGAGTTGACCCTGAGACTGCCTTTGGCAGACGGCATGCAGCTCCAAACGCTTCGCTCTATTCTCACAGACAATACAGGACTTTACCCTCTCTTTCTCAGAGTTATGCATAGAGATGCAGAAACAGTAATCGAGACGGACATGAAAATCTCGGGTGATAAAGAGATGGTTCGCCGGATCGAAGCAATAGTGGGAAAGGGAGCTGTGATTTTCCAATGATACGGTATTACCTTGACTTCGAAAAACCGATTGAGGAGCTCGAACTGAAGATCGAGGAACTGAAACGGGTGTCTGACGGGAAGGATATTGACATCTCCAGTGAAATCAAGAAGCTTGAAAAAAAGGTAAGAGATCTCCGTTCCGAGATTTTTACTTCGTTAAGTCCGTGGCAGAAAACCCTCATAGCGCGGCATCCTGACAGGCCATACACCCTCGACTACATCAATACGATTATGACTGATTTTGTCGAATTGCATGGAGACAGAAGATTTGCTGATGACCCTGCTGTCGTCGCAGGTGTGGCAAAATTTAAGGCTAACCCTGTTGCGGTCGCAGGACATCAGAAAGGGCGCGGGACAAAGGAGCGGATCTCCCGCAATTTCGGACAGCCCCAGCCGGAGGGTTACCGGAAAGCGCTCAGGGTGATGAAAATTGCCGAACGATTCAAACGTCCGGTGATAACTTTTATCGATACCCCGGGAGCGTTTCCCGGAATCGGTGCAGAGGAAAGGGGACAGGCGGAGGCCATTGCTGTTAACCTGATGGAGATGTCCCGGCTCAAAACCCCTGTTGTCTCGTTTGTCATCGGTGAGGGCGGGAGCGGCGGTGCGCTTGCCCTCGGAGTTGCTGACCGCCTGTATATGCTCGAACATTCCTGCTATTCCGTTATCTCACCTGAAGGATGCGCTGCGATTCTCTGGAAGAAGGAGGGCGACCTTGGCGTTGCAGATTTTTCGCGGGCTGCGGATGCTCTCAAAATGACAGCGCAGGACCTCCTGCGCTTTAAAATCATCGACGGTATAATCCCTGAGCCTCATGGAGGAGCACACCGGAATCCTGAAGAGACAGCGCGGAATATCTCTGAACATCTTGCGGCTGCCCTCGAAGAACTGAAGGCCAAAACGCCGGGCAAGCTCCTTGAGGAGCGGTACCGAAGATTCAGAAGGATCGGGAGCTTCATGGAAGAGGTGGAATAAGGACCCCGCTCTTTTTAGTCTGAATACCATGCCGCAAAGACTTTCTTCAATACCTTTAAAGCCGGGCGTTTATCTCTTCAAAGACTCGCTGCAGAAAGTACTGTATGTCGGGAAGGCAAAGAACCTTAGAAGCCGCATAAGGAGCTACTTTCGGAAACAATCAATCCCTGATCCCCGCAAGACCTCGATGATGAGGGATGTGGAGAAATTTTCCTACATCGTCACCAAGAATGAACTCGAAGCCTTTGTTCTCGAGGCGAATCTTATCAAACAATACAAACCGCGGTTCAACATTATTCTGCGTGATGATAAAAATTATCCTTACCTGAAGCTGAATGTCCACGAGGACTGGCCGGGAATTGAGGTTGTGAGGAAAGTTACAAGGGACGGTGCATTGTATTTTGGTCCTTATGTGCCGGCAGGTGCCTTGTGGGATATCATTGCATTTATCAGGAGAAATTTCCGTATACGGGATTGCCGGTTTTCATTTCAGAAACCGATGAAGCCCTGTATTCAGCATCAGATGGGAAAATGTGTCGCGCCGTGCACAGGCCATGTCAGCAAAGCAGCATATGCACAACTGGTCGAAGAAGTCAGGCTTTTCCTGAGAGGGCAGAAAAAAAATCTCATCGGGAATCTTAAACGAAAGATGCTGAAACTCTCCGGGGAGATGAAGTATGAAGAGGCTGCCGCAATGCGCGACAGGATCAGGGCAATTGAGCGTGGCATGGAGTCCCAGAAGGTTGTTGCACCGGAACTCCGGGATATCGATATCATAGGCTTTTCACGGGAAGAACAGGAAGTCTTGTTCACCGTTTTGTTTATCCGGAACGGATGCATGATCGGATCAAAAGATTTCCGGGTGCACACGGCAGGTGAGTTTCCCGAAAAAGAGTTGCTGCGTGCGTTTCTCATGCAGTTCTATTCCGGGGAGATTATTGCTCCTGCTGAAATTTTGACATCTGTTCTGCCGGATGAGGTGAAATCATTGGAGGGGTGGCTTGGAGAGCGTAGCGGAAAAAGCGTGAGGATTCGAAAACCGGTGAAGGGAAAAAAGAAAGAACTTGTCGATATGGCTTCGGAAAATGCCAGTTTTGCATTCAGGGAAAGGAGAACGTTGACAACACATGAGATCCTAAGCGAGGTCCGTGAGCGGTTGCATCTCATCAATACTCCCGGAAGCATGGGGGCATTTGATATTTCAAATATATCGGGGAACGAGGCGGCAGGATCATTTGTTTACTGGGAGGAGGGGGCTTTTGACAAAGACCGCTACCGGAGGGTGAGGATCAGAACGGTCATGGGGATTGATGATTATTCGATGATGGAGGAGATGATCGGACGGATGATAGCACATCTCGAAGGCACTATGCCGGATCTGCTCATTATTGATGGCGGGAAAGGACATCTGGAGACCGCAAAAAAGGTTCTCGCTGATAACAGTTCTGCGCTGAAGAAAGTGCCCGATGTCGTTGCAATCGCTAAAGACCCTGACCGGGCATTCCTCTCAACGTCGGCAATGCCGGTGAATCTTGAAGACAGAAGGCGGTCTTCGCTTCTCCTGAAGAGTATACGGGATGAAGCCCACAGGGTTGCCGTTGGGTATCACAGAAAACTGCGGGACAAAGCGCTTTTAAAATCTCCTCTCGAAAGTATTGCAGGAATCGGGAAAAAGCGGCGGCTCGAACTGTTGCGCGTTTTCGGTAGCGTGGAAAATATAAAAAATGCTACTATCGAGACAATAGCCGGCCTGAAAGGTTTTAACAGGCGCGTTGCCGGGGATCTTCTGAAGGAACTGGGGGAATAGCCATGTTGTTACTCTATAAATATTTTAATAGTTGGTTGGTGTTATTTAATCTGTCATTCCGGCCTGGCCGGAATCTTTCTTCAAAACAACCCTCTTTGTTTCCCTTTACGAAGGGGAACCAGAAAGATTCCCGACAAGCGGGAATGACAACATATCATTTCAACCATTGAAATAGGGTTTATCATGAATATTTTCATATCTGGTTCGATGGCGTATGACAGGATTATGGATTTTCCGGGTAAATTTTCCGACTATATACTCCCGGATAAAATCCATGTGCTGAATGTCTGTTTCAATGTAAACGGATTGTCAGAGAAATTCGGCGGTACTGCGGGCAACATTGCATATACGCTCAGTCTCCTGAGAGAGAAACCGATTATTGTTGCAACGATCGGCAAGGACCACCAGCAGTATTTTGCATGGCTTCAGCAAAACAACATCCCGGTTGATGGAATCAGAATCATCCCTGAAGAGTTTACCGCGGGTGCCTACATCACAACCGATATGGCGGATAACCAGATTACGGGATTCAATCCCGGAGCGATGAAACATCCGTCCGCATACCGGTTTGATGACGGAGAACCGGAACAATCGCTTGTCCTGATTGCACCCGGAAATCTTCAGGACATGATCGAATACGCAGCGCAGTGCCGCCTGAAGGGAATCCGGTTCATCTGTGACCCCGGCCAGTCTCTGACAAAATGGGGAGGTGAAGCGCTCAGAGAGTGGATCAAGGGCTCCATGGTGTTAATCTCCAATGATTATGAACTCGAGATCATTCTGAAGATTACCGGATTGAAGAAAATTGATCTGCTCAAGCTGACTGATGTTATCATCACAACGCTGGGAGAAGAGGGTTCATTGATAAGCACCCCTGAGTCTGATCAGCATGTACCTTCAATGCGGGTAGAACGCGTTTTTGACCCGACCGGTGCAGGGGATGCCTACAGGGCAGGGCTGTTGAAAGGTCTTGTTGAAGGGAGGGATATCCAGACCGCCGCACGATTAGGTTCGGTTGCCGCTACCTATGCGATTGAACACTATGGTACCCAGGAACATCATTTCCTGTATGATGATTTCCTTGAACGATACAGAAGCAACTTCGGTGCACTGTGATCAACGAAACCGCAATAAAGGCGTATCTCCTCAATACATTCAGCAATGCCGTCGATATCCGGATATCACCGATCGGTTCCGGCGTGCAGGGGTCAGGGTTCCTTATCGAGGTCCGGACACCGGGGGGCGTTCAGTCATATGTTATAAAGGCGCTCCTTACCGAGGGATTGGGACATGACTACCCATCGGACAGAGCAGCAGTGTTTCTCCTCGACCTTGATGAATATACAAATCTCCCGAACCATGTGAAAGCGGTTGATGTCCTTTCAGAGATGGAAGACGGTTCCATAAAATCAATCGGTGGCGGAAGGGAATATTATCTGCTCATGGAAAGGGCAGAGGGGAGACATTATTTCCATGACCTCAAATTGTTTGCCAAAAAGAAAAGTCTTGATGCATCGGACAGAGGAAAAATCAAGGCCATGACATCGTATCTTACTGGTATTCACGCTGTGAAAAGAGAATCGCCTGCTCTTTACCGAAGAAAGTTGCGGGATACGGTCGGACACGGTGAGTGTCTGATGGGCGTTTTTGATACCTATCCTGACGGGTTCATCAGCACTGCAAAAATGTCTAATATAATAAAAAAATCAATAGATTGGATTATAAAACTTAAACCAAAACATGAAAGGCTTTCACAGGTGCACGGGGACTTTCATCCAGGTAACATCTGGTTTGTTCCTCCTGATCCATCCTTGTCGGGAGGAGACGCAGGCAGTGAGAACTTTGTCCTTCTCGACAGAAGCCGCGGTCCGTGGGGAGATCCCGCAGATGATGTAACTGCGCTGACAATCAATTACATCTTTTTTTCGATTCTTACCTACGGGGATGTGCGGGGACCTTTTTATGAAGGGTTGCGTCTTTTCTTCAATGAATATATCAGGGAATCCGGTGATGCGGAGATAACAGCAGTTGCTGCACCGTTCTACGCTTTCCGGGGGGCTGTTGTCGGAAATCCTCTCTTTTATCCCGATGTGACGAATGAACAGAGAAAATGCATCTTCAGATTTGTTCTGAATGTTTTAAGCGATGCGGATTTTGACGTCGAAAGGGTGAATGAATACTTACGGTGAAAAACGTATATAGTTCTCCCAGTAAAACAGGAGCTCTCTCGTTGCCCGGAGGTCTCCGGCACAATATCTGGCGATATCAAGGCACCGGCCCGCTTTGAATAGATCCTTTACCTCATACCCTGTAATACCCTCTGCTTTGGGACTTTTAATGCCGAAAGTCCTGCACCACATATCGAGGCTGAACCGTCTTCGTGAAGCGCCAAAAAATTGGAGCTGATCGAACAGGTCAATATGGGTGTCTGCATACCTGTTCGGCATGAGATCTCTTGTCGGTTTTATTTTATTGACAGCGGTTCTTATCAGTATGAAAGGACAGTCGAAGCTTCTGCCATTGAAGGTGATAAAATGCCTGTATCGCTTGATTTCATTCCAGAATTTCCGGATAATCTCTTGTTCCGTTCCGGTCTCGTAGAGGATATTGTCCTCTTCGAACGGGAGCAACGGTTCACCGGAAGTCTGAAAAAAAACAAACCCTTTCCCTGACTCAGGTTCGAGGAGTCCGATCGTCACGATTTCGGCTGTCAGAGGATAAAACGACAGGCGGTCTTTGATCTCCTCTTTTTCGTCGTTTGTTCCGGCATATCTCAGAAGATATTCCTGGGTCGGTGCATCGAGTGAATCAAAATCTTTTCCAACGGTCTCGATGTCAAAAATGATTCTGGACATAGTGCAGCTATTATATACAAATGAGCGTGCTCTTTCCAAAAACAGAGCGGAGGAATGAAAAATCTGGGAGACAAAAAGAGTTCAAGGATCTGGCTTCCGTCAGACGGAGATGGGAGAAAAAATGTTCTTGAAAAAGCCGATAATAAAGCCCGGACATGCAAACGCTGCTTGAATCTTGATGAGGTCATCAGACATATTCTCGTGTAGACCGGGAAGAAAAATTTTCACTCTATGGTATAGTTAGGTATGATCAGGCCGATACTCGTTGTCGAGGACGATAAAAAGATTTCGAGGGTTGTAAAGGTATATCTCGAAGGTGAAGGGTATCGGGTAGTCACGGCTGAAAATGGCAGAGATGCCCTGTCTGCCGCGCTGAAAGAAATCCCTACGTTAGTAATACTTGATCTCATGCTCCCTGACATGTCGGGCGAAGAGGTTTGTCAGGAACTCAGGGAAATGGGTGATTTCCCTATCATTATGGTTACGGCAAAATCCTCTGAGAATGAGCGTGTTGCAGGATTTGCTCTTGGGGCGGATGACTATGTTGTGAAACCCTTCAGCCCGAAGGAGCTCGTTGCGCGGGTCAGGGCTGTTCTGAAAAGATCACCCAAACATGAATTCCATTCTGCAGAACAGATGAGTTTCAACGGCGGTATGCTAACCATCGACCCCCGGAGTTATGAAGTGAATAAAAAGGGTTTATCATTAACCCTGACGCCTACCGAGTTTAAGATACTCTCGGTGCTTTCCCATGCGCCCGGGAGAGTCTTCACCCGGGGAGAGCTTGTGGAGAGCGCCCTTGGATACCAATTCGAGGGATATGAACGGAGCATTGATGCCCACATCAAAAATATCCGTCAGAAAATTGAAGATGACCCGAAAAGCCCGATGTTGATTCATACGGTCTATGGAGTAGGATATAAGTTTGCCGGTACACGGGATGATAAAAAGTCTCTGGGTTAAGTTCCTCATTCTTCTTCTTTCAATTTCCGTCATATCTCTTTCAGCAGCCATGACCTTACGCGAACTCATCGTAACGGATTTCGAGGAATATCTCGAAGGCGAGAATGAGGACAGGATTTACCGGGTTATGGCGACAATCGAGGGATCGTATGAACGACATTCCGGATGGAGCACGGAATTGCTCCAGGAGAATGCCGTCTGGGCTCTCCTGCTCGGATACGAGATCAACATTTTCGATGCCGGCAATAACCAGCTGATAAGTACCAGGAAGGCGATCGAAAATCTTCCGCCGCTCATGCAAAGAAGAATTTCAGCTCTTGCGGGTTTTTCACCTGAAGGCAACCTGCTTAGTTCGAATGCCCCGTTCACAAACTACCCGTTATTCCTGGGAGGCAATGGAATAGGGTTTCTCGAAATTCGCCCTCTGTTCATGCATGAGCCCCAGGGCAAGGAGACCATTTTCATGATGAGGTCAAACCGGTTTCTTGTTCTCGTGATTTTTGTATTGGGAGGGCTGTCTGTTCTCCTGAGTTTTGTCTATTCGCGGAGAATGACTGAGCCGATCAAGAGACTGACGACAGCTGCAGCAGACATCAGCGAAGGGAATATCACTAGCAGGGTCCCGGTAAAAGGGAATGATGAAATCAGCAATCTCTCGCGGACGTTTAATTTGATGGCTCATAATCTCGAAGTCCAGGAAGCCTTGCGGCGGAAACTGACATCAAATATTGCCCATGAACTCAGAACACCGTTAAGTGCCATGCAGGGGGAGATCGAGGGCATGCTTGACGGACTGATCAGGATCGACAGGGAACGGCTGATATCCCTCCACGAAGAAACAAACCGCCTGAAACATATCATTGAAGGAATCGAGGAACTTTCAAGAGCCCAGGCGAGTGTCCTTGAACTGCGGAGAAGACCGGTTGTTCTTAAACCGTTTCTGGGCATCTTGAAAGAACGTTTCGAGAAATTATTCTCTGATAAAGGGGTAGTCCTCGAATTCGAATGCACCGATACGGCAACCATGGATGCCGACCCCGATAAACTGAGCCAAATCGTGATTAATCTCCTGAGCAATGCACTCAAGGCAACAGAGAAGGGTGGCACGGTGCGGATGAAAGCAGGCGAGAGAGAAACAGACAGTTTTATAGACATTTCAGATACCGGAACCGGCATCAAAAAGCAAGACCTGCCGTTTGTGTTCGAAAGGTTTTACCGGGCTTCCGAAGGCGGACTCGGCCTGGGGCTTACCATAGTCAAGGAGCTCACCGATGCCCACGGAGGGCGCATCGACGTCCGGAGTGAATATGGTAAAGGTTCCACGTTCATTCTTTCCATTCCAAAATTCACAAAATCTTCATAATTCCTTCGCGGCCTCTTCACATTTTTTTGATATTGTTTATCGAGAAATGCCAGTGATGTGAACAGTATGAGGAAAGGATTGATAGTAAGTTCGGTTCTGGCAGGCTGTGCTTTTCAAAAGCAAGTTTTAGGTTAATACGTAGGAATGGTAAAAGCGAATATCGCATTGTTCATAATAATTCTTGTTTTTCTTCCGGCTGTTGATATTTCCTCAGCGCAACAGACGAAGAAAGAACCGGTCGAATGTCAGCCTGTTTATGGAAACTACTGGCGCAGTTATAAGTGGGGATGGTACGGAGCCCGAAGGGAGGTTAGGACACCGGTTGAGGCGAGAGAGATTATCGAACAACTTCTTCTTCAGGACGGGGGCATCAGGATCGTCAGGATGCGGGAGAAGGCGCATTTTTATATCGCCGAAATTATGAACCACAAGGGGGTTCTTATTGATTTGATCCTGATTGACAAAAGGACCGGAAGAATACGGTCGATGTATTAGGGGTCTCAGTTCCGGCACAGACAACGGCGGCAGAATAATCTCTCAAGAGCGTTTCCGAAGAAAACATGACCTGCTTCCCCCGATACCCTGTCATTCCTGAATTACCTTGACTAACCTGCTGGGAAGTGCTACTGTATAGATAAGATTTTAGAAGTTTTTGCGTTCACAGAGGGCCACAAAGACTTTTAGCTTTGTGGCCTTTTTTATTGAGTCCTTCTGAGATTTTAATTTAAGGATAAGGAGGTAAATAGCATGAAACAAGGAACTGTGAAGTGGTTCAATGACAGCAAAGGGTTTGGCTTCATCGCCAGTGAAGACAGCAATGATGTTTTTGTACACCATACGTCTATCCAGGGTAATGGCTTTAAGAGCCTCACCGAAGGTGACATCGTTAGCTTTGATACCGAAGAAGGCCCGAAAGGTCCCAAGGCGATTAATGTAGTTAAACTCTAAGGAATTGGGCAAGGCTCCCTCGGCCGGAGGGAGCCTTCTCCGTTGGGAGGAATGAGAGGAATATGAATAACAGTAGGCATACAGCAATGATGGAGAAGAGGCAGGAAATCATGCAGCAGAAACATGAAGCAGGTTCTGTAATGACTCGCTTCCCTGAAGTTGCAAGCATCGTTATGAATATGACCTATAAACAGAACGGGGCAAAATCAATACTGCGGACCTTTCATTTCACTCCTGACAGTTATGCTTTTTTTGTAGTAAATTGCTTGAGACGGGACTGTGTTGATGGTGGATTTGATCTAACCCAGGTAATAACTACCATGATTAGAAACCGCAGAGTGGAGGCAAAAGGTTCATTGAGCTGCGCAGGCACAGATTCCTCCACGAACCACTCGGATATCGTCTATGAAGTTGCGATACAATACACGTAACCGCTGTCTATTCAGTGGTTTCCCCAATTAGGATACATCATATTTTGCTTCCATTCCTGAAAAAGGATTCTCTTGTCGCTTTATATAAGTAAATGCACCTACACGAGTAGAGAGACTATGAACATGTATCGCATGGGCAAATCTATTATTTTGCCTCATGTTCGATATATATATGGTGACGGACGTAATAGCATGATGTTTCATTCTGAAGTAATGAGATTAAATGGACAGTATCAGACAGTAGGGTGTGATAGAACCGATGTTTCTGGTTTATGTTTGGGGCACAAGATGAGCAAGGAGGACTTTTTAAAAAGATATTGCGGTGGTGTTGAACCAGAAACAAAGATAAAAAATGAGTGAATGATAAAGGAGGCTGATCTTTATAAGGAAGCATTGAAAAGTTTTCGAGATAATTGGAGAGGGCAAGGTTTGATAAACAAAAAAGGAGATAAAAAATGAGAAAAATGTATATTGGAAATATACCGTATAACGCAACTGAAGAAAATTTAAGGGAACTGTTTGCTGAATATGGTGAGATTGAATCTCTAAAAATAATGAAGGATCAATTCACTGAACGGTCTAAAGGATTTGGTTTTATTGAGATGGTCAATGAAGAAGATGCAAAAAAGGCGATTGCAACCCTTAATGGAAAAGAATTCAAAGGAAAATCACTTACTGTTGCTGAGGCAAGGCCTCAACAGAAGCGACAAGGTTTTAATAAGAGAGGCAGTGGTTACGGTGGTGGCGCAGGGAGAGGTTGGAGATAGATCTCTTGGCGATAAAGGTCGATATGATTATTGAAAAGAAACTTAAAATTTCCCCGGGTCTGAAAAACAACCCGAAGGCTTATGGAGGAGGATATGAAGGCACTTATTGAGCTCATGGCGAAAACGTTGGTGGATAAACCGGAGGAAGTTATGGTGGCCGAAGTAGGCGGAGAAATAGCTGCTATTTTTGAATTGCGTGTTGCTAAGAGTGACATTGGGAAAGTTATCGGAAAGCAGGGGAATACAGCACGGGCAATGAGGACAATACTGGGTGCTGTCGGTGCTAAGCTTAAAAAGCGTTGTGTCCTTGAGATATTGGATTAATTGAATCGATCAGAACCCGATTCTTTTTTGATATTGGAGAAAGGTAGCAATGGAAAAAAATAAACGAATTGCGTTAGTAGCCCATGATAATCGTAAAAAAGATTTAGTTGAATGGGTTGAATGGAACTATAAGTTGTTAATAGTCCATAAATTAATATGTACGGGAACTACTGGGAAATTAATTGAACAGACTATCAAAGCTAAGCTGAAAAATGAAGATACTGTCCGATATGAAATAACTTTATTAAAATCGGGGCCTCTGGGAGGGGACCAACAATTAGGTGCGATGATAGCAGAGGGAGACATTGATTTAGTAATCTTCCTTTGGGATCCAATGGAGCCGCAACCGCATGATGTTGATGTAAAGGCCCTGCTGAGAATTGCAGTTTTATACAATATACCAACTGCATGTAATCGTTCAACAGCCGATTTTATGATATCATCGTCTTTATTAAACACGACGTATGAACCGATAATGAAGGATTATTCTGGTTATATACGACGTACTCTTAACTATAACTAATAGCTAAAACTCTTTGATATAAGAAAAATTGAAAGTTGAATAACAGAAGATACGTAAGAGGAAATTCAATGCGGCAATACGAGCCATTTTGTAAAATTCCATATTTGACCCTCATTTCTGAATTTCTTGCTGATTTTAGGGTGCTTCATTCCCGATTAGATATTATTGACAGATTTGGCAGTGATTGTTTGACTGATATAACGGATACCTCTCAAAGTAAATCTATAGTTATAGCTCCAATCTTGCCGGAGGGTTCTGACAAACAGGTATTTCAATTCAAAGAATCAGATAAAATGTGGGGCATCCTCGACGTTATCTTTCATGAAGGAAGACTCGTAGATTTTTCTGCTCAGATATTTTTTCAGGGATGGTTTGCAAAATCAAAAGCTGTTAAGTTCAATTCACTCAAACTGCGCCCTTTCATGAATGAAATCTTTGGGATGGAGAATGTGCACTATGATCTTTCAAATGATACTTGTTCCTGTGATGATGGTCATGGGTTAAAAATAACTTTTCGTTACGTTCCTAAAACAACAAGTATTTCAACTACAATTGTCGAAGAAGCCTATGTATAAATCGAAAATTATTAACCATTACTCACCAAAGTATTGGGATTTTGATGTCTCACCTCCTTCCACATCTTTATAATAGTGAACAGTTTTAAATAATTACAAAGGAGGCAGCATAATGGATGAGCAAGATGTTTACAGGGCAAAAGAGGCAACAAAGGTAGCAATGCAGTCTGCTATGAAGAAACTACCTTTGAGGTTAGTAGTAATTATTGGTGGAATTCTGCTGGTTTTCCTGTTTTTTAGACCATGGGTTCAGATAGGTGCAGGTGAAAGAGGGGTTCTCCTCAATTTTGGCGCTGTTCAAGATACCGTGATGAATGAAGGACTGCATTTCAGGATGCCTATAAAACAGACGGTTGCCATAGTGGATGTCAAGGTGCAGAAGGCAGTGACTGATGCCGCAGCTGCTTCATCCGATCTTCAGGATGTGACCTCATCGGTTGCGCTCAACTATCATGTAATACCTGATAAAGCAAATGTTGTCTACCAAACCATCGGTGTACAATTCAAGGAGCGCATTATAGACCCTGCAATACAGGAAGTAATGAAAGCAGTAACAGCCCAGTATACAGCAGAAGAACTTATAACAAAGAGGCCAGCAGTAAGCGAGGCAATGAGAGCAGCGCTTGCTGAAAGACTCCTGGCGTATAACATTGCAGTTGACACATTTTCTATTGTCTCATTCAGTTTCTCCAAAGTATTTACAGAGGCTATTGAGGCAAAGCAAACGGCAGAGCAGCTTGCGCTAAAGTCAAAGCGAGACCTTGAAAGGATAAAGATTGAAGCAGAGCAGAAGATTACGGCAGCAAAGGCAGAGGCAGAGTCATTGAGGCTGCAGAAAGCAAATATTTCACGGGACCTTATAGAGCTCAGAAAGATAGAGGCCAATCTCAAGGCGATAGAGAAATGGAACGGAATCCTCCCGCAGGTCACAGGTGGTGGGGCAGTACCATTTATTGGTGTAGGTGATATACAGAAAAGATAAAAGAATAATCATAAAAATGTGAGGAATCCCATTGTTTCGATATTTTATTCTGATTATTATTGCAGGAATTGTAGGTAGTATTATAGCTATAAGAAAAGGGCGCAGCCCGATATTGTGGTTTATCCTATGTGCAATCGTTCCGTTACTTATTGCTGTTATTATTGTGCTCCCACCTCTGGTATCTAAAGGATATACCAAGGAATGTCCTTACTGTGCAGAGATCATTAAAGAAAATGCACATATTTGCAAACACTGTGGCAAGGAGCAACCTATAGAGATGGTAAAGGTGTCTTCTGATAGATAACGCTCTATCTCAACACTTGTTGTTCGTAAACACTATTTTTATTATTATTCGTTGCTTCCTCGTTGAGCAGGGCGTTAGGCCCTGGACATCCGAGGAAGAGATGCAGGAAATAGGCGAACCGATTGTAAACGATTATGTCAATGTTAAATGAGGTACGTGTAAAACATCTTGCTCAGTATCAACATCAGAAAAACACTCTTGAGTATACTGTAAAATGCGGTTTTTGCCGTCAGACTTGGCCTGATACAAAGCCCTATCCGCATGCTGAATTACCTTGAATATCGTCTCACCGTCAGCAGGAAAACTTGCAATTCCTCCGCTTATTGACAAGCATCCAAGTGGTTGATTTTCCCTGTGGGGAAAAGGATGAGATGAAACCTTTTCTCTAAATCTCTCAGCATAGACAGATGCTTCCTCTTTCGATATCGCGGGTAGCACAACGAGAAACTCTTCACCCCCATATCGAATAATAACAGAATTTTTCCTGGTAACACTGCGGGCAAGATCACTAAGCTCTACCAGCAGCTTATCTCCTGCATCATGTCCATTCGTGTCGTTGTAATGTTTGAAATTATCGATATCAAAAAGAAAAATGGAGATTGGTGTATTCTCTCTGAGAGCCTTCTCAACAAAAGTCTGCGCCATATGCTGTAGATAATGACGGTTATTAAGCCCTGTGAGAGAATCGGTATTTGCCTTGTCTTTTGCCTCACCCAGCATCGCCTGGTTTATCAATGCCACACCTGCTAAATTTGCTATCATCCTCATGCTGTCACTCTCGTTTCCAACAGGAAAAGCAACGTGACCGATACCAATCACTCCAAGCACTCTTTCTCTGAAACAAATTGGAACAGCCATCCACAGATCTTCATCAGTTTGGTGGTCGTTTTTTGTCTGAGCATAAATAGTCTCTAACTGTTCCTTACGCCATACCATCCGTTCCCGTGCAGCTTTTCCGATGAGTCCTTCTCCTAAAGCATAGGCAACCTCCTTATTATTGCCATGCTTTGATGAAGAAACCTTTTTCAGAAGATTATCTGTTGTATCGAGATAGTAAAGATCAACTTTTTTTGTTGGCACAATGTCACTGACTAACTGCGTAATTGTTGTGGTAACTTCTTTAAAATCAGCTGTGGTATTAAGCCTTTGAACTATAGAAGGAATTTTCAACATGAACGACCCATAACGGGCAACAACACTATTAAGGATTTCTGTTTTCCTTTCATATTTTCGGATTTGATCGTCCCTGCTCAGTATCTCCCCCTGATACTTTCTATCAAACTCAATATTACTCCGTTCCATGTCCTTAATGCGTGTCACGTAGTATTGTCTCATGATTGATACAATAATAAGTGACAATGATAGCAGGACTATAAATATTATCAAATGGTTCATATACATTATTTACCTCTAATATGTGACCTATAATAATTCTGTGTATTTTTGGCACCATATTCAATCCTACCGCAGTAGGATATGAAATGATTCTATGTAGTATTAAGAAGCAAGGGCAGGTGATATCCGCAGGCTAAGAGAATTCATGGAAAGTTCACTTGCGAAGTGGTGTAAGAGAAGGGTGTTCGAATGTGTAGGATTCCGCATCTTATGGATAAGCGTGGCCGGTTTTCTAATTATGGCGGGAATTGCATTAATGCTACGGCAAGAATCCTATAGGTGGTCAATTCATTAGTCTTCGTTCAAGTCGTCAGACATAAAAATGCTTCTTCCTGGAATGCGCAACGATGATCTTTTCTTTCATCGCAGTAGTATAAATAGAAATTAATAAATTAACGGAAAGTGCCTTTTTGAAGCATATTTTATGTTTTCGAATGAAATGGGAACTGAAACTACGTATTAAATCTAACTCCTAAAATCTCACCCGTTTCTCCTCCGCACGAGATTTTCATAGTGATGATCATCACAGAAGCCACATTGAGTTTTAGCATAATATTGAGCAAGACGAAAGGTGTTATCAATATAAGGAGGGTAGAAATATTACAAAAGGAAAGATATTTTTCATGTTCATGAAGAATATTGTTGTATTTCTTTTTGTATCATTTCTTATTGCGCAGTCCGCAAAAGCTGCCGAATGGGAATTGTTTGCCGAAAATAACGATCAGCAGTATTATCTTGATGAGAATAGCATTCAATGCAGTGAGGTAACCTGTTCATTTTGTACACGATGTTGTCTCCCTTCGCTTGATCGCTGTATCAGCGATCTCCCACAACATTATGTAAGGGTATGGACAAGAAAGATACCGAAACATCCGGAAAAATACCAGGAAATAGAGGAACTGACTTTTCAGGAAAGTGCTTGTGAAACGGGCATGAGAAGACTGCTACATAGAACATTACTTTATTCGGATGGCACAAGCGATTCAGTCAATCTCAATGTAGAAATAAAATGGGACCCTATTACGACTAATCCGATAATTGAGTCACTACACGCATACCTCTGCAGTCTGTTTCAGCTTGGATGCTCGCAGAAACCTGTTGCTCAGCAGGTCAAACCTGTTGCCCAGCAGGTCAAACCTTTGCCCAGCAGTTATCAGATGCAACCATGGACAAGAGGGGAGCACTGAAGCCGGAGGAGAGAATTACGGAACAACAGCTCGCAAAGATTGAGACAACAGAAGAGCCGGCCAGATTCAGCGAGGAGAGCAGGCTTTTTGCAGACATCTATTTTGATTTTGATAAATATGATATCAAACCGGAAGACAGACAGGTCCTGAATAATATCTCTTCCTGGCTCTTGAAAAATCCCAGTGCAAATCTCTCTGTTGAAGGGCATTGTGATGAGCGGGGAACCAATGAATACAATCTTGCACTCGGGGACAGGAGGGCAAAGTCGGTGAGAGATTTCCTCATCGCTCTCGGAGTTGCTTCGAAAAGGATTGAGATCGTCAGTTACGGTGAAGAGAAGCCCCAGTGCATGGAACAGACAGAAGAATGCTGGGCAAAGAACAGAAGAGCGCATTTTGTTGTTTTGCGAACGGAAAGAAAACCTGAAGAGTCTCAAGAAGAGGTTCAGCCGGGGGATGTTGAAACTGCCACGCAGTCATCACCGGGTGACAGCGCGCATCAGTATGATGAAGCCTATACCGCTTTCAAAAAAAAGCATTACAGAGAATCCCGGGAAAAGTTTGAAGGGTTTATCAAGGCATTCCCCGGGGATGAGCTATCAGACAATGCGCACTTCTGGATAGCTGAGACCGATAACTAGAAAGAAGATTCTGAAGAGACTATCCTCGCTTATAAAACACACCTGAAAAAGTACCCCAAAAGTATCAGTCACTCAAAATCTAATGTACCTTTAATAAAGTACCTGCTAAAATGATGCAACCTTCAATTAATAATTATTCGTATAGTATTTATCTTTGATGCAGAAGTGAGAGAGATATTCTTAAAACTCTATCTAACAGTTTAGTAATTGGTTGTAAGAGGTTTTCATGGTAGGTCATCGGATAAAAAATAGGCTCATCGCAAAGATTTTAACTCACTTTCCCTTGCTTGTAAAACTGTTAACCGGTTTATACAAACCGATGGAATCGGAGGGAATACCGTGGACGCCTTTAAAAAAGGCTTTAAGAGATAGCACATTAGCTGTGGTTACCACGGCAGGTGTGCATGATAAAGCGCAGAAGCATTTTGACATGGTGGACCCAAATGGTGATCCAACGTTCAGGACAATTGATATATCGAAGCCATTAACTGATCTCATGATAACCCATGATTACTATGACCATACCGATGCAGACAAGGACATCAATGTTGTGTTTCCCATTGATAGACTGAGAGAGTTCGAAAAAGAGGGCACAATAGGCAGACTACCAGATTGGCATTATGGTTTCATGGGGCATATCTTGGGTCCTCATATCGAGACTCTTATAAAAATAACAGCTCCCGAAGTTGCTAATAGACTCAAATCTGATCGCGTAGATATTGTTCTGCTAACACCTGGCTGAGGCATATGCAACCAATCCGTTGGATTGATACAACGAGAAATTGAAAGAGTTGGAATATCAACTGTAGGAATATCTATTTTGAGAAAGTATACTGAAAAAATAAAACCACCAAGAACAATTTATCTCAGATGGCCATTTGGACATCCTCTTGGAGAGCCATTTAGCGTGACTCAGCAAAGGGCTGTACTCATAGAAGCTTTTAAAGCACTCTATTCGATAGACAAGGCGGGAGAGATTATCGATATTCCTTTCAAATGGAAAAAACAGAAATACGATAAATCAAACATAGAAACATTGAAACAGCTGTTATGATATAAAAATGGACTTTCTCAAACAATTCGGGGGCGTAATCAACTCTTGGACGGATTTGGATTAATTGCTGTTGCAAGTATTTCTTCTATAATAACTGTGATTGGTTATGCTCAAATCGCACGCTGGACGGTGTTGAGTAATTAGAGAATAGCCAAAGAGAAATGACATGAAATTTAAGTTAATCGTAGCAATGGTCAAGACCACAGAAACAGGCCGAATCGCAGAAGCCGCTCAATCTGCTGGCAGCACCATAAGCCGGGGACGGGTATTGCGTTTGTAGCTGATGTTAAAAAGTGCGGTAGGAATGGAAGGCCGAATTGAACGCTTCAAACAGTTCATAGAAAAAATTGCCTGACCCTACGGAACATTTGTAGACTTTGACCGGGGCTATATCGATTTCAGGAAAGTCGATGTACCGAGATATTCATGAATAGGAAACAGATGGAGGATGTGCCTCAAAAAGGATGAAGACAGGCATGAATCATGGCTGAAGATAAGAAAAGCGGGATAGGCGGTATTCCCGGTACATATTGGAGGTACATTGCGGTATTTTTTCTAATTATTGCATTGTCATATGCATGGAATAGCTTTTTCAGCACAAGTGCTCCCGCGCAATATACGATAAATTACAGTCAGTTTATGGAGCAGCTGAACGCAGGCAATGTCAAGTCCGTTTTAATTAAAAAGCTGGACGTGGGCGGTGAATTCGTTAATGAGGTGAACATACAGTTTCAGGGGGAAAAGAAACCCGCACAGGTGAAATACTTTCAGACCGTCCTGCCTTCTTTCCAGGGTGAAGGACTTCTGTCTCAACTGAGGGAAAAAAATGTGATTATCACTATCGAGTCCTCTGAACAGGGATATTTCTGGCAGATTCTTATCGGGATCCTTCCATGGGCGCTGATCATCGGTATCTGGGTCCTGATAATGAGGAGGAATCAGAAGATTCAGGGTGGCCCGGGAGGGCTCTTTGCGTTCGGAGCAAGCAAGGCCAAACTGTATGATACGAAAAAACCGAGTATAACCTTTAAAGATGTTGCAGGCATGGACAATGTAAAGATTGAATTGAGAGAGACGATAGAGTTTCTAAAAGACCCCTCCCGATTCGCGAAACTCGGAGCGAAAGTTCCCAAGGGAGTGCTTCTGATTGGGCCTCCGGGAACGGGCAAGACCCTTTTTGCGCGCGCAACAGCAGGTGAGGCAGCGGTGCCTTTTTACAGCATCAGCGCTTCTGAATTCATCGAGATGTTTGTAGGAGTCGGCGCCTCACGCGTCAGGGATATGTTCAAAAAGGCGAAGGCGTCCCAGCCAAGCATTATTTTTATCGATGAGATCGATGCTGTAGGCCGTACACGGGGTGCAGGGCTTGGAGGCGGACATGATGAAAGGGAACAGACACTGAACCAGCTCTTAAGTGAAATGGACGGATTCGATGCGCACGAGGAAGTGATTGTTATGGCAGCCACGAACAGACCGGACGTGTTGGATCCCGCACTTTTGAGGCCTGGGAGGTTCGACCGGCATGTCGTGATAGACAAGCCGGGCTGGAAAGAACGGAAGGCGATCCTTGAAATCCATGTCAGGGGCAAGGTGCTGGCAGATAATGTCGATTTTGAGAAGCTGGCGAGAGGCACCTCTGGCATGACAGGCGCTGACCTTGAGAATCTTACAAACAAGGCCGCACTCGTTGCTACGAGAAAGAACAAAGAAGCAATAGATATGCACGACTTTGAGGAGGCCCAGGACATTATTCTTATGGGGGCAGTGAAAGAGGAGACCATAAGCGATACTGAAAAACGGATCACTGCATATCATGAGGCAGGACATACCCTTGTCGCATGGGAACTTCCCGGTGCTGATCCCATATATAAGGTGAGCATTATCCCGCGTGGTATGGCGATGGGAGTTACGCAGCTCCTGCCCGGGGAAGACAGACATTATTATCCACGCACTTATCTTATGAACAGATTGAGTATAGCCCTTGCCGGAAGAGTTGCGGAAAAAATTGTTTTTAGCGACGTCAGCAGCGGCGCACAGAACGATCTGAAAGAAGCAACTTCGCTGGCAGAGAAGATGGTGGCGCAGTGGGGAATGAGCGACAGGGTTGGCCCGATAAATCTCGGACGCGGAGAAGAACATCCGTTCCTGGGAAGGGAGCTGTCCCTACCAAAGCGTTACAGTGAGGAGATGGCCTGGCTTATGGACCAGGAGATCCAGAAAATGATCATCGATGCTGAATCAAGGGCGACTGAAATATTGACAGTGAAAAAGCATACGCTTGATGTACTTGCAGAGGCGCTGATCAAGGAAGAGACGCTTGAAAAGGCTGATGTGGAACAGATAATCCAGGATTCGAAAGAATAGGGGGCTGGCACAGTGATCCTGACAGCCGTTTATACGAAAACCTAAAATGATAAGGAGCATTCCGTGAAAGCACTCCTCATTTATCCTGAATTCCCGGATACCTTCTGGAGTTTCAGGTATGCGTTGAAATTTATTCACAGAAAGGCTAGCAGTCCACCCCTTGGATTATTGACTATAGCAGCGATGCTTCCTGATGCTTGGGAGAAAAGACTGGTCGACATGAACGTGAAAAGTTTGGATGACGAGGACATGAGATGGGCTGACCTCGTTTTTATAAGTGCGATGTCTGTCCAGAAGGAATCGGTGAAAGAAGTTATTCAAAGATGCAAAACCGCTGGCGTCAGGATTGTTGCCGGCGGTCCTCTTTTCACAACCGAATATGAATCATTCGGGGAAGTAGACCATCTGGTATTGAACGAAGCCGAGATTACCCTGCCCCGTTTCCTAAAAGATTTCGAGAAAGGTGATGCAGACCATTTCTATACCACTGGTCAATGGGCTGACATACGAAAGACACCTATTCCGCTCTGGGGGCTTATTAATATGAAGCACTATGCCTCAATCAATATCCAGTATTCCCGGGGCTGCCCCTTCAACTGTGAGTTTTGTGACATTACCCTGCTCTGCGGTCGCACGCCGCGCACAAAAGATAAGGACCAGATAATCAGGGAGATCGGGAGTGTTTACGCATCAGGGTTCAGGGGCCAGGTCTTCTTTGTTGACGACAATTTTATCGGGAACAAGAAAAAGCTGAAGGAGGAGGTCCTCCCCGCCATCATCGAATGGATGGAGAGGAGAAAGTATCCCTTTAACTTCAATACGCAGGCATCCATAGAACTGTCTGACCATAGAGACCTCATGGAGATGATGGTTAGGGCAGGATTCGATGTAGTCTTCGTCGGCATCGAGACCCCCCATGAGCAGAGCCTGGCAGAATGCAACAAATTCCAGAACAGAAACCGCGATCTCCTCGCCAGTGTCAGGAAGATACAGAAGTCCGGCCTCGAGGTGCAGGGAGGATTCATCGTTGGTTTCGACAACGACCCCCTTGCAATTTTCGACACCCAGATCAGGTTCATCCAGAAAAGCGGGGTCGTCACGGCGATGGTTGGCATACTCAATGCCCTTCCGCGCACGCAACTCTACGAGAGACTCAAGAGGGAGCAGCGGCTGGTGAAAGAGACCTCGGGGAACAATACAGATTTTGCGACCAATTTTATTCCCAAGATGGACTATGACCTGCTGATCAGCGGCTACAAAAGGGTCCTCCAAACCATCTATTCTCCCAAACATTACTATGAAAGGGTCAGGACATTCCTGAGTGAATATATCCCCCCCAAGAAAAAGTTGTTTCATTTCCGTTTCAGCTACATTGCCGCATTCATAAGGTCTGTTATTGTTCTGGGGATCATCGGAAAAGAGAGATTCCATTATTGGAGGTTACTGCTTTGGACTGTGATCAGCCGTCCCCGCCTTCTTCCTCAGGCCGTTACCCTCTCGATTTACGGGTTTCATTTTCGGAAGGTCTTTGAGAAACGCATTAGTTGAAAGTGGAGGAGAAGAATAAAAAGAATGAAGTTGTACAAGTTAATATAAATTTTTATTGACCGGGCAAAGGCACGCTTGAAGAGTAATCGAACGTGGTTTCGAAGAGATAGAGTTAACTGAAGGACTTGCATGTAACGGAGTTAACAATCAGGAGGTTTTATGGATAAATCATCTCACTATATCAAGATGTGTGAAAGTGCAACAGTGATGCAAAAGCAGTGGAAACCTGAATTTGGAGACTTTTTTGTCTCGATGTCATTAGGCCTGATTTCACAATCTCAACCAATTACAAGTGATCTTGAGAAGAAGAAGTCTTACTTAAAAACAATAGAGGCCGTCTGGCTGCCAAGACAAGACCAGTTGCAGGATATGGTAATCGAAAAATATGCAACGCCCTGGGATTTAGCCATAGCATTTAGTAATGTTTTGATGGACGACAATGAATCATACTTTGATAAATTTGATAGTATGGAAAAACTATGGCTTGCTTTTATCATGCTTGAAAAATGCAAGAAGAGATGGAAAGACGGGGAGTGGGTTTAACTATGAACGATGTATTTAAAGACCTCTATATTTCTATGAAAGGGAAGAAGAGCGCTTTCAATTTTCTGAGTGATGAAGATTTCGAGAATCTGTCATCTTTTTTTGAATGCAAGGATATCCCGGCAGGTGAGACACTTTGGAAAGAAGAGGATCCGTTCGATTACATAGCAATTATTGTTTCAGGCAGGGTCGAAATAAAAAAAGAGACAGAGTATAAGGGCAAGAATGTGATTTTGGGCATATACAGCAAGGGTGCATTATGCATTCTTGATGACAGTCTTAGGAAAGTTACAGCCGTAGCACTTGAAGATGTCTCACTTGCTATTATAACTCGGGAAAACCTGGATAAACTAATCGCCATATATCCTGGATTGGGAGCCAAACTCCTGAAGGGGATGCTCCTTACTGTATCAGATCGTTTAAGAAAATCATTTGATCGCATTGTAACGTTCTTCTGATCTGTATCCTCTTGTTGGCTCTCTGGATTACAGTGAATGTGTTCGCCCCCTGTTTTATTAAGAGTTGCCATGAAAGGTGGAGAATGAACTGGTATCAATTAACTGTCAAGGAAACATTCGAAAAGCTTAGGGCCTCGGAGAGCGGACTATCCAATTCGGAGATCAAAGAGCGCCTCCTGCAGTTCGGCCCGAACAAATTCATTGAAGAAGAGAAGATTAGCAGACTAAAAATACTAGTCCACCAGTTTACCAGTACACTCATTTATATCCTGCTCATCGCCGGTGTGGTGACAATATTTCTAAATGAATATATAGATTCGGGTGTAATCTTTGCTGTTGTAATACTGAATGCAATTATCGGATATATACAGGAGTACAAGGCAGAGGAAAGTGTCAGGGCACTGAAAAAGATGGTCGTACCAAAAGCTAAGGTTCTGCGGGAAGGAAAAGAGAAGGAAATTAATAGTGAAGAGCTTGTGCCGGGGGATATTGTTTTGCTTGCATCGGGAGTGAGGGTGCCTGCAGATCTCAGACTGTTTAAAACAATTGAGCTGAGGGTCGAAGAAGCAACGCTGACCGGAGAGTCCCTGCCTGCTGAAAAAGCAACTTCCCTGATCAAAGAAGAAAACTTGACACCCGGTGATCAGAAAAATATGGCATTTATGGGCACAATTGTCGTAAGTGGCAGGGCGAAAGGCATTGTTGTTGAGACAGGACACAGCACGGTCCTCGGACAGATTGCCACCGAAGTCAGGGAAGTCGCAGTGGTAAAGACCCCCCTTCAGTATAAACTTATGAGGTTTGCGAGGTTAATAGGAATTCTCGTAATAGCCTTTTCAGCCTTGATCTTTGGAGCAGGGATATTGTTGGGAGAAAAGGCTTCCGAAATGTTTATGATTGCGGTGGCCACGGCAGTATCAGCAATTCCTGAAGGACTTCCGGTCGCTGTAACGATAGTGATGGCTATCGGTGTTGCGAGGATGGCAAGGCGAAATGCCGTCATAAGAAAATTGCCTGCGGTTGAGACACTCGGGAGCACGACCGTTATAGGGTCAGATAAGACTGGCACCCTCACAAAGAACGAGATGACCGTAAGGGTAGTGTACGATGGTGAAAAGGCATATAGAATAGGCGGAATTGGTTATGAACCAAAGGGGGAAATCCGCTATCAACTGGAACCAGTCGATATCAAGGCATCTGCGAACCTGCTCATGGTCTTTAGGATAGGCATGCTCTGCAATGAATCCAATATTTATGAGGAGGAAGGTGAGTTTAAGGTTGATGGTGATCCGACAGAAGGGGCATTAATCGTTTCTGCAATGAAAGCAGGTCTTAACCTTATAGAGGAAACGAGACACTATCCTCAAACAGCAATAATACCGTTTGAGTCTGAGTACGGGTATATGGCGACCCTTCACAGACACGGCGGGAAAAAGTTTATTTTTGTAAAAGGAGCTCCAGAAAAAATACTCGATATGTGTACTGAATGCGTAGTAAAGGATAGGATCGAGACAAAAGAAATACTGAATAAAGCACACCTGTTTGCCAGAGAAGGTATGAGGGTCCTTGCTATGGCTTATAAGGAAGCACCTCATGACATCGATGAGATAACCCACCATGATGTTGACGGAAATCTTGTATACGTTGGTTTTCAGGGGATGATCGACCCACCAAGAACGGATGTTATGGATGCAGTGAAAGGCTGTAAAAAAGCTGGTATTAAGGTTGTAATGATCACAGGTGACCATGCTGCTACAGCCTCAGCAATAGCAAAGATGCTCGGGATATCAAGTGAGGAATCCGGGGTTATGACCGGCAAAGAGATAGAAGCAATGAGTAATGATGAACTCTTCAATAAGGTCAAAGACATTTCTGTCTTTGCAAGGGTCTCACCCAAGCATAAACTCAGGATAGTTGAGCAGCTGATTCGATACGGAGAGATCGTTGCCGTGACGGGTGATGGAGTAAATGATGCACCGGCCCTCAGAGCAGCACATATAGGAATCGCAATGGGGAAGTCGGGAACTGATGTTGCAAAAGAAGCATCTGATATGGTTCTCGCTGATGATAACTTTGCCAGTATTTTTGCTGCAGTTGAAGAGGGAAGGGTTGTATATGACAACATAAAGAAGGTTACTCTTTTCCTCATATCATGTGGTTTTGGAGAACTGATTGCCATCATCGGAACAATAGTCATGGGATACCCTATTCCATATATCCCTGCACAGATACTCTGGCTTAATCTTGTAACGAATGGACTGCAGGATGTTGCTCTTGCCTTTGAGCCGGCAGAAAAAGGTGTATTAAACAGACCTCCAAGAAATCCAAAAGAGGGCATTTTATCAAGCCTTATGGTACAGAGAACAGTATTAATGGGAATAACGCTGGCTGCCGGAACACTGTTTTTATTTATATTAAACCTTAACGCAGGAGTGCCTCTTGAAAGGGCGCGTACAATTGCCCTCACGACAATGGTGTTTTTCCAATTCTATCAGGCGTTCAACTGTCGTTCAGAGACACGATCCATTTTCAGAATGAGTCCGATAAGCAATCCATTGCTGTTTATCAGCATGATTGCTGCATTCCTTGCTCAACTATCGGTGATTTATGTTCCGGCGTTCCAGTGGGTCTTCAGGACAGTGCCGATTACAATAAACGAGTGGGTGCAGATATTTATGGTCTCCACTACAGTCATACTTGTAGTTGAGATGGATAAATGGATAAGGGGGAGAAAGCCGGATCGTTAGCTTTCAGTCTTTAACTGTTTAATAAAGGGATTTGTCCGATCTGATGGACCAATCCCTAAAATTATTTATATTGGCTGTTCTGCCACAACGTGCAAAAGGTTCCCTTTTCATCTGCTTTGCATCTCCTCATTACGGCATTTGTTTCTTCATGGAATAATTGGAAGAAAGCAAAAATCCATAGATAGCATTTGTTTCAAACCTTACTGCACGGGGCTCTCTATTGAATCGGATAGTGAGCGCATTCCTCGCAGCTTGCTGCGGGGTTAGCGAGCGAATATGGAAATAATAACTCCTTGCGATAAGATACCTCGCAGCTCTGCTGCGGGGTTCTTCATTCCAAAGAGCGCAAATTGTCGATGACATCTAGTGTAGTGTCCCAATAACAGATTTGGAAGCCTTTGTCACTTAGGCAATAGTAGAATGTTAGCGGTACGGAAATCTCCATACAGTCTATACTTAGCGCCGCTATCGCAACTGGTAAGGCGTTCCCGGGGAATTACGGAGAATACCTCGGCGGTGCATAGCCCGAGCCCGGGGGCGGCGGTGGAGGCATTCTCTGGATAGAACGGGTCTGTGGCACCACTCCTGGAATCTGGTTCCCTTTGGCATACATGCACTGCATATATGCAATATCGTACCTGCGTTGTGCTTCCCATCCATAAACCCGCGCAGAATCCGCGCCTGCTGCTGTCCCGAGCAAAAGCCCGCTTGCGGCACCGATAGCCGCACCAGGACCCATATCACCTGAGGCAGAGCCAATGGCCGCGCCGAGGCCAGCTCCGATGACCGTACCCGCGACAGCGCCTGTGACAGTATTCTGATTGACTGTTTCCTGAGGGGACAGTCCAATCTGCTGTGCTGCCCATGTCCTGCAAACGGCATCATCAGCCTGGAATACCTCAAAAGGCTTTTCGGGTGGTGGCAACACCATTACACTGGGTCCCTTGGGGATGGTCGCACAGCCACCCATCACCAACAAAGCCAGAAATAAAAAGACGATTATCCTGTGTTTCATCATGTCTTCACTCCTTCTCGTCCGGCGGAGCTGGCGGAACAACTTTCAACCAGCCATTAGGACATTGTTTTATGTATGGATAGTATCCCTCGGGATTTTGGCAGAAATACCAATAATACTGTTCCTCCGGCTGGACATACGTCTGAGGCTGTTGCTGGATAACCACGGGTGTCTCCGGGTAGTATGGATAATAATAGGGATAGTACGCAGGACCCCACCATGGCCTCCATCCACCCCATACAGGCCCAACCCAGATAGACCCACCCCAGCCTCCTCGGTAATGACCTCCTCGGTAATGACCTCCTCGGTAATACGTGCCGCCTTTATAACCACCACCGCCTTTATAACCACCACCGCCTCTATAACCACCGCCGCCTTTATAACCACCGCCGCCTTTATAACCACCGCCGCCTTTATAACCACCATCGCTAGCTGCATATCCAGGTATGTTGCTTGTAAAGAGAAACACCAAAACAACTAAGATAAGACAAACTTTATTTTTCATTTCTCTCTCCTTTTGTGCGGAGGCATTTTTTTTCATCCTCCAGAATTCTTAAATTCTTATCCTCTTTATCTTATTATAATCAATATGAAAATAATCAAAAGATATAAAGACAACATTGTTATCAGGGCAATAGTAAGTTTTTCAAAAAGATATCTTAGCCAAATGAATCGATAGTCTTCCGCAGAGAGAAAAAGGACTTTAACCTTGAGATGGCTATATCCATGAAGAATGTTTGGAGAAGGCTATTTACGTTTAGATAATAATAAAACCAATTACAACCAACAGAAAGCAATGGGAGGCTCTAATTTACGAGTGGGTTTCGTGTCTGTATATCCGGAAAGCAACCAAAGTCCTTGTCCGCAGTCCACAACTCGGTTACGCCGTGCTCCATGCATAATGCCGCTACCCTGGCGTCGTGTATTTGCGGACCCGATACCCTTCCGGTCACGAGAATGGGGCGGAGTTGAAGCCAGTAATCCTCTGTTTCGGAGAGAAGAACGAGGCCTGGAGATTCCAGCCAGGCTTCAAACTGTTCAAGAGCTTTCCCCAGAGGTGTTGGAGGAGCATAAATTTTCGGATGAGTCACAATGGCAAGGAACTCGTGAACGCACGGCCATGGTATTGCCCACGACGCCTGACCCTCAGCCAATTCGGCAATCCGGACATAGGCGGCATCATGCCAGGGGGCATCTTCGCGGTGCGCGTAAACCAGAAGATTGCTGTCTACTGCGATCACCCTCCGCGTCCTTCATAGCCGAGGTCTCGAATCTGATCCCAGGTTGCACCTGCAAGATGGGGCTGAAGTCCCTTTCCTTTGAAGGTAGCTTTGCGCAGTTTGAACCTGCCTCGCCGCTTGCGATCGGAGACGATACGACGGAGACCTTCTTCCATGAGGGACTTCAGCGTCGTGCGCTCCTCATTTGCAAGTTTGCGAGCTTCTTTCAAAAGGCTGTCAGGTATCTGTATGGTTGTCTTCATATGGTTAACCATATCATATTATACGGCAGTATGTCAAATTGGAATAAAAATGGTTCGAGAGCGGAGATTAAGATGATTGAGTAACATATTGAAGCAAAGAAAGAGGCAGAACCATCGCTGACCCTGCCTCTTCCTTAAATGGAGACTTAATGTATATCAATTATTGTTATGCTTTATTTCTCGAGAATGAGAATCTCTGCTCTCCTGTTTTCAAACCTGCCCTTGGCAGTTTTGTTATCTGCTATAGGTTTTGATTCTCCATAACCGACAGTCGTTATGTCCGCCTTCTTGCAGGCACCCTTTTCAATAAGGTAGTTCTGTACGGCTCCCGCCCTTTTTTCCGATAGCTTCTGGTTGTATTGTTCGGTACCGATACTATCTGTATGCCCGTCGATCTCAACCTTGGCATCCGGGTATTTCTTCACAAATTCGACTGCCTTCTTCAGCTCAGCTTCGTCAGCTTTCCTGATATTAAATTTGTCGAAGTCAAAGTTTATGTGAAGGGTCATCTTATCCAATACTTTCGGCGGTGGTGGTGGCGCTGGTTCCGGTTTTGGTGCGGGTGGTGGCGGTGGTGGAGGCGGTGGTGGTGGTGATGTGACTGTTACGGTTGCAGTAGCTGTTTGCGTCCCTCCAACACCGGTACATTCACCAGTATAGTTGGTGGTAGCCATCGGGCTTACCGTTTTTGTGGCACCGGTGACCGGAACTTCTTCCCCGTCCAGCATTGCAGATTTGACTGTTCCCGATGTTGTAAAGGTAAGAGTCGAAGATTTTCCCTTCAGGATCTCTTTTGGTGATGCTGTTAACGAACAGGCAGCCGGCGGAGGGCAGAGTGCCTTTGCCATTGCGGTTGCCTTTTTGGCCATCCCAATTGCTTCTTCAGTCCTGCATGCCCAATAGGTACGATAAGCGTTTTCCATAAGATCTTTTGCAGCCTGAAATTCATCAGGACATACGGTATCCTTCCCAGCCTTCTGTGCACCTTCTACGGCCTGCGCTGCTTCCGGCAATTCTGGATGGTAGTACCATATTGCGCTTCCCTCTCTTGGTGCATATACTCTGCCGCCGCATCCGACGAGGAACGTCAGGGTGACGAGAACCAAGAGTGACAGTAAAAATATCTTCCTCATAATTTTCCCTCCTTTTTTCATATTTTCATATATTGAGACGAAAAACATATTCTTCAAATCTCTTCCGAAATCTAAACTCACCTCCTTTCATCCAATAAGAAAGATATTGATGCATTTACTCGAGACTTTCTTACGTGTGAGGCCGCCATCGCAAGCTACTCATTGAGTACGTTAACTTTTCCGCATGCTCCTTGTCTTTATTGACGTCTTTTGACGGTTTCTTCGAACCTCTGAAAATCGAAAGTGAGTATGGTTATCGAAGGCCAGTTACACTTTATATTTAACGAATGCTTTGACTTTTTCTTCTTCCTCTTTAATATAAAAATCAAAAAAATGAGAGGGTAATTGGAGGGAATAGGTAAACTCAAAGGGTGTTGGGGTAACACCCGATTGGGGGGAATATTGTGTCTACCTTAGGGTAAAACCTTACCCTCTCTTTTTATACATACAACCCTATCTCAGGTTAGGAGTAAAAGGTATCAGTATAAGTCTGATTTTTTTGTAAGAATTCTTCTTACAAGATAAACTGAGGAGTTTAGTGATTACGAAATACTATTTTCAATGTGAGTCTAACAAACATTTTTCTATTGATTTCAATTGAAATGTTGCATATTGGAGTAAGATTTAGAAATCACTCCTTCAGGAAGTCATCCGAATGGTCTGAGAGACCTCAAGGCTGTTGACTTGTGGGTATACCCCTCAAAAATGCTATGTTGCCTTCGGGGTGAATGTTGCAATTGTTGCAGTAATTGTAGAAAAACAACATTGCTTCCTGAAATATTGTTTCCCATGCTCTCTCAGGATGTAGTATATTTCTAATGAAAACCAACGGGACATGAAATGGAATATCACAAATCTGCAAACATGACTTTTCAATAAAGAAGCATGCTACGTAAAAAATGCATGTTCGGTGACAAAATATCATGAAATTGATCGACCTAGGCTTTGACCAATGGTTTGAAGCGCATATTACTCCGTTGCACGAGGACGACCGCACTATAGCTCGTGTATCGGCAGTTGACCGCGGTTCGTATCTGATAAGGAATGAATCAAAAGAAGTCCCTGCCGAACTCTCGGGGAAGCTCTCTTACGAGACCGAGAATTCCGTTGACTTGCCGTGTGTCGGAGATTGGGTGCTGGCACAATACTACAACGATGGTGCAGCAGCAATCATCCACCGAGTATTTCCGCGAAAGACATTCTTACGCCGTAAAGCAGCGGGTGAAATCGTCGACTTCCAGATGATTGCAGCCAACATAGATACGGCTTTCATTGTCCAGTCATGCCATTTTGACTTCAATCCGCGACGTTTGGACCGCTACCTGGTAATGGCAGCGGATGGGCATGTGGAACCGATTGTCATTCTGACGAAGACCGATCTGATTACCAGTGATGAATTGAAGCAGAAACTTGCGATCGTGTCCTCTGTCACCAAAGCCAAAGCGCTCGGTCTCAGCAACATTACCGGTATCGGGTTTGACGTGTTTCAAGAGACCCTCTCCCCAGGGAAGACGTTCTGTCTGCTTGGTTCCTCTGGTGTAGGGAAGACAACTCTCATCAACCGTCTCATAGGAAAGGACGTCTTAGATACAAAGAACGTCAGCGGTACGGGGGAAGGGACCCATGCGACTTCACGCCGGCAGCTTATCGTACTTGCCCAAGGTGCGATGCTAATTGATACCCCTGGCATGCGAGAACTAGGCCTTGTTGGAGCCAATGATGGGGTGAATAGAGGTTTTGAGGACCTCGTTGGGCTTTCGGCCAATTGTCGCTACGCAAATTGTAGCCACGAACACGAGCCTGGCTGTGCCGTCCGAGCCGCGGTTGAAAGAGGAGATCTGACCGAAGATCGGTATGCCAGCTATATGAAGCTGAAGAAAGAATCGGAATACTACGAGATGTCATACCTGGACAAGCGGAAGAAAGACAGAGCTTTTGGACGTTTCATCAAATCGGCAAAAAAACAACTCAAGGACTGAAATACGAGCACTGAACCCGCAAATCCAAAGAATCCCAAGAAGCAAGCATCCTTCCTGAAATACTCCTCCCTTAAACCTTATATAATGCTGCAGAATATCAATGGTAATTGATAATATGCGGATGGCATCATTAAAAGAAAAAGCAAGACAACTTAAAACAGATACACATGCCCTTTATTTAGCCTATAAAGATCCAAGAGTTCCTTGGTATGCGAAGGTCTTCGTTGCTATCGTTGTAGCTTATGCATTAAGCCCTATTGATTTGATTCCAGATTTCATACCCGTTTTAGGATATCTTGATGATTTAATCATTATACCTGCGGGAATTTATCTATCACTTAAAATCATCCCAAAAGAAGTTATAGAAGAATGTAGAGAAAAAGCTCAATCTACTCCTATTGGTGGCAAAACAAAATGGCTTGCAGCATTAATTATAGTCTTAATATGGTTACTGGTAGCTTATCTGGTTTTCAGGCTTGTTTTGAAAATTGTTCTTTCAAACGGAAGGACTTAGCAACGCGCATCTTTGCTTTGATGAAGCTTGCCCTGTCTCGTTCTTCCTCTCTATGATCCTTTCGATTATCTTATGAATACAGCATTTCATACCGTAATCAACGTGAGTCGTCGTTTATCTCCACTCAGGTTAGGATTTATATCTCTCTTCGGATCTGTTCCTAATTATTCTAAGATGTTTTGTGATGGTCCTCACATTAATATCTTCTGAAGTTAGGCAACATTGAAGGAGAAATGTTTAATTATTCTCAGATAAATTTTCGGTCAAAGACCTGAAGGGTACACTTAGTCTGAATTATCAAGGAGGATTGCTATGTCATGGAAATGTCCAATGAAAAGAAAAATACTATTCGTATCTTTAGTGGTATATCTATTCCTTTGGGTTTCCGACCTTTGTGCAATGGAATGTCGAATTATTAATGAAGAGGGCGATACTATCAATTCAGCAATTGCAGGGGAGTTGGTTTATTTTGAAAGCATATATGCATACAGCAAACCTAAGAAATTAGCATGGAATTTAATGGTTACTCTGCCTTCTGTTGATTTAAAAAATTATAAAACCTCTATGAAGCATAACGGTTATTTTTTTCATGAGGGGTTATTGGAAAACAAATCTCATTTTGTTCCAATTGTGATACCTAAGGATAATTTTATTGAAGGTTATGTAAAATTCAAATATACATTGACAAGCAACGGAAACTGTGTTGTTTATCTAAACATATTACAAGACGGGGTTCCGCCATATGAGTCAGCACTAACAGCAACAGCCGTTACATCAGGTCTGATTAACCTCTCTTGGACTGCTGGCACAGATAATACTGGAGTTGTCGGATATAGGATTTATTGCGGGGATGGAACATATCAAAAATCCGAAACCGGAACTTCAACATATTTTGATGGTTTAAATCCAGGCACTCAATACTGTTATACGGTAACGGCTTATGATGCTGCTGGCAATGAGTCTACTCATAGCAACAAAGCTTGTGTGACAACTCCCGAACCTACACCTGAACCAACTCCCGAACCTACACCTGAACCAACTCCCGAACCTACACCTGAACCAACTCCCGAACTTACACCTGAACCAACTCATGTCTACGCCTGAACCTGAACCGATTGATTGCTGTCCTGACCAAGCGAGAGTGTTACGGTGTGGTGATTGCACAGAATCTAATCCCTGCACAGCAGAAGAAATCGGTATTGAGGTTTATTGCACAGGCGATATGTATGCAAGGCCTTACTGGTACATGAAAATAGGCTGGGGAATAATCCTCATAGATGTAGAACCTTACGATACCTCATGTTGCCCTGCTGAGAATACGGGCATCTGTTATGAAATGTGCAATCAGGCAGAGATGTGTGAAACTCTGTACGCTACTCAGCCGACAGAGTGGTTTATCTATGGTGACCAATACAATAACTGGCATGTGTATAATGCGGAGACATATTACAGTTATAGGCTGTTGAGGGGGGTAGTGCAATGAAAAAGGTATTTTAACAGTCTGTATAATTCTGCAGACTGCGACAACTGCTATAGCGAGTGATTTCCACCTATAATTTGCTAAAAATCCAAATATGGACTTTGTACTTAACATTCTAAAAAATCACTCTGCTGAAATCGTTTTTTTTATTTTGGTTTTGCTTTTTTTCTTAATTTTCCGAACTAAGAAGAGGAGAAGGAAGTGAAGACCCTGCTCTCTTTTGCTGTGCCAAAACTGTTATCTGCTTATTTGTAACCAAAATCTTTCGTTTCCATCCTTTCTTGTTTCTGCGTGTTAATAGGTTGACTGTTCAAATCGAGTCACAATGTTATTCTTTCTTGCCACACTTTTCTGGAAATCGTTTATTTCTTTTCGGATTGAATAACCCGTCAGCTTCTTGCCATGCATCATTCAAATGGAAAGTGACGCCCCTGATTTTCTAAGTCCTGTTCAGTAGAATGGGAATTAAACAGATATCGAAAATTGATGTTTTTATCGACTACTGTGAGAATGAGCACCAACCGGCAGATAAGCATGAAGTGAATGTTCTTCGATTTGCGGCGCTATCAGGACTCAGGACGCTAACTTAGGTCGTGTTTGTGCTTCGCTTTCGGACATGCCACGTATAAACCGTTATACCCATTCCAATTATGAAGCCGACTGGTGTAAAACTGTTAGCAATACATGTCTCATAAATTATATTAAAATCCCTTGCACCTCACCAACACTTGATAGTATTGGTGCCGAAGACCGGACTCGAACCGGTACGCGGTTGCCCACGAGGGATTTTAAGTCCCTTGCGTCTACCAATTCCGCCACTTCGGCATGCCTGATTGTAAAGAATATGCAGGAGATACGTCAATTATGATCGAATCTGCCGGAACGATAATTTATCACGTATCCTGCTGGAAACATTTCCGAAATTTACTTTTGTGATATAATGAGCTACTTCGGAGTGCTGCGTCAAAAACTACAAATGATCCAAAAAAGGAGTTGAGCCATGAAAAGAAGTATGGTAATGCTGTCTTGTATCTTTTTCTTCATTGTATTTGTACTGATGAGCGCGTCATATGCTGAAGAGAATTCCTGTGTTTCGTGTCATCAAAAGTTATCACCTGGGCAGGTCAAAGACTGGAAGATAAGCAAACACAGTGCAGTGAACGTTACCTGTTCAACATGCCATGGGAATAATCACAATAGCGCCCAGAATGCTAACCTTGCCCAAATGCCTGATGAAAAGGTCTGCGGTCAATGTCATGCAAAACAATTTAGCGAATTTGGAAAAGGCAAACACAATTTTGGGTGGATTTCGATGAATGCCCTCCCGATTACCCATGTCGAGCCGGATGAACTGATGGAAGGCGGCAAAGGCTGCGGTGGTTGCCATAATATGGGCATAAAAACCGAAGCACAGAAAAAGGAACAACGGGATAAAGGATACAGATACCAAATGAATTCGTGCGATGAATGTCATACCAGGCATACTTTTTCAAAGAAGGAGGCATCAGACCCGCGGGCATGTCAGCAGTGCCATATGGGGTATGATCATCCTCAATGGGAGATGTGGAGCAGCGCCAAGCACGGGACCCGCTGGTTTATACGGGATTCTAAGAATCTTCCGGGTGAGGCTACTGCACCGAAATGCCAGGATTGCCATATGCCCACCGGCTCTCATGAAAACAGAACGGCCTGGGGGTTCCTTGGTGTCCGGCTTCCGTTGCCTGAAGACCCTCAATGGAAGGCGGACAGGATCATAATTCTGAAGGCGCTGGGTGTTTTAAATCCTGAAACAGGACAACCAACTGCTCGTCTTGACGCAGTGAAGGCTGTCGATATGGTGCGCCTTACAGAAGAGGCATGGAAGACCGAACGTGAAAAGATGATAAAGGTATGCAGCACTTGCCACTCGGAGCCTTATGCCCGTGAGCAATTGAATATGGCTGACACTATGATGATGAAGACCGACCGTCTTCTTGCTGAGGCGATCGAAATTGTTGCAGGGCTCTATAAAGACGGTATTATCAAAAAGCCTGACAATTACGCCTTCGCGTATCCTGATTTCCTGTATTTCATGCAGACCGGAGGCGGCGATATGAAAAAACTTTCCTTTATCGACCAGGTATTGTTTCAGATGTATATGAAACACCGGATGAGGGCATATCAGGCCTTATTCCATGTAAACCCTGATTATGCCTATTGGTATGGGTGGGCGATGATGGTGAAGGATCTCGGTGAGATCAGGGAACTGGCTGCAACGATGAGGGCAACTCATACCAAATAGCGGTCAAGATTTACTAAAAAACATTGGGCGAGGGTTTACCTCGCCCTTTTTTTGGCTATAATGCTCAGTGTTCAACAATAGGCAAAAGAAGACGATCGGTGTAATTCTCATCATTACCGGCATTCTAGTCCCGCTTGCCAGTGTCCCCTTGTCTTCGGCGTACGGTGATCACGGCAGTCTTCTTTGGTGTCTTGTCAGAGTTATCTGGACAGGAGAAATCGTTTTTCGGGAAGGCACGGTCAAAGTTGTGCCGGATAGAGACGAACAATTGTACGCGGAATTCATTGAATATAGAAGGGATCACCGGGAACTGAAATCCCTTCCGGAAGACCAGATCGTCGAAAGATTTTACAATGCGCGATACAAAGACCGAATGCCGCGTGTTCTGTTCAATCTAAAATTCGAGAAAAAGCAGGTTATGACCATACAGAGGAAAATTGCTGTATCTAACCGGTATATTTTTGTTGCCGGTGTTTTGTTGGTTATAGCTGGTGAGGGAATCCGTATTCTCGCCAGGAAAAAAAATTCTTGAGGCACCACAAATACTCGAACTTCAGGATTTTTTAAATAAATTCTCGAACGCGTTCAAGGCATCCTCTTTTTCCTTACCGGATGAGGCTGCAGAGGATTCCCTGAAGGCAAAGAAGTCGCAGAAGTTGGCTTTGTCGCGTACGCGCTGAAATTCCGCTTTTGGCTCAAGGCATTTGTTATGGCTTTTCTCGGAATAGAACTTGCAATTCATACAGATATGGAGGTCGCCGCCACATTTGGGGCATGAAGATTTCCGCGAAAAGTACTTATCTGTATAAATCTGCTTGCCACATAATGCACATGTATTCATCCTGTCATACCTTTTCCATCCCCCTTGCCTCCGGTAGGAAGTCAAGGGGGATGTTCTCAACAGCCCTGAACGGAAAATGCCCTACTTAACCTTTTTGATAAAATCCTCAATAGGGAGTGCGGCGAGCGTGAGAAGCTGGACTGACCCCCGTGCACCAAGATCAACGGACATTTTCATGATCGCAGTGTTATCAGCCGCCTCAACGATGTTCACAAAGTCGTAGGGTCCAAGAACTGCATACTGCTCCTTCACTGTGATCCCCATTTTCTCAAGTTCATGATTTACTTCCAGGATTCTTTTGGGATTCTCCTTGATCGTTTTCCTTCCTTCATCAGTGAGTGTACTGAGAACAACATAGTAAGCCATTTTGATCTCCTCCTTTTCTCTGATAGATTTCTCTGAGAGCATGAACTACGAAGAATAACCGTTTCCCAAACATGCCCTCTCATTATAGCAGATATGCACTGATATTCCACTCATTGCGTTCTTCATGCTCATGCTATGCTAAGCCCTTAATTTACAGTAATAAATTGACATTTCCTTCACCCATCTGATTAAATTAACCATGTGGGATTACACTGCGAAAGTAAAGGAATTCTTTCTCCAGCCAAAAAATATCGGCGAGATCGAGAACCCTGATGGCGTCGGAGACGTAGGCAGTATCGTCTGTGGTGATGCATTACGGCTGACCCTGAAAATAGACAAGGAGACGAACAAGATCGCCGATGCGAAGTTCCAGACATTTGGCTGTGCGAGTGCTATTGCAAGCTCATCGGCCCTCACTGAACTGATAAAAGGGAAAACCGTTGATGAGGCGCTGCGGATTTCAAATCAGGATATCGCGGATTTCCTCGGTGGTCTTCCCAAGGAAAAGATGCATTGCTCTGTGATGGGAAGAGAAGCCCTTGAAGCAGCTATCGCAAATTACCGTGGTACACCGGTTCCTGTTGAGGAAGAGGGCAAGGTTGTCTGCAAGTGCTTCAACGTCACTGAGGAAAAGATCAGGAAAGTCGCGATCGAAAATCACCTTACAACCGTTGAGGAGATAACAGATTACACCAAAGCGGGGGGAGGGTGCGGTGAATGCAGCGATGATATAGAAGCACTCTTGAGAGATATATGGTCTCTGAATGCGCAGGAGAAACCGGAGAAACCGAAAAAGCTGACAAACCTCCAGAAAATCGCTCTCATTCAGGAAATTATAGAGCGGGAGATCAGGCCCGGTCTGCAGGCAGACGGCGGTGATCTGGAAATTATAGACATTGACGGCAATAAGGTGATGATTGCCCTCCGGGGCATGTGCACCGGCTGCGTCATGGCGGGAGTCACCATCAATGGTATCCAGGAAAAACTGAGAGAACTGGTAAGTGATGATATTATCGTTGAGGCTCAATGAATCCTATTTACCTTGATAATAATGCAACGACGCAGATAGCGCCAGAGGTCATTGAAGAGATGCTCCCCTATCTCAGGGAATATTACGGTAATCCGTCCAGCATGCACACTTTCGGCGGGCAGCTTCACAGGAAAATTGAGGAATCACGTGAAAAGGTTGCCCGGCTCATCGGGGCCGAACCGGAGGAGATCATCTTCACAAGTTGCGGAACAGAGAGCGACAATACCGCAATCATGAGTGTAGCAGAATCATTTCCGCAGAAAAAACACATCATCACGACAAGAGTGGAACATCCAGCCGTATTAAGCTTTTGCAGGCATCTTGCACGAAAAGGATATCGGATAACCTTCTTGACGGTAAACCATCAAGGACAGGTAAACACTGATGAGCTCTATAAGGTGATTGATGAAGATACCGTGCTCGTAACCATCATGTATGCGAACAATGAAATAGGTAACATATTCCCTATTTCGGAAATCGGCAGCGTACTCAAAGAGCGCCGGGTGTTGTTTCATACTGATGCAGTCCAGGTTGCAGGCAAGATACCCATTAACGTGAATAATCTCCCGGTCGATATGCTATCCCTCTCCGGCCACAAGCTGCACGCTCCGAAAGGAATAGGTATCCTCTATGTCCGGAAAGGGACGAGATTTTCTCCTTATCTCATCGGAGGTCATCAGGAGAGGGGGAGAAGGGCAGGGACTGAAAATGTCGCTTCAATCATTGGACTTGGGAAGGCATGTGAGATCGCTGCAAAAAATCTATCAGAGGAGTCTCGGCAGCTTTCTTATCTGCGGGACAAACTTGAGAAAGCACTTATTCAGAAATGCCCCGACGTGAGAATTAATGGTGACGTTACCAGCAGATTGCCGAATACGACAAACCTGAGTTTCGAATATGTTGAGGGAGAGGCGATATTGCTGAGACTCAATGAATATGGTATCTGTGCTTCATCCGGATCGGCGTGTACATCGGGGTCGCTCGAACCCTCCCATGTTCTCCGTGCAATGGGTGTGCCTTTCACTGCAATCCACGGATCAATCCGGTTCTCGCTGAGCCGCTATAATACTGAAGCCGAGATCGATCGGGTGATAGAAATTATGCCGGGGATAATTCTAAATCTCAGACAGCTCTCACCGTTTGGAAGGGACAGGCTTGGAGAAAATGTTACATGTCCCTGAGGCGTTTTGTCGTTTTACGCAAAAAGTCAGCAGGCCTTATCGTAATCGGTCTGAAGAGAAAAGATTTGAACTGCCCGTTGATTATTTTTCTCCTGTGCATGTGCCCGCTTGGGTTGAGTTTTAAGGCTTCAGCCTTTTCCCAGTGCTGAAAGAGATCCACAATTCTGTCAAGTGATTCGTGGTGAAGTTTTTCGATCTTTTCACGGTCGGGCATGTATGTCACGAGATTCCTGTCTATAAAATCACCTATATGCGGCGGATAGCAGATAGTTAGATATACCACACCCTTCAATATTCTCTTATTTGTTTTGAAGGAAAAAATAAACCGTTCGATAGAATTCTGCAGAAAGATATCATTTCTCATCTGTATTTCGGGATCGATAAAAACTGCCTGCTGCCAGTATTTTTTATCAATAATGCAGTCAGCCTTCATTTCGAGTAAGGTGTGCCGCAAACTCTTTTTGTTTACGGTATAGATATTGTGCGCCACTGTATCTGCTGCGAGATGGCACATATATCCGTAGACGAATGCTTTCTGTTGCTTCGTCTCCGCCACACTCAGGAGATTAAAGGCAAATCCCCAGCTGTGTGAGTTTTTGTGATCGGGGAGATATTTCTTCCCCACAATAATATCAGCCATCAGATTTCCGTAGATAAAATCCTTCCTGTGGCGCCTGATAATCTTATAAACCCCTGCAGGGAGCAATGCCCCGAGTGACAATAACTCATTGCCGAGGTACGTATGCGTCAATGGACCCCAGGCAAAAGCGAGGGTTGGAATCATCAAAAAAGAGATGATGCATATGAGCTTAAAAAGTATCATTGCCACTCCTTTATAAGGGTTGCGAGGAGCCTGACTCCCACTCCTGAAGCGCCCTTAGGAATATAGGGCCGTTCTTTTTCTCCCCATGCGGTTCCAGCGATGTCCAGGTGAACCCAAGGGATCTTTTCCGCAAATTCAGAGAGGAAATACGCGGATGATAAGAGTGAACCGCCTTTTCCGCCCGTATTTTTCAAGTCAGCAACATCACTTTTCAGATAATCCTTGCATTCTTCAAGAAGGGGCATTTCCCAGACTCTTTCATGGGTACTCTCACCGGCCTTTTTCATTGCATCGAGAAGTGCCCTGTCGTTTCCCATCATGGCGATTGCACAATTGCCGAAGGCTATTGCACATGCCCCGGTGAGCGTCGCTATGTCGATGATCGCCCGCGGTCTGTAACGCAGTATTGCATACCCGATCGCATCGGCCAGCGTCATGCGTCCTTCCGCATCAGTACTGATTATTTCGACAGTTTTGCCATTTACCGCCCTGACAACATCACCCGGTCTCGCGGCAGAACCGCCAGGGAGATTCTCAGTTCCAGGCAAAATTCCTATGACATGAACAGGCATCCGCGATGCAGAAATGGCTTTCAAAACTCCCAGGACAGCCGCGCCGCCTGCCATATCGTATTTCATTTTTTCCATTCCGTTCGCTGGTTTTAATGATATGCCTCCGCTGTCAAAAGTGATTGATTTACCGATAAGAACAATGGGCTTGCTTTTTGAGCCCTTGTAGTCGAGGATAATGAATTTTGGCGGCTGATGTGATCCTTGTGCTACAGAAAGATAGGCCCCCATACCCAGTTTCTTAGCATTCTTGTGTTCGAGAATTTTTATCGAAAGATGTTTTCTCTCGAGAGAAAGTGCCGTATCTGCAAGATGTGTCGGTGTCATATCGTTTGCGGGGGTATTGATGAGATCTCTCGCAAAATTGACAGAGGACGTGAGGGATTCAGTCCAATGCAGAACATCCTGCAGTTCCCTCGAGGATTTTGAAAGTATTGTTATCGACTCGATTGCGGTGTTCTTTTTTTCACGAAAATATTTTTGAAATCTGTAAATTCCGAGGAGGCATCCTTCGATAAAATCGGAAGGGGATACTGTATGAGATAACAGGATCCTGGTGGAAAGAGCGATCTTCTTCATTCCTGCATCGCGCAGCAAGATGCCTGACTTTCCACCGGCCTGTCTCACCTTTTCAGTCGTAACACCCTCTTTTTTCCCGAGCCCGATAAGGAGAATTCTCCTGGGTTTCAAATCCTCAGGAGCAGGCACAAGAAGGCATTCGGTCTGTTTGCCGTGAAATTCTTTCGCGAATACCCGTTTGATCAGTTTTGATAATGAGGGGTGGAGACCGCTATAGGGTTCAGTGTCATCCTCTGTAAAGGGCAGTATCAGTGCGTCACAGACATAATCTGCTTCTTTACGTTCCTTTATATAAATATTCATTATGTTATAACAAACATACTCATTATAGCTGATTTGAAAGGAAAATATACACGATCTGAAAGAGTATGTCGATTGACAGAAAGTCCTTTTTCCGCAATGATGTAATATGGACTTTGAACAGAACAATCCCGCATTCAGTACTGACAATATAGCACAAGAATACGGCATCCCATTTACCGACGGAAACAGGGTAACCCTTTTGTGGAAAGGAAAGGATTCATTCCGAAAAATATTTGATGCTATAGAAAAATCGAAGGAGTTGATATGCCTCGAATTTTATATCTTCAGGAATGATGAAACCGGTAAAGAACTCGCAGCAATACTGAAAAGAAAAGCCAATAAGGGAGTAAAGGTCTATATCCTCTACGATCATTTTGGGTCTTTCGGAACCCCTAAAGAATTCTGGAGAGAGCTGAGGCATGTAGGGGTGCAGATAAGGGCTTCTCATCCGTTCAAGTGGATGGACCCTTTTCACTATGTACACAGAGATCACAAAAAACTCATAATCATTGACGGTGTTTTGGCCTTTACCGGTGGGCTGAATATCGCAAATGAGTACAGGGGATACCGCAGGTTTAGACACGGAAAAGGGTGGCGCGATACCGGGATATTTCTTGAAGGTCCCATAGCAAAAACTCTTCTCGAAATATTCAAAAAGAGCTGGAACGTATGGAAGGGTCCGTCAATCAGTTTTGATAAACCAACAGAACCAGTTGAAGCTGGGTTACCGGTACTTCCGATATTTGTAAATTCTGCAAAAAGTCGCCGTAAGATGAGGAAACTGCTCTATTACAGTATTCATCAGGCACGAACATGTATCTACCTGACAACGGCATACTTTGCGCCAAGCAGGAGGATGCTCCATGTGCTCGAGGAAGCTGAATCCCGGGGCGTTGATGTCAAACTGCTTCTCCCAGGCAAGTCGGATGTTGCAGCAGCCCATTATGTTGGGAGGGCATTTTTTACGAAGCTCTTGCAAGCAGGGGTTGAAGTGTATACGTATCAGGGAGAGATTCTCCACGCAAAAACAGCAGTATTTGACGGCGTCTGGAGTGTCATCGGATCGGCAAATCTGGATTTCCAGTCTCTCAGAAAAAACGACGAGGGGAATGTAGGTATTTTCGATCAGGAATTCGGGAGGCAGATGATAGAAATATTTAAAGAAGATTTAAAGCACTCAGTGCAGATAAACTTTGAAGCATGGAGTAATCGTCCCCTGTTGGAGCGGGTGAAGGAGCAGTTTTTTGCCTTATTCAGGAGAAGATTGTGAAAGAGAGGCTTTTCTTCTTTTAAGAACTGATGTCGCGGTATCATATCCAAGATATGCAACACCCGGAATGCCGAGACCTTGTGTCGACCAATGACCGGTCAGGTATAAGTGACGAATGAAAGAAGGTCTCCTGAAATCAGGATCGGCAAGCTGGGCGGTGGTGCTCTCCCATCCGTATGCAGCTCCGCGATAATTTGACGTGTAACGGTCCATAGTGGAAGGGGTTGCTGCGTCCTTGTAAAGAATGTGCTGTGAAATACCCGGCATGATGCGTGAGAGTCGTGCTATGAACCCATCGATAAATTTTGATTTGCTGTCGGACCAAAATGCCCTGTTTCTGAAAGAGGTATTTGTAAAGGCCAGCAGGCTTTTTCGGTCAGGAGAGATGCGCACCATGCACTCATCAATCGAGGACGGTGAGCGACGTGCAGCGGACCGGTACATTTTCTCCAGATCATAATGAGAGAGATACCAGATATTCGAACCGGCATGCAGTGTGTTCTCAAATTCCTGATCCAGACCAAGATAGAGGACGAACATGGAGAGTGACGGCTGCATCCGATTAAGCTTGTTCATGAACTCAAGGGGAAGGTGTTTTTTGCCGATCATTCTGAGAAATGTCTGTCTTGCGTCGCAATTCGAGACAACCGACCCTGCACTGACGGGCATCTTGCCTCCGATGACTATACCGGCTGCCCCACCATTTTTTATGATAATTTTGCTGACAGGACAGGACAATAACAATTCCCCGCCGAAATGCTGAAAACTCTCTGCGAGGGCATTTGAAAGCCTCTGCATTCCGCCTTCAGGGTAATATCCGCCATCGAGAATAAATTCAGTGAATATCTTGGCACCGATGAAAGCAGACATGCGAGCAGGGGGGAGGGCACCATTTCCGAAAATCGGGAAAGAGAGCATGGATTTGAGTTTATCGTTCCGAAAATAGTGGTCGAGCAGGTCTTTGAAGGTCCAGCGCCGCATGCCGGCAAACGACTGAGGATCGGGCTTCAGCAAAAAGCTCGCAAATTTCCTGAAATTATCCTGTTCGTCCGGAAATGAGGATCCGAGATCTGCAATCGTTCTTTCGAGATCAGACCACAGGGAGATTTCAGAGTCAGGTGATACGACTACGTCCGTTGGGTCATACCTTGTAACGGCCACGTTGTCATTCAGGCGGAAATCATTGAAAACCTTCCGGATGATACCGTTCTCCCTGTACCCGCCAAACGAATGTGCAGCAGCATCAAAGGTGATGCCCTTTCTCACAAACGATGTACAGTATCCCCCCGGCTGATGATGCTGCTCTGCAATGAGCACCTTCAGTCCGGCCTTTGCAAGGTAGCTTCCGCATATCAGCCCGCTTATCCCTGAACCAATAATAACGGCATCATATGAGGGGCGATCAGTTCCTGACATTCGTTGCGAGTTCCTGATTCAGGAGCTTGTGGACGACTGCTACGGTCTCGCTGACAGTGGTAATCTTCGGGACATCTTCATCCCGAACCGAAACCTTGTATTTCTTTTCGATCGCAACAACGATCTCGATTGCTTTAATTGAATCAATTTCGAGATCATCGGCCAATTTGGCTTCTGGCGTAATCTCCCCGGGATCAAATCCTGAAACGTCTGCAATAATAGAGATGATTTCCTTTTCGAGGGTGTTTTCTTTCATTTTTCACGGCCTCCTTCATGGGATATATTTCCGCAATATCAGTGATGCATTATTTCCTCCGAACGCATAGGAATTATTCAAGGCAATATTCACTTCATGCCCGCGTGCCTGATTTGGAACGCAATCGATATCGCATTCCGGATCAGGCGTCTCATAATTTATTGTTGGCGGGATTATGTTGTTTTTTACCGTGAGGGCACATGAGATAGCTTCGAGTGCAGATGCCGCTCCCATGGTATGACCGATCATGGATTTTATTGAACTGACCGGCACGTCCTTTGTACGGGAGCCGAAAACATTCCGTATCGCCGCACACTCTGCCCTGTCGTTTGCGGGGGTGCCCGTGCCGTGGGCACAGATGTAATCAACCTGTTCGGTCGTGATTCTGGTTTCCCGCAAAGCCTGCATCATGCAGCGTGAGACGCCTTCAACAGAGGGGAGCGTCATATGGTGTGCATCGCAGCTCAACCCGTACCCTGCGATTTCGGCATATATGGGGGCATTGCGCGTGAGTGCATGATCAAGAGATTCGATGATAAGCATGCCCGCACCTTCTGCAACCATCATGCCTTTGCGATTTTTATCAAAGGGCTGACATTTTTCAGGAGCCACTGCACCGAACTGGTTGAATCCGGTAAAAGCCACCTTTGAAAAAGGATCCGATCCTCCCGCAAGAATAACATCAGTCTTCCCAAGCCGAATGAGGTCTAAACCGTATCCGATTGCATAATTGCCCGCCGAACAGGCGGTGGAGAACATCAGATTGGGCCCTGTAATGCCGAACTCCCGTGCAACCGCTGCTGGAGTTGAGTGTGTCGGCACCTGGCAAATCAGATCATTGCTGAAATCAGTTTTGCCCTGCAGGACGATCATCTGGTTGATAATCTCTGAAGTCTGCACCGAACCCATGGTCGTACCGATGCAGATGCCAGCAGTAATAGCTGAGAGCTCGTCGGGTGAGAGGTGTGCATCGCGGACCGCAAGGTGTGCGGCCGCAACAGCAAACTGGGAAGAACGGCTGAGTATGTTCAGCTTGTCCGGAGGTATAAACTCATCGGGAATGAAGATTTTGATCTCGCCGCCCTTGTGGGTAAAATGGCCGGATGTATCAAATGAGGTAACATCGCTGATACCCGACCTGCCTGCTACAAGACTGTCCCAGAATGATTCCCATCCGATACCGATTGAGGAAACAGCACCCAGACCCGTTATGACAACACGCTTATTCATTTTTCACACTGAAGACAAGTTCTGCCTCTGATACTTTCCTGTCATCGACCGTTGCTTCGGCTGTCACATATGCACCAGAGGGCAGGGATTTTACGTTGACCGCTTTGATTGTCATGCAGTCACCCGGCACTACCGGATGATAAAAGCGTGCCTTGACCGAACCGAGAAAATAGAGAGTATCTCCTGAGGCTGCATTTTCTCCTGCACCGAACAGAATAATGGCTGTCTGGGCCATTGCCTCGATCAGGGCAACGCCCGGCATGATCGCTTTCTCAGGGAAATGGCCGAGAAAAAATATGTCATTTCCTGATACATTTTTTATTGCTGTGGCTTCTTTCCCCGGATTCACATTGATGACTCTGTCGATCATGATGAAAGGAAACCGCTGCGGTATGACTTTTTTAATCTGTTCAAAATCAAGTTCCATCATTACCTCTCCGTGAACTGCCTGTATTAAAAATCCTTAACACTATTTACTCATATTTCCCTACAATAATTGCAGAGTTGTTTCCATACGGATCAGACGATATGACAAGAACGTGTTTTATCTCTGATGCCCTTGCCTTGTTTGGAACGTAATCGAGGTCGCATGAGGGATCTTTTTCACGGTAATTTACCGTCGGTGGAATAATCCCATGCTGTATCGCACCGACTGCTGCAGCTACAGCGAATGCACCGGAGGCGGAGAACGTCTCACCGACCATTGATTTGATAGAACTAACCGGGATGGAGAAAGCCCGTTCACCAAACACGGCTTTAATTATCTCTGTTTCCATCCTGTCTAAGCCTGGTGTTGAATTGGCACTGGCAGAGATATACTGAATATCGCGAGTGGTGAGAGAGGATTCTTTCAGAGCATATGCAATCGCCTTCTTTAATCCTGACCCTGTATGGCTGAAACCCTTGTCTGCTGACGGATCAAAGGCATTTCCGTAGCCTGCTATTTTTGCTAGAATAGAAACACCTCTCTTTACGGCATGATCTTCATCTTCAAGGACAATAACTCCGGCACCTTCGGAAAGTATTGTTCCGTTTCTTCGACCATCAAAAGGGCAGCAGAGTGGGTCTGAATGATCCGACCCCGACAGATATCCGAGCCTGGAAAAACCCATAAAGGTCTCCTCACACAATTCTTCGACACCACCGGTCAAAACGATGTCAGCCCTGTTTAATCTGATAAAATCAGATGCATAGGAAACAGCGTCGATGCCTGCACAGAATCCTGTCGATATGGTGGTGTTAAATCCTTTTAATCCGAAGCGTATAGAAACCCTGCTTGCAGGAGAATTGATAACCGTGTTCGGGAAGTGTGACGGGTTAACCAAGCGGGGACCATCGGTGAGGCCTACACGGTCGAACTGAAAGATACTATGGAGGCTTCCGAATGTGGTTCCGATTGCGACTCCGGTAAAAGGAGCGTTCTCGTCTGTTATCACGAGCGTGCTATCTTCGAGGGCGAGCTTTGCCGCAACAGTAAGAAGTCTTGTGCTCCGGTCGAGTTCCCGCAATCCTTTTTTGCCGAGAAAAGTAATAGGATCAAAGTCAGGTATCTCACCGGCAAGAGATACCGTGAACGATGAAGCATCAAAGACGGTTATCGGCCTGAACCCGGATTTTCCCTGAAAGATGGCATCCCAGTAATTGTTTCTTCCCGTTCCAACGGGTGATACGATGCCGATGCCGGTGATAACGATGTTCTTACCCATAGTGCATTCCGGTCTATTTCGTAGCTATGTAGAAGACGATCACCCCTGATTCTTCGCGTGTTTCGTAAATCGAAGAATCGGGCATGCCTGCATCGGACAGGATACGTCTGAAATCCTCTTCAGTCCGCTGGAGGAAGCCATCCCAATCAAATATCCAGTGATATTCCTGATACCGGTAGCGGGAGACATCTTTGAAAGAAGCAATGAGCTTTCCTCCCGGTTTGAGAAGCGCATACAGAGACCTGAACAGATTGATAAGAAAATCGGTCGGCAGATAATCAAAAAAACCAACACTGTAAATGATATCCTGCATACCGAATTCCTGCAGGTTCAGCTCGTGATCGAACATCCTCACCGCATTGTATTTCCTCATCACCACCTGATCGGACGTCAGGGGTGAGATGGGAGTAAACGACAGACGGTTTGCGGAAAAGGCGAGCGCATCGTCGTCCAGATCAATACAGGTAAATCTGGCGCCTGATTTTGCTATGTCAGTGGCCAATTCGAAAACTTCCCTGCACGAACCGCAGGCGATGTTCATGACGGACGGAAACATCCTCTGCCGGAGTTCATCCCGCAAGAGCGTTTCGAGTTTCTTTATCCTGTTCCTCACGGCTGCGGCAAGGGAAACATTCAAGCCCCACAGATCAAGATAGTAGCCGATTCCCTCTGAAAGGGGGGTGTTCCGGTATATGCCTTCAAGGGTCTTGTAATCGCCCTGGTAGCCCTGCGGCCAGGTACGGGCCCGGTTTATGCAATAGCTTTTTGAGAGGATGGAATTGGTTTTTTCGCGAAACCTGACCTGCGAATCACGAATGACGTCCTTGTCCCCGATCTCTTTCTCGAAAGTCTCGCAGGCAATGCAGACACCGTCGACTGCTTGCTGGACCTTGCGTAATATCTCATCAGGATTTTCTGCATGATCCGAGCACTGTTCCTCGATCTGTTTCAGAGTTTTCATGAATGTATCGGTCGCCTCGTCGAGCTTCCTGATATGGGTTTTATCCAGCTCAATGCCGATCTTGTATGTGCTGTCAAGCCGGCGGCACCATCGGACAAAACCTGCCTTTTCTTCTGAGGTTCCATTAAACCATACAATGTTGCCTGGAGAGAGCGGATGATTGGTCTGAATACAGATCCCTGCTTCACTGATATCGAGAAGCTGGCCTTTACAGGAGAGCCACGTCCGGTTTTTTGCTTCGATCATGCTGACCAGGTAATGAATCGGTTGTGCGGATGGCGTCCGCTCATGTCTCCTCATATCATACGGCCGGTCGATATATACGTGTTCCATGAGTCCTCCCCCTCATATTTTTTCTATATTCTGTGTACGGGCAAAACGTCCGGGTTCCATTCTTTTATGAATGCTCTACACTCTCTACTCCCCTTCCATTTTTTGTTCATGGATGGTTTCCCAGCTGATGTATGCCATCGTCTGAATATCCTTTATGAGGTTCCCTGTATGCGAGTGCTCTCGGGAATCTTGACTTCATGTTTTTCCAGAAATGGTCTCAACAGGTCTATCGGCACCGGAAAGATGATGGTTGAATTCTTTTCTGTTGCGATTTCGGTGAGTGTTTGAAGAAACCTGAGCTGCAATGCCGACGGAGCTGTCGCAATGATGTTTGCTGCATCTGCAAGTTTCTGAGAAGCCTGAAATTCTCCCTCAGCGTGGATGACCTTTGCCCTTCTTTCCCGCTCTGCCTCCGCCTGTTTTGCTATTGCCCTCTGCATCTCTTCGGGCAGGTCAACATTCTTGACTTCGACTGCAGTGACTTTGATTCCCCATGGCTCTGTCTGAAAGTCTATGACCTTCTGCAGTTCGGCATTCAAATCTTCCCTTTTCGTAAGAAGGTCGTCAAGCTGACTCTGGCCGAGTATGCTTCTGAGCGTTGTTTGTGCTATCTGTGATGTTGCAAAATAAAAATCTTCAACTTCTGTTATTGCCTTTATCGGGGCCATAACTCTGAAATAGACTACAGCGTTGACTTTTACCGTAATATTATCTTTCGTTATAATGTCCTGTGACGGAACGTCCATGGTGACGATTCGAAGGCTTACTCTTACCAGTTTGTCAATAATGGGCCAGATAATGACTAATCCGGGCCCTTTGACAGGGATAATTCTTCCGAGTCTGAATACAACACCTCTCTCATATTCCTTTAGAATCTTTATCGCACTCGAGAGAAAATAGACAACGAGGAATACGATCAGGAGAGAACTTATAAAAGACGGTGCTAACGGCATAGATACCTCCTTTTTTACGCTTGGTGAATCGTGTGAAAATATGCTGAAGATCTCTTCACTGAGATTTCCTTACCTTTACTTTCAGCCCCGATACCGTGTCAACAGTTATTCTGGTTCCCTTTGATATCGGTTCTTCCGAGTATGCAGACCATATCTCTCCATGCAGGAAAACCATGCCGCCATCCCTGGTGATATCTGTATCGGCAATACCGGGTTCACCGATGAGACCCTCAGCCCCGGTCACCGGTTTTCTCCGGTGTGCCTTAAATGCAAGAGCTAGGGTCACGGAAAAGAAGAGGGCGGTGATGAGGACAGCGGGCAGAACGAGCGTGAGGGAGAGTTTCATAAACGGAGCAGGAGATTCGAACAGCATCAGTGAGCCGATAATCATTGCTATGATCCCCCCGATTGTCAGTATGCCGTGGGATGTGATCTTGATCTCGAGAATGAAGAGGATCAGCGCGAGGATGATCAACAGAAGGCCGGCATAATTGACCGGCAGAGTCTGAAATGCATAGAAAGCGAGAATGAGGCAAATACCCCCGATAACGCCCGGGAACAGAGACCCCGGATTGGTGAGTTCAAAGAACAGGCCGTAAAAGCCAAGGAGCATGAGAACATAGGCAATGTTCGGATCTGAAATCAGATTCAGAATTTTGTGTCTGAGCCCCAGTTCCTCCCGTATTACCATCGCATTCTTTGTTCTCAGCTTTTTTTCCCCAAAAGCAGTCTGAACGTGCATGCCGTCGATGTCGGAGAGAAGTGACATAATATCCTTTGTAACAAGGTCTATGACATGTTCTTTGAGCGCCTCGCTTTCCGTCGCGGATATGCTTTTCCTGACGGCATTCTCAGCCCATTGGGCATTTCTCCCGCGCCGTTCGGCGAGCGATTTGATATAGGCCGCTGCATCATTTGTAGCCTTCTCGGCCATGGTTTTGTCCATCTTCTCTCCGATGCCGACGGGATGGGCGGCTCCGATATTGGTGCCGGGAGCCATTGCCGCGATATGGGCGGCAAGCGTCAGAAAAACTCCGGCAGAGGCTGCCCTGCTTCCGCTTGGGGAAACGAATACGACAACAGGCACCTCGCTTCCGATTATGTCTTTCACACTGCTTCTCATCGAAGTATCAAGACCGCCCGGAGTATCAAGTTCGATCACGAGAGCTTCAGCCTCTTTTTCCTGAGCTTTTCCGATACTTTTCCCGATAAATTCTGCTGAGACCGGGTTGATGACGCCGCTGATGCTTATGACCAGAACTTTGGTTTTCTTTTCATCAGTGAAGACGTCCGTGCAGAAGAAAAATGTGACAAGAAAAGTTAACAGAACTGTGACAAAGATAAACTTTTTCTTTAAGATTATCTTCTTATACCTCATAATTAAAAAGAATTATATTATTTCAATGAGGGAAAAATCAACCTGAAGCAAACAAGGCAGAAAGAAGCTAAGGTTCAAGCAATTCTTTTATTGTCTGAAGGACTGAATCACCGAGGGCTTTGAGGTCGTATCCTCCCTCGAGAGCAAAGACATATGGAAGCGGCGGAAGGTATGTGGCAGTAGAGCGCAGGAGGATTCCCCGTATGATGCTCCGCATTCCTTCACTCGTCACTTTAAACCCGGAAAGGGGGTCCTGAAGAAGGATGTCATAACCGGCTGATACCAGTATGATGTCAGGACGGAAGTTTTTTACAAGTCGGGGCAGGATATCGCGATAGGCAACAAAGAAATCCTTGTCTCCCGTGCCGTAGGGCATGGGAATGTTATAGGTATACCCTTCTCCTTTGCCCGTTCCTCTCTCTCCATCACTTCCGGTTCCCGGATAATGAGGGTACTGGTGGGTGCTGAAATAGAAGACCGAGTCGTCATCCTCAAAGATGTGCTGTGTTCCGTTACCGTGATGAACGTCGAAGTCCACGATGAAGACTTTCCGGTATCCGGCCTTCTGGGCATAGCGGGCTCCGATCGCAATATTGTTGAATATGCAGAAGCCCATCGCGGCATCTGCTTCGGCATGGTGGCCGGGCGGGCGGACGGCGCAGAATGCCCTTTCGATTTCACCGTTTTTGCACCGGCCTATTGCCTCAATAAGGGCTCCAGCAGCAAACAGGGCAGCCTCAAAAGTGTGTTCGGAGATATAGGTATCTCCATCGTAAAAGCCGGTAAAGTTTTGCATTCTCTTCAGGTAATCGCCGGTATGCACAGCGAGGATGTCTTCATCGCCTGCCCGTCTCGGTTTGATATGGATGAGCCGGTCCCAGCATTCCGATGCTTTCAGGGTTTCAAGGATTGCGATCAGCCTCTGCGGCGATTCCGGATGACCGGGAGGCATCTCATGCTTCAGAAATATGTCATCATAGATAAATCCGACTTTTTTCATGATCTCAGAAGAGGCCTTTCACTTTTCCGGTTTCGACATCAACGTCGATACGTCTGAATGCGGGGTCTGAAGCTGTTCCGGGCATGAGTTTAATGGCACCCGCAACCGGGACGACAAATCCCGCCCCCTTATACGTCAAAATATCCCGCACAAAGAGCTTCCATCCTTTTGGAACACCCTTCAGCCCTGGATTATCAGAAAGACTAAGGTGGGTTTTGACCATACAGGTTCCAAGTTTCGAAATCTCGGGATCCTCTTCCATTCTTTTTGCTTTTGACAATGCGTCGGGAGAGTACTCCACACCTTCGGCGCCGTAAACTTCACTGGCAATAAGTTCTATGCGGTTGCGCAGAGGAGTGGAAAGTTCGTAGAGAAAATGAAAATCATTCGGTTCGTTGCACGCATCAATGACTGCATCGGCAAGTTCCAGAGCTCCGTTGCCACCGAATTGCCAGTGTTTTGAAAGGGCAACACGAGCTCCTGCTCCTTCCGCAAGCCTTCTGACGGCCTTAATTTCATTCTCCGTGTCTGTATAGAATGCGTTAATGCAGACAACCGGGTTGATGCCTGCTTTCTTAACCGTATGGATATGGTGAATGAGGTTATCACAGCCTTTTTCAACCCATGCGACATTTTCACTCCCGTATTCTGCCGGCATTGGTCTTCCGGGAACCGGAATCGGCGCACCACCGTGGCATTTCAGCGCCCGTATCGTCGAGACAATAACTGCAGCAAGGGGTTTCAGACCGGAAAATCTGCATTTTAGATTCCAGAATTTTTCGAACCCTATGTCAGCCCCGAACCCTGATTCAGTAATATGGTAATCACCGAGCTTAAGCCCGACTCTGTCAGCGATGATCGAAGACTGTCCGATGGCAATGTTCGCGAACGGGCCGGCGTGAACAAGGACAGGCTGGCCCTCGATGGTCTGCATGAGATTCGGGTTGAGCGCCTCGACCATCCATGCCGTCATTGCTCCCGCCACTTCAAGATCCTCTGTTGTCACCGGTTTTCCGCTTTTGTCATATCCAACGACAATCTTTCCCATCTTCTCACGCATGTCCTTCAGATCTTTTGAAACCGCCAGAATTGCCATGATTTCTGACGAAACGGCGATTGCAAAACCTGAATGCATCATGAATCCATCATTCTTCCCGCCGAGACCGATGATGATTTCCCGGAGAGACTGTGCGCAAAAATCCATGATCCATTTCATCTCAACTGAACGGGGGTCAATATTCAGTCTCCTCAGTTTTCTTTTAGAGAGCTGGTCGTCGGTATAATTGAACTCATGCTGCATTCTTGAAGTGAGGGCGACCATGGCGAGATTATGCGCATTCATGATTGCGTTGATATCACCCGTCAGCCCCAGTGAAAATGGAGTCAGCGGAATGCACTGCGACAGGCCGCCGCCTGCTGCGGATCCTTTGATATTCATTGTTGGCCCGCCGGATGGCTGACGTATGGCAGCGATGACGTTTTTCCCTCTCTTGCCAAGCCCCTGCGTAAGTCCTATGGTGGTCGTGGATTTCCCTTCCCCGAGGGGTGTCGGTGTGATTGCAGTTACGTTGATATACTTGCAGTCCGGTTTTGTATGCAGGCGGTTCAGGATGCTTTTGAAATCGAGTTTAGCGATATAATGCCCGTGAGGAAGCAGTTCATGCTTTGCCAGCCCCAGTTCGTCGCCCAACTGGTTGACAGTTTTCATGTATGCTTCTGACGCTTGTGCTATCTCCCAGTCAGCTTGTTTTGTTGGATCAAGAGACATCGTAAAACCCCCTTTTTTTAGCAGGTAGCAGATAGCAGGTAGCAGAGGGGGAAAATGTTATGTAATATTATATTTTCCTGTCTACTACCTACTACCAACTGTCTACTGTTTTCAGTAGCTGATTAGTGCACTGAGAAATTTATCGTTCATACGCCTCAGATTTTTGCTCATAACGATGGCAAGTGTTATCACCAGTTGCAGAGCAAAAGCACAGTCCCTCTGCACCAGATTATCGAAGTCTTCCTTTGGAATCAGGAGGAGATCAGAATCTTCAAGAGCAGTGGCAGAAGCTACATGCTTTCTGTTCTCGAGGATCGACAGTTCTCCAAAGAAATGACCTGCGGGCAGGACAACAAGGGTCTGTCTCCAGCCATCAGCGGTCATCCTCGATATTTCGATTTTCCCCGAATGGATTAGCCAGAGACCGCTCGTTTCGTCCTTTTCTTTGAAAAGTTGTTCCCCTTTTTTGATAGAGACCTGTTTTATTATTTTGGCTATTTTGCTCAGTCCCGCCTCATCGATGTTCTCCAGCAGAACCTGCTGCTTTAACATATCGATACTAATCATGGTATACACCTCCTTTTTACTGTTTTATATCAGGGGAAATCGCTATACGCTCGATTTTGACCGCGCACACCTTCAGTTCAGGAATCTTCGAAATCGGATCGAGCGCAACATTGGTAAGCATATTTGCTGCTGCTTCACGGTAATGGAAAGGGATAAAGACAATGCCTTTTAAAGGACGACTGGAAACGAGAACAGCAAGCTCTATCACCCCTCTTCGAGAAGATACGCGCACTGCATCTCCGTCGCTGACACCCAGTACATGTGCATCATCAGGGTGCATCTCAATGTATGCCCTGGGCGATATACGGTCAATCGGAGCGACTCTTCTTGTCATTGAACCCGTATGATAATGAAAAAGGTTTCTTCCTGTCGACAGCAAAAAAGGGTATTCGGGATCGGGTAGTTCTTCAGATGGTCTAAACAGTACCGGTTTAAAAGTAGCCTTCCCCCGGGGAAAAGAACCCTTGAACAGATACTGTGTTCCCGGATGGTTATGGGTCGGGCACGGCCACTGAAGACCTGTTTTCGATATCCGCCTGTAACTGATACCGGCGACTGCGGGCCAGAGTTTTCCGGCTTCCCTGAATACATCTTCAATTATGTCATATGTCATATCAAAACCGAAACGCTTTGCCAGTTCAACGATGATATAAGAATCCTCTTTTGCGTCACCAGGAGGCTCCAGAGCCTTTCTTACCCGCTGAACCATTCTCGCAGTATTTGTGAATGTACCATCCTTTTCGGCAAAACATGCCGCAGGAAGAACAACATCTGCAAGCGCGGCGGTCTCGGTAAGGAAAATGTCCTGAACAACAAGGAGATCCATTTGATTGAGTGCCTGCATAGTATGATGAACATCAGGATCACTCAGAACAGGGTTTTCACCCATAATATACAGTGCTTTCAGGCTTCCCTTCTGAGCTGCTCTGATCATTTCTGTTGCGGTCAGACCTACTGTATCAGGCAGGCGGACTCCCCATGCTTTTTCAAACTTTTGCCTGACACCGGGCAACGTTGTTTTCTGATATCCGGGGAGAAAATCTGGTATGCACCCCATGTCCGTTGCTCCCTGAACATTGTTCTGCCCTCTCAATGGATTGACTCCTGTACTTTCCCTCCCGAGATTACCTGTCATCAGCGCCAGATTTGCTATTGCAAAGACGTTTTCCGTTCCATGAGTATGCTGGGTGATCCCCATGGTGTAATAGATTCCCGGACGAACTGCATTCCCGTAGAGAAGAGCCGCTTTGATAATGTCTTCCTTGGGAACGCCTGTGATCAGCGCTCCTTTTTCCGGAGTATATTCGCTCAACGATTCTTTGTAGACTTCAAAGCCCTCCGCACGCTCCGTGATAAATTTCTTGTCGATCAAATCCTCTTTTACCAGAACATGCATGATAGCGTTCAGAAGGGCAATATCGGTCCCTGGTCTCTGCTGTAACCATAAACGGGAGAATCTGACAAGATCAATCTTTCTCGGGTCCGCAACGATGAGATCTGCACCCTGCCTGACGGCCTTTTTCATTTTGAGGCCGATAATCGGATGGGTCTCTGTTGTATTTGAGCCAATGACAAAGATAACGTCATGGTTTACGATTTCCGGTATCGAGTTTGTCATCGCTCCGGAGCCAAACACAGCGGCCAGACCGGCCACGGATGAACTGTGTCAGTATCGTGCACAATGATCGATATTGTTTGTTCCGATAACGGCACGAAAAAATTTTTGAAAAAGGTAATTTTCCTCATTTGTGCAGCGGGCTGAAGAAAGCCCTCCGATAGAATCAGGCCCGTATTGTTCTTTGATCTGTTTTAGACGTTCTGCTGTATAATCAAGCGCTTCTTCCCATGAAACTTCTTTGAAGAAGGATGAAGGATGCATGTGAGAGGCGTGAGGCTTAAGGTTGGAGGCGAAAGGAGACCCCGGAGAAGTATCTTTCGGTACAATGCGAATCAAGGGTTTTTTCAGGCGGTCAGGACTGTTGATGAATCCATAGCCGAAGCTGCCCTTTGCACAGAGCCATCCTTCATGAAAGGTATCCATGCGTGAAGAAACCCTGATAACCTCGTTCCTCATGACATGGAGCGTTATGGTGCAGCCGCATCCGCAGTAAGGACAGATGGTATCGACTTCTTGGAAACTCTGTCTGCCTCTCCGTGCCCACATCTTTCCCGTGAGTGCACCGGTGGGACATACGGCGACGCACTGCCCGCAGAACTCACAGTCAAGGTCTTTCTCGAATGCAGGGGTGATCTTTGTTTTCATCCCTCTGTAAGCAAAATCAATGGCTCCGACCCCCTGAATTTCATCACATACCCGAACACACTGTCCGCAGAGAATGCATTTTTCCATGTCTCGCGAGATGAATGGATTATTATCCTTTTTCTCGTAAAACCTCTGTTCGCCCTCAAAACGGTTTTCTCTGATACCGTAAAAATATGCCAGTTCCTGGAGCTTGCAATCCCCGGCTCTTTCGCAGACCATACAGTCTTTGGGATGATCGGAGAGAATAAGCTCGAGTGTTGTTCTCCTCAGTTGTTCCAGACGGGGACTCGAAGTGATAACGTCCATACCGTCCCGCACGAGGGTTGAGCAGGAAGCAACCGGTTTGGGAGAACCTTTTATTTCGACCAGGCAGAGTCTGCACCCGCCAAAGGGTGACAGTTCGGGATGGTGGCACAACGTGGGAATGGGAATGTTGAGCTTCCGTGCTGCATGGAGCACCGTTGATGATTTCCCGACGGTTATTTTCTGGCCGTCTATTTTAAGTGTAATCATATATTAAGGGTTCCAGGACCCAAGGCTTTGAAGATTCAAGAATGACTATTTTCATAAATCAAATTCTTGAATCCTTTCTTTTTCCTTCACGCTTTTGTAATTGCTTTGAACTTGCATGCATCAAAACATGTCCCGCACTTGACACATATCTCTTCGTCGATACGGTGTGGTTTCTTTCTGGTGCCTCTTATCGCATCTGCAGGGCAAACGCGCTTGCATGCACCGCAACCGGTGCAGATGTCCTTGAGGATCGAATAGGTGATCAGATCTTTGCACACGGCAGCGGGGCATTTTTTGTTCCTGATATGTTGTTCATACTCGCCTCTGAAATATCTGAGCGTACTCAGCACAGGATTCGGGGCAGTCATGCCCAATCCGCATAATGATGTTGCCCGTATGTAACGTCCGAGTTCTTCAAGCAATTCTATATCGCCTTCTCTTCCTTTCCCGGCTGTTATCCTTTCAAGAATTTCGAGCATCCTTTTCGTGCCAATCCTGCAGGGCGTGCACTTCCCGCAGGATTCTGCCTGTGTAATTTCAACAAAGAACTTCGTGGTATTGACCATGCAGTTTGTCTCATCGAGAACCACCATCCCGCCTGAGCCCATCATCGAGCCGGCCTGCGCTAAGAGACTCATAATCCACTTCTGTATCAAGCAGTTCAGCGGGAATGCACCCACCTGTAGGCCCTCCTATGTGTACCCCTTTGAATGCTTTTCCTCCCTCGATGCCACCACCGATATCGAAGATAATTTCCCGTAAGGTGGTCCCCATCGGTACTTCGATCAAGCCGGTATTTTTCACGGTCCCCGAAAGAGAAAATACTTTTGTACCCCCGCTTCTCTCAGTTCCCAAATGTCTGAACCACTGTGCTCCCTTGAGAATGATTTTTGGGATATTTGCAAACGTTTCGACGTTATTCAGGACTGTTGGTTTATCCCATAATCCTTTTTCTACAGTGCGCCACATCTTCGAGCTCGGCATGCCCCGTTTCCCCTCAATCGAACGCATCAGCGCGGTAGCCTCGCCACAGACAAAGGCACCCGCACCCTGGAACACCCTCAAATCGAAATCGAACTTTGTGCCTAAGATACCCTTCCCGAGTAATCCGATTTCGTAACATTGTTCAATGGCCTTCTGTAACCGTTTCACCGTTAAAGAATATTCGGCTTTTGTATAGATATAACCTTGATGGGATCCTATGGCTTTTGCACAGATGATCATGCCTTCAATAACGGAATGCGGATTTCCCTCCATGATTGATGTATCCATGAAAGCGCCTGGGTCGCTTTCATTTCCATTGCAGATAACATACTTTATGTCGGATGTGAAACGTGAACAGAGTTCCCATTTCAGCCCTGTAGGAAAACCGCCGCCTCCGCGTCCTCGTAGATTGGACTGCCTAACGGCAGCGATTATCTCCCCAGGCGTCATTGACAGAATTGCTTTTTGAGACGCTTCATACCCTCCAATTGCACGGTAGGCGTGAATGTCTTCCTGATCGATCTCTCCGCAGGACGCGAGCACTACTTTTGTCTGTTTCTTGTGGAAATCATCATATTCTTTGCCGGCAACCCAATCATTAACCGGTATGCCATGCATGATGTGTTCTTCAAAGATTTTAGTGGCCATGTCAGGTTTTATATGCGTGTACGTTGTTTTTTCTCCATTGATGATCACATCAACAAGGACGTCTTTTTTGCAGAATCCCCTGCAGCCGGACTGCTGTGCTGAACATCTTTCATAGATGGTGGCTTCAATGCATGCAGAGGCAATGATCTTTCTGAATGTTGCTAATACCTCCTTACCACCTGAAGCAACACCACTCGTTCCGGTACATACTTTTATGATGATTTCCCTATTCATTCGCCTTTAGGTTCTTAATTTCTTTTGCGAGTTTCATGAGGGTGGTATTACCGAGTACAGTGGTATTGAGCATCGTGACCGGTGCAATACCACAGGCGCCGATGCAATTTACCTTTGCAACCGTGAATTTTAGATCCGGACTTGTGTCTTCGTCAGGGGGGATGTCAAGTTCGAGAAGGAGTCTGTTAAGCAATTTTTCAGAACCCTTCACATGGCATGCTGTGCCGCGGCAGACGGCAATGATGTGTTTGCCTCTCGGTTTCAGATGAAACTGGGAGTAGAAAGTTGCTGTTCCAAAAAAACGGCTTGGAGGGATATCAAGTTTCTTCGAAAACCAGCCTACTGCTTCTTCAGGAATAAAGCCGAATTCTTTCTCGATACCTTGAAGGATGGTGATAATATTCCCCTCATGTTCCTTATTCTCATCGAGTATCTTCTGAAGGGTTTCTTCCATCATGAAGTCATCTCTTTTGTATTCTCAAGAGAACGAACGCTTCAACCGATTTTACAGAGGAGGCTAAAATCGTGATTAAAAGCCGCCTTCGCGAGAGGTCTTTAGTATGATAGAATAAGTACTATGGAAAAACAAGCATAAGGACTGTTTGAGTTTGAGCAGTTCTTTATGGTATACAATTAGTCCGTATCATTTTTTCGCATAGGAGAGAGATTAAAGTTATTCGATGATACAACGGTGTATAATAGCATTCCTTGTCGCTGCATCTGCCTTTTTAGCCTCGCAACAAACACTCCATGCGGCTATATTGCTCGACCGCGTTGTTGCCGTGGTCAATGCTGAGGTGATTACCTGGAGTGAGCTTTACTCGGTCATGGAATCTGAAGCATCTAATCAGGTCAGGTCTTTGGATGCTGAAGAGAGGAACGAGATTTTCAGGCGCAACGAGGCTGAGTTCCTGGACAAGCTTATCGATATGAGGCTCCAGATGCAGGAGGCCAGGAGACTCGGTCTCCAGGTCCGTGAGGATGAAGTGAAGGAGGCTATCGAAAATATCAAAAAGAAATACCAGATGACTGACGCAGCGCTTGAGGAATCCCTGAAAAAAGAAGGACTCAGCTTCAATGAATACAAGAAAAGACTCTCCGATCAGATTCTTATCAGTCAGTTGGTGAATCATGAGATCAGAAAAAAAGTTGTCGTTACTGATGAGCAGGTCAAGAACTATATGAAGGCGCACAATGACAATCCTGCAGGAGAGGAAGAGTTCAGGCTGCGGCAAATTTATTTTAAGAAGCCACAGGATGAGGGCGGGAGAATTGCGATTGAAGAGAAGGCGGCTATGATTGTACAGAGACTGAAGGCAGGAGAAGATTTTACTGCTGTGGGATGGGAATATTCGGAAGACCCATCTGCAAAAATCGGCAGCGATCTCGGTTACCTGAAAAAAAGCGATATGGCAGAGGAATTCATCAATGCACTTTCCTCAATGAAGGTTGGAGATGTCAGTATGCCTTTCTGGACTGACAAGGGACTTCATATCATCAAGCTTGAGGAACGAGTCTCTGCAAAAAGCAATGATGAACAAAATAACAGTATTCGTGCGCAGCTGGAGGAAGAGGCTTTTACAGAGAAATATAGAAGCTATATCAAAGGCCTTCGGGAACGTTCACGGATAGAAATCAGATTATAATCGGAGGAAACGATAGCAGTTCTGAGAATCGGTGTCATTGCTTCGGGAAGAGGTTCAAATTTTCAGGCACTTATCGATGCTATCCGCCAAGGGAACCTTTCTGCAGAGATAGCAGTCCTGATAACCGATAATCCCTTTGCAGGTGCGATAGAGAGAGCAAAGAAGAACAACATAGAATATGTTGTTCTCGATCCGGCAGAATTCGGATCAAGGGACACATTCTATGGGAAAGTTTCTGATGAGCTCCGAAAGAGGAATACGGAGCTTGTTGTTTTGGCCGGATTCATGCGTATCGTAGGAAAACCCCTCATCGATGCCTTCCCTAACCGGATTATGAATATCCACCCAGCGATCCTGCCGTCATTCCCGGGATTGCACGGACAGAGACAGGCCGTTGATTACGGTATGAAAATATCTGGGTGCACCGTACACTTCGTGGATGAAGGTGTGGATACCGGACCGATCATTATCCAGGCTGCTGTACCGGTTTACCATCATGATACCGAGGAGACCCTTTCGGAAAGGATACTTGAGATGGAGCATAAGATTTATCCTGAGGCAATCAGGTTATTTTCTGAGGGCAGGTTGCAGGTTCATGGCAGAGTTGTGCGGATTACCGATAGTGCGAATACTGATCAGTCTATTGTGAATCCTCCCGCCAGGGCATAATTCAAATCGCATCTGACATGAATACCGAAAGCAGTTGACGCAATAATGAGCAAAGACTACTGCTTTCTATTATAATTACAGAATGAGAAAAGGGATATATATTCTTCCAAATACGCTCACCCTGTGCGGCATGCTTCTCGGATTTTACTCAATCCTTGCATCGCTGAAGGGAAATTATATCCATGCAGCGTGGGGGATTCTCTTCGCAACGATCTTCGACGGCCTTGACGGATGGGTTGCCCGTCTCACGCACAGTACGACCCGGTTCGGAATCGAGCTCGATTCACTCTCCGACCTCGTTGCATTCGGTGTTGCACCGTCCGTAATGATTTATAAATGGGCGCTTACGCCATTTGGAAGACTGGGATGGGTTGCGGCATTCTGGTTTCTTGCGTGCGGTGCCCTCAGGCTTGCCCGGTACAATGTCCAGATGGGTTCTGCCGAATCCAAGGCATTCACGGGCATGCCGATACCGGCTGCAGCGTCAATCGTTGCTACCCTTGTACTCTTTTATTACGAATTGTGGGAAACACTTCCGGATAAGAATATCCTCCTGCTCGGACTGACAATCCTTCTGGCATTTCTGATGGTCAGCACGCTGCGATTCCATGGAGCAAAAGAGCTCGATTTCCGGAGACGGAAACCATTCTGGATTCTTGTGGCTTTTGTGATTATTCTGATGCTTATTGTTATGCACCCGCCGGTATCGCTCTTTCTGTTTGCCATGATTTACCTCGTCGGGGGTATAATTGAAAATATTGTTCTCTTTTCCAGGAGAAGAAGGCATAAGAGCAAGGAAGGAATAACAGCATGAGAATGATAAAAATATTTGATACGACATTGCGTGATGGTGAGCAGTCACCCGGTGCATCAATGAATGTTCACGAGAAGCTGGCGCTGGCGAAGCAGCTTGCCAGGCTCGGTATTGATGTTATCGAAGCCGGGTTTGCCTTCAGTTCACCGGGTGATTTTGAGGCCATACAAACTATCGGAGGCGAAGTTGAAGGGCCGATTATCTGCAGTCTCGCACGCGCCCGCGAGGAGGACATAAAAAGTGCGTGGAGAGCCCTGAAAGACGCACCCAAAAAGAGGATACACACCTTTCATTCAACGTCCGATATCCACCTGAAGCACCAGTTCCGTGTGAGCAGGGAGGAGGCGTTGAAGAGGTCTGTCGAAATGGTAAGGCTGGCAAGGAGTCTCGTCGATGATGTCGAGTTCTCCCCGATGGACGCGACGAGAACAGATATCGGATATCTATGTGAAGTTGTCGGGGCGGTGATCGAAGCGGGTGCTTCAACGGTAAATATTCCCGATACCGTCGGATACAGTATTCCTGCGGAATTCGGGCCGATGATCAAGGCTCTCCATGACAGGGTCGACAATATCCAAAATGCGGTAATCTCGGTGCACTGTCACAATGACCTTGGACTGGCAACGGCCAATTCTCTGTCTGCGGTCCTGAACGGCGCGGGACAGATTGAATGTACTGTGAATGGTATCGGAGAGCGCGCGGGGAACTGCTCGATGGAAGAAGTTGTGATGGCACTCAGAACGCGGCGTGACATTTTCGATGCGGATACAAAAGTTCGTACCGAAGAGATTATGCGGAGCAGCAGGATGGTGACCAAGATAACAGGTATCTCTGTGCAACCCAACAAGGCAATCGTCGGAGCGAATGCATTTGCACATGAGTCAGGGATACACCAGGACGGGCTTCTGAAGGAGAAATCGACCTACGAAATCATCAGGCCCGAAAGTATCGGACTGCGTGCCGCGAAACTCGTTATGGGCAAGCACTCAGGAAGGCATGCGTTCAAAACCAGACTGAAAGAGCTCGGCTATATACTGGAAGACGAAGATCTGAATACGGCGTTCGAACGGTTCAAGCGACTCGCCGATCAGAAAAAAGACATATTCGATGAGGATCTTGAGGCTCTCGTTTCAGAAGGGGTCACGAAGGTGCCTGAATTTTACAGCCTCGTGGATCTTCACATCGTGAGCGGCTTCAGGCAGCAACCAACGGCTGCTGTGAAACTGAAAGTCGGCGAAACGATTCTCGACAGGATTGAATACGGTGACGGGCCTGTTGATGCAACCTACAAGGCCATTGTATCGCTGACCGGCACCAAGAGCAGGCTCCTCAAGTTTGAGGTCAAGGGAATCACCGGAGGAACGGATGCGCTCGGAGAGGTGACGGTATCTCTGGAAGAGGACGACAGGACTGCACGTGGTCACGGCGCCGATACCGATATCATCGTTGCCGCTGCCAAGGCATACATCAACGCGCTGAACAAGCTTGAAGCGAGGAAGAAGCAGCAATCATAGAGGACTTCAAAGTGCCCAATACCGACTGGTGTGAACGGGTCGCAGGTTGAATATCATCGCTGCTGAGAAGGTCTTTATCACGGCTATGAGCACCAGTGCAGTCGGGATGCCGAAAAGCGGGATAATAATCAGCGTTGATATCAGTGCACCAACGAATGATCCGAACAGATCGAGTGCATAGAGCCTGCTCCCTGACATTGATTCTCCGGCAGACAGATTGGCTGCGCTGAATTGCGCGCCGCACAGGATTCCTGCAACAAAAACTATCACGTACAGGCTTCCTGATTCCTGAAAGAGAAACACCGAGGAAACCGCGAGAAGGATACAACTCATATCGAGGAGCAATAAAGTCCTAAGCGGTTTTTGGAGTGTTCCGGAGACCGCTGTGCCTGCCCAGAGACCAATCATAAACAAGGCTGACAGTATCCCGATCATTTCGTATACATACCCATGCAGCGACTGGCAGGCAAGAATAGCAATCAGCAGAAAGGAAATTCCGGAAAACCCTGTTGTGAATATTGAAAAAGAGATAACTCTCTTTCGATGCCGGAACAAAAAAGGCGATAAAAAAGACAGGATGATTATTATGGTACCGAGCAGCTGCCACCTTTTGATCTGCAGAAAGTGATGGAGAGACTTGCCTCCATGGATTTCAGCCCAGAGCATGAGATTGAAGAGATATGCAGATGGCTGAAAATCCGTATTGACGGATTTTATTTCACTTAGCCGCTGTTTTACATAATTCACTCCGAATGGCGAAAAGGCATCCCGGAAGATGTAGGAATGAAAATATCTGACAGGCAAGCCTCTTTCCATATATCTCCTTTTGAGAAGATCGGCATCATTATTGATTTGCGTATCTGATGAAAAGAGCAGTCCATATTCCTGCGACGTCACCTCAACATGCGGGAAGACTGACAGGAGAGAGTTGTAGATTGAAGCACTTGCAGTTTGCATGCTTTTGCCCATGTACCCCGCTGATCGGGGCATGTGCATCGTGAGGATGCCGTCTTTCTTCAGAACATTCCGTGCCTCCCTGAAGAATTCAATGGTGTAGAATCTGTTGATGCTTGCCGTTGACGGCTGTGGGAGGTTAAGGATTAGCATATCGTAAGTCCGGTTCCTGAGACTTTTGATGAACCGCCTTCCATCCTGAATAATGATATGAATTCTGGAATCCTGCACTGCATTCAGATCTTCTGGGCTTTTCAGGAGCTCGAGTGAAAAATCGATTATTTTAGGGTCAAGCTCTATAAAATCAACCCGGGCTACCTGATATTTCAGGAGTTCCCTGAATATTCCCGGTGAGCCTCCAATGACGAGGATATCCTTCGGGGAAGGATGCAGGGTCATGGGGAAATGGATGCTCATCTCCTCAGTCTGGGCATCGGGATAACTGAATACAAGCTGTCCATTCGCATAGATACTCGACTGCTTGCCGATAGTGATTGCCGCAATTTCGCCCAACCTTGATTCACCCACACGGACCACTTGCGCACCCCTCCATAAAAAAGATGGGGCAGAGGCGTGAAAAATGACATAGAAAAAAATTGGAACGATGATGAACAGAAGGATCAATTTTCTTCTGGAAAAATATACTGCAGCTGCTATATTTATGAGGGAAAGAACGAGGCAGAGTTCGAGGGCGCTGATCCTGGATGAAATCAGGAATGTGAACAGAATGCCTCCGCAGAATGCACCGAGAGATTCAAGACCGTAAATCCTGCCCGCAGGATTTACGGTTCCCGCATATGAAACAGCCAGGGGGAACTGAATCCCGATAATAAAACAGAGGGGCAGCAGTATCAGTGCTGTTGACAGAACCGTGTCCACGAAGGATACCGCTTCACCCGGTTCAAGGGATAAAAGAACCCTGACAGTCTTTATTGCTAAAGCGGTCGGCAGGGTGAGAAGGGCAATGAAAACAAAAGAAAGACAGAACGCGCGGTTGAATGAGATCCTTTTCCCTGCATAACTTCCAATGCCGACATAGATAAGCCAGAAGGAGAGGGTGATGCCGATATCGAGTTCGTTGCCCGAGAATGTCGCAAGCAGGAGGCGCAGGACGGTTATCTGGAGCAGCAGTGATGTAGTGCCCATGAGGATGAAGAGATACGGTGAGGGCGCACGCATCATATGCATGCTTGATTATAAAGGAAGGGAGAGGGGATTGGAATGACATGCCGGCATGGAAACATGCCGGCACGCCGGTAATGTTCAGATTAGTCTGCTTTTACAGAAATCTTTTTTGTCTCCCTGATCGCTTTTTCTGTCTTGGGGAGGGTAACGGTCAGCAATCCCTTCTTGAATTCGGCCTTGACCTTGTCCGTGGCAATTTCTGAAGGCAGAGGAATGGTGCGGCTGAATGATCCAAAGGACCGTTCCATGCGGTAGTAGTCCTTCCCCTTTTCCTCCTTCTCTTCTTTCTTTTCGCCTTTGATTGTGAGGGAATCCCTCGTCAGGGAGACATCGATATCCTTGTCATTCATACCCGGAAGCTCCGCAGTGACCGAGATGTCCGTATCGGATTCCTTCACATCAATGCTCGGACTGAAAGCTCCAAAACGGCTCCTGAACGGTTCAATTTCGAAGCCGCGGAAGAAATTGTCAAAGAGCGTATTCATTTCCTCACGAAGGAGCGAGAAAGGATGATACTCCTCGCGTTTTACCGGTACACTCTTTTTTTCGGATGGTATGACATTTTTCTTCGTCATATTCACTACCTCCCTTCTTCGTTATGCTCCAGCCCTGACCGATATTTTTTTAGTTTTCACAATCTCGGCCTTGGGCAGAAGAATGGTTAAAACACCGTTTTTGACGGTTGCCTCGATCTTCTCTCTGTTAACCTCATCGGTAAGGGTGAAAACTCTCTGATAATCCCCGATGCCGTACTCGGAAAGGCAGAGGGTGTGTTTTTCCGGGATATCAGCTTCTACCCTGCCATAGAGAGTGAGGACATTTTTTTCAAGGGTGATATCTATTGTTTTATCATCAACACCGGGAATATCCGCTACAACGACAATGTCGTCCTTCCGCTCTATGATATCAACGGCAGGGGAAAATATCCTCCGTGCCCTTGTGAGTTCCCCCTTTTCGGGTGTTTCAGCTTCTTTTTTCTGTACTTCCTTGGCTGGTTCCGCCATATACAATCACCTCCTCTAATACACTTAGTCTGATTTTACTGCGATTTTTTTCGGTTTCTCGGCTTCTGCGCGCGGGGCGGTTATGCGGAGTACGCCCCTGCTGAATTTCGCTTCAACTTTAGATGCTTCAATGGAGAAGGGCATTTCGACAGATTTTGTAAACTGCCCGGTCCACCGCTCTCTCCGGTGATAGGACGCTCCTTCGCTGAGATTTTCCGGATCGCGCGACCCGCGAATGGTAACCGTTTTCCCCACAACCGAGATGTCGATTGATTTCGGATCAACTCCCGGGATTTCAGTAGTGAATATCGCTTCATCGCCGGATGTCCACACATTGACCAGAGGGAATTCCGCGGAGGAAGAAAATGTCCGCCCTGAGAGAGAACGCTGCATGCGCTCAAACTCCCTCCACGGGTCCCAAAACCTTCCAAGCTTTTCCAAATCTGACCATAACATAATCTTTCACCTCCCTGTGAAAATTGTCTTGAAAATCAATTAATATTGGATTAGCACTCTCATATCGTGAGTGCTAATATATTTATATATAACAATAAAATAAGAATTGTCAAGAGTTTTTTTCAGGAACTGCTCTATCCGTAATTCTTGTCGATAAAGCTATTGATGCCGGATAATCAGGGTGTATGTGTGCTTCCCACCGGAAGGCGGAGCCTGAATGCTGTTCCTTTGTCACTGCTGTCAACGTGAATGCTCCCGCCATGTGATATCACAATCTTGTGTACGATTGCAAGCCCAAGGCCTGTTCCCTTCTCTTTGGTGGTAAAAAACGGGAGGAAAATTTTGTCTTTTACATTTTCAGAAATGCCGTGGCCGGTATCTGTGACAGTGATGTCCAGATAATCGTTGCCTGACGGGATCCCTCTGATTGTCAGCGTTCCACCCTGCGGCATTGCTTCGAGAGCATTTTGAATGAGATTGATAAATGCCTGTCTCATAAGCACTTCATCACCTTTCATGAGGGGCAGGTTTGCGATCCCGATTCGAAGATCAATATCATTCCGCTTCTCTGCGGTTGCCATGAGACAATATTCGATAATCGCCTTGAGATCGATATCCGCGGGATTCAGTTCGACAGGTCGTGCGAATGACAGGAAATCGGAGATGATTCTGTCCATGACGATGATTTCTCTGGATATGGCATCGACGGTTGGCATGAGGGAGCTTTCAGCTTTTTTTGAGAGGATCTTTGTGTACCCCGCTATGACGCCCATCGGGTTTCTTAACTCGTGGGCTATCCCGGCAGATATCTCACCGAGGCTTGAGAGTTTGTTCCGCAGTTCCATCTGGGACTCGATTGCCTTGAGGTGGGTGAGGTCGGTAAAGATCAGGATCTGTCCGATTGTTGTGCCTTCGCTGTTTTTCAGCGGTGAAAGCGTGAGCCCGAGCCAGATTCTCTTCCCTGAGGGGGTGACATAGCTAATCTCACCGCGTTCAATGATTTTCCTGTCCCTCAGAAAATCGGTAATTGGTTTATTCAGGACCGCATCGTGAAATTGACCGATCATGCTGTCTCCCTGAATTTCCAGTATTTTCGAGGCGGCAAGATTTATTTTTGTGATCTTCATCTCCTCGTCGAAGCTTATGACTCCGCTCTGAACGCTCTGCAGGATATTTTCATTGTACCCTTCTATTGCGGTTGCCCTGTCTTCCGCCATCTTCCTCAGGACTTCAAGCTCTTTCTCCTTCTCCTTGAGCTGTGAAACAAGTTCATGAAACGTATCAACGACAAATCCTACCTGAGATGAATCCTTGTCCTCCTTGATTTTCTTTGCTCCGGAATACCGGAGCAGCAGCCGGAAAAAAAACAGAAGTATTGCACCGGCAACGATTACGGCGATCGAATAAAAGAAGATAATCTCCGCGGTCATTTTACGTCACCGGGAAAAATACCAGGAAAAAATTTCCTGTCCGTAGAAAAGGGTTATCAATGTCCCGAGGGCGAGAAACGGTCCGAACGGTATTTTGGTCTTTCTGCCCTTGCCCTGGGTAACCATGAGAACTATCCCGAAGAGAGCACCGGTAAGGCTCCCAAGAAATATTGTCAAAAAAACGGATTTCCATCCCATGAGAGCACCCACCATGGCCATCAATTTGATATCTCCGCCACCCATGCCTCCCTTGCTGAGTACCGCTATTGCATAGAAGAGTCCACCGCCAGCGAGGAGACCCGCAGCAGACGCCCTGAATCCGAGAAGGGCATGTCTCGCAAAAGGATCCGGCATCAGCAGAGAACCCGCGACAATCCCGATGAGGATTCCCGGCAGGGTTATGACGTCGGGAATAATCTGAAAGTCAAGGTCGATAAAGGTTATCACAACGAGGGCAGAACACAGAATTCCATAGATAACGGCATGCCATGCAAATCCAAAACTGTAGAGAACGAGAACATAGAGTGCCGCATTGAGCAGTTCAACAAACGGGTACCGCAAAGATATGCCTGTGTTGCAAACCCTGCATTTGCCGCCGAGCAGGATATAACTGAGGACAGGAATATTATCATATGGTTTGATCGGCGTATTGCAGGAAGGACATCTTGAGGAGGGAAAGATGATCGAAAGATTCCGCGGAACGCGGTAAATGCAGACATTCAGAAAAGAGCCGACGAGGGCACCAAGAGAGAAAATGATTATATAGGGTGCGATATCACTCATTACTCCTCTATCTTGCTTATCTCCGAAGCCTTTTTCCTCGTCTGTTCAATTTCGAGGGTGATTTGTTCAATCTCAGCAATCGCCTCTGCAATGGTGCTGTCATTCAGAACCTGCCTGTCGGAATACTCTTTCAACTCAATGACACGCCGGCCTATTGTCCTCATTAAATCTTCCTTCCTTTTTTCCATCTGATCGGATTCATAGAGCAGTTTTATGACAGACAACTCCACCTTCACGCGGTCCGATATCAGTGAGGAAAACCATTTAATTTTTGCGACACCATGGTCAAAGCTGTCCTTTATTCTCTTCAACATATGATTCCCCCTATCCGGTCTTCAACAGTTCGATTTTCTCTTCCCAGAAATGTTCAGCCGAACGTTTGAGAAGAGGGTATTCCCTTAGGTCAGGATCGTCTTCAATGAGGCTGAATGCCTCCTCTCTTGCTTGATTGAGAAGCCCGGCATCCCGCACGATATTCGCTATTTTGAGATCGGGCATCCCGGACTGCCGGGTACCGAAAAAATCTCCTGGCCCCCGAATATTCAGGTCTTCCTCGGCAATCCTGAAGCCGTCATTGCTCTTTACCATGATGTCAAGACGCCTCCCGGCCTCTTCTCCATAGGGCGCATACGCCAGCAAAATGCAAAAGGACTGATACGGTCCCCTGCCTATCCTGCCGCGCAGTTGATGAAGCTGTGAAAGGCCGAACCGCTCTGCATGTATTATAATCATAAGCGACGCATTTGGCACGTCGACACCGACCTCGATTACCGTTGTACAGACAAGGATGTCGATCTCTCCCTGTCTGAATAATGCCATGACCTGTTCCCTGTCCTGTGTCTTCATTCTTCCGTGCATGAGACCTATTTTCAATCCGGGAAAAACCTTTTGAAAGGCCGTCTTCCCGTTGAGCGCAGACCTGAGATCAGTTTTCTCCGATTCTTCAATGACCGGATAAACAACATAAACCTGTCTCCCCTTTTTTACCTCTTCCCGGATAAGCCGGTATACCGGTTCTTTTTGATCTGCCTGAAAAAGGAGAGTTTTGACCGGGCGTCTTTCCGCAGGAAGTTCATCAATGACAGAATAATCAAGGTCACCGAACAGGGTGAGTGCAAGTGTTCTTGGGATGGGAGTTGCTGTCATAACGAGTACATCCGGATTCAGGGCTTTTCTTTTCAGGAGAGCCCTCTGCATGACACCAAACCGGTGCTGTTCGTCTATGATAATCAGGCCCAGATTCCCGAAACTTACTCCTTCCTGGATCAGGGAATGGGTACCGACTACCATGTTTATTTTTCCTGAAGCGATCTGCTGAAGTGGTCTGTCCCTGCTGCTTCCGGTCAGAAGACACGTTTTCAGACCCAGTTTTTCCAAAGTTCTGTATATGCTCAGGTAATGCTGTTCGGCGAGTATCTCTGTCGGTGCCATGAGTGCCGACTGATAACCATTCTCCGCGGCTGTCACCATGGCCATCAATGCCACGATTGTCTTTCCGCATCCGACATCGCCCTGTATAAGTCTGTTCATCGGGCATGCCCTCTTCATGTCATTCAGGATTTCGCTGAAGACTTTTTGCTGGGCCCTCGTAAGATCAAACGGCAAGGAATCAATGAGATTTTTCAAAATGAGACCCGAAGGTTGAAACGCTATGCCGTTTTCAGACAGCGTACCTTTTTTTAACACGGCGAGTCCGAGTTCAAGCAGAAAGAGTTCATCAAACGAGAGCCGTTTATGGAAGGCGCTTTCCCCGCGGTTCAGAAGGTTCATATCGGTGCCGGCATCCGGGAAATGTATCTGAGTGAGAGCCGGAGTCAATTCCGGGAGCGCAGTCCTTTTGAGGATTTCAGGGGGAACGCTGTCAATTACATCATTGCTATGGGTGTTGACCACCTGAAACATGATTGAACGCATCTGCCTGACGCTGAGGCCGCCGGTGACTCTGTACACCGGAACGAGCCTGTTTACGTGTATGGAAGCATCGTCCGCGTCGCTGATCACTTCATATTCTGGGTTGTCCATTTCAAAACCGATTCCCCAGTAAGGATTCTTCCTGACCGTTCCGCAGAGCACAACTTTGGTGCCGACCGTGAAGGTTTTTTTCATGAAAGGCTGATTGAACCACTTTGCCTTTAGCAATGCGCTGCCGTCATTGATACCCAGTTCGAAAATCCTGAAATTTCTTCCGGATGTTTTTATCACCCTTGCGGAAATCACGGTGCCGGCAACCGTCTCTGTCTGACCGTAGGCGAGGCCGCTGATTTTTTTCATAGTGCTTCTGTCCTCATAGCGGTAGGGCAGATAATATAGGGCATCTTTGACGGTTCTGATGCCGAGATGTTTCAGGAGTTTTGCCCGGTGGGGTCCTACACCCTTTATATATTGAATGGGAAAATCTGGGGGATCCTCAGGCATCAGAAGAAGGCGGAGAGAATGTCTTGTCAGCCTCTTCTATTCGCATCTTGGAATATTCGGATTCGCTCAGGATATCGATATCCCATCCCGTAAGCTTCATGGCAAGCCTGACATTCTGACCCCTTTTGCCTATCGCAAGGGAGAGCTGCTGATCATTGACGACGACCATTGCGGTCTTTGTTTCCTCGTTAATGCCGATTTTATCCACTGATGCAGGACTCAACGCCCGCGCAACAAGCTGTCTCGGGTCATCGGTCCATGGAATGATATCTATCCGTTCACCCCGGAGTTCACGCACGATCGACTGTACCCTCGTACCTTTCATGCCGACACAGGCCCCTACGGGATCAATGGACGGATTTTTTGAAAAAACCGCAAGCTTTGTCCTCTCTCCCGGCTCCCTCACAATATCCTTAATAATAACCAGTCCATCGTTGATTTCCGGTACCTCCATCCTGAAAAGGGCTGCTACAAATTGAGGACTTGATCTTGTGACCAGAATAGCAGGACCTTTCGGGGTGATCTTCACCTGTTCTATATATGCCCTGATCGTATCGCCTCTTTTCAGATTTTCATTCGGGAGGGCTTCCTTCATGGGAAGAATTGCCTCTGTCTTGCCGAGGTTGAGGAAATATACGCCTTTTTCCTTTCTCATGACTACTCCGCTGACGACCTGACCGACCTTATCACTGAATTCGTTGTAAATAACATCCCTTTCTGCTTCCCGCATCTTCTGAAAAATTACCTGCTTTGCGGTTTGAGCGGCTATCCTGCTGAAGTCGTGCAGATCGAGAGGTATGGTAAGAATACCCCCTTCTGCTGCATCAGGTGAGATTTTCCGTGCTTCGACGATTGAAATTTCCTCATCTGCCTCGGAGACAGTCTGAACAATCCTTCTGGTTTCAAAGAACGAGATATCGTATGTTTTCGGGTCGATGTTCAGATCAATATTTGTCCTTCCGCCGAACTTTTTTCGTGCCGCGGAAAGCAGCGCAGAGCGAAGGGCTTCGATTAAAATTTCTCTTGAAATACCCTTTTCTTTGCTGATCTGCTCGACTACATGAAAAAGTTCCTTTGACATTATATTTCTATCTCCAGACTGGCTCTCGAGATGTTTTCAACAGGGATATATACATCGTGTTCGCCTGCACGCAGATGGATGATTCCATCATGAATCGCTGATATGCGACCGACAAAGAAATTCTGGTTTTCGATCTTTTCCTTTGTGATAATACGGGCAAGCTTCCCCATATTTTTTTCATAGTCTTTCAGACTTCTCAATGGCCGGTTCATGCCCGGTGATGATACTTCCAGGGTGTATGAACCCGAAATGGGGTTTTCAACATCAAGGATGATACCGAGGCCTTTACTGAACCTCTCGCACTCTTCGAGGGTGACACCGCCGTCTTTATCAATAAACACTCTCAGCAATAATTTTCCCTTTCCCAGCAGATCAATGCCGAAGAGTTCAACACCCTGCTCCTCAGCAGCCTGCTCTGCTAACTTAACAATTCTTTGCCTCATAGTGTTCATTTCCGGACAACAGCCTTTTCAACCAAGCGTATGCCTAAACGTAAACATCCTCCAAAACAAAAGAGTGGGGGAACCCACTCTTCAGATTAACGCGACCCGCAATTGGATAAACTATAGCAGTTTTCAGCCCGAAAAAGCAAATTCAGGGGACAAAAAAGTTCTGTCCCCTGAATATTCCACTATCTTCTTAGTGTGCTGGCTTCTCAGGAGCTGGAGCCTGTTCCGGTGCCGGAGCCGGAGCCTGTTCCGGAGCTGGAGCCGGAGCCTGTTCCGTTGTCGGTGCCGGAGCTTCTGCCGGTTTTGGTGTCTCAGCCGGTTTGCAACCCACTGAAAAAACAACCAACAACATTAATGCCAATAGTAAAGCGATAACCTTTTTCATTAAATTCTCACCTCCTTCCAGGATACTTGCGTATATCAAAAATAATACAACAGGAAAGCTTTGTCAATGCCAAATTGACCGAAATTTTATAACCGATGTATAAAAAAATCAAGGGAAATTTGATAAAAACAATTTTATAAGAACTATTCGGGATATCGGTAAATCTCATGGGATTTTCAATGAATCCAGTATGTGAAAGAAAGCCTTGAGTGACTCAGAGCCGGCTGAAATCTGAAAGACAGGTTTCCCCATCAGATCGAAATAGGCAATCGAAGGGTCATGCGGTACGATACCCGCAATTGAAAGCCTGTCTTCCTCAGAGTGTCTTTGCAGTGCTGATATCTCATTCGCTGCGGCCCTGTTGATGATGACTGCACATCTGTCGACTTCGAGATGCAGATCATCAACAAGCTTCCTGATTCTCTTTGCAGTATGCATCCCCCTCACGGTAGGATCGCTGACGATCAGAAGAATATCCACCATATGCGTTGTCCTTCTGCTGATGTGTTCCATACCGGCCTCGTTGTCTATCACGACATATGGATAGCTTGCCGAAAGCCTGTCAGTGTATTTCCTGATAATGTTGTTGGCAGCGCAATAACATCCGGGGCCTTCAGGCCTCCCCATAACCATCAGGTCGAAGCCGTTTGATTCAATGAGTGATTGCTGGACCTGGTAATCGAATATCTGTTCCATGGACATTCCGCCGGGCCTTTCGGAACCGCTTCTGATCAATGTCAGGGAGTCCTCACGGAGATTTCCTATCGTTGCAAGAACATCAACGCCCAATGCTTCATTAAGGCAGTTATTTGGATCAGCGTCCACCGCAAGTACCGGCATCTTCTTTTTCTCGATAATGTAGCGGATGGTAAGACCTGCGAGGGTTGTTTTCCCTGTCCCGCCTTTTCCTGCAAACGCAACCACGAAAGCCATATCTCATTATACCTGAGTTGCAAAATTTCATATGATGGAGGAAAATAAGGTCATGAAGAGGCTTTCAAATATTGCGGTACAATGTATCCTGTTTATCATCCTCTCTTGTTTGGTCCCTTCTTCATCTTCACCAGAACAGGGGACAAAAAATGTCCCGCGATATGTCGGTTCTGAAGCCTGCAGGGCCTGTCATGAGGACGAATACCGGAATTTCATAGCATATGCAAAAAAGGCTACCTCTTTCAGGAGCATCGAGAGGTTGCAAAAGGGATTAACCGAAGAAGAGATGCAAGGATGTTATGCCTGTCACACGACTGGCTACGGCAAGCCGGGCGGGTTTATAAGTGTCGAAAAAACACCACATCTGAAAAATGCCGGGTGTGAAGTATGCCATGGCCCCGGTGAAAAGCATGTCAGCTTGAGAGACACCCGGTATATAAAAAGAAAAATGAGGATTGAAGATTGCGAAATCTGTCACACATCCGAGCGGGTCAGGGCTTTTAGGTACAAGCCGATGATTCACGGAGGCGCACATTAAGCAGATAGTAGGTAGCAGACCGGAGAAAGTACACAGGCAATAAAAGGGGAAACATGTTCGGGATTATACGGAAGAGATTAGGGTACAAGATAATGGTTGCTATGCTCGTTATCATTTTCCTTGTTCTCATGACGGAGATCTACATGCGAATCTATTTTGGAACGGGAGACCGGCTGGAAATAGCAGCAGCACTCAGTACCGAACTTGCCGATTCAATTTATGCCGGAATCAAGTATCCCATGGAGGTCGGGGACAGCGAGGCCATTAAAAGGGAATTATCCGATATTCGTGAGAAGATGAAGGATGTTGAGGTATTTATCTGTGATTTTAAACAGGAAGTCGTTTATTCGACCGATACCGACAAAGTAAACACAACCCTATCTGACTCGATCAATAACAGGAATATCTCCCGGAAACTGTCTGAGACTCTCAAGACGGGGATCGCACCCACGATTGATCCCCGAAAGCCTTTTGAAGATTTTGTATCAGGAAGAAGACAAATTGTTGTTATGCGGCCCATTTTGAATGAACAGGACTGCTTCCACTGTCATGGAAATACAAAAAAAGTACTCGGAGGCATCGTGGTTCGCCTTGATGCCGAACGGACCTATGCACAGGTCACCGCTCAGAGAAACAGGACGATCATCATCGTTGCATTCCTTATTCCCATTGCTATTATCCTTTCATATGTCATGGTGAACCAACTGGTCAGGCATCCGGTGGAACTGCTTGCCGACAGAGCGAAAAAGTTTGCAGAAGGCGACACATCCGTGAAAGTTGAGGTGAAGACTGAAGATGAAATAGGGATTCTGGGAAGAACCTTTAATTACATGGTCGAGAGTGTTGCATCGTTCAGCAAGAAGCTGGAAGAGGAGGTTAAGAGGAAAACCGCTTTGCTGAATGAAAGGACGAGGCTCATGAATCTGCTCGAAAGGGCAAACAAGGATCTCAGGGAACTGGACAAATTGAAGTCGACATTTCTTGCCAACATGTCGCACGAACTCCGGACACCGATGAATGCCATTATAGGATACACCGATCTTTTGTTCGATGGTGTTGACGGACCGGTCAACGAAGACCAGAAGAAAAGCCTGAACAAAGTGTCAACCAATGCGAGACATTTGCTGCAGCTGATCAATGATGTTCTGGATATTTCGAAGATTGAAGCCGGGAAGATGAAAATTAACCCGAAAGAGATTGACCTGAAATGGCTTGTTGCATCAGCGACCACCGCCTTTGAGCCCCAGATGAAGATGAAAGGCATTGATCTTACGGTTGATATCCCGGAGGATCTGCCCCTTATATATGGCGACGAAGACAGGGTCAAGGAGATCCTGATCAATCTCTTGTCCAACGCGATTAAATTTACACAAAAAGGCGGAATAACCATCTCAGCGAGGATTTCAGAAAGGGGCATCAAACCGGGAGAGGAGCCGCTTTTTATGGAAATTTCCGTTGCGGATACCGGAATCGGCATCAAGGAAGAAGATGTCACAAAGATATTCGACAAGTTTGTGCAGGCTGATCTGACGACCGTCCGGCAATACGAAGGCACCGGGCTTGGTCTCAGTATTGCCCGGGGACTGGTTTCACTGCACAAGGGAATCATATGGGTGAACAGTAAAGTTGGTGAGGGGAGCACATTCTGTTTTACCCTTCCGATCAAGAAAAGTATTCTGGACAAGAGTGCGGAACCGGTAATAGAGACCAGGGTGGCTGAGGGACTGGCTGACTATTTTGGAAAACCTGTTGATGACTTCCTCCGGGAGCCGGTATACGGAGGTAAACCGATTCATTGCTGGGAGTATATCCGGTGCGGACAGCCAAGCTGTCCTGCTTACGGAAGCGCCGAACCGCGATGCTGGCTGATGATGGGAACACATTGTACCGGAATGAAAATAGCGGCATACCCGGAGAAAGTGGATTTCTGCAAAGGGTGTGATCTGATCAAAAGCATCGTGACGGAAGTCGACGAGGAGTACCTGGTAGAACATATAGCAGCAAAAGGAAACGACAAGAAAATTATTCTTGCGATCGATGATAACCCTGAGGCGATTGATATCATATGCAAGTATCTCGGTGACGATTATACCGTAGTCGGCCTCCTGGGTGGAGATGAGGCGGTCGCAAAGGCAAAACAGATAAAACCGATGGCCATCACCCTGGACATCATGATGCCGCTCAAGGATGGATGGGAAGTGTTGCGGGAACTGAAGAATGACCCGGATACCCAGGATATCCCGGTTATCGTTCTGTCGATCGTGGATGATCAGAGGATGGGATTCAGCCTCGGTGCAGCAGAGTATATTGTAAAACCGGTTGACAAAGATGTCCTTTTAAAGAAACTCAAGTCCCTTGAAAAGATGAGCAAGATCAAGAGAATACTGATTGTAGACAATGATCCGGCATCCGTCAGGCTCATCGGAAGCGTTCTTGAAGAGGCGGAATATCAGGTAACAACCTCTTATAACAGTGCAGATGCCGTAAGGTCCATCGAGAATTTCATGCCTGATCTTATTATTCTGAATCTGGCGACACCCGAAATCGGATTCGATGTTATTGAATATCTGAAGGCAGCGCATAGGATGAAAGACATTCCGCTGATTGTGCTGACGCCGAGGGAGTTGTCGGATGAAGAGAGGGATAAATTGAACGGCAGAATTATGGGTATCCTCAATAACGTCGTTCTGACGAAGGATGACCTTCTCAAGGATCTCAAAACCACCATACAGAAAATCGGCAGGGATTCGTGAAGAATCCATCAAAATACCGGCAAAATTACCTTTTACCTGCCAAAATGATACAAACCAAAATGTACGGGTTCCGATATAATATGAAGCGAACTATCTTGCAGGATCAGTTTACAGAGGAATAACAGCTCTATGCAGAGAAAGGTTTTGATCGTCGAGGACAATCAGGATAATCGTGAACTTGTCGTAAAGGTACTCAGGAACAAGGGGTACATTACGGTTGAAGCTGAAGATGGTGAGGAGGCCGTAGAAAAGGCGGTTGCAGAAAAGCCTGACCTGATACTGCTGGATATCTCACTCCCGAAACTGGATGGTTATGAGGTTGCGAAACGCCTGAAAGGCATGGAGGAATTCCAGGACATCCCGATAGTGGCTTTTACTGCCCATGCAATGAAAGGAGACCGTGAAAAAGTCATAGTGGCAGGATTCGAAGGATATATCTCTAAACCAGTCAATATTCGTGAATTACCTGATCAGATCAGATCTTTTATCCGGGGCAAGCGGGAGAGCATCTTAGGTGGAGAACACGAGTAAGATTCTGATTGTCGATGACGCTGAAGATACTGTGGAACTGCTGAAAAAGAGATTCCGGGCTGAAGGATACGACACGGCAGAGGCTTACAACGGCGAAGAGGCGCTCAAGAAGGTTCCTGAGTATGATCCCGATCTGATCGTCCTTGACATTATGATGCCGAAAATAGACGGCTATGAAGTCTGTCAGAGACTCAAGGCGGATGAAAAAACGAGGTATATCCCGATTCTCATGCTTACGGCAAAAGGTGAAGTCGAACATAAAGTCAAAGGTCTTGACATCGGTGCTGATGATTATATGGCAAAGCCTTTTGACTACAAGGAACTCTCTGCGCGGATCAGGTCTCTGCTCTCGATAAAGGCAACCCATCAGAAAAAGGTCGAAGAAGAAGAGATCCGGGGCCCTCGAGCAGATGATGGAACAGGTTGCACACGAGATCAGAAATCCGCTTACATCAGTTGGAGGGTTTGCCCGCAAGGTATTCAACAAGCTGGAGGAAGATGACCCGAACAGGAAATATTTGCAGTATATCATCGAGGATGTCGCAGTTCTCGAGAGTATGATCAAGCAGCTGATCGAGCTGAAATCAATTTCGATATCGATCAAAGAACCGTCGGACATCAATGAGGTTGTCCGGGACTCCCTGACTGTCTTCAAACAGGATATTGTGCAGAAGGCAGTACATGTCGAAACCGATCTTCAGGAGGGCATTCCTCTGATAAACGCGGACAAAAAACTCCTGAAGCGGGCGTTCTGCAATCTTATTAAAAATGCGCTGGAAGCAATGGAAAACGGGGCACAGACGCTGAATATTCTGAGCAGGGTGAACAGCGATAACCTGGAGCTGCAAATTTCAGATACCGGAAAGGGCATCGCTCAGGAAAAAATCAAGAATATCTTCGATCCGATGGTAACTTCGAAGGTCTATGGTCCTGGACTCGGACTCACCTTTGCGCTCAAGATCATTCAGGATCACAAAGGCACTATATCGGTGAAGAGCGAAGAAGGAAAAGGAACGACATTTACCATCCGGTTTCCCGTCGATGCATCCTCATGAAGCCTTAGCCGGCTGCTTCAGCATATTCCCTTTTTAAGGTCTCTATTAATTCCTTTACGGAAGTAATACCAGTTGCCCTGTATGCGTTTTCCCCGGCAAATGCAAAACCCTGTGATAAATTCCCCTTCTTTGCGTTCATCAGAGCGAGGGTAATGCAATAGGGACTGTTCTTGTAATCACACGTTTTCAGGCAATGGTAAGGGCATTTAAACGGTTTCCTCTTCCCCTGACTGACTTCTTCGAGGAAGGTATTTTTAATGGCCCTCCCGGGCATTCCTACCGGGCTTTTGATAATCGTCATATCCTCTTTTTTTGAATCGATATATGTCTGTTTAAAATCAAGAGATGCATCGCATTCATGCGTGGTAACAAACCGTGTTGCCATCTGGACACCGGATGCCCCCAACTGAAAAAACCGGAAGATATCCTGTCCGGTATAAATTCCTCCGGCTGCTATGACGGGAATTGATTTCCCGTATCTTTCTTCAAAGGGGTGCATTGCCTGAATTACCTCCGTAACGAGTTTCTCCAGAGAATATGCAGGATCATGAATCATTTCTTCTTTAAACCCGAGATGGCCTCCTGCTTTGGGTCCTTCCACCACAACTGCATCCGGCAGGCGGCCGTATTTCTCTGACCATTTTTTTGCGATGAGTGCGGCTGCTCTTGCAGAGGATACGATTGGGGCGATTGTTGTCCGGGCTTTTTCCGGCAGGAATTGGGGAAGATTGAGCGGCAGTCCGGCTCCGGAAAAAATAATATCTATGCCCTCCTCAATTGCAGCTCTTACGAGGTCGGCAAAATCTGATAAAGCCACCATGATATTAACTCCGAGAATCCCTTTTGATAATTCCCTCGCTTTTCGTATCTCTTTTCGCAAAGCCCTGAGATTTGCTTCGAAGGAATTCTTAAAGAAATCAGGTTCGCTCATCCCGATCCCGGCTGTTGCGATAACTCCTATACCGCCTTCATTAGCCACTGCTGAAGCAAGCCCGGACAGAGAAATCCCGATACCCATCCCTCCCTGGATTATGGGGAGCTTTGCCGTTAATGAACCTATGGTGAGAGGCTTCAGTTTATCGATACGCGTGACGGACATGCTCATATAATGTAATCTTCAAAGGTCGGTGATCCAGGAATCATGCATAAAAAAAACCGCATATGACGACATGTGCGGTCAATGATGCAATCAATACTCCTTTAAGTTTACTATAAAAAAATAGCACTTATATTCAGATAATGTCAACATTGCGTCAAGGTTATTTTTTTCTCCTGAGGGTTCGTAAACGGGCGATTTCTTCCTGGTAGCCATAGATATGTGCACCCGCACTGTATGCATACATCGGCCCGTTCTGCAGTGAGGCTTCAGATGCCACATACTGCTTGAGGAGTTCAATGCCGCCGAGGTTTGTCGGAAACCCTGCCCAGAGGTCCCATGACCGGAAATAAACACTGACGGTCAGAAGGAAAGCATCGTCCAATGGTATCACTTTAAAATCAAGCAGTCTCAGGCACGGGGGATCAAGCTTGCCGTCCTTGCCGCAACAGATGTCGAGATCTTCAGGAGTTGCGATTTCGACGACCGCCTGATTGGTAAGCGGCGTGCTCCGGAGCATATCCACAACTCGCTCAAGCTGCGAACCGCCATCCGGCATCGGATGTTGAATTCTGCCTGCATAGGTATATGTTTCATTTTCTCCCGGTTCCGGGTTCATCAGGTAATTCGCAAAATAGTCTTCAATGTATTCCATGGTCGTCGGAGCGGGAATCCCGAGACCGGGGGGGATGGTCGGCACGATATCAGTCGATGGATGTTCAATAAAGACTGCAATGCCCGGATACTGAAGGCGGTACTGTTCGTTTTCAAAGGAACCTTTCTGAATATTCTGTGAATATGCCTTATCAAACAGATTAAAGATGAGCTGGAACCATGCGTCCGATATCGTTTTCGCTATGAGACAAAATGGCATCATTGTCATTCACCCGCGGTTCAATAGTTTATCATTTCCATTTTTTCATGGGAAGGGAAATATCGGTTACTGTTTCCTTTCAAATGCTTTTCCTGCAACAAAAACAAATACCAGTGACGTGAGAACGATTACCGCCGCATTTGTGAGCAGAGAGAAATCGGGTCCCATAGATCCTATGCTATGGGGAAAGATCACGTGTTTTAGCGCATCAATTCCATAGGTGAGGGGATTTATTTTTGCAACAACCTTCAGAATGTCCGGAAGGAGCTTAACCGGATACATCGCGCCTGACAGGAAGAACATCGGCATGATAATGAAGTTCATGATGACACTGAAACTCTCGTAGCTGTCATAGAACGTTGCGAGAACAATGCCGAACGCAGAAATGCAGAAAGACAGTGAAGCACAGATGAAGACAATCGATATAACCTGTATCAGGGTGAGTTTGAATCCGAGAAAGGGGAAGAGGGCAAGAATGATGACGGCCTGAATCGTTGAAACGATGGTCCCGCTCAATGCTTTTCCCACGACGATCGAGAGACGGGAGACGGGAGCAACAAGGATCTCCTTCATGAACCCGAATTCCTTGTCCCATATGATCGATATGGATGAAAAGATCGAACTGAAGAGGATTGTCATGCCGATGATGCCGGGGAAAATGAACTGTGTGTAGGGCACGCCGGTATCGCGCGGAACGAGCCTCGATAACCCTGCTCCAACGATGAAAAGCCACAGGACGGGCCGTGCTATCGCAGAGATCAGGCGGCTCTTTTCCCGGATGAATTTTTTGAATTCCCGTGCAACAATAACGTAAATAGCGTTCAGTTCCATAGCCCGTGAAGGAACCGAGAGGTCAAGGATTCAAGGATCCCAGTGATGTGAAAATAGTTTCCAAGAGCATTTGAACCCTTGAATCCTCGTACCATCGAACCCGTTCTTTTCATTTTCTCCTTCTGTATGCCCTGACAGATTCGCGCACCGAGTCATTCCCGGAAGATTCGATCTCCCGTATTGACTTGCCGGTGAGTTTCAGAAAGACATCGTTCAGGGTTGGCCTCTGAATTCTCACCGAGAGAACCCTTTCACCCAGAGTTCTTATCAATTCCGGAATACAGGTGTCTCCCCTGCTGCAAGTCATGTAGAGTGCATTTTCTTTTTCGTCAACGTTCATGCGGAACGCATGTTCTATATCGTATCTGGCGCTTTCATTGTCCGTAGTCGTTATGGAGACGACATCGCCTCCTACTGTTTTTTTCAGCTCATCGGGCGTGTCCATCGCAATGATTTTCCCGTGATCTATGATTGCAATCCTGTCGCAAACCTCAGCTTCCTCCATGTAGTGAGTAGTCATGAAGATGGTGACGTTGTGTTTCCCGGGAAGCCCGGTAATGAATTCCCAGAGATTCGTTCTGCTTTGCGGGTCGAGGCCGAGGGTAGGTTCATCCAGGAAGAGCACTCTCGGCCTGTGCAGCAGTCCCCGGGCAACTTCGAGCCTCCGTTTCATGCCACCGGAGAACTTTTTGACCAGATCGTTTCTTCGGTCATAGAGATCGACAAAATTCAGGACATCATGAACCCGCTCTTTCATCTCTGTTTTTGGAACACTGTACAGATAGGCATGAAAGATCAGGTTCTCGTACGCGGTGAGGTCCTTATCGAGTGTTGTATCCTGAAAAACAATGCCGATAGCATTCCTCACCTTTGAGGAGTCTTTCATACAGTCATACCCTGCGATGAGTGTTCTGCCCGAAGTCGGGGAGAGGAGGGTGCAAAGGATACTGATCGTGGTGGTCTTTCCGGCTCCGTTCGGACCGAGAAATCCGAAGATCGTGCCTTCCTCAACGTCGAAGGATATGGTATCGACGGCAGTAATTTTGCCGAATTTCTTGACGAGATTTTCCACCTGGATGATCGGCATTCAGTTGTACCACTCGATGCTGTTTTTCGGGACCTTCCAGTGAATGAAATCATGCCAGATTCCGATCGGGGCTTTTTCAACACCTTTAAATCTTTTGTGGAGAACCGGCAGGGCATCGGGCACATAGAGAAAAGTATACGGCTGTTCTTCGGCAAGTATTTCATGAATTCTGTGGTAAATCTCTGTTCTCTTTCCGTGATCAAAGGTACGACGCCCCTCGAGCAGAAGACGATCAACTTCAGTATTTTTGTATGAAATAAAATTGAACTCACCCTCCTTTGTCTTGGAAGAGTGCCAGATATCATACATATCAGGATCCCGTGACAGACCCCAACCCATGATAATCGCTTCAAACCGTTTCTTGTCGATGAATTCATGGAGCATTGCCTGCCACTCGAGGACCTTAATGTTCATGCTGATCCCGATCTTTCTCAGGCTTTCCTTGATTATCTGAGCTGTCTTGAGACGCGCTTCATTGCCCTGATTGGTAATAACTGTAAATTCAAATGGTTTCCCATTCTTTTCGAGAGTACCGTTTTTGCCTGATTTCCAGCCTGCCTCTCCCAAAAGTTTTATTGAAAGATCAGGATCATATGCAAGGTCTTTAACTTTCGGATTATAGGCCCAGGATTCAGGTGGAAAGGGCCCCGTGCAGGGGGTTCCGTATCCGAGCAATACCCCCGCGATGATGTCATTTTTATTAATTGCATGGGTAATAGCCCGCCTTACCCGCATGTCAGCAAATTGTGGGTCAAGGTGATTGTATCCTAAATAGGTATATCCAAAAGCAGGATATCTGAATTTCTGAAAATATTTGTTGAAGGTTTCTTTGGTTGCTTGAAGCTTATATTGAGGAGGAGTAAGGCCCATAAAATCTATGCCGCCGAATTTCAGTTCAAGAAACATGGTGGCAGTATCAGGGATAACCCGTGCGACGAATTTGTCTATTCCCGGTCTCCCTTCATAATACTCCGCATTTGCCTCAAGGATTACCTTTTGACCGGTAACCCATTCCCTGAGCCGATACGGACCAGTTCCGATTGGTTTTCTGCTGTAAATTTCTTTAGTTATGTCATTATCATAAAGTATATGTTTAGGTAAAATCCCCATGCCCCAGGACTCAAGAGCGGGCGCGAAAGGTTCATGATATGAAACTCTTACGGTATATTTATCCAATGCTTCAACATTTTTTACCGGGCCATAGTTGCTGCTGTAAGGCGTCGGGACCTTTGGATCAGTTACCGTGTTATAGGTAAAAAGGACGTCTTCCGAGGTGAACTCAGCCCCGTCATGCCACCGGACACCTTTCCTGAGATGGAAGAGTATCTGAAGGCCGTCAGGTGAAACCTCCCAGGACTCTGCGAGTTCACCGGTTATCTTGAGATCCCTGTCGTACTTGGTAAGACCGTTAAAGATCCATCCGGTGATCTCCCCGGAGGCGCTGTCTGAAGCAAGGAGCGGAAGCAGCCTCTTTGCATCGGCGAGAAACCCGACCGTGACAGCATCAGGATTTTTTATTTCCGGTTCCCGTGAGCAGGAGAGAGAAACGAAGAGAAGGATCAGTATCGCAGTGATAACTTTATTACTGTCACCCTGAACTTGGTTCGGGGTCTTATAAAACAGTATTTGGAGGAGATGCTGAAACAAGCTCAGCATGACTGAGTAAGGCCACTTCGCCCTATGAACAAGATCAGCACTTCTTCTTAGGATTTCCCGAATCCTTCTGATGAATCGTCCGTCAGGTGGGCACCCCCAGCTTCGGGAACACAACAAGCATCAGAACAAGCCATGCAACGAGGAGTGCCAAACCGATGATCCAATCCCAATCTTTCATGATAGTTCTTTCTCCCTGAACAACAGCATAACAGTTTACGTATTTTACTACTTTTTATCGATCAGGTTCTTGCGAGATTGTGCTTCATGAACTGTTAGGATATTATAATTGATTATTCTATTACCCTGGGAGGGAGAACATGAAGGTTATTGCATTTAACGGCAGTCCGCGTAAGAAGGGAAATACCCATCACTGCATACAGATAGTCTTGGAAGTTCTCCAGAAGGAAGGTATAGAGACAGATCTCATCCAGCTCGGCGGTTCTGATATTAAAGCGTGCAGGGCATGCTTTAAATGTTTTGAGAAGAAAAATCGTAAGTGTATACAAAAGGACGGCTTCAATCTCCTCATGGAGAGGATGATCGATGCGGACGGCATCATCATCGGATCCCCCACGTACTTCGCGAATGTTACTCCCGAAGTAAAAGCGCTCATTGACAGGGCAGGGCTTGTTGCCATCGCAAACGATTACCTTCTGAAAAGAAAGGCAGGGGCGGCGGTGGTTGCGGTCAGACGGGCCGGTGCGGTTCATGTCTATTCGAGCATCAATTACTTTTTTGGTATCAATCACATGATTGTTCCCGGCTCTTCATACTGGAACCTCGGTGTAGGACTCGATCCGGGAGATGTGCTCAAGGATAAAGAAGGTATCGGAACCTTCAGGGACCTTGGAGAGAATATGGCGTGGGTGATGGATAAGTTATATGGGTAGGTGGGAAAAACGCATTTCAGAAAATTATCTCCATAAGCATATAGCTGATCAGAAATGCGAATGTCGGCGCCAGAAACCAGTTTGTGATAATCTTCCTGATGAGATCAAGCCTGATTGTTTTCATCCCCTTTGACATCCCGACACCGCTTATTCCACCGATAATGCAGTAAGTCGTCGATACAGGCATTCCGAGAGCCGTAAAGAATAATACGCAGATACCTGCCCCGAACTGCGCTGCAAAGCCTGAATAAGGATCCAGGGTGGTAATTCCTTTCCCTATGGTCTCTATTACCCGTTTACTGAGCAGAACTGCACCAAGAAATACAAAGAGCGAACCTATGAGGGATGCCGGAGTTTTTGCGATCAACCCGGAATGGATGGCCGGACCTGCAATGGTTGCAAGTTCATTCGCGCCTGTATTGTAGGAGATCAATATGCCGCTCAGGAGCAGAAGAACCCGTAACATTTTCTCTATGTCAAAGAATGAAAGCCTTGAAATGGTCTTTTCCATGGCTCTGTACAGGAACAGGGAAGAGAAAAAAGCAACAAGTGGAGAAATGAGCCACGAGAGAAAGATCTGCAGGAGGGAGAGAAAAGATACTGGAACCCCGGAGGCGACTCCCGCACCGGTTAAACTCCCAATTATGACCTGGTGGGTTGAAAGGGGCAGTTTCTTCCAGTTGGAGAGAATTATCAATACGGCTGACACTGATAATGCTATGCTCATGATCGGAGGAGTGACGTCCAGCAGATTCTTTCCGACTGTCTCCATGACCTTGTGGCCTTGCAGCAGTATCCCGAGCGCGACGAAGCATCCAAAGAGCAGTAAAGCTTTCTTTAACCGTATGATGCCGCATCCGATAGAAATACCGAGCGCATTTGAAGTATCGTTGGAACCGATCCCGAAGGCTATAAGGATGCAGGCCGCAAGGGGTATCAGGTCTGTCATTGAGCGGAGGAAACATGCAGACTCATATGCTGTTATCTCAGGCTTACCTTAATGATGATAAGATAATCACTGGCGTCCTCAATAACGTTGCTGATTTCCGTGAGAGACGTTACAAAGTCAGAGAGCATCTTGCCATGCCAGAAGTTTCTGACCTCTTTCCCGATCAGTTTTTTTATCAGGTCAAATTTTATTTCATCGACCTGTTTCTCAAAGATTCTTATAGCCAGGGTTTTATCCCTCAAGTCGCCTTTGCCAAATAATGTTTCAAAGGCAATCAGGAGCATATCGATCATTTTCATGTTCCTATCAGCAACCTTAATACATTCTTCTTCTATCTCTTGATCCAATTCCTGCCCCATATTTTCGAATTCAGAAGCGGCATCTTTAAGCAGATCAAAGGCTTTCTCTACGATCTCAACAAACCTGCATAGATTGGAACGGAGATACGGGAGGAAAGCACCTTCATAGATCATGGAAATAATCTCTCTCCTTATGCTGTCAGCCTCCCGTTCGAGATCAGGAACGCAGTACAGCTGCTCCTTATCCTGTTCTTCTATCGCTTTTTTAAAACAGTGCGCAGCATCATGGAGGATTAGTATATGCTTCTTTATTTTTTCTATGACGTTCTGTTCTTTTTTACTGCCAAAGAAGATTTTCTCAAGCACGATGACCCTCTCGTGCCCTCTTGATCAGCTCGGCAGACAGGACATCCAGCAAAGAAATAATACCGATGATTTCCTTGCCGTCATTCACAAAAACGCGGGAAATGTTGAATTTATTCATGAGAGTAATGGCATGGTCGATATCCATGCCTTTATCAACGCAAACCAGGGGCTTTGATGTAACCTCATTTACCTTTGTTTTGTTCAGATCGAGATTCTTTGCAAGTGCTTTATTGACGATATCCCTCACGGTGATGACACCATAAACATCCCTCTCATCAGTGGGCTTTATGAGTAAAGATCGAATCCTCCTGTCGATCATCTTTTCTATTGCATCATAAATCGGGGCATCAGCCTCTATGGTTTCTAATTTCTTGGTCATTATCTCGACAATTTTCATGGTTAACCTCCTTAGCTGAGATATTATGTGAACGGCGATGCTTTGTCAACAGAACACGCGACACCATTAATATGAGTTTTTAGAGCCCCAATTTCTCGAATATTCTGATGTATATGGAATTTGACAGAACGATTCCCTTTCTTGTAAATCTGACAGAATCGTTTTCTACCGCGAGGTAGCCTGCCTGAACCAGTTCCCCCACAGCGCTGACGATATCCAGTCCAAGATTTTTTGCGTCGGTAATGCAAATGCCCTCTGTAACCCGCAATCCGAGGAAAAGAAACTCTTTCAGAATTTCTGCAGGCGGGATCATCGTTGATTCCCTTTCAGGCTGCTGGTTGCTGTTCAGTCGTTCAATATAATCATGAATGTCTTTTACGTTCACTGAACGTTTCCCCTGGAGGAAAGAATGAGCTCCTGCACCTGCTCCGATATATTCGCCTCTCTCCCAGTAATTCAGATTGTGGAGGCACCGAAAGCCTGATTGTGCAAAATTTGATATCTCATACTGTGTATAGCCGGATCTTTGAAGATGATCGATTGTTTGGTCATACATGTCGAGGATAATGTCCTCATGGGGCATTTTAAATTCATCTAAAAATCTTTCCTTTCCCCCTTTTAAAAAAGAGGGAGGATTTTTTATTTCATTGTACAAACGCGTTCCTTCTTCGAGAGTCAATTCATATGCCGAGATGTGCTTCGGCAGATATTCGACTGATCGGACAATTGTCTCGTGCCATGAATCCAACGACTGTCCCGGAATTCCGTACATGAGATCGATCGAAACATTGCGGAGACCTGAAATTCGCATCATGTCCAAAGAACGAATGGCATCATCAGCGGCATGAATCCTGCCAAGAATCTTGAGTTCACTATCACTGAGCGATTGAATCCCCAAGCTCATTCTATTTACCCCGAGCGAAACAAGGAGATCGACTTTTGATTGGGTAAGGGTGCCGGGATTTGCTTCAACAGAAATTTCGGCATCTCGAGTAAAGTGGAAGTTATTTTTCAGGCATGAGAAGATCCGGTTGAAACAGCTGTCAGGGAGCAGTGAAGGGGTGCCGCCGCCAAGGTAAACCGTCTTCAGTCTGTCCGCACTCGCACGTTTGAGGTACAGTTCCTTACAGAGCGCATTGGTGTAGGCGTATGCGAATGATTCATCATATGGAACAGAAAAAAAGTCACAATAAGCACATTTACGTAAACAGAAAGGAATATGGATGTAAAGCGAAGAAGGTTGTAAAGATTTTTCAGAGATCCCGGGTTTCAAGGATGCCAGGGTATGTGTTTGATTGGTGTCCTCTGCAATCCTTTTAGTTTTCACTCGAATCCTCGAACCCTTATACGTATTATTTCACTTTGAGCACCGCCAGAAATGCCTCCTGCGGAAGTTCAACTTTTCCGAATTGCTTCATCCTTTTCTTCCCTTCCCTCTGCTTCTCCAGCAGCTTCCTCTTCCGGGTTATATCACCCCCGTAGCACTTGGCAATAACATCTTTCCTGAGTGCGCGTACGCTTTCCCTGGCAATGATCTTGTTTCCCATTGCGGCCTGTATGACGACCTCGAACATCTGCCTCGGTATGAGCTCTCTCAGTTTTTCAGTCAGTTCGCGGCCTTTGTAATAAGCTTTGTCGGCATGGACAATCAGTGAAAGGGCGTCGACGACTTCGCCATTCAGAAGAATATGCAGCTTGATGAGATGCGATTCCCGGTAACCGATGAAGTCATAGTCCATCGATGCATATCCCCTCGAGAGGGACTTCAATCTGTCATAGAAATCCCACAGGATTTCATTTAAAGGCAGTTCATATTCGATCTTCAGCCTGTCTTTTCCGATATAGGCGAAACTTTTCTGAATGCCTCTCTTTTCCTGGCAGAGGTCAAGAATAGGGCCGATAAAATCAGACGGAACAAAAATCGTTACCAGGACAAAGGGCTCTTCTATCTTCTCATACCTTTCAGGAAGCAATGCCGGATTTTCGATGTACGAGATATCCTGATTCGTTTGTGTTACCCTGTATACGACGGTGGGTGCCGTGCTCAGGAGTGACAGGTCGAATTCCCGTTCAAGCCTCTCCTTTATGATCTCCATGTGCAGTAAACCAAGAAAGCCGCATCTGAAACCGAATCCAAGCGCGAGCGACGTTTCGGGTTCATATATGAAGGATGAATCATTCAGTCTCAGCTTGTTCAGGGCATCCCTGAGATTTTCGTACTGGTGTGACTGGGTGGGATACAGACCACAGAAGACCAAAGGCTTGATATCTTTGTATCCGGGGCATGGCTCCTGTGCAGGATTGTCTGCATTTGTTATGGTATCCCCGATTTTTGTGTCCGTAACCTGCTTTATCCCGGCAATGACATAACCAACATCACCAGATGAGAGTTCATGCACGGATTCCATCTTGGGGGAAAAAATACCCACCTGCGAGACTTCGAAGCACTTTCCGGATGACATAAGCTGAATACGGGTTCCAGCGCCGATTTTTCCGTCAAAAACCCTCACCAGGACAATAACTCCCTGAAAATTATCAAACCATGAGTCAAAGAGCAAGGCTTTCAGCGGTTTCGCATCATTTCCTCCCGGGGGTGGGATCCTGTTCACGATGGCCTCGAGAATCTCAAGAGTGCCCGTGCCTTCTTTGGCGCTCGTGAGGATCGCATCTGAACAGTCAATGCCGATCGTGTCCTCTATTTGATTCTTTGTCGCCTCGGGGTCTGCAGAAGGGAGATCTATCTTATTGATGACCGGGACGATCTCAAGATTATGTTCCAGTGCATGATATGCGTTGGCAAGGGTCTGTGCCTCCACGCCCTGTGAAGCATCAACCACGAGAAGAGCGCCCTCACATGAAGCAAGACTACGTGAAACCTCGTAGGAAAAATCAACGTGCCCGGGGGTATCGATGAGATTGAGGATATACGTTTTTCCGTTTTCAGCTGTGTATTTCAGTCTCACGGCATGGGCTTTAATGGTTATACCCCGTTCCCGTTCGAGATCCATGGAATCCAGGACCTGAGCAGTCATTTCACGCTCGCTGAGCGCACCGGTATATTCAAGGAGCCTGTCGGCGAGGGTCGACTTCCCGTGATCAATATGGGCTATTATGGAAAAGTTGCGTATGTTTTTCATGGTAAAGAGAACCTTTATTCTATCATAAATAATGTAAACCCTCTTATGGACAGGCACGATTTATGAAACTGGTGCTATAATTTGTTCTATGAAAGTCGTAACGGCACGGGAAATGAAGGATATCGACACGAAGACCATCCAGGAATTCTGCGTGTCCGGTCCCGTACTCATGGAAAGGGCAGGGCTTGCTGTTACGCGGAGGGTCAGCGAATTGTTCGGCCGAAAAAAAATAATTGTGATATCAGGGAGCGGAAACAACGGCGGCGACGGTCTTGTTGCTGCACGGCATCTCCATAATAATGGTTGGGACGTGAGCGTTTTCCTGACGGCGGAACCAGAGCATTTCAGCAGTAACGCAATGGTTCAGTATAAAGCAGCAGAACAGTTCGGTGTATCGATGTACAGGATTGGGGAGCTTTTTTTACATCATGTATCAATTTTTAGCCGACACACGTTAATCATTGATGCAATGCTTGGTACAGGCCTGAATAAGCCGGTCACCGGCACCCTGTCGGATGCAATCAGCCTGATCAACAAAACAGGGCTTCCTGTTCTCTCTGTCGACATCCCTTCCGGAATTTCATCGGACAATGGACAGGTTCTGGGAAACGCAGTGAAGGCTGATTACACAGTCACTTTTGGCCTTCCGAAAAGAGGGCATCTGTTGCATCCCGGCGCTGCATTCTCGGGGGAGCTCTCTGTCGAGGATATCGGCTTTCCCCGCACCCTGATCACATCAGAACATTTGAATGTTGAATATCTTGAAAAAACATATGCATCGAGCCTTATCCCTCTTCGGGAGAATTATTCACACAAGGGGCTGTACGGTCATGTCCTTATCGTTGCCGGTTCGCGCGGAAAGACAGGGGCAGCACGGATGGCTGCAAGGGCTTGCCTGCGAAGCGGTGCCGGTCTGGTCACTGTAGGTGTGCCCGAGTCTCTTGCAGGTGTTTTTCAGTCATGCTTTACTGAGGAGATGACATTCATTCTTCCCGATAAAGGGAACGGCTCTCTTTCCTCGGGTGCATCTCAAAACATTCTTGATTTTATTCACAAGACGGCTTCTGTTGTGGCGGTCGGTCCCGGGATAGGTGTGAGTGACGATACGGTCAAGATCCTTCGGGACATGATCAAAGAATCGTCGTGCCCTGTCGTCATCGATGCCGACGGGATAAGTTCTCTCGCAGGAAACATAAGAATGCTCAGGAAGGCAAAAGCTCCCCTTATTCTTACCCCCCATCCTGGAGAGATGAAAAGCCTCCTGAAGGGTTCGGATATGGATATTTCTGATATAGAAAAGAACAGAATCGATACGGCAATCTCCTTCGCCCAGGATACCAACACGTTCCTTGTGCTCAAGGGTGTTCCGACGGTGATTGCTTCTCCGGAGGGGAATGCCTTTGTCAATTCCACGGGGAATCCGGGAATGGCTGCTGCCGGCACAGGAGACGTCCTCACCGGCATGATTTCGGGTTTGCTGGGACAGACCGGGAATCCGCTTCACGCTTGCATTCTCGGGGTTTACCTGCATGGTCTTGCGGGGGATTTCGCTGCATCGAAGAAAGGACAGCATTCTCTGATTGCTACAGACCTCATTGATGAACTACCCGCTGCTTTCCATGCTCTCCTCTCACAGAGGTAACCCTGAATTCCGTGAATACCCTCATACTGCCGGAAATTTTTGATGAGTGCGTGAGGGCATTCTTTACCCGCAAATCACTCGGTGCTGACCGTCAGAAAATCAGCAATCTCCTTTCGATCGGTCAGGATGATATCTGCATGCCTCTGCAGGCACATACCGATATCGTTTGGCTGCTCAATGATGAACGCACACCGGTGACGGCAGATGCCGTTGTCACGCGGAACAGGGGTATCCTGATCGGTGTGCAGGTTGCCGATTGTGTCCCTGTGATCCTCCATGACAGGGCACAATCTGTCGTCGGCGCTGTTCACGCGGGGTGGAGGGGAACTTCCCTTCAGATCATGAAGAAGACCCTTTCCTTCATGGTCGATAAATTCGGCTCGGATCCTCATGATATCTGCATGGCGTTCGGACCGAGCATCAGAAGCGAATGTTATTGTGTTGATGCCGAAGTCAAAGATGCTGTTTTCACGGCAACGGGGCCCGGAGAATATGTGGTACCAATGAACGACAAATTTTATCTTGATCTCACTTCGGCGAATATTCTTCAGGCGCTCTCTGAAGGAATTCCCCCGAAGAACATCTGGACATCACCCGAATGCACCCGCTGTAATCCGCATGATTTTCATTCCTTCCGGTATCATGGGAATCATGCCGGAAGACAGGGGGGGTTCATCGGAATCTTTGAAAAATGTTTCTCATTGTGAAACAATATATTACAAATAGTCCTGAAGAGACCATGGAGATCGGGTATCGCCTGGGACGGTGTCTGAGACCAGGGGATTTCGTATGCCTGTACGGTGAATTAGGCACAGGGAAAACAGTGCTGGTAAAAGGAATTGCCCGCGCTTTCGGCATTCGTGAACGGGATATTACCAGTGCCAGCTTTACCATAATTACACAATATGAGACATCTCCGCCTTTTACTCATATCGATCTCTACCGGATTGAAAAGACCGAAGAACTGACCGAAATCGGTATCTGGGATCAACCAGGCGTTGACGGGATTACCGTCATCGAATGGGCTGAAAAGGCTGAAGGATGGCTGCCGGAAGATGCTATTGCCGTCTCTTTGATTGATATGAATGGCACGGTTAGGGAAATAACCATTGAGGGGTTGGATGAAAAAGATCGGGATCATATCGAAGACCGGCCATCCTGAGCCGCTGAAAATCCTGAAAGAGCTTCTCCCGTGGCTCAGAAAAATAGGCTGTGAAGTCTACGTAGATTACGAAACCTCGTCTGGTCTGGATGTTGAGGGTCATCAGCGTTCGCAGATCCCGCCGCTCGTTGATTTTATTGCTGTTCTTGGAGGCGACGGCACCATGTTGAGCGTTGCACGGCTCGTTGGAGAAAGAGGCATTCCGATACTCGGCATCAATATCGGAGGTCTCGGCTTTCTGACCGCGGTTCAGAAAGAAGAGATTTTTGAAGTTCTCGAAAAAGTGATCAGCGGACAGTGTCCTGTTGAAGGGAGGATGATGCTGACCGCATGCGTCCTCAGACACAGTGAATGTATAGCCGAGTACCTGGTCGTCAACGATGTTGTCGTCAACAAGGGCGCTCTTGCACGGATCATTGACCTCGAGACGTATATTGACAACGATTACGTCGCAACATTCAAGGCTGACGGCCTGATCGTCTCAACGCCGACAGGATCAACGGCGTATGCCCTCTCTGCGGGTGGACCTATTGTATTTCCAACGCTGAACTGCATTATTCTTGCTCCGATATGTCCCCATACGCTTACGAACAGGCCGATTGTCCTGCCCGACGGCGTGAGTGTTGACATTGTCCTCAAATCTCTGACTGAAGATGTTTTTCTAACCGTGGACGGCCAGGTTGGTTTTTCGCTCAGGAAGAACGATATTGTTCAGGTCAGGAAATCCGCATTCAAAGCTCAGTTTTTTATTCCATGTGAGAGGGATTACTTCAATATCCTGAGAACAAAATTGAAATGGGGAGAACGGTGAGGAGTTAAAGTATTTATGGCACGAATAGAGCGAGACATAATAAACGCTTTGAAATTTTATCAGGCCCTGGGATTCGAGCGGCTGCCGTTGCGGCTAAAAAGCGGCAGCAGGAGACCGGTGAGTGTGAACAAGGAAACGGCAATGAAACATCTGCGGGAGGAGATCGGGGACTGTAAAAGGTGCAAGCTTGAAAAAAAGAGGACTCACATTGTTTTTGGAGAAGGAAACCCTGATGCACGGCTCATGTTTATCGGTGAAGCACCGGGAAGAGAGGAGGACATCCAGGCGAGACCCTTTGTCGGGGAAGCCGGGATGCTCCTTACGAGGCTTATTGAAAAAATGGGATTGAAACGGGAAGAGGTTTATATTGCGAACATCGTGAAATGCAGGCCTCCGATGAACCGTGATCCGGAAAAGGACGAAATGGAGCAATGCACGGGTTTCCTTGAAAGGCAGATTGATATTATCAGGCCGGATATTATTATGACCCTCGGCCGGATAGCTGTATCAACCCTGACGGGAAATGAAAAGCTGAAAATTACCATGATACGGGGAAAAGTCTTCGACTACCGGGGAATTCCGTTAGTCCCGACATTTCACCCTGCGTATCTTATGAGGAATCCCAAAGATAAATGGCTTACATGGAATGATGCGCAGAAAGTTCTCGAAATACTTGAATGCGGACACACTATACCGGAGGAGGATGTATGAACGTTATCTGGGCACCCTGGAGGATGGATTATATTCTCTCGAACAAGGAACAGCAATGCATCTTCTGCGAGCTGCCGAAACAGGAGAGAGACAGGGATAATCTGATCCTGTACAGGAGTTCACACAATTTTGTCATGATGAACCGATATCCGTATAACAACGGTCATATCATGGTTGTGCCGTACCGGCATGTTTCCGCACTTGACGGACTTGATGATGGAATTCTTCTCGATTTCATGAGAGTGACGCGTCATTCGGTCGCATCAATAAGAAAAGCATTCATGCCGGAGGGATTCAATATCGGCATCAATATCGGCAAGATCGCCGGTGCCGGCATGGAAGAGCATATGCATTTGCATATGGTACCAAGGTGGGCCGGGGATACCAGTTTTATGACTGTTTTCGATGAGGTCAGGGTAATTCCTGAGCATATCATGAGTACCTATGACAGGCTCTTTGCTGCATTTCACTCATGATCCCGAGACCATATCGTTTCTGTGCACTGATCGCCATTGCGGGTGCTTTGCTGTTTTTCTTCCCGGGCATTTCCTGCGGAGTAACGGTCGACAGGATTCTCGCAACCATCGATGATCAGGTTATTACCTTTGCAGACTATAAGCTCTTTACGAAAGACCTAACAGACGGACAGTCTGGTGATGGTGTCGATGAGAACCTCCTGCGGCATCTCATTGAGGAAAAACTGATTGCACGTGAAGCTGTAAGAAGGGGACTGGAAGCTTCTGACAGCGAAGTCGAAAAGGCGATCGAAGAGTTCAAATCCCTGAACAACCTGTCACAGGATGACCTCGAGATATTTCTGAAAGAAGACGGCACAGATCTTGAGAAGTTCCGCACAATCGTGAGAGAAAGAATACTGATTTCGCAGATGCTGGGGAGTGAAGTTGATGCGAAGGTGCTGATCACAGACCCGGAAATTGAGGAATTCTATCTGGTCCATAAACGGGAATTTCTCGACAGCCCGGAATATGTTGAGCTGAACGCCATCTTCTTCCTGCTCAGGGAGGGCTCATCGCTCACGGAAATTACGGATATGAAGAGAAGGGCGCTCCGCATCGTAGCATTATTGCGTGATGGCGATAACTTTGAGCGTCTTGTTGACGAATACTCCGATGAACCTCTAAGAAGTCATAGAGGGGTATTGGGTAAATTTGCCCGTGGGGCATTGATTGCTCCCATTGACCGGAAAGCGTTTGCGATGAAGGAGGGCGAAATCAGTGATCCCATTTGGGTGGGTGACGGTGTGTTCATACTTCGGCTCATCAAGAGAACCGACGAAACCTATAAACCGGTCGAGGAAGTTAGAGCCGAGATTTACAATGACCTCTTTGAACAGAAGAGAGAAAAGGTGCTCAATGATTGGATCAAATCACTATGGGAAAAGTTTTCGGTAAAAATGCATCAAAGCTGATCTCCATCCTGATTACCTGCATGCTGTTGTCCGCCGGAATAGCTGAAGCATCGTACCGGGAATTTCAGCTCTTTGATCGTGCGTATCACTTTTATCTGTCGTATCAGCCGGAAAAGGCAATTCAGCAATTCAGGGTGTTCCTTGAAGAGTTCCCTGAGAGCTCTGCTCAAGATGCAGGACTCTTCTGGCTTGCAAAATCACTTCTCCAGGTAGAGTCTGTTGATGAAGCAAGGAAGACTTTTACCGACGTAAGACAGAGGTTTCCTGAAAGTCCGTTCAGCCGTTATGTGACAGCGGAGATGGCATTGATAGACAATACAGCGGATGTCCGGAATTCCGCTCAAATCCCGGAGGATTCCAAAGGAGAAAATCCCAACGGGGCAAAGAAAAGCCTGGCTGTTTCTCAAAGGAGCATCGGGGAACGTGGACAGAGAGAAAAATACATCGTGAATTCTGCTGCCGTACTGGATAGCCTGGGGATTCACGATGTCCTCTGGAGAAGCAATAACATTCTTGAGGATATCGAAAACGAGCAAATTCTCTATGATGAAGCGAAGAGTCTGGATATAGCAGCGGATTCTGCACAGCTCAGTGCACTCATTGAAATGTACGAATTTAATGAAGAACAGGCTGATTATCTTAACAGATACCTCGTCATATGCAGATTCCTCACGATTATGATGAATTACAGTCCGGACGAAAAACTTGTCGAGTCTCTCACAGTCAGCTATAAAATGTTTCCGGATACCGGAGATGGAGCAGCCGCTCTGTCTCTGCTCGCATCTGAACTGCAGAAATGTGCGAGGAGCGGGATGTCTCTTGATGATATCCATGCCGCCTATCCGGAGGGAACTGAATACAGGCGTATCAGGATATCGGATCTGGAATACAGGATGAAAGAAAAAATACGGACTGTTCATGATGCCGAAACAGGGATTTTCTGGACAGAAGAGGGGTTTATGATTGTCAGGATTATTTCAAAAAATCTCATGTGCAATCCTTTTGATTACCGGCAATCAATTCCCAAAACTACCATACGAATGTTCATGGAAGAGTTGAAGGCACACTACGGTATTGAAAAATAATTTTTCTAACGATATCCGCACGTTTCAAATGCATTTTTTTGGTTAAGCATTTCGACTGGTTTCGGTTTGCGTGAAACAGCAGTTATCTTTTGAAGTCGATCTTCTTATTGATGATTACGACCTTTCCGGTGAGATGTCTGGAGAGTTTCCATGCCATGTCTATCAATACAACGATTGCAAGTGCAGCCATGATAAAAACAAGATAGGCATCTAATGTAAAGGTGAGGGCATCAGCCTCTGTCAGCGCATGCAGTGCTTTTTCACGAAATATTCCTATCAATTGATAGGATGCGGTGAAGGTTGTGGTAAACATGAAGACCATGGGAATGAAAGTCACCCATGCGTATTTCAGTTTTCCTGATTTTACGATAACCGTTGTTCCTACTCCGAAAGCAACCGCAGCAAGGAGCTGATTGGCAACCCCGAACATCGGCCAGATAGAAGAGATATTCCCGGAATAAATGAGGTACCCCCAGGCACAGACAACAAGAAGGCTTGATCCAATATTTCCCGGCAGCCAGCCTGTCCTCGAAAGGGGTTTATAGACCTTTCCTCCCAGTTCCTGGAGCAGAAACCGGGCAACCCGTGTTCCTGCATCGACTGTCGTGAGGATGAACAGGGCTTCGAACATCAGCGCAAAGTTGTACCAGTAGGGCATGAGGCCTTTCATTCCCGGGATGGCAGAAAAAATCGAGGCCATTCCCACTGCAAGTGACACTGCTCCACCGGGTCTTCCCGCAACATCCGTTTTTACCATCTGCGAGAGCTCTGTGATTCGTTCGACAGGAAAGCCCAGGGAGGCAAGAGCCTCAAAAGAGAGCGTGGAATTGATGGCAAAATAATCACCGGGAATGAGAATGGTTGCGGCGATCAGTGCCATGACGGCCACAAAACCCTCAACGAGCATCGCTCCAAATCCGATAAACGGGATGTCTTTTTCGTTCATGATCATCTTCGGCGTCGTCCCCGATGATATAAGGGAATGAAAACCTGAGACAGCACCACATGCGATAGTTATGAACATGAAGGGGAACAGGGTTCCCGGAATGATTGGGCCTCCGCCTCTGGCAAATCTGGTGACCGGGGGCATCTGAATATCCGGAGCAATCACCATCACACCAACAGCCAGAAGAAATATCGTTCCAATTTTCATATACGTTGAGAGGTAGTCTCTCGGAGCAAGGAGCAGCCAGACCGGCAGGACGGATGCAATAAAACCGTATATGACTATCGACAGGACAAGGGTGTTCCTCGGAAGGTTAAAGAACGGATCGAGCAATGATCCGGGGACATAATGTCCTGCGAAAACGGAAATCAAAAGCATGAGTACGCCAAAAATACTCACTTCAGCAATCTTCCCCGGTCGTATTCGGTAGAGGTATATCCCCATGAACAATGCAGTCGGAATGGTGAGAGTGATCGTGAACGTGCCCCAGGGGCTCTGGGAGAGGGCATTCACAACAGCAAGCCCCAGACCTGCAAGTGCTACGATGATGATGAAAAGTATTGCAAAAGCAGCTGCTATCCCCCCGACCGGTCCGATTTCGTCACCGGCTATCTGTGCAAGGGATTTGCCGTTTCTCCTCACAGAAGCAAAGAGAATTACCATATCATGAACTGCTCCCCCGAGTGCAGAGCCGATGAGAATCCAGAGGAATCCGGGGAGATAGCCGAATTGCGCGGCAAGCATCGGGCCGATTAGGGGACCCGCCCCTGCGATTGCCGCAAAGTGATGACCGAAGAGAATCCATCGGTTTGTAGGGTGATAGTCAATGCCGTCAAAGATTCTCTGTGCCGGCGTTGTCCGGTTCCTGTCAATTACCAGCACCTTTGCAGCGAGAAATGATCCGTAAAATCTGTACGTAATGACATAGAAACATCCTGCTGCAACAATAAGCCAGAGGGCGTTAATCTTTTCGGACGGATTGATGATGCCTGCAACGACGGAGAGAGAGATCGCCCCAGCGATCGATATGAGTATCCAGATACCTTTTTTCAGCATGTTTCTCATTGTAACATGTGCCTGAGGAACCCGGTGTGCAGAAGTTCACCCTGCAATAAAAAGCGTTTCTTCTTCGGTTGGCTTCGTAGCGCACTGTGTACCCTGTGCTGTTTTTTTCATCTGGTTTGCTATAGTTCTCAAAAAATGATTCAGCAGAACCTATCCTTTTATCTTCATCAACAAAAATCTCTCCTTTTAAGGTAAAATCATTCCAGTGAAAACATTTGATGACATTGTAGATTTTCACGGACATTCGTGTCCCGGGCTTGCCTTCGGCTACCGGGTTGCTCTGTGCGCTCTGAATGCTTTCGGAGAGAGGGCAACGGATGAAGAACTCGTTGCAATTGTGGAAAATAATTCCTGCTCGGTCGATGCCGTCCAGGTGATGACAGGATGCACATTCGGAAAGGGCAATCTGATCTTCAAGGATTACGGTAAACAGGTATATACCTTTATCAGGAGACCTTCCGGCGAAGGAATACGGATATCGGTGGTCTGGACATTTCCTGAGTCCAACGAAGAAAAACATATTTGGGACAGGTATATCCGGGGTGAACGCTTCGATGAAGTTCTGAAGGCTGTTCATGACAGGAAAGCCAGAAAAATTGATATGATCCTCAATGCACGGGATGAGGATCTTTTCAAAATCATTCAGGGGGTCATGGTTTTGCCCGATGAGGCAAAGATCTATGCGAGCCTCAGTTGTGCAGTCTGCGGGGAAAAGATGATGGAGCCGAAGGCGAGAGTCAAGAACGGCGAGATTGTCTGCATCCCTTGTTTTGGGAAATAGAAGAATATGAAGAAGAATATGAAGATGAGTGACATCATTACCAAGGCGGAGATTTTGACAGAAGCGCTCCCGTATATCCGCAATTTTTTCGGGAAGACATTTGTCATAAAATACGGAGGCGCTGCGCAGGTTCAGGAAAATCTGAAAGAGTCCTTCGCAACAGATGTCGTGATGCTTAACTTTATCGGCATACGGACTGCAATAGTCCACGGAGGCGGTCCAAAGATCTCGGTCACCATGGAAAAAATGGGCAAGAAACCCCAATTCATACAGGGACAGCGCATTACCGATGAGGAGACGATGGACATCGTAGAGATGGTGCTGGGCGGTCTGATCAATAAAGAGATTGTCTCGCTGATCAATAGCCACGGCGGAAAAGCGGTCGGGCTGAGCGGCAAAGACGGGGGGCTCATAACCGCAAAAAAGAAACTTATCAAAAAATCTTCTGAAGCAGGTGACGAAGAAATGATCGATATCGGGTTTGTCGGCGAGGTCACGCATATTGAACCGCATGTCATCAGGAGCCTTGAAAAAGAGGGTTTTATCCCTGTTATTTCTCCTGTGGGCGCCGGACCAAATGGCGAGACGTTGAATATCAATGCCGATTCTGTGGCTTCATCGATCGCATCAGCGCTTCATGCCGAAAAAATGATCCTCCTGACGGATGTGCCTGGTATCATCAACAAGAGCAAGAGGACGGTCTCGACGCTCAAAAGCAATCATGTGAAAAAGCTCATCCGTGATGGAACAATTACCGGAGGAATGCTCCCCAAGGTGCAGGCATGTGTCAAGGCAATAGAGGGAGGGGTCGCGAAAACACACATCATCGATGGAAGAATCCCGCACTGCCTGCTTCTCGAGATCTTCACGAAAGAAGGAATTGGTACGGAAATTCAGAAGTAAGAAAAAAGTGCTGATTCTCTTTCTCCCTCTTCTTATCGGCTTTGTAGCCTACCTGTTGTTTGTCCCGGATATTTCACGGCTAAAAAAAGAAAACCCCCAAAAAACCTCTTTCATGAAATACCGGGAAAAAGAATGGAAGCGCGCGGGGAAAAAATACCGGATTCAGCAGCAATGGGTGCCACTTTCACGGATATCCCCCTATCTGATAAAGGCGGTCCTCATCGCAGAGGACGATAAGTTTTGGAGTCATGAGGGCTTTGATTACGAAGCGATTCGGAAAGCCCTCGAAAAAGATGTGAAGGCAAAAAAGTTTAAGCTTGGTGGCAGTACCATAAGCCAGCAGCTTGCAAAGAACCTTTACCTTTCACCGGCAAAAAACCCTGTTCGAAAAATCAGGGAAGTAATCATAACATGGAGAATGGAGAAAGTGCTGAAGAAAAGGCGCATCCTGGAACTGTATTTGAACGTGGCTGAATGGGGTGCTCATGGTATATTCGGTATTGGGACTGCGGCGCGCCACTATTATGGCAAATCTCCTGCGGAACTAAATCCGGAAGAGGCTGCGCGGCTTGCAGCGGTCCTCCCGAATCCCAGAAAATATAACCCCGTCGGGGAGAACAGATATGTTGTTCACCGGGCAGATTTGATTTACAGCATACTGGTCAGGCGCGGGATCGTGGTGCCTGAATTTGAAGAAGTCACAGAAGGAGATGAAACAGTACCTGCAATTGAGTCGCCGGGGATGGACTCACTCAGAACACCACCTAATCAGATACCGTCCGGGGATGAACTGCTCCCCTTTCATGAATGATTTATTGTTCCAGAAATACCGATGCCACTCCGTATTCATGATCATGGCTTAAACTCAGATGAGCTGATGTTATATTCTTGTTCCTGAGATGGACATTGATTTTTTCACTGAAGATAAAAGAAGGCTTCCCGGTACCGGTATGTACCACTTCAATCTCGGTGAATGAAACAGGAATTTCAGCGCCCGTCGCTTTGATGAATGCCTCTTTTGCGGCAAAGCGGACTGCGAGGGAGAGGTAAGGGTTTTTTTTCTGAAAACAGTAGGAGATTTCCCCATGAGTAAATACCCTTTGCAGAAACCTTTGTCCCCATTTTCCCACAACCCTTCTCATGCGGTCGATATGAATAATATCGATGCCTATTCCGTATGTCACGAATACATAATAATTTTTATTTCACGCATATACAAGGCTAAAATGGAATAATTACAATAAAAATAGCGATAAATTAATTTTATCTCAAACTAAATTCTTCTTGACAAGTATGTATCCCCTTAATATAATTAAGAAAAATTGAGGGTACATTATGACAAAAGCAGACCTGGTAGAAAAAATATTTGAGAAAATAGGACTTTCTAAAAAGGAAGCTCAGGAGATCATAGAAATTTTGTTCGATACCATGAAGCAGACATTTATTGAAGGTGAGTCAGTGAAGATATCGGGTTTTGGTACATTCAATGTGAGGCAAAAAATGGCGCGACGGGGAAGAAATCCGAAAACCGGAGATGACCTTGAAATAACTCCCAGAAGGGTCATCACGTTCAGGGCAAGCAACCAGTTGAAGGCTTTCATGGAAAAGATGATGAGTAAGTCGGCACAGCAAAGTCTGAAAACTTCCATATCATTCCCGGACAAACTCTTTTACAAGATTGGGGAAGTGAGCAGAATCGTGGATGTGGAACCGTATGTCCTCCGGTACTGGGAGACTGAATTTCCGTTTCTCAAACCGAGGAAAAACAAATCCGGACAGCGTGTGTATGTAAAGAAGGATGTCGAGCTCCTCCTCACAATCAAGAATCTCCTGTATCAGGAAAGATATACCATTGAAGGGGTCAGAAAACAGCTTGGGGTTGCCTCTGCTGGAAATGAATCGAGACCTGCAAAAGATATTCAAAAAAGAGAAGTCAGCCAGCCTTCAGCGGCAATTGAGCATGTCAAAAAAAGACTCAGGGAGATCCTGAGTCAGCTGCAGTAAACCAATCAATCGGGGCGTAGCGCAGCCTGGTAGCGCACTCGCTTGGGGTGTGAGTGGTCGGCAGTTCAAATCTGCTCGCCCCGACCATTCCATGGTCTATAATAATGAGAATACATAGTGAGGTGAGATGAACACTTTCCTGAACTGGCTTGTGGAAGCGGTCGGTACGATGGGTTATTCAGGAATTATCTTCCTGATGTTTATCGAGAGCACATTTATTCCGCTGCCCTCTGAACTCGTCATCCCCCCTGCGGGCTATCTAATCTATCAGAAGCAGATGAACTGGTTCGGCGTTGTTGTCTCGGGTACAGCTGGAAGTTTGCTTGGCGCTCTGTTTAATTATGCCATCGCTATTTACTTAGGGAGACCTTTCATACTGAGATACGGAAAATATTTTGGAGTCTCAGAAAGCCATTTCAGGAAGGGTGAAGCTTTTTTTCTGAAGCATGGCAACATCAGCACATTCATCGGACGTCTCATACTGGGGGTTCGGCATTATATATCGTTTCCTGCAGGGTTGTGCAGAATGAACCTTTTAAAATTCTGTTTCTACACTGCATTCGGCGCCGGAATCTGGGTGTGGATTCTTGCTTACATCGGGTATTTTGTCGGAAATAACAGAGACAAAATCATGGAAGTGAGCAGGCAATGGACTGCGTATATCATTATCGGATGTGTGCTGCTTGTTGCTCTGTATATTTTCTGGCATAGAAGGAAGCAGAAGAATTAGCCAATCATGCGTTTTTTTGCTGACCTGCACATCCACTCCAGATTTTCCCGTGCTACGAGCAGAGACGTATGTCTTGAGAGTCTGTGGAAATGGGCACAGATAAAGGGTATATCCGTTCTCGGTACCGGAGATTTTACCCACCCTGAATGGTTTCATGAACTGAAAGAAAAACTTGATGTATGTGGTAATAATTTATTAAAACTAAAGGATAAATACAAGATAATCTCCCTTCCTGATATCTGTACGGCTGAAGTCTGTTTCATGCTCACGACAGAGGTGAGCTGTATATATGCGAAGAACGGAAGAGTGAGGAAGGTACATAGCCTGATTCTTGCCCCTGATTTTGCCGCGGCCTCAGAGCTCAATCGAGCACTTTCAAAAATCGGCAACATCTCGTCCGATGGCCGACCGATACTCGGCCTCGATACAAAAACCCTGCTTAAAATGGTTCTCGATATATCAGATGAGATGATGCTCGTCCCAGCACATGCATGGACGCCTCATTTCTCCGTTTTTGGTGCAGGTTCAGGTTTTGATTCCATGGAGGAATGTTTTGATGAACTGACTCCACATATTTACGCTATCGAGACGGGATTATCCTCAAATCCGTCTATGAACTGGAGGCTTTCGTCGCTCGATGCAGTTACACTGATTTCGAACTCAGATGCTCATTCAGCGGCAAAGCTCGGACGGGAAGCAAATATATTCGATACTGAAATATCCTATAAGGCGATTACGAACGCGATGAAAACAAAGCAGGGGTTTGCCGGAACGGTTGAGTTTTTTCCCGAAGAGGGGAAATATCATTATGATGGACACAGATCGTGTGGTGTGAGCCTCTCTCCTGAAGAGACTATCAGTCATAATTATCTTTGTCCTGTGTGCGGTAAGAGGGTAACCATCGGTGTCATGCATAGAGTTGAAAGGCTGGCGGACCGGAAAGAAGGCTTTCACCTTTTAGATGCGCCACCTTTCTATTCAATAATCCCGCTGCAGGAAATTATTGCTGAAATCAAGAGGGTAGGTGTAAACAGCAAGGCAGTCAGCAGAGAATATTTTCAGCTTATTGAAAAGCTTGGGAGTGAATTGAAAATTCTTATGGACCTGCCCCTCGAAGAAATCGGGCGCGCGGGTTCACCTCTGCTGAAGGAAGCAATCAGCAGAATGCGTGCGGGGAATGTTCACGTTGCGCCTGGTTTTGATGGCGAGTATGGAAAGATTACAGTCTTTGAGGAACCGGAGCAGAAAGGAATCAAAGGACAGAGGAGGTTGTTTTAGAGTTATTGAGGTGAAAAGATGTCATTCCGGCTTGGCCGGAATCATTGTACAAGTGTATTGTTCTCTTAAAAGCATTTTCAGAAGGATTCCCGACAAGCGGGAATGACACAATAAGGGACATATGGGCCCCAAAGCTGATCTTCGAGGAGTTCCTTACCTCAGACGGAACTGAGAAGGTTAAGGGCATTCTCCCGTAAGATAAGCTTCTCTTTTTCTTTTCCGAGTCTGAGTTCCCTCAAGAGAGAAAGGGTTTCCTGCTGTTTGGTCCAGGGTGAATCGGTGCCGAAAAGGATATATTCGGGAGGGTGGTTTGTAAAAATCTTTCTGACAGCGCTGTCATCTTTGAGGAAATCGAGGGAGAACGAAATCTCCATGTAAATGGGTTTGCCGAGCAAACAGTCCTCGACTTCTTCCCATTGCTTCCAGGCCCCGAGATGGGTTGTGACCAGCTTCAGTGAAGGAAATTTCCCAACAATATGCAGTATCTTTTCAGGGTCGGCTATTCTTATGAGCGGGAAAGCAAAATCAAAGCCCGTATGCATAACAAGAATAAGATTTTCCGCAGATATTTTTTCATAAACCGGAAGAAGCTTTTCCTCATCAATCGTAAAATTCTGATAGTAGGGATGAAATTTTATCCCTAAAAAGCCCTCCTGTTTTATTGCGTCGATCCTTTCTCTGAACTCAGGGTCATACGGATGAAAAGAAGGAAAAGGGATAATTCTTTCGGATCTGATCTTTTTGCACCATTTCAGAATCGAGTGAAACTGTGCGGGGCTTGTGGCAATATTGCAAATAACACTCTTTTCAATCCCGCAGTTGTCCATTGATAAGAGAAGGGAGGATATTGTTCCATCCAGATGAGCCCTAACCCCTCCTTCTTCCTCGAGCATCTTTACTACCCTTTCGGCTAATTCATCAGGGAAGGCATGAGTGTGGAAGTCGACGATTCCCTTCATTTCATTATTATTCTACACAGATCATCCGATCAATTGGTAGGGAAACAGAGAATAAATGACCTTTTCAGTGAAAGACAACCGTGTTATAATTGCTCAATATGTTTTATTAAAAATGGACTAAAGGAGTATCTTCAGGTGAAACAAAATCAGGCAGGTCAGGAAATCATCATGTTAGGTGACGATGCAATCGGAAGGGGGGCAATAGAGGCGGGGATATCTCTGGCAACCAGTTATCCGGGAACACCTGCTACCCAAATTCTCGAGTATATCGCGCATAATTTCTCCGGCGATGTGGAATGGGCGGTGAATGAAAAAGTGGCTCTTGAAACTGCGATCGGTGCATCCTATGCGGGAAAAAGAGCGATGTGCTCTATGAAACATGTTGGACTCAACGTTGCTTCAGATCCCTTGATGACCGCGGCATACCTCGGCATTAAGGGGGGGTTAGTCCTTGCTGTATCTGATGATCCGGGTGCGTATTCTTCACAGAATGAACAGGATTCCCGTTTCTATGCGAAATTTGCAAAGATACCGTGCCTTGAGCCGAGCGACTCGCAGGAAGCCAAGGATATGACGATCATGGCTTTCGAACTGTCCGAGCAGACAGGCCTTCCGGTTATGCTGAGAACAGTGACAAGAATTTGTCATGCCTATTCTCCGGTTACGTTGGGAGCTGTTCGGGAAGAGAACCCGCTTTCGTTGCAGAAAGATCCAGGGAATATGATTGCCGTTCCAAGCAACGTTTTGAGATGTCACAGGAATTTGCAGGACAAGCAGAAACGATTGAGAAAATGGGGGGCGGCCACTGGAATGAACACCGCTGTTAAGAGCGGACAGAAAAAAGGGATCATCGCGTGCGGCATCGGTTATACGTATGCGAAAGAGTATGGTTCTGAATTTGCTCTTTTGAAGATTTCATATTATCCGGTTAATGAAACGTTGATCGGGGAGTTTGTGAGGGGATTGGAGGAAGTCTGGGTTTTGGAAGAAGGGGAACCACTTGTGGAAGAGGTTGTAAGAAAATATTCCACGAAAGTGAAAGGAAAGATCTCGGGGGAAATTGGCATCACCGGAGAACTCGGCCCCGATGTGATGTCTGAATATGTACAGGGCTGGAGTGTCGGTCAGCGCAGGGATATGTTTGCTAAACCCTTACCGCCAAGACCACCTGTTTTGTGCCCGGGTTGTCCGCATAGTAAATTCTATGAAGCGCTCAAAGCAGCCCAGCCTTCGTTCACTGCCGGCGATATCGGCTGCTATACTCTTGGAGCGAATCCACCTTACCAAATCGTGGATACCTGCCTCTGTATGGGAGCAGGCATCAGTCAGGCTGCGGGAATCGCGAAACAAGGGGTAAGAAGAGTGGCAGCAGTAATCGGAGATTCTACGTTTATTCATTCGGGCATACCTGCGCTCATCAACGCTGTTTATAACCGTGCGAATATCATGGTGCTTATTCTTGATAACTCAGCAGTCGCGATGACCGGGAACCAGCCGACTCCGCTGACCGGTCTTACTGCGAAGGGGAAAGAGGGAGGAAAGATATCCCTCGAGGAGATCTGCAAGGCCTGTGGTGTCACTTCAGTTGAAGTAACTGATCCCTATGATGTCAAGAAAACAGAAACTGTGCTCAAAGAAAAGCTCGATGCCGAAGGAGTCAACGTCGTCATCTCACGAAGGCCGTGTGTATTTGTGACCAGGCGACTGATGAAAATGAAGAGAAAAACTATAGGCTATATACCTGCTGAGGAGAAAGCACAGTAACGCCGTTCTTTTTGAGGACTTTTTTGCCTTTGCTGATGCTATCGGTCCGCAAGACCACAACGGCCTTTTTCCCGCTTTTTTCAACGAATGCATACAGATATTCGACATTTATACCGGCATCGGTCAACATCTTCAGAACGCCTGCCAATCCTCCGGGTTTATCGGATACGCCGACTGCAATAACATCATTTTCTCTTACGGTGAACCCGCTCTGCCCGAGGACTTTTTTGGCTTTCTGGGGGTCGGGCACGATTAAACGCAGGATGCCGAATTCCGATGTATCGGCTATCGAGAGCGCCCTGATGTTGATCCGGGCTTTTGCCAGTGCGTTAATCGCTTCCCACAACCTACCTTTCTTATTCTCCAGAAATACGGATATCTGTTTTACCTCCATCTTCCACTCCTTTATAGTTGGCGTTTGTCGATAACCCTCTTTGCCTTGCCCTCGCTGCGTGGAAGGGTTTTCGGTTCAACAAGGGTGACCTTCACCCGCAGACCGATCGCATTTTCGATATGCTTTGCGATTTTTTTCCTGACTTCCTCGAGGTGCCTGATTTCGTCCGAGAATAACTTCTTTGACGTCTCGACCTGCACCTCTATCTCATCAAGGTGCTGTGGCCGTGTGACGACGATCTGATAATGCGGCTCTACTCCCCTGATCTCGAGAAGGGCCTTCTCGATCTGGGAAGGAAATATCAGAACGCCCCGAATTTTCAGCATGTCATCAGTGCGTCCGGTAATCCGGTCCATACGGACCAGAGTCCTCCCGCATTTGCAGGGTTCTCTCCGCAGCGTGGTTATATCCCTTGTCCTGAAACGGATCATGGGCATTCCATCACGGGTCAAGGTACTGAGAACCAGTTCCCCCTTTTCTCCTTCCGGCAGCGGCTCGAGAGTTTCGGGTGAAACAACCTCCGGATAAAAGTGATCTTCGAAAATGTGGAGTCCGTTTTTTTGGTCGCATTCCTGTGCAACACCGGGGCCGATTATCTCAGTCAGTCCGTAAATATTGAGCGCTATCAGGTGAAACCGTTTTTCTATCTCTTCCCGCATCCTGTCCGTCCACATCTCCGCCCCGAAGCAGCCCGCTTTCAATTTTAGTTTTTTTATGTTTATCCCTGCTTCCTCGGCTGCCTCTGTCAGATACAGAGCGTAGGAAGGGGTGCAGGTGAGGATGGTGGAACCGAAGTCCTGCATAATGTCGAGATGTCTTTTTGTCTGGCCTGCAGAGATGGGAATAACCGTTGCCCCGATTCGCTGGGCCCCGTAGTGGACACCCAGTCCGCCGGTAAACAAGCCGTATCCGTATCCATTTTGGATGATGCTCTCTTTTGTTGCTCCGCACATGGTAAGGGCTCGCGCCACCACCTCACCCCAGATTTCTATGTCTTTCTTCGTGTACCCCGATACGGTCGGCTTCCCGGTTGTTCCTGATGAAGTATGCACCTCGATGATTTCCTTGCGGGGAACAGCGAATAATCCGAACGGGTACCCTTCCCGCAGATCGGTTTTGGTGGTAAAAGGAAGTCTTTTTATGTCTTCAAGGCACCGTATGTCCGAAGGTTTGGCACCTGCTCCGTCAAACCGTTTTTTATAGTAAGGCACATTTTGATACGCCCGTCTGACAATTGCTTTCATTCTGGTAAGTTGCAGTTTTTTCCTGTCCGTTATACGCATGCATTCTGCTTCTTTATTCCAGATCATGGTTCTCTCCTTATATAAACTTTCTTTTTAAACTCTTCTGCGCGGTAAAAAAGTGCAGATTTTCGTGCTTCAAAAGGTTTTTTGCCTTTTCGATATCATGAACATCCACTATTAGGAACGCCTTTTTTCTGGAGCCTAATATCAATACATATGCGTTTTCTATATTGATTTTCTTCTTTGATAAAACAGCGGATACTTCAAACAATCCTCCGGGTCTGTCCACCAGTTCAATAGCCAATACTTCATTGAGGGAGACGGTAAAACCCTTCTGTTTGAGTTTTTGATATGCCAGGTCACTTTTATCAACAATGAACCTGATGACACCGAATCCGTTGGAGCTGGCGATATTGATTGCGAGGATATTGACTCCTTCTTCTGCAAGTACTTTCGTGATTTTCCTGAGTCTGCCCGGCTTATTTTCGGAGAAGATGGAAATCTGCTTTAATTGTTCCATAGTGCACCCCTTTTCCATTATTACAGTGTTCTCTTATCGATAACCCGTGTTGATTTACCCTCACTCACTGGCAGCGTGCCCGGTTCCAGGAGTTCAACCTTCGGCCTTACGAGGATTTCCGATCTCAATTTTTCCGTTATCTCATTCCGGAGGTTTACGAGATGCTCGACCCTTCCGTCGAATAAATCTTTTGATATCTCAACCCTCACGGTCATCTGGTCATACGCCTCCAGGACGATCTGATAATTTTGTGCCACCGCCTTAACACCCATTAAGATTCGTTCGATCTGCTGGGGGAAGATGTTAACTCCACGGATAATAATCATATCATCCGATCTCCCGATGATTCTCGATATCCTGCGGTGTGTCCGACCGCATCTGCATTTTTCTGGAATGATCGTCACGATATCACGGGTGCGGTAACGAAGAATGGGCATAGCTTCACGGCATAAGGTGGTGAGGACCAGTTCACCCTTTTCCCCGTCGGGCACGGGAGCGCTGGTTTCCGGATCGATTATCTCGAGGATGAAATTGTCTTCCCAGAGATGCATTCCGTTTTTTTCCAAACACTCAAAAGCAACTCCCGGACCATTCATTTCAGACAGGCCATAGGAGTTGTATACGTCGATGCCGAAGAAATGTTCGATCTTGTTTCTCGTTTCCTCAGAGTACGGTTCAGAACCGAGATATGCCCTCCGGAGAAACAGCTCTCTTTTTGGATGAATGCCCTCATTATGCATGACGCTGGCAAGGTAGAGAGCGTAGCTCGGAGTAATATGAAGGGCAGTGGATTTGAAATCCTGCATTAAGGCAATCTGTCGCTGGGTATTTCCCGGGCCTGCGGGAATTACCAATACTCCCGCTTTCTCGGCGCCGTAATGCATGACGAGTGCACCGGTGAACAAACCGTAGGTCATCATATTCTGGAGCACATCGCCTTTTGTTGTTCCTGTCATGATCAGGCATCGGGCAATCAGTTCCGCAGCCCGATTGATGTCTTTCTTCGAAAAAAAGATTGCTTTCGGTTTTCCGGTCGTTCCGCTTGACGTATGCAGACGAACGACCTGCTCTTTATCAACAGCAAGCATACCGAACGGGTAGTTTGCGCGAAGATCTTCCCGGGACGTGAAGGGAAGTTTTTGCATATCTTTTAACGTGACGATATCCCGAGGTTTCATGTTCAGGTCCGAGAATTTATCCTGATAGAAGGGGATATTTTTATGGGCAAGACGGATAGTTTGATGCAGCCTTTTCAATTGCAAGGCTTCCAGACTCCTTCGAGGTATTGTTTCGATCTCCTTTTCCCAGAACATTCTTATCCTTTGCCCCCGGCACAATCACGTCCTTTTCTGAACGCAGTTAGGTTGATGTCGATTGTCTTTGCCGGCACAGATTCCTTGATCACTCTTTCCCATACAGAGATGATGAATGGCAGGTAACGGGAGAGCACTCCCATCACGGTGATGTTCTCCATCTTCGGGTTCCCGAGGTCGTTTGCGATTTCGAACGCATTTACCGTATCCACATCAAAATCCATCGACGTGAGTTGAGTGGCGACGTCATCCGGATAGGGTGCACACGAGGGGTTCATAAAGGAAGGCTTCACTTTTTTCCGGTTGAGTATCACCTTACCATGCGGTTTGAGATAGTAAGCGTATCGCAACCCTTCAAGCTCTTCAAGGGCAATGAGAAAATCAGCTTTGCCTCTTTGGATCAGCGGAGAATAGACTTCTTCCCCGAAACGCACATGGCTTGTGACACTCCCCCCTCTTTGCGCCATACCGTGAAGTTCGCTTTCTTTCACCCTATATCCGGAAACAAAAGCGCATTTGGTGAGAATTTTACTGGCGAGGATGATTCCCTGTCCTCCGACACCGGCAAAAAGTACGTTTGTGGTTCCCATGGTTCCTCTTTCAGGATAAAAGGATAAAAAGTATAAAAAAGTTTACAATTTTATCATATCCTGAAAATTTTTTTACATAAGCAAAAAAGTATGTTGTTCCCGATAGCGTGTCTTATATTGTTTTCTTGCTTCAATTGTGATAATCTTTGTATCCATGTTTTTGTGCACAGATCAACCATGAATGTTGAACAGATATCCATATTTCTTGAGAACAAATCCGGGAGGCTTGCTGACGTGACGAGTGCTCTGTCACAGGGGGGCATCAATATACGGGCTCTTTATCTCGCCGACACGGCTGACTTCGGAATATTGCGCCTCATCGTCAATGATACTGAAAAGGCACGGCTGGCTCTCAAAGAGCAGGGGTTTACTGTTGAGAAGACAAAGGTTGTTGCAATCGAAGTTCCTGACAGGCCTGGTGGGCTGTCAGGCATCCTCAATACCATAAAGAATGAAGGAATAAATGTGGAATACATGTATGCCTTTGTCGAAAAGAGCGGAGAAAATGCCATCGTTATTTTTCGATTCGACGAGTTCGAGAAGTCGATTGAGGTATTGCAGAAGGCTGGTGTGAGGATCCTTAGTGGGGAAGAACTCTCCGCTTTGTAACGACGGGGAGAAGTAATCCTAAAATCATTCAATCAAAGGAGGAGAACATGAAAAAAGCAAAGGGGAAATTCTTGGTGGTTCTTGTTGCGGTATTGTCTCTATTACTTATGTTAGTCAATGCATATGCGAAAGAACCGTATCAGATTGGAGCACTTTTTGCGGTAACCGGCCCGGCTTCATTCCTGGGAGAACCTGAAAAAAATACCGCACTCATGCTCCAGGATCAGATCAACAAATCCGGTGGCATCAACGGACATCCTCTCGAAATAATCATTGAGGACACGAAGAGTGACGAAACCCAGGCCGTACTGTCTGCAAAAAAACTTCTTGAAAATGATAAAGTCGTCGCCATTATCGGACCATCGACTACCGGTGAGTCAATGGCGTTAGTCCCGATTATGAATAACGCAAATACGCTTCTGCTTTCCTGTGCAGCCGGTGCCCCCATAACCCAACCTGCTAAAGAAAGGACCTGGATATTCAAAACTCCCCAGTATGACGTGAGTGCTGTGGAAGCCATTTACGGGTACATGAAGAAGCAGGGTATCACAAAGGTCGGAATTATCACCATATCCACCGGCTTCGGTGACGCAGGCAGAAAAGCACTTCTTAATATAGCGCCACAGTATGGCATTACCATTGTCGCTGACGAGAAATACGGGCCTAAAGATTCAGATATGACGACACAGCTTGTCAAAATAAAGGCGGCAGGCGCTCAGGGAGTCATCAACTGGTCTGTTGGACCAGGGCAGGTCATCGTTACAAAAAACTGGCATGCGCTCAAAATGGGAATCCCACTCTATCAGAGCCACGGCTGGGGAAGCAAGAAAAACATCGAACTTGCAGGAAAGGCAGCGGAAGGTGTCATTGCGCCTCTCGGAAGACTCGTTGTTTGGGAGAAACTCCCCGATAATCACCCCCAGAAGGCGTTGCTGAAAAAGTATACGCAGGACTATGAAGCCCGGTACAAGAGCGAGCCGGGCACATTCGGCGGACATGCATATGATTCCATCATGATGGTCGTTGAGGCACTTAAAAATGTCGGCCCTGACAAAGCAAAGATCAGAGAGTATATTGAGACGAAAATCCGTGATTGGCCCGGAACCGGCGGTATATTTACGATGTCACCGGATGACCATTGCGGTCTGAATAAGGATGCCTTTGAAATGGTCGTGGTGAAAAACGGTGATTGGGAAGTCTTAAAATAAGTTTATTGAATAATTGAGGGGATACCAATCCCCTCAATTCCCTTCAGGCAATATCACATTTTGCTTACAGTCTTCTTACAATTCCTTTTCTCAGGCCTAACCGTCGGTGCCGTGTATGCATTGGTCGGTATCGGTTTTAATATTACCTATAATGCTACCTCGATCATAAATCTTGCCCAGGGAGAATTTGTCGTGATTGGCGGACTCATGATGTGGTTTTTCTCAGAATCACTGCATCTCCCATTTTTGGTCTCCGTAGCATTCACGCTCATCAGTGCAGGCATTGTCGGGCTTCTCATGGAAAGACTGACGATTAAGCCGTTGAAAAATCCTGATCTCCTGCTGATGATTATGATTACCATTGCAGTTTCAATTGTGCTGCGCGGGATATTGATGTTCAGTTTTGGGAAAGAACCGTACGTGTACCCTGCTTTTACCGAGGGTGAACCGGTGAGCATTTACGGGGCAATCATCCAGCAGCAGACCCTGTGGGTTATCGGCATTACCATCCTCTGCATCATTGGACTATTTTTTTTCTTCAAGAAGACAATCGTCGGAAAAGCCATGCTTGCATGCGCCGTAAATCCGACAGCAGCTCAACTGGTTGGAGTCAACGTGTCAAGGATGGTCATGTTCTCTTTTGTCTTGAGTGCCATGGTAGGTGCAATCGGGGGCATGGCGATAACTCCCATCTCCCTCATGGAATACGACAAGGGTCCTATGCTTGCGGTAAAAGGATTTTGTGCAGCAATCATGGGAGGACTCGGGAGCAACCGGGGTGCGGTCATCGGCGGATTCCTGATCGGCATTCTCGAATCCATGACAGCCGGATACCTTCATTCAGGATTAAAAGATGCGGTCGCACTGATCATTCTGCTGCTGATTCTTTTTTACAGGCCATCAGGAATATTTGTCAGCAAGACCATGCAGCAGTTGAGAAAGTTTTAGCATATGAAACATACTCCTGTCGAAAAAATACCAAGAAACATGAAACTGAGTAATCCCCCCGGTTCCCCCTTTAGAAAAGAAGGGGAAGGGAGGATTTGAGGTATTATGTGTGAAAAGAAGGAATTCGATAGCCTTTAGTGTTTTTATCCTGCTCATCATCATCCTGCCTCTTCTCTCAGGGAGCACTTATATACTGACCGTAGGAATCTTTTCCGGTATAAACGCACTGGTGGCGATCGGATTATGCATACTCATGGGATATGCGGGTCAGATATCATTAGGTCAGGCAGGATTTTACGGGATCGGTGCCTATGTGTCGTCTGTTCTCAGCCTCTATGCCGGGATTCCCCCAATTTTCAGTGTCATCTGTGCAATGATTGTTGCCGCTTTTGCTGCGGTCATACTGGCGGTTCCTGCCCTGAGATTAAAAGGGCATTACCTGGCAGTAGCCACCCTCGGTTTTGGAGAGATTATTTACATCATCCTCAATGAATGGGGGCCAGGCGGCCCTTCAGGTTTCGGCGATATCCCGCATTTCGGCTTCATGGGATATACGATAGATTCAACAACAGGCTACTTCTATCTCATATGGGCCATTGTCGCTGTGGTGATGTCCTTCTCTGTAAACCTGCTTGGTTCAGGTTCAGGAAGGGCGTTGAGAGCTATCCACGACAGTGAGCTGGCATGCAACGCTATGGGGCTCAATGTTGTCGCATTAAAGATAAAGGTCTTTGTCCTGAGCGCGGTATACGCTTCGCTTGCCGGCAGTCTTTATGCACACTATGTAACATTTGTCAGCCCGAGCAGTTTTTCACTGTTCTACTCAATCTTGGTACTCACGATGGTGATTGTGGGAGGGATTACGAATGTGTGGGGTGCGGTCTTCGGTGCAGTGGTTATTACGGTGTTACCTGAACTTTTAAGGAAATTCGAAGAGCTTGATGTGCTGGTTTACGGCTTGATTTTGACCATGTCCCTCATGTTTTTCAGAAAGGGAGTCGTCCCTATTCTGATAGAAACCATAAAGAGAACGCGAGGATCCGCTGTTGCTAAGCATTAAAGCAGTACAGAAAAGCTTCGGGGGACTGAAGGCCCTGAGCAACGTCAGTTTTGAGGTAATGGAGGGCGACATCAAAGCACTCATCGGGCCGAATGGTGCGGGTAAAACCACCCTGCTCAATATTGTGAGTGGCATCTATCAACCCGACGGTGGCGAGGTTCTGTTTTTGGGGGAAAAAATTGATCATCTTGATTCGAAGACGGTTGCCAGAAAGGGCATTTCGCGCACCTTTCAGCATGTCGAATTATTCGTGAACATGACCGTTCTTGAAAATATTATGGTCGGACGGTATGCAAAGACCGGGTACGGCTTCTTTTCTTCGGGACTGAAGCTTCCAGCAGTTGGCAGGGAAGAAGCGGTAATACGCAAGAAGAGTGAGGAGATTCTGGAGTATATCAATCTTGCTTATCGAAAAGATGAGAATGCTTCAAGTCTGCCCATCGGCGAACAAAGGATTCTGGAAATCGGGAGAGCTTTAGCGACTGAACCACGGCTCGTTCTCCTCGACGAACCAGCTGCCGGATTAAATATACGGGAGACACGCAATCTGGGGGATGTCATCAGGAAAATACGGGATGAGTTAAAGATAACGATAGTCCTTGTTGAGCATGATATGGACCTTGTGATGAGGATAAGCGACTCGGTAACCGTCCTCAACTTTGGTGAAGTAATAGCCGATGGAACACCACTCGAGGTTCAGAAAAATCGGGATGTAATTATTGCATATCTCGGAGATGAAGAGATAATCCCGGGAGGATACAGTGCTCATCCTTAAGAATGTGGACGTCTTTTACGGAAAGATACATACGATTAAAAGGGTTTCCCTTCACGTGAATCAGGGAGAGATTGTTACTTTGATCGGGGGGAATGGAGCAGGGAAAACAACCCTCCTGCGCACGATCTCAGGACTGATGCGGTCTGCCAGTGGAAGTCTGGTCTTCAATGATCTTGATATTTCCAGGCAAAGTCCTGATGCGATTGTAAAAAACGGTATCTCCCACGTCCCCGAGGGGCGTCTTGTTTTTAAGCCGCTGACTGTCGAAGATAATCTGCTGCTCGGTTCATTTAACCGGTATTCCCTGAAAAACCGTTCAGAAATAAAGGGCGATATGGAGATGATTTACACCATTTTCCCTATTTTAAAGAAACGGAAGAAACAGCTTGCCGGAACCCTTTCAGGCGGTGAGCAGCAGATGCTCGCTATTGGCCGTGCCTTAATGGCAAAGCCGAAATTACTGTTGCTTGATGAACCGAGCATGGGGCTTGCGCCAATTGTCATCAAGGAGATCTTCCGGTATATTGTTGAGTTGAGAAACACGTATGGTCTTACTGTGCTCCTGGTCGAGCAGAATGCGAGAAGTGCACTGAGGATCGCGCATACCGGGTATGTTCTGGAAACAGGGAGAATAATACTGCAGGGTCCTGCAGAAGACCTCCTTTTAAATAGGGATGTACAGAGAGCATATTTGGGAAGGGATGTCAATTACGAGATTTGAACATGTTGAATAACAGGGAGGAAGGGTATGTACTGGGAAGGTGAAAAAGAATGCATCGGCAGAGAAGCTCTGAAACAGTTGCAGCTTGAGAGACTGCAGGCAACCATATTGAGGGTTTATATGAGTGTGCCTTTTTACCGGAAAAAATTCGAAGAATTGCGAATTGATCCAGATGCCTTCCGCTCGCTCGAAGACGTGAGCAAACTTCCTTTTACCTCGAAAGACGATTTACGGGTCAGCTATCCATACGATATGTTTGCCGTTCCCCTGCGCGAGGTCGTCAGGGTTCAGGCCTCTTCTGGTACCACCGGCATGCCGACAGCAGTCGGATTTACCCGCAATGATATAAAAATATGGTCGAATCTCGCGGCAAGAATTCTTGTGGCCGGGGGTGTCACACAGAACGATATTGTGCAGATTGCCTTTGATTACGGTCTGTTTACCGGTGCCCTGGGCCTGCATTACGGCGCCGAACGGATAGGTGCTTCGGTAATACCCATATCGGGCATTAACACCAGGAGGCAGGTGAAGATTATGCAGGATTTCAAGACGACTGCCCTCATGTGCACGCCAAGTTACGCCCTTGCAGTAGCCGACGCAATTATTGAAATGGGTGTGAATGTGAACTCCCTGTCGCTGAAATACGGACTTTTTGGTGCAGAACCATGGTCTGAAACAATCAGGACCGAGTTGCAGGAAAAGCTCAAGATTCTTGCGACTGACAACTACGGGTTAAGCGAGGTGATGGGCCCGGGCGTGGCGGGTGAGTGTCTTGAACAGAATGGTCTCCACATCAACGAAGACCACTTTTTTGTCGAGGTTATCGATCCCGAAACCCTCGAGCCGCTGCCTGAGGGGAAGACAGGAGAACTGGTTATTACCACACTGACCAAAGAGGCATTTCCAGTAGTACGGTTCAGAACAAGGGATCTGACAAGCCTCATAACCGAGCCTTGTCCCTGCGGGCGAACGCTTGTCAGGATGAACAAGGTTATGGGCCGGACAGATGACATGATCAAAATACGGGGAGTAACAGTATTCCCGTCTCAAATAGAGTCGGTGCTCTATGAGATCGAAGGAAGGGAGCCTCACTATCAGATCCTCCTTGAAAGAAAGGCATCAGTTGATATCATGACTGTTCTCGTTGAGGTATCCGAGTCTATTTTTTTCGACCAGGTCAGGAAGCAGAAAGATTTTATCGAGCGTATTAAATCCAGACTTGCCTCTGAGCTGGGCGTATCGCTAGAAGTAAAACCGGTGGAAAAACAGACACTCGAGAGGTCTGAAGGAAAGGCAAAACGGGTTATCGACAAAAGACCCCTCTAAAGATATCTGACAAAAAATTGTTTCAAAAAAAACTGTGGATATGGTATTCTTGCAAATCTTTATTAACAAGGAGGGGGACACGAATGAAGAAATTGCTTTCAGTTTGTTTCATGGTCTGGTTAGTTGGTGTTTTTTTCATTACAACGGTTCATGCTGAAGTAACGTACAACTTCGGCGCTGCGGAACGGATCAGGCAGGAGGTATGGGATAATTTGCTGGATTTAAAAACACTGCCTCCGACAAATACCAATTACGACAGAAATTTTTTCCGCTTTAAGACATCTGTGTGGGGCGGTGCCGACTTTAATAAGGATACCGGTGTCTTCCTGAAGCTGACCAGTGAAGTGTATTATAACCTGGGTCCTTATAAACAACCGAGTACATCGAGGAGTAGCGGGTTCACAAGACTCGATGAAAATGAGGGTGTCATTGATAACTTGTATCTGAAGGCAAACAATGCCTTTGGCTTACCTGTTGACCTAAAAATAGGCAGACAGGATTTTTTAGGTCCGGACATGTATGGTGAGGGGTTCTTGTTTCGTGATGGAGGACCAAATGACGGCTCGAGGACTTATTACTTTAATGCGGCAAAGGCTAAGTGGAAAATCAATGAGAATAATAATGTTGATTTTGTCGCAATATCTAATCAACGGACAGACAAATATCTGCCAACATGGCACACGCACGTTCCCGATGCAGGGACCTATGTCAACAACACAAAGATACTGAATGCTTCTGATGAGCAGGCACTTATGGTCTATGGCAGAAGTAAACTGAATGAAAACCTGTCTATTGAACCCTATTACATTTACAAAAAGGAAGACGAATTTGATTTCCCGTTTAAGCGGACACCCCCACTGAGCACCACACCCGAGCTTGATCTCAATACGATTGGAGCTCATGCAGTTTATAAGTCCGATCCATGGACATTCGGAGGGGAGTTTGCGTACCAGTTTGGAGAATATGACGGGGGAAGAGACAGGGCCGGATATGGAGGATATGTATTTGGAAGCCGTAAATTTGCAGATATGACGCTGAAACCCGAGTTCGAGCTTCGTGTTGTCTATTTATCCGGAGACGACCCTGATACGGATAAGAACGAAAACTGGGATCCTTTGTTTGCGAAGGCCCCTTACTGGAATGAGCTTCTTATCTATGTTCAGATTTATGAATTTGTACAGAAACTGCCGCGATGCCCGGCTACTGGTCGAATATCCAGTTATATCAGGCAAAAGTAAGTATGGAATTAGCAGCTTCTACGAAGTTGTCTCTTGCTTACCAGTACTGGAGGGCAAATGAGTGGGCACAGCCTCTGGCTCCGTTTAAGGCTATGTTCAACCAGGGATATGAAAGAGGTCATCTCCCGACACTATTTCTTACGCACAAATTCAACAAGAACATCGATGCCTTTTTCCAGTACGAGTACTTTATTCCCGGAAATTTTTATGCTGATGATGCCAAAAACGGTCAATTCCTGAGGTGGCAGCTCCAGTTCAAGATCTAAAACCATCGCACATAATCAGAAATGAAGGCTGGAGGAAGCCCTCCAGCCTTTTTCTTTTCGGGCTGAGGAAAGGAAAGGTCACATGATAATTGTAATGAAGGCAGGTGCAACAAAACGTGAGAGGGATGATGTTATCAGAAAAATTAAAGATTTCGGATACAAACCTCATGTCATTCACGGAACGACGAGAGATGTCATCGGCGCGGTTGGCGACGAGCGGGGAAAGGTGGTGCTTCAGTCAATCGAGTTCATGCAGGGAGTGGAAAGTGTTGTCCCTATCCTCAAGCCCTATAAGCTCGCATCGAGAGAAGTAAGAAAAGAGACGAGCATTATACCTATCAGTGAAACGGTAGCCATAGGCGGCAAGGAGGTTATTGTCATTGCAGGACCATGCGCGGTGGAAAGTAAGGAGCAGATTTTGGAAGTCGCAGCCGCTGTAAAAAATGCAGGGGCAAAAGTGTTGCGGGGTGGAGCCTTTAAACCAAGGACGTCGCCTTATGCCTTTCAGGGCATGAAGGAGGAAGGGTTGCAGCTGCTTGCAGAGGCGCGCAAGAGAACAGGGTTGCCGATTATTACGGAGGTTGTAAATCCCGAAACCGCAGAACTTGTCGCAGAATATGCGGATATCCTCCAGATTGGAACAAGAAATGCCCAGAATTTCGAGCTCCTGAAAAAGCTTGGGCAACTCAGGAAGCCGGTCCTGCTGAAACGGGGAATGTCGATGACCGTTCAGGAGCTGCTCATGAGCGCTGAATATATCATGAGCGAAGGAAATCACTCGGTGATACTTTGTGAACGAGGAATACGGACATTTGAAACCGCAACGAGAAATACGCTTGACCTCTCGGCCATACCGGTATTGAAGCGGAATACCCATCTGCCAGTGGTCGTAGATCCATCGCATTCCACGGGGAATTATCAGTATGTGGCTCCGATGTCTTGCGCGGCCGTGGCAGCAGGGGCAGACGGTCTCATCATTGAAGTGCACCCTGACCCGGAACATGCCCTTTCCGACGGGCCTCAGTCCCTAACGCCAAAAAAATTCTCCGCACTGATGGAGAAACTGCGTCTATTTGCCGAAGTTGCTGACAGAAGTCTCTAACGCCGGTGAACATTCGTTGAAAACTGCAAAAGTACCATTCCATTATGCCTGGATTATCCTTGCCGTCGGGACTCTTGTTGTCTTTGGGGCGCTTGGATTGGCACGGTTCGGTTATACAATGGTACTGCCTGCCATGCAATCCGGATTGGGACTCAACAATACCCATGCAGGCGCACTTGCTACTGCCAATCTCATTGGGTATCTGGCATTGTCGGTTATTGGTGGTGCCCTTGCTGCACGATACGGTCCGCGGGTCGTTATCACCGTCGGACTCAGCGTTGCAGCTGCAGGCATGCTCATGACTGGTCTTGCTAACAGCTTTGCTGGTGCGGCAGCGTGGAGAACGATTACGGGAATCGGGAGCGGTGCAAGCAATGTTCCTGTCATGGGGCTTCTTGCCGCATGGTTTGTTCAGCGTCGTTCCGGTCTGGCGACAGGAATAGGCGTTACGGGGTCTTCCATAGCGCTTATTGTTCTGGGTCTTCTGGTGCCTGCCGTGCTCAATGCGTATGAATCAAACGGCTGGCGCATCTGCTGGTTTATTTTTGCAGGCATAACTTTCGGGTTGGCGTTGCTTTCCTATATTGCTCTGCGGAATTGTCCCTCTGAACTCGGACTTCTTCCAGTTGGCGCTCAGGGTGATAGTGAATCAGTCGGCGTCAGGTTGAGAGAGTTGAACTGGGGCAGGGTCTATCGATCAGGTATTGTGTGGCATTTGGGACTTATCTACATCGCCTTTGGATTCTCATACATCATCTATATGACCTTTTTCACCAAATATCTGATAGCAGAAGGAGGGTATACCCAGGAATCATCTGGCAGGCTATTCATGATCATGGGATGGTTGAGCCTTTTCTGCGGAATCATATGGGGATCGGTCTCGGATATACTGGGACGTAAAACAGCACTCATTATCGTTTATATTATTCAGGCGCTTGCGTTTGGCTTGTTCGCAGTATGGCCTTTTCCGCCAGGTTTTGTGCTTTCCGCATTCCTGTTCGGCATTTCGGCATGGAGTATCCCCGCAATCATGGCTGCAACGTGCGGAGACATTCTTGGTCCGAGACTTGCGCCTGCAGGAATCGGCTTTGTTACGCTTTTTTTCGGAATCGGGCAAGCTGCCGGGCCAAGTGTTGCCGGCTCAGTAGCCGATGCCTGCAATTCCTTGGCTCCGGCATTGCTGCTCGCCGCAGGTGTTGCCCTGTCAGGCGCAATCGGCAGCGTATTTCTGCGCATCACGTCCCCTAAACAAAATTGTGGTCGTGTATAATAATATGGGAGCCGAAGTGGCGGAACTGGCAGACGCGCTAGGTTCAGGGTCTAGTGGTCGAAAGGCCGTGCGGGTTCGAGTCCCGCCTTCGGCACCAAAGGAGTAAGCCAGATTTATCATGGACAATGTTTTCCGTGACAGGAAACCGTATTTTCGCTCATTCTCGGTCTTTGACCTCCGAGGCATTTTGCCTCATTATTATTAAATTGCATACCGCCTGAATATCTGCAAAATGAATCCGCTCAAACACTATATCCTGTCACTACATTGAAAAATTATAACGTAAAGGGGTTATCATGAGAAAGCTTACCCATATAGACGAAAAGGGAAGGGCGCGCATGGTTGATGTCAGCAGTAAGGCTTCGACTGAACGAGAAGCCGTCGCACGGGGTTCTGTGTATATGAAACCCGAAACCCTTCAATTGATTCTCCGTAATAAAGTTCCTAAAGGCGATGTGATGTGCGTGGCGCGCATCGCGGGTATTCTGGCTGCCAAAAAAACAGACGAACTGATTCCCATGTGCCATCCGTTGAATATTAGTTCTGTTACCATTGACCTGAGTATTGATGAGCTGAGAAAGAAGATCGATATTGAAGCGATAGTAAAGGTGACGGGACAGACCGGTGTTGAAATGGAGGCACTGACGGCTGTTTCAGCGTCAGCGCTTACCATTTATGATATGTGTAAAGCTGTGGATAAAGATATCGTGATTTCTGATATCATGCTTATGGCAAAACGTGGCGGCAGGAGCGGGCTGTTCAGGCGAAAATAACATTTCGAAAATCTTCATCTGATCATGTCTCAGGTATATCTCGTAACCTCAAAGCGGTAGATTTCGACTTCTTCACGGGGAAGAATCCCGGCTTTCATTTTTGCGATCCTGAGCTGTTCTTCCGCGGTATCGACTCCTTTCAGGTCCGGCAGCAATAATCCTCTCCTGTCTCCGCTGACAACAATAACACCGTATTTTTTGGGATCGAGTTCCGATATTCCTGATACTTTCTCGGGACATGAGAGCACATCTACTGAATACGTCAAATCCGGGAGTTCCTCTTCCGATACTGGAGAGAATCTCGGATCTTTTGTTGCAGCAGATATGGCATTCGCAATTGCCTCTGAACCGACGCAGCTGCAGGTGGGCTGAAAAGTTCCGATACAACCTCTTAATTCCCCGTGTTTTTTTAAGCAGACAAATACTCCTGCTTTCCCCGACATGGAAACGGGGAGAGGGTCCGGAGGACCGATCATTGTCCCCTGGGTAATGTATGCCTCTACACTTTTCTTTACGAGCTCAACGAGAGAATGCATCTATTTATTCCTTGCGAGGGAATAATCGGCTATCCTGAAAAGCGCCTGCCGTGAAGGGGAGTCTGGAAAGACTGAAAGATGAGTTTTTGCATCATCAATGAGATCATGTGCTTTGTTAAGAGACGCTTCGATCGTGCTGTATTTTTTGAACAGTCTGAGGATTTTATTCAGCCCGCTTATTTTAAAGCCGTTCTGAATGACCTCTCTGATGATCTTTTTCTCGGTATCTTCGGCTGTTTTCAGGAGGTAGATCAGCGGAAGGGTTATTTTCCCCTCCCTGAGGTCTTTCCCAAGGCGTTTGCCGAGGTCTTTTTCATCTGCCATGTAATCAAGGATATCATCTACCATCTGGAAAGCAATGCCTACTTTTTCCCCGAAGAGTGCAAGTGCACTTTCTTTTTCTTCGGATAATGATCCGAGGATAGCGCCGATCCTGCAGGCTGCAGAAATCAAGCCGGCTGTCTTCGCGGAAATGATGGCGAGATAATCTTCTTCAGTGATATCCGGGTCTCCTGTTTTGGAAAGCTGGAGCAATTCACCCTCGGTCATGCGGGTTGTGGCTTCTGACAGGGCTTCCATGATGCCCTGACTTTTCTGCCGGACTGCGAGCCTCAGGGCGTTGGAGTATAGAAAGTCACCGACAAGGATGACGACCTGATTTCCCCATATCGCATGTGCAGGGGTTTTGCCTCTCCGGATATCAGCACCGTCAATGACATCATCATGGAGGAGGGATGCAGTATGTATGGATTCGATAATTCCAGCAAGAGTCAGTCTGGCGTCACCGGTATAGCCTACGAGTTCGGCACTGAGCAGGAGAATGAGCGGCCTCAATCTCTTTCCGCCGCCATCAAGAATATGGTTGCCTATGAGGGGAATGGTCAGAACAGAACTGTTAAAAAGATCTTTTATCCTGTCCTCTGCTGTCTTGAGGTCTGATTCATAAAATGAAAAAATGTCGTCCAAATCCATTGTTAATGGTAGTGTAGGCTTCCTTTTAAAGTCAAGCAAGTGAAAGGGGTCGTTGTTATTGTATGTCAATGAAATGAATTATATTGGTCATTCCCCGACTTGATCGGGAAATCCAGTTCCGAATTTAGTAGGGTACAATGGTTCTGGATTGCCCGGTCAAGAAGGACAATGACGACATTAAGCATTCTTGCAGAGTCCCTCGTTAGTTCATTTCAGACGGATACTATCCACATCTATATTTCTGCGGGATAATTTCCTGATATCTGCAGGCCTGAAGGCACCCTTCTCAGTGATGATTGCTGTTACATATTTACGTGGTGTCACATCAAATGCGATATTCCGTGCCTTCACCCCGTCCGGTGCAATCGGGCATATCCCCAAAATCTTGGTCACCTCTTCCGTGCTTCGCTCTTCGATCTGAATGCGGCCACCTGAAGCGATAGAGAAGTCGATACTGCTCATCGGTGCAGCAACATAAAAAGGGACCTTGTTTTCCCGGCAGAGCACCGCGAGCGGATAGGTTCCGATCTTGTTCGCCACATCGCCGTTTCGTGCAGTTCTGTCGGTACCCACAATCACCAGATCTATTTCACCTCTCCTGAGAAGAGATCCCGCAGTATTGTCGGTAATGAGGGTTACGGGGATGTTTTCTTGTATGAGTTCCCATGCTGTGAGGCGCGATCCCTGAAGCACTGGCCTGGTTTCATCCGCAATGACATGAATCCTTTTCCCCTGATCTCTCGCAACGTAAATGGGTGCTGTTGCTGTGCCATACCCTCCCGTTGCGAGTGAGCCCGCATTGCAATGGGTGAGGATGGTATCCCCGTCTTTGATAAATTCTGATCCCCATTTGCCGATCGCCATATTGACAGCAATATCCTCGTCGAGAATCGACTGGGCTTCATGGATAAGTATTTCTTTAAGCCTGGGGACTGCTTCATTCCTATTACTCTGCAGGAGTTTTTTCAATCTCTGCAGGGCCCAAAAGATATTCACTGCTGTCGGACGTGTGGAAAGTATTTCGTGAAATGCCGGCTCGATGGCTTTCATGAAATCCGAATAGTGTGATGCCTTGATATCCTGGCCTGCGAGTGCAATGCCCATTGCCGCTGCTATCCCGATAGCGGGAGCACCCCGTATCCTCAGTCTCCTGATACCTTCTGCCACCATCAGATAATCCGTGCAGGTTATGTACGTTACTTGGAATGGAAGCTTTGTCTGGTCGAGCATGACGACGTTGCCTTTAACCCACTCGATTGCTTTGACCATATCAGATTTCCATGGGGAGAAGAAAGGTGATCAAGAAGAGAACCGCGAGAACCGCAATGGAGCAAATGGTAGCCCACGATATAATGTTGTACACTTTCGGGTTCACATATTCTCCCATGAGATTTCTGTTGTTGACGAGAGACAGAGCATATATGAGCACAAAGGGCAGGAGCATACCGTTCAGTACTGAAGAGAGAACCATCAGGAATACCAGAGGTGCATCAGGAATGAGAATCACGATCACTGCAATGAAGATCATGAAGGTATAAATCGACATAAACTGAGGCGCTTCGATGAAAGTCTTGTTCACGCCCCTTTCCCACCCCATGGCCTCACAAATATAATATGACGTTGCGAGAGGGACAATAATTGCCCCGAGCAATGATGCATTTGCAAGGCAGACAGCGAATATAAGAAATGCGTAGTCGCCGGCAAGCGGTCTCAGCGCAAGAGCTGCTTCGGAAGCTTCATTGATCCTCAGTCCGAGCGGGAAGATGGTTGTTGCGCAAGTGACGATTATGAAAAAAGATACGATATCCGTAATGCTGCACCCGATGATTACATCAAGTCTTGACGCTTTATATTCCTCTTTCTTTATCCCTTTCTCAGCTATCGAAGATTGCAGATAAAACTGCATCCATGGGGTGATGGTCGTTCCAATAATCGCGATACTTAATATCATATACTCAGCTTTCCATTGTATCTGGGGTACGAAGGTTGCTGAGAATACTTCTGCCCAATTCGGCTTTGACATCAAACCGGAAAGGACATACCCGAAATAGAGCAGGCATGCAACGAGAAGAATACGTTCGACAAAACGGTAACTCCCCCTTACGACCAGAAACCATATAAATACCGCGCCAAGCGGAGCCATCAGATACTTGCTGAAACCAAGGATCTCCATACTTGCGGCCCACCCGGCAAAGTTAGCAACCGTAGTGCCGAAATTGGCGATGAAGAGTATGGTCATCATGTAGAATGTTGACCTGACTCCATAATTTTCCCGTATGAGATCAGAAAGGCCCTTTCCGGTGACCGCTCCCATCCTTGCCACCATCTCCTGTATGACGATCAGCGCAACGGTTGTGGGAATTAATGTCCAGAGGAGGGTGTATCCAAATCGGGCACCGATGACTGAATAGGTTGTGATGCCACTTGCGTCGTTGTCGATGTTCGCTGTGATAATCCCCGGCCCCATGATTGACAGAAAGAGGGCGAATCTTCTCCAGACGCTCATACCTTCCTCCTCTTGCGTTTCGCTAGAGGAGGAAGAATTCTGTCCACAATGTCATCGATCGTAACGATACCGAGCATATATCCTTCCGAATCAACGACCGGAATTGCTACGAGATTATATTTCGATACGATCTCAGCAACCTCGATTTCATCGGTGGCAGGAGATACCATTTTCAGTTTTGTCTTCATAATATCCGAGAGCTTCGAATCCGGTGGTGCGAGCAGCAGGTCTCTCAATGAAATGACACCCATTATTTTTTCATCTGAATCGGTAACATAGAGATAATAGACTGCTTCGACTTCCTCAGCATCTTTTCGGAATCTCTCTATGGCATCTCTGACCAGTAAGTCCGGGGGGTAGGCAATAAATTCATTTGTCATCAATCCTCCTGCCGTATCCTCTTCATGGCTCAGGAGCTCCTGAATATCCTCTGCCTCGTCTTTGTCGATCTGTTCAAGAATTTCCTTTGCCTTATCTACCGGTAGGTCACTTAAGACATCTGCTGCATTATCAGGAGGCATTTCTTCAATAATATCGGCCGCACTGTTTGTATCCATGCCGGTTATAATTGCTGCCTGTACATCAGGTTCAAGTTCTGAAAGGGCTTCGGCGGCTGTTTCAACGTCGAGACCCTTGAAAAAAGATGCACCCTCCTTATGGGAGACCTGGCTGATAATTTCGGCGATATCTGCAGGATGGAGTTCGGATACCATCTGCCTCGGTACCGTAAGTGATATCTTGGTCAGTTTCGGTTCAAGCGGCTGGATATAATTCCAGCTTATCAGATTATAGGGAAGATGCTTCCTGAAGAGTCGCATCATATCCTCTCCACCTCTCTCAACACCAAGTCTTCTCATGATACCCCTCATACCCACGTCGACTGCAATGAGAATCGCTTCTGAATCAAACCCCTCGAGCTTAACATCGTTTACCCGCACGACTTTTGCGCCATTCGCATCAACAATCTGTTTATCAAAAATGTCCCTGACGATGAGGAGGTCTGTTTCATTGTAATTATAGGAATGAAGAAAATCGTGGTAAACCGTTGCAGATATAATTCTCTTGTTGAAAATGTTCAGATCATTCCATGGGAGGTTGAAAAGCTTCTTCTTTTTCTCGATAATGAGTGCCGAAACCTTCGGGAATGGTTCTCCCCTAACCATGACAATGTCGCGAACCCTTCCGAGTTCCTCGCCCTTGGGATCAAGTACGGGTTTTTTTAGGAGGTCGCTTACAAAGAGCTCACCAAAAAAGGGCATTTTATTTATCCTGGCTATAAATGCTTGGGATTTTGGAATAAGAAAGTCAGCGTCTAAGTATAGCTCACAGAATTTTATTTCAGCAATATGAAAATAGGATTTTATATGCTCCTTCATGGACACGAGGCTGCCGGAACCGGACAAATATGCAACATTGAGCAGTAACCTCCGTTCGTATTATAATGAGCTGGAAATTATTGTGTGAGGAACAACGGTGGATAAACTGATCATACGCGGCGGGAAAAGACTCAGGGGTGAAGTTGCCATAAGCGGGGCAAAGAATGCGGCGCTTCCCATTATGGCGGCATCACTCCTGTCTTCCGGCTATTCGACGGTGCAGAGGGTGCCGTGTCTGAGAGACATTATGACAATGGGCAGACTCCTCGCACATCTCGGGGCCGGGTTTCACTATGAAGACGGAAAGGTAATCGTCAATACAAAGCGTATTAAGTTATACGAGGCACCCTATGATCTCGTCAGGACCATGAGGGCGTCCATACTCGTGCTTGGACCGCTCCTCGCAAAATTTGGTCGTGCAAAAGTATCTCTGCCGGGAGGATGCGCCATAGGCGCCAGACCGATCAATCTGCACCTGATGGGTCTGGAAAAGATGGGGGCAACAGTGAAGCTCGAAAGCGGATATGTGATCGCAAAGGCAAAGAAACTGAAAGGTGCATCAGTTTATTTTGACATGCCGACGGTTACCGGTACAGAAAACCTGATGATGGCCGCTTCACTGGCAAGAGGATCAACTCTGCTTGAGAATGCTGCGCGTGAACCTGAAGTTGCAGATTTTGCGCGGGCACTCATTTCAATGGGCGCACAGATAAGCGGGGCTGGTGAAAGCATTATCGAGATTCAAGGTGTTGATGAATTGAAGCCCATGAATTACGCGATCATCCCCGACAGGATTGAAGCCGGGACGTTCATGACGATAGCCGGAATTACCGGCAGCGATATTATCCTGAAGGAGTGCAGGGTTGAGGACCTCGATGCCCTGATCATGAAACTCAGAGAGACCGGAATCGTGTTCGAGAACAGTGAAAAAGGTCTCCGGGTGACCGGTTCGGAAAAGCTGAAGTCCACCAACATTACGACCATGCCGTATCCTGGCTTTCCGACAGATATGCAGGCACAGTTTATGGCTCTTATGTCTGTTGCAGAGGGAACGAGTATCATAAAGGAGACGATATTTGAGAACAGGTTTATGCATGTTGCCGAACTCATTCGAATGGGGGCGGATATTATTGTGGAAGGAGGGATTGCTACGGTTCAGGGTGTGAGCATGCTGAAAGGAGCCCCTCTCATGGCTACGGATCTGCGTGCAAGTGCTTCACTCATCGTGGCAGCGCTCGCGGCAAAGGGGGAGACGGAGATACGCAGGATATATCATCTCGACAGGGGATACGAGAGCATGGAGGAAAAACTTCAAAAAATCGGAGCCGATATAAAGAGAGTAAAAGAACAATAAGCAGAAGATAGAAGATGGCAGGGAGCAGATAGGGATCAATGACCTATTATCTTACCTGCGAGGTGTTAAGACATCCGCTACATGCAAGTCCTTCGGCCCACGTCCATACCTTCGAAACTATGAGCTCGATTACTGTTCAAGCGTACCTTTCACCGGTTAACAGAAGTTTTTTTCTCAGTTACAATATTATTATAAAGGGATCTCAGTCTTAATTGGGTTGAGGTTTCATGAGGTTATCAGGCAAAGAGCTTAAGAAAATTTAAGACGTATATTGTCCTCATGCATGCTGTCATGATGTGCTATTAGCGTATGTAGGCTTCGGTTACGTAACGGCGCATCATGCGGTGTGTATTGAAGTAATAAGCGTTCTTACTGATCGCATTCAGCATCATCCTGACCCAGGTATGGCGGTCTGAGTAGTACATGGGAATGATGATCTTCTCGAGTTTATCGTACAGGTCGGCGGCGTCTTTCTGGTCCAGATTGTCGATTAACGTTGATTCTGTCGGGCTCGGTCCTATGGACCACCCGGTAACGCTCTCGATATGGCCTTCAATCCACCACCCGTCGAGCACACTGAAATTTATCACTCCATTATGCACAGCTTTCATTCCACTGGTACCGGATGCCTCCCGCGGCCTGAGTGGTGTGTTCAGCCAAACATCAACACCAGAAACCATTTTGAGCGCAATGGACATATCATAATTATCCAGGTATGCCATTTTGATCTGGTCTTTTAATGCTCTTTTAAACGAAAAAATCCTCTCGATCAGATTTTTTCCTAATAAGTCCTTCGGATGTGATTTTCCCGCAAAGATAATCTGTATTCTTCCATCACCGATGCGCTTGAGTCTTTCGACGTCACTGAATATCAGGTCCGCCCGCTTGTATGCGGTTGCCCTCCGTGCAAATCCGATCGTCAGGATGTCGGGGTCAAGATCGATGCCCGTTGTTTGCTGAACATAAGCCAGCAGGATTGCTTTTGCCTCCATGTGAGCCTCCCAGATTTCCTTATCCGGAATACGGTCGACCCGGACAAACAATTCCGGCTCGTTCGCCCAGCCGGGGAGGTATTTGTCGTACAGTCGTTTAAAGCTTTCGCACGTCCAGGTAAACGTATGCACACCATTTGTGATAGCGCTGATCTCATAACCGGGAAACATATTCCTTGAAACTTCCCCGTGTTTTTTTGCAACTCCGTTGATGAATTCGCTCAGGTTCAGGCCCAGACGGGTCATGTTCAGATTATCGTGACCGCCCAGTTCCTTGAGAACCTTCAAGGGCAGTATCTCACCCATGACCCTGAGGACGAGATCGTAGGGAAACCTGTCATGACCGGCTTCGACCGGTGTGTGTGTCGTGAAGACGCAGAGGTCTTTTACTTTTTCGACATCCCAGACGAGCCTTTCATCCCATACATCCTCGATCGGACGCTTGAACCTGTTCAGGAGTTCAAGGGTCAGAAGACTTGAATGCCCCTCGTTCATGTGGTATTTCTTGATCTCAAAATCGAGTTCATGGAGCATCCTCACGCCGCCGATCCCGAGGACGATCTCCTGCTTCAGGCGGTATGCGATATCCCCTCCATAAAGGTAATGGGTGATTTCCCTGTCCTCGCCGGTATTCCCTTCGATATCCGTATCAAGAAAAAAGATCGGCACACAACCGCCTGTAAAGCTTGTGACATTGTACTGCCAGGCCTGAATCAGGACATCGCGCCCTTCGATGGCAACGGCGACCTTTATCGGCAGCAATGTCATATGGCGCTCGGGATTCCAGGAGTACGGATGCTCACTCTGTCTGCCGGTATCGTCAAGTTTCTGAATAAAATATCCCTTTCTCGTCAAGAGTGTTACAGCAACCATCGGCAGTTTCAGGTCGGCTGCTGTTCTGATTGTATCGCCGGCGAGCACCCCGAGTCCGCCGCTGTAAGTAGGTATGTCGTTCTGAATGCCTATTTCCATCGAAAAATAAGCGATCTTCGGATCTTTCGTAAGCTCTATAGGGCAGACGTTGTTCATAAGCGGAATATTTTACGCTATCAGGGGAATGAATGACAATGTATTCTACGTAAGCGGTGGTATCAGTTCGTCAAAATCGTGAATTTGCATGAACTCATGCGAAATGTACGGTTGCAACTGTGAATTTGATCTCGCTTTATGGAGAATGTATTGTATCCCGTACTTTTTTGCAGTCCTGAGGATTTCTTCTGTATCATCGATAAAGAGTGTCTTCTGTTTCTCGAATCCGAGTCGGTCTTCAGCTGCCGCCCAGAACTGAAGGCTCTCTTTCGGATATCCGGCATCAAAGGACGAAAGCACAGAATCAAAGTATTTCCCGATCTGTGTTTTCCTGAATTTCAGGTCAATTGACTTGTAATGTGCGTTCGTGACCAGAAAAACTTTTTTCTCCATCTGTTTCATCAGTTTCAGGAAATCTTCAACATGCGGGTGGACATCGATCAGATGTTTTATCTGTTCTTTCAGAGCGGGAATATCAAGGTTGAGCTCCTGTGACCAGAAGTCGAGGTCTGTCCATTTTAAGGTTCCTTCATGCACTTTATACTTCTTCATCAGTTCAGTCTTTGCCTTCCCGAACGACATGCGGTGTTTTACAGCGTAATGTTCAGGAATAAGCTGCTCCCAGAAGAAATCGTCAAAGTATTTGTCGAGGAGTGTTCCGTCCATATCGAGGAGGACGTAATGGATATCTTCCAAAGAGATTTTTTGGGTGGTCACGAATGAACTGTTCTTAGAACGGCAGGACTTTGGGCAACTTGAAGCCCTTCTTGCCTTTGAACATCTTGAGCATCTTCCTGATCTCTATATACTGCTTGACGACCCGGTTTACGTCGGGAACTGTCGTGCCGCTTCCCGTGGCAATTCTTCTCCGTCTGCTTCCGTTGAGAACCGTATGATCCTTCCGTTCCTTTTTGGTCATTGAATTGATAATTGCTTCAACTTTAACGAGTTCCCGTTCATCTATGTCAAGGTTCTTGACTTTTTGAAACCCGGGAATCATAGCAAGGAGGTTTTCGAGAGAACCCATACTGCGCATTTTTTTGAGCTGCTCCCTCAGATCATCAAAGGTGAATGACTCGTCCATGATCGTTTTCTGAAGCTTTTCAGCTTCTTTCTGATCAAAGGTCTTTTGCGCCTGCTCTATCAGGCTGAGAACGTCTCCCATGCCGAGGATTCTTGACGCTATCCTGTCGGGATAAAATGGTTCGAGCATCTCAATTTTTTCACCTGTTCCGATAAATTTGATCGGTTTGCCCGTTACCGAGATAATGGAGATTGCCGCCCCGCCCCGCGCATCACCATCCATCTTGGTGAGGATGATTCCGTCGATGCCTATCTGTTCTTCAAAGTTTTTTGCAATCGTGACGGCATCCTGTCCAGTCATGGCGTCTGCGACGAAAATAACCTCTTTTGGTGAGACATTTTCCTTAATCTTCTTCAACTCAGCCATGAGGGATTCATCGATGTGAAGTCTTCCGGCAGTGTCGAGAATTATGATGTCACGCGCATCAAGCTTTGCCTTTTTCAGGGAATCCATGCAGAGTTGAACGGGATTCCCAACATCTCTCGCATGGTATACGGGCACATCAATCTGAGCGCCAAGTGCAATGAGTTGGTCGATTGCTGCCGGACGCTGCAGGTCTGCCGCCACAAGCATCGGTCTTCTGCCCTCTTTTTTGAAGAGGCGAGCCAGTTTTGCGGCAGTTGTCGTTTTTCCTGACCCGTGGAGCCCTACCATCATGATAATCGTGGGGGGATTCGGTGCCAAAGGAATTCTGGCGTTTGTTTTTCCGAGGAGCTCACAGAGTTCTTCATTGACGATTTTAATGACCTGCTGGCCGGGAGTGAGGCTCTCGAGCACTTCTTTCCCGACAGCCTTTGCCCGTATCTTCTGAATAAAATCCTTAACGACTCTGAAATTGACATCCGCCTCCAGAAGTGCAAGGCGTATCTCCTTCAGGGCAACCTCAACATCCTCTTCCTTCAGGAGGCCTTTCCCTTTTAGCCGTTTGAATATGGATTCTAATTTTTCGGTGAGGGATTCAAACATGACAGGAAAATGTCCGCTGTTCTTTTATGATTCTGAAGACTTCATGCACAATAGTGTGGTAAGAAACTGACCATTATGCAGCGAGAAAAGAGTCCAATTTTGCCTTCAACTGCTGTTTCGGAACTACACCAACGATTTGATCAAGTTTGGCGCCGTCTTTAAAAAACATGATCGTAGGAATTCCCATGATTTTGTATCGGCTTGCGATCTCCGAATTTTCATCGGTGTTGAGCTTGAAAACTTTTATCTTTCCGCTGTACTCTTTTGCGAGTTCCTCAACGGTAGGCGATATCATTCTGCAAGGGCCGCACCATGCTGCCCAGAAGTCGATCATAACGAGTCCTTGAGCCTTCATTACCTCATTATCCCAGTTTGCTGTTGTAACCTCGACCACACCTTCTGCCATACCAACCTCCTATAGCCCCGTGCGAAATCAGGGGAATTTGCTTTTGTTAATTATATTTTCCGGCAGTGATCTTTGTCAATGCAGAGGCATGAATATGAGGTTAGATGTTTCATGGAACATTGACACCCCTAAGATTTTTCTGCTATGTTTAACCATGAAAAAGTGCTTTATATTCCTTGTTTTTTTACCACTTTTCCTCTTCAAAAATACCTATGCTTTTGATGTGAAGGGACTTCAGCCTGTTGACCCCTACGGAGTCTTCACAACCTTTAGCGCTGAAAGTCTCCCAAAAGGAAAAGTTGCTTTTTCTGCGGGAGCCGAAATATCAATAGATCCGGACTATTACCGGTCTGTTCTGAAAACTGCATTTGGTGTAACGGATACCCTAGAACTCATGATGACGATCCCGTATGATTTTGGCAATGATACCGGGGACGGTTTTGAGGATGTTGCGTTCGGTATCAAGCACAGGTTTTTTGATGAGGGCAAGTACGGGCCATCTCTTGCCTTTATCCTGAATGCTTCCGTGCCTTCCGGAGCGGAGAATGTCACCACCAATGGACGATACGGCATCGGACTCGTTTTGAGCAAAAAGGTAGGGCCTGTTAACGGACATCTAAATCTCTTTTATGAGGAACCCGGGAGACGAAGTCTCGATGAGGAGATATCTTTTCTTGCGGGGCTTGATTTTGCAGCAGCACATACGTTTAAATTTCTCGCTGAATTATATTGCAGAAAAAGCCATGAATCAGAAAAGATTGATCTGGCTGAGCTGAGAATGGGATACAGGTTGAAGACTGCAGATATGATCTATACGACATTCGGGGTAGGGTTTGATCTAAAAAACAGAAACCCGGAAACCAGGGTGCTGTTCTCCGTGACAGTTTTATCGCCTAAGGAAAAGAAGAAGATCCGCACAATATACGAGGAGGAATAGCTGACGCATGTTTGATATCGGGATGCCTGAACTGATGGTGATATTCATCGTTGCGCTTCTTGTATTCGGTCCGAAGAAGCTCCCCGAATTGGGAAGGGTCATAGGAAAAGGACTGGGAGAATTAAAGAAGGCTCTGCAGGACGTAAAAGAGTCGGTAGAAGACGAGTTAAAAGAAGTCAAGGAGGCGTCCTCAGAGATACGGGGAGCGATAACGGATGCCCAGAAAGAGATTACAACTGAAATAAAATCTGCGAGCAAAACCGTTGAAAGCACGATGCAGGAAGTGAAGGAACAGGTGGAGGCTGAGTCTGAAGAGATCAATAAATCACTGAAGGAAACTTCGAGGGAGATAGAGGAACATGAACGTTCTGATAAGGAGCATTGAACCCCGGGAAGTTCAGCATTCATCTCAGGAAGCACCAATTTAGGCATGCCATTGAGATTAAATCCCTTTAACATGAACAAACAGAACTGCAATTACCCGGTGAAGTCGGAGGACTGACATGGCAGATACCAAGATAATGAGTTTCATGGAGCACCTCGGTGATTTCAGGAAGAAGATAACGGTGTCGTTGATCGCCGTGTGCGTTACCTTCGCAATTGCATTCACTTTTTCAGAGCAGCTCATGAGGTTTCTTATGTTCCCGCTTCGGTATACCCTGGACTTCTCGGTCAAAAAAATGTATATGTACTATGCTTATCACGATAAACTGGAGACTACCAAGCTTGTTTTCCTCTCGCCGACTGAGGCCTTCTGGATGAATATGAAGATTTCGATGGTCGCCGCCCTGATCCTTGCCCTGCCGGTCATTTTCCAGCAGTTATGGAGTTTTGTCTCTCCGGGCCTCCATTCAAAGGAGAAAAAATATGTCGTTCCGTTCGTGATAATGGCAACCGGTCTTTTCCTGGTCGGCGCGGCGTTCTGTTTTTTTATCGTTCTTCCCTTTGCCATGAGTTTTCTGCTCACATACAAGGTCGGCGATTTTATGATGCCAATGCTCTCTGTCGGACTCTATGTTGATTTCTGTCTCAAGTTTGTCCTCGCATTCGGTGCCGTCTTCGAACTTCCCATCATTATCATCTTCTTTACGAAGATGGGCTTTGTGACGCCGCAGACTCTCGCAAAATACCGGAAGTATGCGGTTCTCATCGCCTTTATTGTTGCGGCTATCCTGACTCCCACGCCGGATGTATTTAATCAGACGCTCATGGCTGTTCCGATGATTGTCCTCTATGAGGTGGGGATTCTGATGTCCAGAATATTCATACGCCCTGCGGTGCACTAATGCCGACCATACGGGGGAAAAGCTTTAAGGCGACAGCCTTTGACATCGCAGAGGGATATATTGTTGTCAACCCACTTTTTTTAAAGAGCATAGAAAGCGAATCGCTCAAAGGACTTTATCAGGAGATCGCAAAAGCACAGATAGAAATCCGCGGTGAGAAATTCCCTCATGGTGACACCCGGGCAATCAGGCACAGGAATATCCGTCTCCAGAGGCTGAATTCCTCCCTCATGATTCTCAAGAACTTTGCACGTGAGAGAAAAATCCTGCTCATTTAACATTTGACCGTTTGAGAGAGGTGTGATACTTTTAGGCATGGAAATTTCTGAAGAAATCCGGGAAGCAAAGGATATCCTCCAGAATCTCATCAAAGCAAAGAAGAACATCAGGATGTATCCTGAAAATAACCCAATCTATATAAGAACCCTTGAGGATGCCTATGCCCGTTTTGCGGGGTATCTTGATTACCGTGATGAGTTTAAGCTGCAGATAAGGCAGCACAGCATCTGCCATGAAACTGAAGAAATCTATTCCAATCCTGAGAAGGAAGATAACCTTGCGCTCTTCTTCTTTAAGGACGGACTGCGTGAACTGACATTCAAAAAAGGATTAACCCGTGATGAGCTCGAAGAATTCCTCAAAATCATCGCTCGAGAATTTGAACGTGAGGAGATCGACGACGATGTTGTGACGCTGCTATGGGAGAGAGACTTCCAGAATATACATTATGTTGTTGATGAGGCTTTTCTCGTCGATATCGATGAAGAGGATTACGAAACAAGGGCTGAGCGGCAAGTAAAAGAGCAGGCGACCGACGTCAATGAGCTGATGAAGGCATACACGGACGGTTTTCAGGAGGATGACCGGCAGGAAATATCTGTTGTGCCGCTGTCGGACAAAGACTTGCAGATGCTGGTGAGAGAACTGGAAAAGGACTCCGCGGGAAAGCTGGAGAAGCTGATATCAATCCTCTTCGAGCTTGTATACCTGTCGGAAAGGCAGGCAGAGGTGAACGAGACATTTCAATTCATCAGAGATGCTATTTCTCTCTGCATACGGCACGGAGACCTGGTGCTGGTTGGACAGATTATGAGACGCACACGGGATATCATGGAAGAACCGTCGCTGAAAGAAAGCGGGAAAGACTATTACAGGATACTCTCCCAGCACCTCGGACAGCAGGAGGTCGTTGGTCATCTTGCTGAAATCCTCGACAGCACCTTAGAGATCGACCATCAAGTCTACGAGGAATTTATCGGTTTTCTTGACAAAAATGCCATTCGGCCACTCATCCAGTATCTCGGGGAACTGAAAACAGTTCGCGCACGGAAGCATGTAATCGATGCGCTGATTGTCCTCGGTAAGAAGGATATTGAGTTGATCGCAAAAGGCCTTGAAGATCAGAAATGGTATCTGGTCAGGAACATTATTTACATCCTCAGGAAGATCGCTGACCGCAGGGCAACCGAATATCTCCTCAGAACGGTGCGGCACAGTGATATCCGGGTCAGGAAAGAAGGCATAAAGGCGCTTGGTGAACTGGGCGGCCAGGAAGTCATTCAGACCCTCAGAGAGTGTCTCGATGACGCAGACCCCGAGATCAGGATGGCTGCTGCGAGATCATTCGGCACGATCGGCACAGAAGTGGCAAAAAAGATCATCCTCGAGAAGATATCAAACAAAACCTTCCGGGAAAAGGATTTCGAAGAGAAGAAGGCATTTTATGAAATCCTTGCCCGGTGGAAGGATCAGACAGTGTTTGATTTTCTCATGACAGCGCTTAGAAAAAAAACCTTTTTTGGCAGGGCCAGGAACGAAGAAAACAGGGCGTGTGCAGCGTTCGCCCTCGGACTTTTGGGAATGAATGACGCGCTGCCCGAGCTTCACGCTGTGAAGGAGTCGGGCAGCGATTTTCTCAAGGACTTTGTTCATGCTGCCATAAGAAAACTTGAACATGATCGATAGGGAAGAAAAAGAAACCTTCAGGAGCGCACAGGATATCATCAACCAACTGTCTGTCATTCTGAGGAACGCACAGATTCATAATCCCCGGAATATTGCCGTGACCACGGCAATCGAGAAATTCATCGCCCTGATTAGCCATCTGACAACAGGGGGCAAGACTATAACCCTTGAGCTTATCGGGGAGTATTTTTATTGCGACGATGTGCGGGTCCGCTATTCTCTTGAACATCTTCTGAACTTCGACTACCTCGTGAGAGAATTCAAAAAACGGGAGATCGGCGGAATTGTTATTTTAGATGGTATCAAACTACAGGATGTCCAGGTTTTTCTGAAGGCCTTTATTGCATCGGGCTTCTCCACTTCCCCCTATGAAACAATTTACGAAATGATGTCAGACGTGGAGAAGATTCGCGTCGATATGTTGAAAAAAATCAAGGATGGAGAACAGGAAGATACCCGCAAGATCATAAAGAAAGTTTACTATAATGCCGTCTCTTTTTCCAGGGGTGTCATGAAGAAGATCAAGGCGGGGGAGAAGGTCAGCATCAGGAAAGCGAAACGCATCGTGGAGCAGATGGTCGACCATCTGCTCGAGGAGGAGAACCTTCTGATCGGGATGACCGCGATAAAGGATTACGACGAGTATACCTACCATCACTCAGTCAATGTGAGTATACTGTCTGTTGCACTTGGACAAAGACTCGGGTTGAACAAAAAAATGCTGACGGAATTGGGGCTGGTTGCCCTGTTCCATGACATTGGAAAGATCGATATCCCGAGCGAGATCCTCAATAAAGCATCCAGTTTTACCGAAGATGAATGGAAACTTATGAAGAGGCATCCGGTGTGGGGCGTGAGAGCTCTGTTGAAACTGAAGGGGTTTGACCAAACTGCCATTCGGTCGTCAATCGTCGCCTTTGAACATCATATGAGTTTTGATCTGACCGGTTATCCCAGGGTCAGGCGCTACTCCGAGCTCGACCTGTATTCGAGAATTGTGAGCGTCGTCGATCAGTATGACGCGATGACGTCTGCCCGGGTCTATTCAAGGATCCCCCTTGCCCCTGACAAAGCCCTGAGCATAATGATGGAGAGGGCGGGCAAACAACTTGATCCGCTCTTATTCAAATTTTTTACGAATATGGTAGGAATCTTCCCGATCGGAGCCCTCGTGATGCTTGATACAAGGGAGCTGGGTCTCGTCTATGAAAGTGATCTCGTCTTTCCTGACAGGCCCCGGATTATGATCATTGTTGATCATAAGGGTGAGCGGCTAACGAAAGGACCGGTCGTCAGCCTGACCGAAAAAGATGAAAGCGGGCACTATTACCGGTCTGTCGTCAGGACGCTTGATCCGAACAAATACAAGATTAACCTCGCAGAATACCTGATCTGAACAGTATTCGTCATCCGCCACTCCATACGGGTATCAATTCCCTCGCTCTTTTGGAGTGTTCCATATAAAATAAATATACTAATTGCATAAGCACCGGGGAGCCCATGTGTGAATTTTGCATTCAGCACGGCGAGGGGAAAAAATGGTATGAAAACATGAAAAACTATTCCGGGGAGGTTTTTCATCAGGTCAACTCGGAAGAGCATATGAGGGAGTATCTTGCCAATTTTTACCACTCCCTGACTGTTGAAGTCCAGCACGCATATGCATGGAAAAAGCGTATTCCCCGTATTTACCGCCTCCTCGTTTATCCATGGGTAACGAGACGTCTGAAGAAAACACATTTCGGACAGATCGTACCGGTTGAAGACATTGAGTCTCTCCTGAATAAATTTTCTTCACTGGTGAGACTACCCTGCATTTGCCGGAAGGCGACAACAGGGGAAAATAAGAGGTACTGCTTCGGTATCGGCATGGACCTGACGCCGATATTCCGTGATCTCCCCGATTTTCGGGATTTCGACAGATTGAGTGCGGAGGAGGCAAAATCGTTCATACGGCAGCTTGATACTGAAGGCCAGACTCACAGTCTCTGGACATTCAATACACCGTTCATTGCCGCGCTCTGCAACTGCGACAGAGATTGCATGGCATATCGGTTTCAGATAAAAATGCAGCTTGGAAAACTGATGTGGAAAGGTGAATACCTTGCTGAGATTGATTATTCATCGTGTGATGGCTGCAGGGAGTGCCTGAAGCGATGTTATTTCGGTGCAATCACCTATGACCGGCAGAATATGAAATGCTCCATTCAGCCTGAAAAATGTTACGGGTGTGGCATATGCAGGTCAGTCTGCGAGCACGAAGCTATCCGCTTGGTTGACAGAGCGGGCATCTCCCGCATGGCGCAGGTCTGGTAAGGAGACATGAACCCGAAGAATGCATTTTCCGGCTGAATTTAAATCATTGCTCATACTCGTCTTCATCGCATATTTGATGAAAGAAGGTTTTGAATACCTGCTCCGGTATCTGAATTTCCGGTACATGAAGAAGTTTGGTCTGACGGTGCCCCCTATCCTTGAGGGAAAGGTCAACGCCGAACTTCTCAAGAAGATTCTCGATTACGAAACAGACAAGACACGATTTAGTTTCATCTCATCGTTGTTCGGCACGCTTGTTACCATCGTGTTTATCTTCGGGGGAATCCTGAATCTCTATAACTCGTGGGTTACATCATTGCACATGCCGTTTATCGTATCCGGACTGTTATTTTTCCTTATCCTTAGCTATGTGAATACGCTTCTTGCTGTACCGTTCACTCTTTACCATACGTTCAGGATTGAGAATGCATACGGATTCAATACCATGACACCGAAATTATGGCTCAAAGACTTTATTAAATCGATCATGCTCTCGACAATCATTACCGGTATTCTGGTTTCTGCGGGATTGTGGATTGTTCAGTCAAATCCGGATTCATGGTGGATCTGGGTCTGGGGTTTTTTTCTCGTCTTCAGTCTCTTTATGATGTACATTTCACCCTATGTCATTGAACCCCTTTTTAATAAATTCACACCGATTGAAGATCAGGAGCTGGTGGGACAGATTCGCAGCATACTCCAGAAGATCGGCATTACCGTAAGCAGGGTCTTCAGAATGGATGCTTCACGGAGGAGCCGTCATACCAATGCATATTTTTCCGGCATCGGGAGGGTGAAACGGATCATTCTTTACGATACGCTCCTTGAGACCATGAATCAGGACGAGATGCTTGCGGTGCTCGCTCACGAAGCTGGCCACTGGAAGAAAAAGCATATTCTCAAAATGATCATAGCGACGGAAGTCCTTTCATTCTTCGTCCTGTACGCAGTATTCTTAACATTCCGGACGGATGTTCTGACGGATCTTTTCTTGATTCAGCACGAAACGTTCTACGCAAAAATTGTCGTTCTCGGATTCCTGGGAGGGATCATCTCATTCCCGTTTACCCCTCTCAGGAGCTTCATTTCGAGGCGGTTCGAAAAGGAGGCAGACCGGTTTGCCTTTTTCCTGACCGGGAACAATGATTCCATGATAAGCGCACTTATCAAGCTTTCGAAGGATAATCTCTCAAACCTGCATCCGCATCCTCTCTACGCTGCATTTTATTACTCTCATCCCCCGATGATCCAGCGCATCGGGCAAATACGAAAACTGAAACGTGACGTGGGAAAACAAATAGAGTAAAATCATTGCATAACATGTGCGTCATCTGTGGAGGTGTTTCATTTCATCAATCATCATCGACGGGTACAATGTAATAGGCATTTATCACCGTGATCTCAGAAGGCAACGCGAGATGCTCATTGAATCCCTCATCGATTACCGGAAAAGAAAAGGGCACGATATAACAGTCGTTTTTGACGGCTGGAAGACAGGGGAGGGGCAGGAGGCCCGGTCGGTCATCGGCGGAGTGCAGGTGATCTATTCCAGGGTCGGCGAAAAAGCGGATACTGTCATCAAGCGCATTATATCATCGGATAACCGTCAATGGATTGTTGTTTCATCGGACAGGGACATCGCAAACCATGCATGGGCTTCGGGATCCATCCCTGCTCCGGCTGAAGATTTTCTCCGTGCGCTCATACGGAAAGAGCCGTCATTCGATGGCGGTGAAGCGGACGATGATGAAGATGCCACTCCTCGCAGGAAGGGAAACCCGCGGCAGCTTTCCAAAAGAGAAAAAGCTCTTGCGAGGGCATTACGCAAGCTTTGAAGGTGGGGCTCTCGAATGCAGTCTCCCGTCAGCGGCCTGCTGATACCGTCACAATCCTTTTCCTTCTTTTCCTGCTGATCTTGACCGGTATCTTTTACGACTCCCTGCCGAAGCAGCCTTTTTTGATCGGCCTCTATTCGGTACTTGTTGCAGTTCAGCTGCTGCTTGCCAGGTACAAAAACAACGGGAAATTTCTCGGCATTTCCCATGATCTTATTTTTCCGGTAATCTGTATAGCATTGATATTTGACAGTCTTGAATGGGTTGTTCACTCCATTAATCCCCGTGATATCGATCCCCTGCTCATCAGGGTTGATTATCTGATATTCGGCAATCATCCTACCATACTGCTCGAAAGGATTATCCATCCAGTTCTGACAGATCTGCTCCAGGTAGCCTATACATCATATTATTTTATTCCGGTCGGTTATGGAGTTGTCCTCCTCTCGAAGGGGAAAAAAGACGCATTCGAACGGTCGCTTTTTCTGATCGTATTCTGTTTTTATCTCTCATATCTAGGCTACATTCTGTTCCCTGCGATCGGGCCGAGGTTTACGATCGATCATCTGCAGACAAAAGAGCTCCACGGATTTCTGATTGCCGAGCCGGTACAGCAGGTCCTGAACAGGCTTGAAGGCATTAAGCGAGACGCATTTCCGAGCGGACACACAGCAGTCACGGTTGTTGTGCTCTATTGTGCCTATCTTTTTGAAAAAAGATTCTTCTGGGTCTGTCTCCCGATCGTTGCTGCCCTTATCTTTTCAACAGTCTACTGTCGGTATCATTATGTAGTCGATGTGATTGCTGGACTGGGCCTGGCGGTTTTGAGTGTGGCTGCGGGGGAGCGGTATTACGCCTGGTGGCTGCGGAAGCAAAAAGAAATCAAGCGATAATTCTGTGCACAGCCCCAGTTGACATCGGGCTGGTGTTTAGGTGTATTTAAGAGGTTGCCAGTCTGACACAAATTGACAATCTTAATTGAGAACATAAATTAATCCATATTTTTATCAGAAAAAACAATTAGATATGAAATCTATAAAATGGCATATTGTATGCATATACCTTGGTGTAATCAGTACAACGAATGCAGAGGTATATGATGAGACAAGAGGATGTAAAAGAGATTATCTCCATATTGATGAATTCGCCATTGTATCTCACCTTATCCGTTAGGGAAAGATACGGGCTTGTGCTGCAGTTAATTCACGATTATCCCCTGCTGACCGGCAAAGGAGATACGAATCTGAAGGGAAGTTCAGAACAGCAGGATCGTCCCGCTGTCGTCAACTGATTACCGGATGACCGTAGAGCGCCTCCCACGGAAATGTCATTGACTTATTGATTTCGTTTGATATTAAATATTTCTGCAATCAACAATCATCGGAAAAAACAACCATGGCTTTCCGGATAAACGATGTTATCCTTCAAAAGACTACCAGGTGCATGTATGGGTTTCAATGTCTGGAGGGAAAGAGGAATCTTTGCGAAGTCAGCATCTATATTGAGGGAGACGGTCTTTTTCTGAAAAAGGCGCAATACGCTCAATGCCCTTACAAAAAATTGGGCAGAAAGCATTCATATTACCAGTGCTCCTGCCCGACAAGAATCGAACTGTACAAGCGCTACAAAGTGTAGCTTTTTTCACAGGGCGATATGATGTTCAAAAAATGCCATCAATGGTATACATGATAATCGCATTGAGCCGGTATCCTTCAGAACGAAAAACGGAGGCACGTAATGCATACTAAGAAGGTTGGGTTCCTATGCCTCTGGGCGCGGAATGTTCCACCGATTCTTAAAAAATTGTCGCGGGGAGCTTTGATCTTTCCGATACTCCTCTGCATATCATGTGCCTCATATAACATTGCATCTCGTGAGGGGCGATCTGCAGAAACGCTCAATGATCCGAAACAAGGACCGTCATTCCCGTCCCCTCAATGCAAACCGATTTCCGAGGGCTTATACGTCGTGCAGGCCGGGGCATTTAAATATATATCTTATGCTCAGGCAATGCGGGAGAAACTTGAAGACAAGGGATACGGGAGTTATATAACCGTTTCAGGATTTGATGAGGAGAAAAGAATATTCCGGGTATTAATCGGGAGATTTACGAACGTGAAACAGGCTCAGCGTCTTGCTAAAGAAATTAGGGAAAAGGAGAATCTCGATGTAATAGTTGCACTGAAGCCTCCCAGAGATAAATTTGTTGTCCAGGCCGGATGCTTTACGCAAATGGCTCAGGCAAAAGAATTGAGAAAGAAACTTGCGGATTACGGGCATAATGCATATATAACACTCTCCGTGAAAGGCATAGATAAACAGTATAACGTTTTGTTGGGTGAATTTCTCAATCGGGCAGAAGCTGAAAGGGTGTCAGAAGAGATCAGGAAGAAAGAGAATATTCAGGTTTTTGTTAATACCATCTAGGCTCTTTTGTTGCACGATGGTTCCGGACTGATTTCATAACAAGCGTAAAAAGAAGGCAGTTTATAGAGATTGCCTGCTGCATGTTTCCCCGTTCATCTGCCGTGTAAGCTCAGTCATGACTTTGGGGGAAAATCTGTTATACTGATTCAGAATACGGCTTCAGGTTTCTGCGTACTGCCATTTCCGAAAACGTAAATAGACTGATAGCGAAAGTGTTGAGAGAATTTCTGACACATCATTGAGTTGAATTATTTTTCAGCCGCCTCAGAGGATTCGGTGGGGCGAGAATGTCTGTACTTTTCGGGTTAATGCTATCTTATATCTCCACTAACAGCGGAAGATGGGTGAAGAGGAGATATCCCTTCGCAGCCATACCGAACAACTTTTCTGCTGCGGACCGGTATATATCCATCTGAAAACGGTAGTGATTCATCAGCTCCGGAAGTTCCTTCTCAGCTGCTGGAAAGGTCTTGTAATCATAGAGATATACTTTTGAATCCCTCAAAATGATCCTGTCGATTCTGCCCCGGTAGACCGTGCGTTCCTTTTCCAAAATAAAAGGCAGTTCGGAGAAGCTATTCTTTTGCGGAAGGATAATGTCTCTCAGATGTCCGGAGCCTGCAAGTTTTGAGAAGTCTTTTTCAATAACGTCGTGGAGGTGCGTGACATGTTTTTCATGCGGGATTTCGCTTCTGAGCAGAAATAATGCCCTGCCCGAAATGTTTTCATATGGAATAATTTCCCTGGAGAGCTCTTCGAACAGGATGTGAAACATCCTGCCGAGCAATACCCAGTCGTCTCCATGCTTCACCCTGATATCGAGATCTTCCGTGACATCGCGCCACTTCACGGGTGGCTCGTATGCAAGGGGATCGGTCCAGTGCGGCCCTGAGAAGAACCGTCCGGAAGGGGCAGTATCTGCTGGAGGGTGAAATGGCCGGGCAAGGGTATCAATGTCAGGTTCTTTCAATATCCTTAGCAACGGCAGATAATCGAGGTTATCGGTGATATATTTCAATCTGCCGGAATGGCTCTTTCCTTTTTTCGGCGCAGCAAGCATGCAGAGGAAATCCTGTGCCCGTGTAACCGCAACGTAAAAGAGTCTTTTTTCCTCTTCGCGTTCTTTCTCTCTTCTGATCCGGAAATGATGATGCTCTTTCCTCGTGAATGAATTGTCCTCATATGCCAGATAAATACCATCTTCATCCTCATCAACAACGATGGAACTGCTTTTCGGTGTGGTGTTCTCATCCAGTCCCGGAAGGAACACCATGGGAAACTGTAGGCCTTTTGCTGCATGAATTGTCATAATCCGGACTGCATTCATACCCTCTGTATTCATATTCGCCTTTGACTCTTCACGAGTCTTCGATTGAATGAGTTTCTCCCTGATTTCAAGACCGGACAATCCCTGGGACTCATACTCTTCGATAACTGCTATGAATTTCTTGACATTCGCATGCCTTTGGGGTTCTCCAAAAAACTTCCATCCCTCTGTTTCAGACAGAGCGTCTTCAAGGATTCCTGCAAACGGTGCTGTTCCAGATCTCTCAAGCCAGCCGGAAATGATGCGGTAGGCCCCGGAAATCCGCTTGTTTTTGACCCTGCCGAGCTTTTTCAAAAGCGGGGTTTTGTCTTTATCAGCAAGACTCATGAAGATTCCGTAGTCAATGCCGAACAAGGGAGAACGCAGAAGGCAGAACAGACTGTGATCATCATAGGGGTCAATGAGAAAGAAGAGGAGCTCCCGAAGGAATGCCACCTCCGGTTCATCATAAAACCCGATGCCTTTTACCACGATAAATGGTATCGCGTGGAGTCTCAATGCGTCTTCATATGCCGTAAGGTGGGTACGTTTCCTCAGCAGTATTGCCATGTCTCCATAGATGCACTTCCTCTTGATTTCACCGTCAAGGACTTCGTGAATAGTATTCAGTGAGGATATTCTCCGTGCAAGAACTGTGGCCTCATGCTCACGGTTTTTCCTGATGCTCTCTTCTCCTGCAAGCAGGATGAGTTCAACATGACCGGTTCCCTTTCGTGTGGCCTCGAAAGGTGAATAGGTTGTTCGCCATTGTTCAATAAGTCCCGGAGGCATCAGGCGGGTAAAAAGCCGGTTGACAAAATCGACGATCTCCGGAAGGCTTCGATAGTTCTCCTTCATCGCTTCAAAGTAGAATTCATCTGCAAGCCATTCAGAGAGTTTTGTCCTGGCTTCCTGAAAGACACCGGCATTTGCACCCCTGAACAGATAGATCGACTGTTTATCATCGCCGACAAGAAAGATTGTCGGTGTTTCTCCCCTGTCTCTCTTCGCGCCGGTTCCGGACCGCCACTCCTCCGTGAGTTTGTCGATAATCTTCCATTGGAGTGAGCTTGTATCCTGAAATTCGTCCACAAGAATGTGGTCAGTGTGCTCATCAAAGGAATAGAGGATATTATGCCACTGGGGGTTTTTAACGAGCGCGTCATAAGCCAGCATTTCGATATCATCGAAATCAATAAGGTGTCTTTCCCGTTTCTTTTCGGCATACCGGCTGAGACACCGTGCATACAAGGTGAGGATTCTTTTCTCTTCGCCCACGGCAGGATGACCCTCTTTGATCATCATTTCGGGATGAGGCCTTCTGCTATGCAGTTCATTGATGATCCTGAAGAGACTGTTCCAGCCCTTCACGCCTCTGTCGACAATCATCGAAAAGAAGAGGTCAGGATTGTCCCTTTCCTCCATGAGGCTTTCATAGACGGATGAGGTCCACAGGGTGGATGCAGTGAATTCATCCATAACCTCAAGGCTGGGATCAAAGCCGAGCTCGATCGAGAATCGTTTCAGCAGTTTGAGACAAAAGGCATGAATTGTCGAGATACGCATGAACGGCACCTTCTCACGGATCAGAACAAAAAGTCCCGTATACTCGGCTTCGAGTATGTTCAGAATCCGTTCCTTCATTTCGGCTGCGGCTTTTTCAGTGAATGTTATCGCAAGGATATCCTCAATTCGGGAACCGTTCAGCAGCAGGCTGACGTAGCGGCGTGCAAGCTTCTCTGTTTTCCCTGAACCAGCCGGCGAAGAGATGATGACGCTCTTTGTGATATCAAGATATTTTTCCATTGCTAACAAAAAGCTGCTTTCTGTATATATGGACAATAAGGCCTTTCATGACAATTCCTGCATGTCTGGTCATTCAGGGGACGCGCCGGGAATTCCCCGTTCCGCATCCCCCAAACCGTTTCTTTGAGAAACCGGAGGCATACCGATATATAGTCTTCAAGGGTGCGGCCGTCTTTTCTGTCTTTTCTGTTCGGGATCCACGTGAGGGAGAGGTCTTTCAGAGAATAGATTCCCACGCGCCCGACAGGCATGCCCTTTAATTTCATCAAAGCGGCATAGAGCAATAGTTGAAGGTTTGCTCCCTGTGACAGTATTTGCGAACCGCTGAATTGGGTTGCACCGGTCTTGTAATCGATCAGTTCGAAAAGGGCTGAACCGGGCGATGAAGAGATTGATAAGTTTTTTGATACACTGTTTAATGGTACGTCTCCATGGTCAAGTTTCTTGTCTATCCGGTCGATCTTCCCTTTCAGTGTAATACCCTCCAATAGCTCTCCTGTTACAGGCACTTCGGCCCCCATGAAGACAAATCCGTCATCTGCTATCTTTTGTTCGATTGCATAGATATCCGGAAGGATCGATAGGAACGTATCTTTCAAGACTCTCTTCCAGTATTCTTCGAGAGGTTTCCGGGACAGAAGAGCATCTATTTTCCTGCCGGCATTCAGAATAAGGGCACTGAGATCTGTAAATGGCTCCGAGAGCAGTTCCTGCATGATTTCATGGACAATCGTGCCAAGTGTTAATGCTTCTATCTCGAACTGTATGATCTCCAGCGGTTTCAGGGAAAGGACCCGTTCGATGAAGAACTTTCTCGCGCATGTTCTGTACGCGTCGATATCGGTCACCCGGATGGAAGATTCTTCTCCGAACATTTTCCGGATAATTCTTTTACCGGTTGTGTGAATATCTGATATGATCGAAGAACGAAGTGCGATGCTCTTCCGGATAAGCTCTTCTTCCTTCGAAAATATTCCGTATACCGTTCTGGTAATCCCTTCATTCCATGACAGAAATGATGACGGCAGAAAAAGCCTATCTCCTTCTGTGACCGAATAGCTGAGATAATAATTCTTTGCGGATGACAGTAACCTTCTGAACTGAAATTTCTGGAGAAAAAGGTATTTCTCCATATTGACAAGGCCGAGCTCTTTCCTGGCACTGTCAGGCATGAGGTGGTCAATATCCGGCTTGGACGGGAAATCACCGTCTCTCAAACCCCCGAAGTACAGATGTTTAGGTTCCAGTCCGTATGCATCCGTAAAACGCAGAATGCGGACACCGGTGGTTTCGGGTTCCGGCATCGGTGAATTCAGAAGACAGTGTTTCAGGGCTTCGGTGAAGCTGTGAAAATCTGTTGGTGCATGATTGAAAAATCTGTCGGCAAGGGAGAGTTCGTTGACTATCTCGATGATCTTATTTTTGTTATTAGAAGGCTGATTTCCGTTGTCGTCGAAATCGAAATCATTCAGGAGCTTCACGACAGCTTCGCTGTAGTCGCTGAAGGTTGAGTTACGGCATATGGATTCAAGGCGAGTCAGTTTTTTGAAAACCCATGAAAGATCTTTTTCGAGGGTTTGAGATGCTGTGCTGCTGATGAACTCCCTGCGCGAATCATTCCGGCTTGGTTTTACAAGGTTCAACCATTCAGTCCTTCCTTTTGTAAAACCGGACGAAATGCAGAGAGAGGGAATATATTCCCTGAAAGAGTAGGGGAGCGCCTTGAAATAAGGTGATATAAGAAATTGAGAAAACTGAAGTCTCGGGTAATCATTTGATACCGAATCAAGCAATGCCAAAAGATCGAGGTACGGTTTTGTGCAGGCTAAAGGCTTCCCTGACGTGAGAGTGAACGGGATGCCATACTTTTTGAGAACGCGTGAGATCATGTCTGAGCGGGCATGAAGTTCGGGAAAGACAACATAAACCTCTTCCAGATCGGTTGCCGTTCCCGCGATGAACAGGTTTTTGATGCTCCGCGCGATACCTTCAATCTCATCTTCCACACTTGGATAGGGGTAATGAGCGAGGCTGATGTGACGCTTTTCATGCTCAAGATAAACCGTATTAACTATAAAGTTATTATTTAATGAATTAATATAACTATTTGATATATATTTATAATCAGGATTATATGGAATGGAGATAACGGTGTCATCAGCGTTCTCAATCAACGCCTTCATAACGGCCTCTTCTGAGGGGGTCAGTTCCATGAATCCTTCGATGATCAGACAGTCATATTTGATGTTCTGTCTGCGAATGATCCCCGGACACATTGCCATAGCGTCGTTCTCATCTGCAGCGGTGTAGTTTTCAAGTAAATTCGTATAGCGATCCATAATTGTCAGTGCTTCCATGGTTCTTGATGAGACTTCCTCAGGTATTCCGCGACGATCGAACAGAGACTTGACGCCGCTGGTGATGGCTGCCACATTCTTTGTCGGATAGTGCTGCTTCATCTCGTGTACAAAGTCGGCAATCAAACATGAATAGCCGAGACTTTTATGAAACTGTTTTGACAGTATCACCGGCGCAAGTGCCTGCGGGACGATTTTTCTGTTTTCATAGAGCGAGAATAGCCTCTTTGAAAACTGTGGCAGCGTCATCATGACGGGAGGTATGTAACAATCTCCTGTAACAGCATGGAACACCCGTTGCGCTTCATGAATTTTCCAGGAGGCAGGTGCAATGTAGAGTATTTTTGAGTAGTCCGGACCGTGCTTTTTTTCTAATGCCTCGTTGAAGAGTTCTCTTGTCGAACTCTTGTACTCAAAGGGGGTATGGAGGACTTTAACCGGCATAGGATAGTAGTTCATATTATACCATCATGTCCGTGAACCTTCATCCCTGCGGAGAGAACTCCATGAGAACGCGGCTGCAACACAGATATCACTTGCGCTTTTGGAGAAAATTATATTTAATAGTACATAGCATTGTTGCGGTAAGCCTTCAATTTTAAACCCTTAAGGAGCAGACATGATTATCGGGAAACCCTTTCTGACGACCAGCCAGATACAGGCAAAGGTCAAGGAACTGGCATTAGAGATCTCAAGAGACTACGCTGGGAAAAAAATGCTTGCGGTGGGGATTTTGAAAGGATCGTTCATGTTTTTTTCAGATATCGTTCGCTCAATTGAAGTCCCCCTTACCCTTGACTTTATTCTCGCCTCAAGTTATGTGAAGTCTGAAACATCGGGTGAAGTGAAGATTCATTACGATATACGCGAAGATGTGTCTGACAAGGATGTTCTGCTCATCGATGATATCGTGGATACCGGGATCACCCTCAATCAGATCCGGGAAAGGGTCCTTTCCCGTGGTCCTCTCAGTCTGAAGATCTGTACATTTCTCGACAAAAAGGAGCGCCGGGAAGTCGATGTCCCCCTGGATTATGTCGGGTATGTCATCCCCAATCATTACGTCGTCGGATATGGTCTGGACTACGACAATAACTACCGGAATCTGCCCTACATATCGATTTTCAGAAAGAAGGCCTGAATACCGAAGATGTTTGAACTGATGATCGAGACATATATCTCCGCAGCTCATCAGTTGCGCGGGTATCAGGGCCGCTGCGAAAAACTTCACGGGCATAACTGGAAAGTGCAGGTCTATGTCCTCGCAGAGAAGCTGAATGATATTGATCTTGCCATGGATTTCCATGATCTGAAAAAACTTACCGACGAGGTTCTTGAACCACTCGATCACGGTTTTTTGAACGATATCTTCCCGTTTACCGAAAAAAACCCTTCGTCGGAAAATATTGCGAAGTGGATCTTTGATTCCCTGAAAAAGAAACTGCCAGAGGAAACCGTAAGCCTTTCCGGTGTAACGGTCTGGGAATCCGAGTCTGCATCTGCGACTTATTTTGAGGAATAAAGGATGACCATACGCTTAGCGATAGGCTGCCACAGTTACCTTCTCGGTGAAGGCATCAAGAAACTCTTCAGGGAAGACGACGGAATTGACATCATCGGCATCTTCGATGAAGGTACAGATGTGGATGAGATTCTGAAACTCAGTCCTGATATTATCCTTGCAGATTTCAAGATATTCCGGTCCTTCCCCGATGATTTCCCGAATGACAGCGGGTCGAAGATCCTGCTCATCAGTGACAGGTCGTGGCTTTCTGAATCGGAGCGGCAGATTCCCGAATTGCTGATGAGGGGGGTTTTCGGAATCCTCGCGCCGGATGCCGATTCCAGAGTGCTCAGGAAAGCGGTCAAAGTGGTTTATGCCGGGGAGTTGTGGCTTGACCGCAAACTGGTCAAGGACGTTCTCTACAATATGACCCATGTCGACCGTAGGATTGATCTTACCAGAAAAGAGAAAGAGATCGTGTCGCTCATATGTCACGGGTACAGGAACAAAGAAATAGCCCAGAAGCTTTCCATCACTGAGCAGACGGTGAAATCACATTGCAACCGTATTTTTAAAAAAGTTGGAGTCTCGGACAGGCTGCAGCTCGCTCTTTATACACACAAGATCTGGCCCGGCCATATTTGAGGTATTAAAACGAAAGTTTCCCCTTCCTTTCAAACTAAATAGTCTGAAATGTCAGCCTTATGGGTAATTGTAAAATCTCTCTGTTTCGTGTAAAAGTGTTATGGGCGAGGAGACGATGATTCTGTAAGCGGTCCTTTCAAATGAATTCTCTGCAGGAGACCTTGTGTGATCTTACGGTTGACATGTCCAAAGTGTAGTAAAGATTCCTACAGTGCTTCTGTGGAGAAGTTCAAGCCATGTCCGTATTGCGGAGTTCTTTTCAGCGGCAAGTACGGTCCGGAGAAAAGAGGACAGTCCCGCGTGAAGAAAGAAATCCCCTTGCTATTCACCTATCAGAACCAAAACATTCAGGCATGCACCATGGATGTCTCTGATAACGGAATCTGCCTGAAAATATTCGGCAGCCCGTCTCTTCCTCTTGCTGATACGGTTGATATCAACATCAACGATGTCAGTCTCAAGGCACAGGTCATGTGGGTTTCCAATAATCGTGAAGTTACTTCCGCCTTAACAGGATTAAAGATCCTTGACGGTACACTGAGCTTTTTGTAATCCCAGCCTCCTTATCCATTGCTTTGCAAAATATTCTTTTTTTGAAAACGTGCTGTGTCGGATAATTTCGTATATCAAAAGACATTTTGTTAATGTTAGAATTAACTTCCAGAAGCACAACCCTACTGTGGAGGATGAAGCATGGACTATTTTTTAAATGAAGACCAGGTCATGATAAGAGATCTTGCGAGACAGATCGCCGAGGAAAAAGTCGTCCCTGTGAGGGAAGAACTGGATGATAAAGAGGAGTTTCCATGGGAGATCATGAATGTTCTCGCACAGGCTGATCTTTTTGGGCTGTTTATTCCCGAGGAATACGGAGGACTCGGAAAGGGAAACCTTGAATTATGCGTCGCCGTTGAAGAGCTCTCCCGCGCATGCCTTGGGGTTGCAACAACCTATGCGGCAAATGCGCTCGGCACGTATCCGATACTGCTCTTCGGCTCAGATGATCAGAAAAAGAAATATATGCCCGAGATAGCCCTCGGCAAGCGGCTTGTTGCATTTGGTTTGACCGAGCCGAATGCCGGAAGCGATGCCGGAGGAATTCAGACGACTGCCCGGCTCGAAGGCAGCGAATATGTTCTCAACGGCACAAAACAATGGATAACGAATGGAGGAGAGGCGGAAATTTACACGATCATCGCCCTGACGGATAAATCAAAAGGCGCACGTGGTGCATCTGCATTCGTTATCGAAAAGGATACCCCCGGCTTCCTGTTCGGAAAGAAGGAGCGAAAGATGGGTATACGGGCATCTTCTACACGGGAACTGATCTTCGACAACTGCAGGATACCCAAAGAGAATATTATCGGGAAGGAAGGACTGGGTTTTATAGTGGCCATGAAGACGCTCGACAATGCCCGGGTTGGGGTAGGTGCCCAGGGAGTGGGGATAGCGCAGGGTGCGTTCGAGGAAGCAGTGAAGTTCGCCCGCCAGCGTGTACAGTTTGGTCATCCTATTATCAGTTTCCAGGCAATCCAGCATATGCTTGCCGACATGGCAACAGAGATAGAGGCATCACGTGCACTTGTATATGCCGTCGCGAGGTATATGGACAGCGGTGCCAAAGATGCCTCGAAGGTAGCAGCCATGGCAAAGGTTTTTGCAACAGACATGGCAATGAAAGTCACAACGAACGCGGTGCAGGTTATGGGGGGATCGGGATACATGAGGGAATATCCTGTCGAGAAGATGATGCGAGATGCAAAGATCCTCCAGATATATGAAGGGACGAATCAGATTCAGAGAAACGTCATCGGTCAGGCACTGATTAAAGAGGCAGCCAAGAGGTAGACTTTAAACAGTAAGTAGTAGACAGGGGAAGGAAACAAGGAACCCTGGTTTATCAGGGTTCCTTGTCAGATATAGTCGGGGGGAAAAAAGACTTACTTATTACCGCCCATCAAAACATCAGGGAATATCTCTGCTTTTGAGTCCTGCATTGCCTTGTCAATAAATTCCGTAACTTCCTTTCTCATGCGGTCCTGTAGCAGTTTCTGCCGTAAGCGGTCTTTCACCGCATCGAATGTCTCTACCGTCGAGTCCTTTTTCTCCTCAACTTTTATGATATGAAAACCAAACTGGGTTTCTACCAATCCACTCACCTCTCCTGGTTTAAGAGAAAACGCAGCATCCTCAAACGGCTTAACCATTCTTCCCTTCGGGAAAAAACCGAGGTCTCCGCCTTTTGCTTTTGAGCCGGGGTCATCAGAGACTTCCGACGCCAGTTTGGCAAAATCCTCGCCTTCCTTGATCTTCTTCAGATACATTTCGGCCTTTTCTTTTCCCTTTTTCTTTTCATCCTCGGAAGCAGTGTCCTCAACCTTCACAAGAATATGCCGTGCTTTGATCATCTCCGGGGCTTTGAATTCATCGGTATGGGTATCATAATAGGATTTCAGTTCATCATCAGAAACCGTTATCTTTTCGGCTATCTCGCGCTTCAGATATTCATTCGCGAGAAAGTTGTCCGAGAAAAACTGAAGTTGTTCCCTGATTTCGGGGTTCTTGTCAAATCCCTTCTGTTTTGCCAGATCCGATATCACAATGCTCTGGATGAATTGCTTCAGAACAGTCTCTTTCAGTTGGGGGTTTGTCTCGAGCATTTTCTGCCGCTCAAGGTCGAAATAGTCGGTAATCCTCTTGAAATCCTTCGTGGTTATTTTCTTGTCGCCGATCTTTGCGACAACCGCTTCATCCTCAGCAAAAACATTCGCCTGCATGAACAGCACCGTCAGGAAGAGACTTCCCAGAATCAACAAAATTTTACGCATGAAACATCCTCCTTTAAGAAATTGATTTACCCATCATATGCGAGGGCTATAGAAACATAAAACAGTTGCGATGTCAAATCCCGCTCAGACATGGTTTCTGAGCATCAGTTCGAGCGGATGCGGATGGAGATAGTACTGCTTGTGCAGATACGGTTCATCAAATTTCCTTACGTAATGGTTCATAATGACAATGGGAACAATCAGGGGAACGTATTTCCTGTGGTACTGCTCGATGATCCCGAGCAATTCCTGTTTGTCGTCGGCTGGCAGGGACTGTTTAAAGTAGCCTGCAATATGCAGGAGCACATTCGTGTTCTTTTTGACGGTGCCGATAAGCTGGAGGCATTCCATCAGGAGTTGAATATAGGTTGCAAAGAGCTCTTTCCGGTCATATTTTTTCGCCCCGGCAACAAGTTTGCCGAGAGCGCTAAGGTGCTTGGGGCTGTGAGAGAGAATCAGCAATTTGTGTTCCGCATGAAATGCGATCAGGTCTTTTACCGATGGGTTGCCTTTGAGAAAATCTTTCCATCGTTGGTAAACAAATACTCTCTCGATAAAATTTTCCCTCAATTGGGGGTCATGAAGCCTACCGTCGTCAATGACCGGTATAAGTGGGAAATAACGCATGAATGCCCCGCCGAAAATACCGGTTCCCCTGTGGCTCGGCATTCCTGAAGAAGTGTAGACTTTAATACCGGTGATGCCAGAACTTGGTGACCTGCTCTTGAAAATAAATCCGCAGAGGTCTTCCTGTTCGAGGTCTTTCAACTTCTTGTCCGCCCATCTGAGCATGCCGTCGGTATGATCAACACCGGTTCTTGTGGTAACGAGACGGGGAGAGGCCGGGTCACCGATTAGACGCAATGATTCTCTCGGAATCGGAAGACCGTACTCGACTTCGGGACAAACCGGCACCCATTCGAAATACACGCCGAGCGTGTCGGTTACGTAGCGGTCCCACTTGTGACCCCCGTCGTACCGGACAGTATTGCCCAGGAGACAGGAACTGATGCCGATTGTGATTTTCTCCATAACCTCCATATTGTATGCCGAATCTCCCGTGCTTGCAAGCGAAAATCTTCTTCTCATAACCTTTACTCCAAATCAAATAATGGCTCACAGGACTGAGGACAAATATGATAATATTGATTACTAATGAACATCATATATCTCAGATGATCATTAAAGAATCCATAAAAATCAATGCACCGATGGAGAAGGTCTGGCAGACATTCACCGACCTGACCCGGTGGACTGAGTGGAATACCGTTATGAGCGAGATCGTCTGTGATGACAAATGCCTGTTGAATGGGAAGGACATCAGGTGCTGCTTCCGGCCGTTCATATTTCCGATTAAGGTCAACATTAAAATTCATGATATTGTGCCGTTTGAACGGGTCATCTGGTCTGCACAGAAAAAGGGTCTATTCGCCTTCCATGAGTTTTTCTTTCAAGAACATGAAAGTAGTATCGTCGTTACCAGCAAGGAAACATTTTCAGGAGTACTGAGCAGCGTTGGAGGTTTTCTCCTTCCAGAAAAGCGAATGAAGGATCTTACAACGACGTTTCTAAAAGATCTGAAGAATGCCTCGGAAAAGGCAGATGTTGTTCAAAAAAGCATTCTCACGCCCAAATAAGCCTGAAACAAATAAAGGGTGAGGATTGCAATACCGATGACATAATGGATAGTTCTCCATCCAGATTCTCTTCCCCGTATTTTCCGTGAAACTACAAAGGTCAGTATGATGAGAGCGCTAATGGTTGATCCCGTCATGAAATGCAACGGGTGTTCAAAAAATGCTCCTTCATCCAGATAAACCGTACTGATTCCTCCTAAAAACCCGAAGATTCCCATGACAGCCAGAGCAGGGCCGAACTTCCTGTGCTTTTTAACGAACAGGAGATCAGGAGGATTTCCGGCTGCCCTGCTTTGTCTGATCTTCAGGCCGAGCCATCCCTGATAGAGGAAAAGCAGAATAACCAGGGCATTGAAAAGACCGTGTGCGTATTTTACATACTTGAAAATAGTACTTGCTGATTCAGCGTGTGGCATGTTTTTTCACCCCCGTTTTCAGAAGACAACTGCCTGCATCTTGATCGAAAAAATAATGACACTTCCCGTCATATGGATTCACAAGGGACGCGGGAATCGTCCCATCCCGCTGTATAATCACTTTTTTGATGACCGGTGCCTTGCTCTTTCCGCTAACCAAAAAAAGGATATGCCGCGCGCTGTTCAGAACCGGTAACGTCAGGGTAATGCGCGGATGCTGTGTTTTCCGGTTTTGTACTGCAACAGCGAGGTGTTCCCTGTCGCCCAGCTTTTTGCTGCCCGGAAACAGGGATGCCGTATGGCCATCCTCTCCGATTCCGAGTATGATGAGATCAAACCGGGGGAATACATCCTTTTTAGTGATTTTGAAGAAGTCTTTGACGTCTGCTTCATATTTTTTTGCGGATACGGAAGCTGTTGCCCCCTGAGTCCTGATTGGATGTATGTTGTGTTGGGGCAGGGTGATGCTCTGCAACAGAGTTTCCTGTACGAGACGGAAATTGCTGTCAGGATGATCAGAAGCCACAAACCGTTCGTCAACCCAGAAAATGTGGACCTTACTCCACGCTATCCCTTTCTGATAGTAGTCTGAAGCAAGTATTTCATATAATCTTTCCGGAGTTCTTCCGCCTGAGAGGGCGGTAACAAATCTTCCCGATGAACGGATGTACCTTCTTGAGAGGCTCATGAACAACCGGGCCGCTTCAATGCTTATATCTTCCAATTTTTGTCCTATGAGAATGTTCATCCGTGTCGGGAAACTTCAATGAGAATCCTTTAATCAGGAATTACTCTCCTGTCAACTCCCTGACTTTTTTCACGATCGAGTTCCGTGAAATCTCTTCATAATCCAGGAGCTCAAACGGTTTTCCGCTCTTCGGCATCTTTCTCACAGCGAGTGAGTATACCGGCACTGGTGTTGTGCTGAGGAGACTCCGGACAGCCTCGCCAATGCCGCCCTCTGCAAAGTGATCTTCAACAGTGATGATCGCCCCGGTATCGTGCGCAGCTTCTGTGACAGTCTTCGCATCAATCGGTTTCACGCTGTACAGATCAATGATACGAATGAAGATTCCGGCGCCTTTCAGTTCTCCATAGGCGGCGAGCGCCTCATGAAGGGTTATGCCTGCAGCGATAACGGTCAACCGGTCATGATCGCTTTTTCGCAGGAGTTTGCTGCCTCCGACAGGAAATGCCTCATCATTGCTATAGAGAATCGGGGTATCAGCCCTCGTGGTACGGATATAGACCAGACCATGATGACCGGCGGCTTCCTCTACAAGTCTTTCCGTCGAAACCGCATCAGATGGATACAGCACAACGCTGTTCAGGAGCGCCCTGAACATGGAGATATCTTCCAGCCCCATCTGGGACGGTCCGTCTTCACCGATCGATACCCCCGCATGGGAGCCGCAGATTTTTACATTCGCACCGGAATACTGACTCATCCTGATCTGATCGAAAGCCCGTGTAAGGAATGCAGCGAAGCTTGATATAAATGGTATCTTCCCTCTTCGCGACAGACCCAGTGCGGTTCCGACCATATTCTGCTCAGCGATAAACATCTCGAAAAAACGATCCGGATATTGGTTATTGAAAATCCCGGAGAAGGTGGAGTTGCTGACCTCTGCATCAAGAACCACCATATCCGGAAATGCAGGGGAAATTCTCGCAAGCGCATTCCCATATGCCCTGCGTGTTGCCACCGGCTTGTCCGGGGAATACGCAATATCCGGCGGTTTCACAGTGACTGTTTCCCCCGGCCTTTTTCTGAGGGGTTTCCGAAGTTGTTCTCTGATCGATGTATCAACAGGACCGAACACCATCAATCCCCGTTCATATTCTTCCTTGTTCAGTGCCTTTCCGTGCCAGCCATCCTTGTCTTCAATGAACGAAAAGCCTTTTCCCTTAATTGTCTTTGCGATGATCATAACCGGTTTCTCTTTTGACCTGAGAGCCTTTCTATAGGCAACAATGATCTGATCAAGAGAATGCCCGTCAATGACGATTGATTTCCAGCCAAAAGCGGATATCCTCTTCCGGTAGGCGTCAAGATTGTGTCCGTACATGGTTTCGCCCCGCTGGCCGAGACGGTTGACGTCAAGGATCCCGATAAGGTTGTCCAGACGGTAATATGCTGCAATCTGAATCGCCTCCCATTGTGAACCTTCTGCCATCTCGCTGTCGCCGAGGAGAACAAATGTTTTGTAAGGCAGTTTATCGATGTATTTGGCATTGAGCGCCATACCCACACCGATAGAGAGTCCCTGTCCGAGGGAGCCTGTTGCCGCTTCGGTATACGGAAAGGAAACAGTCGGGTGCCCTTCCAGAGGACTCCCGAATTTTCTCATTGTCATCAGTTCCTGCTCCGAAATTTTTCCGGCGACGGTCCAGAGGGAATAGAAAAGCGGGGATGCGTGGCCTTTGGAAAAGATTATCCGGTCATTGTTCGGATTTTCAGGATGTTCCGCGTCGAACCGCATAATTCCACCAAAGAAAAGGGCGGTCATTAAGTCGGCAGCGGAGAGGGATGAGGTCGGATGTCCGGAGCCCGCTGCCGTTGTTGAGGTAAGAATATAATAGCGAATAAGTCTTGCTATATTTTCCAATCGTTCCATTGTTGTCATTCTCTCTCCCCCACTCCCTCCTTTTCCGCTATTCCTTGTCAGGCTGAAAAACCTCGTGACTATCTTCTTGGCCATATTCCTCTTCTATTCGCTTCAAAAAACCCCTGAAGTTATCACCGGGATTGTCACCAAGAAAAATTCTGCTTCCGACACAGGCATAGTCAACTCCGGCATTGATAAATAGATGAAGGTTATCGAGCGATACACCGCCGTCTGCTCCAATAAGGATATTGTGGAAGCGGGAGCGTGTCTCTTTTATCTTATCCAGAACTTCAGGTTTGAAAGGGCTTCCATAATAACCGGGATCAACGGTCATGAATAACAGGGTGTCGACATGCTCTATCAAATGGTGAAAACCTTTAATCGGGGTTCCCGGTTTTATTGCGAGACCCGGGGCCAACCCGCGGTCTTTTAATTGGTGGATGAACGTGATGTCTTCCACCCCGGACTCGACATGGTAGATGACTTTTCTCAGTCGGGGATGATCCACCATGGTCATGTAGGCAGAAGGATGCTTGACCATAAGGTGCACTTCGAAGTCTAAGGTTGTCTTGAGCCTGTTGATTGCGGCGGAAGAGATACTGCGGGAAGGGACAAAGAACCCGTCCATAATATCAATCTGGACATAGTCTGTAAATGCCTCAGCTTGTTTTATCAGGAAAAAGAAGTCATTCTCTCGTTCTGCGAGTACGGCTGGTACAATCTTCATTGTATTCCATTATAGCGGAAGGAAGTGTGCGGTTCAATCACTTTCAGCCGCCCGATGTATTGTAAATAAGGAGTAGAAATGATAGTATGAAATTCAGCATGGATAATGACAAGATCAAGGCCTTTGCCCAGAATACCCTTGGCTGCGGATGTCCTGAAGAAGTATTTCAGCATATCGAATGTAAAAAGAATGTCAATCTTGACGGCCTCAATATTCTCTGCAACATCAATATCGGCAACAGGCTTTTGGTTTATGTTTATTCAGTGGACAATGCAGATTCGATGAAGGAACTTTTGCCGAGACTGTTCGACATCGGAAAAAGGGAAAGGGACAGTGCAGGATTCAACAGGTTCCGCCTCGTCCTGGCAGCAGATGATGAAGAAAATATCAGAAAAGTTGCAGAAGATCTTTTCAGGAGAATTCAAACAGATGAGAAGATTCATCTGCATATTCTTTCTAAAACCGGTTTGCCGCAGTTTTAGATACATAGTCCCATGTACACCCATCATTTTGGTTTGAAGGAGCTGCCTTTTTCGATTGCGCCGGACCCCCGGTATCTCTTCATGAGCGAGCAGCACCGTGAAGCCCTTGCCCACCTCATGTACGGTATCAATACCGATGGAGGATTTGTCCTGCTTACCGGTGACGTCGGTACCGGGAAAACAACCGTCAGCCGCTGCTTCCTCGAGCAGATCCCCGACAATGTAAACATTGCTCTCATCCTCAATCCGAAAGTGACTGCCGAAGAGCTCCTCGCAACCGTGTGCGATGAATTGCAGATACCGTATATCACTGGCTGTACCAGCGTAAAGATTTTTGTGGATGTGATCAACGCATTTTTGCTTGATGCACATTCACTCGGAAGAAAAACAGTCCTTCTCATTGATGAGGCGCAAAATCTCGAACCGGATGTACTTGAGCAAATCAGGCTTCTGACGAATCTTGAGACCAACGAGCAGAAACTGCTCCAGATAGTCATGATCGGTCAGCCCGAGTTGAGGGATATGCTCTCAAGGCCTGAAATGTCCCAGCTGTCACAGCGAATAACGGCGCGCTATCACATGGGACCTCTATCAAAAACAGATGTCGGTGCATATGTGAATCACCGGCTTTTCGTAGCCGGAGCATCGTACAACATTTTTCCGGTTACGGTTATTCGGAAACTTCATTCGCTCAGTCGGGGTGTCCCTCGGCTGATCAATATCATATGCGATCGTGCTCTCCTGGGAGCGTATGTGCTGGGGAAGTTGCATGTCGACAGGAAGATATTAGTCAGGGCCGCCGGAGAAGTTCTTGGGAAGCCGGGAGTTCAGCAGAAAAGAACATTAACATGGAGCATTGCAGCACTCGTCTTTATCATTTGCGGGACAGCGCTCGCCGCAACATGGTATTATCAAAAAACCCCTCTGTTCCTTTTTGAAACAAGCGTCACATCGGAAGAAGAGGCAGAAAGCACCGCAGCACAGAATCCTGATTCATTGGATTGGCCTGTCGGAGTACCTGTTGAAAGCAGCAAAGGGCTGGCATACCGGGCTCTCTTTCAGGAGTGGAGTATTCCGTTCTCCCTGCAGGAGCCGGATGATGCGTGCAGGTCTGTTTGGAAAGAAGACCTCCGTTGTCTTGAAAAGAAGGGTGACCTGAAAACGCTGCGTATTCTCAACAGACCTGCGGTATTGAAGCTCCACGATAATCAGGAAAGAGAATATTTTGTTTTCCTGAAAGAAATGAAAGGGCAGAGCGCTGTTATTGTGGTCGGACAAGAACCAAGAAATGTAGAGGCGGCAGAGATCGAAAAGAGATGGAAGGGAGAGTACCTGCTCCTGTGGAGAGCCCCAAAATACTATTCCGGAGGCATCTATCCAGGAAACCAGGGACCTATAGTTCGGTGGCTGGACAATCAAATGACACGCCTATCCGGAATACAGGAAAATCCGAATCCGGCAGATATCTACCATGATGGGCTTGTCGAGCGGGTGAAAAAATTTCAGAGCAGTGAAGGTCTTGAGGTTGACGGCATTGTCGGATCACAGACTTTTATTTGCATTTTGAATAAATCCGGCACAAACGAGCCGTTCCTATCAAGGTGACAGGAGGATGAAGAATCATGTCGTATATTCTTGACGCACTCAGAAAATCTGAAAGAGAGCGCAAACGTGCATTAATTCCCGACCCGCTCACTGTTCAGGACCACCTTCACCCCCAAAGGAAGGGCCGTGTTGCCCGGTCTTCCCTGGTTATAGGGACATTGCTTGTGATTACCCTGGTATCAGGATTATGGTTTGGCATCTGGTACGCACAGAAAACTCCGGGACAGCGGGAGCGATTGAATCAGGCGGTTCATGAGTCACAGGCACAGAATCTGACGCAGAGCCAAACAGAAAACATTTCTCAAGCAAGAACAGATGAACGTCAGCATATTCCCGTGAAAGAGGTGACTATTACCGGAAATTCATCCCAGGACATCACGAATCCGCGGGAACACAAAAAAGGCATAAAGCATCCTGAACAAAAAAGTACAGAGACCGAGCAGGAGGGCATGAAGGCATCTCCTGCTGACGCGCTCTCTGGACCGAAACCTGAGAAGGAGATACCGCCTCCCGATACGAATAAGCTGTATGGCCTTGAAGAACTGCCTGCTTCCCTGAGGCAGAAGCTGCCTGACTTGAGGTTCTCTGTTTTCCTGTACTCTGATGATCCTGCTTCAAGAATAGTACGGGTCAACGGCCTGACGATGAAAGAGGGGCAGTATGTATCCGACGGACTAAAACTCGAACAGATTATCCCTGACGGGGCAATCTTCAGCTACATGAACTACCGTTTTCGCATTGGGATACAATAATATTGATGCTGTTTTGATCAACAGTTTACGTATACAGGTTGTTTGCCTTTACATCACAAAATTTACCGTCGTATAATACACATTCGCTTCATATGCAAATTTTCTTATCACGAAAGGATGATTCGTCATGAATATTGTTGTGTGCATCAAGCAGGTGCCTGATACTGCTGAGGTCAGGATAAACCCTGAGACCGGTACATTGATCCGGGAGGGTGTTCCGAGCATCATTAATCCGTTTGACCTCAACGCTCTTGAGGCCGGGCTTCATATCAAGGAAAGGGCGAAAGGATCTGTGACCGTTCTGACCATGGGACCCCCTCAGGCTGAAACGGCCCTCAGGGACGCTATTGCCATGGGTGCTGACGATGCGATTCTTCTCTCGGACAGATCCTTTGCCGGCTCTGATACATGGGCAACATCGTTTACGCTTTCAAAGGCAATACGGAAGATCGGCGCCGACATCATCATCTGCGGGAAGCAGGCGATCGACGGCGATACCGCGCAGGTGGGGCCTGAAACAGCCGAATTTCTGGATATCCCTCATATTTCCTACGTAAGAAAGATTGAAGAAATCACTGATACATCCATAAAGGTTCAAAGGCTTATGGATGAAGGATATGATGTGGTCGAATCCTCCCTTCCGGTACTCTTAACGGTCGTCAAGGAACTGAATGAACCGAGGCTGCCCTCCCTGAAGGGGAAGATGGCGGCAAAGAAGGCAGTCATTAAGAAATGGGGCCAGTCCGACATCATGGCAGACGAAAGTGATCTTGGAATGAAGGGTTCACCGACACAGGTGAAAAATATCTTTACGCCTGATGCGCGTTCAGGGAGAAAAATGCTCGAAGGTACACCCGAAGAACAGGTTGACGCACTGCTACAGGAACTCAGGGGGATAAAATGCCTGTAATTGTCAATGCCGATAAATGCAACGGTTGCGGGGAATGCATCTCATCATGTCCTGTTGAAGCAATCGTGATGAAGGAAGGGAAGGCGTTCATCAACGAATATTGCGAGGCGTGCATGTCCTGCGTCAGCATCTGTCCGGAGGGAGCGATTATCGAAGTTCAACGGGAAGCACCGGCCGGCACCGAAGATGTCCATGCGTATAAAGGCGTATGGGTTTTTGCGGAACAGCGGGAGGGAAAGATCGCCTCTGTTGCATATGAACTCATCGGCATCGGAAGAAAGCTGGCTGATGTTCTTGCTACCGACCTGTCAGCAGTTCTGTTTGGCGCAGCGCCAGCAGAAGCAGAAGAGCTCATTAAATGGGGTGCCGACAGAGTCTATCACTCCACTGATCCTGTCTTCGAACATTTCAATGATGAACCGTACGCACAATTACTGCATTCACTTATTCTCCAGCACCGTCCTGAAATTGTGCTCACCGGTGCAACCCCGATCGGCCGTTCTTTTTTCCCGCGGGTTGCAGCACGGCTGAGGACAGGTCTTACCGCCGACTGTACATCCCTTGAAATCGATAGGGATACAGGAAACCTTCTACAGATACGGCCTACCTTTGGCGGTAATATCATGGCCACGATCCTCTGCCCGCATTACAGACCGCAAATGGCCACGGTCAGGCCAAGGGTGATGAAACGCTGCGGGTATGATGAAGCAAGAAAAGGGGATATCATCCAGGTAACCTCGGATGGATTACGGTTACGTACAAAGGTTCTCCAGACAGTGAAAGAAACATCAGACTGCATGGTGAATCTTCAGGAGGCAGACATCATTGTTTCCGGAGGAAGGGGACTGGGTGACCCGAAAGGTTTTAAACTTCTTGAGGAGCTTGCCGAGCTCCTTGGTGGTGCAGTCGGCTCTTCAAGGGCGGCTGTTGACTCCGGGTGGATGCCTTACAGGCATCAGGTCGGACAGACGGGGAAAACGGTATGTCCGAAACTGTATGTTGCCTGCGGGATATCAGGGGCTGTCCAGCATCTCGTGGGCATGCAGTCATCAGACGTTATTATAGCAATCAACAAGAACCCTGAAGCTCCCATATTCAATGTGGCGACGTATGGCATAGTCGGAGACCTCTATGAGATCGTACCGCTGCTGATCAAGAAAATACGGGAATTCAGGGGATCCTGAGCATGAAGCTTGCTTTTGTCTTTCCCGGACAGGGTTCGCAGTATGTCGGAATGGGAAAGGAAATTTCAGATAATTTCCCTGTGGCGAGGGCAACTTTCGCAGAAGCTTCTGATGCATTGGGTTACGATATAGCACAGGTATCCTTTTCCGGTCCGGCCGAAGAACTGAACAGAACGTTCAGGACACAACCCTGCATTCTCACAGCAAGCATGGCCTTGCACAGAGTTCTCAGCGAAAAAGATATCAGTCCTTCGGTTGTTGCCGGCCATAGCCTTGGTGAATATTCCGCCCTTGTGGCAGCGGGAGCATTATCTTTTTCCGATGCGATAAAGGTTGCTGAAAAGAGGGGATTCTTTATGCAGGAAGCTATTCCCGAGGGGAAAGGGATAATGGCGGCGGTTCTCGGTCTTGACAGAGGGAAGGTTGCGGATATCTGCTTATCTGTAAAGTCAGGGTATGCCGCACCTGCAAATTATAACTGCCCCGGGCAGATTGTTATAGCAGGGGAAAAAGAAGCTGTCGTGGAAGCGATTGAAATCAGCAAGGGTGCAGGTGCAAAGAAGGCGGTGCCTCTTGCCGTAAGTGTTCCGTCTCATTGCCGGTTGATGGATGGGGCATCGCAGCAACTGTCGGATTTGCTCGATACGATCGTGTTCAACAATCCCTCTGTTCCCGTTGTCAGCAATGCCGATGCACGGTTCCTGACCGATGCACAGGTAATAAAAAAATCACTTGTGCGCCAGCTCAACCATCCGCTCCTCTGGGAGGATTCTGTGAGGGCTATCATGGATTCCGGGATTACCACATTTCTGGAAGTAGGGCCCGGAAAAGTGCTGTCAGGATTAATAAAGAGAATCGATGCATCCGCAGCAGTTTTCAATGTTGAGGATATGGACAGCCTCGAAAAGACCTTGGCGGTACTCAAAGACAAGCCCTAACCGTAAAGGTGCAGACATCGTGTACATAATTTTTTAACTTGATGATTTGGTTGAAATATCTATCATCACTATCCGGATAAAAATATTCACTAAATCATCAATTCGATGTACACTAAGGTATCAAAATAAAATTTATCAAATACCTGCACTTTTCTCATTTATCTTTTTGATGAACACATAATATTCATTGAAAGACTACATCGAAAAATTCATCCGCTATCTTGATCTTGAAAAGGGTGTATCGTCCCATACTGTGCGTGCCTACAGAAGAGATCTCGACGAGTTTGCCGAATCCGTCGGGGATATGCCCAATAGTCTGGATGTCATTGATATCCGTGGTTTTATTGCGGCGCAGATACAGAAGGGATTGAACAGGACAACGGTAAGCCGCCGCCTGTCAAGCATCCGGTCCTTCTTCAAATTCCTGTACCGTGAAGGGTATATGAAAACCAATCCGGCGAAACTCGTTTCGAATCCGAAAGTCCCAAAGCGTCTTCCGAGGTTCCTCTCAGTTGATGATGTTTTTTCCCTCGTCGAAAAACCCCAGGGAATCGGGTTCATCCCTGTCCGCGATAGGGCTATCCTTGAACTCCTCTATTCAAGCGGCCTGAGGGTGAGTGAACTGTCGGGAATCAATACAGACGATATGAACCTGAAGGAATCCCTCGTAAAGATCAGGGGAAAAGGGAAGAAAGAGCGTATTGTCCCCATTGGTTCAAAGGCGCTCGATGCGATGAAATCATATATCGTGGAGAGAATGTTGCTCAAAAGGAATGAAGAGGCACTTTTTCTGAACAGGACAGGGAAGCGATTAACGGAGAGAGGGGTGCGGCGGATTGTTGTAAAATATGCGCGTGCGATAGCACTCCACGGGCGAATCGGACCGCATACGCTCCGGCACTCCTTTGCGAGCCACCTGCTTCAGGGAGGAGCAGACCTCAGGGTCATACAGGAACTCCTCGGCCACTCATCGCTTTCAACAACTCAGAAGTATACGCATCTGGACATAACGCATCTCATGGATGTATATGATAAGGCACATCCCTTGGCAAAAAAAGATTGAATCCAAATGGTTTATAATATCACGTTATTGACGGGATAGAATCTTTGCCTGACAATTCGTTACTATTGAGGAATTACCCATGCTGAAAGGGACGACGATACTCTGTGTGAGGAATGGCGGAAACGTTGCCATAGGTGGAGACGGTCAGGTCACTATGGGGAACACCGTCCTGAAACGGAATGCGCGCAAGATCAGAAAAATGTATGGAGAAAAAGTCCTCGCAGGATTTTCGGGAGCTACGGCAGACGCTTTCACCCTGTTCGAAAAGTTTGAAGGCAAACTGGAATCGTACCGCGGGAATATTACCCGGGCATCTGTAGAGCTTGCAAAGGACTGGAGAACCGATAAAATCCTGAGAAGGCTCGAAGCGCTTCTCATTATTGCCGACCATGAACACACATTTATTCTCTCGGGTACAGGCGATGTCATTGAACCGGAAGACGGCGTTTCCGCAATCGGTTCCGGGGGCCCTTATGCACAGGCGGCCGCACGGGCTTTGATCGAAAACACGAATCTTTCAGCGCGGGAGGTTGTCGAGAAAGCAATGAGCATTGCCTCTGACATCTGTATTTACACAAATAATAACGTGATCATAGAGGAGTTGAATGGATAATCTGACACCACGAAAAATCGTAGAACAGCTGGATAAATATATCATCGGACAACACAAGGCGAAAAAGGCAGTTGCTATCGCCATGAGGAACCGGTGGAGGAGGCAGAGACTCTCCCCGGAATTACGCGACGAGGTCCTGCCGAAAAATATCATTATGATCGGCCCGACAGGTGTGGGCAAGACAGAAATCGCACGAAGGCTGTCGAAGCTTGCACGCGCACCATTCATAAAGGTGGAAGCTTCGAAATTTACCGAGGTTGGGTATGTCGGCCGTGACGTTGAATCCATGATCCGCGATCTAACCGAAATATCGATGGGGATGGTCAAGACGGAGCATACGGAAAAAGTGCAGGAAAAGGCGAAGGTTCTCGCCGAAGAGCGTATGCTTGACCTTTTGCTGCCCTTTCCGAAAACTGCACGGAGCGGTCTCGAGGAAGAGGAGCGGGAAAAACAGCGGGAAACGCGCGAAAGGCTCAAAATACAGTTAAAAGAGGGCAAACTGGATAACCGGTACGTTGATATAGAAGTAAGGGAAAAGGTTATCCCCTTCGGGGTCGTTTCGAACGTGGGACTCGAGGATCTGGAAATCAACCTGAAAGAGATGCTCGGAAATTTCCTCCCTGAAAAATCGAAACGGAAAAAGGTTAAAGTTCCTGAAGCTCTGGTGATCATTCAGCAGGAAGAAGCAAACAAGCTCATTGATATCGATAAAGTTACGCGTGAGGGGATTGAACGGGTAGAGCAGTCCGGCATTATCTTTATCGATGAGATCGACAAGATTGCGAGCAGAGGGCACGCTCATGGACCTGACGTCTCACGAGAAGGTGTCCAGAGGGATCTTCTTCCCATCGTCGAAGGAACAACAGTCACCACCAAACACGGGCCGGTAAAGACTGAACATATCCTCTTTATTGCTGCAGGGGCATTTCACATGTCAAAGCCGTCTGATCTAATCCCGGAACTTCAGGGTAGATTTCCGATCAGGGTTGAACTCGATGCACTCGGGAAGGAAGAATTCGTGCGCATACTGACTGAACCTTACAATGCCCTCATAAAGCAGTACACGGCACTGCTCTTCACGGAGGATGTGTCGATACAATTTACAGGGGATTCCATTGAAGAAATTGCGGATATCGCAGCCCGCGTGAATGAAAAAACCGAAAACATCGGTGCACGGCGACTGCATACCGTGCTCGAAAAACTTCTCGAAGATATTTCCTTTGAAGCCCCTGAAAAGAAGAACGGAAAACTGGGAATCGACAGAACCTATGTAAGGGAAAAATTGAATGATATTGTAAAGGACGAGGATTTAAGCAGGTATATTCTGTAAGCGACATGTAATTCACAATTCTGCAACAGGACAGGAAGGAACATTATTCCGGATATAATGAATAATCCGCCTTTAAGATCCTTGAGAAACCGAGGGTTCAGGCGGTTTTTATTTATCGTATTGATTCACTTCTTCATATTCCCACTCTCATCATGCGCTTCGTACCATCTCAGTTCTGCACCGGGATACGGAATTGCGTCCTGGTACGGTCCCGGATTTCACGGGAATCCTACCTCATCGGGAGAACCCTTCGACATGTATGCCTATACATGTGCACATCGTGAATACCCGTTTGGAACAAAGCTTAAGGTCACACATCCCTCGAACGGGAGGTCTGTCTGCTGCCTCGTCAATGATCGTGGTCCTTTTGTGGACGGAAGGGATATTGACCTGTCATACGCTGCTGCGAGGGATATCGGACTTCTGGAACCGGGAATCTCTGAAGTAATGATTGAGTATGTGGGGAGAGATCCCTCTTTTATGCGAAAAGTGGCATATGCCTCGCAGGAGGGTGCATTGACGATACAGGCTGGATCATTCCGAGACCTTTTCAATGCACAGCGTCTGAGAAGAGCTCTGGAACTGAAATACGGCGATGTCTATATTCATGAAGTTAATCTGAACGGGAGTACATTCTTCAGGGTAAGGATCGGCAGGTCTCTTGCGAGAGAAGATGCCGTTTCCCTTGCAGAGACACTGGCAAACGAAGGGTACCAGGTCCTCATCACCAGCTACAATGAGAGGATATAATGAGGATATAATATTGTATGACCAAGGCGATTCTCTTTGATCTCTACGGCACACTGATTGATATCAAGACTGATGAGCATGATCCGTATGTCTATGAGATACTGTCACGCTATCTTGGCTATCATTCGGTCAACATAGCGCCGGATGAAATGAAACGGGCGTATTTCGAAGGGATTCAGCATTACCTTGACCAGAGCAAGGAGGTTCATCCGGAAGTCGATGTATACAAAATATTTTTCAATATCATGAATAAATATGGAAAGAAAAGGAGTACAAAAACAAATGTCATGGATATCGCAACACTCTTCAGATCTCTCACCATGCGACAGTTCAGGGTTCATGAAGGTATCTATGATGTTCTCCTCGCTCTGAGTGCTCGCTATAAAACAGCGATTATTTCTGATGCCCAGTGGCTTTACGCAGAACCGGAAATTGCAAAACTCGGCCTGGACCAGTTTTTTGAGGTAAGGATATTGTCATCCCGCTTCGGATTCAAAAAACCGGATCCAAGACTGTTCAGAGCAGCAATGGAAAAGATCGGGGTATCCTCCGGAGATTGCATATACGTCGGAGATAATCCCTGTAAAGACCTGAGCGGGGCAAAAAGAGTAGGGATGAAGTTCATCCTTTTCAGGTCGGAATGCCGGGAATACAACGGTTTTGAACCGGACCGGTGTTTTGATGATTACGCATACTTCACAAATACCCTGTCCGGGTTGTTGTAAGGAGCCGTGATGCGTGTCAACGGGAAAACAACAATAACCGGCATAATCGGGTGGCCGGTTCAACATACGCTGTCTCCCGCAATGCATAATGCGGCCTTTGAGGCGCTCTCGCTTGATTACTGTTATGTCCCGTTTCCCGTCAGCCCTCATGATTTGAAAGATGCGATAAGGGCAATACGGGCTCTGAATATCCGGGGTATCAATGTAACCGTACCACATAAAGAAACCGTGATTCGCTACCTCGATCAGGTTGATCCGGGGGCATCTTTCATCGGTGCCGTGAACACTATTGTGAACACAGAAGGAAGTCTCACTGGCTACAACACAGACGGAAAAGGGTTCATGCAGTCCCTCTCTGAAAACAGGATCAATTTGGCAAACAAGGACATCCTTATTATCGGAGCAGGCGGTGCGGCGCGTGCCGTGGGATACGCTCTGGTTCAGCAAGTGAAATCCGTTTCCCTGTTCGGACGGACAAAAGTCAGGGTTCAGAAGCTTGCAGATGATTTACATAGAATAAAGAATAATGCTCTGCTGTGCAATGATTTGTCAGCTCTTGCAAAGTATCACATGATAATCAATGCGACCCCATTAGGGTTGAAAGATGATGATCCCCTGCCGCTCGATACTTCCTCTTTGCGGCCGGGGCAGATTGTCTATGACCTTATCTACAAAAAAACACGGCTTCTTGATGTAGCATCAGGAAAAGGATGTATCGCCTTTGACGGCCTCGGCATGCTGCTCTGGCAGGGTGTATCGGCATTCGAATTGTGGACCGGTCAGAAACCCGACGTTGACATCATGCGGAATGCTTTGCTGAAGCATTGAACCGCTCACTTTCCCCCTTTTTTTTCAGGATGAATCTCTTCGTCTTCATCAGGTGAATAAGTTCTAAATGAATATTCCCTCAACATCTGATTAATTCTCTTTCTGTCTCTGGCAAGTTCACGGTTGGCAAGAATGCCGATCAAAATGATGATAAGAAAAAAGATGATGAGGTATTTCATTCGCAGACCACAGTATATCTGAAGAATTTTCCGTATCCTTCAGCCTTCCGGACAAAAATCAGTTCACATTTATGAAAAAAGTGCCTCTACAAATTCTTTCGGTTCAAAATCCCTGAGGTCGTCAATCCCTTCACCTATCCCGATAAGACGCACCGGAATCCCGAGCCCTTTTCTGATGGCAAAGATGATTCCACCCTTGGCAGTGCCGTCAAGTTTTGTCAGGGCAATTCCGGTAATCCCGACCGCCTCGTGAAACATCTCGGCCTGCCTGAGTGCATTCTGCCCTGTTGTTGCATCAACAACCAGCAGGGTCTCGTGGGGGGCACCGGGCATCGCCTTGTCGATTGAGCGTCTGACCTTTTTCAGTTCCTCCATGAGGTTGCTCTTGGTATGGAGTCTTCCGGCAGTATCAATGATAACGATGTCGCTGTTTCTGCTCACCGCTGCAGAAACTGCATCGAAAGCGACTGCCGCGGGATCCGACCCCCTTTGGTGTTTGACAATCTGAGTGCCCGCTCTTTGTGACCATATCTCGAGCTGTTCTATTCCTGCTGCACGAAAGGTGTCTCCTGCAGCGAGGAGCACGGAAAGTCCCTGCGAGTGAAATCTGCTGGCAAGTTTTCCGATCGTAGTTGTCTTGCCTACGCCGTTCACCCCGACGGCAAGGATTACAAAGGGGCTTTTTCCGGAATTTGCTATGGGTTGCATATCCCCAAGCATGTCTGTCATTTCTCTTTTTAGTAACTCCTTTACACTCTCGACATCCTTTGCCTCTCCTTTTCCTGCCTTCTCACGAATGACCGTCACAATATCCGCTGCCGCTGTCGCTCCCACATCGGACATGATCAGAATTTCCTCCAGCTCTTCAAGTGTTGATTCATCAATTTTCCGTCCTGCAAACAATGTCTCAACTTTCTCAACAAAGCCTTTTCGAGTCTTTGTCAGGCTCTCTTTCAATCGATCAAAAAACCCCATTCGCCCTCCTCACTGACATAATTGACCATTTTAATTTCTTTTCACGGGAATTAGCAATCCGCATCCGGTATTGTTTTTTCGGAGTCAATGATTATAATAAGTCATTCATTATTCACGACATCATCCCGGAACGGAGGATATCCTTCTATGCTCAAAAAAAAGGGGAAATATGTGACAGCCGTTGTTGGAGCAACCGGTGCGGTTGGAACGGAGATGGTCAGGACGCTTGAAGCGAGATCGTTCCCTATAGAGACACTGAGGCTCTTTGCCTCAGAACGGTCAGAAGGGAAACATATAGAATTTGGAGATACGACTATACCAGTTGAAACGCTCAATGACAGGTCGTTTGCAGGTATTGACATTGCACTGTTTTCGGCAGGTGCAGAGAGATCAAGAATATGGGCTCCAGTTGCGGCACGGTCAGGATGTGTTGTCGTCGACAACTCGAGCCAGTGGAGAATGGACCCTGAAATACCCCTCGTCGTCCCCGAGGTGAACCCGCATGATCTGAGGTGGCACAAGGGAATCATTGCAAATCCGAACTGCTCCACCATCCAGATGGTAGTTGTGCTGAAACCGATCCACGACGCGGCAAAAATCAAAAGGGTGGTTGTAACGACATTTCAGTCAGTCTCCGGCACCGGACAGAAAGCGATAGACGAACTCATGCGGCAGACAACGGACCTCCTCAATTTCAAGGAAGTGGCCTGTAATGTCTACCCGTATCAGATAGCGTTTAATGTCCTTCCCCAGATCGATGTATTTCTTGAAAACGGTTACACCAAGGAAGAAATGAAGATGGTGAATGAGACACAAAAGATCTTGGGAGATGATACGATCAGGGTGACAGCGACTACCGTTCGGGTTCCTGTTTTCCGTTGTCACTCCGAAAGCTTGAATATCGAGACTGAAAATAAGTTGTCTCCGGATGAAGCAAGGGCAATTCTGTCTTCAGCCCCCGGTGTAGTCGTATATGATGCACCGGATAAAAAACTGTATCCCATACCCATCGATGTTGCCGGTACGGATGAAACATATGTCGGCAGGATACGGGAGGACGAAACGATCGACAACGGCATTAACCTGTGGATCGTTGCAGACAACCTGAGAAAAGGCGCTGCCCTGAACGCTGTCCAGATCGCTGAGAAACTTATCGAAATGGCGTAAAGGATATGGGTTCAAGGGGACAAGGATTCGAGGATCCCGAATTTATCTGAATGATACCGGCTGATCATATTATCTGTGGCGATTATATCCTCACCATGGATCAATCCCTTACCGTAATCGAAAAAGGCGCAGTTGCGATACGGGACAATAAAATCCTTGATGTCGGGGATTCCGAGGATATATCCGGCAAGTACCTTGCTCAAACAATATTACATGGAACCGGAAAGGTGGTCCTTCCCGGGTTCGTTAACACGCACACCCATGCTGCAATGGTATATTTCAGAGGGATAGCCGACGATCTGCCGCTGACGGATTGGCTGAATAATCATATCTGGCCCGCAGAGAATTCCTGGTTGAGCCCTGCGTTTGTCTCCGATGCCGTTGAGCTGGCATGTCTGGAGATGCTGAAGGGTGGTATCACCACCTATAATGATATGTACTTTTTTGAAGATGCTGCAGGTGAGTCATCAAAACGTATCGGCATGAGGGCTGTCCTGGGTAGCGGAATCCTCGATTTTCCCTCGGTTTCTGCGCAGACGGCTGATGAATATCTCGAAAACGCCAAACAGTTCGTACGAAAATGGAAGGATGATGAACTCATAACCCCCTGCATCGCTCCCCATGCACTCTATACGTGCGGGCCTGAGACCCTGAAGAAATCTAAAACCCTCGCAGAAATATTGCATGTTCCCCTGCATATTCATCTCTCCGAAACGCAGTGGGAGGTAGGGGAGGTTATGGCCAGATACCATAAGAGACCGGTTGAATATCTCGCAGAACTCGGCTTTCTGGATGAATCAGTACTGGCTGCCCACTGCATATGGCTGCATGACCACGAAATCGAACTCCTCGCAAAGCATAAGGTGGGCGTTTCTCACTGCATGGAAAGCAACTTGAAGCTCGCCTCAGGATTCGCACCTGTCGTATCCATGCTGTCCGCAGGCGTGAAGATATCATTCGGTACCGACGGCGCAGCAAGCAACAATGACCTGAACATCCTGAGTGAAATGTCTACCACAGCAAAAATTCATAAAGCACTCTCGAGTGATCCGACGGTTCTCGATGCAAAAACAGCCCTGCTGATGGCAACCAGATGGGGTTCCGAGGTATTAGGCCTCGGTGATCTGATCGGGAGCATTGAGCAGGGGAAAATCGCCGATATTATCGTAATGGATCTCAATAAGCCTCATATGACGCCTCTTTATAACATCTATTCTCATATTGTGTATAGTGCCATGGCTTCGGATGTAGAGGCTGTCATGGTGAACGGGAAGATGGTTATCAACGACAGAAATCTCCTGACCGCTGATGAGGGGGAGATTTTATGTAAAGCCAGGAAATGGCGTGAAAAGATACATCCGGCATAATGCATACATGAAATTTCAGTGAAAAAAGGAGAATGTTATGAAACGAGATATTACCTGGTTTCTCGACCTCTATCAGAACGGTCAACTGAATCTTGATCCTCCGTATCAACGGAGGAGTGTCTGGACATTGAAGGACAGGAAATTCTTCCTCGATACGATTTTCCGGAATTACCCGAGCCCTGCCGTCTTTCTCCATAAGGAAATCGATTCGGAACAGGGAAGAATGATCTACCATGTCGTGGACGGAAAACAGCGCCTCGAAACAGTCATTCAATATTTTGAAAATGCTATCGCAATGGATAAGGATTATGGAAACGAGAAGCTGAACGGAAAAAAGTGGAAGCAGATCGAACATGATCTGGATCTGAATACGCAGTTTCTCCGCTACGCTTTACCGGTCGAATTCATGGATATCGAAGACAGCATAGTCATTAATGAGGTGTTTGACCGGCTCAACAGGAATTCGAGGAAGCTTGAGCGTCAAGAAATGCGGCATGCCAGATACGATGGATGGTTTATCAGGGTGGCCGAGAAAGAAGCAGAACAGGAAGAATGGGAACGGTTTGGTATCGCGACCAAGGCGCGATTGAGGAGGATGAAAGACGTTCAGCTTATATCGGAACTCCTCGCTGTTCTTCTGAAGAACCGCATTCTCGGTTATGACCAGGACTTGCTTGATGATCTCTATGCAGAATATGATTCTCCGGAAGAGACAGTGGTAGATTTTGATGAGCTTGCATTTGCAAACAGACTCCAGTCCACAAAAAAGTATATTCTGAATATGGAAGCACACAATGCCGCAGTCTCGAAATATGCAAAGGGATTAAACAATATTTACAGTCTCTGGGCTTTTATTGCCCTGAATCAGCATCGTTTGACATCTCCTTCAGCCATGGCTTCTCAATATGCTGACTTTATGAAGAAAGTAATAAGCGTCTCAAAAGAAAAGGATCTAGATGCCTTCCTCAGAGACCAAAACGATGATTCGTACGCCGAAGCCTTCCTCTATCTGAAGAATTCAGTTAAGACGAGCACCGAAAAAAAGCAGAGAGAAGAAAGAAACAAGATTCTTGAAAGTGTTCTCCTGAACAATAATTTTCAGGAAGAACATTTTATAACGGAGGAGTATAGGAATCCTGTATCGATATAGAACACCTTTACAACCAGAAGCATACATTGCGTGAGACGCATCTCTCCCCCTACATTTCTCTTCTGCCTTCGAGTGCTTTGCCGAGGGTTACTTCGTCTGCAAACTCGATATCGCCGCCGATGGGAAGCCCGTAGGCAATCCGTGTCACTTTAACCGGAAACGGTTTCAAGAGCTCACGAATATACTGGGCCGTCATTTCTCCTTTGGTATTCGGGTTTGTTGCGATGATAATCTCCTGAATCGAGTTGTTTCTGACCCGTTCAATCAGCTCATTCATTTTAAGCCTGTCGGGAGTCAGCCCATCGATCGGTGAAAGGGCGCCAAGCAGAACGTGATACAGTCCTTCAAACCCTCTCGACCTCTCAATGACAAGGATATTGCTCGGTTCTTCTACAACACATACCCTGCTCCTGTCCCGTGAGGGATTATCGCAGATGGAACATACATCGCTGTCAGTGATGTTAAAGCACACCCTGCAGAAGCGTGCGCGGTCCTTTACCTCGTTTATTGCCTGTGAGAGTCCGCGAGCATCTTCTGCAGGCATCGACAGAATAAAAAAGGCAAGCCGCTGAGCGGTTTTTCTTCCTATCCCGGGGAGCTTTGTGAGCTGCGCAATAAGATTTTCTATAATTCCCTGTTGCATAAAAATATTCTTAGTATAAGAAATGGAAACAATCATGACAAGAATATTCTGTAAATCTTCTGCAATTGACTGCCAGTTTTTTCCTGTGTTATGCTAAGCGCTGAGCGAACGGAGTATTTTGTTATGTTGAGGTCGCAAGTCCTTGAGTCATTACTGAATTTCTTATGACATGTACTCCTTGAACTTCAAAACAGTGTGCAGGAAAGGAGGCCTTTTTTCATCCCTGTGATATTTGCCGCAAAGGGTAAAGAGCATCAATATCAAAGATACCGGAAGGAGAACCGATGTCAAAGAAGATTTATGTAGGCAATCTCTCATATAGAGCCAGTGAGGATGACGTGCGCCAGTTGTTCGAGAAATTCGGCGAGATTGAGTCTGTAAAGATAATCATGGATAACATGACGGGACGCCCGAAAGGGTTTGGTTTTGTCGAGATGTCCTCGAATGAAGATGCAGATAAGGCTGTCGCGGAGCTCAATGGCAGTGAATTCATGGAAAGAACTCTGAACGTAAGCGAAGCACGGCCGCAGACCGCAAGAGGAAGAGATGCCGGAAGGTCCGGACAGGGAAGGTCTTCCGGAAGAAGAGGATCAGGCGGTTGGAGATAAAGGTAGATGGCAAAGACCTCGAAAAAGCCTTAAAAGTTCTCAAGAGAAAACTTCAGAAAGAAGGCCTCATGGCAGATCTGAAGAAAAAAGTCTTCTATGAAAAGCCATCGGTCAAAATGAAAACAAAACAGCGGCAGGCACAGAAGAATAAAATGAAGGGGGTACGGTTGAAAAGACAGGTCAAAAAAGACTGAAGACTGTTTATTCATTAATTAGGGGGACATTTTGGCAAAGCGTTCAGGTATGTATAAAAGCGACAAAAGAAAAAAAGAATTGAAGAGACAGAAGAAGCAGGAAGTAAAGCGTCAGAAGCGGTTAAGCAAAGGTGACACAACGCCTGTGGAATCTGAGCCTGTGGAATCTGAAGCATTAATTCCGGAACATACTGAAACCAGTCAGTAATAGAAACGCTTTATGGCAAAGATCATGCAATGAACCGAAAAAAAAGTTTTTTCGCCATACTATCGGTACTGGTTGTTTTCGTTTCAGGCATACCGGCACTTGCGCATGAGAACGCTGTGCAGAAGGCACTTGAGGCATCCCGGGCATGGCTGACATTGGTCGATAATGGAAAGTACGCAGAGAGCTGGGAAGAAGCTGCTCACTATTTCAGGGATGCTCTCAGCAAGGAGCTGTGGCATCAATCCCTGAGCGCGGTCCGAAAACCTCTCGGCAAAGTTGTCAAAAGGACGGTAAAATCAAAGCAGTATGCAACAAGCTTGCCGGGAGCGCCGGACGGCGAATACGTCGTCATACAATACGAAACATATTTTGCCAACAAAAAATCCTCAATCGAGACCATTACCCCCATGCTGGACAAGGACGGCAAATGGCGGGTATCCGGCTATTACATCAAATAGACCGCCCCTCTGAGGCAGGTCCTGTTTCGTGGATTTCATTCCTCGAAAAAAGTCCCCCCGGGAAAGTGTGCTCCGTCAAAGACGTAATAGAGATTGATGGGCCCTTTTTCAACATCGCAACACCGGACATCCGGTTTTATTGCGGACATCAGGCATGCAGCGGGGAAAAGAGTTTTACGTACAATGGATTAAAGCTCGCTGTCAACATCGGAAAGTCAGATGATTACTTCCTCAATTACATTTGCAGCCACTGTAAAGCATCGCAGATGAACATGAAGGTTCACCTGCAGATCAGCAGCCTCTTCGGTACGAACAAGGCAATGAAGTATTGAAGGTATTGAACAGACCAGGTTTGTTCATTGTCCCTTTGGCGGCGGGAAATTCCCAAGCATTTTGGCGATTACGTTATGGATCTGTTCTGCGGTTTTGCTCGGATCAATGATGCCGGATGCGGTTCCCCTCCATACGAGTTCCTTCTTGTGTGCATCGACGAAATCAATCACGAGCGAACCGACCTCGTATTCATAGGAATCAACCCCTCGCCGGTATTCAAAAAAATCGCGTCTCTCAGGCAAAACAGGGGGTCTTCCCGGATGCCAGATATTATCGCGGTAATCCCGGTCATCGTACCCATAACCCCATTCCTGAACATCGACTCTTTTTTCCCTCCCTGCAAACATGACAACAAACATATCAGGATTCTCTGACACTGATGTGAGTCCCTTGGCTGCCAATTGCTTGTCCACAGCGATCTTAATGCGTTTCGCTGACAGTTCGCTTATTGTTGATTTTTCCGAGGGTGGTGACCAGGCATAGGTCTTAAAACGGGTAAAATCTGATTCAGGATCGAAATCGTAATTGACGGTGAACGAGGCACACCCTGCAGACAAGATCATGCATACGATCAGGATAAAGCGTTTCATTTGTTCCCTCCTCCGGCAGCGCTGTAAAAAATACAGCATGTCAATTCAGCATGCGCACTTTTTCCAGAAAGGCCACTGCTGAATCGAGGACACCCTGATGAGTGTCGACAACAAGATATCCCTTTGCAGTCTTTTTGAGATAGAGCGTATAGGGAACCCTTGGATTGCCCAAAGTGCTATGGATTGAAAAATCGTAATCAGTCAATACCGGGAAAAGGACGTTGTGGCGTGTTTTATAATCCCCGGCCTCTTTTTCGGTATTCCCGATAGCAATACCGAAGACTTTTATTGTTCTCTTTTCCTCAGCATTCTTTTCGACAGCAGCATAAACATCGTTCAGGACCGGCACATTTCTTGGACACGTAGTACAGTAAGTGTTGAATACCTCAATGACAAAAAGTGATCCGTGCATATCGTCCAGTGAGAAATTCTTCTTTCGGGATAGCCCGAGGTATTTCATCGCCTCGATTGACGCAGAATCTTTAAAGAATATTTTCGGAAGATATCCAGCTTTCGGCAGCGACATTCCATTCGCGTATATCTGACTCAGAGAAAAAGCAGACGCAAAGAGAAATACAAGAAGGATTGTAAGACGTCTCTTATTCAAGCTTCTCAAGTTCCTTCACTAACGCTTCAAAGGGAGGTCTCCTGTTAATATCATGAACATCGATATAGCGGATAAGTCCCTGTTTGTCGATGACAAACAGGGCTCTTTCGGAGACTCCGCTTGAACGAAGAACTCCGTATTTCTGGGATACGGCACCGTGCGGATAAAAGTCCGACAGCACCGGGAACCAGACGCCTCCCATTTCCTGTGTCCATGCAAACAGCGTCGGTATATTGTCAACGGTAATGCCGAGAAGAACGGCATGATATTTATCAAAAAAACTTTTCGTTATATTGTATCCAGGCCACTGGTCTGAACAGACAGGCGTCCATGCTGCGGGGACAAAAGAGATTACGACATTCTTTTTCCCCTGATACCGGCTCAGGGTAACCTTCTCTCCTGATATGGATGGAAGCGTGAAGTCGGGAGCTTTCATGCCGGTTTTGAGGATTGCTATGCTGTCAACTGGTGTAAGAGTTCCCGTGTCATATACCATCCCTTTGAACTGCTCTGAAGCACCGAAGACCTGCGGAGCAAGGAAGAATAGACAAATCGCGAAGAAAGGTGCAATTTTTCTATTGATTGCCATCACGATACCTCCCTTATTTTAAGTCTGCTTCGTTCAGAATGAGTTTAAGGAACTGAGCCGGGTCCCGTATGGTTCCGACTTTTGAATAGATGAGTGTATTCGATCTATCAGCGTTCACTTTCAGGACAAAAAAGTACGGTGTTCTCACTTCGCCAACCCGCTTATGAACAGTGAACGAGTCATCGGCAAAAAGCGGGAATGGAATCTTGAATTGGTTTCTGAAGATGTCAACCTCAAAAGGGGTGTTGCCTGCGCCAATACCGATCATCTTGATCTTTTCCTTCAAGCCGGGGTCCTTGTCGATTGCCTGGTAGAGATCATTCACGAGCGGGGCTTCCTTCTGACAGTAAGGACAATACATGCTGAAGATTTCGATAATGAGCACATCGGCTTTTATCTCTGATAGCTTGAATTCTACTTTTCCGGATAATCCGAGATATGCCTTATCAGCATCTTTTTCTGGTATGGGCATCGTAATTTCAGGAAAAGCCTCTCCTTTTTCGGGAGTCGTGTCCGCCGCATGAATAAACGCGACGTTAAGAATAGTGAACGCGAAAACTGTCATAAAAAAAATACTTAATCTTTGCATCTCTCGCTCCTTTCTCTTCCTCTTTTGCATCTGTATTTTTAAGCACCGGCACATTTAAGTCAAGAAAATTAATCTTCCTTGCAGGAAGCCTCCTGGGTTTATCGGGAACACGTTTCATGTCATCCGCGAGGATTGAATTTATCGGGGTTGTGAGGTATGCTAATATCCAAAAAACATTGGGAGGGTGTCGGAATGGCTAAAAAAGCTCTCAAGAAATATGTTTTCTTTTTCGGAAACGGCAAGGCTGATGGAAAAGGAACTTTGAAAGACCTCCTCGGCGGCAAAGGTGCAGGGCTTGCAGAAATGACAAATCTGAAGATACCGGTACCCGCGGGATTTACCATTAGCACAGAGGCATGCAACGAATATTTCAAAGCAGGCAAGAAATATCCTCCCGGAATGTGGCAGCAGGTTCTTGAAAATCTCAGGAAGGTTGAAAGGGCGATGGGAATGAAATTCGGTAACCCTGACAATCCCCTCCTTGTCTCGGTCCGTTCAGGGGCTAAATTTTCAATGCCGGGCATGATGGATACCGTGCTGAATCTTGGGCTGAATGATGCAACGATCAATGCATTGATTAAAAAGACGAACAATGAACGTTTTGTGTATGATGCTTACAGAAGGCTGATTACTATGTTTGGCAATATTGTTATGGGTGTTGACAGGCAGAGGTTCGAAAAATCGCTTGAAGATATGAAGGAGGAGAGAGGGGTCCGCCTGGACACCGAGCTTACGGCTGATGATCTGAAAACCCTTGTTCAGGAATTCAAGAGGATATACAGGAAAAATACCGGAGAGGATTTTCCTTCGGAACCTCTGGAACAGCTCAGTAAGGCTATCAATGCTGTTTTCGGCTCATGGTTTGGTGACAGGGCCGTCAAATACAGAAAATTAAATGAAATCCCTGATAATCTCGGCACCGCTTGCAATATTCAGTCCATGGTATTTGGAAACCTCGGAGAGAATTCAGGAACCGGAGTCGGTTTCACACGGGATCCCTCCACCGGGGAGAAAAGATTTTTTGCCGAATGCCTCATCAATGCGCAGGGTGAAGATGTCGTCGCGGGAATCAGAACTCCGCTGAGAATTGAAGAACTTAGGAAACGCCTCCCCAAGGCATACCGGGAACTCGACACCATTTATAAAAAACTTGAACGACACTATAAGGACATGCTTGACATAGAGTTCACCGTGCAGGAAGGGAAACTCTATATGCTCCAAACAAGGGTCGGAAAGAGAACTGCTGCCGCCGCACTCAGGATCGCCATAGATCTGGTCAAAGAGAAGGTCATTGACAAAAAGACGGCAATATTGAGGATCGACCCCCAGCAGCTTGACCAGCTCCTCCACCCGATGATTGATCCGAAAGCTAGTGCAACAGTTGTTGCGAAGGGCCTTCCCGCCTCACCAGGTGCAGCAGTCGGGAAAGTTGTTTTTACAGCGGAAGATGCTGAAAAGGCTGCGGAAAGAGGAGAACACGTTATTCTCGTGAGGGCAGAAACATCCCCTGAAGATATCGGGGGAATGAACGCAGCGCAGGGAATTCTCACGGCGCGGGGCGGCATGACGTCACATGCCGCTGTTGTTGCGCGGGGTATGGGAAAGTGCTGTATTGCAGGTTGCGGTGCCATCAATATCAACGAGGTACAGAGGTATTTCACGGTCAATGACCTCACCGTAAAGGAATGGGATTACATAACCCTGAACGGAACGACTGGCGAGGTTATGCTCGGGCAGGTTCCGCTTGTCACGCCTGAATTGACCGGTGACTTCGGAACCTTTATGAAATGGGTTAATGAATACCAGAAACTCGGCGTAAGAACCAATGCCGATACCGCTCATGATTCAGAGGTTGCACGGAAATTTGGTGCTGTAGGGATTGGTCTTTGCAGGACAGAGCATATGTTTTTTGCGCCCGAGAGGATCAGTGCCGTTCGAGAAATGATTCTTTCTGATGATACTGAAGGAAGAAAAAAGGCTCTCGTCAAACTCCTCCCGATGCAAAAGAGCGACTTTATGGAAATCTTCAAGGTAATGAAGGGATTACCCGTTACCATCCGTCTCCTCGACCCTCCGCTCCATGAATTTCTGCCCCATACCGAAGAAGAGATCCGGTCCCTTGCCACCTCCATGGAGGCGCCCGTTGAGAAACTGAAGGCACGAAACAGGTCGTTGGAGGAGTTCAATCCAATGCTTGGTCACCGGGGGTGCAGGCTTGGTATTACCTATCCGGAGATTTATGAAATGCAGGTAAGGGCAATCATCGAGGCTGTATGTGAGCTTTCGAAGCAACGGGTGAAAGTAATACCGGAGATCATGATTCCGCTGGTCGGACACGTGAACGAGCTGAAAATGATGAGGGAACTGACGGTTAGAACCGCTGATGAAGTTCAGAAGGAATATAAAACAAAAATTATCTACACGGTAGGGACCATGATAGAGCTGCCACGGGCGGCAATTACAGCGGACGAGATCGCCACACAGGCTGATTTTTATTCTTTCGGGACGAATGACCTCACACAGACGGCATTTGGACTCTCGCGGGACGACGCAGGACGGTTTCTTCCCTATTATGTTGAAAAGGGTATTCTCGAAAACGATCCATTCATCTCTCTCGACCAGCAGGGGATAGGACTTCTTATGCAGATCGCTGTTGCAAAGGGAAGAAAGACAAAGAAGAACTTGAAAATGGGGATATGCGGTGAACACGGGGGGGATCCCAAATCCGTCGAATTCTGCCACAAGATAGGGCTTGATTATGTGAGCTGTTCCCCGTACCGTGTACCCATTGCCAGACTCGCTGCAGCGCATGCTACCCTTAAGGAGAAAATGAAGAAGGATCTGACGAAATCTACGGTATAAAAACAGTTCATTGTCTTCATTGAAAATAGCCGAGGATGAGCCCGGCTATTTTTTGTTATGACCCCTTATAGACACAATCCGGCAAATTACACAGCTTGTTGCAAAATCGTCTGTTTCTTTACAGATACCTGAATTCTATGGTAACGTAACTATTGCACAAAACATTCGAAAGGCGGTGAATAGATGTCGATTGACAAGACAGCAAAACTGAACATCATCAGCGATTACCGGATTCACGATTCAGACACCGGTTCCCCTGAAGTCCAGATAGCCCTGCTCAGCACGCGCATAAATTACCTGACAGAGCATTTCAAGACCCACAAGAAAGATCACCACTCAAGGAGAGGCCTTCTTAAACTCGTCAGCCAGAGAAGGAAATTACTTGACTACCTCAAGAAATCGGATAAAGATCGCTACAAGACCGTCATTGAGCGATTGGAAATACGAAAGTAATGCACACGGTCGAAATTGAGGTTCGCGGGAAAAAGCTTACGCTTGCTACAGGAAAATTTGCCAAACAGGCTGACGGAGCAGTGGTCGCCCAGTACGGAGATACGGTTGTGCTGGCGACGGCAGTAGCAGATAAAAATCCGAAGGAAGGTCTTGATTTTTTCCCTCTCACCGTAGACTATCAGGAAAAGGCTTATTCGGCTGGGAAAATTCCCGGCGGTTTTTTCAAGAGGGAAGGGAGACCCTCAGAGAAGGAGATTCTGACATCCCGGCTTATTGACAGGCCTATCAGGCCTCTCTTCGAGGAAGGGTTTTACTGTGAAACGCAGTGTATTGTCAATGTCCTCTCATACGGGGATGAAAATATTGCGGATATCCTGGGTATTATCAGCATATCTGCATCCCTCAACATTTCAGATATCCCCTTCAAATTCCCGGTGGCTGCTGTCAGGATCGGACGGATTGCAGGTTCCTTCGTAATCAATCCTGACATCAGGGAGACCGAGGAATGCGATCTCAATCTCGTTGTTGCTGGTACGGAGGATGCGGTGGTTATGGTGGAAGGTGAGGCGCAGGAGATTTCGGAACCCGATCTCCTTGAGGCTTTGGACGTTGCCCACCGCGAGATACAGCGCCTCTGCATCGTACAGAAAGAGCTTCGGTCGATTGCCGGAAGAGAAAAAAGGGCCGTTGCCGTGCCGGTTGTTCATGAAGAACTCAGAAAGCGCATCAGGGAATTGTCCCTTGAGAAGATGAAAACGGCGATATCAATTCCTGATAAGTTGCGGAGGCAGAAAGCGCTTGACGAGATACTCAAGGAGCTGGTTGAGCAGCTCAATCAACCCGATAACGATATATCAAGGGATATTATGCACGAGTTCCACGAGACGGAAAAAAATCTCGTCCGTGGCATGATCATCAACGAAAATAGACGGGCTGACGGAAGAACACCACAAGACATCAGAGATATCAGTGCAGAGATTGGAATTCTTCCGAGAACGCACGGGTCAGCCCTCTTTATCAGGGGTGAAACCCAGTGCCTCACGGTTGTAACCCTCGGAACTTCTGATGATGAGCAGAAGATCGATTCGCTGGAAGGTGAATCATACAAGACCTTCATGTTGCATTATAATTTTCCGCCCTTCAGCGTGGGTGAGGTAAAGCCCTTACGGTCTCCGGGAAGGCGTGAAATAGGACACGGAATACTTGCGGAGAGGGCTCTGAAATCCCTGATCCCTCCCAAATTGGATTTCCCGTATACGATTCGGATCGTCTCGGATATCCTGGAGTCAAATGGTTCCTCCTCCATGGCAACGGTTTGCGGAGGTTCCCTTGCTCTTATGGATGCCGGAGTCCCGATCAGATCGCACGTTGCAGGCATTGCGATGGGACTGATCAAGGAACAGGATACGGTTGTGATCCTTACCGATATTCTCGGACTCGAAGATCATCTCGGCGATATGGATTTCAAGGTTACCGGAACAGCAAAGGGCATAACCGCATTCCAGCTTGATACGAAGATAGGCGGTATTTCTCGCGGCATCATGGAAACCGCGATCGAACAGGCACGGCAGGGGAGATTGCATATTCTCGAAAAAATGAATGACTGCATTCATGCACCACGGGAAAATCTTGCTCCGTATGCTCCGAGGATCTACACCCTGCAGATCAAGCAGGAGAAGATTCGTGACGTGATCGGAACCGGGGGAAAGGTGATCCGGGGAATCGTCGAACAAACAGGGGTGAAAATAGACATAGAGGACAGTGGCCTCATCAACATAGCTTCACCTGACGGCGAGTCTGCCCAAAAGGCCATCGATATCATTAACAGTATTACTGCAGAAGCTGAGATGGGAAAACTCTACCTCGGCAAGGTAAAGCGAATCGTCGATTTTGGTGCATTTATCGAAATTCTTCCCGGAACCGAAGGCCTGCTTCACATATCCCAAATATCCGATAAGCGAATTGCAAAAGTCACAGACGAGGTACGCGAGGGAGACGAAATCCTGGTGAAGGTAATCGAGATCGATAAGATGGGCAGAGTACGTTTGTCCAGGAAAGAGGCGTTGCGGGAAAAGGGAATTTCAAAAGAGCAGTAAGATCCATGGACATAAAACGGGAAGGGGGATTAGGTTGCTCTATCCCCTTTTTTCATTTCAGCAACAGAGAAAGCGTCTTGACTGTTTGAGGAGAGCATGTTTAGGAAAGAATATCTCATAAACGGCGTGCCGGTTGTTATGGAGTCATTGAAGGGGGTACGGTCTGTCGTTATCGGGATATGGGTAAAAGTCGGGTCTAGAAATGAGAAACCCGAACAGAACGGGATATCCCACTTTCTCGAACATATGTTTTTCAAAGGAACAAAAAGACGAACCGCAAAAGATATCGCTATCGAAACTGACTCTCTGGGCGGTGAACTGAACGCCTTTACCTCGCGCGAAACGACGACGTTTTATGTAAAGGTGCTCGATGAGTTCCTTGAAAAAGGACTTGATCTGCTGACAGACATGTTTCTGAATTCAGTATTTCCTGCTGAGGATATCGAGAAAGAGAAAAAAATCATCAAGGAAGAGATAAAGATGGTTGAGGACACACCCGATGATTATATCCATGATCTCTTCAACCAGACCATCTGGGGGCTTTCAGGCATTGGACAGCCTGTGCTCGGCAGGAGAGAGACGATCAGGACGTTCACACGGGACAACCTTATGGCACACATCAGAAAGTATTACGGAACGAAGGATATCGTGATATCATGCGCCGGAAATTTCGACCATGAACACCTCATTGCGATGCTGAATAAAAATCTCGGGAAGCTCAGAAGGGGTTCTGAGCCTGAAAGGGGGGCACCGCCGGGCTTTCACAGTAAGGTGCGAATGTTCGGCAAAGATCTCTCTGAAGCACATCTCTGTCTCGGGTTCAAAGGCATCCATCAGGCAAGCAAGGACCGCTACTGTCTGTTTACTTTAAATACCATTCTGGGGGCCGGCGTAAGCTCGCGTCTTTTTCAGGAAATACGGGAAAAAAGAGGATTGGCATATGCCATCTATTCCTTTATCGCCTCGTATTCCGATACCGGCTTGTGGGGCATCTATGCCGGCGTGAGCAGGAAAAAAGTCCGGGAAGTCATAGACCTCATCCTTGGGGAGATGCATCATCTGAAAGATACCATTACAGACGTGGAACTGCAGCGGGCTAAAAACCATCTGAAAGGAAATATTATTCTCGGACTCGAATCAACGAGCAGCCGGATGAACAATATTGCACGGCAGGAGATATACCATGGGAAGTATTTTTCACCAAAAGAGATCATGGATGAGATCGATTCTATTACATTGCAGCAAATCAGAGAACTTGCTCTGTCTGTTATACGGAAGGACATGCTTGCGCTTGCTGTTTACGGTCCTGTTCAGGAAGAGAGCCTCAGGGGCATCCTGGATGGGCAAGCCCCTTGAGTTTGCTTCCTCTTTTATGATATAACCTTCATGATTTCCTTTGCGAGGAGGTATGTATGCCAGCGTATGAATACCATTGCAATGCCTGTGAAAAAGATTTTGTTGTATTTTTGTCCATTAGAGAATATGAGAAAAAACCGAAAATAACCTGTGAGCACTGCAGGAGTGATAACGTAGCGAAGAAACTGACACCGTTTTTTTCCAAAACCAGCAGGAAATCCTGATACTATTTTTCACAGTTGTCATCAGTTGGTCAAATCTATCACAAAGGTAGGGTAGGTGCTCGGTAATTTTTTTCGCGCTCAATCCATTGCTGTTGTCGGTGCATCCCGCAGTCCCGGAAAGATAGGATACGATCTTCTTAGGAATATCGTTCAGTATGGCTATGACGGGACGGTTTACCCGATTAATCCGGCAGCGTCCGAGATTTTCGGAAAAAAGGCATATCCATCCCTCATCGATGTGCCTGGAGAAATAGACCTTGCAGTCATCGTTGTCCCGCCAATGAATGTTCTCGAAATCATCGGCCAGTGCGGAGCGAGAAACATTGATTCTGCAATTATCATTTCGGCGGGGTTTCGGGAGAGCGGCACCGACGGATTGAAGCTGGAACATGAACTGATCATCAAGGCAAAACAGGCAGGTGTTAGGTTTATCGGGCCGAATTGCCTGGGCATCATCGATACCTACTCGAAAATCAATGCATCATTTGCTGCCGGCATGCCTGCACAGGGAAGCATCGGCTTCTTTTCTCAGTCAGGCGCTCTCTGCCTCGCGGTGCTCGATCGTGCACTCCCTGACGGAATCGGATTTTCGAAATTTATCAGTATGGGGAATAAGGCAGATATAACGGACACGGATATCATGCTTGCCCTGTCTGAAGATGATCATACAAAAGTCATTTTAGGATACATTGAAGGGCTGAGCGACGGAAGAAAATTCATGGAGGTTGCCCGCATGGTATCGCGAAAAAAGCCGGTCATTATTCTGAAATCCGGAATAACCACCTCAGGGGCAAAGGCTGCTTCCTCTCATACCGGAGCACTCGCGGGCCGTGAAGCAGCTTTTGACGCGGCATTTAAGCAGAGCGGCGTCATCAGAGCACACACGCTCAACGAACTGTTCAATTTTGCCATTGCATTTGCTCATCAGCCTGTTCCACGGGGTCCGAACGTGGCAATCATAACCAATTCTGGCGGGCCGGGCATCCTCACCGCCGATGCCTGCGACAAATCGAATCTTCAGCTTATTCCTCTCCACAAGGAATACGTGGATGAGCTCAGGACATTTCTGCCTGCTGTTGCCTCCTTTTATAATCCAATCGATATCCTCGGAGATTCTGGTGCAGACCGGTATGAAAAAACACTCATCACAGTCCTGAAGGATGAGAGAATAAACAGTGTCATGGTCCTGCTGACTCCTACTGCGGTTATTGACGTTGAGGCAACCGCACAGGCCGTGATCAATGTTGCACGAATGATTGACAGACCGATACTGACATCCTTTATGGGGAAAATGCGCGTTGAGGCGAGTGCCAGACTGCTCCTGAAAAACGGTATCCCAAACTACAGTTATCCCGAAGAAATGGTGACTTCCCTGAATGCCATGTACCGGTATCACCTGTGGCTTCAAAAACCTGAGAGGCATTTTACAGCAACGGGAGAATACCGGGAAAAAGCAGCTCATATTTTTAAAAAAGCACAGGAAGAGAATCGTGACCGGTTGTATGAACTGGAAGTCCACGACGTGCTGCATGCATACGGGTTCCCCCAGCCAAAAAGCCTGTTTGCACGCACTCCGGGAGAAGCCATTTTCGCTGCCGGGGAAATAGGCTTCCCTGTGGTGATGAAAATCGTCTCACCGCAGATTTCCCATAAGAGTGATATCGGCGGTGTCAAAATTAATCTGAACACCAAGAGAGATGTGAAAAATGCATTCTTCGACATAACGACCCGTGTCAGGAATATTCTTCCTTCTGCACATATTGAGGGCGTTTTGATCCAGGAAATGGTTCCGAAAGGAAAAGAGGTCATCATGGGAATTACCAGCGACCCGCAGTTCGGTCATCTGATCATGTTCGGCATGGGCGGCATTTATGTGGAAGTCCTCAAGGACGTCGCTTTCCGGATCGCTCCATTGAGCAGAGAAGATGCTCACGAAATGATCAGGGAGACAAAGTCTTTTCCCCTCCTGCGGGGAGTCAGGGGAGAAGCCGAAGTCGATATCGAAGCCATTGAACATGCCCTTTTGGTTTTGTCACAAATGGCTTCGGATTTCCCCCGTATTGTTGAGGCGGATATCAATCCCCTCCTGGTAAAAGACCGGGGAGAAGGCCTCGTAGCAATCGATGCACGTTTTACCATAGGAGGTGACTGAAATGGTTTCTCTGTATATTGGATCAACTTCAGGCTATACCGGAAAGACCCTCGTAACCATGGGGCTTGGTTACAAATTTATCAGGGACGGACTGAACATAGGGTATATAAAACCGGTCGGCATCTTGCCGGTAAAGGTGAACGACATTCTTACAGACAATGATGCATGGCGCATTTACCGGGCACTTGACCTGAAAGATCCCCTACATGCACTATGCCCAGTCGTTCTCACCCAGGAGCTTGAAGTGAAAAGTTATCGGAAAGAAATGAAAGGGCTCATGCCAAAGGTTGTGAAGTCACATGAAGTAGTATCCAGAAACAAGGATATTGTCATTATCGGCGGGTATGGAAGCATCTATACCGGAAGTTACCTTGGCCTTCAGGGACTTGAGGTCATCAAGCGTCTCAACGCGAAGGTTGTTCTCGTGGTAAAATACGAGGGCGAGTACATTGCCGATTATGTGCTTCAGGCAAAAAAGGACCTAAAAGAGCGGTTTCTCGGCGTTATTCTGAATAAAGTCTCCGCGGACCTGAAGCAAAGTGCATATGAATACACCCTCCCTTTTCTTCAGCGCAAGAAGATAGACATCCTCGGGGTAATCCCTCATGATGCGATAGTCGGATCGGTCACCGTAGAAGAACTGAATGATATGCTCGGGGGGAAAGTGTTATGCTGTCACGATAAACTCACGAACCTTGTTGAACATTTCCTGATCGGAGCAATGCAGGTAGACAAGGCTATCGAGTATTTCAAAAAAATGCGCAATAATGCGGTCATTGTCGGTGGCGACCGGTCTGATATTCAACTTTCAGCCATAGAATCAGGTTCCGTCTGTCTGATCCTAACCGGCGACCTGTATCCCAGTGAGATCATCCTTTCGATAGCGGAGCAGAAGAACATTCCGATGATCGTGGTACGGGAGGACACTTACAGCGTTGCAAAAAAATTGGAAAAACTGTCCATCAGGCTCAGGTTGCGTGACAGGGAAAAAGTGGAACGCGGTATGCATATCGTCACAGAGCATGTGAACTTTCCCCTGTTGTATCGAAAAGTGGGTATCAATCGCATAGCATGAACGGTTCCTTCTTGTCCCCATATCATTGATAATGAGCTTGACTTTCTCTGAGACGTCTGGTATAACCTTGACATGAATATTTCTCTCGATATGGACAACTTTTTCTGTCCGAATAAAACCTGCAGTGATCATAAAATAAAGGGCCTCGGCAATATATTCATTATCGATCGATATGGGAAAGACCGCAGGAGACTCCTCAAATGCAAAACCTGCAATTTCAGATTTTCAGAGAGAAGAAACACAGTCTTTTTCGGTCTCCACACAAAGGAATCAAAAATACGCGAGGTCATCCGTTATCTTCTAAACGGGATGAGTTTCCGGGAGACAGCATACGCATCGGACCTCGACAAGGACACGGTGCAGAGAATCTGGAAACGGTTTCTTGAATACTGCGAAGAATCGATGGACAGCCTCCTGAAAGACTTCAATCTAAAGCTTGAGGATCTTATCATGTTGTTATACAAGCGCATTCAGAAACGGTGAATACAGTATGGGAAAGATAAGAGTTGCTGTTGCGGGTATCGGTAACTGTGCGAGTTCATTGATTCAGGGTGTTGCATATTATCGTTCGCTCGCAAAAAATCATCCCGACAAGACGCTCGGCCTCATGCACTATTCACTCGGCGGTTACAGGCCTGATGATATCACTTTCGTTGCTGCCTTTGACATAGATCAGAGGAAAGTCGGCAAATCATTAAGAGACGCTGTCTTTGCTCCCCCCAATTGCACAAAGAGGATCACTGAGAATCTTGACGATTTAGAGGCTCCGGTTTTCATGGGAAATGTCCTCGATGGGGTGTCAACACAGATGAAGCTCTATCCGGAGCAGAGGAGATTTGTGGTTGCAAGAAAGAAACCATCCAATATCGTGCAGGTCCTGAAGAAGACCGGAGCCGACATGTTGATCAGTTATCTCCCCGTAGGTTCCGAAAAAGCAACGGCTTACTATGCCGAAGCATGCCTGAAATCGGGCGTGAGCCTCATCAATTGTGTCCCCGTCTTTATCGCATCCGATAAAGCATGGGCACGGAAATTTGAGCAGAGAAAGATACCGGTAATCGGGGATGACATCAAGAGCCAGATCGGTGCGACGATCATTCACAGGGCGCTAACCAGACTTTTTGAGGACAGGGGAGTCCGGATCGATAACACTTACCAGCTGAATGTTGGCGGAAATACCGACTTCCTGAACATGCTGAACAGAAGCAGGGTCAGGTTCAAAAAGATATCGAAGACAGAGGCAGTGCAATCGCAAATGAATGAACCCCTCGGTGATGAACATATCCATATCGGTCCTTCCGATTATGTGCCGTGGCTGCATGATAATAAAATTTGTTTTCTCAGAATGGAGGGGAGAGGGTTTGGAAGTGTCCCGCTTAACCTGGAACTGAGACTCTCCGTTGAGGACTCTCCGAATAGTGCAGGCGTGGTGATCGATGCACTACGGTGCTGTAAAATCGCAAGGGACAGAGGAGTAGGGGGCGTGCTCATCTCACCTTCAGCATATTTCATGAAGCATCCGATGATCCAGTTTCCTGATGAAAAGGCGCGGGCAATGGTGGAGGCTTTCATAAAAGGGACCCTTGAAAGGTAAATGCTGAGTGCAAAGCTCGGTCATTTTCTCGATGCTCCTCTCGGATCGATTGCAAAACGAATCCCGGTAAGTCCGAATTTCCTCACCGTAACAGGCTTTCTCATAACTCTCAGTGCAGCCATCACGATTCCCCACAGCACCACACTGGGTGGAATTCTTATCCTGTTCGGCGGCATCTTCGATATGCTCGACGGTATTGTCGCAAGAACAACCGGAAGGGTCACACAATTCGGTGCTTTTCTCGACTCTCTCCTCGACAGATACTCCGATGCTTTTCTTTTCCTTGCAATCGCCTGGTATCTCGCTGCAAATCATGATCATACCGGTGCCTTCCTCAGCATCGGAACATTAATCGGAGCATTCCTTATCAGTTATGCACGGGCGAGGGCAGAAGGCCTCGGAGTATCATGCCACACGGGAATCATGGAAAGGCCCGAGAGAATAATCCTTCTCATTTTTGCAACGCTCACGGGATGGATTGTACCGATTCTCTGGATAATGCTCGTTCTGACACATATCACGGTTTTCCAGAGGTTCTATCATGTTCGGAAAAAATTACACGATCGGTGATGAAAAATATTCTTCTCTGCATTGACGGAGAGCAGTGGACTGAAAAAGCAATCAACTATGCCATCGACATAGCCGAAGCATTCCAGGGAAATATTACCGCCCTTCATGTTATAAATCCTTACCTGATGAAATTCGCGGATGAGATATATGCCGTTGGGAGAAATGAATACAGAAATCATATCGAAAGAGAGCTCGGGAAGGAATCGGACGATATAATAGCCGGATTCAAATCAAGAGCCGATTCAAGAGGGGTATTATACGATGTTATCGTACGATGCGGTTCACCCGAAGAAGAGATCATAAAGGAAACATTCGAACATTCATATGACCTGCTGATACTCGGTGCCAGGCCTCTCACAGCTTTCACAGAAAGGGTAAGGTCCTGTAACCTGCCGATGAAGATCTTCAAAAGAATACGGATTCCGGCCATTTTTGTACGATGACTCCTGTTACTATTAACGCCCCGTTCGAAAGGGTAAGAGAATTTTTCCTGAGACCGGACGTCGTTCTCAGGCTGAATCCATCATGGCATATCAAGGAGATCAAGGCTGCTGACAAGGAAAAAGGTCTATATTCCCTCGTACTATATGATGACAGAGCTGATGAGACCACGCAATTGAGTTTGCAGGTTGAAATGCGGGAAAAAGGAATCTGTTATATAATGGATTCAAATATAATAGAGTTTTCCCTTGATGAAATGAAACCTGAAATAATTCGTCTGTCCTTAACCGGTGATTTTTTCAGGAACGAAGATCTCCCTTACTGGTTGAAAGGGTTAAAGAATTATATATACCTTGAGAAAAAACAAAGCAGGATTATCAAGTGGATCCTCGACAGATTCTGGCTCAGGATGACGCCGTCTCAAAGAAGGATCACGATAATAATCGTCCTCGCTGAGGGGATTGGGCTTCTTGCATTGATAGGAGTTGTAATCGCGCTGAAATTTTTAAACCCATAACGATTGGGACATCTCTCACATACAACGGCTTGATGATTTCCATAGAGACGGTCTGACAGGCGGACAGTTTCTTGAAAAAATATAGAGAAAGGAGGGTGCAAGATGCAAAAGATAATTGTCGCGTATGATGGATCCGCTTTTGCACAAAAAGCAATCGACAAGGCCGTGGAACTTGCACAAAAAGAGGATACAGAGATTATCTGCGTTCATGTCATCGAAGATTTCTGTCCGATAGGGCTGACAGAGATGGACTGCACCGTTGTCCGGGAACTCCAGACAAAGGAATCTAAGGTTATCACTGCATATGCCATGGAGGCATTCAAGAAGGCAGGGGTTTCTGCAAGGGTTCTCACTGAAACAGGCAGCCCGGCTGAAATGATTGTTGAGGCAGCCAAAAGAGAAGGCGCAGACATGATCATAGCTGCATCCCATGGAAAGCATGGTGCAAGGAAATTTGCTTTTGGAAGCACTACTGCAAGACTGATTGAGCGTTCGCCTGTGCCGGTTCTTGTGATGAAGTAAGATTCAATTATCGATGTTTGATTGACATAATAACCGTCAAAGGAGGGATGAAATGGCAGACACGAGGGAATTTGAGGACAAAGCGAAAAAGGTCTTTTCTGCTGAGAGAAAGGAAGATATCTGGGTACTGATATTGGCAGCAATCACGGTAGTACTCGGCCTGACAGGAGTAATTACACAGAAAACCTTTCCATCATTGTTTTTTTAATAGGGGGAGAAATATGACTGGTACAAATGATGGTATTGTGAAATATATTCCGGGGCTCATGCTTTGCATGATACTCGGATGGTTGGCTCTTCAATGGGATCAATCCATACATAGATGGCAGAAGGACTCCGAGGAGAGCGAAAAGATTCTGAAGGCTTCTCAAAGAGAAGGCGGGGGTTTTTTGTCTTTTGCTGAATACAAAGCAGAAAGGGAGACAAAGTATCAGGAAAAGCTTGCAGCCTTCGAGCTTGGAGAAATAAAGGAAAAGCCCAAGAAGCCTTACCTCCTGAAAGAGAAAGATTACACGACTCTTGTAATTGCGAAGGAAATACCATTCAAATTCAGGTTCGGAGAAAAAATGATTCAGTTCCAGCTCACCTACGTTGCCGTTCTGTTATTGGGAGGTATGATCATACGAAACACTATCGGACTTCCAAAAATCTTTCAGACAGGTGCAGTCTTGGCAAGACCCATTATTAAACCAGGCATTATCCTGCTCGGCGGATATTATTTATGGTCCAATCTTCTCAAGGTTGGCATTTTTGCTCTCATACTGGTGTTTATTTTTATATTCGGCACGACCGTGCTCGTATCAATTCTCGGCAGACGACTGAAACAAGACGATGGCCTTATGGGGGTTATGGCTGCTGGAACAGGGATTTGCGGAGTCTCCGCTGCGGTTGCTGTTGCCCCGGTTGTCAATGCCAAACCGAGGGACTTCTTTTATGCGGTTGGAACGATCCTTCTTTTCGGAACAGTTGCACTTTTCACTTTCCCTTATATTGGCAAGGCATTGGGAATGTCTGAACCAGTTTTTGGGGCATGGGTTGGAACCGCAATTCTGAATACGGCCCAACTCGTTGCTGCGGCAACTTGGTACGGTCACGATTCACTCCTCACTGCAAATATTATTAACATAGTCAGGGTAGGGTTTATTCCGCTTGTCGTCATTTATTGTATCTGGTTTTATGTAATCAGACAGGCAACCGCTGCAGGCAGACATGAAAAGATACATACATGGCAGGTGATAAAGGAGAAGTTCCCCTTATTCATACTTGGGTTTTTTGCAATGGTTACCCTAAATGAGTTCGGTGTTTTCACAGAAGAGCACAGGACAATTTTTGGCAAGCAATTCCTGAAAATTTTCTTTGCGGTGGGATTTGCAGGTGTCGGTCTCAACATTGCGTTTGACGACCTCAAAAAGGCCGGAGGCAAGGCGTTCATAATCGGTGTTATCGCTGCCACCTTCAAAGCGGTGCTTTCTGCAATTGTTGTCATCCTCATCGGGACAGAGGCTTTCAAGGTCAAATAGATCATGTATTGCGATCATCTGCAGGAACACAATTCAGCGGTTTCAGTGAAAACAAAAAGGATAAGCTGCGGATAGTTTTTGAAACGAAAAGACTGGTTTGGAGCGGGCGACGGGATTCGAACCCGCGACCTTCAGCTTGGGAAGCTGACACTCTACCGCTGAGTTACGCCCGCAAATCAATAACTTACGGGAATTATAACATGTAGTGTCATGAAATCGTAATAATGTTCCCAATTTTACACCCTATTTTTCCTCTTATTTGCAAAAAGTTGTCTTTACCTTTTAACGATTGCCTTACCCTGTTGATGTGCGGTTGGGCATACCTCTGATGGTCTTTATGTTCTCATATCATGTGCCTCAACGAAAGATGATAGAGTTCACCCTCTTAGAAACAGTTCTCTTTTACATGATGCACATAGAAGACGCATTTCGAACATTTCTGACTCCTGTTAATTACCATATATATTTCATACCCCGATGCTTTAGTCATCGGGATGGATATTAAACAGATGCAATTTATACACTAAGTTGACAAGCTAAGTATATTTTGATAGATTTTATTCAAAGACGCCTTAGGGAGGTGTTTGAATTCTCTCTTGATGAAAGAGACAACCTCAAGAAAATTATAGTAGTATAAATCAAGTAACACTATCTTCCTACATACAAGATCCAGTATTACACCAACTGTTTCTCCCTACCAAAGGGTGCCTGTCATTCTTTACAGAGAATAAAATAAGTAGGAATCAAGGGAAAGGCAGATATATGGAAAAAAGCAGGCTCGAAAAGGGAGGTTTTCCTCTCGAAGGAATAAATTCTAACAGGAAAAGTCGGACCGAATGCCTTACAGACCTTGCAGGCTGCAGGAAATAAGGTAATTACAGGTGCTGAGGGTACTGTAAAAGATGCTATTGGAGCATATAAAAAAGAAAAGTTGAATGTGGAAAAAAGTCCGAGTTCTATTTCAAAAACTGATGATAAGAGAGATACGAAAATGAAGGAGGTTGTTGATATGTCCTTAAGAAAAGGAATAGGAATTGGACATGGAAATTAAAAACATTCTTTTCCCAACAGACTTTTCTGAGGGATCATCTCAAGCACTGCCGTATGCTGTAGATCTGACAAAGCGTTATGGAGCAAAACTTTATCTCCTTCACGTTATTTATGATGTGGTAAAAGGAGGAGGTTGGTATGTTCCATATCCAGCAATGGAGGAGATGTACAAGAAGTTCGAAGAAGATGCAAAAAAAGAGATTGATAAATTTGCGGTAGAGGAACTCAGTGCCATTAAGGTTAAAGAACGCCATGTAATCATAGGCGTCCCATATGAAGAAATAATAAATTTCGCTAAAAAGAACAACATCGATGTAATCATTATGGGATCACATGGAAGAAAAGGGCTGAATAGAGTTCTATTGGGAAGTACAGCGTCACAAGTTATAAGATATGCACCCTGTCCAGTGCTTACGGTAAGAATTCCTTATATCTGTACTTTACAGGAGGGCTGAAATATTGCAATTCTATTTTGAATGGTTACACAATCAACATCACAAATCAGTAATCGTTAATGTGTAGCCTTCCATTAGATACAGCGTTATAAAAACATGCGAGCATTAGAAAAATCTAATTTAACAACGTTGCTAATAATACACGACTTAAGCGTTGTTTGTAAGTTTTCGACTGATGTTATATGTGTGAACAAACGTCTGATAGGGAGGATATCTCACTCATCGAAAGACGCTTCATTTATTGAACCTTAAAAAAGGATGGGGGTTATGAATTAATCATTATTCGGATAATTGTCGATTTCCTGTTATTAGAAACAATTCACTAAATAAAAGGAGGTTAAAATGTTTGAAAGAGTGTTAACGGCAACTGATATGTTAGAGGCCTGCGATGCAGCTGTGGTTACCGCTTTGGAAATTGCAAAAAAAGATCAGGGGAGGCTCTTTGTTTTGCATGTTCTTGAACCATCTTATTTTCATGAGTGCGGGCCATTGGAGTCAGTCAAAGACTTCAAAACAGGTGAGGACACTGCTACAAGTCAAGAGTACAGAGAGAGAGTGAAACAGGAACTTGATAACAAATGTGGAGGGGCTCTGAAACCTTACGGCAACTACCAGATTGATATAGCTTATGGGAAGCCTAGCATAGAAATAAGGAGAAGGGCGAGGAAGATGGGGGCAGATTTAATTGTGCTTGGGCCCCATGCGGGGAAAATCGAAGAAGAGGAAGAATTGATCGGACTTCCCATAGGAAATACCGTGGAAGATGTGATTATGCATTCCACTCATCCTACGATGATAGTCAATCGTCTCACTCCAAAAGAAAGGCTTAATTTCAAAAATATAATGGTTTGTATTGATTTTTCTAAATCCTGTAAATATGCTGTCGAGTTTGCAATAAAATTGGCCACGAAATATGATTCAAATCTTCTGCTTTTTCATGTGTTAAATATTTCCCAGTCGGGCAAGAAGGAATCGGATGTCGATATCGCTTCTTTGAATAAAAAGCTTAGGGATTTTTGCAAAATCCCAGAAAAGATAAGGAATGAATATAGGATTTGGAAAGGATCACAACCATGTGTAGAAATTCAGAAATACTCGAGCGAAAAGGATATAGATTTAATAGTGATGGGGTCTCATACAACAGAGGAAGAGAGAAGATGGTATGTAGGTAGTACTGTAGAAGAGTTAACTGCACAGTGTCTATGCCCTGTGGTTGTTGTTACTCATCCTGAATTATTTCCAAAGATGAAGAAATAATGGATTGTAAAAAAATCTGACTTTAGGAGTGGTGCAATCAATGAAGGTAGATCTATGGAAATATACTGCACTCAATTAGGTATGTTAATAAAATTCGATTATTGTTCTTTAATGAACGATGGATTACCTTGCAAAAGAATTATCGATTGCTGGAAAGAGAGAACAGACGTTATGACTTTTCTCAGAAAAAATTATACAGTTGACGACTTGAAGAAAGCTTTTAGCGGTCTTCCGAAAACCAGAATCCAGATAATTTTAGATTTCTTAGACTTAGACAGAGAGTAAGTAATTTTTTATCAATATAGAGTTTGTATTGTTCATAGCTTCCTTTCTGAAGAACGAACATTATTGAGTAATTCCTGACATATGCATTCCATATTGAAATGCGCACTGCAAAAAGTTTTTTTTGTTTAATGTTTAGTGCCTCCGGTTGTCAGTTTTTAAAAAATATAAAAATGATGTAGGTTATAACTAGGATTATGGAAAAACAGCAGATTTATGAAACAATCATAGAGAATCTTCCCATTGGATTTACGATTGTAGATGAAGGGGGAAAGGTCGTTGATTTTAATGAAGCTGCTGAAAAAATCACTGGATATGTCAAAGAAGAAATTATAGGGAAATCTCACCTGGAAATATTTCATGGTACATCTGATAAAAATGCGTGTCCTCTGCTTAAACATTCAATCAAATTACAAGAACCTATAGAGACAATCGAGAGCAACATAATAAATAGAGATGGCAATCCTATGACTCTGCAGATAACAGCAGCTCCTATCTTCAATCAAGAAGGAAGTTTTATTGGAGGAGTTGAGCTTTTTCGAGATATAACAATTGAAAAGAAGTTGGAAAGAGAACAAAAAAACATACTCTCTATGCTTGTTCATGATATGAAAAATCCTCTTGTTGCATCATTGGGGTTTTTATCAAGACTTCTTAGAGGCAAAGTCGAAAAACAACAACAGTATAGCTATCTTGAATTAATAAGAGACGAACTGAAGACAGTCGAGGGATTCATAAGGCATTACCTTGATTTTGTGCGGCTTGAGCGTAAGGAATATCAACCTCAACCAGCTCCATTCGATATCGTTGAGGTTATTAACAAACAGATTGAAACAGAAAAGATATTAGCAGATGACAAGAATATCAATATTGTCACCGAATTTCCATCGGACACGGTAACTAATGTGAATGCTGATAGAGTGATGATTGAAAGAGTTATTACAAATCTTTTAGATAACGCTATCAAATTCACAGATATAGGAGGAAAAATAAGTATTAGACTGTTTGGTAGGGACAAGGACATCCTCTTTGAAATACAAGATACTGGCCTCGCCATCCCTAAAGACCAAATTCCATATCTGTTTGAACCCTTTTATCGTGGCGCAGGAAAGCAGAAAGGTTCAGGGCTTGGACTTGCCATTTCAAAAACAATCATAGAAGCGCACGGAGGGAAAATATGGGTTGAAAGTAGTGCCGCAAAAGGCAACACGTTCAGTTTTTCATTACCGAAAACCTAACGCTGCCTGCTTTTTATTGAGATAGCTTAAACAAGAAAATAGTCCCTATGCCCGCTAAGAGCAAAACTAATTGTAATAAGTTCTCTTTCATCCCAATTTTTTTATGAAGCATTGGAATAAGGTCTGCTGTAGCAATATAGATAAAACTTGAAGCTGATAGTGCAAGAATATAAGGTATTGCTGTAAGCATTTCTTTGAGATAGATATATGCAATAATGGCACCCGGCAGAGTGGTAATTGATGATAAGAGATTATAAATAAAGGCTTTCTTTTTTGAAAAACCACTTTCAAGCAGGATGGCAAAATCTCCTATTTCCTGAGGGACTTCATGTGCAATGACTGCAAGTGCTGCTGCAATGCCCAAAGGAATTGATACAAGAAATGTTGCAGTTATAACTACTCCGTCAATAAAATTATGAAAAGCATCTCCTATAAGAATGAGATGTCCGGCTGTACTATGTATTTCGCACTTGTGGTCGTGACAGTGTCGCCAGAGAACAAACTTTTCGAGCGTAAAGAAAAGAATTATGCCAAAGAGAAGTACTACCAGGATTTGATTTGGTTCACTATGTTCAAGAGCTCTTGGTAACATCCCAAGAAAAGCTGCACCAAGTAATGTCCCTGTAGCATAACTTATCAGACAAGGAACGAGTGTCTTTCTCACACCATCATAGAAATATAAAAGGAGAGCTGCTCCACAAACTGAAATGATACTCCCAAGGAGGCTGCAAATTATTATCCATGCTATCAGCAAAATGCACCTCTAGTAAATTCAGCAAAGTATTTTTAAAGTGACCATTACTTCAATTCTACTAATTCATTTATTATTTGCAAATGTACTATTTGCTATCAGTATTATATTGATATTCTTTGCTGCATATCAGAATTCCATCCTAAACGGTAATCAGAATTGATATAATGGTATATAGTACAGCCGCAATTCCTCAATAATAAGGAGGTCGCCATGCCTGCTTATGAATATGTTTGTAAGGACTGCAACCACGAGTTTATTGTCTTCCTCTCGATAAAAGATTTTGAATCCAACCCGAAAATAAAATGTCCTCATTGTCAAAGTGACAACGTACAGAAGAAAATTTCAGAATTTACCACAAAAACGAGCAAGAAATCGTAGATCAACCTTGGCAGATTAGATATGGAGAACAAAATGCAGACAAGATACTGCATAAGAATAATATTTTCCTTTCTTTTAGGAACATTATTTTTTCTTGTAAGTTGTGGGGGTGGAGGCAATGGAGGTACTAAGACACCGCCAACACCGAACCCACTTGATACCTGGCACGTAAGAGCACCAAACACACCGGATAATCTTTATGACATTACCTATGGTAACGGTATCTTTGTTGCAATCAGTAGAAACACCTCTTTGACCTCTCCTGATGGTATCTTTTGGACGTTGACAACTTTTGTGACGTCAGATTATCTCAGTGGGATAACATATGGAAATGGTATCTTTGTTGCTGTTGGACAAAATGGTTCCATTCTCAGCTCTCCTGATGGAAGTACCTGGACAAAAAGGTCTGCTGGGACGTCTGAGATTTTAAACGATGTAACTTATGGTAACGGCATATTTGTCGCGGTCGGCTCTAATCAGACCATTTTAACCTCACATGATGGAATCTCTTGGACAGAGAATAGTACGAAAACTGCATCTTATAATCTGTCTAAAATAATATTTGGGAATGGCATTTTTGTCGCCATTGGCTCATTACATACTAAGGAGACTGGAACAGTTCAAGCCATTCATGTCTCTCCTGATGGTATCACGTGGTCACATACAGTTGTATGGACAAACTATTTAATGGATATAACTTACGGCGACGGTATATTTGTCATAGGTGGGCTTGGCGGTACCATTATGACTTCAGCCGATGGGATTAATTGGTCAAGTGGAAATGCAGATGTGCAGTATAGTTTTTCTAAAGTAATATATGGAAACGATACTTTCTTGATCATGGGCGTAATTGAGACTGATATGACAGTTCATACCCAGTTGATTCCTCCTCCTGTTCTTCCCCGTATTAGTGGTACTTCTAAAGATGGGATAAACTGGACGTTTTCAGTCATTCCCGAGCCATTCGGGTCGCCTCTTTTAGCCTATGGCAATGGCATATTCTTGGCTTACGGAGCGGGCAAGGAGGACCCCTATGGGAACTATGCTACCTATATGTCAACATCTACTGATGGGAAAAACTGGACTTCTAAATTTTTTTCTTATCCCCGTGGTCAAATACAGCATTTGAGTTATGGTAATGGGCATTTTGTTGGGGTTGGTAACGGAGTCGTTACCTCTCCTGATGGCGTCACATGGACCATTGTAGGTCAAGACAATAGTAATGGCCCAAATCGGGTAATTTATGCCGACGGGAACTTTATCGGTGTCAGCGGAAGTTCTATTTTCTCATCTGCTGATGGAATCTCGTGGAGTATAACAAATACAGGAACTTCAAATTGGCTTACAGGAATAACTGTTGGTAATGGAATCTATGTTGCTATTGGTGAAAATGGCACTATTCTTACCTCTGTTGATCGAATCTCCTGGGTAGAGAGAAATTCGAATACCACTTCTTTTCTCCAGAGTGTGACCTATGGGAACGCAATATTTATTGTAGTAAGTGCTGTAGGAGAAGTGCTTTTATCCAAAGACGGTATAGACTGGAAGAAAGGAAATGCGGAGAGTTCAGATTATCTTGAAGCATGTAGTTATGGAAATGGCCTTTTTGCTATTGTTGGTGCACATGGTGCAATTTTAACGTCTGCTGACGGGTTGCATTGGACCAAGAGAAATTCAAAAACCAGTGAGTATCTCTCCGGTATAACGTTTGCAGAGGGTAATTTTGTCGCGGTTGGGAATAACGGCACTATCTTATCGTCAACTAACGGGAAATCATGGACATTGAGAAATTCAGAAACCTCTACTTGGTTTTGGGATATCGTTTTTGGAAATCATACCTTTGTAACCGCAGGTGAAAGTTTTCTTCAGTCGGATCCATTATAAAAAGAGTAAAGTCACCTTATGAAGCAGCATTTCCCTTTCACACGCTATAATTAACAAGATCCTCTATGATGGTTGTAAGGAGCACATTAAAAGAATCAGACATTTGACCCTTCATTGAAACTTTTAATCTGACAGTAAAAACCTCCTGACTTTCGAAGATTTGCCAGTCTACCAGGAAATAATTTGTCCTATATGGTAAAGCAGATTCCGTGAAAAAAACGTCAATGAAGTTATCAAATCGGAAAGGGAAGGGGAAACACTACATCAGAACCGGACAATCCAGATATCTTAAATAACACCATCCAACATTGCTATTATTAATTCGTCATGAGACACAATCGTTTGTTCGAGAAAAAAATACATAAGGATAAATATGACTCGTTCATCTTCGATAGGGGACGAAGAAGAGAGGTATACCTCGTTGGCGGATATCTCAGGGATCTTATCAGAGGAATTGATTCACATGACAGAGATTATATCGTGCGCGGAAACGTACTGTCTTTTGTCAAAACTATTCGGAAAAGAAACCGGTGGAACGATTATCGAATTCAAATTCAAAGATACCGTAAGACTTGCATTGAAAACAGGGCATACCTTAGATTTCAGTCATTTAGAAGGAACACTCGAGGAAAACCTTTCGCAAAGAGATTTCACAATGAATGCGCTTGCATGGTCACCGGGAAAGGGTGTCATTGATTTGTATAATGGCATTAACGACATACACAGGAGAGTTGTTCGTTCCATCTCGGAAAAGAACCTCATCGATGATCCACTACGCATGTTGCGCGCCTACCGGTTTTCTGCTGAGATTGACGGTACAATAGACCCAGCAACACGTCGGATTATTAAACAAAATCACATGATGATTCACTTTTCATCAGATGAAAGAATTACTTTAGAAATGTTCAATTTGTTAAACGCAAAGCAGTCTTCAACGCACCTAAAAATGGCACTTGCAGACCAGTTGTTGAATACTATATTACCATTTAAATTTAATCAGTTATCATATAGTCTTAAAGCATTAGTTACATTTGAAAAGACGATACTTCACCTTCTTCCTTCGCATATTAAAGTGCTACTTTATGAGACATTTGCTCAAAATCTATCCTATAAGGGCTTGCTGTGCCTTCACATTTTGCTCGGTGATTGTTTCGAAGGAAATAGCCTGTACAATGTAACCATAAGCAGAAAGATCCTGAATCGGTTAGAAGTTGTCAATAAGGGCATTAAAGAGTTGAAAAGGATGAAAAAATTCAATTATGACAAGATATTCCGGATATTCAAAAACTCGGGCGAAGCATCAATTGATATCCTCATCGTGACGAACAGATTACCGCTACTGAAAGAATTCAGGAGATTCCAGAAAATATGGAGGAATGGTTTGTTGTCTGCAGAAGAGGTTATGAATATTGCAGGGGTGAGTCCGGGAGCCGAACTGGGCAAAATACTTGTATCTCTTAAAAAGGCAAAATTCGAAGGAATACTGAGATCAAGAAAAGAAGCAGTGTCGTTTATAAAGCAAGTGGGATATTAAAATTAAACATGGAATTTTACATAATATATCTTATCGGACGCAATATATCTACACGATATGTTAGCAACCTGTTATTAAATCGACAGAGAAATCTTATTGCCCCTTTTCAGCGCGGGATTCAAGCCAGTTTGATTAGGATTTATGCAGTATAATAAATATTGAATATCAATGAGTTAAAGCTTTTCTACGGGTACTCCTCTCAGGGTATCCCCTGTCCTCTCAGCAACCCTTACAGCGATGAGGGATTTCTTCGGATATCTTTTTGAACATACTCGTATTTTCAGATAATTACTGGATGTTCCGACCATACCCTGATCAGAATCCTCGTCTTCAATGACGATGTCGAGGATTTTGTTGATTTGTGATGAGATATATAATTCTTTCTTTCTACTGTTTAATTGTCTCAGAATTTCGTACCGCCTCTTTTTTATAGAAAACTCAATCTGACCGGCCATCTTTGAAGCAGCAGTACCGGATCGTACTGAATAGGGAAAGATGTGGAGATACGCAAAAGGAACGTCCTCTATGAAATTCTTTGTATTCATGAAGGCCGAATCGGTTTCTCCCGGGAAACCAACTATGACATCAGTACCTATTGAGATATTAGGGATTTTCGCAATTATACGGGATATTATTTGAAAATAAGATGCAGAATCGTAAGGCCTTCTCATACGTCTCAGCACTGAATCATCGCCACTCTGAAGAGGAATGTGGAGGTGTTTGCATACCCGGTTTTCTTGCAGCAGGTCTATCAGGGAGCTATCAATTGCATTCATTCCGAGTGAACTTAATCTAATTCGTTTAATTTGTGTTTTATTTATTATGATTTCAATGATATCTGAAAGTTTTAATTGAGGTTTTAAATCGTTACCGTATGAGCCGAGATGGATACCTGTAAGGACAATTTCGTTAAATCCTTTTGATTCGAGGCTAATAATCTGATCAACGATTGTGTGACTTTCGACGCTTCGGGACTTTCCTCTTGCATAAGGAACTATGCAGAAGGAGCATGTATGATTGCACCCATCTTGAACCTTGATAGATGGTCGTGATCTATTCGAATAACTTAAACTAATATATTTTATGTTGTTATCTAATATATTGATAATATTGTATTTATTATTATTTGTAACGATAAGCATATCGCTGCTTATTCTTTTGAAGTCCTCAGGTCTCAGTTGAGCATAACACCCCGTGACAATAACTCTTGCATTTTGCCGTAAGGCTCTTCGTGCCAACTGTCTGGACTGGTGGTCACTTTTTGCCGTTACTGAACAGGTATTCACAATGCAATAGTCCGGCTTCTCGCACAAGGGCACGACGGAATGGCCGCGTCCGACAAGATTGCCTTCGATTACGTCGCTTTCGGACTGATTTACCCTGCAGCCGAGGGTAAGGATAGAAAATTTCATCAGATGACGGGGACACCTTCAAGCGAGTGTTTACGGGCTTTTACGATCTTTGCACAGATGAAGCTTCCTTTCGGTATGTCTCTGTTTTCCAACGTAACGATTTTGTTTGTCCGGGTTTTTCCCATCATTTTGTGCTTGTCTGTTTCGCTTGAACCTTCGATGAGTATTTCCTGTGTGGTACCTTCAAGCCCTTTGTTCTTTGCGAGCGTAAGCCGGTCCTGAAGCCGGAGAATCTCCTGAAGCCTTCTCAATTTGATGTCTTCAGGAATCTGGCCTTCATACGTCGCAGCCCTTGTATGCGGCCTTGCCGAAAATGCAAAAGCAAAGATACCGTCAAAAGAAATCTCTTCAAGAGCCTGCATTGTCTGCACATGATCATCATCGGATTCTCCCGGAAACCCCGCGATAATATCTGATGTTATTGCAATATCCGGAATCATCTTTCTCAGTGCATCTATCTTCTGCAGGTATTCCTTGAATGCATACCCTCTGTTCATACGCATTAATACGGAATCGGAGGCTGACTGCAGTGGCAGATGAATGTGCTCGCAGACACCGGGAAGGCCGGCAACCGTTCGGATAAGTGGATCGGAGAGGTCTTTTGGATGGGATGTAACAAATCGTATTCTCCTGATCCCCCTGATTGCATCCAGTTTTTTCAGGAGGCCGGGGAAATCAACGTCGCTTGCATAGGAATTAACGTTCTGCCCAAGGAGTGTTATCTCCTTGCAGCCTCTGTCGGCAAGTTCGGAAATTTCAGCATAAATATTTTCGCTCGGCCGTGACCGTTCCCGCCCTCTTGCATAGGGAACAACGCAGTAACTGCAGAAATTGCTGCAGCCATACATGATGGTTACCCATGCCTGTATCTCGTCATTTCGTGCAGAAGGAAGGTCGCATAGTTCCAGTGATGGGTTTTCCTCAAGGGCAGAGTATGGCGGAGACTTTTCTGCGATATGCGGCAGCATATGAATATTCTGCGGTCCGAAAACAAAATCTACAAAGGGTGCTTTTTTGAAGAGGGTTACCCCTTCCTGTTGCGCAATACAGCCCGCAACCGCGATCTTGAGATCAGCCCTCTTCTCTTTATGCGATTTCAGTCTCCCGAGCTCGCTGTAGAATTTCTGTTCAGCCTTCTGCCTGATGCTGCAGGTATTGAGTATTATCAGATCAGCGGTTTGCGCGCTTTCAGTCCGGTGGTACCCGCTCTGAAGCAAAACCCCGAACATCTTCTCGGTATCATGAACGTTCATCTGACATCCGAAAGTACGTATATACACGGTCTTTGACATATCAGAAATGTATCATGTATCTGCTGAATCTGACAAGGGTTCCGGGAAGACACACGGCGGTTGAAGCGTGTGCCGAAGACCCCCTGTGATTCCCGTCACTTTCTTGCAATATTAGCACCTGTAATCTATTATATAACCTATGATTGGAACAATCCTCAGCAAAGTGTTCGGTACGAAAAATGAACGTGAACTCAAGCGGTTATGGCCTCTGGTAGAAAAGGTTCATGCACTTGAACCTACTGTGGCGGATCTTTCAGAGAGTCAGTTACAAGAAAAACCATCAGAGTTCAAAAAGAGGCTCGAAGCCGGTGAGATGCTTGATGAACTGCTTCCCGAGGCTTTTGCAATAGTGCGTGAGGTTTCGAAACGAAAGCTGAACATGAGGCATTTTGATGTTCAGATCCTCGGCGGTATTGTTCTCCACGAAGGCAGGATTGCTGAAATGAAGACGGGTGAAGGAAAGACCCTTGTTGCCACCCTACCCGTCTTCCTGAATGCGCTCGAAGGAAAAGGGGTGCACGTTGTCACGGTGAATGATTATCTTGCCAAAAGGGACACCCAGTGGATGGGCCCCGTTTACAACTTTCTCGGTTTATCGGTTGGCGTTATTCAGCACGATATTTCATTCCTCTATGATCCATCGTATTTTTCGACAGACAAGCGGCTTGACTTCCTGAGGCCCTGCTCGAGGCAGGAAGCCTATGCCGCTGATATTACCTATGGGACCAATAACGAGTTCGGATTCGATTATCTCAGGGATAACATGAAGTATGATATCGCTGATTACAGCCAGAAGGAACTGCATTACGCGATCGTTGACGAGGTAGACAGCATCCTGATCGATGAAGCAAGAACACCGCTCATTATATCAGGGCCGTCCGAGGAATCGACTGATAAGTATTACCGCATAGACAAGATTATCCCCAAACTTACCCTGAACGAAGACTATACAATCGACGAGAAGGCGAAAACTGCGATTCTGACAGAAGAAGGCAACAGCAAGGTCGAAAGGCTTCTCGGAACCGGAAACCTGTATGATCCGTCAAACATCGATCTCGTTCATCATGTCCTCCAGGCATTGAAAGCCCATGCGCTGTTTAAACGGGATGTTGATTATGTTGTGAAAGACGGGGAGGTCATTATCGTTGATGAATTTACCGGGAGGCTTATGCCGGGAAGGCGATGGTCGGACGGTCTCCATCAGGCAGTCGAGGCGAAGGAAGGCGTCAAGATCGAGAGTGAAAACCAGACACTCGCAACAATTACCTTCCAAAATTATTTCAGGATGTATGACAAACTCGCTGGAATGACTGGAACTGCCGATACAGAGGCCGAGGAATTCGCCAAGATTTACAATCTCGAAGTTGTTGTCGTTCCGACGAACAAGGTAATGATCAGAAGCGATTATCCTGATATGATCTACAAAACGGAAAAAGGCAAGTTCAATGCAGTTCTCAAGGAAATCGAAGAACTTCATGCAAAGGGGCAGCCGGTTCTCGTCGGAACCATTTCGATAGAAAAATCAGAAACGCTCAGTCTCCTTTTGAAGAAAAAAGGGATACCCCATTCTGTTCTGAATGCTAAATATCATGAAAAAGAAGCCGAGATCATTGCACAGGCAGGAAGGAAGGGAGCTGTTACCATCGCGACGAACATGGCCGGCCGGGGAACTGATATCATTCTCGGCGGAAATCCTGATGGTCTGGCACGGGAACTGCTCCGTGACAAAAAAGACTATACCGATGACGACTGGGCACAGGCCCTTTTAAAGGCTGGAGAGATCTGTGCAATAGACCGGGAGAATGTTCTCTCAGCCGGCGGGTTCCATATACTCGGTACGGAGAGACATGAAGCACGACGAATCGATAATCAACTCAGAGGCCGTTCGGGGAGACAGGGTGACCCCGGATCGTCACGCTTCTACCTGTCCCTCCAGGATGATCTCATGCGGATCTTCGGTTCAGATAGGATTTCAGGACTCATGGAAAAATTCGGTATGGAAGAAGACATGCCGATCGAAAATAAAATGGTGACAAAGGCTATTGAGAATGCGCAGAAGCGCGTCGAAGCGCATAATTTTGATATCAGGAAACACCTCATCGAATATGACGATGTCATGAATAAGCAGCGTTCGGAAGTCTATTCTTTCAGAAAAGAAATTCTTCAGGGAACAAATCTACGGGAACGTTTATTCGGCATGATCGAAGATGTGATCGATGAACTGCTCCTGATATATTGCCCCGAGGAAAAACATCCTGAAGAGGGGGATATCAAAGGGATAAAGGATGCAGTCTTCGGAATATTTGCTGTTTCGCCGGATATTGCGCCGGATGCCCGTGAATCGTTGAGGGCGTTCTTGCTTTCCGCAGTCAGACATGCATATGAACAGAAAGAAGCCGAAGTCGGTCATGATCTCATGCGGTATCTTGAAAAAGTAATTATGCTGCAGGTAATCGATTCGCAGTGGAAAGACCATTTGCTCGGCATGGATCATCTCAAAGAAGGGATTGGCCTCAGGGGGTATGGACAAAAAGACCCGCTGGTCGAGTATAAGAAAGAGGCATTTGATGTCTTTGCTGAAATGACATCGCGGATATCAACGGAGATCATCACAAGACTCTTCAAAATGCAGGTCCAGGCGAAAGAATCGGTGAGGAATGAGCCGTTGCGTCAGAGGCCTGTCACCTACAATCGTGGTGAGGGTTCGTCAACCCAGACGGTCCGGCGTGCAAAAAAAGTGGGAAGGAATGACCTGTGCCCCTGCGGGAGCGGGCGGAAATTCAAAAAATGCTGTGGAAAAAATGCATAAGGTTCTGCTGATAGGAAGAAGCGCGATCAGAAATGACTATGAGGATGGTCTGTCATCATTAGGGTATACGGTCAGCACTGTTGATTCCCTCAACAAGGGCATACAGAACCTGATTGGGAAAACCGACATGCTGATTGCCGATAAGAAACTGAGTAGTGAACCGGCATTCAGAACATTCCTCCAGTCATCAAAATCCGTCCCCAAAATTGTCATCTCAGATTCCAAATCGTTCAGGGGTTTCGGTCCATGGCTGAAGGAACCCCTTGTTTATCCCCTCTATAGTCCGGGCGTCAACGAACTTCTCTATTTCGTAAAAAGGCTACTGAGAGAGCACAACCTATTCACCGAAAGCACCAGACTAAAGAAGGATGTCTCGTCAATGCAACGGGAGCTCTCCTTCTTTAAAGAGGTGAGCGGTGATCTTGCATCCTCTCAGGAACTGCGAGAAATTCTCGGCAGAATCATGGAAAAGGTCAAAGCAATGATTCAGGCTGAAGCTTGGTCTGTGCTCCTCGTTGATCAGGAGACCGGAGAACTGGTCTTCGAAAAAACGAATGCACGGAAATCACGAGAAATCCAGAAGATCAGGCTCAAACTGGGTGAAGGTATTGCCGGATGGGTAGCCCGTGAAGGTATTCCGGTGGTAGTACCCGATGTATCAAAAGACGAACGGTTCATGGGAAAGATCGATAAAGCCGTCCTTTTTAAAACAAAATCGCTCATCTGTGTTCCGATGATCATAAAGAGCGAAGTGATAGGCGTGCTTGAGTTTGTGAATAAGATAACCGGGGATCCATTCATCAGGGAAGACCTCGACCTGCTCCTGCGCCTCGTTGACCTCATCGCCGTTGCCATTGAGAGGACAGCACTCTATCAGAAAATGACGGAACTTGCTCTTACAGACGATCTCACCAAGCTCTTCAACAGCAGGTATCTGAACAGGACAATTGAGATTGAGATCCAGCGTTCGACACGGTACAAGACCTCGGTATCCCTCATATTCATGGATATTGATTATTTCAAACGCATCAACGATCAGTACGGACATCTGATCGGGAGCAAGGTTCTGGTTGAGATGGGCCAGCTTCTCCTGAAAAGCCTCAGGTCGATCGATATCGTTGCACGGTACGGTGGAGATGAATTTGTAATTGTACTTCCGCAGACGACTCCAAATACCGCTGCACTTATCGCCGAAAGGATGCGGAAGTCTATCGAGCAGAATACCTTTCTCAAGAAGGAAGGATATACCCTCAAACTGACTGCAAGTTTTGGCGTCGCTTCGTATCCGGAAAGTGCACGTTCAAAAGAGGAGCTGATCAAGATTGCCGATGAAGCAATGTACAAGGTAAAGCATCAGACAAGAAATGCAGTTTATGCTATAGTATAACCCATGGCACTTTTTAATTATGCATCGAAGGAAATTACGATCAAGATCGTCTATTACGGGCCCGGATTGAGCGGTAAAACAACTAACCTCCAGCACCTACACTCGTTTTTTGATCCGTCGAAACGTGGAAAACTCATCTCCCTTGCAACAGAAGCCGACCGTACGCTCTTCTTTGATTTCCTGCCTGTTGAATTCGGAAAGATCAATGATTTTTCTATACGGTTTCAGTTGTATACCGTTCCGGGGCAGGTCAGATACAATGCCACAAGAAAACTGGTTCTGAAGGGTGCCGACGGAGTGGTTTTCGTGGCGGATTCTCAGCATGAAATGAAAGAGCAGAATCTGGAAAGCATTGCGAATATGCGTGAGAACCTCAGTGCAAACAATATCAACCCTGATGAAATTCCGATTATGCTCCAGTTCAACAAACGTGATCTCCCGAATATCGCCACGGTTGATGAGCTGAACAGGGATTTGAATGAACAGGGGCGGTACGAGTTCAGGGAAGCAGTTGCTGTGAACGGGACCGGGGTGGAAGAAACATTTCAGCGGATAACCCATCTCGTAATGAAAGGTATTGCGGAAAAACACAACATAACCATTCAGCCTCCGGAAGAACTCGTGGAAGCGGTTGTTGATGAAAAGCCCTTATCCGCGAAACCTGTTGCAGCTGTTCATGGATTTGAGCCAACGGGTTTTGAATCTACCGCATTGGGCAGTCAAAAATCTCCTTACGGTATAACCGAGGGCGCTGGCAATGCCCCTCAAACATCGGTCAACGAAGAATCACTGCGCACACGGGAAGTTTCTGCACGAGATGTACGGGAAGTACAAGTCATCCCGAAAGAGAAGCTCGAACTGATCATCAGCAGCATCCATGATTTATCCCAGACATTCAAGGAACTGAAAAATATGATCCACAGCGTCCAGTCTGAAGTAAGGGACCTCAAAAAGGATCAGAAGGAAATGCAGGCGAGAATCAAAGATGTATCGATCTCTCTCAATAACATAAAAACGAAAAAGCGCTGGTTCAGATTTCTGTAATCTGCACCAGCTCCAGGGTCTTCACAAGCGCCTCCGCCTTTCTCAGCGTTTCATCGTATTCTCTGTCAGGATCTGAATCAGCAACAATTCCCGCGCCTGCCTGGACATATGCAGAATCATTTTTTATGATGAATGTGCGGATAATGATGTTGAAATCAAGAGCGCCGGAGAAGCCAAGGTATCCTATCGATCCTGTGTAAGGTCCCCGCCTCAGCGGTTCGAGTTCATCGATAATCTCCATGCATCTCACTTTCGGAACGCCGGTGATTGTCCCCCCGGGGAATGTCGCCCGTATCGCGTCGAAACAGTATTTCCCGTGTGCAAGATTGCCGGTTATGTTCGAGACAATATGGATAACGTGCGAATACTCCTCGGTAATCATGAATTCGTCGACCCCTACAGTTCCATACGATGAAACCCTCCCGAGGTCATTCCGTTCGAGATCTATCAGCATGATGTGCTCGGCCCTCTCCTTCTCATTCAGGAGCAGTTCTTTCCGCATCAGTGCGTCCTCTTTCCTGTTCTTTCCCCGTGGTCTTGTACCGGCAATAGGTCGCGTTTCGATAGTGCTTCCCCTGATTCGCAACAGCCTCTCCGGCGATGAACTCACAATTTGGTAATCGCCGAAATCGATGAATGCAGAGAATGGCGACGGGTTGACGGATCTCAGTATCCGGTAAAGATTCCATGGACTCTTCTGCATGATACCTGCGGAGACCCTCTGTGAAAGATTTGCCTGAAAAATATCTCCGGCGGTTATGTAGGCTTTTGCCCTCTTCACCATATCCGTATAATCTTGTTTCGTCATCTCATGGTGAACTTCTATTTTTTTGTCTGAACGTATGCCAGACTGTGACGCTGCGGGAACACCATTCCCCGCCTGCAGTATCGTGCACATCATTCTTTTCATGATCTCCCCTGCTGCATTATCTGCCTCGTCATAGACCACTGACCAGTCGGGCACGACTTGTGAGTTTTCATGGGACATCAAGAACCGTAATCCTGGACAAACGATAACCCAGCTTCGTTTTTCTTCATGATCAAATGCAATGAGTCTGTCAATCATGAAAAAATGGGCATCGGGAAGCTGCAGATCATCTATGGTGTTGATGGGAAGATTTTCAAAATAGTGTACGAAATCATAACTCATCATACCGGCAATGCCGCCCTGGAATGGCGGAAGAAAATCATACGGTGCCTGTGTATACCGGCTCATCAGAGCTTTCAGAATGGAGAGTGGTTTCCTCGAAAGGATAGTTTTCTTGTATGAACCTTCCACCGCTGCATTACCGTTCTTGATTTTGAATATGAGGCAGGGATCGAACCCGATAAAGGAATACCGCGCGATTTTTTCAGGACCCTTTACACTCTCAAGGAGAAAGCTGTCGCGGGAAGCAATGGATTGATAGGCTTCGTGGGGAGATCGAAAGGGGATCTCAGCGTAAACGGGTGGTATGCCGCCGGCATGGATAATATCTAAAAAGATTCTCTTTGAGGGAGTTACCATGATTGAGCATTATTTCTGGGGTCATGCAGCGAGAATTTCGAGGGTAATCAATTCAAGCGCCTTCAATGGATCGGGCTGGTGAAGGACAGCGCGCCCAATGACAAGATAATCTGCACCTCCCCGTATGGCCTCCTTTGGGGTCATAGTTCTGCTCTGATCATCCGGCGGGGTCCACGACGGCCGTATGCCGGGGGTTACGATAAGGAACCCTTTTCCGCAATGATTTCTAATGATCTCAGCTTCCCGTGCGGAAGCAATAACTCCGTCCAGTCCCGCTTTCATCGCCAGCGCCGACAGATGTCTGACGTGTGTCCTGAGGCCATGCTGAATTCCCATTTCATCCCTGAGCATCTCCCGCGACAGACTCGTGAGTACCGTAACCGCGAGAATTTTTGGGCGCTCTCTGTTTTCTTTCAGGCATACTTTTACAACAGAGTCCATGCATTGCTTCATCATCTCAAGGCCACCTGATGCATGAAGATTGAACATATAAACACCAAGCCGTGTTGCAGCGAGAGCTGCATTGGTGACCGTGTGAGGAATATCATGGTACTTGAGGTCGAGGAACACCCTCTTGCCGCGTTTATGAATATCCTCGACAATCCCTGGTCCACAAGAGGTAAACAGTTCATGTCCTACTTTAAATATATTAATAAAACTACCGTATTTATCTACTATTTCTAGAGCATAATCATGTTCCGGGGTATCGAGGGCGAGTATTAATCGTTCGGTTGCTGAAACAGAACTCATTGAACTTTTGCCAGGGTAATACTCTTCTGAGCCTGATATTTCCCTTTCTTATCAGCATACGATCTTTCACACGTTTCGGATGCCTGGAGAAAAATGAGCTGTCCAATTCCCTCATTGGCATAAAGGCGCACCGGAAGGGGTCCTGTATTCGAAATCTCTATGGTGACATGTCCCTCCCATTCAGGCTCAAGCGGGGTGACGTTAATGACGATACCACAGCGGGCATAAGTTGATTTTCCAAGGCATATGACAAGGATATCTCTTGGTATTCTGAAGTATTCGAGAGACCTGCCGAGGACAAAAGAATGAGGCGGGACGATACATCTGTCACCTTTGAAATCCGCGAGGCTTTTCGCATCGAAATTCTTTGGATCAACTACCGGCTCACCCACCGGGATAAATATTTTAAACTCATCCGCAATTCTCATGTCGTAGCCATATGAGCTTATCCCGTAGGATATAACACCCTTTTTTATTCCCCTCCTGTTGAAGGGCTGTATCATGCCTTTTCCTGCCATTGATCTTATCCAGCGGTCATTTTTTACCATGCAATGAGTCCTTTTAAGAGTGATTGATATCAGTGCACTGTAGGGAGATTACCATAAAGAGTTGCGCTGAAACAAGCAGGCAGGATGCAAACCAGCATGAACGGTAATGAAAAATGGGAAAAAGGATTACTGGGATATGAAATAAAGGCTATTGTTTCTTTTTTGCTTTTGTTTTTGCCTTTGTCTTCTTGACAGGCTGCTCAATCATCCCCTCTTCCACTGCCAATGCCTGCAAGTATTGATCGAAGTATCCGAGGGTCTCTTTTGCCACATCCTCCTGGAGTTTCTGGATGGCAAATCCTGCGTGAACGATTACATAATCACCAACATTTACCTGGTCTTCCAAAAGCATGAGGCTTATATCGCGCTGGGCTCCGTATACATCTATTTTTGCCCTTGAGTCTTCAATACTGATTATTTTTGATGGGATGCCAAGGCACATTGTATTCCTCCACGTTTATCAAACTTATACTTAATTATATCTTTTTTACGGACAATTTTCCACCAGTTCAAAATATCTATGAATGAGCGTAGATCTATCAATATTAACTATTGGAATATGAACCTTTCTTTGTTCAATAATTTACTATCGATTGATTAATAACTTTATTTTCTGCAGAGGTCAATAAGGAATAACATGGGTTCATTGAAACAGATCATTCATTCTCCCTGGTTCAACCTTCTTTTAAGATTAATGATTGGTGGTATATTTGTCTACGCGGGATCCCTGAAAATTATGGATCCTAAATCATTTGCAAAGGTGATTTCCCAGTATGACCTTATACCAGAAGCCTTCCTGGCGCCTGTTGCTGTCGGGTTACCCCTGATGGAGCTTCTTGCTGGGTTAGGACTTATTTTCAACATCCGCGGCAGTCTAACCGTAATATTCAGCATGCTCGTTCTGTTTGTATTTGTTCTCTGGTATGGCATCCTGAAAGATCTGAGTATAGGCTGCGGCTGTTTCACCCCTGAAGAGATCGCAGGCCACGACAGTCTCAAGAGAGCCTTCTACCGCGATTTATTGATGATGGGGGCAGTATTTTTCATATATCTGCACAGATATATCCGATCAGATCGCACAATGAGCCCGCGTTCGTGGCTTATCAATTTACTTTAAGGAGGTAGTAAGCATGAAGGGAGCAAGGGTATTTACCGCATTGGTTTTCTGTAGCATGTTTCTCTTGTCTGTTTCTGTAAACAGTTTTGGAGCATGGGGAAGCAAAGAGCTCGAAACAGAAGCGTCTGCCGTCAAATTTGCCAATGAAGTCATACGCGGAGGCTATAAGATTGTATCAACCGACGAACTGAAGAAGTGGATTGACGAGAAGAAGAACATGCTTATCGTTGATACGATGCCATACGAAGACAGTTATAAGAAAGAGCATATCCCGGGTGCTGTGCAATTCGAGTTTCCGATTCCGGAGTTGACAAACCTCGATGAAAAAACCAAAGAAGCTTTTTTAAAGTTGCTTGGTCCCGATAAAGAAATTCCGATAGTCATTTATTGCGGCTTCGTAAAATGCACACGGAGTCACAACGGTGCAATGTGGGCCGTGAAGCTCGGTTACAATAATGTATACCGGTATCCAGGTGGTATCAAAGCCTGGAATGAAGCTGATTATCCCGTAGAAAAAGTCAAATAGAAAATTATTACCCTTTTTTCGGTGAGGGTGTTGGGCGAAATCACACTCTCACCGATGCATGAACTCAACTCATAATGCCTTAGATATTTTTCCCTCAATCGCCTGCAGTTTTTGTCGCCAATCGATTACTATATATGCATGCTTAACCACGTGAAGAACCTTTTTCGTGAAACGAAGAAGGTTTTAGAGGTGAGGAAAAGGCGTCTTCCGGAACATATCAGAAACCTCTGCGACGAGGACTGGCTTGATCTGCTGATAAGAAGCATATCTTTAAAAAATATCGATACCATCGAGTTCCCGGGATTCCCACCGCCTGAACTCCAGGTGAGATTTGTCGGGTCGGACTATGAGCATGCACTAAAGGAGGCATTCGTTTTTTATTCATTTATGAAGCAACAGGCGGCGTTATTGAATATGCCCCTTCAACGAAAGAGTCGGGTACTTGACTTCGGATGTGGTTGGGGTCGGTTTTTACGGTTTTTCTGGAAGGATGTCAACGTGAATAGACTGTTTGGCTGTGATGTAAATTCAATAATCCTTGATGTCTGTCGAAAAACAAACGTTCCGGGGAATCTCTCTCTCATAGCTCCCGAAGAAAGACTTCCCTATCGGGATGCGTATTTTGACTTCATCATAGCCTATTCTGTCTTCACACATCTTCCGGAAAGTGTGAATCTCCACTGGATGCACGAACTTGCACGAGTTTCAAAGCCTGGAAGTGTATTCTGCCTCACGCTTGAGCCGAGACGGTTCATTGATTTCATTACCACCATTCCACCTGATACAAAGTCCGAATGGTACAGGTTACTCTCTCAATATTCTGAACAATCTGAGGCGTTATACCAGAAATACGATGCAGGCGAGATTGCTTTTCTGCCAACCTGTGGTGAACATATTGGCCGAACCTACGGAGATGCTATTGTTCCGCTTTCCTTTATCGAACGTGAATGGTCTCCTTTTTTTACGATTCATACCTATATCGATGATCCTAATCATTTTTGGCAAGCTGCCTTGGTTCTGCAACGAAAATGATCCGGGGGAATGATCTTCTGACTATCTTCTCAGGGTAGCAATAAGTCTCTTCGGGAAGAGAAAGAGATCAATTGCATCAATGGGAGATCTGACGAGAATTTCAGATGCCTTGATGGATTCTGAAGAACATCCTTCTTTGAGACATACAGCTATCCCGACTCTTGCCGCTTTCAGCATTCCCACATCATTATTGCCGTTGCCGAAAGCAACTACTTTATCTGCTCCAAGCTCTACGACATATTTTTCCTTCTGCTTTGTATGATCATTCCCCCCGAGAACATGAAGCGTGCATTGAATTCCTATTAGCTCATCTTTAGCCTTTCCGAATGTGTCGGAGGTTAATACATGGATGTGCAATTTTTCAGAAAGGTCATTCAGCTTTTCTTTTATCCCAGCGAGAAGAGAACCATCCTCAGAAAGCGTACCGGAATAATCAGTGACAAAATATTCAAGGTCCAAATGACCATATCCTGGGATATCGAGATGAAACATGTCCTTATTGTAACAGTAATGTTTATCTGAATCCATGCAAAGAGAAGTCGATGTGAAATATGAAAAATCATATTTGTATTATGTAGTATGGTATGCTTACATTTTAAATCCTATGGAACCACACCTGCGCATAACTCCTGAATGGCCGGTTAATGGATCTCTTTCCTGGCAACTGCTGAAATATCATCAACCGGTCAGATTAAGGAGACACGTGAAAATGAATGGCCCGATGCGGATTCTCCATCTCCTCTCCCAGCAACCTGGCAAAACAGGGAGCGGTGTCTATCTGCAGGCATTAGTTCAGCAGGGCGCGAGAGACGGTCTTCAGCAAAAAATAATTGTCGGTATCCCGTCAGATTCTGCAAAACCCGAAATGACATCTCTCGACACATCCTGCATAACATGCGTCAGATTCTGTGATCCTGACCTCCCCTACCCTGTGGCTGGCATGAGTGATGTCATGCCGTATCAGAGTACGAAATTTTCGGACTTTACCCCTGAAATGCTTGACGCATATCTTTATGCCTTTGCATCCATTCTAAAGAAAAACGTAAGGGATTTTCGTCCCCATGTAATCCACACGCATCACCTCTGGCTGGCAACTGCCTTAACAAGATTGCTCTTCACAGATATCCCCCTGGTGACAACCTGCCACGGGACTGAGATAAGACAACTGGATTTGGCACCTGTATTCAGAGAATTTGTCATTCCTGCGTGTTCATATGTCGATAGGGTTATGGCTCTCCACGAGAATCATATGGTAAGGATACACGAACTTTACGGGATTGACCTTTCTTGCATAAAACTCATCGGTGCAGGTTTCCGAAATGATATTTTCTGTCCTCCTCTATCCATGACTTGCAGCCGTAGCCAAAAAGATACGCTTACGATTGTATATGCCGGGAAGCTGAGTTTTGCAAAAGGATTACCATGGCTTATTGAATCAGCAGAACATTTGGAGCATCCTTCGGGGAAACATATTCGTCTCCGTATTGTCGGCTCCGGAGCAGGGGATGAAGCTGAATTAATTCGTGAAAAAGCTTTCAGATTTCGGGATATTGTGGAATTTCTCGGTCAGAAACCGCAGGAAGATCTCGCTTCCATCTTTCAGGATGCCGATGTCTTTGTGCTTCCATCATTATATGAGGGCCTTCCCCTTGTTGTTCTTGAGGCAATCGCCTGCGGTTGCAGGGTTGTCGTGACAAATCTTCCCGGAATAAATCATTGGCTGCCGGAAAGGCTCACCAATGAGGGGATCGTGGAATTGGTTCCGATGCCGCAGTTGATGGGCCCTGATGTACCTGATCCATCATCCCTTCCGCCGTTTGTGCATAACCTCGTGACTGCCATTAACAGGCAGCTTTACCGTTGCACTGCTCAGGAACCCAACTGGGAAAATGAAGTTATCCCTTGCATAGAGTCTATGAACTGGCAGGGCATTTACAGTAAAATACGAACGGTCTACCAAGAAGTCCTTTCCTCCGAATAATAATAAGTTGCTTACAGGTTCATATGTATGAAAACCTTTGTCATTCCGGACGTTCTTCGCTTGCGGGAATGACAGCAATGTTACCTTATTTTTGATCTTCTATGTAATTGTCCTCAGCTACGAATTGATATTTCACTCGATCATCTTCGTTTTTCAGCATTGATAATGTCTATTGATTCCTCTGCTGGTATAACAAATATGAATTGGATATCCTGGAGCAGATGCGTTTAAATGGAAGTGATGGATAAACGTGAAATTCAGGTAAGGGATGTATCGACTCTCGATGTGGAAGAGAATCTCAGAGAGCAGATTCTGATCATGTCCGAGAAATGTATAAAATGCAAGCTCTGCCAGAAGGAGTGTGCATTCCTCAGGAAATACGGGAAACCAAAAGATATAGCAGATTTATATGATCCGAATGATAAGCTGTATCAGGGTATGCCATTCGAATGCAGCCTCTGCCAGCTGTGCGCTGCAGTATGTCCCGTAAAGATCAATCCTACAGAGATGTTTTTGGATATGCGACGGGAAACGGTGAGAAGGGGGATCGGTTATTATCCGGAGCATGCTACTATTTTGCGGTACGAAAAGCGCGGTATTTCAAAAAAATACACTTTTTATTCTCTACCTCACGGATGCGATACAATTTTTTTCCCCGGGTGTGCTCTTTCGGGAACACATCCTCAAAAAGTTATCGAAGTTTACGAGCATTTGAGCAGCAATATTCCAAAGCTGGGAATTGTCCTCGACTGTTGCACACTACCATCTCATGATCTGGGCAGAGCAGGTTACTTTCAACGAATGTTTGATGAGATGAAGGCATTTCTTTTAAGCAACGGGATTCGTCAGATTATTGTTGCCTGTCCGAGTTGCTTTAAAGTGTTCAAGCGTTATGGTAATGAACTGACAGTGAAAACAGTATATGAAATGATAATTGAGACTGCCTTGCCCGAAACTGGCAGGCTGGAGGGTACTGTAACTATTCACGATTCCTGCGCATCACGGTTCGAAAAACCTGTACATGATGCAATACGGGATTTAGTGGGTGCGAAAGGCCTAACCTTAAAAGAAATGCCTCACAGTCGAATGAAAACGCTTTGCTGTGGTGAGGGTGGCTCCGTTGGATATCTTAACCCTGAACTCGCCAAGAACTGGAGTCACTTAAGAAGGAGTGAAGCAGACGGCAACAATAGAGTCCTCACCTATTGTGCAGGGTGTGTTAATTCTTTGGGATCTTCTATGCCCACAACTCATATTCTTGATCTGCTTTTCGAGCCTGAAAATGCGATGACAGGCAAGGCAAAAGTTTCGAAATCACCTTTTACATACCTGAACCGTATTAGACTGAAGAAGCATTTTAAAAAGACACTCCGAGGAACAATAACACGCGAAAGGGCTTTCACTGTTGGAGAAGAAAGCAAAAAGGGTAGCCTCCTCCAACAATTCCTTATACTCTTTTTCATAATAGCTGCAATTTTTATAATTCATTCCACAGGAAAACCATAGGGGATTCACTAAAAATGCGATGCTATAAATAGACATTTTCTATACATCTTGAGAAAGCAATAGAAAAGAACTATTGGACATGAAAGTACATTAAAGACGAAAGTAAAAATAAGGAAAATGAATCTCTTCAAGAAAAAAACCCTTACAGGACTATCCCGCACGTGCGGCTGAGCAGCGAAAATAGGTCCGTCAGATCTGGCGGAAGCACTCAAAGCGCTCAGTTCTTCTCATGATCCCAACCTGCTTGTCGGGTTCAATACGTGTGACGATGCAGCAGTTTACCGCATGTCAGATGAGATAGCCTTTATCAGTACCGTTGATTTCATTACTCCGCCGGTAGATGATCCGTATTGGTTTGGACAAATTGCTGCAGCGAATTCTCTCTCAGACGTCTATGCTATGGGGGGTAAACCTCTTACTGCATTGAATCTTGTCATGTTTCCTCCCAAGAAACTTGACAAGAGTGTCTTAAAGGAAATACTTCGTGGCGGCAATGACAAAGTTGTTGAAGCTGGTGCTTCTATGGCTGGTGGACATTCTGTGGATGACAATGAGCCCAAGTATGGTCTGGCCGTAACAGGAATCGTTCATCCGGATAGAATATTAACAAACTGCAAGGTTCAGGAGGGTGATTCCCTCATTCTCACAAAACCATTAGGCACCGGTGTTTTGTTTAATGCCTGCAGATCAGGAAAACTCTCCTTCAAGGAACTGGAAGGCATCTTACCTCAGGTGGCCGCTCTTAATAAAAAGGCTCTTGATATGGCAGTAAATTTCGATATCCATGCATGTACAGATATAACAGGGTTCGGTATTGTCGGACATTCATGGGAAATGTCATCAGGAAGTGGAGTTCAAATAAACCTTTTCTATAATAAATTGCCGTTTTATCCTCATGCTCTTGAGATGTACCGTAAAGGTGAAACAACTGGAAGCAATAAAGCAAACAGAAAACTTTCAGAAGGACATCTTGAAATAGTCGCAAAATTATCAAGGGAGGAGGAAGAATTGCTCTTTGATCCACAAACATCAGGCGGTCTTCTTCTGGCTGTTCCTGAATCTCAGGCGGAACAGTTAATTCACAGCTTGAGAACTGCAGGTGTTGAAACTGCTGCAATCATTGGAACCGTATTACCAAGTTCAATTCCTTGCATTAAGGTATTGTAAAAAGTCGTAAAGATATTCATTGATTTCTTTTTTAACAAAAGGGCTGTCTAACCATGAAGCGATAGTTGTATCTGGCAAAGCGAAAATCGGCCTGATGCAAATATGCGTGATGAAATAAGCCGGATCGTTACCATATTTAAAGGGATATTTATGCTTCTTATGATCATGTTTGCGAACTTCGTGATGGAGAATTTAAAGTCCGGCAGAGGTATTCGTAATATCTGTATGATTTCTACTTATTTTTTATTATACTTAATCGAAATTTCGTAAGTAATGCTTGCATGCTCAGCGGCGGGAGGGATGATATGACCATTACAGCACATTTTTCCTTTGGCTGATTTCTTATGATGTTTAATCATCTTGACAATCACCGAGGTGAGATCAAATCCACCGTCAATGCAGTCTTTTTTCATGCATTCCATATTGAAGTAGGCGTAGTGAGAGGGCCAGAAATTAATCGTTCTTGACATCAGAACCGGATTGACCGCTTTCTGATAGTAGGTCATATGAACGATGATGTCTGAAACTTCAGGGAAACGGTCAGAAATTAAACCAGCTTTCAGTTTTAGCTGTTTATTCTTTTCGACTCTTTCAAGATAATTTTGTTTGTGGGCCAATGAATCCTCAAAATGAAGAAGTCCCCCGCTCGTTTGCAGGGGACTTCTTCGCATCTTAGTGTTTCACTACGTTAATTGCCTTCAGCCCTTTTGGGCCGCTCTCACTGTCAAAGCTGACTGAATCGCCTTCGGAAAGGGACTTGAATCCGTTACCCTGGATGGAAGAATGATGGACAAAAATATCCGTACCATCATCTCTGGTGATAAAGCCAAACCCTTTAGAGTCGTTGAACCACTTTACTTTTCCCTGAGCCATTATTTTCCCTCCTTACGTGTAAATTGAAATCTCAGAACGATCAAAAAAAGGCCACAAAGCTAAAAGTCTTTGTGGCCTTCGTAATACAAAAACTTCTGGACTTCACCTATAGAATGACATATATCAGCATGTAAGTCAATTGGACAGGCTGCGCAGAGCACCCAAAAAAATTCTTGACAAACAATTTTTATCTGCTAATATTGAGTAAAGCTATAAGCAAACCTTTACCCATAATATTTATCAATGTGAGAAAAGGAGGTGATTACCATGAAAAAACCGCTGAGCAAAAAAATGCTCGCGAGAGAAACTGCTTTCTGGGAAGGGATCAAGACGGCCATGAAGGAAATTCCCGGGAAGTCATGCCATAAGTGAAAGAGCTGAAAAAGCTGACGTTGCTGGTCAAGCAACGAATAAGCGATTCGAAATGGCAGGGATGTTATACATTCCCTGCCATTTTTTTTGGCCTCTATCACTGGAATCCGGTCTTCACCGCTGTATTTCCCTCCTCATCAACGATCGAGAGGTATCATAAAATGACATTCCGGCTTGACCAAAATCTGACGTTGATATACCGCAATTTCTCATAATTCAGAACGATTCCTGCCAGGCGGGAATCTCTGAATAGCGGAAATATTGACCCCGATGCAGAGCATCGATGAATTCTTTGATCAAAGGAACTCATTATTCATTGTTCATTCCTGAGGGCTTGCAACCGGCAACAGAACGTTCCTGAAGAAATAAAAGCGTCAAGGTATTTTCGATCTGCGGCGCTCTGCCTGCCGTATTGCACTTTCATGTACCGATGGTATTAAATATCCGTTATGACTGAACCGACTCCGTTAATGAAACAATATTTGAGTGTAAAGGAAAAGTACCGGGATGCGATTGTTCTTTTCAGGCTTGGAGATTTCTACGAAATGTTTGGAGAAGATGCTGAAAAGGCTTCAAGGATTCTTCAGATAGCACTTACAACGAGAGACAAATCGAAAGAAGACCCTATGCCCATGTGCGGTGTACCCTATTTTGCGGCGGATTCATATATCCTGAAGTTGATCAAATCCGGTCTTAAGGTTGCCATATGTGAACAGATGGAAGACCCCAGGGAGGCAAAGGGGATTGTCGACAGGGATGTCGTAAGGGTCATCACTCCCGGGACATACACCCCTGAAAATCCGAAGGAAAATGTCTATATCATTAGCATCTTTCCCTCCGGCAATCAGCACGGCATCGCACTGACTGATATCTCGACCGGGGAGTTCATTATGTACGAGACATTTGATGATATTCAGGACGAGGTCTTCCGTTTTGAACCGAGAGAAATCCTTATTCCCAGAAGTATTCAGAGCGATATCCACTATCAGGAGGCCTTTCAGCAATTCTTTGTGTCCGTTTACGAAGACTGGTTCTATGATTATGCAGATGCCTATAAAACACTACTGCAGCATCTCAAGGTATCATCCCTTGAAGGTTTCGGTTGTGAGGGCATGACTGCCGCAATCTCTGCTGCCGGTGCGCTCATCAATTATCTTGTGGAGACCCAGAGAGATACATTCTGTCTGAAAAAAATTTCCCGTCTCAGACAGGACACGTGCATGTTTCTCGATGCAACGACACAGAGAAACCTTGAACTGACACACAATGTGAAAGACGGTTCTTCCGAGGGGACCCTGCTGTGGGTGCTCGATGAGACCCTGACCCCCATGGGCGGAAGGCTTCTTCGCTCTTCCATCATGAAGCCCCTTACGGATCTGAACGAGATTAAACAGAGAAGAGACGCGATTGAATATCTCATTGATGATTTTGAACTCCTCGAGCAGCTCAGGACTGCTCTCAGAAGAATACAGGATATCGAACGGCTCACGACGAAGATACATGCCAAAACCGCCAATGCCCGGGATACCGTAGCAATTAAAATTTCAGTAGTCAATGTGCCGAGTATAAAAAAATCCCTGAACGCTTCAAAAAATGCCTTTCTCCGGACTATTGCGGAAGCTATATCTGAATTCCACGCCCTGAAGGAACTAATCGAAAAGAGCATCATCGACTCCCCGCCGGTCAATATTAAGGAAGGAGGAATCATCAAGGACGGATACTCTCCCGAGATCGATGAACTGAGAAATCTTTCGAAAAAAGGAAAATATTTCATTGCGGAACTGGAGTCGAGAGAAAAAAAGCGGACAGGCATCTCTTCCCTCAAGATCAGCTATAACAGAGTCTACGGGTATTACATTGAAGTCACAAAGTCGAACCTCCACATGGTTCCTGATGATTACATCAGGAAGCAGACCCTTGTCGGCGGAGAGCGGTTCATAACACCCGAACTGAAAGAATATGAATCCAGGGTTCTTGGCTCAGAGGAGAGACTGAAAGGCCTTGAATATGAGATATTTCAGGAAATCCTTGGTGAAGTGCACCGCGAATCATCACGACTTTTCGAGACTGCATCGGCTCTTGCGATTACGGATTTTCTTTGTTCCCTTGCCGTCGTGTCAAAGAGGTACAACTATGTAAAACCGTCTGTCGACCACACCAGCGTCATCGATATAAGCGACGGACGCCACCCGGTACTCGAAAGGATCCAGTCAGCCGGCCGGTTTATTCCGAACAGTGTTTATATGGATAACAACGCCGACCGTCTTCTCATCATTACGGGTCCAAACATGGCAGGAAAGTCAACCTACATGCGGCAGGTTGCCCTCATGATGATCATGACCCAAATAGGAAGTTTTATTCCTGCGTCTGAAGCGCATATCGGCATTGCAGACAGAATATTTACCAGGATTGGGGCATCCGATTTCCTCACGATGGGTCAAAGCACATTCATGGTCGAGATGATCGAAGTCTCGAATATCACACACAATGCGACATCAAAAAGTCTTATCCTTCTCGATGAAGTGGGAAGGGGGACGAGCACTTTCGACGGGATCAGCATCGCATGGGCGGTTGCCGAACACATTCTGAACGCCCTTCACGCCAGAACGCTTTTTGCAACACACTATCATGAGCTTACCGAGCTCGCCCTTACTCACGATGGCGTTAGAAATTACAATATTGCTGTAAAAGAGTGGGGAGACGAAATCATCTTCCTGAGGAAGATTGAAAAGGGGCCTGCGGACAAGAGTTACGGCATCCAGGTTGCGAGGCTTGCAGGCCTTCCGGACAGCATTATTGGAAGGGCCAAAGAGGTGCTCGCGAATCTCGAAAAGGAAGAACTGAACGAAGCCGGCAAACCGAGGTTTGCGGACAGGAAGACAAAGAAGGGAAGTGCACAGCTTGACCTTTTTTCGTCACTCACCGATTCTGTTGTAACAGAAATCAGGAACCTCGATGCAGATACAATGACTCCACATGAAGCCCTCAGTAAACTTATCGAGTTGAAGAAACGTTTAAGTCTGTAGGAAGCTTTCTCAACAAACCTTAATAGAAACGAATAAAGTTGAGTTTTATTCCTGCCCGGTGAGAATCTTGAGGATTTCCCGATATCGTACAGCTGTCTTTTCGATTATTTCTTGCGGCAAGACAGGACCGGGATGTGTTTTGTCCCAGTCGAGTGTCAGGAGATAGTCCCTGACAATCTGCTTGTCGTAACTGTCCTGGTTTCTTCCGGGCAGATAAGTGTCTGCCGACCAGAAACGTGATGAATCGGGTGTCAGCATTTCGTCGATAACCATAAAATTTCCGCCTGACAAGCCGAATTCGAATTTTGTATCAGCAATGATGATACCCTTCGCTTTTGCAATATTGTTTGCCCGTGAATAAAGGGAGATGCTGGTATCTCTCAGTTTCTCCGCGAGGTCGGTCCCGACGATGTTCACGACGTCATCATACGTGATATTCATATCATGCCCTTCATCTTCTTTTGTGCTTGGTGTAAATATAGGCGCCTCTAACCGGGCAGATTCAACCAGTCGGGGGGGCAACGGTATTCCGCAGACAGACGAATTGTTCTGATATTCCTTCCAGCCGCTGCCTGAAAGATAACCCCGTACAACGCATTCAACCGGCACGGGGTTCGTCTTTTTGACGAGCAGGCTCCTTCCCTCGAGAATATCGGAGTATTTATGGAGCATTTGAGGAAAATCCTTTACATTGGCAGCTTCGATATGGTTAAGGACAATGTTTTCCATCTGTCTGAACCAGTATATCGATATCTGAGTGAGCACCCTGCCCTTTCCCGGTATTCCATTTGGCAGAACCACATCAAACGCAGAAATCCTGTCAGTCGCTATAAGGAGTAAATGTTCGCCGAGATCATAGATGTCTCTCACTTTTCCCCGCTTCAGGAATTTCACATCGCGAAAATCAGTTTTTAATACCACGTTTTCCATGAAAACCCTTCCTTCTGTTTTATTGATACAATTCCTTACCGGTTGCAGAAACAAATGCCTCGGTATTCAGCGACTTTGAGAGAATGTACCGTATGTGCATTCTCATGACCTCTGAAAGGTCTGCAAGGAGCACCTGAGAGGGTTTAATCCGCTGCACCTTTGCCGTATCCCACAGCAAAAGGTCTTCGTATAATTTCCTCATTGCGGCTGAGATTTCTATCGGAGTGTCTGTACCCTTTGCACATGACTCACAGAGAATTGCTCCCTGGGAGACATAAAAACAGAATCCTTTCTCACCGCATCTCCCGCAGGCATCGAGTTTGGGTGCAAAACCCGCATATTTAAGAAATTTAACCTTATAATGACTAATCAGAAATTCTGTGTCGCGAAGAACGCTTTTTTCGCCTTGCAAACTGCTTCCCGATCCCCTCTCGGTCGGCTGGTGTCCGCAGTCACCCGTCAGCCCTTGCTCAATGGCCTGCAAGGTATGGGAGAGAAGCTGATACGTTTTTTTATTTACGTCCTTCTCCGGCATAAGGACCATGGTGAGTTCAATGATTTCCGATACCTTCACAAAGACATGGAGGTTATTCCTGATCGTCTGAAAAGAGTGAAGGATATCGGACTGGGTAAGTCTCGGGAGCGCAGCATCCTCTTTGCCCCAGAAGGATATCACTGAACAGGTAAGGGGTTCCAGGCTGCTTCCGAATCTGCTTCTGATTTTGCGGGGACTCTTTGCGAACACTTTCATCGATCCGTAATCAGGAGTCAGGAAGGTTGCAATAAGGTCGGCTTCTCCAAAAGGAACGGTGCGTAATACAATACCCTCTGTTCGTCTGAGCATCACATGATATTTCCGAAATCCTCAGGTTTCAGGTTTTTCAGCCATTCTTCGAGCTCGTCTGCACTTTTCTGCTCCATGATGGTTTCTTCGACAAAAATGGGCGCATTCACTCTCAGCGCAACAGCAACAGCGTCACTTGGTCTGGAATCCACCATGGTCTCTTTTCTTCCGTCGTTCATGCAGACGAGTGCATAATAGGTATTGTCCAGAATTTCGGTAACAATAATCTTCGTTATTTTCACTTTCAGACTGTCGGCGATGTTTTTGATGAGATCGTGGGTCAAAGGCCTCGGCGTTTCGACTTTTCCCAATGCAAGTGCAATTGAATCAGCTTCGGGTTTCCCGATCCAGATTGGAAGTGTACCGTTGCCGTCGATTTCTTTCAGGAGAAGAATATACATATTGCTGCGGGGATCGAACAGCATTCCCTCGACTTTCATCTGAATCAGCATCCATCTACACCCGGTATCCGAGTTCCTTCAGCAACTGATTGTCGTCTCTCCACTTTTTCCTGACCTTGACCCATAATGCAAGAAATACCTTTGCATTGAGGAGCTTTTCGATCTCTATCCGTGCGGCACTTCCGACAGCCTTCAGCATCGAACCGCGCCTTCCTATTATAATAGCTTTTTGCCCTTCTCTTTCAACATAAATATTACAGCTGATTGATATAAGGCCGTCTTCTCTCTCCGTCCATTTGTGAACTTCAACAGCCACGGCATGCGGCAGTTCTTCCTCTGTCATTTCCATGATCCTCTCACGGATGATCTCGGATACCATAAACCGCTCTGCCTGGTCCGTAAAAAGATCGTCAGGGAAATACTTCGGTCCGCGGGGAAGTTTATCGCATATCGTTTGCACCAGCATGTCGATTCCGTCCAATTTCATGGCAGAGACTGGAAAAATCTCACGAAAGGGAAACAATTCGACGAAGCGATCGATAACCGGAAGGAGTCTCTGCTTCTTGATCGTGTCTATCTTGTTGATGAGGAGAATAACAGGAGATTTTACGGTCTTCAACAGAGAAATAATGTTTCGGTCATCTTTGCCGGGTTTATGCGGCTCAACCATGAGGAGAACAACATCAACTTCCCGTAAAGACCCAAGCGCAGTTTTCACCATGGCCTCCCCGAGTTTATGTTTTGGCTGGTGAATTCCCGGAGTATCAATAAAAATAATCTGTGCATCCGGAAGATTTTTTATTCCGATAATCCGGTTCCTGGTGGTCTGCGGCCTGGGTGTAACGATTGCTACTTTCTCACCGAGAATTGCATTCAGGAGGGTTGACTTGCCGACATTTGGCTGACCAATGATTGATACATAGCCGGAGCGGAAATCTTCTTCGGTTTTCAAGAAAGCCTGTTGACAGCGGACCGTATCCGCTCTACCCCCTTTTTTATCTCGTCTATGGAGGTGGCGTAGGAGAGCCTGATATGATTGTCATTGCCGAATGCCCCCCCGTGGACAAGTGCCACCCTCGCCTCTTCGAGGAGATAGAACGCAAAGTCGGACGACGAGGATATCAGAGTGTTATTTGCAGACTTTCCGTAGCATCCCTGCGTATTGGGAAAAGCATAGAAAGCCCCGGCGGGCATCAGACAGCGTATGCCGGGAATCGTATTCAGTGCATTGACAAGAAACAATCTTCTGCGGTCAAATTCATGAAGCATGGTCTGTATGAAATCCTGAGGACCGGTCAGCGCTTCCACCGCTGCCCTCTGGGCTATGGAATTCGGGTTTGAGGTAGACTGACTTTGAATATTCGTCATGGCCTGTATGATCTGTTTCGGACCTGCTGCATATCCGATTCTCCATCCGGTCATTGCATAAGACTTAGATAAACCGTTGACGACTAAAGTTTTATCCTTCAAAGAAGGATCTACCGAAGCAAGGCTAATATGTTCGAATCCATCGTACATCAGTTTTTCGTAGATTTCATCGGATATGACGTACATGTCATATTTCAGGACTAATTCCGCTATTTTCTCGAGGCTCTTTCTGTCATAGGCAAGGCCTGTTGGGTTCGAGGGTGAATTCAGAATCAGGGCCTTGGTCTTCCCTGTGATATGAGATTCTATGGCTTCAGGTTGCACTTTGAAAAGGTCATCTTCATACGTCTTCACGAATACCGGCGCAGCATCGTTTAAGAGAACCTGGTCAGGATATGAAACCCAGTAAGGCGCCGGGATCAGTATCTCATCACCGGCATCGAAGAGTGCCTGCGCTATATTATACAGACTGTGTTTTGCTCCACAGGATACAATAATTTCGTCCCGTGAGTAGCGTAGGTTGTTGTCATTCCTTAACTTATCGATAATTGCATCCTTCAGGGGTTCGATACCCCCAACAGGCGTATATTTTGTAAACCCTTCCAGCATAGCCCGCACTGCCGCTTCCTTGATATTGTCCGGTGTATCGAAGTCAGGCTCGCCAACGCCGAAATTCACAATATCCACTCCGGATGCCTTCATTGCCTTTGCCTTCGCATCCATCGCGAGAGTCGGCGACGGCTTAATCTTTCCAGCTCTTTGAGACAGAACTGATTTGCCCTGCCCTGCCGATTTATTTTCTTGCTGCATCAGTAAGTATACCCTTGAGTTCCTCTGCCTGGTACTCTTCCTGCCGGATGGTAAGATCAAGGTTGATGACCAATCCGGCATGTTTCTGAAACTCACTGTCCCGCATGATTTTGCGGTGCCTGCCATGAGCTTTCAAAACATCCCCCGCTGCCTTTTTGACGGAAGTTCCGAAAACTTTTGTGATATCGATCTTTCCAGGCTTGAATTCCACCGGGATACCGTTGCCGCCGATATCCTCTGCGAAATGGGAAAGCTGCTTCATCTTTCCCATGGCCTGGTCCATGAGATTCCACGCTAATAGACTCTTTTTCTGAAACGTCCAGGAGCAGCCGATATGCCGGAGCATTTCCTGATATTTACTAGTTACCTCCTTCTGAAGGAGTTCAAGAAAACTTTCCGGCAGTTCCCGTTCTCCTCCGGGAGAACTCTTTGCCTGATCCGGACTCAATTTATCGAGTATCCGCTGAAACTTCTTTGCGTGATATGCGGATTCCCAGGCTTCCCTCTTTAAAACGCGTTTCACATGAGGATCGCTTACCATATCAGCCTGCTTGTTATAATGAGGCACCAGATTCTCTTCATATGCAACATACGATTTGAATATGGTTTTTCTGTTTGTCGGATCATGAGGATACGGAGCTGGTTTAAAATTGATACTGCCGCCCAATTGCCCTATGATCATACCCAGCCAGTGCATATGCCACATTTCCTCTCTTGAACGGGATATCAGGCTCGCTCCAATTGGGGTATCCTCTCCCTCCATCCATCCGTGAGCGAGATAGCGGATAATTGCTGCATGTTCATCCGCAAGATCACGGTTGAGCATTTCTATCAATTCTGTCTTTTTCATATCATAACCCCCTTTAAATTTTTAGAATAAATTCTTATTAATAATATGTGATCAGATGAGTTCAGTCAAGAACAGGTTGAGCAGGTTTGCGCTGTTTAGATATGATAGGCAGGATGAAAATAATCCCTGAACCTGCATGGGAATCTCTCTACAATACTTTGCTGTTAACCGGAAATCCTCTTCTTGAAAGTAGCGCATACACAATCAGGTATAATATCGACGATTCTAATAAAGCATTTAGAAGGGAGGTAGTTGGTTAAATGGATCCCTTATCTGAAGGATTCGTGGAGAAAACCTGGCAGCAAGTTGCAAGATTTACACCGGACAGGGCAAATAAAGAGATGGTTGCCATGGGTAAAAACCAGCCAGATCTGTTGACTTTTCTGATGGCCTACACGGATTATGTCCAGCAAGATGTGCTTGATAAGAGAGCATAAAGAAATTTCCTATAACCTAAATCACCTATTTCATTTTTATGACGAAGCTTAGTCAAAACAAGACACCCAGCAGATTATCCGCCAAGTGACCGAGGACATGATTTTCGAGCACTCAAGTTGGCAAAGAAGCGAGGCCGCACGATTTCCATCAGCAAATCGGCTAGGGGCAAAGGTGTCGATGTATGCACCCTGGATCCTCGTACGCCTGCCTGAAGACCATCCCACATCTACTAATGATGCAGTCTGATACTCAGCATATAGGTTCTATAATCCTTCCTCATCTCAGTCAATGCATCGTGACTCTTCTTAAGATCGCAGATTACTAACGATAATACATAATATAATGACTCTTCAGAAAGGAGATGATAGTTATTGAAAAAGACTTTATTTATAGTTCTGTCATTGTCAGTGATTATTGTATTGTCATTCATTAATGGGTGCAAAAAGGCCGAGAAACAGCCCCAAGGATCAAAACACACTTCTGACGCTAGTAATTGTAATGAAAGAATTTCTAATAGTTACCAAATCCGCTGCCATTAAAAAACATGTTTTTCTCCGCTTCTTTATATTTCTCTAATTCTTCCTTCAGTGATTCCACTTCTTCTCTCAGTTCAAAAACTTCAAGTTCCCCACCTGAACCTTTATCATGGGTATTTTGAAGCTCTCTAACCTTGTAATGCAGCTCCTCTGCAAGGGAGCGGCACTTATCCTCCGATTTCATTAACTCTCTCACCTTCATTGCACGGTCAAGTATCGGAGATAGCATTTCAAACTTAAAGGGTTTTAATAAGTAATCAAAAGCACCCGCCTTCATCGCATCAACAGCAGTTTGAATTGTTCCCTTACCCGTGATGATAATTCCGATAAGGTGAGGGTCTATTTCCAATGCTGCCTTCAATAGTTCAATCCCGTTCATTTCAGGCATCACAAGGTCTATCAGGAGAAGGTCAAAATCATATTTCTTTATTGCCTCAAGAGCTCCCTTTGCTGATATGCAACCAAACGTCTTATAGCCATTCTCTGAAAGATATGTCTGTAAAGTTCTTACTACGTCAATCTCATCGTCAACAATAAGTACCTTCCCCCTCTGAACTGTTTTTCCTCCACGCAGCGTTTTATCCTCATTCATCTTGGCACTTGGTAATTGACGAAATGCTGTAGGATTATTATTTATCACAGCTGCCCTCCGTTTTTTTTATTGAACAGTTAGCGTCTCCTTTGATTAAATTCTGCTTCATCACATCATGGAAATCAATCCTACCAGCGTAGGAGAATGATTATTAGTTGTTTATGCTCCTACTTGGGTAGGATTGCTGTCTGCCATGAAACCCATACAATATAAGCAAGATGAGTCATACACGGAGAAGGTTCAAAAGGTGAGGAAAAGAGCATGGATAACGCACAACTTCCATATGTGATATCAAATCAAAGGCGTGTTCTCATTGTTGATGATGATGCCATTTTACGTGACATGTTGCAAAAAGGACTATCCCTAAGGGGGTATCTGTGTGAAACCGCTATTGATGCTGTCACGGCTCTCAACTTCATAAATAAAAATTATTTTCACAGCATAGTCATTGACATTAACCTCCCTGATACAAATGGCTTTGAACTCACGGGAAAAATCAAAAAACTTAACCCTGATATCGTAGTAATCCTTATGACCGGGTTTATTGATGAGTTTTCCTACGAAGATGCAATGGTAGCCGGAGCATCGGATTTCATCAAGAAGCCCTTCGGCTTTCAGGAGCTTATCGCAAGGATGGAACACGCTAAGAAGCATGAAAACCTTTATAGAATATCACTCCATGACGAACTGACTGGTCTGTACAATCGCCGAGGGTTCTTCACCTTAGCTGAACATTTACTGAAACAGGCTAAGCGCAGGCAAGAAGGTTTATACATGCTTTACGCTGACTTGGATGATTTAAAGAGTATCAATGATACATTTGGTCATCAAAAAGGGGATTGGGCATTAATTGATGTTGCGAATATCCTGAAGCAAAATTTTCGTGGTTCTGACATTATAGCCCGGATGGGTGGGGATGAATTTGTCGTCATGCCGATTGGAAACAGAGGTGACAATATAGATCTCATTATAAACCGTTTTCAAAAAGCAGTAGATATGGACAATATAAAAAGTGCCCGTGAATATGGGCTGTCAATAAGCACCGGGGTAGCATACTTTAATTCTTGGTCTCCTTGTACCATTGATGAGCTCTTATCCCAAGCTGATGAATATATGTATCAGCAGAAAAGAAAAAAACAGACCGCTTAGACACCCTATCGGACAGAGACCTTCCTGCAACCGTCAAAGCCTATTTCCTTTCTCAATAATTTATTGTCAACAAAAAAACTTGACAACCACTTTAAATGGGAGTATAAGTATGTTAAGAAGAGTGAGATTTCGATAAGTGGTGCTCTTCCTCCTCTCTAACTCAGCATATGTTGTAAGGTCGTAGACGTAAGGTTGTAGACGTGAAAGTCTTAAGCTGTATGTCTCAGGATGTACAATAAGCTGGGTTTTGGGGGGGAGGCAAGCACCACTTTTTTATTTATGTGATCCCCAAGATGCAACAGCCGACTAGGTTCACGCCATAGAAATCTGATATAATTGTGCGTGTTACACATTGATATTCCTAATCTCATTTTTTCCATGACCGTGAGAGAGATAACCTCTTAAGATCTCTTAAAATAATTTGAAGTATTTCAATGTGTTTATCAACGATTAAGAAAGAGCGAGGTGTTGTAATATGCTGTATACAATTGAATCTTCCAAGGATATTGATGAAGTAGGCGTAAGTCTTGAAGAGGCTATTAAAAAGCGAAATTTTGGTGTTCTTACAGTTCACAACCTGAAAGAAACATTGGCAAAGAAAGGCGTTGAATTAAACAAGGAATGTAGGATCTTTGAAGTATGTAATCCTCTGCAAGCTAAAAGAGTTTTAGAGGCAAATGCTGAAATATCAACAGCTTTGCCTTGCCGTATTTCAATTTTCACAGAAAATAATAAAACCAAACTTTCAACCATAAAGCCAACAATCATGCTTTCAATGTACCCAAATCCTGAGTTAAAAAACATAGCTGAGGAAGTTGAGAAAGTCATTTTGGATGCCATGGAGGAAGCGGCTCAATAAAGGTTGCCGGGCACAATAATCATTTAATAATGAAGATGGCAATTGTTGGAGGGTGCTGGCTGCCATCAAATATCTACATAACATTTCTATAATCCCTTCTTCTGTCCTTCATGATTCTCTTTAAAATCATGCAAGAGTTACAAAACTCTCTCCGGCGCCAATGAGTGGAAGAATTCTTTCAATGTGAAAAACAACGAGATGCTTTGGCCCTTTCTCTTTGTCTTCCTCGGGTGTAAGACTCCGCCGGGTCATCTTTGCGATGACTTCAGGATCATTATCCTCTCTGATTTTCCTGAGAAAAAGCCTTATTCCCCGATAGCCTGCACTGCCTTCAATAAACATATAAGCGGCATATGGATTGCTCTGAAGGTTATGATATGTGAGACGTTCTCTCATAATGAATGCAATGCTATTGTTCTCCATAACACGCGGCTTGGAATATATTGCAGTCGTCAACTTACCATCCCGGTCTGCCGTGGAAAGAATGCTGATCCCGTTTTGCTCTTCAAGATAATCTTTCAGTTTCATGACCTGTTTTTCCTCCTCAGTATACCAAAATAGGAATCATGAGCAAAAATAATATCTGCCTAATACGCTGTTTGCCGTTACAACTCCTTTAATCGATTTTCTATGAGGCTTCATAAAGTAATCTTAGTACATCATGTCCGTTTCCTGTTATGATGCGCCTACCTCGAAGTGCAGATTATGAGAAATACTACCCGATTGATCTGTGCTCAAGAAGAGTATTTTGTTACGAACAATGATGATAAGATTACCATAGTGTATCAGCATCTGAACAGTCTTCATTGCTATAGATGCAATTATGTTCACGAATCTGGACTATGAAAGGCAAACGTTCTTTTCGATGATTCTTGATATAATAGCCCATGAAAGTAATCATATGCGGTGGCGGAGGTTTCATTGGCCAGCGCCTCGCACGTCATCTCCTCGGGAAAGGATACGAAGTTGTCATTCTCGACAGAAATCAGTCGGGGGTAACCTCCCCGAAATTGCAGTCGTTTGTCGTCAACCTTCTCGACACCGGTCTTTTTGAAAAGCGATGGTTTATGGAAACAGATGCCATTATTAACCTGAGCGGTAAGGATATCCTGACACTCTGGACAGAAGAGTATAAAAAGGCGATCTGGGAAAGCCGTATTACCGTCAACAAGAAACTCATAGATTTTGTCTCTGCACTTGAACAAAAACCCAGGACGTTCGTCTCCGCTTCCGCGGTCGGCTTCTATGGAAACAAGGGTGAAAATGAAGTTGATGAGACTGCGTCACATGGAAAGGGTTTCCTTGCAGATGTCTGTATTGCATGGGAAAACGAAGCACGCCGAGCAGAAACCTTAGGAATACGTTCAGTTCAGTTGAGGACAGCACCTGTTCTTGACAGGAGGGGTGGCTTTCTCGGAAAGCTCGTGAAATCCATGAGATTCGGGTTCACTCTGCAGTTTGGTTCAGGTCAGAACTGGTTTCCCTGGATTCATATGGATGATCTTATCCATATATATGAAACCGCAATTGCTGATGAACGCCTTTCAGGCCCTGTGAATGCCTGCTCTCCCCAACCAGTTCGTTTTCGTGAATTGCTGGATCATCTCCGGATATACCACAAAGCTATTGTTATACCGTTCCCTGTTGCCCTTGTCAGGCCGTTCATAAAAGATCTGGCGAATGAACTAACAAATAGCCAGAAGGTAATCCCCGCGAAATTGAACAATATCCAGTTCAAGTTTGACTATGGTAATTTGAAGAAGGCGCTTGAGGCTGTCTTCTCACAATCATAACCTATACCTCTGGCAGATCGATGACGAAAGGTTTGTATAGAACTGATTTCCGGAGATAGCAATGCTCTTATCACTATGCATATTCGAGAAGTGTTGCAATTCTTCTGATCGCGATCCGGCAGAAAAAGAGATAAGGGGCTGTGTATGACAACAGATTCATTCATACTGATCTTTCGTTCACCGTCTGCAGATTACTCCTGTTCGCCCGCAACTGACCGCAGGCTGCGCAGATATCCCGCCCCCTGCTCTCACGGATAAATGCCCTCGTTTTATGCTGCAAGAGTATCTTCTGAAAAGTATGAACCCGTTCATCCGGACTCCTTTTCAGCTCACAGCCCAAAAAAGGATTCAGCGGTATAAGGTTGATCTTGCACCGTATTCCCGAGAGGAGCTTTACAAGCCTGCGGGCATCCTCGGAGAAATCATTCAGTCCATCAATCATAACGTATTCAAATGTTATCCTTCTTCCAGGGGGAAGGGGATATCTCCCGCAAGCATCGAGGAGCTTTTGTATTGGATATCGTCTATTTACAGGCATGATTCTATTTCTGACTTCATCGGTGGTTGCATTCAGGGAAATAGCAAGGTTGATATCCGGGGCCTTCCTGGGCAGCATGAGCAGTTTCGGCACAAGCCCCGCAGTCGAGAGAGTTATTTTTCGCTTGGAAATTCCAAGCAACTCAACAATCTTCCAGAGGGCATCAACAACCCAATCGAAATTCGCGAGAGGCTCTCCCATCCCCATGAGAACAACGTTGGTCACTCTCTTCGGGTGAATGACTCTGTTGACAGCAATAATCTGGTCAATAATTTCATACGATTTCAGATTTCTTACAAAGCCGCATCTTGCCGTCTGACAAAAAAGACACCCCATGGCACATCCCACCTGGGAAGATATGCAGAGCGTAAGGCGTTCCTTATCTGAAATCAATACGCTCTCTACCGTCTGGCCATCTTCAAGGGCAAAGAGAAATTTATCTGTATTGTCAGATGATGTAACCTGATTGACCAGCTTCAGATTGCTGATATAAGCGACAGTTTTTAAAACGGTACGGAGTTCTTTGGAAAACTCGGTGATTTCTTCAATGTCAACTGCGTGTTTCCTGTACAGTCTCAGCAGGAGTTGATCAGCCCTGTACCGTGGGAGATGCAGACACTCGATAAAACGGTGAACACCTTCTTTATCGAGTGTTTTAAGATTTATAATTTTCAAAAAATTTTTCGAAATTTAGCTTTAAAGTCAAGATTGTCGATATTCTTTCATTCCCGCTTATCGCGTCCCCTCAGCGACTTGCCGAGGAGAGAATTATTTCGGTTAATGCCTTTTGCAATGAATCACCCCGCAGCAGAGCTGAGAGGTATCAAAAAATGTCATTCCGGACGAGCCGGAGTGACATCCCTGTTACCATACAGTTTTTATTATAAATATAACTATCAATTTCAATTCGTTATGAATTTTATATAAAGTAATTGTTAATGTTCTATACGTCATTTTTCCTGTATCACTTCCCTAATCTTTAACAGTGTGTCTTCATAAATATCCTTCTTCAGCGGGTTAAGGTCAATCGCCTTCAGAGCCAAACCTTCTGCCTCCTGCAGATTCTCCCTCTTTGCATAGTAAAGCCATGCGAGGTTGTTATACGCATCCGCATTCTCCGGATCTATCTCAATCATTTTTTTGTAGTAGAACTCCGCATCTTCGTACTCATTTCTCAGGAAATGTATGTTTCCCATATACAGGTAAGCGATAGTAAGTTTTTTCGATGCTTTCTCGAATTCTTTGAGGGCACTGTCATATTCCCGGCTCTGCTCGTACGCTACACCTAAATTCAGGTGTTCCTCGGGACTCAATGGATCATCGAGGACAATAATCCGCGGAAAGGCACACCCGAACAACATTAGGTAGCAGGCAGTAGTCAGCAAACAGAAAAGAAAACGGCCCTTTTTGAAAAAACCGGGATACGTCACGGCTTTTTGATCAACAGTGCCCAGTAATCTGTCTTTTTCCATGCCGCCAGGAACGTTTTTTCCGGCAGGAACTTGTTTCGAGATTTCCCCGAATGCACAATTACGCCATCGTTGGTATATCCGGTTATAACCATGAAATGGTTTCTCTGAAAGACGGATATTCCATAATCGACAAGCACAATAAGCGGAAATCGGGAATCTATGGAATTCCTCAAAGATTCAATGCTGCCCTTAACTTGTACTGCATGAAATCCTTTCCTCTGAGCATAGAGTATCATGTCTATCGTCAAGGTGCCGCGGGCAGATTTACTGAATATTTCCCTGGCGATTTCATCCGGGTCAGCATTGCTATCCCAATAGGCCAGGACACTTGCAAGTGAAGCAGGACCGCACTGATAGTCTTCCTGCGGATAAAACGGCACGTATTCTATCAAATAAACGTCATGTGTTTGTTGTGTAAATTGAGGAGCCGCACAAGCAGATATTATTGCAAGTGCGGTAATGCAACATATGAAAAAGAGTGAGATTCTCAATATGCTAATAATAGGTACCCCCTTTTCATCAATGAGGGAAAAGGGGGGTACCTGTTTAAAACTATCTTGTCACGATAACTTTATGTCCTGTGAGCTTCAGGATAACAATGACTAGTATGACAATAACAAGAAGAGCAATGATCACTCCCAAAGCATCAGACTGTCCCACTCTGAGCTCATCCAGCTGGAGCGCAAGCTGGTGGATTTGCTGATCACTGAGAGATACCATTCTTTGCTGGACTTCTTCCGGGGTAAGTCCCAACTGTCCGAGCCGGGCGCTTACTGCTTTCATTTCAAGCACCTGCCGGATTTTATGAAGGTCTTCAACCCTGTCCACAGCAGCGAGCTGAATAACTTTTGACGGAACCAGGCCAGCATCCACCCGGGGCACAATACTGATGAAAAACATAGAAACAACAAGGTACCAAGAGATATATTTTATGAAAGGGATTCTCATTTCTTCACCTCCTTTCCGTTAAAACAGATAATCTACTGAAGCATCAACTCTCTTTCCTCTCACGTCTATCTGACTACCGGAATCGTTCCCATAATGTACTTCAGGTCTTGATCCTCGAGCCTAAGTCCTAAGCCCGCATAACCGCCGCGCCATTTGCTATTCATAACATTATCAATACCCGCAGATATAAATAAATTTTTGAAGATGAAATAATCAACTCCTGCTTTTATATGAGGATTTTTCGAATACTCTTCATCATTCGAAAAATCCCATGCATCGAGCATTACCCTTCCCCTATCTCCATGAAAGAAATAGTCTGCTCCTGCTCCGAAAGTGTTTTCAAACAATCCCAAACGCAAAGCAACGTCTTTATATCGCATTGCATACTGGGCGGTAAATTCTATTTCTTTCTTTGTTTTCAACTCTTTTTTCCGCGTTGTGATTCCATCAACAGTTGTAACAGTCTCCGTTGTTGTTACTCTTCCAAGCGGATCTCCAACTACACCAAGGATGTAGTACCTGTCAGGTCGCGGCTGGAGTGTAAGATAGAAATACCCCTTCCCGTCTTCTATTTCGCTGAGATATTCTGCCTGAAAGGTAATAAACGTCCTGAACCTGTCTATGGCTCCAAAGGTCTTTTCCACGCCTTCGGCTGCCTTATTAATGTTGTCATAGAGCCGTTCGTCTTTAACCAGCTTACCCAGTGTTCCTTCTCCCTGATCAATCTGTGTGGTAATCCTGTCGAGGGATTCAACAGCACTTTTTACAGCAGGCTTATTTTCCTCAACCATCTCTTTCAGTTCCTTGGTCGCCTTATTCAGGTTTGCGATCAGCTCAGGGCCATCGGTCTTCAGATTGGAAGAGAACTCCCTGAGGTTACCAACTGTATCAGTTATTGGCTCCTTGTTTTTGTCGACAAGCTCATTCAAAGAAGCAGTCAGGGTCTTGATGCTGTCGAGAACATTCCGCAGCTTTTCATCATTGACGATGATGGTCTCATTGAGATTTGCAGTTATATGACTCAGGTTGGTCACCGTTTCCCTCAGAGACCGTTTTGCCTCCTCGGTGCCGAGTGATTCATTAAGAGCGGTTACGAGTGTACTGATATTTTCAGAAACGTTCGTGAGCTTTCTCACCAAATCGTCGATGTCAACGATTTCTACCACATTCTGGATCGTATCTCCGTTCTTCAGGGCGGGTTCTCTTGAACCTGGTTTTACCTCAAGATATTTGTCTCCCAGCAGGCCTGCGGCTTTGATAGCGGCACTCGCATCGCTGAACAACAGGACCCCTTTCTGCACGCGAACGGTTACCTTAGCTAACCCTTTCTGCAGCTCAATTTTTTCGATGAACCCTGCATCGACACCGGCAATTTTAATCTTCGTCTTTTCATCAAGGCCAGCGATATTTTTGAAGTAAATATAGTAGATATTGCCTTCTTCTTTCACCCAATAAAGGCCGCCAACCTTGAATGTCATGAACGTCAAAATTGTTATGACCAAGACCGCGAATAATCCGACCTTAAGTTCTGTTGAAATTCCCCTCATAATGCACTCCTTGTATCTTTATTGGGCCTGATGCGCTCCCTGTAATAAACTGCCTTACGATTGGATTTGAGGTATTTTTGATTTCATCCGGACTGCCGGTTTCGATTATTTTTCCCTCATAGAGCATCGCAATCCGATCCGCAATTTTATATGCGCTGTTCATGTCGTGCGTTATGGCAACGCTGGTCACTGACAGATTATTTTTCATCTCGACAATGAGATCATTGATTGCGTCTGCCATGATGGGATCGAGTCCGGTCGTAGGTTCATCATACAGCAAAATCTCAGGCTCATGGGCAATTGCCCGGGCAAGACCAACCCGTTTCTTCATGCCCCCTGAAAGCTCTGCCGGCATCAGATCTTCCACACCGGCAAGCCCCACAGACCTCAGTTTTTCTATGGCAAAAGCCTTTGCCTCTTTGTCCGGCATTTTCTTGTTCCTGAGAATTCCAAAGGCAACATTCTCCCATACAGACAGCGAATCAAACAGAGCAGACATCTGAAAAAGCATACCAAATTTTTTTCTTGCTGCATAGAGTTCATCTTCTTTTAATGATGTTAAATCAACACCGCTGATGAGGACTTTTCCCTCGTCCGGCTTCAGTATCCCGATAATATGCTTCAGCAGCACACTTTTACCTGAACCGCTTCCTCCGATAATGACCATGTTCTCGCCCTTCTCAATCCCGAGATCAGCTCCTCTCAGAACATAGTTGGTACCGAAGGATTTATGGAGATCAATAATTTCGATTACGTACCGGTTCATGTTGTAAGCCTATTTAAACAACCACGCGGAGAGAAAGTAGTCGGATATCAGGATCGTCATTGAGGACAGGACGACAGCACCGGTCGTCGCCTTACCCACACCCTCCGCTCCGCCTCGCGTATAAAAACCCTCGTAGCAACTGATTAATGAAATGCTAGCTCCGAAAAAAGCCGCTTTAATCAGACCATTATAAATGTCACTCATTTCGAGAAAATCCCATGTTCTGTTCCAGTAAACAATTGAGCTTGTCTTAAAAAGTCCGACCGTAACAAAATAACCTCCTGTGATGCCTGTGATGTCAGCGACAATGGTAAGCGCAGGCAGCATCAGGATACCCGCAATAAAACGAGGAACGATCAGATACTTCACCGGATTTGTAGCCAGCGTTTCAAGGGCATCAATCTGCTCCGTCACCCTCATGGTTCCCATCTCTGCTGCCATGGCCGCTCCTGCTCTTCCGGCAACAATCAAACCGGTCAGGACCGGACCAAGCTCCCTCGTCACCGAGAGCGCAACAACCGTACCGACAAGGGCTTCTGCACCAAACCTCTTGAACCCTGTGAATGTCTGGAGCGCAAAAACCATACCGGTAAAAATTGCCGTAATGAGTACGACCGGCAATGAGCGAACTCCGATCTCAAGCATCTGTTTAAAGGTATTTCTGATTTCATACGGAGGGAAAAGTAATTGTTTAATCGTCAGAAAGAGAAGGATCAGTATCCTGCCAAAATTTTCAGCGAATCTGATAACCGTTCTCCCGATAATCTCAATGATCTTCAACATAGACCCGCCTTGATCTGCTTCCAAGAGATATAAGGATTTCGTATGAGATGGTCTGTGCCCTGACGGCAAGTTCATCAGCCGTAATGGCAAGATCTCCCTGCCTTCCGATAATGACGGCTTTATCATCGGTATCCACTTCTCCGACATCGGTAAGATCGATCATCGTTAAATCCATGCAGACTCTTCCGATCACGGGAATCTTTTTTCCTCTCACAAGAACATGAGCATTGTTCGAAAAAAGCCTGTTGTAGCCGTCAGCATAACCTATTGCGAGAACACCGATTTTGCTCGGCCGTTTTGTTACAAATGTTCTGCCATAGCTTACCGGCGTTCCAGCCTGCAGATTTCGAATAGCAAGAATCTTCGCCTTGACTGTCATCGCCGGGATAAGACCCGGAGGAGAATTATCTGAAAATGGAGAATATCCATACAGCATGAGCCCCGGTCTTACTGCATTCAGGTATGCCTGTTCAAAAGCCATGACAGCCGCACTGTTTGCGATATGCGCCATGACTGACCTTCCCATTCTTTTTGTCAGTTCATTCCTGATTATGTTGAAGCGCTCAAGCTGGACTGCAGCGTAAGACCTGTCTGCAAGATCAGCCTCGGAGAAATGGCTCATCAACCCGGTAATTTCGAGCCCCGGCAGGGCTGATATCCTCATGATATTTTCTATAACCTGATCCCCATGGAATCCGATTCTTCCCATGCCTGTATCGATTTTAACATGAATTTTCATTACGCCTGCCCTCTTCCTCGCCTCTTCGGACAGCTTGCGGGCGGTATCGAACGAGGAAACAACCGGCAATAAATCATGATCGAAATAATCTCTGATGTCTTCGTGATCAAATAATACCAGGATGGGTGAATCTATGCCTGATTCCCTGAGGTTCAGGGCTTCACCCGCAAAGGCAACTGCAAGGTGGGAAACTCCTTTTTCAAGAAGTTTTTTTGAAACAACTGCTGCGCCATGACCGTATGCATCTGCCTTGACAACAGCAATGACCGGACGTTTGTTTACGATTGTTTGAACAGAGTGGAGATTGTGCGCTATCGCCGAAAGACTGATCTCTGCGATAGGCCCTCTAATCACCTTCTTTTTCTATTGTTTCTTTTTTCTTGTCTTTTGTTTCCTTGTCCGGAGTGACATCGATTTCTTCACCCTCACGGACGCTCTTCTTGAAGTTTTTGATGGCTTGGCCTATTCCGCTTCCGATCTGCGGGAGCCGTGTCGCACCGAAGAGAACAATAATGATAACCAAAATGATTATCAACTCCTGCGTTCCTAACCCAAACATTCCTTTCCTCCTGTCTCTTTCTGGTAATCTTCCAGAGTATTGATATTCACAAAGGATCTCCCTTCCGGATCCCTGCGTCTCACGTCTTCCTCGTCAATATACAGAACATTAATTCTGCCGAGAAAGTTCTGCAAACTCATCTGACCGTTCCTGATGCTTTCTTCCATGATTCCGGTAATATTACTGGAATAGATACCGAAAAGCGGCTCAGGTTTATTCCGGTAAACAGGAATAACCGCATCTATTCCGAATTTCCATTGCCCGATAAGATACTGGATAAGTATAACATTTATAAAGGGCATATCACATGCAGAGACAAAAACCGCTATGACTCCGGGAACTGTCAGTGCCGAATAAATACCCGTCATAGGACCTTTCTGTGGAAGGATATCACCAACCAGCATGCCACCGGTGTAGAAATAGAGTTCCGGTGCATTTGTACTGATAATAATTCTGCCGAAGATATTCCTGAAAAGACTGATATTCCGGTCGATTACGTGCTGCCCCTGTATGAGCAAAAAACCTTTTGGTACAGGTATTCTGGTATTCTCTCCACCAGCCAGTATCAAAGCATCCATAGAGAGGATTCTCCCGTTTCCGGTCCGTTTCACCCGGATGATTTGCGTTTCATACACTGTCATTATGATATGGTATTAACGAGGTACTTTCAATAAAAAACATTAATATCCAGATAATATGCAGTTTTCTTGACAAAATACATGAGATTCCCTAAAGTGATGAATGGACAGCATTATAAAATATACCGCGACGCTCGGTTTTATCGGTTATCTTCCGCACGCTCCTGGCACGTTTGGAACAGTCGCCGCCTTTCTGATTTTTATGCTTCTTCAGCCGTCCACCGTTCTCCATCTGCTGATATTGCTAATCATCATACCGGTCGGGATATTGTCCGCTCACCGGGCTGAAGTGCTCCTCGACGACAAAGACAGCAGACATATCGTCATTGATGAGTTCTGCGGATATTTCCTCTCTGTATTCCTGATTCCCTTCAGCGTAAGCTCCTCACTTACAGCCTTTTTTTTATTCAGACTTTTCGATATACTAAAACCGTTTCCGATTCGCACCATGGAATCCTCTCTGAGCGGAGGAATTGGAATTATGGCGGACGATCTTATGGCAGGCGTATATACCAATATAATTCTGCAGATACTGTTGTTGGTAATTCCCGGCATTGTATCTCTTTCCTGATGAATCTGAGGCTTTTCATAGCAATCGATATTCCGGAACCGATAAAGAGAGAAATTGGTGAACTCATGAACATGCTGAACAAGCATGATGCTGATATGAAATGGATAAAACCGGATAATATGCACTTAACACTCAAGTTCCTTGGTTCAACGCCTGAAACTCTGGTCACAGAAATCCGGGAATCTCTCCTTCCCATTGTGTCATCATATGAGCCGTTTTATATTACTATACAGAGCACGGGAGTATTCCCGGGCGAGAAACACCCCCGGGTGCTGTGGATCGGTATCGTCGACTCCGATCTTCTGAAAGCACTGAGAGACCGCATCGAAAGCACACTCTCTCTGCTCGGGTTTCAGCGGGACGACAAGGTATTTAGCCCACACCTTACACTCGGGAGGGTCAGGTCTCAAAGGGGGATGATTTCGCTCGTGAAGGAACTCTCGCTCTTTCGTGATAAACGATTTGGAGATTTTCTTGTCGATCAGGTGAAGCTGATGAAAAGTGAATTAAAACCCAAAGGGGCAGAATATACCTGTTTGTATACCATACCGTTAGGTATGAGAGATTCAGTCTGAACATGCAGAATCAATATACGCTCAGGAACACATCGCAGATACGGAGGAAACATGACAACGAAAGACAAAGTCAGGGCACTTGAAGTCGCAATCACCCAGATAGAAAAGAACTTCGGGAAAGGTGCGATCATGCGCCTCGGATCAGAAGGAGTTGCGGAAGGCCTTCAGATAATTCCTACCGGCTCACTGACACTCGATATCGCTACGGGTATCGGCGGATTTCCCAGAGGACGGGTCATAGAGATTTTTGGTCCTGAGTCATCGGGCAAAACCACCCTTGCCCTGGGCGCCATAGCACAGGCCCAGGCACAAGGTGGCACTGCAGCCTTTATCGATGCCGAGCATGCTTTAGATGTGACATACGCACGGAAACTGGGCGTACACATAGAGGATCTGCTCGTTTCACAACCGGATACCGGTGAACAGGCGCTCGAAGTTGCAGAAGTCCTCGTAAGGAGCGGAGCCGTTGATATCATTGCGATCGACTCCGTAGCTGCACTTGTTCCCAGAGCAGAAATAGAAGGTGACATGGGTGATTCACTGCCGGGACTTCAGGCACGCCTCATGAGCCAGGCGCTCAGAAAACTGACTGCAGCCATATCAAAATCCATGACAACCGTTATCTTTATCAATCAGATACGGATGAAAATAGGCGTTATGTTTGGAAGTCCCGAAACTACCTCCGGCGGAACAGCACTGAAGTTCTACTCTTCGATGAGGCTTGACATCAGAAGAATAGAAAACCTGAAAGAAAATCAGGAAACCATCGGCAGCAGGGTGCGGGTTAAGGTCGTCAAGAACAAAGTTGCCCCGCCGTTTAAACAGGCTGAATTCGATATCTATTTCAACCAGGGGATTTCAAAGGTTGGAGAGATTGTAGATCTCGGCGTAGAAAAGGGAATTATTGACAAAGCAGGAGCGTGGTACAGTTACGGAGGCAATAGAATCGGACAGGGCAGGGAAAACGCGAAGGAGTATCTCAAGCAAAATCCCGAGACTTCACAAGAGATCGAAAACAGGATCACAGAATCTGTTAAGGCAGGGAGGTAACCATGGATATCAATGAATTGTTGCAGAAGGCACATTCTCTGGATGCATCTGACCTGCACATTAAGGCGGGATCGCCTCCCATCTTGAGAATTTTCGGAGAACTGACTCCCCTCGCATCCGAGAAAAAAGTAAGCCACGAAGACGCCATGAATATTGCCTTATCGGTGATGACCCCCGGACAGGCAGAGATTTTCAAAAAGAAGTATGATATCGATCTTGCATACGGTGTCCCCGGTCTCGGAAGATTCCGATGTAATGTCTTCATGCAGAGAGGAACGGTCGGGATTGTTTTCAGGGTCATTCCTACAAGGATACCATCCATTGACGAGTTGCTGCTCCCTGAAGTGATCAAAAAGATTTCCGCTGAACCAAGGGGTCTTATTCTTGTTACCGGAACAACGGGCAGCGGGAAATCGACAACCCTTGCCTCCATGATAGATCTCATTAATTCTAACCGGACCGAACATATTATAACGATCGAAGACCCCATAGAGTACCTGCACCGGGACAAAAAGAGCATCATCAATCAGCGGGAAATCGGGACCGACACCGAGTCATTCGGCAAAGCCTTGAGACAGGCTCTCAGGCAGGATCCTGACGTCATACTCGTCGGTGAGATGCGTGATTTTGAAACCATCCAAACATCGCTCGTTGCCGCTGAGACAGGACATCTTGTCCTCAGCACCTTGCACACCATAGACGCTATCGAAACGATCAACCGGATCATCACCGTGTTTCCCCCCTATCAGCACAAACAGGTTCGCCTGCAACTCTCCGCCGTGCTGCGGGCTATCATCTCGATGAGACTTATGCCGAGGGCTGACGGCAAGGGTAGAGTCCCCGCTGTCGAGATCCTTATTGCAACTGCCATGATAAAGGACTGTATCGTTGACCCTGATAAAACAAAATTGATTCAGGACATGATCGAGCAGAGTGCGATCCATTACAACATGCAGACCTTCGACCAATCTCTTCTCAACCTTTATAAAGCAGGACTTATTACCTATGAAGAAGCGCTCAGGAGGGCAACCAATCCGGATGATTTTGTCCTCAAAGTGAAAGGCATCCAGTCAACGAGCGACCTGAGCATCGAGGAGCAACTCTCCTTCCGGCCGGATAAGCCGAATAATCCTGATGACGAGGACAAGATGAATTTTGACCGGTTTGGACTCTAAGGCGAAACAATATGCTCTGAAACTCCTCAGCTACAAGGGGAGGAGCGAAAGAGAGATGGAGGAACGGTTACGAAAAAAGGGCGTCTCAGCGCATGCTATTTCCACAACCATCCACTATTTGAAAGATTCCGGATTTCTCGATGACTATGTGCTTGCTGAAACGCTGAAAAGAGAGGCATTAACGAACAGGATGCTCAGTCAGTCCGGTGCACGAATTTTCATTCTGAGGCGAGGAGTTCCGAAAAGTATCGTTGATTCCATATTCAGCAATTCTGAAAATACCGATTGTGAAAATGCATCGCGTTTAGCCGATAAAAAGCTCAGGATTCTCGGAAAGTATCCTCCAGGAATTGCAAAGCGGAGGCTGTACAATCTCCTCCTGCGGAGAGGATATTCTGCCGGGACAATCATGAAGGTATTAAAGGATAAAATTGGAAAGGAGGAGTTATGAAAAAGGTTGTTTTCATCATGGTTGCACTTTTCTGTATTACAGCAGTCGGATGTACCAAAACCATCCGGTACACAGAGGATGAAATAAGAGATTATCCTGCCGACATCCAGGAGCAGATACGTACAGGAACCGTCGATCTCGGCATGTCCAAGAACCAGGTTCGGTATGCATGGGGGGCGCCTGATTCCAGTAAAATCCTCGAACCATATGAAGGCAGATCAAGGGAGGAATGGATTTATACTGAACAGGGCACCATGGGGGTACTTGGTACAAAAATCCTCTTCTTCTATGAGGGAAGATTGCTCTATGTCAAATAATCTGGCAGGTACTTTTGCACTACTACTCATAAAACATTCGTGAAAAGTTTCGATATCAGGTCCGCATTCCTGGAATATTTTAAGGCGAGGGATCACACAATCGTTCAAAGCTCCCCTCTCCTCCCCCGGCACGACCCCACGCTGCTCTTCGTCAATGCAGGAATGGTCCAGTTCAAATCCACATTCCTTGGAGAAGAACGGCGACCCTATACCAGAGCCGTCTCATGCCAGAAGTGCATGAGAGCGGGCGGGAAACACAGTGATATCGAGAATGTGGGACATACTGCCCGCCATCACACGTTTTTCGAGATGCTCGGGAACTTTTCGTTCGGTGACTATTTCAAGAAGGATGCTATGCTCTTTGCATGGGAGTTGTTGACTGATCAGTTCGGACTCCCGAAAGATGATCTTTACGTATCGGTGTATGAAGAAGACGATGAAGCTGCAGCACTGTGGTCTGATCTCATCGGGATTCCGGGAGAGAGAATTATCAGACTCGGGGCAAAGGACAATTTCTGGCAAATGGGTGATACCGGTCCGTGCGGGCCATGCTCTGAAATCATCATAGACCAGGGAGAGGATTTTGGATGCGGAAAATCGGGCTGCAGTGTGGGATGCGACTGTGACAGATATCTGGAACTCTGGAATCTCGTTTTCATGCAGTTCAACAGGGATGAATCCGGTACACTCACACCGCTTCCGAAACCAAGCATTGATACGGGAATGGGTCTCGAAAGAATTTCAGCGGTTCTGCAGAAGAAAGGGACCAATTTTGACACGGACATCTTTTCACCCATCATCTCTTCAATTCAGGCATTTTCAGGGGTTGAATACGGACAGAATAGGCAAAGGGATGTTTCCATAAAAGTCATCGCCGATCACACACGGGCAATATCTTTCCTCCTGTGTGAAGGGCTCATGCCCTCAAATGAAGGGAGAGGATATGTGATGAGACGGATTATACGAAGGGCCTCTCGCCATGCAAAACTTCTCGGTATCGACGGCCCTTTTCTGTACCGTCTTGTCGCCTCCGTCGCCGATGCAATGGGAAATGTTTATCCAGAGCTTATCCATGAGAAAGACAGCGCTTCAAAATTACTTCTTTTCGAAGAAGAGAGATTTTCCCGTACCCTTGAACAGGGCATGAAAATCCTGGATGAGACTATGGATACTGTAAAAAGGTCCGGCGGCAATGTTATCCCGGGAGGTGAACTGTTCAGGTTATATGATACCTTCGGATTTCCCCTGGATCTTGCCCGTGATATGGCAGCGGACAACGGACTGGTTATCGATGAGGTCGGCTTCCACAGGGAAATGGAAGTCCAGAGAGAACGTGCACGTGCTTCCTGGGTTGGTGAAGAAGAGGCAGTTGCATCAATCTACCACGAACTCGAAGCCGAGATAGGTAAGACCTATTTTATTGGGTATGACACCCTCGAATCCGAATCAACAATAAAGGCACTCTTAAAAGATAAGAAAATCATAAAGGAGGCAAGAAAGGGGGATACCGTTGAACTGATACTCGACAAAACACCTTTTTACGGAGAATCCGGTGGACAGGTTGGCGATACCGGCAAACTCACCTCAGAGAATGCCGATGTTGTCGTATTGCATACAAAAAAGGAGGCTGGTCTCCATGTCCATATCGTCGAGATTAAATGCGGCCAGATAAATATTTGGGATACCGTCCGTTGTCTTGTTGACGATGGAAAGAGAATCTCAACAGCAAGAAATCATACCGCAACCCATCTTCTGCATACAGCCCTAAGGACGGTGATCGGAGACCATGTAAAACAGGCCGGTTCATATGTAACACCCGAAAGGCTGAGGTTTGATTTCTCCCATTTCTCACAGATCGAAAAGAGGGAAATGGATGAAATCGAGGATTTTGTGAATCAGAAGATTCTGGAGGATATCAAGGTAACGACAGAAGTAACCGATATTCAGGATGCCCTTAGATCCGGCGTCATTGCTCTGTTCGGAGAAAAATACGGAGAAACCGTAAGGGTAGTTAAAGTTCCGGGCGTCAGCGCTGAATTATGCGGGGGTACTCACTGCACCTCGACCGGACAAATCGGTATCTTTGTTATCTTATCCGAGGGAAGCGTGGCCTCCGGTATTCGCAGGATCGAGGCACTTACCGGAACCGGAGCTTTCGGTTATCTGAGAAGCAAAAGATCCGAAATGGAAACGATTAAGCATATCCTGAAGACAGATGCACCGCTCGAAAGAATAGAAAAACTTATTAGTGATACAAAATCCATGGAGAAAGAGATCCAGAAATTGAAGACCTGCTCTCCGGGAGATACAATAGCAAATGCGCTGAACGAGTCTCGTGATCTGAACGGCGTTAAAGTCGTAAAAATACGTCAGGACGGCCTCAATCCCAATGAACTTCGCCTCTTCTCAGACAACATCAGAGACCGCCTTAAGTCAGGCATCATCGTTGCTGTATCGGTAAATAATGGAAACGCAGCGATTCTCTGCATGGTGACGAGGGATCTGACGGCAAAATATAACGCGGGTGATATTGTCAGGGACATTTCTGCGAAGGCAGGAGGAAAAGGCGGGGGAAAACCTGAATTAGCTCAGGGCGGCACAAAGGATATTGAAAAGCTGAACACCGCTCTCGAATCTTTATACGAAATTATCAGGAAAACCCTATCTTAATAAGCAGTCATCTTAACATCAATCACCATATGACATACAGATGATTGTGTTTGAATACTTATGTCATACATTAACGAGATCATTTCACAAGTCAGCACAGAACGCCTTCAAGGGTATATCAAAAAAATAGAAGGATTACGGCATGGGTGGGACAACTATGATGAGCTGGAGAAAAAAGCAAGATTCATTGAAGACACTTTCAAATCTTTTCAGTGCTCTGTCAAAAACCAGGAAGTCCTCTTCCACGAACGATCTTACCGGAACATAATTGCTACGCTGGAGGGCACATATAAGGTCAAAGAACGGATTCTTTTGGGTGCCCATTATGATGCCGCCTGGGGCAGTCCCGGTGCAGATGATAATGCAAGCGGGGTTGCAGTTCTCCTCGAGGCAGCAGAGATCCTCAGCAGACAGGAATTGGGCAGAACAGTAGAATTTGCAGCTTTTACCCTTGAAGAACCCCAGCCGCAGACGATTCATTTTTTGATCGGCAGCGAGACCTTTGCACGGGAGGCAAAGAGATCAAATATTTCATACCAGGCCGTTCTCATTCTTGAGTCGGTCGGATATACCGATGAAGGAGAAGGCGGTCAGATTGTACCTCTCCTGGTGAGAGCTACCGTGCCGAAAAAAGGCACTTTTCTTGGCGTGATTGCAAACAACAGGTCGAAAGCCGTCATGGATGCCTTTCACAGAATCTCCCGTGAATATGTCCCTGAACTTATTACAGTCCCGTACAAGGTTCCTCTGTCGGGTCGATTTATCCCTGAGACGCGTTTCAGCGACCATGCCTCATTCTGGAACGCAGGGTATCCGGCACTCATGCTGACAGACACAGCCATGTTCAGAAATCCTCACTATCATACTTATCATGACAGATTTGAAACCCTCGACTTTGCGTTTATCACTAATGTTACGAAGGCAGTGCTGAGTGTCATTCTGAAGCTCGCGAATGATACTGAATAATGCAGAGATTGGCTGGCTTTGCTCGCGACGATAACCGCTCTATTTTCTTGACAGTCTTCTCCATGACCTTTATTATTATTACGACTTAAGCAAATGAATAGATAAAACATGTCATGCTCCGACTTGATCGGAGCATCCAGAGAAAAATACTGGATTATCCGGTTAAGCCGGATAAGGACGACGATGAGAAATTAGTTCACTGCTAATATGAAAAAACTGTGGGCAGGACGGTTCAGGGAAAAAACCTCAAAGAGCGCTGAGTCTTTCTCAGAGTCCATCTCTTTCGATTACCGTCTGTGGGAATACGATATACAGGGAAGCATTGCGCATGCCAAAATGCTCGGCAAACAGGGGATTATTCCCCGAAAGGATGCCGAAAAAACAGTCAGGGGACTCAATGAAATTGCGAATGAAATAGCAGCAGGGAAATTCATATTCAGGGAAGACCTTGAGGATATCCATATGAACATAGAGACTGCTCTCATCAGAAAAATCGGTGATGCCGGTCGCAAACTCCACACAGCGAGGTCCCGCAATGATCAGGTGGCTCTCGACCTCAGACTCTATCTGAGAAGTGAAACACAGGAAATCACATCGCTCATCAAACAATTGCAGCTTTCCATCCTTGATGCTGCATCAAAGCACCTGAACGCGCTCATGCCAGGGTATACCCATCTACAGAGAGCTCAGCCCGTGCTTTTATCCCATCATCTGCTTGCGTATTTCGAAATGCTGGAGAGAGATGTTGAACGAATGAAAACCGTTCACGCGAGGGTGAATCAGATGCCGCTTGGTTCCTGTGCCCTTGCCGGAACAACGCTTCCCGTCGATAGGGAATACGTTGCTCAACTTCTCGGATTCAATGGCATATCCCGGAACAGCATTGATGCGGTTTCGGACAGGGACTTTGCGATTGAATTCCTGTCGGCATCTGCCCTGCTTATCATGCATCTATCACGATTAGCGGAGGAACTTATTCTGTGGTCAACAGAGGAATTCAAATTTATAGAACTTCCCGATGCCTTCACGACCGGATCAAGCATCATGCCCCAGAAAAAGAATCCGGATATTGCAGAACTGATCCGGGGCAAAACAGGTAGGGTGTATGGCAATTTAATATCTCTCCTGACAGTCATGAAAGGTCTCCCGCTGTCTTATAACAGAGATCTCCAGGAGGACAAAATGCCCCTTTTCGATACTGTTGACACGGTTAAATCGTGTCTTATTGTTCTCAATGAGATGTTACCGGGCATCACCTTCCACACGGAAAGGATGAGAGCTACCGCAGGGGACGCGTATGCAACTGCAACCGATCTTGCAGAGTATCTCGTAAAAAAAGGCATCCCGTTTAGGCGGGCCCACGAGATTACCGGCAAGATCGTTCTCTCATGTATTACAAGAAAAAAACCGCTTGAACAGCTTTCCGTTCAAGAACTTCGTACCTTTTCACCGCGGATTTCATCGGATATTTATTCTTTCCTGAAGCCGGAGGAATCTGTGAGAAACAAGAAGTCCTATGGCGGCACTTCACCGGATGAAGTCAGGAAACAAATCAAAAAACTCAAGAAGGCAGCAGACAAAAAGACGTAGACAGTATGCAGTAGACAGCAGGCAGGGAAGAAATAAAAGACAGTAAACAGCAGACGGCCAAGAAACAGAGATAGCGTCATACCTGTTTGTTCACAACATGCTTGCATAGGCTGTCATTCCGGCTTGTCGGGAATCTTTCTGATTCTTTCAAACCTAAAGAAGGATTCCGGACATGCCGGAATGACAAACTGGTCTGGACAGATGATGACAAACTCAAGAAATAGCAATGTATTTTTATTGTTTTCCTGTCTCCTTTTTTTGCTTCTTCCGGCTTGCGGGAGAAAGGGGGACCCGTCACTCAAGTCATACGAAAAACCTGATGCCCCTTCTGGTTTGAAAGCAATTCACAGGGAATCAGAGATCATCATGTCGTGGGAGTTCCCGAAAATGACAGAACAGGGTATCAAAGGCTTCCATCTCATGAAGTCATCAGATGGTGATTTTCGAAAAATCGCATTCATTGAAAGGGACAAACGTGTATACACAGATACTAATTTTTCTCCTGGAAAGGAATATCATTACAGAATCCTCTCGGAAAATCTCAAGGGCATTACAAATGATTCGGTGATTCTCAGTATTAAACCGCTTCCTCCGCCTCCCCCACCGGTAAACCTCACGTTTGAAGTGCATCACGAGATACTCACTCTCAGTTGGGAAAGCTCAGATGAAACACAATATTTTAACATTTATAAAAGTGCCCAAAAAGGACAGTACACTCTCACTCCGTTGAATTCACAGCCACTGAAGGAGACATCTTTTCGTGATTCATTTGATATCAACCGTACCGTTTTTTATACGGTCAGAAGTTCCGCGGGAAGCGCAATACGGGACGAAGGCCCCCATTCAGAAGAACTCGAGGTAAATCCTCTTGCATTTATTCCTTCAGCACCCCAGAATCTTATTGCGGTCCCTACAGCAGAAAGGATTTTTCTGATATGGAAAGAACCCCCTGAAACCTGGGTAACCGGGTACAGGGTTTACAGGGAGGCAGATAAACAGAAAGGATATGTACTGTTAGGTTTTACCTATACTCCGTCTTTCGTCGACAGAGAGGATATTACCGCAAAGAGAAATTACCGGGTCACTGCGCTCGGCCCGCAAAGAGAAAGCCCACCTGCTGAGATCAAAGATATTCTATACGAACCACCAAGATAGAACTCCATCTTAAAAAATATTGTTTCCCAAAAACCCCTTGTATGTCCTGAATTCGTGCTCGAAGTTTTCGCTCAGAATCTGCATTCCCATCGCGTTTTCAATCTCTTCACGACTCCAGAATCGCAGATCGTCGATCTCTTCTCGGTTGAATGAAAACCCGCGTTCACAGAAACAGTAAAATGATGTAACCATTTCAGTCTCAAATTCGCTCCTGTGAATATAGGAATACAGATACTCCGGTTCGTATCCGGTGATGCCGAGTTCTTCGTGCATCTCTCTTTTGGAAGAGGAGAGCAAATCCTCACCCATGCACACGTGTCCGCCAACAGATGTATCCCATTTCCCGGGAGCAACATCTTTTTTCTGTGAGCGTTTTTGTAAAAGAATATCTCCATTCTTGTTAATCACGAGGACATGGACTACTCTGTGCATCAGAGAAGGATCGCCATGGATACTCTTCCTCGGCGCACATGCAATCACATTACCCTTATAGTCGACTACTTCCAACAGTTCATCTGATTCCATAATAAGAATGCTTGAGGAGATTGCTTGACAGAGGATTTTGATTTGCGGGTCCCGTGTAAACGAGACCCGCAGTTTTTTGGTTAGATTTTTGTGACGTTTTCTGCTTTGGGACCTTTCGGGCCGTCAACAACTTCAAAGCTTACCGCCTGACCCTCGGCCAGTGTTTTGAATCCGTTACCCTGAATGGCTGAATAATGCACGAACACATCTCCGCCGTCTTCCTTGGTAATGAATCCAAAGCCTTTGGACTCGTTGAACCATTTCACGGTTCCATTGACCATACTGCCACACCTCCTTGATAATAAGAATAGAAGCTTACGGAATCATGGTATGGGAGCTACAAAGTCCAAAGTCCTTGAAGCTACATACATCAATACTTCCGATACTTCGAGCATAGTATCGCATAGCACCTGTCGAAAAATCAAGAATTATTGACGCCCTGCGAAGTCTCGTTGACGAAGACAGTTTACTTCTGTTAATCTATAAATTACTTTTTATTTTGAGGAGTTTGTATGCCAAAGAAACAGCCAGCGAAATCGAAAAAGCAGACTGTTAAAACTAAGATGAAGCCGAAAGTCACTAAAACGACAACGACAAGAAAACAGCCAAAATCAAAGCCTGTCAAACAGGTAAGAAAAGTATCCGCGAAGACAATCAGTCCAAGGGAAAAGAAAGTTCAGGAGATCAGAAGGAAACTCCTTGAACAGAAAAAATCTCTCCTCATTGGCGCCATTGAAACGCTGAATGAGCTCCCGGGACCTACGGTATTCCCCGATCTCGGTGATCAGGCAACTGCAGAAATAGACAGAAACTTTATGCTGCGCTTGCGCGGGCGGGAGCGGAAGCTGTTAAAAAAGATTGATGAAGCTATCGAGAGAATTGATCAGAATGTGTTCGGCATATGTGAGAGATGCGGGGAGCCGATACATATCAGACGCCTTGAAGCAAGACCGGTCACAACGATGTGCATCGAATGCAAAATACTCGAGGAAGAGGAAGAAAAACTCCGGGAAGCGTAATCCGTTTCGTTGAGACGGTCATATCCTCCCCTTTATGTTCAATCCGTACCGGTCTCTCAAAATATCACCGAGGATATTACAGCAGAACACGGTCAGCGCAATCATAGCCCCCGGGAAGAGTACCATCCAGGGAGCTGATGCAATATAAACCCTGTTCGCACTGATCATCGAACCCCACGTTGCCGTGGGGGGCTGTGCCCCCAATCCCAGAAAGCTCAGTGATGATTCCGTTAGGATAAAACTACCGATTTTCATTCCCGCCATAACAAGCATTACCGGGATACACTGCGGCAGGAGATGGCGAAAGAGTATCCTTGCATGACTGCAGCCAACCGAACGGGCCGATTCGATAAATGCAGCCTCCCTGAGCATGAGGATCTGTCCCCTGATGATTCTCGCAAAAGAAGCCCACCCGACTGTAACGATTGCAATCACTACAGTATGAATGCCGGATGGGAAAAGTATGCCGATGCCGATCGCGAGGAGCAGCGCAGGGAAAGAGAGAACCAGGTCCACCACTGCCATAAGAAGCAGGTCGACCTTTCCGCCGAAATATCCTGAACAGAGACCAAGAATCATTCCGATAAGGAGGGAGAAAAAAGCAGCGGTTGCCGCTATACCCAATGAAATCCTTCCTCCGTAAAGTATCCTGGTGAATACATCCCGTCCCTTATTGTCAGTCCCCAGAAAATGTTCAGGACCGGGCGGCCTCCTGAGACTGTCAAGATCTATGCCGTTTGGATCGTAGCTTGATATAACAGGGGCAAAAAGCGACAGGAGAGCAATGAAAACCAGGGCTGCCGCGCACAACTTACCTGTTCCTTCCATCAATCCTCACTCTCGGATCAAGATAGTGATAAAGAATATCAACCAACAGATTGATGCCAATGAAGACGAGTGTTCCGGTGATGACGCATCCCATAATTACCGGGTAATCCCTTTTGATAATTCCCTCCACGGTAAATCTCCCTATGCCGTCCCACCCGAATATCGTCTCTGTCAGAACGGCTCCATTCAGATAGCTTGCGAACTCAAGACCTATAACCGTTGTTATGGGTATCAGTGCATTCCTGAAAACATGAACAAGCTGAATCTTCAGCTCCTTTATTCCCTTTGCCTGCGCAGTTTTGACAAACGGCGCATCAATTATTTCCAGTACCGTCGTTCTGGTAATCCTCGATAAAATCCCCAGGGCAGGAAGCGAGAGCGTCAGTGCAGGGAGTATCAAATACTGCAGGCCTCCGGTCCCGGACGGTGGCAGTATTTTCCATTGCAGACTGAAAACAAACATAAGCAAAAGCCCGCTCCAGAACACCGGCAGGCTCATGCCGGAAACAGAAAAAACTGAAATTATCCTGTCAAGAAGCTTGCCTCTCTTTTGTGCGGCAACAAAACCGAAAAGCAACCCTGCGGGCACTGCGATCATCATCGCTCCCACGGCAAGCTTCAAGGTATTCGGAAATTTCATTTTAATATCATCAAAGACCCTTCTGTTTGTATGGTAAGAGCGTCCGAATTCACCACGTATGAGTAATTTCAGATATCCAAGATACTGTCCTACAATATCTTTTTCTGAACCCAGCTCTTTTCGTATCTTTTCGATCACCCCGGGGTCCGCCCTTTCCCCGACAAGACTGAATACGGGATCACCGGGCAGAGCTTTCGTGAGGGTAAATGTCAGGAGTGTGACTCCCAACAAAAGGGGAATAAGAAAAAGTACGCGCTTAATCAGATAAGTCTTCATTTCTCAAACGACGTTTTCACCATGTACTCAGTGAAACGATAGTTCTGTCCCTTTGTCCATGCTGTAAATCGGGCAAATCTCATAATGCGCAATCCATGGTTGTCTGACAACAAAATCCGTTTTATGCCAGAGGAACACCCATGGCACGTCTGATACAATTTCATCTTCTGCCATCTTATAGAGCTGCCACCGCTTTGTTTCAAGTGATTCACCCTCTGCCTGCTCTATGAGAGCATCCACCCTGCTGTTTGTATAGCGCGTTCTGTTCCCTGCAGGTCCATGATTGGATGAGTGGAAGAGCGGATAGAGAAAATTTTCTGGGTCAGGATAATCAGCCCACCAGCTCAGATAAAACATGTCTGGTTCTCCCTGATTGATTGCTTCCTTATACGCACTCCACTCAAGCTGCTTTATCCTCACCGTTATTCCTATCTCATGGAGATAGTACTGGATGACCTCCGCGATATCAACAACCTCCTGCTCAGAGGTAATGTAAAAATTCAGCGTCATGCCGGCAATTCCCTCCTGATGAATCAATTCCCTTGCCTTCTTCAGATCAAAAGGAAAACGCGCCGGCTCCTGCCATTTTCTCATAACGGCAGGAACAGGGCCTGCTGCGAGACGCCCGCGCTTTTCATACAGTGTGTTCAGAATCTTTTCCCTGTCTATCCCATAAAAAATTGCCTTTCTCAGGTTTGGATTCGTGAGCGGAGGACGGGAACAGTTAAAGCCTATATAATAGGTGTTGAGCCCTTGTAGGGATGAGATAAGATCATGCCTTTTCTTGTCGTTCCTGTATCGTGAGTATTCAGAAGCTGGTACCGTCAGGATGTCGATACTTCCGATCTCGAATTCCGTAACGGCTGTTAGGTCTTCGGGAATAATCCGGTATAGAATGCCTTTTACTTTCGCAGGCACATCAAAATAATCATTCCTTCTTTCCAACTGTATTGTTCTGTTCGGAAGCCATTCCTGTAAAACAAAAGGGCCGGTGCCGACCGGATGACTTGAAAAATCAACCCCCCATCTTTCAGCATCCTCACGCGGAACGACATACGCTGCAGTCATCGTCAGGAGACTGAGGAACGGGGCAAACGGTTGCTTGAGCTCTATGCTCAGCGTATATTCATCAAGAACCTTTATCCCTTCAACATCGATAGTCCTTCCCTTCATAAAGTCGTCTGCTCCCAGAATCTTTTCGAATACCCAGGTGTTCGGAGACCTGGTAGCAGGCCGGAGAATTCTTTCAAAAGAATATTTAAAATCGGCAGCCCCTACCATGCGCTTATTTGAGAACGTCACACCTTTTCTCAGGGTAAATACATAAATACGTCCATCCGGGGATACTCTCCAGTGTTCTGCAATGTCGGGTCTGACATCAAGATCGTCCCCGATCCTCACAAGCCCGTTATAGAGCTTGGCAGCCAGTGATCCGCCCGTTACATCTACAATCAGTGCCGGATCAAGAGTCGTTGGGTTTGCGCTCAGACGGAAGTAAACATAACCATGGAGACGGTTACGGGATAAACACGAAACAGTGACCAGGAAACAAAATGCAGAAATAAGGAAACAGCAAAAGTACAATACAAGATTCCTGAGCAGTCCTCTATTGACTGATTTATTGTATGATATTGTCAGAACCTCAGGAAGGCGCCGATATTGCCGGTTTCCCGCAGTTTCCTGTTTTCTGAGGCCACTTCGATAAACGCCCCCTGTTCGACCGCTTTTTGGGCAATAAGATCAATAAGATATTTTTCTTTCTGCATATCCCCGCTACAGAATGGACATGATGCCATTTTTTGGGCACTCAGATAGCCGCACTGCCTGCAGGATAATCCGGACTGCTTAAAATCCTTCATGACAATGAGCTTCATGATTCGTCCCTCCTGCAGGGCGTTCAGGACATTCTCCACTCCGAGAACAGCATTTTCATTCTTCATTGCTTTTGTCAGGAGCTCTTCGATATCATCGGTCTCTTTCTTTTTTTCATATTCCTGGAACAAAGGTTCAGCTTTTTTCATAATCTCTTTGCTGCTGGCCGACATTTCCGCCTGAAATGTTCCGATAACTTTTTCAGCAATTCCCTGTGGCAACATAGCCTTAACTTTTGGTACCGCCTCTTCCGAGCCGCCGATAATCATCCGGCCGACGTACTCGCCGGACAAAAAAGCCTCCAACTCTTTGAGCACATCCTTCAGATGGAGACTGACATGATAATTAATATGGCGTTCGTAACTTCTTTCAGCGAGTGAAAACCATCCACCCTTCTTATGCCTGCCCGGAACATCCTCTGAATGAACCTCGGAATACTCCTCTATTTCCCCGAGATGGACGAGTAATAAACGTGCGGATTCCCTGTCGACGAGCAATATTGCGTATCTCTGATAATTATCGAGGACATCGAGAAGCGGTTTTACATAGGGACTAGTATCCACAATAATTTCATTCCTGAACGGAACTGCAAGGTGAAATTCCTTCCAGAATTTCCTCTCATGGGAACTGAAAATGACAAGCCCCTTTTTGAATACCCTCTTGTTGGTCAGGATATATGTTTCAATTTTATCGATGTCAGGTTTTACCTTTTTTGTGACGGTCTTATCAAGTTTTTCAGCCGTCCGCCTGAGCATGTTTTTCACGTGGATTACATAGTTGTCTTTTACGGTTGTCTTTGGATTGACATTCAGGTAGAGGCTTATGAAATATGCACCGTCGTCCTTCATCTTCGCAATATCCTTCAGTTCTTCCCTGCTGATCATATGCTCCTCCTTCCATGGGTGAAAAAATTCAGATGTAATGACTGAATATCCACAGTGGTATTCAGGAAAGGCTTGTCATTCCGGAATACCGGACATTCAAAAAAACAACACCGGTACAAAAAACAATTCAACTCCTGAAATTCGCGGCATTGATGAAACACCGAAAGATATCCTGTGAAAGCGTGTCTTTCCGGATGCGTTCCGGATGCCATTGAACACCGACAAGAAAAGGATAATCTACCTTGCAGAAAGCCTCGATTATCTGATCATCAGAACGGGCACATGAAGAGAGACCGTTCCCCAGGGTTCTGACCGCCTGATGATGCGTGCTGTTTACAGAAAACGTACCCTGCATGAGAAACCTGTTTTCTGTTATCACAACCATATGATAGCCGTTTTTGTGATTTCTCGCTACAGGCAGTTGTGTAGAAATATCCTGATAGAGAGCACCGCCGAAAAAGACATTCAAAAGCTGCATTCCATAGCATATGCCTAGAACAGGCTTGTTCAGGGCGAGAATTTCCCTGAGAAGAGAGATCTCGAAATTGCTTCTCACGCTGGACACCGGTCTGACATTCTGATGCACTTCTTCATGGTAATAGGCAGGATCAAGATCATTCCCGCCGGGTATAAGAAGTCCGTGTATCAGCGCTGCATGCTGTGTTGCATCACCAACAGGCGGCAATAACAGGGGGGAACCCCCTGCCTCTACCACTGCCTCACAATAATCGTGTCTTAGCCGCAGGTATTCGCCATCAATATCAGTGGTAATTCCTATGAGTGGTTTGCCGGATGCTGCATTGCCCACTTTCTTTGCGTCTTCCCCGTTTACTCCCAACTGTCGGTTATCAGACATTAGTTGTCAGTTGCTGAATTTTTTCCTGCCTACTGTCTACTCCCTACTATCTACCGTTTTTATCTTCCGTTTCTTAATACCCTGCCAGACCTCAATCCGGTTAATTGACCTTCCCATCTGGCAGGAATCCCATTGACGATCACATAATTCATCCCTTCCGGCTGCATAAACGGATCTTCGTATGTTGCTTTGTCAATGATCTTCCGTGAATCAAAAATAACAATATCAGCATATGCACCTTCCCGAAGGATGCCTCTCTGAGATATGCCGAATGTCAAGGCAGGAAGGAGCGTTATTCTTCTTAACGCTTTGCTTAAGTCAATCTGAAGGATATCCCGAACAAATCTTCCGAGAAACCGGGGAAAGCTTCCAAATCCCCTCGGATGTGGTTTGCCTTTCCGTGTCAGACCGTCAAAAGATCGGGCTGAACTGTCAGTGCCTATCATTCCGTATGGCAGGGAAAGTATTTTGGTGAGATTTTCTTTGCTCATCGATGAAAAGATCGCCCCTACCCTCAGGTTCTCATCGGCAAGAATTCCCAGGAGCATATCAACCGGTTGGCACTTTTCTCGTTTTGCAATATCAAGAATATTCCTTCCTTCCATCCATCGGTTTTTTTCATTTGTGACCGACGTTATGAGGATCTTCTCCCAGTATTCCTCTTCAGGATGTTCAGCCAATATTTCTCTTTTTATCCGGGATTGCGTCTCCGGTTGCCGGAGCCTTTGCATTTCCCGTTCAGATCCGCCTTCATACGTCCAGGCAGGCAGCACAGTATCAAGGTCAGTTGAAGCAGCGGTATAGGGATACCGGTCAAAGGTAACACGGAATCCCTCATCCCTTGCACGTGCGATTTTCGAGAGGGCATCATCCAATTTTCCCCAGTTCCCCTCTCCGCTTGTTTTAAGATGAGATATATGTACTCTAATCCCCGACTCTTTTGCGATACTGATGGTTTCCTCTATCGATTCGATGAGCAGGTCGCCTTCGCTTCTCATATGTGTTGAATAAATGCACTCACCATTGTCTGCACAGGTCATCGATGCCTTGCAGAGATCAATCAGCTCCTCTGTATCTGCGTAAATGCCGGGAGGATAAATGAGCCCCGTTGAAATCCCGATAGAACCTTCACGAACTGACTCCCTGAGCAGGTTGTAAATTGTCTCTTGTTCAGATTCCGAAAGTTTTCTGTCCTGATATCCTGCTGCACAGGCACGGAGATTGCCATGTCCCGTAAGCGTCGCAAAATTTAATGCGATATCACGTTTTTCGAGCAATCCAAAATATTCTCTGAATGTTGTCCAGCGCTCCCTGATATGATATTCGTTCAGATCAGCTTCTCTCTGCCGCAATGCCTCTCCAAAGAGCGGAGCAGCCGAAAGACCGCAGTTTCCGTTGATTTCGCTCGTAATTCCCTGGCTGATTTTGCTCTCTGCCCGCGGATCAGCAAGAAGGGTGAATTCAGAGTGCCCATGGGTATCGATAAATCCGGGAGCGACACTCAGGCCCTCCGCATCAATTGTTTTGCCCGCCCCGGGCTCTCGTTTACAATGACTGGTAGCTGATTTTCTTGAAATCATGGATATCCTGTCTCCCGTGATTCCGATGTCAGCTTCATACGGTTCTGATCCTGATCCATCATAAACAGTGCCGTTTCGTATGAGGATATCAAATGAAGTGCAAATGTCATAAAATCTCTTCACTTTTATTCATCTCTCTTGTTCTGCTTCATAATCTGTTCCGGTGAATTCATGCTCTTGACGAATAACGGCATAAGAAATCCGACGATGACTCTCGCACGATTCCAGAATCCCCGGATATTCTCCCTCTGAATCCTTTCCCTGTATATGCCCAGAAACTGTTCCTTGAGCGCAGGGAGAGACTGCATGGTAAGCCCCATCGTCGAAACAAATTCATTGACCGGGACACCTGCACGCTGAAGCGGGGTAAAAAATCTTCCGAAAGCCCTTGTGAGTGATTCGATCGGAGTTGTGCCGGTCAGCAGTTTGGCGCCTGCTATCATTAAGACTATCCTCATTGTTTTGACCGATGCATCAGTCAGTCCATCAGCAGTCACCATGAAAGGTCCCGCGATGAAGATTACTTTGCCATGCCGGAAGAGGAGATTGCTCCAGAACGTAAACAGAAGGAGAACCGAGATCGGTAACCACCCTCTCGTTATGAATTTCACCGGTATCATGAAAAGAAGGGAAAAAAAGAGTACCGCAAAAACAACGCCAAAGAATAGCAGACTTTCAAGGGAAAAGAGACAGATAACAAATGAAAGATAAAGGATAATCTTCAGCCCGGCAGGCAACAGGCTACCTGTAGAATAACGGATGATCTTTGAATTCAACCATTTTCTGGACTGCCGGGGCAGAATTGAGATAGGTGCCGAGACCTCTTGCAATACCTTTTGCAATCTCTGTGCGGTAGGAATCATTAGAAAGCAAACTTTCCTCTTCCGGATTACTGATAAAAGAGACCTCCACGAGAACAGAGGGCATCTTTGCGCCAAAGAGGACATAAAAAAGTGCCTGTTTTACCCCAAGGTTTATAATACGTTTCCTATGACCATTCAGGTTCGAAACCAGAGACCTCTGGATATAGTTCGCAAGCTTGATGGATTCATCACGTTTGTTTTCCCGTATAAGATCGCTCTTTATCACATCGACGATATCCATCTGTTTGTTCATTGCTCTCATTTTTTTGAGAGAAATGGCATTCTCGCGGGCGGCAACCCTGATGGCTTCTTCATCATCGGTCCAGTTCAGCAGATAGGTCTCGATTCCTTTGGCTTCCCTTCTTGGGCTTGCATTCGCGTGGAGTGATACAAAGAGGTCTGCATTCTTCCGGTTGGCTATGGCCGTTCGTTCTTCCAGAGGGATGAACACATCCCGTTCCCTTGTCAGAAAGACCTCATTGAGCGGGTCTTCCATGAGAATTTTCTTCACTTTCAGGGCAATATCCAGAACAACATCTTTCTCATACAGGTTATTCGATCCAACGGCACCTGGATCGTGACCACCGTGTCCCGGATCGAGCACAATCCGCCTTTTCACAAAATTGACATCCTGGTTCTCCGCAGACCTGGAATTTCCGTAAACATCGATAACAAGCCGCGCAGGATCGTCAAAGAAAAATGTCTGATAATCAGACATCTCATCGAGATCAAGAACAACCCTGACAGTCATCCTGTTAAACTGGCCGGCTCTTACTGATTTTAAAATGCCGTCTCCAACAGGCATGCTGGCATTGATCTCTTTCGATATATACGAATCTTTTAAGTCAAAATAGAGCCGGTCAGGATTCGAAAGGCGGTGTTTGGAAAATTCAATAGAGCCGGTCAGATCAACCACTACCCGCGTATACTGTTCCGACGACCAGAACCTTATGTCCTTAACTTCAATACCAGAGGCTTCTGCAAATAACGGGGTGAGAATGACAAGCAATCCAATGAGAGACAATAACATCTTTTTGCAGCCTGATGCGAGGTTCAAAAGCAAAAGAAGTTCTCCAAACCTCTCGTCAACAATTAGACAGCCTGAACAGCGCTTATTTCAGGAAATGCTTTCTTCAGGTTTGCCTCAACCCAGTTCTTCAGGGTAAGCGCAGACATGGGGCATGAACCGCAGGCTCCCTTCAGTTTGACATAGACAATGCTGTCCTTTATTTCGACTAATTCGATGTCACCGCCATCCCTCCTGAGACCCATCCGTATGTGTTCGAGGACCTTTTCCACATCTTCCTTGAGCATGCACTCTCCTTTTTTTATTTAATAATAAATAAATACTGTCATTTATTCAAGTTTTAAGAGAGATATATAGCCGCTGAACGCGCACGCAGAATATCTATTCCCGCATCTCTTGATTCAGCTCTCTGACACCCTGCATAATATATGGATGTTGCACTATTATCTTGCGGTATTATGCATTATTCTCCACACCTCTTCCTCTGCATGGGCTTTGGTTCAGCAGGAGGGGATCTGCGGCCCCGAGCGCGAAGCCGCAAATGAATGCGTTGACCCTGCATATTCCGGTAGTTTTCCGTATTTTGAAGGCACAGAAAACAACAGTTCGGAATCATCCGACGCAACAGAGAGGATTGCTGCACCAAAACGCCGGCCAGAACCGGATATTGAAGAACATCATTCTTCCAGGGTGAGAAAAGATGCGGGAAAATCCTCTGTTGAACCTTCATCTCCTGAAGAAACCGGATTTGTTGTTCATTTTTTCTGGGGGAGCGGCTGCCCCCATTGCAAGGAGGAAAAAGAATTTCTGAATACCGTGCAAGCGAAGTATCCCCGGATGAAGATCATTGATTATGAGGTCTGGTATGACAAAGAACATGCCGCCCTGCTTTCAAAAATGGCCGCGGCCTACGGTATAACGACTGCCGGTGTGCCTGTCACCTTTATCGGTAAAAACAGTGTTATTGGATTTTCCAGGCATTCAAAAAAGGAATTATCGGCTTTCTTCCAGGAGTGTTCTTTGAGACAATGTCCAGATCCGGCAGATATCATGTCAGGAAGTGCGCTGATCGCTAAAGCACCTGCTGTATCTGGAGAATCTCAGGCCGGTGACGTGGAGTGCACTGAAAAAGGGAAGGCGGTCTATATTCCCTGGATCGGCAATCTCGATTCATCACAGATGTCTCTTCCCGTCATAACGGTAGTTATTGCCGGACTCGACAGCTTCAACCCCTGTGCATTTTTTGTTCTCTTCTCTCTGCTCGGACTTCTCATCCACGCCAAATCACGTACAAAGATGTTTTTAATCGGCAGTGTTTTCGTATTCTTTTCCGGTTTTATCTATTTCCTGTTCATGTCAGCTTGGCTCAATCTGTTCCTCGTCATGGGACAGGTCGATCTGATCACGAAATGTGCAGGTTCGGTCGCCGTCGTGATTGCCGTCATTAACATAAAAGACTTCTTCTTATTCAAAAAGGGTATTTCACTGACCATTCCTGACAGCGCAAAACCAAAACTGTTTGACCGCATGAGAAAATTGTTGAAATCTACCTCGGTTGTTTCGATACTTATCGGAACCGCCGTACTCGCAATAGCAGCAAATGCATATGAATTATTATGCACTGCGGGATTCCCCATGGTGTTTACCAGAATATTGACGTTAAACAATTTGTCATCTGCCTGGTACTATTTTTATCTCATCCTCTACAACGCGGTTTATATTATTCCTCTTTCCATCATCGTCATTCTCTTTACCGTGACTCTCGGGAAAAAACAACTTACTGAACATCAGGGAAGACTCCTGAAACTCGTCTCGGGAGCCATGATGCTTGCCCTCGGCGGTGTACTGCTTTTGAACCCGACGGTCTTGAGCAATGCGTTTATATCATTTATATTGCTCATCGGGGCACTGATCGTTTCGCTGGCGGTTGCTTTCATGACGGATAAACTAAAACCATCATAATGCAAGAAACCCATTAACAGGGCCGGAGATAATGAAAAAAATCATGTTTCTGTGCACAGCGAATTCGTGCAGAAGCCAAATGGCAGAAGGATTTGCGAGGGAATACTCCCGGGGAACAATCGAAGTGTACAGTGCGGGGCTGATGGCCGCCGGAGTTCACAGGAGGGCAATCACTGTCATGAAGGAGCTGGGCATCGATATCAGCGCTCAGCATTCAAAGGAGATCGATGAAAATCTTCTCCGGCAAATGGATATTGTTGTTACGCTCTGCGATCATGCCGAAGAGACCTGTCCGGGAACTCTTCCTTCCATTCAACGAATCCATTGGCCGATCAAGGACCCAGTCGGCACGATCGGGTCAGAAGATTTCATTATGGAAGATTTCAGGCGTGCACGGGATGAAATCAAAGAAAAGGTACGAGGCTTGATCAAAAATCATCTGCGTTCAGGATAATCTTTTTTGGTCGCTCCCATGACAGAATTAAAAGGATGAAGGCAGGTCAATCAGCATCAGTAAACGTTACCAGGGTTCCCTTTTTTGGAGTTCCGGACCTGAAGATCGTAATCCCTTTACACCCTTTTTCATAGGCAAGAAGGAAGGCATTCGCTACATCCTCCCTCTTCGCTCTGCAAGGCATATTGATCGTCTTTGAAACGGCGTTATCCGTAAACTCCTGGAAGCATGCCTGCATCTCGATATGATCATGCGGCGGGATTTCATGCGCTGTTTTGAAAAGGCGCCGTACTTCTGGGGGAACTTCCTTCAATCCCTGCAGATTTCCTTTTTCGATGAGTTCCTTCTCCAATTTTTGGTTGTAAAATCCCCTTTGCCTCGCGAGGCCGAAAAAGAACTTATTGATCTCTGTAAGCTCTGTTTCAAGGATGAGCCTTTTGTAAACGAGAGCAAAAAGGGGTTCGATACCGCTTGAGCAATCAGCAATAATTGAAAGAGTTCCGGTCGGCGCTATAGTCGTTACCGTTGCATTCCTGACACGAGGCATTCCCGGCGCGTCGTAGACGGATCCTTTGAAATTCGGGAAAACGCCTCTCACGGCGGCAAGAGCGGCAGATTCCTTTCTCGCTGCAGCCGTAATAATCTTCATCATCTCACGGGCGAGTCGGAATGCTTTCGAGCTGCTGTAAGGTATCCCGAGAAGTATCAACATGTCAGCCCACCCCATCACACCAAGGCCGATTTTTCTGTTTCCCTTATGCATCCGTTCTATCGCAGAAACAGGATAGGTATTAACGTCTATGGCGTTATCAAGAAACCGGACAGCGGTTCCGATGTCTTCTGTGAGATTTTCAACTTCGATATTTTGCAAGACGTTCTTAGGTGCCGACATCCGGTTACCACTTTTTGATTGTTTCACATACTTTGACAGGTTGAGAGATCCCAAAATACATGCCTCGTAGGGGAGAAGCGGTTGTTCGCCACAGGGGTTTGTTGATTCCATAGAACCCATATGCGGTGTAGGATTGGCGTTATTGATCCTGTCGATAAAAACAAGGCCCGGGTCACCAGTCTCCCATGCACTTTGCACTATCTCATCGAACACCACCCGCGCTTTCACGCTTCCGGTGCTCTTCCCGCTTCGCGGATTGATGAGATCATAGGATGCGTCATGCTTCAATGCCTCAATGAATGCGTCTGTCACAGCAACAGAAATATTGAAATTCGTCAGTTCGCCATCGGATCTCTTTATTCGTATGAACTCAAGGATGTCCGGATGGTCAATATGCAGTATCCCCATGTTTGCACCGCGGCGCGCCCCACCCTGCTTAATGACCTCAGTGGCCGTGTTATAAATTCTCATAAACGAGACGGGGCCGCTCGCAACCCCTCCTGTGCACCGGACGATGTCCGCCTTCGGTCTCAACTTCGAAAATGAAAATCCTGTACCGCCTCCGCTCTGGAGAATTAATGCTGCGTTTTTTAAAGTCTCGAAAATGGAATGTATTGAATCACCGAGGGGCAGGACGAAACAGGCGGCAAGCTGACCTGATTCTTTTCCCGCGTTCATGAGTGCAGGTGAGTTGGGAAGAAACCGAAGGTCCGCCATCAACTCATAGAACTTCTCTTCCCATTCCTTAGGATTACCGTGGTATAGGGACTCTGCCGAGGCTATGATTCCAGCAACCCTCCTGAACATTCCTTCGGGAGTTTCGATAATCCTGCCATTCTCGTCTTTGAAGAGATAGCGTGCTCGCAGCACCGCCATTGCATTGTCTGTCAGATTCACATCATCCTTCCACGATGCTGTGCTCATCCCACATAAACCAGTTTCCGGTATCGGTGAGAAATGAGTGTGTGTTTTGGAAAATAGCAAAATGCTCTTCTTCATCTTTGATAAGGCATTCAAAAAATGTTTTTTCAGCGGAATCAGAAGTCTGAGCAGCAGCATTCTTGTAAAAATGAATCGCAGATTCCTCCATTTTCATCGCCATCTCGAGTGCCGCCAATTCATCAGTCGTTGAGGAAACGCGCTTTAGCATGAAGTCCTTGTTCTGTTCAAAGATCTTTTTCATGTCTTCGATCGGTCTTGATTCAGCGGGAACAAACTCTCTCTTCTGCTGCACGTGAATTGCACACGCGATGTGATGTTTTTCATCCTCGGCAATGCTCAGAAACATGTTCTTTCCGACAGGATTATTCGTCTTTTCTGCGCATTTCGTGTAGAAATCTACTGCTTCCTGCTCCATCTTGAGTGACATTTCGATTGCGTCCATAGTTCCTCCTCAAAATTGTTTTTTGCTGTGCTCAATTATTCTGCGGAGCTTCGATGAAGATCTTTTGCTTAGGATATCAGGGAAGGAAAATTACTGCAAGACCGCAGGATAACGGGATACGACCGGCGCATTGCCAACCGATCATGAATATTATTTACTAAGAATGTCGCGTTCTTTATCGAGAAATTCCTTAACAGACTCCTGCGTTACGACACTGACCCCGTACTTTCTTCTTTCCATTCTTGACAGATGGCGGCATAAAGCGGTCAGGTTCTCCCATCTCCGAGGAAGTTTCTGCTGATCCTCCTCACGGTAGATTTTTGCAGCGTACCCGTATCGTATGATCCAGTGCGATATGTTGTGCCATATCAACTCCCTTTTTATGGCATGTCGCTTTGAAAGGTACCCGACCATTTCAAAAAAATCCAGGAGGTCCTCGACATTCTCATCATAAGAATCATTGATCAGAGCGGCAGCTGCTTTTTGGCGCGTTCCGAGCATGGCACCGGAATGAAAGTACTCATTGACTTCCAGGAGCAATCTCAATCCAAAAATGAATTTTGACCTCCTGTTCTCTATAATCACAAAGATTATCATGCCTGCAGCAATTACGAGAACAGCAATTGATATGACGATAACCCAGTCGATATGCAGGCTTCCTATGTCCAGTCTATCCCATTCCATAAAAGACCGACCCCGTATTCAGGGTTACATTATAACCGAAATGACGGATTGTTACTGGATATCTGCATGATACTCTTGCAGTGATTTTACGCCGCTCTGTTGACGGCGGAATGCCTCAATGCCCCTTGCTGCTGCAACTGCGGCGGCTATTGTCGTAATGTAGGGTACCTTGTACTTAATTGCCGCCTGCCGGATATACGCATCTTCATGCTTGCTCAGTTTTCCGCTCGGGGTATTGATCACCAACTGTATCTGCTTGTTCTTGATTGCATCGGCAATATTTGGCCTCCCCTCATGGATCTTGTCAATGGGCTCGGCCCGGATACCGTTGCGGGTAAGAAATGAACAGGTCCCGCGTGTTGCCCTGATGACAAATCCAAGCTCTTCAAATCGCTTTGCGATATTCAGGACTTCATTCTTATCCTTGTCAGACACCGTGATTAGCACCGTTCCGTCGAGCGGCAGCCTCTGCTGGGCCGCTTCAAGCGCTTTATAGTAAGCCCTGCCAAAGGAGTTATCCATACCGAGGACTTCGCCGGTTGAACGCATCTCCGGTCCGAGAAGCGGATCAACCTCGGGAAACATCGTAAACGGAAAGACCGCTTCCTTAACCCCGTAATGGGGAATAAGCCTCTGCTTCAGCCCCAGATCAGCAATCTTTTTACCGAGCATAATCTGTGTAGCAATCCGCGCCATGGCTATATTGCATACCTTGGATACGATGGGGACGGTCCTGGATGCACGCGGATTTGCTTCAAGGACATATACCATGTCGCTCGCTATGGCATACTGTACGTTTAGCAATCCTACAACACCGATCGCCAGGGCAATCTTTTGCGTGTACTCATAGATGGTTTCCACATGTTTCTTCGGAATGCTGATAGGCGGGATGACACATGCGGAGTCACCCGAATGGATTCCTGCGAGTTCTATGTGTTCCATGACTGCGGGAACAAATGCTTCTTCACCGTCGGCTATGGCGTCTGCCTCTGCCTCAATCGCATTGTCGAGAAATTTATCGATCAGAATCGGCCTGTCCGGTGAAACCCCTACGGCTGCCGCTACATAACGTACGAGCATCTCATGATCATGGACAATTTCCATCCCCCTGCCGCCGAGGACATACGATGGTCTTACCATAAGAGGATACCCGATCTTCTCCGCAACACTCAGGGCCTCCTCAAGGGTGCTTGCCATTCCTGATTCCGGCATGGGAATCCCTATTGTCTTCATGATAGTCCGGAACCTGTCACGGTCCTCTGCGAGATCAATCGTGTCAACAGGCGTTCCGAGTATATTGACGCCCGCATCAGCAAGTTCACGTGCAATGTTGAGGGGCGTCTGCCCTCCGAACTGAACGATTACCCCTTCAGGTTTTTCCTTTTCATAGATCGAGTGCACGTCCTCAACCGTCACGGGTTCAAAGTACAGTTTATCAGAGGTGTCATAATCAGTTGAGACGGTTTCAGGATTGCAATTTACCATGATTGATTCGTATCCTTCGTCACGGAGGGTAAAAGCAGCATGAACACAACAATAGTCGAACTCGATACCCTGTCCGATGCGGTTCGGACCTCCTCCGATCACCATGATCTTCTTTCGTGAACTGCTTGTGACCGTATCAGGCGCATTGTATGTTGAGTAATAGTATGCTGCATTTTCAACACCGCTCACCGGCACAGCTTCCCATGCCTGTGCAAGGCCGAGAGAAATACGCTTTTCACGGATCGCCTTTTCAGTGAGACCGAGGAGTCGTGCGAGATAACGGTCTGCAAAGCCGTCCTTTTTGGCCTGAACCAGCAGATCGTCAGGCAGGTCTCTTCCCTTATATGCAAGGATTTGTTCCTCTGATACAACAAGCTCCTTCATCTGTTCAATAAACCAGGGTTTGATATGAGTTTTTTCATAGAGGAGATCAGTGGAAGCCCCCTTACGCAAGGCTTCATACATGATGAACTGGCGCTCACTTGTCGGCGTTCCGAGGAGATCAATGAGTTCCTGCAGGGATTTTTTATGAAAGTCCTTCGCAAAACCAAGCCCGTAACGACCGATTTCGAGTGAACGTATTGATTTCTGCAGTGCTTCCTTGTAAGTTTTCCCGATGCTCATTACCTCACCCACGGCACGCATCTGAGTTCCCAAACGGTCTTCAACGCCTTCAAATTTCTCGAAAGCCCACCGGGCAAACTTCACGACTACATAATCCCCCCATGGAGTGTATTTTTCAAGAGTGCCTTCCCTCCAATACGGAATCTCATCCAGCGTGAGACCTCCTGCCAGCAAGGCGGAAACAAATGCAATAGGGAACCCGGTAGCCTTGGAGGCGAGCGCCGAAGAGCGGGATGTCCTTGGATTAATTTCGATAACAACAACACGTCCTGTCTTCGGATCGTGGGCAAACTGGATATTTGTTCCGCCGATAACCTGTATGGCCTCAACAATGTCATAGGAGTATTTCTGAAGGCGTTCCTGGAGTTTCTCGTCAATCGTCAGCATAGGCGCAGTGCAGTAAGAATCACCGGTATGAATTCCCATGGCGTCAACATTCTCGATGAAGCAGACGGTTATTCGCTGATTCTTGGCATCACGAACAACCTCGAGCTCCAACTCCTCCCACCCCAGCACCGACTCCTCCACGAGTATCTGGCCAATGAGACTCGCTGAAATGCCCCGGCTTGCAACCGTCCGCAATTCTTCGACATTGTAAACCAGTCCGCCCCCTGTTCCTCCCATGGTGTACGCAGGCCGTATAACAACTGGATAACCGAGTTTCGATGCAATAGCCTCCGCCTCCTCAACACTGAAGGCCGGCTCGCTGTTCGGCATCTCAATCCCCAACTGATCCATGGTCCGCTTGAAGGCAATACGATCCTCTCCGCGTTCAATAGCATCTGCCTGGACACCGATAATCCTTACGCCATGCTGCTGAAGAAAGCCGCTCCGCGCAAGTTCAGCGGTGAGATTCAGACCGGTCTGTCCGCCCAGATTGGGCAGAATTGCATCAGGTTTTTCCTGTTCGATGATATTCTGCATATAATCCACGGTAAGAGGCTCCAGGTACGTTGCATCTGCCATCCCGGGGTCGGTCATGATCGTTGCAGGATTGGAGTTCACCAGAACAATCCTGTAACCCAGTTTTCTGAGTGCCTTGCAAGCCTGTGTCCCTGAATAATCGAATTCACACGCCTGCCCGATAACAATCGGCCCCGAGCCGATAATCATTACTTTTTCGATATCATTGCGTTTGGGCATACGATTACACCTTTCTGTCTTTTAAGCAATACTGAACTTCGGATGGCCTTGTTTTAATATTACTTACTTTTTGAAACCTGAGTATATAGGATTGCAAAAATGAGAGTCAAGGGGATTGCAGGCGCGTGCACGCAGGCCTCCTGAAGCTCCTGAATTCTTACGCTCCTCAAGGTGCACAATGCAGAAGACCGGACAAAAGATGCATAACCGGTACCGTTGATATGAAATATCCTCATTTCGTTTTATAATAAAACATGGCAAAGAGGGTGCAATGCGAGCTCTGCCCGAATGCATGCGTGCTTGAACCTGGGCAGCACAGCAGATGCAGAGCACGCATGAACAAGAATGGCGTATTGTACAGCGTTGTCTACGGGAAGCCCTGTGCAGTCCATATTGATCCGATCGAGAAAAAACCCTTTTTTCATTTCCTGCCGGGTACCAGGGCGTTTTCGATTGCTACTGCAGGTTGTGTTCTGAGCTGTAAATTCTGCCAGAACTGGCAGATATCACAGGCAAGACCCGAAGATACCGACACCTATGACATGCCCCCCGCTAAAGTAGTGAGCAATGCGATATCCTACCAGTGCAGATCGGTAACATATACATACACCGAACCAACCGTATTTTATGAGTATATGTATGATACCGCCGGCATTGCCAAAAAGCAGGGAATAAAAAATACCATGCATTCCTGCGGCTATATCAATGAAAAGCCGCTCAGAACGCTGTCAAAATATATGGATGCCGCTGATGTGGATCTTAAGGGGTTTACAGAAGATTTTTACAGCAGAATATGCGGAGGGAGCCTTAAACCCGTCCTCAATGCTCTCACGGTATTAAAGGACGAAGGCGTATGGCTTGAGATAACCAATCTCATTATTCCGACTCTCAATGACGATCTAAAAAAAATCAGGGATATGAGCGGCTGGATAGTCAGAAATCTCGGGGCTGATGTGCCGGTACATTTCTCACGGTTTTTCCCCCATTATAAACTAACCAACCTCCCGCCAACGCCGCTTGAGATTCTGGAAGGCGCGAGGAAGACTGCAATCGATGCCGGGCTGAAGTTCGTCTATGTCGGCAATATCCGTCATGAAGGTGAAAGCACCTTCTGCCCGCAGTGCAAAAAGTTGCTCGTCGAAAGGATAGGATATTTTGTAAAACAGAACCACATACTGAGTGGCAGATGCACGTTCTGCAACACTGCTATCGCAGGAGTCTGGAGTTGATAAAGACAGGGTGCGACCCAACAAGCAGGAATGACAGAAAAATGGAGAGGCTAAGATTATCATGAAACGAAGGGAATTCTTAAACCTATTCATATCAAGTGTTTTTCTTACCTTATTCAGTAACAAGGCTCTATCCGAAAAAAAGCCTGAGAAGCCATTGAAAGAGGCGATGTTTTGGAAAAAAGTAGATTGACCATGAAAAATCGTATATGGACTATATCGTTGACAATCTGTTTTTTTCTCACCTGCCTTGCTACCACCGGTTGTACCGAAAATGTCAAAGAACCTTCCGTTGCCGGCACTTTTTATCCTTCTGATAGAAAAGAACTGAAGGATACCGTTGAAACATTTCTCTCGAGGGCAAAGAACATTACCGGTGAAGGAAAGATCATTGCACTTATCTCACCACACGCCGGATACAGATATTCCGGACAGGTTGCAGCATACGGATACAGACAACTGCAGGGCCGTGATATCAGGAAAATTATCCTGATCGGTCAGAGCCATCACGAAACCTTCAGAGGGGCCTCTGTGTATCCGTCAGGTGTCTTCAAGACACCGCTTGGTGACGTGGGAATCGACGCGAAGTCATCAAAAACGCTTCTGAATGAGCATGCACAGGTAACATTTTACCCTGCAGCGTTTGCAAAGGAACACTCTCTCGAGGTTCAGCTTCCTTTCCTCCAGTCTGTTCTGAATGATTTCATGATCATACCGGTTCTCATCGGTAATCCTTCAAAAGAAACATTCGATCATCTCATATCCGCGCTGACAGAACTGATCGATGATACAACCCTTATGGTCGCAAGTACCGACCTCTCACACTATCACGGGTATCAGCAGGCAATCGATATGGACAGTAAAATTATTTCAGCCATCGAAAGGCTCTCTGTAATGAATGCCGGCGAGCTGATACAGAGCGGAAAATCCGAGATGTGCGGAGCTGTTCCCGTCATCATTGCGATGGAGGTTGCAAAAAGACATGGAGCAAACCGTGGCGTCCTTTTCAAGTATGCCAACTCAGGTGACGTCACGCAGGAGAAGGACAGGGTTGTCGGTTATGCCTCCATGGGTCTTGTCAAGAGCACTTACAGTGATGATGAAAAGAGGGAATTGCTCTCTCTTGCGAGAGAAGCTATCACCGAATATGTAACAAACGGCAAAGAGATCGAAAGAAAGATCATGAATCCCAAGCTGAAAACCGATGGAGCTGTATTTGTGACCATAAAGCAAAACGGCTCTCTGAGAGGCTGTATCGGTCATGTTCAGCCTGTCATGCCCCTTTATCAGTCGGTCATAAAAAACGCCATAGCTGCGTCCTCGGGTGATCCGAGATTTCCCCCCATGACAAAAGATGAATTGGCAAACATCGAAATAGAAATCTCCATACTTTCCCCCCTGCAGAAATTAAAAGATGTGAAAAGCATCGAGACAGGAAGACACGGTTTGGTCATCAGGAAGGGGGCACGGAGCGGACTTCTCCTTCCGCAGGTGGCGACCGAGCAGGGATGGGACAGACAGACCTTTCTCAGACAACTCTGCGCCAAAGCAGGGCTGCCTGAATATGCATGGAAAGATGCGGAACTATACACCTTTACGGCAGAGATAATAAAGTAAAACTTTCAACAATTTTTCAACAAACATTTCACCATAAAAACCTTTATAAATCAGCCTGTTATAATTTCATAATTTTTTCCTTGACAGACACAATATCTTGTGGTTTAATGTCTGCGTACGAACATTAAAATACAATTTATTGATAATGAATAGAATCATGAAAAGGGGGTATCATGGAAGTCACGCAGACTTTGAATCTCTCGGCGAATGCCTCAAAAGTGCTTGAAAAAAGATATCTGAAAAAGGATGAGGAGGGTAAAGTCATTGAAACACCGGCAGACCTCTTCCGGAGGGTAGCTAAAAGCGTCGCCTTGGCTGACCTGAACTACGGAAAATCGCAGGAAGAAGTCATGCAGGTAGAACACGAGTTTTACCAGATGCTGACCGCTCTGGAATTTCTTCCAAACAGCCCTACCCTCATGAATGCAGGCAGAAGACTCGGCCAGTTGAGCGCCTGTTTCGTCCTGCCGGTAGGCGATTCCATGGAGTCCATATTCGACGCAGTAAAATACACTGCAATCATCCATAAATCAGGCGGCGGAACAGGGTTCAGTTTCTCGCGGCTGAGACCGAACGGAGATATCGTCGGCTCCACAAAGGGGATATCCTCAGGGCCCGTCTCCTTCATGACCGTCTTTGACACAGCAACGGAAGCGGTAAAACAGGGCGGCACAAGAAGAGGAGCAAATATGGGGATACTGAGGGTTGATCATCCCGATATTCTCAGTTTTATCACTTGCAAGGACGATACCACGAAATTCAATAATTTCAATATTTCCGTTGCCCTCACCGAAGAGTTCATGCAGGCAGTTCAGGAAGACAAACCGTACGACCTCATCAACCCGAGAACCCGTAAGGTTGTCAACTCCCTTAAGGCAAGAGAAGTATTCCATCTTATTGTGGAACATGCATGGAAAAATGGTGAACCCGGCATTGTCTTTATCGACAGGGTGAACGCATCGAATCCAACCCCGAAGGCAGGGAAGATAGAATCGACAAATCCATGCGGCGAGCAGCCGCTGCTTCCCTATGAGTCATGTAACCTCGGCTCAATTAATCTCGCCCGGATGGTAACCAATGAATCCCCGTCAGTCGCATGGGACCTGCTGAAGGACACAACATGGAAAGCAGTACATTTTCTCGATAATGTCATTGACATCAACAAATATCCGCTGGCGAAAATTGAAGAGATGACCCGGGCAAACAGAAAGATCGGCCTCGGTATCATGGGATGGGCAGATATGCTCATACAACTCGGCATCCCCTACAATTCAAACAGGGCAGTGAGCCTGTCAGAAGAAATCATGGAATTCATCCAGAGAGAAGGGAGGTACGCTTCGGCTGCGCTCGCAGAGCAACGAGGCGTATTTACCAATTTTGAGGGCAGTATACATGACGGAAACCTGCGCCTGAGGAACGCCACGATAACAACCATTGCGCCAACAGGAACGCTCTCGATAATCGCTGGATGCTCATCAGGCATTGAACCCCTGTTTGCTGTTTCTTATGTAAGAACCGTTATGGAAGGCACAAAACTGATCGAGATAAATCCTTTCTTTGAAAAAGTTGCGAAGGAGCGGGGTTTCTGGACAAGGGACCTCATGGAAAGCATTGCCGAAACCGGCTCAATTCAGGGGTTTAACGAGATACCCGATGACGTCAAAGCCGTCTTTGTAACCGCTCATGATATTTCACCCTCGGAGCATATAGCGAAACAGGCTGCCTTTCAGAAATATGTCGACAACGCAGTCTCAAAGACCGTCAATTTTTCTCATAAGGCAACTCCGAAGGATGTGGAGGATGTCTATCTCCTTGCCTACAGCCTCGGTTGCAAGGGCGTAACCGTTTACAGGGATGGCTCAAGGGAAGCACAGGTCCTCACCAGAGGCAAGAGAGGTGAACAACAGCTGCCCGATGAGACGAGGCAGAAGATTGTTCCAAGAAAAAGACCTGATGTCATAAAAGGTACAACACGGCTCATGAAGACCGGATGCGGCAATATTTACATTACCATTAACGAGGATGAAGAAGGACATCTTTTCGAACTCTTTACCTCAATGGGTAAAGCCGGTGGATGTGCTGCAAGCCAGTCAGAGGCGATTGGTCGGCTGGTATCACTTGCATTCAGATCAAATATCGAGCCCGATGAGGTCATTAAGCAGCTCAAGGGAATTATGTGTCATTCCCCCACTTGGCACGAGGGCGGGAGAATTCTATCGTGCTCGGATGCAATAGCAAATTCACTCCAGCGATACCGGGAAAAAGGGTCAAAAGGCAACGGGGACAGCCACAAGGTTATTATGCTCATGGGCGCATGCCCTGAATGCGGCGGGGCGATTGAGCACGAGGGAGGTTGTGCAGTCTGTCACAATTGCGGCTTCACCCGCTGCGGATAATTGGAGAGACAGTGCACAGAACGTTTTTTCGAGTACCTGGATTTGCAGCCCTCATAGGTATTTTCATTGCAAGTCTGTTGTTGACGGTCCCGATTTCCGCCGACGAAAAAAAGCCCAGTCCGTGTCTCGATTGTCATCCTGAATTCCGCAAACCGGCCAAAAAAGAACACAAGGCATTGCTCTTGGGATGTGAAACCTGTCACGTGCAGGTCCAGGCAAAGAACCACCCTCAGGAAAGCAACAGCATGAGACTTGTCCAAGACATGCCTCTTCTTTGCTTTCGCTGCCATAAAAAAACAAAATTTCAGAACAGGGATGTACACGCACCTGCCGCCTCTGGCAATTGCACGGGCTGCCACAATCCCCACGGCTCGGAGTTAGAGATGCTCCTCATCACTGAAGCTCCGGAACTGTGTTACTCGTGTCACAACAGGGAAAAATTCAGCAAGAAGTATGTCCACAAGATCATCACCCACCGGTGCAGCTGTCATGACCGGCACGCCAGTGAGCATCCTTTTCTTCTCTACGCACCTGTTTCCCAGGTATGCACAGACTGTCACAGAGCCCGGAAATCAGGCAGTCATATCGTTTCATCCATGCCGCGTGGAAAGGTTCATCCGGTAGAGGGCGTTCCTGATCCCAGGAACAGAAAGAAACTGATTACGTGTACGACCTGTCATAATCCGCACAGCTCGGAATACCAAAAATTGTTCCCCAAGCCCCGCATATGCAAAATGTGCCACAGATATTATTAGCCAGTTCAGTAAAGCGCGCGGAGTTTTTTAAATCTACATCACCAGATTCTTCAGATTCTCGATCACGAATGAAAATTCCTGGTTGAACTGCCCTTCCTGTTCTGAAAGGAATTCTGACAACCTGGCTTTTACCGCTTCATCAGCCGATACTGTCATCTGCATAACCGTTTTGCCGTCCGGAGTTCTTACCGGGCGCATCCGCATCTGGGGATGCATTTCTATCTGCTGCTTCAGGTCTTCAACGGCACGGTCTTTCATCTCCTGATATTCTTTCAGCAGGGCTTCGAGTGAATGGAGCTCTGACTCAATCATTGCGGTATTCTGCTTATCCTTCAACGTTTCAACGGCAAGAATCGCCTGTGTTCTTGTCCGGAAATCTTCAGGAGAACTTCCAAGACCAAAGGTGTTGATCACGCTGAGTTGTGCTTCCCGCAGTAGGAACGGCTTGCTCCCTTTCAGGTGCTGCCACAGTCCGCCTGAATCAATATTGCCTTGATAAAATTCCCTGAGAACAGACAGGAGTCTCTCCTCATCCAGCAGCCTTTCCTTCTCTTCCCGAGTAAAGGTGGCTATGTTACCAGCCTTTTCCAGGGCGATCTCAAGCGCACTCTTCACTTTTGCCATCTTTTCCTCCTCTATGATTCAATCATTCTTCCTGTTTCGGAAGATGTTTGAATACGTCTTTGTTCAGAATCCTCTTTTCCCAGTCTTCCCAGACATTCCCGTCTTTTCTGCAGTCATAATTCCTGCACCGTTCAGGCCTGTATTCCCAGATTGTGCAGCGCAATGTCTCCCTGTCAAGGTGGGGGCAGTATCCGTCCTCGTCTCTTGCAATGAAATATGGCCGCTTTTGATTCCACCGTATCATGCCATGTTCGACATCGCGCTTCGTTAGCGCAAAGATAAAACTACAGCACACAGCTTTGCACTGTTTTTTCCGTCCATCGTCATCAAAACACACCCCTACAGCATTTTCATCCTCATCTCCGTAAACAACCAGAATTCTTTTTTCCATGAGCTTCTCTACCATTTCTTTGATATAAGCCTTCTGTTCTTCCGTAAAGTATTCTTCCCCGGTTCCCTGATTTTGCGGGTGTTTTCTCTCCTCGGACACGACATGTCTCCTCTCAGTTCATCGGCGTTTCTGCAATCTGAAAACGCACGTATTGATGAATCCTTACCCGTCAATGCTGTTACAGGCACAGATTACTCTTTAGTCTTGACGGTTAATCCGGCGTCGCGCAAAATGTTCTTTACAGGCCGTCCAAAAATAAACAGTTCATATTCCGGGTTCAGCCCCAATTCGTCAAATGCCGAGGAACGGATAGCCATGTCTTTTTGAACAAGCCGTGACAGCATCCTGAGAGCTTTTTTGTTCTGTTTCCCGGATGATACTTCGTCGATTAACCCCTTCAGTTCCAGCAGTGGACACTCCTTTTCGTGCATTTCAATAATCTGCAGAACTGGATCATTCTGATTCATGACATCCGAACGGCGGATCGTATGCCGTCCAATAATAGCCAGGATATCAGCCGGATTCCAACATTGAAGAAGACGGCATTCAAGAAAGCGGTATTCGTAGATCATACACGAGGAATCCTCTTCCCGATAAAAGTAACATGACCAGGTATCACCCTTACCTGCAACTTTTACCATTTCCTGACACGCCTGTTCTATGGTATTACTCACGGGATTGTACGTCAGCTCACCTTTCCGTACGGTGACAAGATGTGCATATTCTGCATGGTGACAACGGAGAATCTCCATATCTTCATAATGCAACACCGGACCGCCTTTCCTGCAGCAGGTCCCGCACCTCATGCAGCGGTTCATGGCGTGAGAAGTCAGCTTATCCATACTCTGCAGGGAAGAAGACGGTTCCCTTCTTCTGAACATTCCTCCGCGGACGATTGTTTCATTTCGGATAAAATTTACTATACTATATACCGGTACGAATAGAAAACAAGGGAGGAGAATCATGGCAAAAGCAAGGACTGTTACCTACGAGTGTGAACAGTGCGGTTCCGAGATTGTTGTCACCTCTACGGGAGAGGGGGAACTCAGCCCCATCTACTGCTGCGGCATTGAAGTAACGGAAACAGCCGTTATCGGGAAAAAAGCAATCCGGCCGAAGCAGAAACCGGCAAAGAAAATATCGGGCACGAAGGGGGGATCAAAGAAAAGCACTCGACCAGGCAAGAAGAAACCGAAAAAATAACAGAACCGTCTCTCCTATTTCTTCTCGAGAAGAATCTTGTGATGTAAGAGCGATATTTCCCTAATCTGTCCGTCGAAGACCTTTTGTTCACCGAAGAGATTTCTGAGGTAAAGCTTGCCCTGTTCAGGCCTCATAATATCAACACTCTCAAGATAAAGCTCCTCTATGCCGTCCTGATAGATATAGGCATTTGCCTCGCACATATTACGTCTCCTTTCCTAACTCCTGTCTGATCGTCCCTACAATCTTTTCAACCATGTGAGGCAGGGGTTCCTTTTCAACTCCGATCACATCGATTCCTTCCTGATTGAGGGCAAGAAGAATTTTTTTCGCGTCAGAAGATGCAATAGCCTCAGCCATCCGAACGGTCATTTCTCCGAGCATTGCATTGGGAAGGACGATACTTAACGGTCCGGTTATTACCTGAACCTTTCCCGCATTTAAGACGATCGCGTTTTCCCCTGTTGCACCTTTGTTCGCCCTCGCCTTCATCATCGCTGTTGTGGCAGCGGCGTTGGTACCAAGTGCGAGGATTTCGAGGGAATCTCCAAACTCCTCCCGAAGTCTCTTCACAATCAGGCTTCCGATCCCACCGCCCTGTCCGTCAACAACAGCAATTTTCACTATAAAAGTATAGAAGCATCGTCTGCATGATGTCAAACATCGCGGAGAGAGGGAATATTTTGCAGATATGATCTATAATAACTCTTTATTATGACCGTGCACCGCTGAAGGCAGAGACAGCATTGTGAAGACATTACCTGACAAAAGAGGCTATTTCGGCACATACGGAGGGCGTTTTGTTCCGGAAACCCTGATGCCGGCGCTCGAAGAGCTTGAGAAGGCATTTTCGGTCTGTCTCAAAGACAAAGATTTCCGGAACGAACTCGATCTTCTTAGGAAAACGTACATAGGCAGACCAACACCGCTGTATTTTGCAAAACGGTTCACTGATCATCTCAGCGGTGCAAAGATTTACCTCAAGCGTGAGGACCTCGCTCATACCGGTGCCCACAAGATCAACAATGCTGTTGCCCAGGTCCTCCTCGCAAAAATGATGGGGAAAAAGAGGGTAATCGCAGAAACCGGAGCAGGACAGCATGGCGTGGCCACGGCAACGGGCGCTGCTCTCGCCGGCCTTGAGTGTGAAATATATATGGGTACCGAGGACATGGAAAGGCAGTCATTGAATGTCTTCAGGATGAGACTTCTCGGAGCCAAAGTTACCGAGGTTCCGACAGGTTCACGTACATTAAAGGATGCAATCAATGAGGCTCTCCGGGATTGGACAACCAATGTTCGCTCAACGCATTACGTCATGGGAACGGTTTTCGGGCCCCACCCTTTTCCTCTCATGGTGAGACATTTTCAGTCGGTAATCGGGAAGGAGGCGAAACGGCAGATCCTTGCTGCAGAGGGAAGGCTGCCCGATTATCTGATCGCCTGTGTGGGGGGCGGCAGCAATGCCCTCGGCCTGTTTGACGCTTTCCTGAATGATTCCGTAGAAATGATCGGGGTCGAGGCCGGCGGCAGGGGAATCGAATCCGAACAGCACGCTGCGCGGTTCGCTGGCGGCTCCATAGGCGTATTCCAGGGCTGCAAGAGCTATCTCCTTCAGGATGATGACGGCAATATTCTGGGAACTCATTCCGTTTCCGCAGGTCTTGATTATGCGTCAGTGGGTCCCCAGCACTCTTTTCTGAAGGACAGCGGGCGTGTCCGCTATGCGTATGCAACCGACGACGAGGCATTGGATGCATTTGATCTTTTGTCAATAACCGACGGGATTATTCCCGCACTTGAGTCCGCTCATGCTCTTGCAGAAGTCATGAAACGCGCCCCTGCATTGTCAAAAGATACCATCATCATAGTAAACCTCTCCGGCAGGGGCGACAAAGACGTTCAGCACGTTGCCCGCATCAGGGGGATAAAACTGTGAAGACGAGAATTTCAGATGCTTTTCAGAAAGTGCGTTCGAGTGGAAAGAAAGCATTCATTCCCTATATCATGGCAGGAGATCCGTCCCTCGAAAAGACACAAGAAATCGTCCTTCTGTTCGAAGAATGCGGTGCGGACATTGTCGAGTTGGGGGTTCCCTTTTCAGATCCGCTCGCGGACGGCCCTACGATTCAGCGTGCATCTGAACGAGCATTGGGGAAGGGAATCACCCTGCGAAACGTCATCTCCCTCGTGAGCAACCTCAGAAGAGTCACGCAAATTCCGGTGGTTCTCATGACATACTTCAATCCGGTATTCAGGTATGGCACCGGGAATTTCATCACCGATGCAAAAAACGCCGGCATCGACGGCATAATCATCCCTGATCTCCCCCCTGACGAAGCAGTGGATCTGGTTCATGGTTCAAGAATGCATCATCTCGATACGATATTTCTCCTTGCACCGACTTCAACGGAAGAGAGAATCAGAAAAGTAACAAAGTCATCGAGCGGTTTCGTCTATTATGTTTCTATCACGGGTATAACGGGAGCCAACCTTCTCCTCGATGGTACGATGGAGAAAATGATCGCGCTCATACGGAACTATACGAAAAAGCCGGTAGCAATCGGTTTCGGTGTATCGACCCCTGAGGATGCAGCCCGCATCGCAAAGCTGGCCGACGGGGTAATCATCGGGAGCGCCATCGTCAAAAGGCTTCGGGATAGTCCCAATACGCTGAAGGATTACCTGTTAAGCCTGCGGCAGGCAATTGTCTGATTCGAACAGGGTTGAGCGTATTATCATCGGAACAAGCTAAAAGAAGGTAGGCCTATGGCATGGTTCAAGAAAACTAAGGAAACGCGGGGAGAGAAGAAAGGAAAGGTTCCCGAAGGACTGTGGGTCAAGTGTGACGGCTGCAGGGAGATTGTCTACAAAAAGGAAATAGACAAAAATCTTAAAATATGTCCGAAGTGCAACTACCACTTCAGGATAAGCGCACGAGAACGGCTGAAATTCCTTGTTGATGAAGGCACTTTTGACGAGATGGATGATAATCTCGTTTCCGTTGATCCCCTGCACTTCAAGGACACTGTTGCCTATAAAGAACGGCTCAAGGACAACCAGAGAAAGAGCGGCCTTAAGGAAGCCGTTATTTCAGGGGACGCGCTGATCAGCGGATACCCTGCGAGTCTTGTGATCATGGACTTTTCCTTCATGGGCGGCAGCATGGGATCGGTCGTCGGAGAAAAAGTATCGCGGGCGGCGGAAAGGGCTCTTGAAAAAAAGCAGCCCCTGATAGCTGTATCTTCATCGGGTGGAGCGCGGATGCAGGAAGGGATATTCTCACTCATGCAGATGGCAAAGGTATCTGCGTCTATCGGGAGATTAAAAGACCACGGAATTCTCTATATCTCGATCTTGTGTGACCCAACCTTCGGCGGTGTCACTGCGAGCTTTGCCACACTGGGTGACATTATTATTGCGGAACCGAAAAGCCTGATCGGTTTTGCCGGTCCGCGTGTCATCGAACAGACGATGAAGCAGCCGTTGCCTGATGATTTCCAGAGGGCAGATTTCCTCCTCGCCCACGGACTTATAGACATGGTCGTTGACAGGAAGAACCTGAGGGGCACCATTGCCAGACTTTTTGAACTGCTCCTATGAGCTATCATGAATCAATCCAGTACCTCTATAATCTCCGGAAATACGGCATTAAATTCGGCCTCGACAATATCAGGAGGCTCGTAACCGGGCTCGGAAGTCCTCATACCTCATTCCGCACGGTTCACGTTGGAGGAACGAACGGCAAAGGCTCAACATCGTCGATTATCGCCTCCATTCTTCAGTCAGGCGGGTTCACCGTCGGCCTTTTTACTTCTCCCCACCTCATCAGTTTCACCGAGAGAATCAGGATAAACGGTGCAGAAATCGGTGAACATGACGTCGTCAGTCTGGCAGAAGAAGTCAGAGAAGCTGCGTTACAGATCGACGATTTCTCCCCCACGTTCTTTGAGGTCGTTACTGCAATGGCTCTTTTGTATTTCAGCAGGAAACAAATAGATATTGCCGTCATGGAGGTCGGAATGGGCGGGAGGCTCGATGCAACCAACATCATATCACCGGATGTCTGTGTCATAACCCAAATCAGCTACGACCATATGGAATTTCTCGGAAGGACGCTTACGGAAATTGCAGAAGAAAAGGCGGGTATTATCAAGAGAGGGATACCTGTTGTCTGCGCTCACCAGGAGCCTGAAGTAATGAATGGTATCATCACAAAAGCAAAAGAGAACGATGCAGAACTGTATGCGTATGGAAGAGATTTCTCTTCGCGCCTTGTCCGCGAAGATACCCGTGGAATCGTGTTTGATTATCATAACACTCGCAGAAGAATTCACGACATCCGTCTTCCGCTCGCAGGTGTTCATCAGATGCACAATGCATCCATGGCAATAGAAGCTGTCAGCCTGATATCCGGATCTCTGACTCATGGCCTGATTAAGGAAGGCGTGAGAAATACAACATGGCCTGGAAGACTTGAAATCATTCATGATGACCCTCCGGTTCTCATCGACGGAGCGCATAATCCCGCTGCTGCATCCGTGCTTTCACAGTCACTTCGGGATATCTTTCTCAAAACATTCGAAGGGATTATTCTGATACTCGGTATTATGGCCGACAAGGACATTGCCGGAATACTGAAGCCGCTATTACCCCTTGCACGGTATGTCATCCTGACCCGTCCCTCTTATGACAGGGCAGCTTCACCTGAGACCCTTGCCCGTGCTGCAGAGTCCCTTGGATTTCCGAATCTGCGCACTGCGTGTACGATACAGGAGGCCATTGAGATGGGAATGAAGGATGCCCGAAATCTTCTTCCGGAATCTGTTCTCATTGTTATCACCGGTTCATTTTATACAATCGGTGAGGCAAAGGAAGTCCTGGGACAAAGAGGTATTTTAACAACACTCAGGGAATAGGAAACCGGCATCAATATCGAATGAATAATCCATTTACATTTTCATGGGGTCTTCAGTCCGTCATTCCGGTTTGTCCGGCACCTTCAGGTCCACACTCATGCAGACCGGGGAAAGAATCTTTCTTTAAAACGAAAACAAAATTCACACCAGGTGGAAATGACAGAAAATTCGTTATGCGTTTATTTGTGTACTTTTTACCTTTTGTGCTTACCATAGCATTTCTCATACCGTCAAGCTATGCTGAAGAACATACAGTGATAACCTCGGATACGCTCGCATATGATCACGCGGAGAAGACCTATATCGCCAAGGGTAACGTAAGAATTGAGAGAGCAGGTACGGTTCTCGAGGCTGATGAAATCACTTATCATGAAGAGACATCAGATGTTATAGCTTTAGGAAAAATACGATACCATGACACTGATGTCACCATGAACGCCAGCCGTGCCGAACTAAACCTTGAGAAAAAAACCGGCACTCTTTTTCGTGCAGAGGTTTTTTACGAAAAAGAAAATTACCGGATCTCGGGCAGGGAGATCCGTAAAACAGGCAGCGATTATTATTTTAGTCCCGAAGCGACTTTCACCACATGCGATGCCCCTGTACCCGCATGGTGTTTCAGAGGCAAGGACATGCGCGGGGCAGCCGGTGACTCATTAACGGCAAAGGATGTTACTTTTCGGATAAAGAACATACCCGTACTCTTTACGCCGTTTCTGTGGGCGCCGATTCTGAACGAACGAAAGACGGGTCTTTTATTCCCTTTCATCGGATACAGCGACTCCCGCGGTTTCCAGTTTACAGTTCCATTCTACTGGGCCATATCGGATAACCAGGATGCCAGCTTCATTGTCGATGAATACACGCAGAGAGGCCTTGGCACAGGCATCGAATACCGGTATGTCTGGCCGGGTAACGTTGAAGGAAAATGGTGGGGCTACCACATTCGGGACTCCGAACTCAGGAAAGACTTTCTTGAACTCAGGGCGCACCATGACCAACGATCAACCGGCGGACTCGGAGGTTACCTGAATATCAATTTCGTGAACGAAAAGGATTTCTACCGGGAGTTCAAAACCGATCTCCAGATAAGGACAAACCGATTTCTTGAATCGACTGGTGAAATATCAATGCCACTTCCCGGTTCCCGTGCTTATCTTCTGTCTCAATACTGGATTGATCTTAAGGAAGACAGCCAGGACCCTCTGCAAAGACTTCCCGAGGTAGGATATGTCCTGAACCCGACAAAAACCGGCCCTTTCCAAATCTCCGGCTCAGCGTCAATAGCAAACTTCTGGAGAGAAGAAGGTATCTATGGTCAGAGAGTGGATCTCTTTCCCAGGATAACGCACGCCTTTGGATCAGATGTTATGGTTTTGCAGAACATTGGACTGCGTGAGACGGCATATTCTTTACACAGAAGTGAGGATAGTTCTCCTCACAGGGAAGCGTTCGAATACAGTATCTCAAGTCATGTCAGATTCATGAAAAAATATTCATTGTTCACCCATGTTATCGAACCTTCATTGGGGTACACGCTCATAACAAATTCAGAGCAGAGTTCACCCATCTTCGATTCATCAGAGCTGTTTACCAAGACTTCTTTGCTTTCCTTATCACTCTTGAACAGATTCATCAGCGATCAGGGAGAGCTTATGGTATTCAGGATTTCCCAGGGCTATGATTTCTACGAAGGTGACAGGCCATTTCTTCCGGTACTGTTCGATGTCGGAATAATGCAACCACTTCCGCTGAGGCTCGGGGCAGCATATAATGTCCATACCGGAAGAATTGAAAAGGTGAACTCAGAGGTTGCCATGAAGGTTGCAGAAATAATCTTCCAAGCCGGGCAAAGATATAACAGACTGAATAATGTCAATACCTATGTTGCTGGTATCGGGGTTCACCCATTTGCCCCACTCTCAGTGAACGGAAAGATTTGGTACGATGCCGAACAGAAAGAGACCAGGGAGATCAGTCTGAACATCCTATACATAAGCCAGTGTTGGGGTATCAATCTTGGTTTTGTCAAAAGACCAGACGACTTTTCCGTATCGTTTTTGATCGAGCTCAAGGGAATTACCAAGGCATTGAAGATTTAGGATTTCCGTTCGTTCAAAAGTGTTTTTCCGAGAATTTCCACCGCTTCTTCCAATGATGTCTTGTCGGTATCAATCGTAACCTCGGGACTTAACGGTTCTTCATACGGGGCTGCTATGCCCGGCACCGGCCATCCTTCGGCCCCTTTCCTGTAAATATCCTCTGGCGCACCGTGCGTATCGATCCGTTTTTGCTCGCGCAGCATGCATAGTTCTCCGGGGCATCTGAGATATACTTCACGGTAGACAGGAATAAGCTGACGGGCAAGTTCGCGCCACACGCGGAGATTTCCCGTTGCATCAATGATAACGTTCTGTCCGGTTTCCGAGAGTCTCTTCGCAAAATACACAAGTGCCCTGTACAGGATATCTCTCTCCGGATCAGAATACGTCGGTTCAGGGGTGGCAATCTTTCTGATCTCATCCATTCTGAGCAGTGTAAATTCAGGATGACTTTTTTTGATTTCATCGGCAACCGTGCTCTTTCCGCTCCCCGGAAGACCGGTTATCCATATCACCATTCCCGGCATATCCCTACCCCCCTTCCTATTTGTCCCGTACGCTCTGTATAATATTTTCTAATTTTATATTTGCCCTTGATATCTATTTGCTGCCGGATATATCAAATATATCGCAAAAGGACAGAGAATACCAGATAGAGAATGAGGGCAACGGGAAATCACGTGAAAACTGAATTAAGCGCAAAGGATCTTGCCGGTCTCAGCAAGAAGGCAAGGAAACTCAGAATGGAAATTCTTACGATGCTGACCCACGCGGGCTCCGGTCATACCGGCGGTTCCCTCTCTGCCGCAGATATTCTAACGGTTCTTTATTTCCACACACTGAGGCATGACCCCGCCAACCCGCAATGGAGAGAGAGAGACAGGTTTATTCTCTCGAAGGGCCATGCAGCTCCGGTTCTCTATGCAGCTCTTGCGCTGTCCGGATATTTTGACAGGGAGATCCTCAAGACACTGCGCAAGATTGGGAGCCCGTTGCAGGGGCATCCCTGTTCCTGCAAGTTGCCTGGTATCGAAATATCAACCGGCTCCCTGGGGCAAGGCCTCTCGATCGCCAATGGCATGGCAATGGGGATCAAAATGGACGGGCTGCCTTCACGGGTTTACTGCCTCCTTGGCGATGGCGAGATCCAGGAAGGACAGGTCTGGGAAGCTGCCATGACCGCCGCCCATTATCGCCTCGATAATCTTTGTGCAATCATTGACAACAATGGTCTCCAGATCGACGGGCATTGCTGTGATGTAATGCATATTGAACCGGTCGTTGATAAATGGAAAGCTTTCGGCTGGAATGTCATGGATATCGACGGACACGATATTGCGGCCATTGTGGATGCCTTTCACAAGGCGAAAACCCTGAAAGGAAAACCAGCAATGATCGTTGCCAGGACAGTCAAAGGAAAAGGCGTTTCTTTCTTTGAGGGCAAAGTCGAGTACCACGGTCTGGCGCCGACCCCCGATGAACTCAGCCTGGCGTTAAAGGAGCTCCAAAAGTAATGGCGGAAAGAGTTCATCCGGGAAAAGCAGTACCTTCTGGTACAACAAAGAAGGCGACCGCTACGAGAGATGCCTATGGTGAAGCTCTGCTCGAACTCGGCAGGCAGCGGAATGATATCGTTGTACTGGACGCAGATCTCTCCGGATCGACGAAGACTGGAAAATTTGCAAAGGCATTTCCGGACAGGTTCTTCAATGTCGGCATCTCTGAACAGGACTTGATCGGGACCGCATGCGGCCTCTCGCTCACCGGGAAACTCCCGTTTGCTTCGACGTTTGCAGTTTTCGAAACAGGAAGGGCATGGGAACAGATCAGACAGACCGTCTGTTATTCGAACCTCAATGTGAAGCTCGTCGCGACCCACAGCGGCATCACGGTGGGCGAAGACGGAGCCTCTCACCAGTCATTGGAGGATATCGCTCTGATGAGAGTCCTCCCGAATATGACCGTGATCGTCCCTGCTGATGCACATGAAACAAAACAGGTCATCCATGCTGCCGCTGATTATAACGGCCCGGTCTACGTCCGTCTTGGGAGGGCCAAGGTACCGCATGTCATGCCGGATCAATATACCTTCCAAATCGGGAAATCCTTTTCGTTTCATTCCGGTACAGATGCTACCGTCGTTGCCATGGGAATCATGGTCTCCGTTGCGCTTGAGGCTGCAACCAAACTCAGTGCCGAAGGCATCGATGTCGGGGTCATCAACATGTCAACCATAAAGCCACTTGACAATGAGGCTCTCCTGAAGGCTTCCTCATCGTGCAGACTTATCGTTACCGCGGAGGAGCATTCAATTATCGGCGGTCTTGGAAGCGCCGTAAGTGAATTCCTTTCAGAGAATAATCCAACAAGAATACTCAGAACAGGCATCAGGGATGTTTTCGGTTGTTCAGGATCTCCCGATGAACTCCTGAATCTGTATGGCCTTACTGCAGATAACCTTGCGCTCTCCATTAAAGAGGCATTGGCATAATTGAGCATGCGAACACCCGGAGAACAAATTCATCTTTTCCTGCTCCGTGTCCGTCTGCTGCTGATTGGCCTCGCATGATACATTTTCAGGACGTATCAAAGCACTACGATAATCTTACCGCTCTGAGGAAAATTACCTTTTCGATAGACAAAGGAGAGATGGCATTTATTACCGGTCCGAGCGGATCAGGCAAATCAACGCTGCTCAAATTGATATTCAGGGCGGAAAAAGCGGATGAAGGCCTCATCAGGGTTATGGATTGGTCGCTGAATACCCTTATAGACTCCGATATCCCCCTACTGAGGAGGCATATCGGAGTGGTTTTTCAGGATTTCAGACTTCTGGACAACAGGAATGTATTTGAAAATGTTGCTTTTGCATTACGGATAAGGGGTGTCGACGAAAAAGAGATAAAAGCCCGGGTTTTCGATACGCTGAAGATCGTCAGTCTCAGGCATAAGTCCGACAACTATCCCCCGTCGCTGTCAGGCGGAGAACAGCAGAGGATCTCCCTCGCAAGGGCAATTGTAGCCGAACCTACCATTATTCTTGCTGATGAACCTACCGGGAATGTTGACCCCGATACGTCTGCCGGCATTATCAGGACTTTCAAGGATATTAATGCGCGGGGCACAACAATTCTCATCGCCACCCATAACAGAGAGCTTTTCCGGAATTCAGGAAGAAGGGTACTGATGCTTGATTTTGGAAACTTCGTACGTGAGGAGATCGGCTGAATGACTCTCTCCTATTCATTCAGGCTCGCTCTCCAGAGCATTTTTCATGAAAAATGGATTTACCTCCTCTCTGTTTTGACAATCGCTGCGGGTCTCCTCTTTACCACCATTACGGTTCTCTTTGTATACAACATCGATTCTGCAACAGGAAAACTCCCGGAAAAGTTTTCCGTTCTGCTCTATCTCAGCGATACCGTGTCGCAGGAAGATAGAGATACTATCATGAGTACCGCCCGGAAAAATCCCGCTGTGGAAAAAACAATCTTCATCCCGAAAGACCAGGCGCTGAAAGAACTGAAGAGCACCCTGAAGGATTCTTCATTCATTCTTGAAGGACTCGGAGAAAATCCATTGCCCGACGCTATCGAGATCAAATTAAAAAGCGCCGCTGTAGGACCAGACCCAGTCAGGCATCTCACAAACAGCCTGAAAGATATCAAAGGGGTACAGGAAATAGAATACGGCGAAGAATTTCTGTCTGCTCTCCATTCCCTGAGAACCGGCATGAGGAGAATCGGCACGACCATCGTCGTGATCATGTCCATCGGCATGCTTTTTGTATGTTACAGCACCGTAAAAATCCTCTTTTACCGGAGAGAAGGAGAAATTGAAACCTACAAGCTCCTCGGCGCCACAAAGGAATTTATCAGGACACCGTTTCTTCTTGAAGGAGCAATCATCGGATTTATCGGCGGTCTGGTCAGTCTCGCAGGAGTTCTGGCACTCTACTATGTTCTTATTGTAAAGCTGAGCGCAACATTCCCTCTTCTGAAGCTGCTTTCATTCCCGATTGATCTGTCATTTGCCATACCGCTGTCAGGTTTGCTGATCGGGATGGCCGGTGCCGCAATAGCAATCGGGAGGATCAGGTATTGAACAGAGTTTGCCGTCGCAGTATAAGTTTCTGCTCACCCCTTATCTGCTCATGTCTCCTGTTTCTCATCAGTTTCTCTCTGTCCCTCACCTGCCATGCCTCCTCACCGCAAAACGAATACCAGAGAATACAGAAAAAGATTAAAACACAGAAACAAAAACTGAAACAGGTAAAAAAATATGAATCCTCAATTCTCTCGGACATTGATGCAACCAACAGGCAGATGAAAGAGGTGGAAAATTTTCTCCGGAAATACAGAACCAGGCTCGCAAATACTGAAAGCAAGATGTCATACACAGAACGAGAAATCTCCGCCTCCAGGAAAGCTATCGACCAACACCGGCAGTGGATAAAGAGAAAGCTCAGGACAATCCATAAGTACGGCCAAAATGCCGATGTCATCCTGCTGCTGCTCGCCTCTCCTGACATATCTCAATTGATTCGAACCAGCAAGAATCTTCAATACATCACCGCACACGAACAGAAGCAGGTGAGCACCTACCAGACGAACCTCACGAATCTGCAATCGAAAGAAAAACAGCTCGTTCTCCTGAAGAGAGAGCTTACGGCAAACCGGGAGAAGGTCCTTGCAGAAGAAGCCTCCCTTGCCGCAAAGCGAAAACAGAAAGAGCAACTGCTCGCATCCGTAAAAAAGAAAAAATCGTCACATACGATGATGCTCAAGGAAATGGAAGAATCCGCAAAGAGGCTCCTTGATATTATAAAAAAATCCGACGAGGGAGATGTGTTTTCCGGCAGGGGCTTTGCCGGCCTGAAAGGAAGGCTGCCCTGGCCGGTTGAAGGCAAAGTGATCATTCCTTACGGTTCACAGAAAGACCTGCAATTCAATACACCGGTATTCAGGAGCGGAACATTCATAGAGTCCCAATCAGGCTCCGCGGCAAAAGCTGTGCATGAAGGGGAAGTCGTCTTTGCTGAGTGGTTTAAGGGATATGGTCAACTCGTTATTGTGAATCACGGAGAAGGATATCATACCCTCTATGGCAGTTTATCGGAGATTTTTCTAAGAGTTGGAGATATAATAAAAGAGAAGCAGATAGTCGGACGGGTCGGGAATTCCGGGCTCGTGAACAGTTCCGGCCTGTATTTTGAACTGCGGTATAAAGGAAAGCCCTTAAACCCGATACATTGGCTGCGAAGAAAATAGATTCGGAGGAATGAGAAATATGGTCAAGACGTTCATGAAAAAGAAAACTATCCTGGTGCTCTTCATCATTTTCGCTGTTGCTTCGGCCGGCATTTCGATCGGCAGATGGACGGTCACGGTTGTGAACGCCGAAGGAGAAATGTATGAAGAACTCAAGCTTTTTTCAGAAGCTATTTCTCTCGTCAGAAAGAACTATGTCGAGGAGATGAAACCAAAAGAGCTTATTTATGGTTCTATCAAGGGAATGCTGGGTTCCCTCGATCCCCACTCCTCATTCATGACCCCTGAACAATACAAGGAGATGCAGGTAGATACGAAGGGAGAGTTCGGTGGTATCGGGATACAGATCGGAATCAAAGACGGAATGCTCACGGTAATCGCACCCATAGAGGACACCCCTGCATATAGAGCCGGCATTCAGGCGGGCGATAAAATCGTCAAGATCAATAATGATTTTACGAAAGATATGAGCCTTCAGGACGCTGTCAGCAAGATGAGGGGAACTCCTTCATCGACCGTAAAAATAACGATACTTAGGGAAGGATGGGAAAAATCACGGGACTTCACCATTACCAGAGAAGTAATAAAAATCAAGAGCGTCAAATCAAAGATTCTTGAGGAAGGCATCGGATATATCAAGATCAATCAGTTTCAGGAGCAGACATCCTCCGATCTTGCACAGTCCATGAACACACTTCTTAATGATAATATCAGCTCCCTCATTCTTGACCTCAGAAACAACCCCGGGGGACTTCTCAATAGTGCTATTGACGTTTCGAGCCATTTTCTCCCTTCCGGAAAATTAGTGGTATTTATCAAGGATAAAAAAGGCGAAAAAACCGATTACCGGAGTCATAAGAGTAACGGGAATTCCACAATACCCATGGTAATCCTCGTTAATCAGGGGAGTGCCAGCGCTTCAGAAATCGTTGCAGGAGCACTAAAGGACTGGAACAGAGCCGTAATCATCGGAACTCAGACGTTTGGAAAAGGTTCGGTACAGTCAGTTGTTCCGCTCACTGACGGTTCTGCTCTCAGGCTCACGACTGCAAAATACTATACGCCGAAAGGGATATCAATCCAATCAACCGGTATTACGCCGGATATCCTGGTAAAAGCTGAAATGAAGAATGGAGAAAAGGGGCGTCCTGTCATACGGGAAAAAGATCTCGAAGGCCATCTCACAAACGGGGAAGAAATTGAGGGAAAACCCTTTGAGCATGAGGAAATCATCCCTGTCGAGATTGACGAAAAAGATGACGTTCAGCTTCAGAGAGCCATAGACCTTTTGAAGACATGGAAGGTTTTTAAGGAATTGCCAAAAGCAGCCTAGGCAGACAATAGGTAAAACAGGGGAAACATATACGATCCCCTGTTTTACCTATTGTTCATATCTTTAGTTATAATACTCCGTAGTCCGACAAATCCATGTTCACCACAAAAGAGGCGATCGAAAAAAGACGGAGCATCCGGAAATTTAAGCCGGATCCTGTCCCGGATGAACATATTACCGCCCTGCTCGATGCTGCAAGGTTAGCTCCGTCAGGCTGTAATGCCCAGCCCTGGCGCTTCAAGGTAGTGAGGGACGATGACACAAAAGGGAAACTCGCACACGCTGCATATGAACAATCTTTCATTTCACAGGCATCGGTTGTTCTCGTGTGCTGCGCGGATGTGCGGGGGTATCTTCAGGGGACCGCTTCGGGGGTTCAGGATCTCGGACAAACAGGGGCGATCGACGACAGGATTGTAAAAATCCTTCTCAGGAGAACCGGCCAGATGGAAACCCAGATGAAACTCATGAGCAAGGAACAGCTTGGTGCACGGATGGCATTCAATGTTGCCATCGCTGTTGAGCATATCGCCCTCAGAGCCCTGGATTTCGGCTTGGGCACATGCTGGGTCAGGCTTATTGACGAGCAGAAGGTTAGAGAGATCTTTGGATGGGACGATAACTTGTTTGTTGTTGCACTGCTTCCGATCGGATATCCCGACGAATCCCCACCGCCACGGAAGAGGCTTACCATACAGGATTTAATTATCGAGTGAACATCACAGGAGCTCAGCACAACCTTGTGGATGCTACTGATTTATTCGTGACAGCGATACAATGACCACACTTAAGAAGATATTTGACAGGATAGAAGTAAAGAAACAGGACTACGAGCGCTATGACCTCTCTCACATGGAATATAGCGCGTTGATGACCTTTTTTGACCTTGCCCAGGAGTTTGATGATATGGATGATTACTATCATCTCTGTATCGCCATTCCCAGGAGCTTTTTTAACTTTGGTGCCCGCCTGTATCTCAGGGATTTTCAGTCAAACACTCTGCAACTCATCACAAGAACTGATAACGGAAACAAAAATGTAAGTCTTCCCTCACCGGAAAGCGAAGAGTCTGCTGAAGTTCCCTATTATGCGAATGGAAGCCTTATATTGCCAATCCGCGGAAAAAAAATCCTTGTTGAACAGTTGCCGTTGCCGTTTCATACCCAGGACAATGTCCTGGGGTTCCTGGAAGTATTTCCTGTCACAGCCCGCAATGAACACGCCGAACTGTTTTTTGAGAAATATGCCAACCGTATTGGGTTCAACCTCCACAATAAATTTCTCGCAGAAAAAAATGTTGAACACCTGAAGTTCATCCGTACACTCGTTGCCGACATCGAGCATAACGTCATCGTCCCGAATATAATCTACAAGCTGTTTCTGAGAAGACTGAAAGGGAAGGTTTCAAAAAATATAGAAATAGAGAGCCTTCTCGCTCAGGAGAGCATATGCACACCGGCACTTGAAATCGCAGTGAAAGAGCTTCTGAAGGAAATGAAGGAAGTCAATATGGGGCTGACCGAAGAACTGGAAAATATCGAAAAACACTACAAGAACATGAGCCTGTTTCTTGAAACCCTGTTCAGGAGAGATCACTTCGACCACGGAAAGCTTACCCTTCGCACAAAGTCATGTCATATGAAAAAGGATGTCGTTCAACCTCAGCTGGAACGGTATTTGGAGCGCTTTCAGAAGGCGGGAATCGCCATAGACGATCGCTTAAGCGGGATCCCGGATGAAGACATTATCAGTGTTGTGGACGTTGGATTGATCGCCCAGGTCTACGCTAACTTTTTTTCGAACGCTCTTAAATATACCCAGGAAATCATAACCGATTCCGAAGAACGCAAGAAGTATATATCTTACGGCCGGGAACAGCTGAAAGATTTTTTTGGGCAGGGCAGGGATGGATTTAAGTACAATATATTCAGCACCGGACCTCATATTCCTCATGATGAGCAAAGGAATATTTTCGAGGAGGGGTATCGCGCAAAAGATGCGTTGGGAAGACCGGGTACCGGACACGGCCTGACCTTCATAAAGAATGCTGTCGAAATCCATGGCGGAATTGTTGGTTATGAACCTACACAGTACGGGAACAACTTCTTCTTCATCATCCCTCAGTCGGACGAGAGAGAGCAGCCCTAACAGATTTATTGCTGATGATGACTGACTGAACAACAGTCTTCATATGTCTTTCACCGTTGCTTTTGAATCGATATGTCAGGCATTCCTTTTCGTACCAGCATATATAAACGCCCGGTCGATCATCTTATAGTAACCGCCCTTATCGATGCCGACGCTGTTGCCGCATAAGCAATTGATTCTGTTTCCGTCTGCCGAACAGTGGCCATAGTCTCTAACGATCCTTTCCTTGTGGCATCTCAACAGTTCCCCCTTTCCAACTTTGTCATACCGCCAGAGTTTTCTGCGGCATGCGGCACAGCGCAGCACGAGCATATCAAAAGGTTCCTTCCATATTCATCTCCATTTTTCGAATGTCTCGACAATCATTGTAACAGATAAAATGACGGTCCGATATAAATACATTATGATTTTATGCACATCACATCAAAAAGAATGACTTGTACTGCCTCTGAATAATTCTATAATGTATTGTCTGGGTGCACGCTCAGCAACGGTAAACTGAATGAAAAGTCATAAAAGAAACAGAGGCCTTATAAGGATTTCATTTGAAATCATTCAATGACGGATGCGTTTAAGGGATAGAGCGCGGGACTCGGTGCCCACATGTTCACCCGCAAGAGCGGTTCATCAGACGCCTTTAACGTATTTGCTTCACCCGAATCAAATACCCTGTAGCACCGATAGCAGGTTCCTCTGATTCATTGCGCAGAAAATGTCCCTGGGTAGACTTCAGTGCGCCTTTGCTGCCTATTTTTATCGAACTTCCTTGCGATCTTTCTTCCGAGTCGAATACCCGGAACCTCGACAAGGCGGTATGACATTTCTGCCGTAACAAACAATACAGGAAATGTCAACACAGCACAGGCGAGAAAGAGAGAACCACCGCTAAGTCCCGCATTACGTTCAATTGCTGAATAGAGTGGGCGGCTCAACACAATAACAATCGGATGAAAGAGATAAATGCTATAGCTTCTATCACCAAGCCATTGGAAAGCTTTGGTTCGCATGATTCTCGATGGGAATGCCGCCTGCCACAGGACAAGCAAAGCGAACGCCATTCCCCAAAAAGCAAAGTAAGCACCACTGGCGCGGTAATGCAGATTTATCGGATCCAAATAGACTGCCACTATCGTGGGCACGCAGACAATCGGCAACAACAGTTTATACCATCGTGATTTCCTGTTAGTGATGACCACGAAAACTCGATACGCAAAAATTCCTGCCAAGAAAATTGCTAGGTTCGATCCGATAAAATAGTAAGCGTAGTGCTCTGGTAAGTTCGGATTTGATTCAAACAATTTCCACAGAACAATACTACATATCATTGCGGTACCGTATCCCAGGATCGAGGTCCAAGGTCCACGACATACAAAAATAATCGCAGGAAGTATGACATAAAAGAGCATCTCCACTCCAACTGCCCATCCTGCCCACACAAGACTGGGTTCCAACCCTGGAATCAGATTGAACGTAAATGTCACATTGGCCAAAAGAGCATAAGCTTCAGGAATGCCAGTGCGGTATAATTGCCAGGCAACCATTATATAAAACAACGGTGCTACGCGAAAGAATCTCCGTGTCATGTATGCTGTGTATGTTGATGGGGCAAGGCGATCAGAGTGGCAAAGTGTAAACGCGCTCAATACGAAAAAAAATAAAACACTCAGGTAAAAATGCTCCACAATCCCCATCAAGGGAGCGGGAAGAACAATTTTGGGTATTGCTCGCAGATGAAAGAGGACTACGAATATTGCCCCACATCCTCGGAGGCCGTGTATCCCTTCGAGCTTTTTCATTGAATCATTAACCGGCGGCAACTGTCACCCAAACGTGAATGATAATCCCCTAATGGCAATCGGTGAGAAAATGAGATCTCTCCGATACAGGTAAATTCACTTTTCAGAACTTTGACAGAGTCTGTCCACTCAGTAAGGTTTCCTGAAAAGGCTGTCATTCCCGCGAAGGCGTCTCGCCCCAGGCGACTCGCCGTGAAGACAAGCTTTTTCATCAGAGGTTACTTCGGCTTTTCCGCCTCTTCAGCATCTTCTCTGCCTCGACCGCAATGAAAACGATCGATGATAAGCCAAGAGTTATCACCAGTTCATAAACGTTCAGCGGCTGGGTTTTGAATATCGGGTTCAGGAACGGCACATAGACCGTTGCCATTTGCAGCATGACGGTCAGCAGGAAAGCACCGACAAGCGGTTTGTTCGAAACCAATCCCTGCGAGAAGAATGATTCCGTCTCTGAACGAATTGCAAGGACATTTCCCATCTGGCTTAAACACAATACCGTAAATACCATGGTCTGCCAGTGGCCGATATTCGATTTGATCGCCCATGCCTGCGTGAAAATCGACACGACACCCATGAGAAGTCCAACCCAGAGAATCTGGGGCCACATGCCGGTAAAAATATTCTCCTGCGGATCACGGGGTGGTCGCTTCATGATATTTTTTTCGGCAGGTTCAGCAGCGAGAGCTAGTCCGGGCAAGCCGTCTGTCACAAGATTGATCCACAGAATATGGATGGGCAGAAGCGGAATCGGCAGGCCAAAAAAGGGAGCAAGAAAAATAGTCCAGATCTCTCCGGAATTGCTCGTCATCGTGTAGCGGATAAATTTGCGGATATTGTCAAAGATACGCCTGCCCCCGTTCACAGCGCGGACGATCGTAGCAAAATTATCGTCGAGCAGTATCATATGTGATGCTTCCTTGGCAACATCAGTACCGGTAATCCCCATCGCAACGCCGATATTCGCCCTCTTGAGGGCAGGCGCGTCATTGACGCCGTCACCGGTCATGGCAACAAACTGTCCTTTATCCTGCAGGGCCTTGATGATCTTCAGTTTTTGGTCTGGCGATACGCGGGCGTATACCCGTATTTTTTCTACCCTTTCCTCAAATTCATCCATGGAAAGTTCCTGAAGCTTTCTTCCCGTCATTATCGACTTCGAACCATCCTCGAGAATTCCAAGACTTTTTGCTATTGCCCGTGCCGTAATCGGATGATCACCGGTAATCATCACAGGACGTATTCCGGCCGTCTTGCATGATGCCACGGATTCCCTCGCCTCTTCGCGGGGTGGATCCATCATGCCCACAAGCCCTATAATCGTTAAGTCTGTCTCGACCGATTCGGGAGTAATATTCTCCGGAAGCGTTGCAAGCTCTCTCATGGCAAATCCGATGATCCTCAGGCCTTCAGATGCCATTCTGTCGTTGATCGCCATAATCTCCTGAACATCGACCGGCTTCCTGCCATCTGCCGTCAAAACACCAGAAGCCTTGCTCAGGAGAGCATCAATAGCACCCTTTGTAAAAATGACAACCCCCCCCTCCCCGCTTTTACTAAAAGATGGTAAGGAAGCATTACTATTATTGAATTGACCTCCTGATTCCAGGGATCCTCGAATCCCTGAATCCTCATGAATCGTCGTCATGCATTTCCGTTCAGAGTCAAAAGGTATCTCTGCCACCCGCGGAAACGCTTTGATCATCGTTTCCTTATCGAAATCCGCGTCTTTTGCTGCGGTGAAGAGGGCGACTTCTGTTGGATCACCAATGACCCCTCCTTCCTTGACCAGCATGACATCATTGTTCAATGCCATCGCTGTCATGATCGAGCTATACGGATTCATAACAAACGGGCCTGTCTCATATACACTTGGACCCTCCAATCCTTGTTGCCCCACGCGACTCGCCGAGGCGAGAATCCTTGAATCCTTAATTGTTTTCCCGTCTATATAAATCTCTGTCACCGTCATTTTATTCTGTGTCAGCGTACCGGTCTTATCGGAGCATATATAGGTAACAGAACCGAGGGTTTCAACTGCAGGAAGCTTCCGGATCAGGGCATGCTGTTTAACCATCTTCTTCGCACCTATTGCGAGTGATATGGTTACAACCGCCGGAAGCGCTTCCGGAATTGCTGCAACTGCAAGTGATATCGCGGTAAGCAGCATGAGAAGAGGCGGTTCACCGCGCATTATCCCTATCCCGAAAATTATTGCGCAGATTGCAATAACAGCGACGGCAAGTCTTTTTCCGAATGCAGCAAGTCTTTTCTGGAGTGGTGTCCTGACCTCCTCTTCTTCCTGGAGCATCGTGGCAATTTTTCCGATCTCCGTATTCATCCCGGTCGAAACAACAATGCCTCCCCCCCTTCCATACGAAACCATCGTGCCTTTATACACCATGTTTCTTCTGTCCCCGAGGGGAATTTCTCCTTCAGTGAGGATTCCGGTATTTTTTTCTACAGAGACAGACTCACCTGTCAGCGCAGCCTCTTCAAGCTTGAGCTGTGCAACTTCTGTCAATCGTATGTCGGCTGGAACAATATTCCCCGCCTCGAGCAGAATCATGTCTCCGGGAACGAGTCCGGACGACACGATATCACCCGGCCTCCCCTGACGTATGACTGTCGCATAGGGTGCGGCCATTTTCTTGAGCGCAGCCATTGCTTTTTCAGCCCTGTACTCCTGGATGAATCCTATAACAGCATTGAGGGACACAATCACGATAATCGCGATTGTGTCGGACAGCTCACCGATAATCCCTGATATGACTGCAGCGCCGATGAGAACGAGTATCATGAAGTCCCTGAACTGGTCAAGGAATATCATGAAGAGTGTTTTTTTCTTTTTTTCCTTCAGGACATTGGGACCGAAGCGTTGCAGGCGTAAACGGGCCTCTTGCTCAGTAATTCCCTGAGGAGATGATTGCAGTTCGTGAAATACTTCTTCAAGGTTCTTCTGATGCCAGTTCATAATGGATCCAAAATCATTATCCTCAATATATTCAAGAACTTCAATAGTATAAATATCTTCAGTTCAGTCATTCTCGCTTTGCCGGTCGCCTCAGGTCCGCAGTCATGCAGATCAAGGAGAGAAATCCTTCTTCACTAATAAAAAAAGGTCCCGGCAAGCGGGATTGAAACATACGAGGTTTTTACATATGGTCTGCTATGGCAAGGTATTCTTGTGCAAAGGATTACGTCTTTTCGAGAACAAAGAGGAGCTGGCCTTCAATAACGAAGCTGTTTAGTTTAACGCAGATTTCTGTTATCTGGGCATCGAATGGAGCTACAATTGCGTTTTCCATCTTCATCGCTTCAAGATTTGCAATCTCCTCATCCTTGTGAACGATATCGCCGACCTTCAGAGCGCCCCGCTCGGGATTGCCGATCCTCCAGATGTTGCCATTGATCGGCGCCCCGATTTCATTAGCCGTTTTTGCCATTCTGATTTCAACTTTCTTTGCTCTCGGTGTCTCAACAGAATACACCCTGGTCTTATTGTTGACACGCATGACGACGTGAACCAGTCCCTCATGCTCCGCTCCCACAGAGACGAGTTCGATGCTGTAGGGTTTCCCCCAGAGCTCGAAATCAACTTTGTCTCCGGGCTTTTTCAGTCCCTCCCTCCAGACACTGGTTGGGAGAACAAGCGGCGCCTCACCGTATTTCTCCCGGAATTCGATCATATTCAGAGCATCTTTCGGATGCATGAGGAAGAGAATAAATTCTTCTTCCGTTGGATTTCTTCCGAGAAACGTGATGAGTTCCTGACGGAGTTTATCCAGGTCGTCATCCTGAATCGAATCAAGCGGAGAGAGTTCGGTGCGTTCTCCGATCTTCTTCTCCCACTCATCGCCAAAGGTACTCCTGTAAACCCAGTCCGGGGGCCATCCCATGGGGAGTTTCCCATAATGGCCGAGGATGAGATTCCTGAAATCACCCGGCGCATTCCGGAAGAACCCGAGCAGTTCTTCCTGTTCATCATTGTCCATCGATTCAAAATCCAGATGCTTTTCGTCGATGAATTTCGTCAGGAGTCTGATCAGATGCCTGACTCCGGCCTCGCCCTTGGCTTTCGCGTATTTATTCACGATTCCGCTGCAGGTAACCCAGGTAATCTGTGATCCTGGCGTCACATCGAAATAATGGATGATTTTGTTATACAGGGACATCACCTTTAGAATAGCAGGCATATAGTGGAGGAAACCTCCCTTTTCGGCCTGTTCAAACGAGCTCGGGAATGCGCCTCCAGGCATCTTGTGAACAATAACGGTGTGGTCGAATCCCTTGAAAGGCGATTCAGCCCACTCGTAGAAATTAATCCACTCCCGCACTTTCCGGACTGCCGCTTCAGCCTCGGATCTGTTCAGGTTTACCGGTATCCCGGCATCCTCGAAATAAGCGTGCACGCCAAGTATCGGTGAATGACCGTAAAACCGGACAAGCGAATCCTCTTCCACATCAAATATTTTTGCTCCCGCCTTTGCAGCTGCGAGCATCGCCGGCATCGCCAGCCCGTCGGTAATGTGCCTGTGATAATGCACGACCAGTTCCGGATACTTCTGCTTTATCGCGTCGATCAGGCTACTGACCCGGTTGATGCTGCCGACCCCCGCCATATCCTTTACACAGAAGATTATTTCGTTGGTCCCGCTGCAAAGATCGACAATCTCCTTTACCACATCAAGGTAATAGGCGTTTGTTGCCCAGTCCGCCATGGTAAAGGATATCGCCGGCTGAAAGAGCTTACCGCGCTTCATGATAACTTCCGCAACGGTACGCATGTTTCTCACATCATTCAGAAAAGAAAAACATCGCCAGACATCGATATCAACCTGAGAAACAACATATTCAATCACATTCCTGGGGTACGGCCGGTATCCCCACATATTCGTCTCACGGATGAGAGTCTGAAGAAGAACATCCGGCATCTGCTGCCTGAGTATTTCTATCTCTTCAAAAGGACTTTCCCGCCTGTTCATGACCCCGACATGCCATCGGGCACCGCCGTGACATTCCGAACTGAAGAGCCCCATCCTGTTGTAATACGGTGCAAGGGTTGCGAGGTCATGAATGCGGTGTCTGTTTTTATAATCAGACTGGCCTGCATCACGCATTCCCACAGAGGTAAAGCAGACACCGTTCAGCGATCGGACCGCCTGAACGATCTCTCCGGGAGACATCCCCGGTTTTACAAAAATATAATCAGTTTTTATCTGGTTCACATTCTTCCTACATCCACGGCTGCGGGCCGAGAGCAGATATTTTCGCAACATATCGGGCGATCTTCAGGACCTCATCTTCGCTGTTCTTTTCCTTGAACATGGAGATCAAATCATCCATATTTTCCTCTATAAACCGTGTTGAAAATTCACCCGCTTTGAATGCGGGATGTCTGATAATGCTCAAAAGCAGCGGCGCGAGGGTTTTCACCCCTTCTACCCTGAGATTCCTGCTGAGCGTCCGGTCCATAACTCGAATTGCATCCGCCCTGTCGGCTCCTGCTGTTATCAGCAGCATGAAAAGCGAATCATAGTAGGGCGGAATATCAGCACCCTCGTAAGCACCAGACGCAATTCTGACTCCGGGCCCCTGAGGTACCTGAAGACGGGTGATCGTTCCGAAGGAAGGGCTGAAATTTCTTGGGTCTTCGGCATTCAGCCTCACTTCCAGAGCCCATCTGTTCGGATGGATATCAGTCTGTTTGAAGGGAAGCTTCTTGCCTGTCGCAACATCAATCATGATACCGACAATATCGAGACCGGTTATCAGTTCCGTAATACCGTGTTCCACCTGCAGACGGGTATTTACCTCAAGGAAATAATACTTCTTTGTGGTGGAATCGAAAATGAACTCAACGGTGCCTGCTGACGTATAGCCGATCTCACGCATGAGGCGTGTTGCAGTAAAGCAGATCTCACGCCTGAGATCATCGTCTATGGATGGGGAGGGCGCTTCTTCGATAATCTTCTGGTTCCTTCGCTGAATCGTGCACTCCCTCTCATAGAGATGCACGATATTCCCTTCATCATCGCCGACAACCTGAACCTCTATATGTCTGCCCCGCTCAATATATTTTTCCACCAGGACCCTGTCATCCCCGAACGATTTCAATGCTTCAGAGCGAGCCTGCGCAAATGACTGCACGAGTTGATTCTTATGCTCGACCTTGACCATTCCCCTGCCTCCGCCACCGGCAACAGCCTTGATCATGATCGGGAATGTTACCCTGTCATGCTTCATCCACTTCGTGATCTGATCGACACTCATGACATCGATGATTCCGGGGATTGTGGGAACATTGGCCTTTTTCGCAAGATATTTTGCCTGTATCTTATCGCCGAGGGCCTCAATAACCTTGGGCGGGGGGCCTATCCATTGCAAACCGGCGTCTATGACCATCTGTGCAAACGTGTGGTTCTCCGCAAGGAATCCCCATCCGGGATGAACTGCATCGGATCTGCTCTGAATTGCCGCAGCGATCATTTTTTCCATATTGAGATACGACTCAACCGGAGGTGCTTCACCGATATGCACGGCAGAATCAGCCATAAACACGTGGTGCGCAAGGCGGTCGGGTGTGCTGTAAACAGCAGTGGTCGGGATCTTTCTGTCCCTGCACGTATGAATTATTCGTACAGCGGTAACCCCGCGATTCGCTATAAGTATCTTTTTGATTTCTCTGCCCATGGTTCAGGTATTTATTATATAAGTCTGTAATTTTAGCACAAAAAGGAAGGTGCGTGTGCTGCTCCTGTGGTTCCGATACTTTTGGCTCATGTATAATACAATTTAACACATTTGGAGGAAACTTATGACGATAACAGAAAAGATTTTCGCAGCACATTCCGGCAAGAAAGCCGTTTCAGCCGGTGAACTCATCAACGCAAAGGTCGACTTAGTCCTTGCCAACGATATCACCGCCCCTATTGCGATTTCAGAATTCAGAAAGATCGGAGCAAAGGATGTCTTTGATAAAAACAGGGTGGCATTCATTCCAGATCATTTTGCTCCTCAGAAAGACATTAAAGCAGCCGAACAATGCAAGATGCTCAGGGATTTTTCGAGAGAATACCATCTGGGCCTCTATTTCGAAGTTGGAAGGATGGGGATCGAACACGCCCTTCTTCCCGATGAGGGGCTGGTCGTTCCCGGCGATCTTATCATCGGTGCAGACAGCCACACCTGCACATATGGAGCACTTGGTGCATTTTCAACCGGAGTCGGCTCGACTGATGTTGCTGCCGCTATGGCAGCCGGTGAGTGCTGGTTTAAAGTTCCTGAATCCATGAAATTCATATACTACGGGAAGCTGAACAAATGGGTCGGGGGAAAAGACCTGATTCTTCACACCATAGGCGACATAGGTGTTGACGGAGCTCTCTATAGGGCAATGGAATTCGACGGGGAAACGATACGTAATCTCCCGATGCACGGGAGGCTGACGATGTGCAATATGGCAATAGAAGCCGGCGGGAAAAGTGCCATTATAGTCCCTGACAAAATCACCAAAGCATATGTGAGGAAAAGGGCAAAACGGACACCAGTTTATTATGCATCCGATAAGAAAGCCACCTACAGAGAAACCAAGGAATATGACTGCTCGAAGATTCCTCTTACCGTCTCCTGTCCTCATCTGCCGTCAAACACGCAACCGGCTGCGGAACTCTTTGAAATTACCATCGATCAGGTCGTGATCGGTTCGTGTACCAACGGCCGTCTCGAAGATCTGCGGGAAGCAGCACAGGTATTGAGAGGCAGGAAAGTCAATCCGAACGTGCGGATGATCGTTATTCCGGCAACCCAGAGGATTTACCGCCAGGCGATGAAAGAGAAGCTGCTCGATATTTTTATAGAAGCTGAAGCGGCGGTATCGACTCCTACGTGCGGTCCCTGCCTTGGAGGGCACATGGGAATCCTCGCAAAGGGTGAACGGGCGATCGCAACGACGAACAGGAATTTTGTCGGGAGGATGGGCCATCCGGAGAGTGAGCTGTATCTCTCAAACCCGGCTGTGGCGGCAGCCTCTGCAGTTCTCGGACGGATCGGAACTCCCGGTGAACTGGGATTATGATGACACCTGAACAGAAGATAAAAGCATTAGGGATAGTACTTCCCGAAGTTCCACAACCATTAGGCTCATATCTTCCGGTTACTAAGACAGGGAATCTCGTTTTTCTCAGCGGGATATTACCCCTTGTGAACGGAAAACTTCCCAGACAGGGAAGACTGGGGGAACAGATAACGTTGGACCAAGCGAGGGAAGATGCCAGACGTGCTGTCATGAATGCACTTGCAGCCTTGCGGTCATGTACCGGCTCCCTTAATACCGTGAAACGCTGCGTCAAAATCACCGGCTATATTGCTTCGTCTCCTGATTTCACAGAACAGCCGAAGGTGCTCAATGCCGCCTCTGATCTGCTCTATGAAATCTTCGGTGAAGCAGGAAAGCATGCGCGGGCCGCAGTCGGGGTAGCTGTTCTCCCGCTGAACGCGCCCCTCGAAATAGAATTCATCTTCGAAGTTTCGTAAGATATTGTAGAGGTTCACCCGCCTATTCTTGACATCGGCCTTCTCTGCCTATTTCGAACCGCTTTCATTGAAAAACAATCCGATGCCGGAAACACACTTTCCATTTTCATGGAATGGCCTTCTGGTTTCGTTGCTATCGACAATTCAATAAGCCGTCTGATTTCTGTGTCAGGCCCATTGTTGCGAAGAGCAGGCTTTAAATCAATCTCTGTTTCAGAAAAAAGACATGGCCTCAATTTGCCGTCCGCAGTCAATCGAAGACGGTTGCACTCCCGACAGAAATGATTGCTGATTGGGCTGATAAAACCGACCACACCGGCAGCACCCTCAAATCTGAAGTACCGTGCAGGACCCGACTTCTTCATCTTTGCAGGAACAAGAGTGCCTATCTGTTCGACATGAGATTTCATCTCTTCTGTTGAGATGAATCGTTCCCGATTCCACATATCCTCAGGTACGAAAGGCATGAACTCAATAAACCGTACCTGGTAATCAGACTGTAATGTCAATTTTGCAAATTCCCCTATCTCGTCGTCGTTCAGACCACGGATAGGCACAACGTTTATTTTTATTGGTGCAAGTCCGGCCTTCTCCGAGGCTTCGATACCCCTTAGTACAGCATCGAGAACCCCACCCCTCGTAATGTCTCTGAATCTGTCAGCTTTGAGGGAATCAAGACTGACATTTACTCTGTCAAGGCCTGCATCTGCCAGTTCTTCAGCATAGTGAGAGAGAAGGATACCGTTTGTTGTCATGCTCAGTTCATCTATGCCTTCAATGTTCCTTATCAACGCAATAAGACGAACAATATTTTTCCTCACCAGAGGTTCTCCCCCTGTCAAGCGTACCTTTCTTACGCCTGTTCGAACAGCAATCCGTAAAATCCTCGCTATCTCTTCATACCGGAGGATATCTTTATGTGCAATGGGCTTCATACCTCCGGGCGGCATACAGTAGACGCATCGCAGGTTACATCTGTCCGTAACCGATATCCGCATGTAATTTATTGTACGATCAAAATTATCTTTCAGCATGTGTCCTCTACTTAAAAAACAAATATCACCGCTCGGTTATAATACGAATATAATAGCCTATATTATCAGGAAAAATTACTCTATGCATATGACGGCCGATTACCTATCTGAATCATATAACTTCCGGGATCCGCTTATATATGAGCAGGTTGTTCTCTCTCTGGAGAAGATCTTCTCCGTTCACCACCAAGAATTAACAAAAATCACCTGGTTTGCCCAAAAAATACAGGAAGGCTTTCAGAGAATAGACACTTTCATCCGGCAGGCAAACCAGAACGTTTGCCCCCTCTGCAAAGATGTCTGCTGCATCAGGAAACATGGTCATTATACGTATGAAGATCTTGTTTATCTCTCCGCCCTTGGTCTGAGAGCTCCCCATCTGATTGTTGGGGGGAATGACAGGGACCCTTGTCCATACCTTCTTGAAACCGGCTGTTCCATAGAGCGCTCACGGAGACCTTCTCACTGCAACTGGTATTTCTGCGATTCCCTGCTCGATTATATCGAACCGCAGTCGACATACCGGGAGTTTGACGATTCTCTCCGGGACGTAGCCGAACTCTGGATCGGCATGGTGGAGGAGTTCAGGAAGTTTTCTGCACCGCTTAGTGTACAATGTAATCATGCCAAAACCGATCGTTGTCATTGTAGGCAGGCCGAATGTCGGCAAATCGACCCTTTTTAATCGCATAACACAATCATATACTGCGATCATCGAAAACATTCCCGGCGTTACAAGAGACCGCAACTATCTCGACGCTGAATGGGATGGCAAGCATTTCATTGTCGTCGACACGGGTGGATTGTATCCTGAGCCGTTGGATGACATATTTCTCCAGATCAGAGAACAGGCCCTTTTTGCCATAGACGAGGCTGACGTTATCATTCATCTGCTCGATGGGAAGGATGGCCTCGTTCCACCCGATATAGAGATTGCCCTTTTACTCAGGGCATCAGGGAAACAAGTCCTCTGGACGGTCAATAAAATTGACGGGCCGACACGTCACGAAAGACTCTACGATTTTTATCCGTTAGGCACGGATGACCTCTGGCCGGTTTCTGCTGCAACAGGATACGGATATGATGATCTGATGGACAAGCTTGTCTCTCTCCTGCCACCGCATACCGGCGAAAAGCTTGATTATCCCAATATTGCAGTTGTCGGGCGACCAAATGTGGGAAAATCAACCCTCGTCAATACCCTCCTCAGCAAAAAACGGATGATCGTAAGCCCTGCTCCCGGGACCACGAGGGATTCCATAGACAGCATCTGTACATATTATGGCAATAAATATCTGTTTATCGACACCGCCGGCATCAGAAAAAAGGATATGTCCGGATATTCGCTCGAACGGTTTTCCGCGGTCCGGGCCGTAAAAAGCATCCTCAGATGCGATGTCGCGTTGATTGTCCTCAGTGCCACTGACGGCATTGTCGACCAGGACCAAAAAATCGCGGGTATTGTGGACAGTTATGGCAAGGGCGGTGTTTTTCTCCTGAACAAATGGGACCTCCTTGAGAAATCTGAAGATACATATAAAGCCCTGCTGAGGGAAGTAGGCAGGAAGATGTGGTTTATGCAGTATGCACCCATTCTGACCGTTTCAGCCCTCGAGAAAAAGCGCGTTACAAAGGTATTTCCGTTAATCGATGAAATCATCAGGGAAAGGAATAAGAGGATACCTACGGCAGCGTTGAACCGTTGCTTCAGCGAAATGCAGTCAACGATGACACTGTCTTCATACAAAGGAAAGTCAGTCAGGCTGAACTACATAACGCAGGTGCGGACGGAACCCCCTTCTTTTACCGTCTTCGTGAATTATCCTGCAGCGATAAAGGACGCCCACATACGGCATATAGAAAAAGTTTTAAGAAACAAATTCTTATTTCACGGAACGCCGATACGGATTTATGTAAAGGCAAAATCACGCAGAAGATGAGATATGTTTATGTTCTTACCAGGAGTTTTATAGATTTCTTTAAAGACGGTGGCCCGATGCTCGCGGGCGCAATTTCATATTTTACCATGATGGCAATCGTACCTCTGTGCCTCTTTCTGGTCACCGTTTTCGGCTATTTTCTTGGCCATTACTATGGATTCTATGAATTCTTTTCCACGAGACTGATCAATTTTTTCCCGTCGATAACCAAAGGCATCACGGAAGAATTGAGCAAATTGATATCCTTTCACGGGATCGGCGCCTTGAGCCTTTTACTCTATGGAGTGCTCTCTTTTCAGGTCTTCGCATCCATAGAAAATGCATTGCATGTTATTTTTGAAGTGAAAACCAAGAGATCGTTTTTCTGGTCTGTTATCCTCTCACTGATAATCATCACCTTTATCATGATAATGCTCTTCATTTCATTTGTTGCAACGTCGCTCATTCCGCTTCTCAAAGCCGTGAGGCAGATCTTTCCGGAATTGCGGATAGGAGTCATAACTGCAGTGATGATAAGCTACATCGTACCGTTCCTGATGGTCTTTTTTACGATTACCATCATGTACATCTTCTTCCCGAAAACAAAAGTCAGGGCATCCTGTGCATTCATCGGTGCATTCTTTGCGACGGTATTCCTTGAAGCTGCAAAGCATATTTTTACCTGGTATGCCGGAACTGTTGTCCAGTTCGGCACTATTTACGGACCCCTGACAGCCTTCGTAGTATTTCTCCTTTGGGTATTCTATTCTTCCTGCATTTTTCTCATCGGCGCCGAACTGGTTCACAATCTGATGATATCCAGGAAGAAGTGGTGATGAACAAAACTCTCACAATGCCCCTTCCCCACGCTCTCCCGTCCGTATCCTCACAACATCATTCAGGTCATACATGAAAATTTTACCGTCACCAATCTCCCCGGTACAGGCAGATTCCTGTACGCATTTGACAACCTCCTCAAGCTTTCCGTCAGGAACAGCAATCTCAAGCTTCAATTTTGGGATAAACCTGACTTCATAACTGGAACCTCTGTAGATTTCGACGTGTCCTTTCTGCCTGCCGAATCCCTTTACTTCGGTAACGGTCATTCCCTGAATACCGATCTTCGAAACTGCTTCTTTCACGTCATCCAGTTTGAAATGCTTAATGACAGCCACCACCATTTTCATGCTCTCCTCCGAATTCAAAAGATTTTCAATGCATGTATCCTGCGTTCAGGGTGATCAATCCCGTCTGGTATACTATCAAAATATTCGATGAACATGCTCAATCTGATAAAAGACGCAGCGTCCATAACCCCTGACCCCGAGAGGGCGCACAAGAACCTTGAACAGCTGTTCCGCAAGGATCCCGAATTCATTGAAGAACACGCTCAGTGGATCGAACGTATTGCAGGATTATTTGCCTATAGCCAGTTTCTCTCGGACTACTGCATACGGAATCCAATGCAGCTGTCACAAGCCCTCAGGGTTCTTCACCTGCCTGTCCGGAAACCGCATATTCTTTCCCACGCCAATGAGATCCATGCGTCATTCAGCGACGATGACCAGAATCACCTTTACAAACAACATGCCATGAAACTTCTCCGCGACTTCAAAAAATCCTATCTTCTCATCATAACTCTCAGAGATATTTCCGGGACGACAGTTCTGCAGGAGTGCATGTCTGAATTGAGTATCCTCTCCGAAGCTCTCATTGAACATGCGCTTGAGATGTCGTTCACGCTCATGAGGAGGAAGTTCGGTTTAATCAGACACAATGCATTCTCTGTCATCGGTATGGGAAAACTGGGCAGTGGAGAGCTCAACTACAGTTCCGATATAGACCTGATCACGGTATATCTCAACAGTGACGGTATTTCTACAGGGATCCTGAACCCCTTCGGCATACGCCACAACAAGATTTCTTCTCACGAGTATTACTGCATGCTGACCGAAACCCTCTCGGGAATGATGCATGCTTTGACTGAAGATGGAATCTGCTACAGGGTAGATTTGCGTTTAAGGCCCAACGGCCAGATGGGAGCAATCTCCCTTGATCTTGACTCTTACCGAGCATACTACGAAGCATGGGGAAAAACATGGGAGCGCCTTGCCCTGATCCGGGCAAAACCCGTGGCAGGAGACACAGGCCTCGGTGAATCATTCATGCGCACCATAGAACCCTTTGCCTGGAAGAGATCATTTGACTACAACGATATGGAGGAAATCAAAGAACTTAAGAAAAAAATTGATACCATCTTTGATATCAATGATGTAAAACGAGGATATGGTGGCATCAGGGAGATCGAGTTTTTTGTTCATACCTTTCAGCTCCTGTACGGCGGTGAGAGAAGAAATCTCAGGACGGGATTCCTCGTGAACGTCATTGCTGAACTCGGGAAAGAAGGACTTCTGTCCGCAGAGGATGTGAAGGGCCTGTCAGAAAGTTACCTCCTTTTGAGAAGGATTGAACACATACTCCAGATGAAGGATGACCTCCAGATATACGCACTGCCCACTGATCCGGATGAACTGAAAATACTTTCAAAAAAAATGCATTATGCGCACGAAGAAGATTTCCTGACGACGCTGAAAATCATACGGTTTAAGGTTAGAGATATGTACAATACGCTGCTCGGCGGAACGGATACAACCCGTGAGATTCTGCTGTCGGTTATTGATGAACTCCCTGATACCGCAATCCTGGAGTACCTTCGCTTCAAGGGATTCACCAATCCTCCTTCAGCACTGAAAAATATTCGCACACTCAGTGAACAGATAGCGACAGGCAAAACCCTGCGGGAGAGATCCCTTCTCAGAAAGGCAATTCCCGCCTTCCTCGAAAAGATCGTGGCCTCGGTAGGCAAAGACAGGGCTCTGGGCATTCTGGTATCCTTCATCAGCAGGATCGGTCATCATGAGGCGTATCTTGACCTCCTGCTTCAAAGGGAAGATACCCGTGAAATCATAGCGGATATCTTCTCCACAAGCACATACCTTTCCCGGATGCTCCTGAGTACCGATAACCTTGAAGGTATTTTCGAGTATCCCGCCATACGGAGAAACCTGCGGTCGTTGAAGGATACCCTTGATGCAGCGCTGTCCTGGACGCCTGAACCGCTCACTGCAATCAGGGAGTTTAAGGCTATTGAGGAACTGAAATACAGCATGCTGTTTCTGAAAGGCTTATTCGACAGTTACACGTTCAATCATCGGTTGAGCATGCTTGCAGATGTTGTCATCAGGGCAATCGTCACCTATTTCGGCGCTGAGAAAGGATTTGCCGTCATAGGGGTCGGCGGCTATGGTGCGAGGGACCTGAACATAGGCTCCGACCTCGACCTCCTTTTCATCGGCGGTAGAAAAGACACATTAGAAACGGGTGGGAAACTCTCTCCCGCAGGGAGCGTTGCCGAAGAGCTGATCAGATTTCTCTCGGGGTATACTGCAAAAGGTTTTGCGTACCGGATCGATATGCGGCTGAGGCCGGACGGCTCGCGCGGGATCCTGGTACACGATATGGATGGATATGAAACATACTATTTTTCGGCCGCTCATCCGTGGGAAATACAGTCACTGCTCAGGGCACGTCCTGTTGCCGGAGATATGAATCTCCTCAGATCATTTCTGAGCCTCAGAAAGCAGGTCATCCTTCAGAGAGGACGGGAAATACATGGTTCCCTCGTGCAGGAAATGAGAGCGAGAATCATTTCTGACATATCGAAAGAATCATTGGGATACGATATAAAGAACGGTCCGGGTGGAATGAAAGAAATAGAGTTCCTTGTGCAGTACCTCCAGCTGAAGCATGCTGCGGGCAGACCTGACCTGATCGTCCATGACATGGTGAATGCCTTTCAAAGACTGGCAAAATATGCTATCCTTGACAGGAAAACCGAAGAATTTCTTTTGCAATCACATCGTTTCCTGAAAGCAATAGACACCCTCTTGAGACTCAATGAAGAGGAAGTGGTAAAGGCTGATTCTGAACTGCTCCGGGTAATGAGCGGGTTTCTTCAGGTAAAATCAACCGATCTCCTCCTGAAAAGGATAGAGGAAACCAGACAGAAGGTATATCGCATCGCACATGCCCTTTACCAAGAAAGAGAATAAATACCATGGCAGTCTTGATTCTTAAAAACATAGAGACTGAAGGTCCGGGGACAATAGAGCAGTTCCTCCTGACAGCAGATATCCCGTTTGATATTATTGAACTGGGGCTGGGTCATATCCCTCCTTCACTGGAACCGTACAATGCCCTCGTCATACTGGGGGGGCCAATGGGAGTATATGACATGGAAGCATACCCCCATATTATGGCTGCATCGCGCATCATCAGGGAAGCAATCAACAGAGACTTAAAGATTCTGGGAATATGTCTCGGTGCTCAGCTGCTCGCGCATTGTCTGGGCGCTGAAGTGTATCCCGGGCAGGAAAAAGAAATCGGATGGCATCACATTGAACTGACAGGAGAAGGATTAAAAGATCCATTGATGAGAAAACTTGCTGTTCATCCGGATGTCGGAGATTTCTGGAGGAGATTCAGAGTATTCCACTGGCATAGCGATACGTTCTCCCTTCCACCGGGGTCTGCATTGCTCGCCAGTTCTGCGCGCTACAAAAATCAGGCGTTCAGATCAGGGGATAAGATTTACGGGTTTCAGTTTCATGTAGAGGTCACACAAGACATGATCATGCAATGGTTTGAGGGAATGCCTGATCTGGACAGGATGATTGAGGAAACCGTAAACATTAAGCATGAATATACAGGCAGGGCAACGAATTTTTATAAAATATTTTTCCGGAAAGGATAACGGAGAGAAATCAAGGAGGTCAGTATGGCAAAAGCAACGATCAAGACCGGTACAACAAAGGCACGGGACAAGAAAGATGTGATGGAACTGGTCAGGAAGCACAATGTGAAGTTCATCCGGCTCTGGTTCACAGACATCCACGGACAGCTCAAGAGTTTCGCGGTTCCGGTGGATGAACTGGAATTTGCCTTCAATGAAGGAATGGGGTTCGACGGTTCCTCTATCAAGGGGTTTGCACGGATCGATGAAAGCGATATGATTGCGCGTCCCGATCCAACCACCTTTGTCATTCTTCCATGGCGTCCGAAGGAGCGTGCCGTGGCAAGGATGTTCTGCGACATCTATGAACCGGACGGTTCGCCATATAAAGGAGACCCCCGGTATGTTCTCAAAGTGAATCTCGAAAAGGCAAAACAGAAAGGTTTTACTTTTTATGTCGGACCGGAGCTCGAATACTTTTATTTCAAATCCGACAAAAACACAGAAACACTCGATGAAGGAGGTTACTTTGACTATCCACTCGACGCTGCCGAGGATCTCCGGCGGGATACGATTCTTGCCCTCGAAACCATGGGCATTCAGGTTGAATACTCGCATCATGAAGTTGCACATTCACAGCATGAGATAGATCTGCGATACGCAGATGCCCTCACCATGGCAGACATCGTAATAACACACCGGATCATCGTGAAGGAGATAGCGAAACAGTATAATGTCTATGCTACCTTTATGCCCAAGCCTATCTATGGACAGAACGGCAGTGGCATGCATACGCATCAGTCCCTTTTCAAAGGTACAAAGAATGCATTCTTCGATCCGAAAGATCAGTACTTTTTATCCGGTACCGCCAAGAGATACATTGCCGGCCTCCTCACCCACGTCAAAGAGATCACCTTGATCCTTAATCAGTGGGTCAATTCCTATAAACGGCTCGTCCCGGGGTTTGAAGCACCAGTATACATCTGCTGGGCACGCAGAAACCGATCCACCCTTGTGAGGGTGCCCCTTTACAAGCCGGGCAAGGAAAAAGCAACCCGTATCGAGCTCCGTTCACCGGATCCGTCCTGCAACCCGTATCTTGCCTTTGCATGCATGCTGAATGCAGGACTCAAAGGGATTGAAAGAGGATACAAGCTTCCCGAGCCAATGGAAATGGATGTCTATCATCTTTCCGAAGAGGAGCGGGCAAAGTTCCATATCGATACCCTTCCGGGAAGCCTCAACAGGGCGATAGAGTATGCACAAACAAGCGAAGTCCTGAGGGAGACGCTCGGCGACCATATCTTTGAACAGTTTATAACAAGCAAGAAGGTGGAGTGGGATGATTACCGCATCAGGATTCATCCGTTCGAGATAGCGCGGTATTTACCAATACTGTAATAAACAGGATCAGGGGGTCAAAGCTTCAAGGGTTCGAGCGCAAATACACAATTCACTTGGATCCTTGGACCCTGTTTATTCTTTCACCTCGGGTTCGATGTGGACAACGATGTCAACGACTGAGGGGAATTCCCTCGCGATGGTCTCTTCAATCCGGTCAGCAATCCCGTGACTTTCTTCCGTCGGAAGATTTCTGTCCACCAAAACATGAAGGTCAAGATAGACGGAGTGCTCGGAGCCCCGGGTACGGATATCGTGGCAACCCCTGACACCATCCAGGCTGTTTACAACCGACTCAATGGCCCTGGTATTGATGCAGACGCTGTCCACAAGGACTGTTGAAGCATCTTTCATGATCTCATAGCCGATCCGTGCGATAAAAAATGTGATGACAAGCCCTACGATGATGTCTGCGTGGTGATACCCCACTCGTGAAAAAGCGAGACTTGCAACGACCGAGAGCGAAACAAGGATATCGCTCTTCGTATGCTTCGCATCAGCAATGAGAAATTCACTCTTGAGCTGCTTCCCTTTAGCCCTTTCGTAAACCATCACAAAAATATTGACACCGATGGTCATCACCATAATGATAAAACTGGCGGATGTTACCTGTGTTGTGTGATCTTCACGGAACGCGTGATATACCTTTTTCAATATCTCAAAACACGTCGTAAACAACATCACGGCAATAAGAATAGTAAAAAGGGTTTCATATTTTCTATGTCCATAGGGATGCTGTTCATCAGGGGGATGTGATGCGATCCAGATACCGACGAGGCCGATTACATTGGAAGCGCCATCGAAAAATGAATGAAAACCGTCAGAGATCATCGCAACGGAATTGGTTATGAATCCATAGAGAACCTTGGCAAAGGCAACAAAAATATTGAGGATCAATGTCAAGATGAGGACTTTCCGGACCTGCGTTGTATAGTCTTCTCTCAGAGGATTATCGTTTCCCATTTCTGTTTGAATTCTCCAAATGAACCTTTTACAATTGATTCTCTCATATTTTTAAAGAAATTCAAATAGAAACGGAGATTGTGGACCGTATTCAATCTCATCGAGAGAATCTCTTTTGACATGAAAAGATGCCGGAGGTATCCCCGTGAATAATTCCTGCAGGTGTAACAATCGCATTCCGGATCAAGCGGTTCTCCGTCTGCCTTAAACTCCTCTCTCTTGATGCTTACTTTCCCGGCGCTGGTAAACAATGTCCCATTGCGGGCATTCCGGGTAGGCATGACACAGTCGAACATATCAAACCCTGCATCAACCGCTTTCATCACATCCCCGAGTTCGCCGATTCCCATGAGATACCGCGGTCTGTTTTCCGGGAGGATCTGCGCGGTAAAACGGATCATCCTGTGCATATCTTCTTTTGGTTCCCCGACGCTGAGACCGCCAACGGCATAGCCGTCGAACCCTATCCCCGCCAGCTCTTCAACGTTCTTCCTCCGCAGATCTTCATAGAGACTTCCCTGAACGATGCCGAACAGAGCCTGCCCTTCCCTCTTCAGTTCCCGGCAACGGACAGCCCACTTTACCGTCCGGTAAACCGATTCCATCGCATATTCATATGAAGAGGGATACGGCGGACAGTCATCAAGAACCATTGCGATATCTGACCCGAGAAAAGACTGGATCAGCATTGCCTCGTCGGGCCCCAGAAAATGCATCGAACCATCAAGATGAGATTTAAAATGAACGCCGTCTTCCCCAATCCTCCTCAGTGCAGAGAGGCTGTATACCTGAAACCCCCCGCTGTCCGTCAGGATCGGCCTGTCCCAGTTCATGAAGGCATGCAGACCGCCAAGGGATTGAATGACTTCATGTCCCGGACGCAGATACAGATGATAGGTATTGGAGAGGATGATCTCAGCACCGATCTCCTTCAACTCCTCCGGAGACATGGCCTTGACGGTTCCCACCGTCCCGACCGGCATGAATGCAGGTGTATGGACAAGCCCCCTGCCGGTTTTAAGTATACCGGCACGGGCACAGTTATCGGCTGTAACAATATTGAATTGCATCGTGCTCAGCAATATGCCCGCTTCGCCTGAAAAAGATTCTGCAAAAAAAGCGACCGGGTCATTATCATCTCATACGTCGTATACTCATCTCGCGAACCGGATAAAGCTTTTCGCCGCCTGCTGCAGAAATTTCATTCCCGTAAATTCAGGGCATATCTTTTCCTGTTTATTCTGAATAATTTTGTCTAAAATAGAATCCGTGAACCGCTTTCTTTCCTGTATACAGGCATCGAAAGAAGTATATTAATAATACCGTTGTTGGTGTAATATAAACAAATATGCGGGTAATCATTGTTGGCGCCGGTGAAGTAGGCTACCAGATCGCAAAGTTTCTGTCCCTTGAATCGCTTGATGTTGTAGTCATCGATAAGGACAGGAACAAGACATCCCGCATTTCAGAAGAAATCGATATTGCGGTCGTAGACGGAGAAGGGGGCTCACCATCGTCCCTGAGGGAAGCTGAAGCAGACAGGGCGGATATTCTCCTTGCGGTCACCGATCAGGACGAAACGAATATGATTGCATGTCTCCTTGCAAAGGCGATGTTCGGCATCCCCAGGAAAATAGCCCGGATTCGCAACCCTGATTACTTCTCAAATGAGCGTCTCCTCCAAACCCTTGATATCGATCCTGCAATCAATCCCGAACTCGAAATAGCAACCGCGATTGTAAGAATTCTTGAAGCTCCCTTCGCATCGGAAATCGAAGATTTTGAGGGCGGGCTTGTCAAAGTCATAGGATTTAAAATTCCTGAAACCTCGACACTGATCGGTAAACCCCTGAAATCCTTCAGAAGCAACAACGGCAGTAAATTTCTCATAGGTCTCATTGTAAGGGACGAGAAAACATTTGTCCCTTCAGGAGACGATTTTGTGATTCGGGGAGACATCATCTATGTACCGGTCATGCCTGCTGAATTACAGGAGACAATAGCTCTGCTCGGTATCACGATGAGCCCGGTAAAAAAGGTAATGATACTGGGCGGAGGCAGAACAGGTCACCACATCGCTTCCCGCATCGAGGATAAGGCCGACGTCAAAATCATTGAGAAAAATGAGGAGCGGTGCAAATTTCTCAGTCAGAATCTCGGCAAGTCCCTTATCCTCCATGCAGATGGCACCGAACAAAAGGTCCTTCTGGAAGAAAACATTGGAGACATGGATGTCTTCGTTTCGGTATCCAATAACGATGAGTTGAATATCATGGTTTCCCTTCTCGCAAAGAAACTCGGGGTAAAAAAGACGATCACATTAGTCAACAAGACCGATTACATTTCTCTTGCGCACAGTCTGGGTATTCAGTCTGTTCTGAGTCCCAGACTGATTACTGCTGGCACGATACTCCGCTATGTCAGAAAAGGGGATATCCTCAGTCTTACAGCGATTGCAGGTGCCAAGGCGGAAATACTCGAGGGAAGAATCGGCAAGACATCCCCCTTAATCGGAAAAACACTCCAAAAAGCGCAACCACGAGCATCCATCATCGGAGCTATTATCAGGGGGAATGAGGTGACTATTCCATCCGGTCAGGACGTTTTTCGGGAAGAGGACAAGCTTATTATCTTCACCCTCCGTGAATCGATACAGGACGTCGAAAAGATGCTCAGATGAACGCTTTTTGTTGATGATGAACACTCGGGCAATACTGAATTTTGTCGGTATGGTTCTGTTGTTCCTATCATTGTTCATGACGCTTCCGATTTTTGTCTCGTTGCTGCACAATTCCCCCGATTTGATTCCCCTTATCCAGTCATGTGCAATAACCTTGTGTTCAGGAATCTCACTTTTCTTCCTTACCAGAAAAAATGAGAAAGAAGATATCAGGCACAGAGAGGCTTTTCTCATTGTTACCCTTACCTGGTTGCTCATGTCTCTCTGCGGTTCACTTCCCTTCCTCCTGTCCGGTACCTTCAGTTCCTTTACCGATGCATATTTTGAATCAATGGCTGGTTTTACGACAACAGGTTCATCGGTATTGACTGACATAGAGGTTATGCCAAAGGGAATTCTGTTCTGGCGGAGTATGACCCAATGGATAGGTGGCATGGGGATCATTGTGTTCGCGCTTGCTGTTCTTCCTTTTCTCGGAACAGGAGGTATGCAGCTTTTCAAGGCCGAGGTTCCTGAGATAAACATCGATAAACTCAGGCCGCGGATAATCGACACAGCCAAGGCACTCTGGATAATTTACCTCGCCTTCACCGCTCTCAACGCAACACTCCTTTATCTGGCGGGAATGAATGTATTCGATGCGCTCTGTCATGCATTCACCACGATGGCAACAGGCGGGTTTTCAACGAAAAATGCGAGCATATCGGGGTTTCAGAATCCTTCTATTGAATATATAACGAGCTTTTTCATGTTCACGGCGGGGGTGAACTATTCTTTGTATTTTTATTTTTTCAAGGGAGCGTATTCACGGTTATGGAAAAGCGGAGAGTTCAGGTTTTATGTAGCTATGACCATCATCGCAACAACTGTGATCATGTTCAATATCTGGAGGTCTTCCTATCATTCGCTCATTGATTCATTCAGATATTCGCTTTTCCAGGTCATCTCAATAATGACAACCACGGGATATGCAACGGCAGATTATGAGAGATGGGCTCCCCTTGCACAGGTGGTGCTGATTATCCTGATGTTTTTTGGGGGAATGATCGGTTCAACCGGCGGAGGCATCAAGCAGGTCAGGATACTCTTAACGATCAAACAGGGATACAGGGAGATATATCAGCTCATTCATCCGCGCGCGATTACAACCGTGAAGCTCGACAATAAATTCCTCAATAAAGAAATACTCGGCAGCATCTGGGGCATGGTCTTTCTTTTTTTGGGGGTATGTACCATTGCGATCATCGGCATGGCAGCAACCGGAGAAGATATTGTGACTTCAACAACAACGGTGATATCGGCGATGTGTAATGTCGGCCCTGCATTAGGTTCAGCAGGCCCCGGAGATAATTATGCAGGAATTCCGATAACGGGGAAATGGATCCTGATATTCTGTATGCTTACCGGGAGACTCGAGGTATATACGGTGCTTATCCTTTTCGTACCTCACTTCTGGAAAAAATAGTGATACTCTTTTTTTACTCAATTCAGGGTTAAAACCTCATCCTCACTCTGTAGGTTATTTTCATCTCCTTGTCTTTCGGCACCGGAATGATGAATTCGGCGGTAAATGCCTCCGTCTTTTTATACTGGTGTGATGAACTGAGCATCGTCCAGTCGCCGGGTATCGGCTCAACAACCTTTACCACAACATCCTCTTTCTTATGGTTTCTGAGTAAGATCTCAAAGCCTGCCTCGTAGGTGTCAGATGCGACTTTCTTCCAGTCTGTCTGTTTTCTGCTCCCAACCACATCAAAGGCATAGCCGAGCTTTATCCTGACCTTTTCATCTTTTGGCGTATGCTCAACGGAATCTTCTCCGATAAATTGCAGGGTCTTTTCTTTGTCATACTTGTAAACACGAACGGTACCTCTCGGCAACGGAATGCCCAAATTGTTTTCCTTCCTGTTATCAATCTCTACAAACACATCCACTTTCTGATTGGTCATCGCATCTCCGTAGCGGTTGTAATAATACAGTGCCGCTCCATGATACATGAGTTCTTTTCGAACCGGTATCGCATCGGCATTGACGAGCGAAATCTGCTTCGTCTGATTCTCCTTGATCGTTGACGGTCGTTCCAGGGTATAGATGTGATATTCAAAAAACTCTTCCTCCTTGAACTGGGGGGTAACCTTCGCTGCAATCTCGGCTGCCCGCATCATTTTGTCTCTATACCCGGATTCGTCCTGCACCCTGTGCACATCCCCCGCAACGAGCTTGAGTCTGGCATTCCGGTACGTCGTTCCGCTCCTATTGTCAATAGTAACCCATCCGGAAAGATCTGCCCTGTCATCGGCATCATTCAGGGTAACAACATAATCCGCCCGCCAGTTTATGTTGTTGGTAAGATATGAAGCTTCGATGTTCTGGGCAGATGAGAGACTATTCCGGATCAACCAGACAAGAGTCGGTTTCGAAATGAGGTTTTCAGGGACTCCCGGAAAGACCACCCTGCCAGGATGCCCGAACGTTATCTCATCGCCGATTCTGAATATCGGACCTCCGTTATTCGACAGGAGTGTCGCATTCAGAATCTCCTCCCTCTCCGAATAGGGATTCTTGTAGTAAAGCTTTACTTCTTTGCCCACATATTTGTCGAGCAGTTTCTGGGGGTTCAGAAGATCATACTCATAGTTCTGTTCAAGAACCTGAAGACTGTCGGGGTCTGCAAGCGATCTCATATGAACGCTCGTCGGTATGATCTGTGACGCCACGTCCATAAACAGTAATTCCCCTGTGCCCGTTGGGAGTTGAATCGCACGCTGGTCTTTCACCAGCCCGAGGTTGACATTATAAACGGTCAGTGCAACGCCGGTCTGGTCTTCGATACCGGTCGAAAGAATTCCAGCCCCGTCACTTTCATTCCCGGCTGCGAAAGATATCCCTAAAACGGCTACAACAAGCAAAAATAGTGCAACCAATCCAGGCAATACGTATTTCCTTTTCATTACAGAACTCCTTTGCAGGTATTTTACCGGTCACATTTTTTATAGTTCGCAAAAACAGCGATTTCTGTACACCATTCTGAAGCGGGGAATTACATGCGGATTTTGTATTCTTTGATCTTCGACCGTAAGGTGTTCCGGTTGATTCCGAGGGTATTTGCAGCCTTCAGTTGGTTTCCCCCCGTCTCCTGAAGGACAATCGCAACGAGCGACCGTTCGGCTTCGGAGAGGACGGTATGATAGAGATTACAGGTTTCGAGCTTCATCATCTCTTTCAGATAGCGCTTCAGTTTCTCCTCGAGAAAATCCCTGATTGAACAGGAATCAATGTCCGCCATGATGAGGTCTCTCCTTTCCAGCAGAGGCCCCTGGGACGAGATCATTGCTCTCCTGGTCATATGTTCGAGCTCGCGCACATTGCCTGGCCATTCGTATTTCAGCAGATAAGCTTTCGCATCTTTTGAGAGCTCCTTCTGCCCTGTATCAAATTTCCGTGCCGATTCTTTCATAAAATATTCCACGAGCGGCAGGATATCCTCCTTCCGCTCTCTGAGAGGAGGAATCCTGAGATGCCCACCGTGAAATACCCTGAAAAGATCATACAGGGACTGTCGTTTCTTGACGAATTCATTAAGATTCCTCGATGTTGTCGCAATAATTCTTACATCTGACGGTACTCCATCGTGGTCATTCAATTTTATCCCTCTGTCCCGGATAAGGCGAATCATCTTGTCCCTGAGGTTTGCACCTGCCATAAAGATTTCTTCTACAAACAGTGTCCCGCCGCCTGCCTCATCAAGCCTTCCCGGTATCTGTTCAATACTTTCTGCCGCTGCTTTTCTTTCAGGACCGAGCAATGCAGCATCTGCCAGATCCACGGGAACCGATGCAAGATCGATCACGATAAAAGGACCTTTTTGACGGAGGCTGTTATCATGGATTAGTTTGGCAACAAGCCCCTTGCAGGTTCCCTGTTCACCCGAAATGAGAACCGGTGCGTCCTTAGAGGCAATTCTGCTGATTTGTTCGAATAGTTTATGGATCCCGGGGCTCTTCCCCATAATCTGCGGAGGATTGATTGTGGTTTTTTTGCTCACGGTAAACTCTGTCTCATAAGATCTGATGAAATCGGCCGGCAACCGGAACGTTCAAAGAATTGATACTGCGACCATGCCCCCCTGCTGTTTTACGAGTATTGAACTTTATCATAAGGAGTGAATTTTTGCAATAACGTAAATTGACAGGGGAAATGCCAAATTGTTACAATTAACCGCAATTTTCATTCAGGGAGGAGGGGTATATGGATGCCCTATGTGAGGGTCAAGGAGAGCGACTCTTTCGAAATTGCTCTGAAAAAATTCAAAAAACAGTGCGAAAAAGAAGGTATTCTTTCTGAGGTAAAGAAACGAGAACATTACGAAAAGCCCAGTGTTAAAAGAAAGAAAAAGGCGATCGCTGCCCGTAAAAAATCTGTCAGAAAAGTCAGGGTAGCGGTCCGGTAATGACGCTTTCCCTCCGTTTCAATACGTATTTCTTTACGACGCTCAACTCAACGAACTGTTTTCGGATTAAGGAGTTGCTGGTAACCATGGCAGTTCAGAAAAACAGGCAGACAGATTCAGCCTCCTGATAACCGTATGAAGCTCGGTGATTTTTACACAACCGCAATTGAGATCGGCATAAATAATGATCCCCGTACAAAAGATGCCGTGCTGCAGGAATTGGCGCGCCGCAAACAAGCGTTTGACGAACTGAGCGCGCGTGACAGAGAATTATTTGATACTGAATCACTGAGAAATCCTTACTCCGACTCCAGGATCCTCCATGGTCATGCGGAACATGACGTACAGAACATCCTCGCCGGTATCGATATCGATGTAGGTGAGATCCTGCTTGCAGATACGCTGAGATCAAAAGGAACAAAAATCGACCTTCTCCTGTCACATCATCCATCAGGAAAGGCCCTGGCTGATCTCTATTCCGTCATGAGCATGCAATCCGACATCCTTCACCTCTATGGTGTTCCCATAAACATAGCAGAGAGCCTTATGGATGTCCGGATAAAGGAAATAGAACGAAAACTGATGCCGGTAAACCATGCCCGGGCTATCGATGCAGCCCGACTCCTTGACATACCGTTCCTCTGCCTCCACACCCCTGCAGACAATATGGTCGCACATCATCTCCAGCAGCTTTTTGACCGCGAGAATCCCTATTCGCTTGCTGATGTCGTCGATATTCTGCGAACGATCCCGGAATATAGAAATGCGGGCCTGAACGGCGCTGGACCGCAGATTATGCTCGGAACGACAACACGCAAAGCCGGAAAAATTTTTGTCGATATGACGGGCGGCACAGAAGGCGCCCGGGAAATCTTCGAAAGTCTCACCAACGGCGGAGTAAGCACCATTGTTGCGATGCACCTCAGTGAAGAACACCGGAAGGAGGCAGAGAAGAACCATCTGAACGTCGTCATTGCAGGCCACATATCGAGCGACAATCTGGGCGTGAATCTGCTTCTTGACGAGCTCGCAAAGGACCATTCTTTCGAGATTCTCGAGTGCTCCGGATTCAGGAGATTCAGCCGGCTTGAAAAGCGGTCTGAATGAAGTCCGTCGGACTCCTTGAAGAAATAAAGTCACACGCAGACATTGTTGAATTTATCTCGGACTATGTGGCGCTCAAGAAGTCGGGACAGAATTATAAAGGCCTCTGCCCTTTTCATTCGGAAAAAACCCCCTCGTTTATGGTCAGCCGGTCAAAGCAGATATTCCACTGTTTTGGCTGTGGTGCCGGCGGTGATGTGGTCACCTTTCTGATGAAGCACGACAACCTTACCTTCGGGGAGGCACTGAGCTCTCTTGCAAAAAAATATCGGGATCAAGATCACTGAGTCAGCATTCGACAGGAAATTTTCTGAAAGGCGTCAGCATATTCTCCAGGCAAATGAAGAGGCCATGAAATTTTATACGCGAACACTCCGTGATTCGAACACAGCGATGGAATATCTTAAGCAAAGAGGCATCAGCGAAGATTCTATAGCCGCATTCTGCATCGGTTATGCTCCCGATCAGAGGAACATTCTGCTTAGTCAATTAAAGAAACTGGGCACCCCCGATTCCGTTATGATCGATGCCGGCCTGGTCATCGCAGACGGCAAAGGACACAGAGACTGGTTCAGGCGCCGTATCATCTTCCCGATCGTCACCATACGAAACGACGTCATCGCTTTTGGAGGAAGGGTTATGGATGATGCGATGCCGAAGTATCTGAATACACCGGAAACCGAGATCTTCAAGAAAAGCGAAACCCTCTTCGCGATCAATCTTGCCAAAGATGAGATACGCAAGAAGGGGTATGCCATCATCGTCGAGGGGTATCTTGATGCGGTCATGTGCCATCAGCACGGGTTCCGCAATGCCGTTGCACCCCTGGGGACGGCTCTTACGGCGCGCCACATACAGAAACTGAAATCAAGGACCAGCAGGGTGGTTCTGATCTTTGACGGTGACGATGCAGGAATCGCTGCTGCGAGAAGATCACTGTCTCTTTGCTGCGAACATGATATCAGTGCAAGAATACTCCCTCTCCCCCGCGGGGAAGACCCGGACAGTTTTCTCAGAAAGGCCGGCTCCCACTCCTTCCAAAAATCTCTTTCCTCATCACAGTCGATGATCGAGTTCCTGTTGTCCGGTGCACGAGGAGAGAATATCGATCTTGCAAGGGAAGCTCTCGCGATGATAGCCTCCATGAAGGATATGCTCCTGGCGGATGAACTGGTTCGGGAACTCTCTGACAGATCAAAAATCCATGAAACTGCCCTGAGAAGTGAGCTTGAGAAGATGCGGCTAAAGGGTCATGTACCATCACGCGTCAGGCAGCAGCTCCCCGCTCCGCAGTTCAACCGTGAAGAGCTTATCCTCCTGAGCACGCTCCTCTCGTTTCCTGAAAAGTCGGACCTCGTTCTTTCTCAACTCGCTTTTGAAGACATCAGGGATGAGACGATCCGTTCCCTGATGAAGAAGATAAGCAAACTTGGGGGTCAGGCAAACATCACGGCACTCCTCAAAGATGCCGACGAAGGGGAAAGGACCCTCATCACCGGCCTGTCGGTAAATCCGGGATTTGATCCTGAACATGTCGACACCAATATCGCTGACTGTCTTTCGAAACTGAGACAGAAAAAAACCGACCGGGAGAGGCAGATTGCCGAGGATAGCGGTGATATCGTACGTCTCGATTCATTGCTGAAGGATAAGCGCAAACATATCAAACAGGATCATGCATGAAACAGCACTTCGACTATTTTGACTATTTCGAAGCAGAGTATGAGAAAGTCGACCATGACCTTTTTTTTCACACCGAGCCGCAGGAAAAAGCCGCCGATGACGAGGAAAGACCCCCTTCCCTTCTGGAGAGCGAAAAAGATCCCGTCCGCATCTATCTGAAAGAAATGAGCAGTGTGCCTCTTCTCACGAGGGAGGGAGAAATTGGGATTGCAAAACAGATTGAGAGTGGAAAGACGAAGGTATACCGTGTTCTCTTTTCCCTCCCCTTTGTTCTGAATAAACTGATCGTTCTGGGGAAAATGTGCAGGAAAGGTGAAGCGCCGCTCACGGATATTATTCAGTTCAACGACGAAGAAACGGAAGAAGACCTCCATCAGGAGAGCGAGAGATTTTTCAGGGTCACGCGAGCAATAGCCGCCCTCAATAAGAAAAGAAAGGAATATCTCAAACGGCTTCAGCATGTTTACCCGTCCGGTTCTCCTGTTGGAATTCCCCGACATCGCAAAGCACAGAGCAGCGCGTATCATTCTCTCATCACGGCGCTTGCAGAAAACAGGAATCAGATTATAGAGAAGGCCCGCCAGCTCAGATTAAAGTATGATGTAATCACGGCATTTTCTGAAGAGTTAAAAAAATCAGCTGCAGAGCTGGATATTCTGCAGAGGCGCGTCGCCAGTCTCAACAAGCGGTCAAAGCCGGATCCCGCGGTTGCCAGACAGGTCCGTTTACTCAAACAGCGCATCTCGGCAAAGGAGATTTCATTTGAAATGCACTCCTCGGAAATAAAAAAAGCACTAAAGGTGCTTCTTGGGGGTGAGCGAGAGTCGTTTCATGCCAGAATTCAAATGATAGAAGCAAATCTGCGTCTCGTCGTCAGCATTGCCAAGCGATATCTTGGCAGGGGGCTGAGCTTCTCAGACCTCATTCAGGAAGGAAACAGCGGCCTCATGCGGGCTGTGGACAAATTCGAATATCAGCGGGGATACAAATTCAGCACCTATGCAACCTGGTGGATCCGCCAGGCAATAACCCGGGCGCTGGCTGATCAGTCACGCACAATCCGGATACCTGTACACATGGTCGAAACCATGAATAGGATAACAAGGATGGCACGGGAACTGGTGCAGGTCATGGGCAAAGAACCGACATCCGCCGAATTAGCCGAAAAACTCCATATGCCTGTCGGAAAAATTGAAGGTATACTCAAGATAGCAAAAGAACCCGTATCCCTTGAAACTCCGGTCGGTGAAGAGGACAGTCATCTCAGGGATTTCATCGAAGACAAGGCAATGCTCTCCCCCCTTGACTTTGTCATTAACGATGAACTGCGAAAAAAGATAGACACAATACTCGGTTCTCTCCCGCCGAAGGAAGAGAAGGTCATCAGAAAGAGATTCGGGATTGGGGAGGACGTACCGCTCACCCTCGAGGAAGTCGGACTGGAGTTCGACGTTACCCGTGAACGGATACGGCAGATAGAAGTGAAAGCAATCAGGAAACTGAAGCACCCTTCACGAAGCAAGTGGCTCAGGGAATTCATCGAAAAAACTTGACCTGAATTCACCGTCGGGTTTAGACTATTTAGTTCTTATTTTTTCGGGCCCATAGCTCAGCTGGTAGAGCTACCGGCTCATAACCGGTTGGTCCCAGGTTCGAGCCCTGGTGGGCCCACCATATTACTTCTTCCAAAATCATGATGGTACAGACGAACACGTGAATAAACAGCTTGAGTACCTAATAGAGCTTCAGGAGATTGACTCAAAGTGTCTTGCGCTCAGCCGCGTGATTGAGGATTTCCCCCGAAAGATCGAAGAGGCAGAGTCACCCCTTCATGAAAGCCAGAAGGTCCTCAACACCAGAAAACAGGAATCCGATACGTTCGAAAAACGGAAACGTCACAAAGAACAGGCATTGGAAGATCTCAACGAGAAAATCAACAGGTTAAAGGCCCGGACGGGCGAGATCAAGACGAATAAGGAATATCAGGCACTCCTCAAAGAAATCGAAACCGTCGAACATGACCGCTCATCCATAGAAGACGATATCCTTGCCGTCATGGAAGATTCGGATGCCCTGTGGAAACAGATGAAGACCGAAGAACAGAACCTCAGAGCTGCCAGCGAAACAGTCGAGGCATTGAAGAAGCGCATCGAAACCGAGAAGGCGGAACTGGAAAAAGAACTGGTAACTCTGAAAAAACTGAGGGCTGGCGTCGTGGAAGCAACAGATAGCGATGTGTATGACCAGTATATCATGTTGCTTGAAATATACCATGGACATGCGGTCAGCGAAGTCAGAGAAGAAATCTGTCAGGGCTGCAACATGAATATACCTCCTCAACTTTTTGTCGAGATCAAGAAAAACGAAGATATTTACCATTGTCCGCAATGCAGGAGAATTCTTTACTATCGGGAAAGCACTCCTTAACGTCACACCTATTTCGGCATTCCTTGAAAATGAAAATACCCCTTTTCAAAATATAATCTTTATTATATAATGATAAAATAAAATTATAGTCAGAGCAGGAGGCGTGGTCGCCCGGCTTGACTGCGTCTGAAGCTGGATGTGCGGAAACCATTTGCCGGCCGAACAACTACAGAGCGGCATGCAAAGTTTCGGGCTTCAGAACGCAGCTTTATCCGGGAGGAAAGTCCGAGCTCAGCAGGGCAAGGCGGTCGTCAGCAGCGACTGGGGGTAACCCCAAGGAAAGTGCCACAGAAAGGGAAACCGTCACGACATGGGTCGGGATAAGGGTGAAAAGGTAAGGTAAGAGCTTACCAGATGGGATGGTGATATCCCATGCTTGGAAAACCCCGCCTTGAGCAAGGTCGAATAGGTTCCGCCTCGAGAAGTGCCCCTTCGAATCTCTGTCAGCCACGTGCTGATAGGGAGGCGGAACGGGTATAGACCGCACGAGTCTGATAGCAATATCAGACCACAGATGAATGGCCACGGAAACAGAACTCGGCTTACAGCCTGCTCTGACAAATGAAACCGAAATCTGAAAAGATGAGAGTGAAAGGTATCAAAAACCCTGAAACATCCGGCACAATGTTCTGTTTTTCCATCTTATAACGTTTAACTCTTTCCCCGGAGGGTTTGCATGGAAGATCACAAACTAAAAGTCTTCTGTACCGTTGCTGAAACGAGAAGTTTTTCGAAAACATCCGAGATTATTCACCTGACGCAACCTGCCGTCAGCCTTCAGATTCAAGCCCTCGAAGAAAAATATGAAACGAAACTGTTTGACAGATCCTCGAGCACCGTTACCCTCACTCCAGCGGGTGAGATTCTCTACAAATATGCAAAGGAAATCCTTACCCTCTATACTTCGGCCGAAAAGGCAATCGGGAAACAGACAGGACTCGTGAAGGGAAGTCTGACTCTCGGAGCGGGATCGAATATCGGCAACTATATTCTTCCCACGCTAATTACCGAGTTCAGGCAAACACACCCGAAAAGTAAAATATACCTGCTCGTGAGCAACTCCAAGAGAGTTGTCGATCTTCTGAATGCAGGAAATATCGATCTTGGGCTCGTCGAGGGTGATGTTTCAAGACAAAAAATCGTTGTAAAAAAACTGCTGGCTGACGAGCTCCTCCTCATTGTGCCCCCCGGACATCACTGGGCAAAAAGAAAAGAGGTTTCAATCGCTGATCTCAGTAAGGAACCATTTATCCTCAGGGAATCCGGGTCCGGGACACGGCAGATGATTGAAAAGTTTCTCGGCAGGCACGGCATTACCCTTCACGATTTGAAAATATCCGCGATTCTGGGAAGTACGGAGGCTATCAAGGATGCCGTTGAGAACGGATTGGGAATCTCGATCATATCACGCTGGGCTGCCCGGAAAGAGAAAAAATATGGTACCCTGCATCTCCTGAATATCAAAGAGGAAAAAATGGCACGGGATTTTTCACTCATCATGAACAAGAATTCTGTTGCATCAAATTCACTTGAGGAATTCGTATCTTTTCTGAAGGCATACTCTTACGACAAACTGCTGGGGTAATGTTATGCCCCACGCTCGTGGCTGCCTGTTTATCCTTTCCGGCTCCGGTATACCCTGTAATCGATATTCTGAAATATCCTGTCTCTGTTTTCCATTTCAGTCAATATCCCCTCCTTCACGTGGCCTGAAACAATGGTTTCATACAGACGCGTAAATCTGCTGACATGTGTCGCGAAGCGCTTTCGTGCATAATCAGCATAGGAACCGCTGTTCATCATAAATGTCCAGTCACTGTGCTGCAAAAGCAGCAATTCCCGTGCAGCCTGATTCAGCGCCCTGCGAAGGATGCCCGCGGCATTCGAAAATCTCTCAGCGAGACCGATCATCCGTTCAGTTGCTTTGAGGAGATGCCGGTACATTTCATCGTTCCGGTCATTCAGCCAGACCTCATGATATCCATGCTCACCCCAACTTGATACCGATGGCTCAGAGACCTGAAGAAAGGGCTTTGAATCATGCCGGCTCAGATATTCCGATGGGGTAATCATTGCGAAGTTCCTTTTCCGAAGGTCCATTTTCCTGAAAAGCATTTCAAGCCAGTCGATGCCCTCGAACCACCAGTGTCCAAACAACTCTGCGTCATATGTCGCAGTGATGACCGGACGTATTCTGTGTTGCTCATGCAAACGCCTCACCTGGCTTTCCGTGTTCATAATGAAATGACGGGCGTGTTCCGCTGCCTTCAGCCGTGCGCGCTGGGCATCATATGGTTCCTTGCGGTCAGTCCTGCCCGTAATCCGGTAATACTTGAGGCCGGTATATGTCTTTGCGCCGTATGGCTTCAAAATTGCTCTGACATGATCCTCATCGACGTCATATCCTGCATCACGATAAAAATCTCTGTAGTAAGGGTCTCCCGGATATCCTTCGAACGACGACCACACCTGCTTCGAAACTTCTGCATCCCTTCCGAAAGCTGTAATACCCGAATGGCATAAAACCGGCAAATATGTTCCGAACTGCGGCACCGGTGCGCCCCGGGTAATTCCGTGTGCTTCGAGGAAAAAATACGCGAGGCCGTCCTCCTTGATATATGCATCGAATCCGGGAACAAAACCGCATTCGGGAAACCATATTCCGTTTGGACACCGGCGGAAATTATCCTTATACTGTCGCAATCCGATTCTTATCTGAGCTCTTACCGCCTGGGGGAAAGGAGCCAGATGAGGCAGGTAGGCATGAGTTGCTGCTGAAGGGATGATCTCCAGATGACCGGTTTCCTGTATTTCACGGAGGACCGGGATCAGTCTTCTCCGGTAAACGTCTTCAAAAAGGTATTGTATCCTCTTGAACCTGTTCAGATACATTCGCACAACCGGCGCAAACCGGACAGATCGCCTGGTCCTTATTCTTTCCCTCCGAGCAAGCTCCATGAGCCGTGCCAGGTATGCTGTGTAGCGTTGCATCAGAAGATCATCGTTCAACATTTCCACCAGAGAAGGGCTCAGTGAGAGCGTCAAGCAGAAATCGATTCCATCATCAATGAGCCTTGAGAGAAGATCGAGGAGCGGGATGTAGCTTTCCGTCATAGCCTCATAGAGCCAGTTTTCTTCAAGAAAAAAGGGATATTCAGGATGCCTCACGTAAGGTAAATGTGCGTGGAGTACCATGCACAGATACCCTTTCTGCCTGTTCGCTGTCGTCATTTATTCCGGTATCCTTTTGAACAGAGAGACCGCCGCCACCCCGAACAGCACCGGAATGATCCACGGGGCAAGAACCGGCTGAATAACCCGTGCATAGCCCATCGAAAGGGTAAACGTATAGAGGAGCCAGTAGAGAAAACTCAGAGATATTCCGACTCCTGCCGCAAACAATCCTCCTCCTGTTCTGCTTATGACTGAAAGTGCCAAACCCAGAATCATCATGAAGAAATTCATGAGGGGATATGAGACCTTTACCTGGTAATCTACGAGGAGTTTTGAATCAGAAATCCCTGCTGCATTCAACCGTTCCATATAGCGGGAGAGCTCAACAATCCCCATCTCTTCAGGTTTTTTTATGCGCCTTCCAAAGAGCTCCGGAGATTCCAGATGCGGGTAATCCATTTCCGGCACGGCAGTCAGCTTGCCTCCTTCAAAATCATAGAGAACAACTCGTCGGAGTTTCCAGATACCGGTTCCATCCTTATTTTCCGACCACTCTGCCTCCTCGGCCTCTATTCTCTTTCTGAGCGATTCTTCTCCCGTTAAAAAAATGCTGATACCCTGAGCCAGTCTTCTTCCCGGGACATAGAGAGATATCCTGACAATCGATCCATCGGTTCCCCGCAACCAGATTGAACCTTCCATCGCGGTCACGTTTTCTGTTTTTCCCATAAATCCCCTCTTGAATTCAAGAAGCCGTTCGGTAAATGAAGGTACGGTGAACTCACCTATAACGAATGAAAAGAGACTGAATGCCAATCCCGCAATGATGAACGGCACAAAGAGGCTTTTCAGTCTTCCTCCGGATGCTTTTACGGCAATGAGCTCTTTATTGCGCGCTGCAAGCCCGAATATGAAAAGACTGCACAGCAGGAGTGACATAGGAAGAAGGTACAGAAGATATTTCGGCATAATCAGAAGAATATAGTGCAGGATGCTCATCAAAGAAAGTTTCCCCGGTGCGAAATTATCTATCTTGTCAATGAGGTCGAGAAGGCTGAACACCGTTGCAAGACCAGGACAAATGATAGCAAGCAGTTTTAAATATTCCTTCAAGTAGAACTTCTGCACAATTTTCATCTGCGCTGTTCTCTTCTGAACAAAACTAAAGCAACCGCTCCTAGAGTAATGGTTGCGATCCAGGCTCCGAGGGCATATGATATTTTTCCTGTTCGCGCAAGATTTTCACTGTAGATGAGAAGCATGTAGTAGACAGTAAACACTGCAAGCCCGATCGTCAGGCCTCCAAGCTTACCGGACTTGCCGGCTATCATGGCCAGCGGAGGCCCGAGGAAAATGAGTATCAGGCACATAACCGGAAGGGAAATCCTCCGGTAAAGGTCGAGGTATAGTGAAGCCGCCCGTCGGCTGTCTGCTTTTCCTATTTCACGGACAAGCTCGTAGGGTGTCAGTTCTGCATTCTTCCGTTTACGCTGGTCCGGATCAAGACTCAGCGTCATATTATACTTTTTAAAAAACAGTTCTGTAGTACTCTCCCCCTTCACCATATTGATATACCCGTCTTTTAGGAAAAGGTTGATCGCGGGGCTGTCCTGAACCGAAATAATTCCTTCTTTTGCCATCAACACCTTTGGTTCCTGATGATCTCTTTCGTCATAGAGGAAAATTTCCCTTACCGTATTTTCAGATGGCTTCTCCTTTATAAAAATGAGGACATCTTTGAACGACGTATTGAACTTACCTGCTTCAATCGCGAGGGGAGTCCGTTTCTTGATAATATTCACCGTCTCTTCCCTCATTTTCAAATAACTTTTTGGGCCAACATAAAAACTAACGGCCATATTCACGAAGAAACACAGTACGCCGAGCAGGGCAACCGGCACTGAAATGCCCTTGAAATCCATACCACTTATTCGCATGATTACCAGTTCATTGTCGATGTTCATTCTGCCGTAAACGAGGAGGGTAGAAAGCAAAAACGCCATGGGGATCGTGAGAAGCAATAAGGGGGGCTGAATATATCCAATGAGTTTTGCCATATCGACAACAGATGTGCCCACGCCGGAAAGAACCCTGCTCAATCGCAGAAGTTTCTCTGTCATCAGGATAAAATTCAGAGAAGCGAGGCTCAGAATAAAGGCAAGGATCAATTCCTTCAGTATTGAGCGGTTTAGTATCTTCATCGAAAATGGATTCAAATATTGTAGCATAATCTCAGAAGCAGCCCTTTTCATCGCATTGTGCGATTGCACATCCGAGGGAACAAGAATGAAAAAGGAAACGGATGGGTATTGTTAAATGGAATTGCCTATTTCTTCAAATGCTTGGCGATATAGATGCGCAATGAGCAGGTGCAGAAGAAAACGCCGCCGAAAAGGAGCGAAAATTTGCACTCCAAAGGATCACTCACCAGACATGCCACAAAAGATTCCAATCCGATATCCCTTGCTTTGCAAAGATTTTTGAAACCTGTCCGGTAACATTGAAAATCCTTTGGACAGGAGAATCCGCACATGAGTTCTTCTATGTGGCTATTAATATTTTTTTCGAGAGTATCCATTTTTTTAATATAAGGAACAATTTATACTATTATTATAATAATTAAATGTAATTTTTACAAAGTGACTATCTCGCTATAAATTTAAAGTTTTACATTCATATAGATATTTAATATGCTGATTTATAACATTTTAATATGATTTCAAAGTATCAGGATATAAGGCATCATTACACGTCATGCTGGATTAGGCGCAATCTTTCTTCGCAATATTGTATTTTGTAAAAGTCTTGTTTTATAATTTAAGTATTACATTAATAATTAATTATAACTTACCGTTATTATTATTTAAAACGAAATAGACGTTTTAAAGAGCGGGAAATATGTTAAAAGGTGACTCGCCTAATAGCACGTTCCACAAAGAGACTGGCCAGCTAAATGGGCCGGAACTGAACCGGCCCATTTGATATAGATGACTGGGCTAATTTACCTGGAAGGATGATTCTTTTGAGTCACTGATAGATGCACCTTTCACAGTCATAGTAACAATATATTTGCCCTTTTTGGCATCTGAGGGCAACATGAGGGGAATGCTGGAGGAATACGTGCCATCTTGACGTGATACCGTAACCTCCGGTTTTCCGTAAAGTTCACCCTGATATCTGATCTCGCGTATCTCTGAGAACTCTGTTTCCTTCCCGGCTGCAACCCCAAGCACTGCATATGTCATCTTCATCTCAACTTTATCACCCGGCCTGGCGATCTCAGGAATTATGGCAACATCCTCAATTCTCAACAATGTCCCCTCTGACGACTGGTAATTATATTTCTGAGCCGTTTCCTCTTTTGTCCGTTTTTGGTCATATGCATAGTGACCGATTGCCCCTCCCGCAAGCGCGCCGAGAAGTCCTCCAACCACCGCCATCTCTGTCTTGGCCCCTTTCGAACCTAATAACGCTCCGGCAATAGCGCCGGTTGCCGCTCCGATTCCTGCTCCGGTCGCTGCCCCCTTATGTTCTTCAGGGATGCTTGCGCAACCGAAACTCCCGACGAGAAACGTAATGATAATAATCAGTGAAACTGTTCTGCGATGCATACTGCCTCCTCTCATTGATAAATAGTACTGTTAACAACAATATCCTTCCGTGTTCCATATCAAATTCGCCTGTGAGGAAAAAGAGTCCCCTGAGGCGCAATTTGCTGACCTCTACATCAGGGCCTTTTTGAATTCTTCCACCCCTATCCGTTCGACAAATCTCGGCATCCGCTCTCTTGCTTTTGCATGCTTCGCATAGTACTCAAGACACTTCCGCAGGAGTGAGAGAACTCCTTCTTCAGTCAGATTCTCCGCAATGACATTGCCTATCCGAGGTCTTCCTCCTGAATTCCCGCCGACAACCACGGTCCAGCCTTTCGGCGTCGCAAAGGCGCCAAAATCCCTGAGATAGCTTTCGGCACAGTTCAGCGTGCATCCCGATATTCCGAATTTCGTTTTTGCAGGAACTGTGTCTTCTCTGCCGACAAACATTTTCTCTATTTTTGCAGCAAGCCCAAGAGAGTCGCCCTGTCCGAATTTGCAGGTTTCTGTCCCCGGACATGACTGGACATAATGAACGCACAACCCTTCAGCAGGACCAACCTCAATACCAAGCTCTTTCCATACCTCCGGAATGTCCTCTGCCTTGAATCCTACCAGTGCAATGCGCTGACCGGAGGTTATCTTGATAATCCTGACATGATATCTGCGCGCAATCTGCGCCAGTTTCTCCAGGATTTCCGGTGTTACAATTCCCATCGGAATCCTCGGTACAATCGCATAGGTCTCTTTGTCCCTCTGAAGAATAGCTCCTTTTGGAACTTCACCCATCATATTCCTCCCTGTCAGTTATCTGCTATTAGTTGTCATAAGTTTTTTGGTGTCCTATCTACTATCTACTGTCTAGTTTCCATGGCTATGATGGTCTCTCCAGCCGTTGTTTTATCACCCGATTTCACCATAATCTCAGCGCTCTTAGGGACATACACATCAAGCCGCGAGCTGAATTTAATGATTCCGTAACGTTCGCCCCGCTTCAAAACATCACCTTCCTTTACCCGGCAGACTGCCCGCCGGGCGATAAATCCGGCGACCTGCCTTACGAGCACCTTCCCATGAGTATTTTCGAGAACCATAACGATATTTTCATTCCTGAGCGATGCATCATCTTTGTAGGCTGCAAGAAATTTACCCGGAGAGTATCGTACAGCAACAACTCTTCCGTCACACGGAGAGCGGTTGACATGGACATCGAGTGGCGACATGAAAATGCTGATTTCCTTTGCTTCAGCTCCTGTGTACTGTTTATCAGGGACATCTCTGATTCTGATTACTTTGCCGTCTGCCGGCGAGACGAAAAGTCCTTCGCCTCCGGGGATTACCCTGTCAGGATCCCTGAAAAAAAACGCCATAAAAAAAACAAGCATGAGGGAGGCACCCAAGAGAAAAACTGTCAGGGAAATTATGACGGAGCTGTTTCCATTTTTTATGACCAACCAGAGTATGAATGCTGCGGTCCCTGAAAAGAGTAAAGAACCGATGATAAAAGAATATCCTTCAGGGGCAAACTTCATGCCTTCGATTTATCAACCAGCTTTCCTTTTTTAAGCCATGGCATCATTGCCCTGAGCTTCGCTCCCACTTCCTCGATCGGATGATTCTCCCCCCTTTTTGTAAGAGCATTAAACACCGGTTTGTTCGCCCTGCATTCGAGAATCCATTCTTTGGCGAATTTTCCCGACTGGATCTCATCCAGGATCTTTTTCATCTCTTTCTTTGTCTCATCTGTAATGATTCGAGGCCCCCTCGTAAGATCTCCGTACTGGGCGGTATTACTGATTGAATACCGCATCGTGGAAATTCCACCCTCGTATATCAGATCTACGATGAGTTTTACTTCATGGAGGCATTCAAAGTACGCCATTTCAGGAGAATACCCTGCTTCAATAAGGGTCTCATAACCGGCGGTAATAAGAGAAGTGAGGCCACCGCAGAGAACTACCTGCTCACCAAATAAATCGGTTTCGGTTTCTTCCCTGAAACTTGTTTCGATGATCCCCGCTCTTCCGCCGCCTATCGCAGAAGCGTAAGCCAATGCGATTTTTCTGGTATTCTTTGAAGGATCCTGATCGACAGCAATCAGGCATGGCACACCGCTGCCTTTTGCATATTCTGATCTCACAAGATGACCAGGGCCTTTTGGCGCCACCATAAAGACATTTATATCAGCAGAAGGCACAATCTGCCCGAAATGAACATTGAAGCCATGAGCAAACCCGAGATATGTCCCCTTCCTGATATGCGGGGCAATCTCTGCCTTATAGATATCAGCCATGTACTCGTCTGGTACGAGCATCATGATAATGTCAGCTTTTCTCGCAGCTTCTGAAGGGACGAAAGCGGTGAAGCCTGCTTTTCCCGCCTTTTCCCACCCTGCACCGCCTTTCTTGACTCCAATGATAACATCAGCGCCGCTGTCCCGCAGGTTGTTTGCGTGTGCATGTCCCTGGCTCCCGTACCCCATGACCGCAATCCGTTTCCCTTTCAGAATCTTTTTATCCGCATCTTTATCGTAATAAATTTTTACCATAACGCCCTCCTCGGAATTTAAGGAATCAACAAACAACGGTATTATAGTACATATCGCTTTTTCTTACTACCGGGAGCATCTTCACCATTCGATCATTTACGACACCGATTTCATGGCATTCTGATAGAAAGTCAATGCATATTCTTTTACCATGCGGCGCGCGCTAAACTGTGCACCAGTATGCTTGATTGCCTGCTTCATAATTTTCACCCAGTCAATCGGAATACCGGAATCATCGAGCTTGTAATACAGGGGAACGATCTCTGTTTCGAGGAGCTGATACATAGCCTCTGCATCCCTCTCATCCCCATCGCCGGAAAAAGCCCACCCGTTCTTCCCGCTGAAACCCTCAATCCACCACCCGTCAAGAATGCTGAGGTGAGGAACGCTGTTCAGCGTCGCCTTCATTCCGCTCGTTCCGCATGCTTCCAGCGGGGGCATCGGATTATTGAGCCAGAGATCGACACCGTGAACCATGTATTGGGCGAGCTGCTCATCATAGTTCTCAACAAAGGCAATTCTTCCGCTCAGTTCAGGATCGTGCGCGAGAGTAAATATTCTCTGCAGTATCCTCTTCCCTTCATCATCAGCAGGGTGAGATTTACCCGCAAATATGATCTGGAGAGGCCGCCAGCGGTGATTTAAAATTCCCTTCAATCGATCCGGATTTCTGAAGATGAGATCCGCCCTTTTATACGCAGCAAAGCGCCGTGCAAAACCAATGGTGAGTGCTGTCGGATCAAGCAATACTCCGTTGGAAATGATGTTAACCGGATTTACCCTGTTTTCGATCCAGCGTCTGCGAGCCTGTTCCCTGACAAAGTTTAACAACTTTATCTTCAGCCAGTAATGGACTTTCCATAATTCCTGGTCCGGAATTGTATCGATCAACTCCCATACTGCAGGATCATCCTGTTCTTCGCGCCACCTTGGACCAAGATATTTATTGAAAAGGAGCTCGATCTTCGGTTCAACCCATGTGGGCACATGGATACCATTGGTGATAGAGATGATCGGGACATCATCATCTTTCCTCTCGGGCCACAAATGGTGCCACATCCTTCGTGTCACTTCGCCATGTTTTCTGCTAACACTATTGGTATAAGCGGACAACCTCAGGGAGAATGTCGTCATGTTGAAGCCTGCTCCGGGCTCTTTCGGATTCGTTCCCATCTCGAGGAATTGCTCACGGGTCAGTCCAAGAAAGGGATAACAATGCATGAAATACTTGTCCATGAGATGAAATGGAAAGACATCATGACCCGCAGGCACAGGGGTATGAGTAGTGAATACGGTGGTTGCCCGGGTCTGTTCGACTGCGTCCTTAAATGCAGTCCCTGCTTCAATCCTCTCCCTGATGCGCTCCAAAATTGCAAAGGCAGAGTGCCCCTCGTTAAGATGTATAATGGAATGCCTGATTTTGAGGTTGTCCAGTACTGCTATGCCACCAATTCCGAGCACCATCTCCTGACGGAGACGTTGTTCGACATCACCTATATAAAGCCGAGCAGTGATTCCTCTATTCCATGGTTCATTCTGCTCAATATCCGTATCCATAAGGTACAAAGGAATCTTCCCGACGGCCACCTTCCAGACTGCTATATAAATCGGTGGCTCCATGAAAGGAACCCTGACAATAATTTGTTCACCCTTTTCGTTGAGGACCCGCTCAATGGGAGCTGCGTCCCTGTCAAGGACTTCACGCACATCATCCTGCCATCCGTCCATTCTTATCTTCTGTCGAAGATATCCTTCCGGATACATGAATCCCATCGCAACCACAGGGACACCGAGGTCACTGCATTCCTTGATATAATCTCCTGCCAGGAATCCTAATCCACCCGCATAAAACGGCAGGGAACGATGCAGTCCGTATTCAGCAGAAAAGAATGCAACGGGATGGCAGCTCGCCTCCCGTACATTCTCTGCAAACCAGCAAATCCTGGTTTCGATATCTTCATGGAACTGTAACATCACAGAATCGTAATGATTCAGATAATCAGGATTTTGTGCAGCTGAGATCAAGATCTCAGCAGGAAGGTCTTTCAGCATTCCGACAGGATTATGCCCACTTTCCTTCCACGCAATCCTGTCCAAAAGCTTAAAGAGCATTCTTGCAGAAGGATGCCAGCTCCACCAGAGATTGTATGCAATATCTGCGAGCCCTGAAATCCGTTCGGGGAGATGCGGAAAGTTCCCTTTCATGCGCTTGCACCACTGTTTTGCATATTACAATTATACTCTTCTTTTTTCAGAACCAAATATATATTTATGAAGCTGGAGATTCAAACGTGCAGGGAGTCTATCATCGATCATCCATCGTGCAAGGTCTTCCGCACGGGTAAAGCCGAAAGCAGGCGAAATAAGGAGACTGCATTTTTGAGCAAGACGAAAGGTATGCATGATGTCCTTTGCCCATTCATAATCATTCCTGTCTGTAATGACAAACTTCACTTCATCATGTTTCCCAATCGCATCAAGATTTGAAAAATCCATTCTGCCACTCATTCCGCTTCCTGGTGTCTTTATGTCGAGTATAATGATTGCCCTTCTATCAACTCCCCTAATGCTTTGTGAACCGTTTGTCTCGAGTAAAACCGACCGCCCCTCTTCGAGAAGCATCTGTATCATATGATATACCTCTGGTTGGATCAGGGGTTCCCCACCGGTGACTTCGACAAGATTCATTCCTGCATTCCTGACTTTCTTTAAGATTTCCTCTTCTGTAAATTCAATCCCATCTTCGTATGCATAAGTAGTATCACAGTATGAGCATCTGAGATTGCAACCGGAAAGCCGTATAAAAAAACACGGCATGCCCGCAAAACTCGATTCCCCCTGAATGCTGGTAAACAGCTCACATATTTTCATGTGCCAAATATCACTTTATCGTATTATATAATGATTGAGGAGATTTCAGAATGGCTGATCCCGTTCAAACAGATGCGCAGCACCGATATGAAATCCTCCGGGATATCATAAAAGATTATCCCGGCATCCTGAGTGCTGCCGATCCGCTTTTCCGCGAAATGCGCAGTGAACACTGGGATTGGCCGGCCGTTATCAGCGAGCTGCGTGCGCATGCCCTGAAGAATTTTTATCTGCACGACCATCATGAACGGGGACTGGGTGCCGTCGGCCTTATCGTCGATATATTTCTCGAAGCGATTGAAATTCCCGACACCTCCGTCCGGCAAGCTGCGTGCGAAAGTCTCATCTTTTATCTCGAAAAACTTCTCACCGACAGCCGGAATGATCTTGCAAAATATGCACCTCTCCTGGAGTCATGTTTCACGAGGCTGTATCAGCTCGGGGAAAAGGAATTTTATTTTCTCGTCACAAATCCGCATCAGATAAAAAAAATCGGCCAGATCATCCTTGGCAGGGCTCCGGCCGGTCTCAACATCAGGGTATTCAATGAACTGCTTGTCAGATATTTTTCGACGAACTTCGCATACTGGCTCAATCAGGAGGATCTGTTCCATTGGTTCAAAAAAGAGCCGCGGCTGGCGCTGACCAAAAAAAAGGCATCCAAACTTGAAGAACTCTTCCATCCGGTATCCCAGGCTCACCTGAAAGAATTACTTTTGAACCTTCAAGATCTGAAAAAAATTGACGAGCAATACTCCAAATTACAGCATCTCGTCACGTTGCCGGGCTACATGCAGTTGGTGAAATTCCACGAGGAACTCGCCGGTCAACTGGCCGTCACCGGCGACGCATACACTGATCTCAGCATAAAGATGCTGTACCTCCTCAGGATAATGGAAATGCCGGGCCTTGCCGCTATCCACGAAAATATTCTGCGGGAAATAAACCGTACCCTTTCGCAGATGGTCAGGATTGGCAGCCCCGAGCAGATAAAATCCAGCATCGCTGAGAGCTTATCCGCATTGAAGAGCAGTTTCCAAATATTTCCCGAGACAGCCTTGTCCTGCATCCAGATTATCGGCAATGAGATTTACCGGAAAGAAATGAGCAGCCCTGTCGAGTGGTATTTGCAAAAGGTCATATCGATAGGGTTTCAATATCCTCACATTACGGGGGTTACCGACGAATGGCAAGTTAAATCCAACCTCACCCATCTGCAGAACATCCGCGTCTGGCTCGATCTCATCGAGAATAACCCGAAATGGTCAAAGTCCCTCGTCTCTGCGTTGATCATTAATCTCAGGTTGTGCGGGGTTTATATCAGTGACACCGATATCTTTCAGAAGGACGTAACAAAACTCCTCAATAGTGACATCGCTCCTGTCTATCATCTGATCAAGCTTATGGCCAAAGTATTCCCTGTCTATTTCAGCGAGATCGGTGCAGAAGGTCCATTGCGCGAGGTATCGACAGAGATCGATGAAATAACTCACAGGGCCGATGCCCTCGTGCACTTCCTCCGCAAGCAAAGCCACGTTGAGAGCAGTGCGCGGGTAGTCGATTTTATCGAAGGAGTCATATCCTTTTGGCTGTCAAGGAATAAGACTCACATACAGGGATTTCTCCCTGACGATGTCTTTCAGAGAATCAAGACTTCAGGCCCGTACGTCGATGATCTGAACATCATTTTCAATGATCTTTTTCGGCGCAAAGGATATTCTCGCGTTACTGACCTGCTCCATCTCAGCGAGCAAGAGACAATTTCACTCACTGAGGGTGTTCACGGAGTCGCAGAAAGAGAGAAAAAAAGAGCATGTCTTGCGGTCAGATATTATCAATTACTGAACAGGAAATATCGACTTGATCCACATGACATCGGAGAACAGCTGCAATATGCACGGAGTCTTGGGCTCCCGAATACAGAGTCATTAATCGTCCTTCTCACCAACGGGTCCATATCCGACCGTCTCGAAGGAGTCCTGCATTACCTCGGCCTCTTAAAAGACATTATCCTCTCTCCGGAGAGGAATGAACCTATCGAAAACATATTCCGCAAGAGACACATCGCAGCAGGCATACCGTCACTGTACGGGAAATACCACGAGAGAAAATTCGATGCACTGGCGCTCTCATTTCGTCTCGAAAGTCTTGCCACTGTCCTGTTTGAAGAACTCATTCATACGATAAACCTGAAATTCATCACGCGTGCAACCCTCTTCCAGATTGAGAAATATGTAACTCTTTTTTTTAAGGCGTTACAGCTGGACGGGATATCCTCGACTAAGCTCGAAAACGCTCTCGAGCTCTTATCGGTGGCACTGGAAGTCAGGAGATTTTCTTTCTCACAATACATTGATATCTTTAGAGGATTTTCTGAAGCGGTCCAGGACATTCTTAATAATCATTACAGCAATGTTTTTAAGAATAACCTCAAACAGATTATTCCCCAAATTGGGATTGAGCGCATTCTCCCGAAGTATCAGCAGACTGGGGAATGGCAGAGTGAGTCTGAGTTTGTTAATCAGATATCCGAGCAGTTCCTACGGGAGATTGTTGCCGGCTCATTCGGGCTCCAACAGCTGGATACCTTCATCAGCAGGATCCTGATAACCTTATTTGAACAGGCAGAGGGACTTGATGTGCATAACCTTGATCTGCTTATGAGCTATGATCCGAAGAAAGCCCTGTCCGGAATTCATACCCCGAATAAGGCTACACAGGACAGAATTCATTTGGGGAATAAAGGGCATAACCTCATTAAACTAGCATCTCTTGGGATACCGGTTCCTCCAGGGTTCATCATAACAACCGAGGTTTTTCGATGTAAAAAAGCCGTCAGCAGCTTCAAATACGTGCATGAACATCTGACCGATTGCATCAGAGAGCACCTTGCCACACTTGAGAAACAAACAAAGAAGGTATTCGGTGATAACCAAAATCCTCTGCTTGTTTCTGTCAGGAGCGGTGGCGCTATTTCCATGCCAGGCATGATGATCTCCTTTCTCAATGTCGGGATCAATGAACACATCTGTGAAGGCCTGATACAACAGACTGCAAGGCCCTGGTTTGTATGGGACTGTTACCGCCGTTTTTTACAGTGCTGGGGTATGTCGTTTGGTATGGAACGGGATCAGTTTGATGCTATCATGAACACGTTTAAGGACAAGTTTAAGGTTCTGCGAAAAATCCAGTTCTCACCTGATCAGATGCGGGAATTGGCACTCTCCTACCGTGCATCCGTCAAGGACAACGGCATCGAAATTACCGATGATCCATACACCCAACTTGAGATAGCAATCGAACAGGTCTTTCAGTCCTGGGATTCCCTAAAAGCCCAGGCATACCGTGAAATCATGAATATTTCCGAAAACTGGGGAACCGCTGTTATCGTGCAGGCAATGGCCTACGGTAATCTGGATATAAATTCAGGGACCGGGGTCCTCTTCACCCGAAATCCACAGGAGACAGGGGACCGAGTTATGCTCTGGGGAGACTTTGCAATTGGTGCCCAGGGAGAGGACATTGTTTCAGGACTGGTAAGAACGCTGGCAATGTCGAATGAACAGAAACCATATGAAGACCGTTCTGCAGAGATTTCCTTTGAGGATACGTTTCCTGAACTCTATAACACCCTTCTGCAGATCAGCAAAGATCTTATTTACCGTGAGCGGTGGGGCGCACAGGAAATTGAATTCACCTTCGAGGGTAAAAATCCTGACAATCTCTATATCCTGCAGACACGCGATATGGCACTCAAACGCGAAGAGAGTTTTATGGCATTTCTCCCGTCGAAGAAGCTTTCATCGAGTTATCTTTCGCGGGGCATCGGTGTCGGTGGCGGTGCCCTGAGCGGCAAGGCTGTCTTTGATTTGAATGAAATCCAGGATCTCAGGGAGAAGGATCCCTTAACGCCTCTCATTTTAATACGCGCCGATACGGTCCCAGATGATATCAGACATATTTCCGCTGCAGATGGATTACTTACCGCCCGCGGCGGATCAACATCTCATGCCTCCATTATTGCCAACCGTTTAGGGAAGACCTGCGTGGTTGGCTGTAATAACTTGATTGTATGGGAGCAGGAAAAAAGATGCAGGATCAACAAACGCTTCATTAAGGTAGGCGACTTCCTGAGTATTGACGGCCGGAACGGGTCGGTTTTTGCCGGGAGGCATCAAACACAGGAAATAAAGGCCGAAACAGCGCCGAAGTTGTAACACTGGTGATATAATAACAGTATTGGAAAAACGAAGCAGGGAACCCATTTAATAACCGTTCAGAAAGGGGAAGAGAAATGGCAGGAAAAATCAAGGCTAAACCGTTCACTGACAAAAAATCCGTTCTCGGGATCAATGGCCTCGGCAGAATCGGCAAGCTGACCCTCTGGAACCACATTGCAAGAAAACGTTTTTCTGAAATCGTTGTAAATATCGGGAGAAAATCAGGGACAAAACTCCAGGATGTTGCGCTATATATAGAAAAGGACTCAACATACGGCTCCCTGCATCATTATCTGTACGGATACTCGGCAGAGCGCATTATCACTGATATTGATGAACAGAACGGCAAGATGAAAATAGACGGAATACCGGTAACAGTGCTGAGAGAGTCCCGCAACCCAAGAAATATACCGTGGAAAAACCATGGTGCGAAGGTTGTCGTTGAGGCCACTGGGAAATTCACAAATCCCACGGTTCCGTTTGATGCGGCAGAGGGTTCAGTGCGCGGGCATCTGGAAGCAGGAGCGGAAAAAGTCATAATCTCCGCACCGTTCAAAGTGAAAGATAAGAATATCCCTATGCCGTCCGACATCATCACAGTCGTCATGGGTATTAATGAGGAAGAATACAATCATGCAAAGCACCAAATCATTTCCGGTGCGTCTTGTACGACAACCTGTCTTGGGCATATGGTGAAACCTCTTATGGATTATTTCGGCCCTGAAAAGATCATCAGCGCCTCCATGGATACAATCCATTCGAGCACAGGCACACAGGAGGTTCTTGACCGCCTTCCCAAGGCCGGAGCTACTGATTTAAGAAAATCAAGGAGCGTGATGAACAATATCATCCTGACGACCACAGGTGCTGCGAAAACGCTGGGGCTGGTTATACCTGAGATGAACAGGATTGGGTTCATGGCGGAATCGGTCCGCATCCCCATCACTACCGGTTCCCTGATTATTCTTGTGATAACCCTCCGTGACGAGATAGACAAGCCACCGGTGAATGCTGAACTGATCAACAATATTTATAAGGAGGCTGCAAAGAGGGAAAAGAGAGGATACATTAAATATACCAATGAGCAAAACGTATCATCAGATATCATAGGGCTTATTGGACCGGCTGCCATTATTGAAGGTCATGAGACACATACAAGAACAGCTTATATTTCCCTGGATGTCGGCAAGCACTTGAAGCTTCCGGCTGAAACTTTGTCAGCAGTTCCTGCCGATCCTGAAATCCCGATTACGAATACGGTCATCTACGGCTGGTATGATAACGAATTGGGAAGTTATACGAACATGCTGGGGGACCTGACGGTAAAAATTGCTTCAATGGTATACCAGTAGAAAAGCTGATCTATGTAGATACCCACGGGCAAGCCTGTGTTACCCCGAGTGATGCCATTTATTTCGTCCAGGAATAATGGTCGTGGTCCGATAATCTGATAGTCATCATTCACATAGGAATGATTATCCCTCCAGCATCTGCATATTATTTATTTCCTGTGCAAATATGCACGCCTGGAGACTTTTTGGGGTGGGCAAGACTACCTTTGGAAACACGCAGGGATAATGACTTCCTGAACTTTAGACCGCTTAAACCTGATATAATTATGCTTATTTGAAATGACAATTCACATTTGATGGAGACACCTGCATAATATGGTGTAATTTTAGTTTTATAAAAAAAGGAGACAAGTGAAATGGCGCAAGGAACTGTGAAATGGTTTAACGAGAGTAAAGGGTTCGGATTTATTACTGCTGAAGACGGCACTGATGTTTTTGTCCACCACACGTCCATCCAAGGCAGTGGTTTTAAGAGCCTTGCTGAAGGTGACAAAGTTAGCTTTGATATGGAAAAAGGCGACAAAGGTCCCAAGGCGGTCAATGTAGTTAAACTGTAATTTGATTGAAATGATCTCGTTTTGTTGAAGGGACTTATGGCGGAGCAATTTTTCTTTCTGTTATCCGCATAACTTTTATCCTCAATAAAGCGGAATATTGTTCTCAATAAGTAGTAGGGAGTATTGCATAGATTTACCCTTATGCCTCACTGCTCAAATTTATTTACAAAAAAACTGTTTCCAAAAAGCTTGACAACCACTTCAAAGTGCGGTATAAGTAAATCAAGAAGAGTTAGATACCCACAAGTGGTGATCTTCCTCCCCTCAAACTCAGATACGTTGTAAGGTCGTAGACGTAGGTCGTAGACGTAAAAGTCTAAAGCTGTATGTCTCAGGATGTACAATCAACTGAGTTCTGGGGGGAGGGAAGCACCACTTTTTTATGTGCCCTCCCTGAGATGGAGCAGATGATTAAATCCCTCCCAAATTCTTTCTGTATCACTTACCTTTAAGACCTGATATAATTGAGCTGAGTATAACCAGAAATCTATAGGATTGCTAAGGAAGTCTTAGGGGGAAGCTCCCATATTGTTGGAGACAAATTTACAATACTTTTTGATGAGCTCATTCATTATGAGCTCAAAACAAGGGGGGTTGATAAGCGCAAAAATAAAATTGTTAAGAGAAGTTTTTGTTAGGAACTAAAATCGTACTATCAAAGAAAGGAGGGACGAAATGATAGCACAGGAGGCAAGAGTCCGTGTAGTATTTAGTATGTTGGTTGCAGTGACCATTTTACTTATGGTTGGTTGTGCCGCAAAGGTTGCACCAATCGAAGACATTTCGAATGCACAAATGGCTATTAAGGAGGCAGAAGAGAGTGACGCTGCTGTGTATGCGCCTCTCGAACTGAAATTTGCAACAGACAAACTCAGTCAGGCCAGAACAGCGCTGCAAGCAGAAGAGTATGAGGAAGCTCTGCAACTGGCAAACGAGGCGCTGTTAGATGCAAAGCTCGCTGAAGCCAAATCACGGTCGGAAGAAGCCAAGAAAACCACTCAAGAGTTGCGCAATACTATTGAGACATTGCGTCAAGAGATTGAGCGGTCGCAACAACGTGGTCAATGAAAAGAGAGGGGGAAAATGCCATGAGAAAGCTGTCAAAGAATTATCATAGAAAGAGTCTCGGCATATCAATTCTTCTTTCAGTCATATTATTAGCGATAGGGTGTGCAACGATACCTGAAAATCCAGCTTTAGACCGTGCCCGTGCAGCTTATGAACAAGCTGCAGCAAATCCTGAGGTAAAGGAAAACGCTCCCGTTACTATGTATGAGGCTGAACAAGCATTGAAAATGGCCGAGCAGGCAAAAAACGTTGAGGAAATGAATTACCTTTCCTTTAGGGCAGAGAGAATCTCCCAGCTTGCAATTGCAGAAGCAGACAAAAAGATTGCCGAACAGGAAAGAGAAGAGCTGATCAAAACAAAGGACAAGTTAGTATTGCAGGCTCGTGAACTTGAAACAAAGAGGGCACTAAGCTTAGCTGAGGCAAAGACACTTGAAGCCGAGCGTGCAAAGAAGGAAACCGAGGAAAAAATACGTGAGATCGAGAGAGCGAAAGGAGAAGCCCAAGCATTAGCCCAGCAAGCGGATAAGGCCAGGAAGGAAGCTGAAGCAAGAGCGCTTGAGATTCAGCAGGCAAGAGGACAAGCCGAGGCAAAAGCACTAGAAGCTGAAAAATTGAAGAAGGAGGCTGAGGCAAAAGCATTAGAAGCGGAAAGCTTGAAGAAGGAAGCCGAGGCGAGGACATTGGAACTTGAGAAAGCTAAAAAGGAAGCTGAAGCCAAAAGGCTTGAAACAGAACTGGCTCGTACAAAAGAACAGGAAGCCATAGCACAGAGAAAACAAATAGAAAGTGAACTTTCGGAATTAAAAGCCAAACAAACTGAAAAAGGTATCGTCCTCACCTTAGGAGACATACTATTTGAAACCGGAAAAGCTCATTTAATGTCAGGCGCTGTGCGTTCCATGGATATCCTTGCTGATTTTTTGAAGAAGTACCCAAAGCGTAATGTTTTAATTGAAGGCTTTACTGACAGCGTCGGCACTGAAACTTACAATTTGGGTCTTTCACAACAGCGTGCAGATGCTGTTCGGGATTTCTTAAACACAAGGAGTATTGGTGCCGAAAGGATTACTACAAAGGGTTACGGTGAACAGTTCCCCATAGCAAGCAACAAAACACCTGCTGGTAGACAGCAAAATCGCCGTGTGGAAATTATTATTTTAGATGAAGGAGTAAGTGCTGAGAAGATGAAGCGATAAAGCGTTTATCAATAAACAGGTCAAGGGCGAGTTTAACATCTCGCCCTTTTTATTTTGATTACAGTTAATATCCCATATTAGTGGCACGGAGGCAACCATCTTTCCTGCAAGAGAGATATCCCTTATGAGTTGCCCATAGCCAATTACTCATTGAAGTTTTGATAATAAACAGGATTCAAATAAGATAGTGCTGAAATAATACCGCAAATCCTAAGAAGGCAAAGAATCCCATTACATCTGTGAGGGTAGTCAAAATAATGCTTGAGCACTGAGCCGGGTCCAATCCTACGGCTTTCATCAGAATGGGAATCGAGGAGCCGCATATTCCTGCAACAATCAGGTTGACTAACATTCCCAACCCAATTACAAGACTGAGATAGGGATTTCCATGCCATGCCCATGCGACAATTGCCGTGACAACACCAATAACTATTCCATTAATTACCCCAATACCCCCTTCTTTTACAATAAGTCGGCGCACTTTGTCTTTCGGTATTTCTCTCATGACTAAGCCACGCATTACAACAGCGAGTGATTGTGCTCCTGCATTCCCACCCTGACCGGCAACTACCGGCAGAAATACTGCGAGTATGGTAATCTTTGCAATAACACCCTCAAACATTGCCACTACTGCCGCGGCAAGGAAGGCAGTAGCTAGATTTACATGAAGCCACGGAAGGCGTTGTTTCAGGGAGAAGCCTATCGGGGAGAATGTTCTTTCGTCGCCCCCTGCACCAAACATTCTCTGCAGATCCTCAGTGACTTCTTCTTGTATTCCCTGAAGTAATTGCTCTGCTTTAATAATCCCTAAAATATGGTTCTGGCTATCCAGCACAGGGACAGCAAAGTAGCGTCTCTTGGAAAGCTCATTTGCAGCTTCCTCTCTGTCAACAAAACAATGAAGAGAGAAAACATCTTTACGCATAACGGACTCAAGAGAATCTTTTGGTGAAGCGAGCATTAAGTCCCGCATGTTTATTACGCCCACAAGATGTTCTTCATCATCGATGACATAAGCGTAGGATGAAGGGTATCTTTTTTTTGTCAACGCACGTATTTTCTCAATCACCTTACCGACTTGAGAGTCCTTATTAAAAGAGAGAAAGTCGGTAGACATGAGTCGACCGATGCTATTTTCAGGGTATGTGAGCACCTCTCGGAACTGTACTTTTAACTTTTCAGGGATATGTTGGATCAAACGTTCGCGGGTGTCTTCCGGAAAGTGCATAAAGATTGTTGTGGCAAACTGCGGTTCAAGTGAGGATACTATTGATTTAAAAAGCTTAGGGTCAACATTTGTGAGCAAACTAGCCGCATAACTTACCTGTAAATGTTTTATAGCACGTACGATAAGGGGAACGGGTAAAACCTTGAGCACTTCTATCGCATCATTTTCATCCATCATTTCAAGGCTGTGAGTGGCTCCGACAATGTCTTGTTCGAAATATTTCTGTGCCAGTGGCAGCAAAGGACCATGTTCCGCCATCTTTTATCCTCCTCTTAATTCAGAATTCGGATTCTCCGAACGGTAAAGATTATGAATGTCTTAATAAAAGACCATCTTCCGCAGGCAAAGAAATAGGAATATACAGGTCTGAAATAGCCTAAGAACTGGCTCACTTTATCTTCAATATCATTCTTACAGCTCATGAAATGCCAAGCTGCTGCAGGCTACGCCACTTGGAGCTTGGTAAGTGAGGCAAGAACGTTCCCCTTATCGATATCAGGGACAATCTCCAACTCAAGCACGTTCATCCCATGGAGGTTAACAGCATAATCTTCAATTTCACGGAGAGTCTCAGGTGGGCTGAATGTATACTGCTGGCGCATAATCTCTTGGTAAGACTTTCCTTCGTTTGCTGACCAGCGAAGCACAAACTCATGCGTGCGTTTTTGTGTTTCTTCATCAAACTGTAGACGGATGCGTCGTATATTCTGTGGTTCATCAAAAAGAATGCGGATTGTTTGCTTCCCGGGTTGAGATGCTTTCCAGCCCGAGTTGGTTCTAAAGGTCAGTGCTGATTCGATTGGGTAGGCTGGATCTTCAGAGGTGATTTCGACCTGTGCAAGGTGCTTTAAATCTAACCATTGTTGATCAGCAGGAGGGATATCATGAGAACCTTGGGTTATAATTCGTTTGCGCATCAATATCTCCTTATCTATTTCTACGGCCTATAGTAAAAGAGCCTGCAATAATATTCAAATATTACTTCAGGCTCCTATAATAACGCAGTTCTTACGGTTATTTTTTGAATGGTGTTTTCAATATATCTACGGAACCGTCAATGACTCCCTTAAGGGCATTTTTTACTGCATTTCCTGCACCGCTTCCAATTTTTTCAGCTGCTTCAATTGCCCCTTCCGCAGTTGCTTTTGTTGCAGCAGTTACATCGCCGCCAACTTCCTTGACTCCCTGGACTGCACCCCTTACTGCATTATAGGCTACCTCGACGACGCCAGTTCCGATTTCATTTGCCCCTGCAACGGTACCCATTACCGCATTCTTTGCCGCACCGACTACATCGCTGGTGGTCTCTGAGGCAGCCTTCACCACACCTCGGACTGTACCAGATACTGCATCAGATGTTGCTACCCCTATTTCCTTTGTACCTCTTAATGTTCCTATAATGGCATCTTTTGCGATGGAGGTCACTTCGCCCACAACATCCTTAACCCCGCGAAGGGCACCAATAATAACATCTTTTACGGTATTTTCCAGTTCAACTCCAATCTCTTTTGTGCCTCTCAACGTTCCGATTATTGTGTTCTTCAACGGTTCAATAATGTTCATACTTTCCTCCTTTTTTGATGGGTTTATAAGAGAACTTTGTTAACAGCGAGTGAAAATCTGAAGGTACGAGATTGAATATGATTCGGACGGCTTCGAGAACTCGATTTTTATGGTTCTATTATATCATATATATCATAAATGTTGGAATTATGTATACTTTAAAGGAGATTTGTTGCGAATAATTACAAAATCAGGAGGAAGACAATGAAAAACAGGATGATTTTGGGGATTATCTTATCTTTTGCTGTCATTGCATCGCTTGGGATAACTTCTCCCGCTATAGGGCAGGAGGAAGCCGAAAAGGGAGCTCAGTTATTTAGTGTATCAACAATGGTTGTTGCTGAAAATGTGCAAGACAGAGAACCTGTGGGCGTTGCAGAGACATTCCCCGCATCAACAGAGAAGGTATACTGTTTCATAGAGGCTACGAATATTGCAGAGAATACGGAGGCTACCTTTGTCTGGTATCATGAGGGACAAGAAATGCGTACTCTTACTCTCCCAATTATGCAGGGCTCAAGGTGGAGAACATTCGCCTACAAGAGTTTATATGGGAAGACAGGGAATTGGAAGGTTGAGATAAAAGATAAGACAGGTAAATCCCTGAAATCGATTACATTCAAGGTTGAATAACCACAAATATATGGAATTGGGCATTACGAATAAGCATCATTCAGTCCGGGAAGTATCGGAAGTAAGATACTGACATTATTTCCAATTTTTAATCTCATTCGCCTGTTCATCACGGTCTCTTTAGTTCTCAAGCTTCCGGAAGTCAGAACCGTGATGAAGATTAAAAGCATTGACCTTTTTTCAAGAATGATAGGACTACGGCCGGTTTTTAATGCCCCCAGTTGAAAGGAAGACACTACGACACTGACCATCACATTTGCTTAATTTTTCTTTGCAAAGTTCTCAAACCAATATGAAGCAATTTTGCTGCTTGTGTTTTATTTTCATTTGTTCTTTTTAGTGTCTGTTCAATAACTCTTTTTTCTATATCGGCAAGGGTAAGATCTTTTGGTATCTGGTAAAAATCGATATGCTCAAGCGGATTAATCAGGAGAAATGAGGGGAGGTACTTTGCCTCAATGATATCTCCCTCAGCTAATGCCATGGCAGATTCGAGGGCATTCTCCAGTTCACGGACGTTACCAGGCCAGTGATAGTTCAAGAGTATCTGCATTGCATCTTTCCCGATACCCCTGATTTGATATCCCTTTTCGTTATTTAGTTTATTAATAAAATAGCTCACGAGAAGCGGTATATCCTCGGATCGATCCCTGAGAGAGGGCATTTCGATATTCACCACGTTGAAACGGTAATAAAGATCTTTTCTGAAAACCCCCTCTTCAATAAGTTTCTTCAGATCCTTATTGGTTGCTGCAATAACACGCACATCTACTTTTTTGGTTTCGTTTCCTCCTACTCTCTCAAATTCTTTTTCCTGTAAAACCCTGAGTAGTTTTATCTGGATATTGGGTGGAATATCCCCTATTTCATCAAGAAAGATAGACCCGCCGTCGGCAAGTTCAAATCGCCCAACCCGCGTTGCAATCGCACCGGTAAACGCACCCCTTTCGTGTCCGAAGAGCTCAGAGTCAAGCACACCCTCACTTAAGGCAGCGCAGTTCACTTTTATAAATGCCTTTGAGGACCGCAGGCTATTGTAATGTATCGCACTCGCAACGAGCTCCTTCCCCGTCCCTGTTTCTCCCGTAATCAGTATGTTCACATTCTTTTGTGCTATAGAACTGACAATATCAACAACATGCTTGATCGCCTTGCTCCTTCCGATAATATTTCTGAAGTCGAACTGTTCCTTCACCTGCTGTTCCAGTGCAGATTTTTCCAAGAAAAGCGTCTGTTTCTCTACCGCCTTATCGATAACAGTTTTCAGGAGTCTCTTATCCACAGGGAACTGATAGAAATCGTAAGCCCCCTCTTTCATGGCCTCAATCGCTTTCGAGAGATTGACGTTCTCTGAGAGGAATATTACTTCTATGTAAGGTTTCAGGTATTTCACTTTTCTGAGGAACTTGAGACTGTCCCTCGGAATGTCATAATCACAGATCACGATATGGATTGGCTCATTCTTTATGATGGTGACTGCTTCACTGATTGATGTGGTCACATAGGGGACAGTATCCTTATGTTTTTTCAGTGCTGCGATCAGACTCTCCCAGTCTTTATGTTGGGGTCCCTGAATAACGAGGATATAATTTGTCTTTACTCTCATTTACGCTATTTTGACGTCCCTGAACTCATTACCAGGTCGTACTTTACCATAAGCATGTCATAATGGCACAAAAATAAACTATTAATCAATTCTGATACGCCATTATGACATGTTTATGCCGAAATGGACTACTCTTGCTCAATAGAAAAAAGAGTATGGTACCCAACCAATTGAATTATAAATATTATTTTGCCTTATACCCTTTTGGCACGATTGTTGTAGTTAAGATATCGTTCCTAGAAAGGGACTATCTTACTAAAGGGGAGGTCATGCATGGATAAGAAGAAAGCTCCGGAAAAACCAAAAGGAAAAAAGGGAAAGTAGGATTTTGCTGTTCAGTTTGTTGAGATGTAATCCGTAGTTATTATTCACAGTATGTCTGTGACATGCACAACCTATTGAGAAGTAAAGAACGCATTGCATTGAAAGGAGGTGATTCTGAATGAAGAAAGCAATAGTAATTGTCGTTTCAGTGCTTTTTGTATTTTCCATTACCGCGCTGTCCTTTGCAGCAGAGAAGAGTGCAACTCCGGCTCCTATGGAGAAAAAGGTTGAGCCCGCCAAAATGGAGACAAAGACTCCTGAAAAGGTACATCAGGTTGTCGGTGAAGTTGTTGCTGCCGATATAAAAGCAAAGACCATTACCGTAAAAGGTAAAAAGGGTGATGTTGTCATCGCTGTTGATGACAAGGTCCTCGCAAAGGTCAAGGCTGGTGATAAGGTTGAAGCAAAATACACCGAAGCTGATGGCAAAAATACAGCCAAATCAGTAAAGAAGGCCGCTACAAAGATGGCTGAGAAGGAAAAGAAAGAGAAAGCAGCACCTGCTCCTATGGAGACGAAGTAGTCTTTCTATTTATGAAGATAGGGCGCTAAGCCTTTTGTTTAGTGCCCTATCTTTAGGTTTGATTTCACCTGTAATTCCTGATCTGACAGGGATCGAATAATTTGCAGTGGGTAAAATCGATAAAATCGAAAAAGACTTAACAAACTCAATGACAATGGTGGATGGGATAACTACACATTGATGTTTAATGTTTGAAATAATGACAATTTCAACAAATACAAAATCAGGAGGAAGACAATGAAAAACAGGATGACTTGGGGGATTATCTTAGCTTTTGCGGTAATTGTATCGGTGGCGATTACTTCTCCGGCTATAGGGCAGGAGCAAGCTGAAAAGGGGGCTCAGTTATTTAGTGTATCAACAATGGTTGTTGCTGAAGATGTGCAAGACAGAGAGCCTGTGGGCGTTGCAGAGACATTCCCCGCATCAACAGAGAAGGTATACTGTTTCATAGAAGCCACAAATATTGCAGAGGATACAGAGGCTACCGTTGTCTGGTATCATGAGGAGCAGGAAATGCGTACTTTTTCCCTTCCAATCATGCAAGGTCCAAGGTGGAGGACGTTCGCATACAAGAACTTATATGGGAAAACCGGAAATTGGAAAGTGGAGATAAAAGACAAAACGGGTAATCTGGTAAAATCAATTACATTCATGGTTGAATAACAAGAAGAATTAGAAAATTCTGGATGAAGGTTGAGTCCTGAAAAATGCTTCAGTAAGATTGAGCAGTGCTATTTTGACGATCAAGGGGCAGAGTCAGCAATGGCTCTGCCTTTTTATTTAATGATCCAATTGGAAATAAGCAATCCCGTCGTTCAAAGAAATTTATAAGTTGCGAAGGAAATATGCAGTCCGACTAAAATGTTCTACATGAGCCTTTGATGAAG
>CAVQRT010000006.1:0-95542 GCA_963715195.1 Thermodesulfovibrionales bacterium | reverse complement strand
TGATGAAGTACCAAACTGAGATCCAAAACCTTCCGGCGTGCGCAGTTCTCTGTGTAACGTTTCCATAAAATAAAAGGCTGTCGACATAAAATTATGCGCGGGCGGCTATAAAAGATGCGGCTTTGCAGTAAATCATCACTTGAGAACATAATTGTTTCATTCCCTTTCGATGCAGATGTGAATAGTGGCATGAGATTCATCGTTTAATTTCGTTGTTGAGGTAAATTATAATAGCGGGGAAAGAAATCTTTCAAAATATTAGACAGGAGACGATATGAGAGAGTCCTTTATTCGTAGCCTCTTGTATATCTACATAACCGTTTTTCTTATTCTCTTTCCTTCCCGCACACTATATGCCCTCACCCTTGAAGAGGCCATATCACTGGCGAAGGAATCCCTTCCATCTTACAAGGCGGCCACGGAACGGGTAAAGTCCTCAGATGCACTCTATACAGCATCCTTATCGCCATACCTGCCGTCCCTTGATGCAAGTTCCTCTCATGGGCGCATATTCACATCAACGGAGGAATTCAGGAGGCAGTCCTATGACCTTACACTCAGTTACCTGCTGTTCGACTGGGGCAGCAGAAAGGCGAACAGGGATATTGCGCGCTTAAACCTAGACATCAGCGCAGAGGATTTACATAAAAGCCTTCTTGATCTCGAATTTGGAGTCAAGTCCGCATTTTATACTGTACAGGCATTATATGAAGCCATAGAACAGAGGAAAATACAGCTCAAAGATGCCGAAAAGGATTACGAAGTAGCTGACGGAAGATATCAGTTTGGGGTCACAAAGCTTTCTGATGTCCTGCAGGCTTCAGTCAGGCTTGAACAGGCTAGATTCAATCTTATTCAGACTGAGGGCAATTACAAGAAAAGTTTATCAGATCTCAACTCGCTCATCGGAAGGCCGCTTGACAGCGCTTATGACCTGCAAAGTATTTCCGAGATGGAAATTCCTGTTCCGGACATTGAAAAACTCTCTACATCAGCTTTTAACATACCGGAAATTAGACAGGCTGAGGATTCTATTCGTATCAGCGAAAACAGCAAATCCATAATACGCAGTTCGTTTCTGCCGACTTTTTCTGTGGATGCATCATATAGCAATTCGGGAGGAGATATTATCGGATCCCTCTTCAGGGAAGAAAAAACTGCAACACTGAGGGCTACATGGAATGTATTCGAACTTGGAAAATTCTATACCTACCGCTCCGCAGAACTGGAAAAGAATATTTCTGTAGAGAATCTCAATGACATTAAGAGAAGAGTGGCCCTTGATGTCCGGAAGGCCTTTGAAGATCTTCTGACTTCACAGAATAAGCTGAAGGTTGCCAAAACCCAACTGAGACAAGCAGAGCACAACTATTCCCAGGCATTTGGTGAATACAAAGTGGGGAAAGCCGATATTCTGTCACTTATACAGGCGGAGAGCCTTCTGGCAGAATCACGGGAGCAGGTTGTGTTATCAAAACTAAATCTTATGCTTTCCAAGGCAATTCTTGAGAGGATTGTGGGGCTAGATAAACTGGAATCGCTGACCAAGTAGACAGAGGAACAAACCCGTGAAAAAAACTTTTTTCATTATTGCCCTTGCGATTACCTCAATCGTTGGAGGAATTTTGCTCTATCGTTATATCACGAAACCATCGACACAGGTGCTTGAGACAGCCAGGGTAACAAAAGGAAACATACGCGGTGTTATTGTCGAAACCGGGATTATCAAACCGCAGGTAGGTGCAGTCGTCAAAATCGGTGCACGTGCAACAGGGACGATCATGAAAATGAATGTCAAGATAGGTGACAGAGTTAAGAACGGACAGCTCATTGCTCTGATAGATGATAGGGAGACCCAGAAGGCGGTCGAACAGCAGAAGGCTTCACTCCGTTCTGCGCAAAATGCACTCATACAGGTCGAGCAAACCTATCCGGAACGCATCAGGGAAGCCACTGCCAACCATGAATACGCCAAGATTACCTACGAAAGGGAAACCGAGCTTTTAAAGCACGAATACACAACAAAAGATTCAGTTGACAGGACACGAAGCCAGTTTGAGGCGTCTGAAGCAAACCTAAAAAGACTCCAGAGTGAATATGGGACACAGATCAAAATTGCAAAAGCTAACATCGACGATATCTCAGCCCAGTTGATGCGGCAGGAAACAATACTGACTTATACAAAGATCTATTCTCCAATCGACGGAATTGTATCTGATGTTACAGCTCAGGAAGGTGAAACCATAGTTGCAGGCCTCCAGGTTGCGAATCTCGTGACGGTGCTTGACCCGACGCTTCTTGAAATGTGGATTTACGTTGATGAGACAGACATAGGAAAAGTTAAAATAGGACAACAGGTTGAGTATTATGTCGACACATATCCGGACAAGCTTTTTTATGGAGCGATTGAGAAGATCTACCCGCAGCCGGCCGTGAAGGAAAATATTGTCTATTATCTCGCTATCGTACGGGTATCAAAAGAAGACAGCAGTTTCCTCAAGCCGGAGATGACGACGCACATTAAGATAATCTTTTCAGAGCAGCAGAATATTCTGATCGCCCCAAACGCCTCAATAAAATTTGAAAAAGGGAAGCAGGTCGCCTACAAAGTGACTGGGGTAGACAAAATCCAGCAAGTGGAAGTCAAAACAGGCCTCCGCGGAGAGGACAATACCCAGATCATTTCAGGCGTTTCGGAAGGAGATGTGCTTGCAACAAAATTAATTCTCCCTGCCTCTTCAAAACCCGAAACTCAATAGATTTTAAGTGTCAGATATGCCATTATGCCTCCTTGACGATATCAGAAAAACTTACAAAATGGGTGATGTAGCCATCGAAGTGCTCAGAGGCATTCATCTTCAGGTCGAACAAGGAGAGTTTGTGGCAATCATGGGTACCTCCGGGTCGGGTAAAACAACACTCATGAACATCATCGGGTGCCTCGATGTTGCCACCTCTGGACGGTACATGTTAGCTGATAGGGAAATTTCCCGCCTCTCTGATGACGAATTGTCAGTCATAAGAAACGAGCATATCGGTTTCGTATTTCAGAACTTTTATCTTCTTCCCTACGCAACGGTTCTGGAAAACGTTCTTCTCCCGTCGCTCTACATTGACAAACGCAGGGATAACTTCGAACAAAAGGCGGCAGGACTTCTCCAGACCGTAGGACTCAAGGAACGCATAAAATTCAAGCCACCCCAGTTATCAGGCGGTGAACAGCAGCGGGTAGCAATTGCGCGTGCATTGATGAATGATCCTGATTTACTCCTCACCGATGAACCGACAGGCCAGCTCGACAGTAAAACTGCCGTCGAGATCATGGATCTGCTCGCTCAGATGAACAGGGACGGCAAGACGGTCATCGTAATAACGCATGACCCAAACATCGCCGCATATGCGGGAAGAACAGTAAGGATTCAAGATGGCGTGATCATGCAATGAATATTTTGATTCCAATATGCACAGGCTTCTCAAAATAACATTCCAGTCAATACACGCCATTTGGGCTTTCAAACTAAGGACAGTCTTCTGTCTGATCAGCGTGGCTCTCGGCATCGCCTCGATCACCGTCATTGTGGCGGCAACAGAGGGGGCCTATCAGAAGGCATTTGAGATTGTTGGGCGCTTCGGCCCCGATGCACTGCTCGTCTTCGGCGGTGGTGAGGAGGCGAGAGCAACAGGTCAGCGCCAGAAAACGATCACACTCGATGATATCGACGCAGTAAAGCAGTCTTTCTACAGTGCATATCTGGTCGTTCCAATGACCTCCATGCGGGACATTCAGGTCTCATATAAAGATAAAAAATATCAGACATTGATCGTTGGATCAACAAGCGATTACAGCCAGGTCTGGACATGGCCTGTCATGCAGGGCTCCGACTTCACTGGTGAAGATGTGAAGGGGTTGCGAAATGTGGGACTGATCGGACAGTTTCTTGCTGCTGAACTGTTCGGCGATGAGGATCCTGTTGGCAAGACAATTCTGGTCAGGAGAATCCCTGTACAGATTGTTGGAGTTCTGTCGGAACGAGGTACAACACCTACAGGTAATCGCCTCGACGACCGTGTCATTATGCCGATCACAACCATAATGAGGAAGCTTCAAAACGAGACAAAATATGTGTCTGCCATGCGGATACGATTCCTCGATCAGCAGAATCTCTATACGTATGTCGATGAAATGCGGTCATTTCTGCGCAAGCGACACAGGCTTCATCAGGAAGAGCCTGACGATTTTACGATCATCTCCCCTCGTGAAATCGTCAAGTTCCTCGTTGCTCTCACTGGTTCACTGGTCGCATTCCTTGGGGTAACAGGCTTAATCGCTCTTATCGTTGCAGGGTTTGTGCTCGCAAACCTTTTTCTTCTCTCAGTCAGGGAAAGGACAAAGGAGATAGGCATTAGAAGGGCCACCGGTGCCAAAAAACGGGACATTCTCATACAGTTTCTCGGAGAGTCTGTCCTTATTACAACGCTCGGTGGGCTTTGCGGTTTTCTGCTCGCCCTCGTTGCTGCGAGGCTGCTCATGTCGATTGCGCAGTTTCCTATTCATTTTTCCTGGAAGGCGTTTGTTATCGGCCTGCTCCTGTCATGGGCAGTGGGAATAGGATTCGGCCTTCAGCCAGCCAATAGAGCAGCCAATTTGAAACCGATCGAGGCTATCAAAGGATAAAGAAATAAGAGAGAGAGAATGTATGAAGAGAATCTTCTTGAACCTCAGAATTGCGGTCCGTTCCCTTTTGAACTTCAAACTGCGGACTGCCCTTGCTATCCTCGGCGTCTTTCTCGGAACCTTTTCACTGATTGTTGTTTCAAACCTCTCCGATTCTCTTATGATAAAAACCGAAAAAGAGGCGGAGAGCTTCGGGAAAAACCTCCTGATTGTGAGGAGCGGCATTGTGAGAAAATTTGGTGCCAGAACGAGATTGCTGAGTGAGGCAACAACTCTCACAATTGAAGATGCTCAGGCAGTGGTTCATGGGTCAGGATTTATCAGCGATGTATCGGCATCAGGAAACACACTGTTCCCGGTCCGGTACGAAAATACTGTCCTAAAGTCCATACTCGTCGTTGGCGTTCCATCGAATTACCCGAAAATAAGAAATTTCTCGGCCGGCGAAGGCCGCTTCATTTCTCCTGAAGATGACAGAACACTCAGTAAGGTTGCCGTCCTCGGAACTAAGGTTGCCGAGAGGCTTTTTGGGAAAAAAGACCCGATTGGCAACCACATCCTCATCTGGCGCGTACCATGCGAGGTGATTGGCATAATGCAGGAGAAGGGTGTGGATATCTCAGGAGTTGATCAGGACAACCAGATCTTTGTACCTCTGAACACGTACCTGAGACGCTTTGTGAACAAAGATTATATTAATAATATCTCTGTTCAGGTCATTGATGAACGGTTTCTACCTGCTGCCAAAAGCCAGATTGAAGAAATTCTGCGCATACGACACAAGATAAAAAACAGCCAGAGTGATGACTTCACGGTTATCGATCTCAAAGACGTAATGGCGCTGAAGACACAGGCGATGTCGATGATCAAAGTCCTCGGTCGGATTTCCGCAGTCGTCTCATTTCTCATCGGCGGGCTCGGCATTCTCTCGATCATGATCCTCATCGTAAACGAGAGAAAGCTCGAAATCGGGATACGAAGGGCAGTCGGTTCACGGAAAAGGGATATTGTCCTCCAGTTTCTTCTTGAGGCTTCCTTCATCTCATTCACTGGCGGCACTGTAGGAGTTTTGCTGAGTGGCATCGCAAGCATCCTCATCTTCTGGTTTGCGAAACTTCCTTTTACGGTTTCACCGGCAGGATACCTTCTCTCGTTTTTTGCAAGCATAACCATCGGCATCCTCGCAGGCATCTACCCTTCCCAGAAGGCGATCCGCATCCAACCGGTTGACGTGATAAAGGCATAACTAGGATTTCTATGCTACGCGACTGATTTCCGCAACGTCAGATACCCCGAAAAGATTATCAGCAATCCCCCGATGATTGAGTGAATTCCGGGCATCTCGTAGAGGAAGATCATACTGATGATTATCGCGCAGACCGGCTCAAGGTAACCGAGGACTGCAGCCCTATTGGCGGTTACCTCCTGCAGGCCTCTGTAGTAAAGTATAGGCGCAATCGTTGAATGAATGATTCCCATAAACAGATAGCTCCCTGCAGCATGCAGGGGAAATTCCCTGATAAAGGGTGCGAGCAGGACGATAATGGTCACGTTCGCAAAAAAAGCGAGAACGAGCGGGGTAAATTTTTGCGAGTGCATCCTCAGGAAAATAACAATGAAGGCATAAGCAACACCAGAGGCAAGGCCCGCAGCAATTCCCATCATTTGATTTTTTTGTATTGAGAAACCGTCCAGCATGATCCAGAGCCCCGCTGATGCAAGAAGTATGACGATAATGATCTTTCTGGTGATCCTCTCTTTCAGGAGAAAGGGTGCAAGAAACGCTACAAATACCGGTGCTGTATAGTGGGTCAGGACCGCATTTGCGATCGTCGTATTCTTGTATGCATAGAAGAACAGAAAAGTGTTCGTGAACGAAATAATACCGAGCATCACCGGATATTTGAGGTTCTTGATATCCAATAGTTCATGGCGATATTGTTTCCCGGACAGGATTATTCCCTGAGCAATGACAGAAACCAGAAGTGAATAGAATATAAGGATATGGATTTCAACATCCGAGACCCGGACAACAACACCGAGCGAGCTCCAGAGGAAGATGGCAAGAAGAATGAAGAAAGAAGCCATAACTTAGAAGATAGGAGACAGCAGACAGCAGGCAGGAAGCATTACCATTATGTCAACCAAAAATGCACTTTTCAGGTTAATGGCAAGTTCTTCACGTTTTTCAGGACGTATTTCCTGATCTCCGCTGGTTTTGCGGTCTCGATCAGGTACTTCCCATTATCAAGAACCGCGATCAGCATGTCCTCAAACTTCCTGCCGCAGGAACATATATGTCTCATTCCCTTGTTCGGGAGAATCTTTCTCTGTCCGCATTTTGGACACCGTAATAACCGCTTGCTCCCTGACCACTTGCCTCTTTTTGCGCGCGGGGCCCCTTCAACTTCCATGATATCCATGGCATAATCCACAACAGGTGCATTGCTGATCGATGTGCCGATACCATAACCATCGACAAGCGGATTCAGGACAGGAACGTCCTCCTCCTTGATCCCGCCACTCACGTAAAACTGGACATGATGATATCCCCTGAGATCAAGTTCCCAGCGGCTTTCCTCGAGGATACGGAAGAAATCACCCCTTCTTGACGAGGGGGTATCGAACCTGACGGCAAACAGCCTTTTCCCCATGGCCTCAGCAACATTCAGGCATTCAAACTTTTCGTCAAGGAATGTATCGATAAGAGCAACCCTTTTCACCTTCGGTTCCAAAACTTCTTCGAATGCCCTGACAGCCTCAACCGTCGATCCCATGCACAGTATCAAGGCATGAGGCATCGTGCCCATCGGATCTTCCCCGATAATCTCTCCTGACTTGATGACAGAGACACCGTCGCATCCGCCGATATATGCATTTCTCTCAATCATCGGCGCGAGGACGGGATGCATCCTGCGGGCGCCAAAACTGATAAGCACTCTTTCACCGGTGAGTTTCTTGAACCGGGCAGCTTTTGTTGCAACCCCCGATGCCTGACAGATCAGGCCGAGAATAGCGGTCTCATACACACAGAAATCCTGATACCTGCCCTCAATCTCCATCACCGGTTCATAGGGATAAAATACGGTTCCTTCGCGCATCGCCCTCACTTTAACCGGCAGGTGTTGCATGAGATACAGTGCCTCCTCGAGACCTGCAAATACAGCCCAGGGCCAGTTGTCCGGAAGGCTCTTTCCAATGAATTCTGCCTTTACATTCGGATTAATCCCTTTTGCCTTGAGTATCCTGAGCGTTCTCTCAAAATAAACATCGGTTATGTGTCCTCTGATAATATCGTCAGGGTCTGCGGTATGAAACATAAACCCTCCTGTTTTTCAGAATCCTGCCAGATTTTTTGAAATAGTATATCATGTCGGACATTCTTTGAAATACCGATGATAATTTGCAAATTTCCCTATTTTCTGTGAACATACAGTATGGATTTGTTTGGAAAAGAACCCGTTGAAGAGCCCTTGGCGTACCGAATGTGCCCAAGAAATCTTGATGAATACGTGGGCCAGGTTCATATCCTCGGAGCCGGAAAATTGCTAAGGAGGGCAATCGAATCAGACCGGATAACTTCCATCATACTATACGGCCCCCCGGGCACAGGCAAGACAGCCCTTGCGCGCATTATCGCCGCTAAAACCAAAGCCCATTTTGAATGGCTGAATGCCTCAACCATCGGACTTGATGAAATCAGAAAAGTAATCCAGCAGGCAAAAACAAAAAAGTCAGGAGGCATCAAAACAATGCTCTTCCTCGACGAGATTCACCGCTTCAACAAGCTCCAGCAGGATGCCCTCCTCCCGGATGTTGAGGAAGGCAATATCACCCTGATCTCAGCAACCGTGGAAAACCCTTTTTTTTACGTCAATGCTGCCCTTCTTTCCAGAAGCCAGATTTTCGAACTAAAACCGCTCTCCGGGCAAGATATTCTGTCTATCCTGCGCACCGCCTTGAACGATAAAGACCGTGGGCTCGGACACCTCAGTGTCACTGCTGATGAACCCGCTCTCAAACATATCGCAAAAATGTCTGACGGCGATGCAAGAAAAGCCCTGTCAGCGCTCGAAATAGCTGCGCTTACAACACCACCTGATCATGGCCGAATACATATAACAATTCAAATTGCAGAGGAATCGATTCAGAAAAAGGCCGTCGTCTATGACAGGAAAGGCGACCAGCATTATGACACGATCTCTGCATTTATCAAGAGCATGCGGGGATCGGACCCTGATGCAGCCATTTATTATCTCGCGAAGATGATTTACGCGGGTGAAGATCCCCGGTTCATTGCTCGAAGGATTGTCATCTGCGCCTCTGAGGATGTCGGGAATGCCGATCCGATGGCTCTGGTTATCGCTTCTTCCGCATTGCGTGCGGTCGAATTTATCGGCATGCCCGAGGCAAAGATCCCCCTCGCACAGGCAACAGCATACATCGCACATGCCCCCAAGAGCAATGCAAGCTATCAGGCAATCGAAGCAGCGTTAAAAGATGTTTCAACCGAAGAGACCATGGAAATACCCGATCATCTCAAAGACAGCCATTATCCGGGAGCAAAAAAATTGGGACGCGGAACCGGCTACAAGTATCCGCATGATTACGGTGGATACGTAGGGCAGGAATATCTCAAAAAAAAGAAGAAATATTATAATCCATGATCCCGAAAACCACTCTCGATTTACTCGAATTTCCGAAAGTACTCGGCCTTATTGCTGATGCATCCAATAGCCAGGCGTCATCAGCGTATATTCTCAAAATTGCTCCGCTGACTGTCCGTGCCGATATCGAAACACGATTGTGTCTGATCGCTGAAATCCGGAGACTGTCGCATGAAGGCACGCCTTTGCAGCTGTATCCGTTTTTCGACATCACTCAACACCTTATGAAGTTACGTCCTGAGGGAGCAGTCCTCGAGGCAATAGAACTCGCCGATTTCATTCCCATTCTGAATATTGCCTCCGGCATCGGACAGACGATTCGAGAAAGATTTGACATTCCGTCGCTCAGTCACCTTGCAGGCAATCTGACGGGTTTTCCGGATATCCTCAAAACACTTCAGAAATCGATCGACGCCGAAGGAAATGTTCTCGATTCAGCTTCGCTCCTTCTTTCTGACCTTCGGGCGCAGATTCGGAAACTTGAAGCGAAGATCCGGAAGAGACTCGAAGAGTTCACACGTGACGAGAAGCTTTTCCCCTTCCTGCAGGACGATTTCGTCACGATGAGATCCGGCAGGTGGGTAATCCCTGTGAGGATGGACTCAAAAGGCATGGTACCCGGCGTTGTGCACGATATCTCAAAATCAGGTGAGACCGCATTCATTGAGCCCCTGAGCATCATAAACCTCTCGAATGAGCTGGAGAATCTTATTGCAGACCAGAAGGCTGAGGAGCTGCGCATCCTCCGCACGATCTGTTCCATGATACGGAAAGTGATTGACGAATGCGTGCACGAATACAGGACCGTAGTCTACATCGACACCCTGAGCAGCATTGCGCGGTTCGCTGATCAACTCGGCATGGAAACTCCGGTAATCACCGAATCAATCCACATTCATTTGGCACATGCAAGACACCCGCTTCTCCACCTGTCGCTCGGAAAGCCTGACATATCCCGTCATGTTGTCCCTCTCGATACAGAGCTCGGAGGTGATCATACAGTTATGGTCATCACCGGGGCAAATGCCGGCGGAAAAACCATTGCGATCAAAACAATCGGGCTGCTCATTGTAATGGCATTGTCGGGGATGCCTGTGCCTGCGGCTTCGTCATCTGCTATCCCTCTCGTATCAAATCTCCTTGTTGATATTGGTGATGAGCAGTCCATCGAAAACAATCTGTCTACCTTCTCCGCCCATATGTCAAATATCTCCGAGATCCTGAAAAACAGAAAACCTGACACTGTGGTGCTGATCGATGAACTCGGTACCGGCACCGATCCCGATGAAGGAGCCGCTCTTGCCTGCTCCATACTGAAACATATCCGAAGAAGCGGCGCTCTTGTATTCGCAACGACCCACTTATCCGATATCAAGGGCTTCGTTCACAGAACAGAAGGCATGCTCAATGCATCCATGGAATTTGATCAAAAGACCTTCACGCCTCTGTACCGGCTAAGAGTCGGCGAACCCGGACAGTCACATGCCCTCGATATAGCGCAAAGATACGGTATCCCCGACACCGTAATTCACGATGCGAGAAACTTGCTCGGCGGTATGAAGGTTGAACTTGACCATATGATTTCTGATCTGAACACAAAGAGACTGGAATATGAAAATGCACTGCGTGATCTCATGAAACAGAAGTCGGACCTTGAGAAAAGGGATCATATCCTCACCGAAAAGCTGGCAGAAGCAAATGAGAATAAACGGAGAGTACTCGCAGATGCATATCGTGAAGCATCAGGCATTATCGACACTACAAAACGCCAGATGAATATTTTTCTCGATGAGCTCAGAAAGAAAGAGAAGAGCGAACGGCAGAAAGCCGTCAGGAACATTGAAGAATCCCGGGAGATCGTCACCGGAAAGCTGAGGGAATTTGATGTCAAAGACATGAGGGCTCCATCAACAGACGAGATCAAGAAAGGGGATACTGTTTTCATACGATCTCTCGGCTACAATGCTCTGGTCATCGACATCATCAAAAAGAGCGGGCGCATTAAAGTTTCGGCGAGGAATATGGAGATTGAAGTACCTCTGACAGACATAACATTTCCGGAGGACATGCCGCCGGTTTCTTCTCCGACCATGCCAAAGCAGGACAAGACTGAAGAACCGGGTTCTCTGAAAATAACCCTTGTCGGCCTGCGGGTCGATGAAGCGCTTTCACGTCTTGAGCGCTTTCTGAATGACGCCTCACTTTCAGACCTGCCCCAAGTTGTTATTGTTCATGGAATCGGGAAGGGTCTTCTTTCAAAGGCAGTTGATGAGCATCTGAACGGTCACCCGCTGATAAAGAGTTCCCGGAAGGGAACTTATGAGGAAGGCGGTGCAGGCGTGACCATTGTCGCAATGCGGTAAGGTATTTCCTTCCTGGGAAATAGCACCTTACATTTATTGAATAATTACTTCAATGTCGGGTAATTGGTCTCTTATCGCTCCCTCAATGCACCTGTTGTCGCATTTCAGACAGGGTCCGCCGCAGTGTATGACTGCTTTTTTGTCCCGGTACTCTGCCAGTTCTGCACAGCTGTCATGTGCAGTCAGCATGCACTCCAAACCTTCCAGAATCTCCCTGATCTTTTGTTTAGTTTGCTCTTCAGATTTTCCAACCATTCAGTATCCTTTCCTAGTTATCGTTCTATCATAGCAACATCAAAGCATGCAATAATTTGACTTGATGGCGTGCTTTCAGGTATTTTTCACCATGGATCTTCAGAGTAAATTTTACTCGATTCTTCTTCTCTTTTTCCTGACCCTACTGATTAACCTCCCTTTCGGGTTTGCAAGGGCAAAATCAAAACGGTATTCATTTCGCTGGTTCCTTTATATACACATGCCGATTCCCGTTATTTTTATCATAAGGACCCTGTCGCATATCGAAATGAAATACATACCATTTTTTGCTTTTGCTGCAGTCCTCGGTCAGATCATCGGAGGCAAACTCGAGATCTGATGCGTGCAGCGGTCCTTGTAAAACCGGGCGTTATCGAACTGCTGGAGATAGCGCTTCCAAAACCCTCACGGGGTGAAGTCCTGATCAGGATCAAGGCAGCTCTCACCTGCGGAACTGACCTGAAGGCATTCAGGCGGGGTCATCCTTTCATTCCGATGCCGGGTCCTTTCGGACATGAATTTTCCGGTATTGTCGCAGCAGTCGGCAAAGGGGTAAAACGATTCAGGGAAGGCGATGAAATTATGGCGGTGCACAGTGCTCCCTGTCGAGCATGCGGATACTGCAGAAAAAAGCTTTACAACCTCTGTGAAAACATCATGCGGACAAAAATCCTCGGTGCGTTCGCAGAATATATTCTCCTGCCTCCGCATATTGTAAAGCAGAATATGTTCCGGAAACCCAAACAGCTGCCGTTCGAAAAGGCAGCTCTTCTTGAGCCGCTCTCGTGCGTTGTTCATGGCATGGAATTTCTTCATATGAGAAAAACTGACCATGCCCTCATTATCGGTTCAGGTCCGATCGGGCTGCTTCACCTCCTGCTCCTGAAGGATCGGGGTGTTCAGGTTACCGTCATGGATAAACATCACAGTAAATTAATGACGGCAAAAAAACTTGGCGCAGATTCTGTGGCGTTATCTGATAGCAAATATTCACCCTCCCCTGCTTCCCTCCCATCGACGGAAGGGGATAAAATCTTACCCTCTCCCCCAGGGGGAGAGGATAAGGGTGAGGGCGTTCCTATATTGGAGAGTACTCTCGATAAATTCGACTGTGTCTTCGAATGCACCGGTATGCCCGATGTCTGGGAAAATTCCATAAATTACGTGAGACGAGGCGGAACGGTCGTCCTCTTTGGAGGCTGTAAATCCGGGACAACCGTTACCTATGATGCTGAAAGACTCCACTATGATGAGATCAGCCTCAGAGGGGTCTTCCACTATACTCCTGCTGATGTAAAAAATGCCTGCGGGCTTCTCAGCAAAAGAACGTTCAATGCTTCACGGCTCATTTCCGGACATTTTTCACTGAAGCAGATACAGAAGGCTTTTGAAAACCTGTCGAAAGGCAGAGGAATAAAATATGCAGTCATCCCCTGAATATATCCCGGTAACCATAGAAGAAGAAAAAAAAGTCACCAAAGGTGAAGAAGCTCACGCTGAATCCGTTCATTAAACCGTGAAGAAGTTTAGGAAATCAGAGATTCTCCATCTTAGTTCCATATTTTTAAATAATCTCGTATTCTAATGTTTGCCTCCCAAAATCTATAGCTTTATAATATTTCGTCATATATATATCGAAATTATCGCATCCGTATCTCTCGTTCATCCTATCCTGAATTTCAAAGATTTTATTATTCACCTTAATCTTTGTTCCAAATGGAAGGCAATTATTGGCAATAATGCCCTTTCTCACGTTAATGTTACTTGCAGTAATCATTGGGGTACTGTCAGTTTGAAAAACACTTGCAGTATATGCGGTAAAAATACCTGTCCTTTCAGGTGAGTCCATATCAATTTCAGCACTATATCTTAATGTGAGAAATAGCATCCCAATAACGACAAACTTACAGAGAAAAAATAATGCAATTTTTTGCTTAATAGCCATCTTTATCGTAACCTCCACAGAATTTATTGAATTGAAATGAGGGATTAATGGCGGGGTGGGTAGAAACTGAACCTGTGACTTTTGGCTTGACAGGTACAAATTAAGAGCCACCACTATCTATATCAATACATCTGTTATTTTCAATGAATAGGAAAAGAAATGTCAATAACTATTTTAAATTTTGATTTTGAGGTTCCAGTAAAACCACTACCCTGGATGGACGTATGGTGGACAAAAACATCAGTGCCATCTTCAGCAGTAATGAATCCGAAACCTTTACTCTTGTTAAACCACTTCACAGTTCCTTGTGACATTACATTTGTCCCCTTCTCTATAAACTAAAAATTACACCACGTTGTACAGGTATCTCCAGCAAATGTGAATTACTATTTCAAATGACCTAGATTTTGTTATTCAATCATCCTCTCTTTTGTGATAAAATTACTATGGCTTCGAACAAAAATAGGCCGAAAATGAAGTAGCATTCAGATTCCCTACATGGTGATCGCTGGTCAGGCAGTTATTCTTTATGGTGGACCGAGACTCACGAAAGATATAGATATTACCTTACCATCACCTTGAAAGTCGCGAAACTCTACAGTTTTCATGATATCCGGATCGAGGATGTTCCTATCCCCGAAATTGGTCCTCATGATGCCTTGATCAGGACGAAAACATGCGGTATATGCTCCGGCGACGTGATGCCATGGTATATCGAAAAAAAAGCGCCTCTTGTCATCGGCCATGAGCCTGCAGGTAAGATTGTCGAGGTCGGCTCCGAAGTTACCTCTTTCAGGCGAGGAGACAGTGTTTTTGTGCACCATCACGCGCCGTGCCTTGCTTGCAGGTATTGCATCAGAGGCAACTATGTTCAGTGCAGAACCTGGCAAAATACGAAACTCGTCCCCGGAGGGATCTCCGAATTTATTCTGGTACCCCAGATAAATCTCGAAAACGATACCTTACGGATTCCTGAAAATGTGAGTTATGAAGATGCAACACTGATAGAGCCTGCAGCTTGTGTCATAAAGGCATTGAAGAGAGTCCATATCAAGGGCGGAGAAACGGTTCTTGTTATCGGACTCGGGACAATGGGCCTGATGCATATTCTCCTGGCAAAAAAATACGGGACAGCAAGGATCATCGGTGCCGACATGGTCCCATACCGGCTCAGGAAGGCAAAAGAATGCGGTGCGGACGAGGTCATTGATGTATCGAAGGATCATCTTTTCGATTCCTTGAAAGAGCTGACGCACGGCGCAATGGCAGATATCGTTGTCGTCGGACCAAACAGTGTTCAGGCAATGAAACAGGGTATTGAGGCTGCCGGAGCCGGAGGGAGCGTCCTTTTTTTCACTCCGTCCAAACCAGGAGAGCAGCTTGTCTGTGATCCGAATGATTTGTATTTCAGGGACATCAATATCATCACCAGCTATTCCTGCGGACCAGGGGATACCAGAGAGGCCCTTGGAATCATCAGGGAACGGATTATAAGCGCTCAAAGGCTTGTTACGCACCGATTCCCGATTGAGCACACGGCAAAGGCGTTCAAGCTGACTGCCGAGGCAAAAAATTCTCTAAAGTGTATCATTGTATTTGATGAACATCACGGCAAAGAATAAAAAAAACGCTTTTCCCTGCGATTGGAAAAGAAGTCCTGAGAAGCGTATCAAGGAATCATTTCTCAACACGACGAGGTTTTTTAAATACAGAGGGAACTTCACCTGGCAGGGCATCCTTACCGAAAAATACAAACCAGGAGGGGACGAATGGTCTGATATTATCAGGCAGACCCTGATCGGCAATCATGGAGAATCAGCAAAATTCCATCTGAGATATTTTGAAATAGCTCCTGATGGATTCAGCAGTTTCGAAATGCACAAGCACGAACACGTGGTCATCGGTATCAGGGGACAGGGCATTTGTATTGCAGGCAAGAAAAGATACAAAATCGGATTCCTTGATACGGTCTATATTAAACCAAGTGAACCTCATCAGTTGAAGAATACTTCAAATCAACCGTTTGGTTTCTTCTGTATTGTGAATGCAAAAAGGGACAGGCCGAAGATAATCAGAAAAAACAAAGACTATAAATCAATTATCATTCTCCGGCTTACCGGAGAATTCCCTGCGCCAAGAGCACAGGGAGTTCTTGCTTGTTCCTTAAATTATATATAATTATCAGTCTGTTATTTATATTATATAAAGAATTACTTTAGTATATATTAAACGATTTACATCTCTGCTTTGTCTGAGGTATTATAACGCCAGGCCTTTAACACGGGGGAAGACAGGCCCTTTTCTGATTTCAGGACATTTTTCTGTAATTCCATGGACAAGAAGAGTTATATCGAACATGAGATTTTAAAACTACTCCGTTCCTGGGGTTCCGTCGTCCTTCCTTCAGGGATATTCGTCATCGGTCTGCTCATCCTTTTGGATTTCCTCGTAACTCCAGAGCATTTTTCTGCATTTTTTATCATGAGAATTGTGAGCATAGGATTGTTTATCGGGCTCTTCATTCTGAATAACCGTTACCTAAATAAGAATCTCCAGCTTGGCATTACGATTACAGCGACAGTTATCGTTTCTTTCATGGTTGAATTGATGATCCTCGCCACAGGAGGGCATGCATCGACCTATTATGCCGGGATGATCGTAACCTTCGTGTTTATTATCGGTATGCTGCCGGTCTCCTTACCGGTCACCTTCCTGCTGGCATCCATCATTTACAGCATTTATCTCATCCCTATTTTTTTCATCGATACCATTACCGACCTCGAGATTTTTGTCAACAATAACTTATTCCTCATTTCTATATTCATTATCGGATTCATATGGAAATATATCAATCAAAAACTTCTCATGAACAAACTTGCTCTTGAATATGATCTTTCTGCTGAAAAAGAGCAGCTGAAAATCTATTCAACCAATCTTGAGCATCTGGTTCAGGAGCGCACCAAAGAGCTGTCAATATCAGAAAAATGGTATAAAGCCATTTTTAATTATGCAACAGATGGAATTATCGTGCTGGACAAAAATGGAAGAATCATCAATGTAAACCAGAGAGCATGCGACATGCACGGATTTGAGAAAGATGCCTTGATAGGCGTGGGCATGGAACTTCTTGACGCAAAGTACGACAGGGAGCATTTCCAGCTGAGATTGGCAAGGATCCTTGAAGGGGAGTCCCTGATTTATGAAACTGAACATTACAAAAAGGACGGCAGCAAGGTGCTCCTCGAGGTGAGCAGCAATTCCATTGACATCGAAGGTGAACAATATATTCAGTCTTTTTACCGGGATATTACGGAAAAGAAACAGTTTCAGGAACAATTGTTGCACTCAACAAAAATGGAGTCAATCGGGGTTCTTGCAGGGGGCATCGCCCATAATTTCAATAATATCCTGACAGCCATTTTAGGGTACGCTGAACTTCTCCTTGAGTTCAGCAATCTTGATGATGTATCCCGGCAGAGGGTCCGGAACATCGAGAGCTCTGCCCGCAAAGCAGGAGTGATGGTCACCAAGCTCCTGAGTTTTGCCCGGCGGGACTCGCATGAAGTGCTTCCCCTGAATCTCCATGATGTGATCAATGATTCCCTGAAAATCTTTGAGGGGGTGCTGAATAAGAAGATAGGCCTGAAGGTCAACTTTTCCGAACATACACCCATCATTGAAGGTGATCCCAATCAGATCGAACAGATCATGATGAATCTTATGATTAACGCCAAGGATGCCATGCCTGACGGGGGCCATGTTACCATCACAACTCGTCTGACAGATATCGGAGAAGAACGGACGAAGATCCCATTGTATATTCAGCCGGGGAGATACGTCATTCTCACGTTTTCTGATACCGGTACCGGTATTTCACCGGATATCATCAGCAAGATTTTTGATCCGTTCTTCACGACGAAAGAAAAAGGGAAAGGGACTGGTCTGGGTCTCGCTACGGTATACGGCATTGTGAAGGACCATAAAGGGTATATCTCCGTCAGCAGTGAACTCATGAAAGGCACAACATTCGAAATCTATTTCCCGCTTTCCGAGAGAACCGGTCAGGCACCGGTTAAACCGCGGATGACAATCATCGAGGGGGATGAAAGTATCCTGATCGTCGACGATGACAGCGATGTCCTGAATGTACTATCAGATCTCCTTGAAAACCATGGATACCATGTCATGCCGGTCAACAATGCCCTGAATGCTATCGATGTGTTCAAGGCTAATCTCACAAAAATTAAACTCGTGATAACCGACATCGTGATGCCGCTCGTTGAAGGAAATGATCTGATCAGGATCTTGAAAAACATCAACCCGGAGATCAAGATTCTTGCCATCTCCGGATTCAGCGATATTGCCATCCGGGATGGTGGAGCAGTTGATGCCTTTGTGAAAAAGCCCTTTGATCAGACGGAGCTCCTGGCAACGGTCCGGCGAATCCTTGATACCGGAAAAAAGAAATTACCACTTTATTAAAGCAGCCGCCCAGGTGAGGCCTCCGCCGAAAGCCTCGAGGAGAAGATAATCTCCGTCTTTGATCCGCCCGTCCATCATTGCTTCATCGAGTGCTATCGGAATAGATGCAGCAGAGGTATTCCCGTACCGTTCGAGATTCACAACGACCCTTTCCATTGGCAAACTAAGCCTTTCTGCCGTTGCCTGTATGATCCGGAGATTCGCCTGGTGTGGAACGAGGAGTGTAAGCTGTGATGGATTCATTCCATTATCGGCAAGGGTTTTCAGTGCGACCTCCTCCAGAGTCCGCACTGCAACCTTGAAGGTTTCGTTTCCCTTCATCCGTATGTAATGCATTCCCTGATTCAGGGTATCTGGTGACGACGGATTTCGTGAACCGCCGCCGGGGATATTGATAAGCTCCCACATGCTCCCGTCGGAGTTGATGGACATCGAGAGTATTCCCCTCTCTTCGCTGGTTGCCTCGACAATCACAGCCCCTGCCCCGTCACCGAAAAGAACACAGGTTGCCCTGTCTTTCCAGTCGGTAACCCTTGAGAGCACCTCTGCTCCGACTATAAGGATTCTGCGGTGCATACCGGAGCGCACCAACCCGTCAGCGATGTACAGTGCATAAAGGAATCCTGAGCAGGTCGCATTAATATCAAATCCGACAGCCCGTGATGCGCCAAGCTTGTTCTGGAGAAAGCAGGCGGTAGAAGGGAACGGCATATCACCGGTTATGGTTGCGACGATGATCATATCGATGTCCCTGGCGTTCAGACCCGCCCGTTCAATGGCAATTTTTGAAGCTTCGAATGCAAGGTCTGAGGTAGCCTGATTGTCATCGGCGATCCGTCTCTCTTTGATGCCTGTCCTGTCGGTTATCCATGCATCCGACGTATCAACCAGCTCTTCGAGATCGGAATTGGAAAGAACCCTGTCAGGAACGTAGGACCCGATAGATATTATTCTACTTCTTACCAAGAGAGAGCCTTTCGTGATGCGAAAGATCGTCCTCGATTGCTGATGATATGATCTCGTGAACCCTTTTCTGTGCAAATTCCGATGCGACCTTCATGGCATTCTTAACCGCTTTGGCAGTTGATCTGCCATGGCTTATAATGCAGGCACCCTGAATGCCGAGCAATGGAGCACCTCCGTACTCATCATAATCTGTCTTCTTTTTAAAGTTTCGTAAAGCAGGTTTCAATAATAAATAACCGATCCTTCCGGTTGTGAGGGCTGCGACTTCCCTTTTCAGCATGCGGATGAGTGCATCCGCAAGACCTTCGCTGGTCTTTAAGATAACATTGCCGGTAAATCCGTCACAGACAATCACATCGGCATCCCCGGTGAATATATCTTTTCCGTCAATGTTCCCGATAAAATTCAGCTCGGCCTCCTTGAGCAGCTTAAAGGTTTCCTTAGTGAGTTCGTTTCCCTTCGAATCCTCCTCACCCGTGCTCACAAGAGCTACCCTTGGCGCTTCCTTTCCAAGGATAAACTTGTAATACGTGTTTCCCATCAGGGCAAACTGCAGCAAATTCTCCGGTTTACAACGGAGGTTCGCACCTGCGTCAATAAGAACAAATGGAGATTTCAGCGTTGGCATGATAGCGGCTATGGCAGGTCTGTCGACAACATCAGATACGCCGAGCACAAGAAGCGCTGTTGCCATGACAACACCGGAGTGCCCGGCGCTGACGAAACCATCCGCTTCCTTGCTCTTGAGGAGTTCTATTCCCCTCCGTATGGATGAATCCTTTTTCCTGCGTATTGCGGAAGCTGCGGACTCATCCATCTTGACGACCTGTGATGCATGCTTGATGGTAATGCGGTTCGGAGAAAACCGTTTGCTGTCAAGTTCCCGGATTAAGGTGGGTTCGTCACCGACGAGGATAACGTCGATATCCTGAAAACTGTTTACCGTTTCGACTGCACCCTCGATGGTAACTGCGGGGGCATAGTCTCCCCCCATAGCATCCAGGGCAATTTTCATTCTTCTTTTTCGACAATGGTGAGGACTCTGCGTCCATTGTAGGAACCGCAATGAGGACAAACCTTAAACGATGTCTTTAATTCATTGCAATCAGGGCAGAGGCTCAGGTTGGGCAGTTCCCCCTTCCAGTTTGCTCTCCTCTTGTCCCTTCTCGAACGTGTATGTCTATGCGTTGGATTAGCCACCCGTTACTCCTTTCCCTCTTTCAGTAATTTTTTCAGTTTTTGAAAACGTGGATCAATATTGTCGGGGCTGCATGAGCAGCCGCTGATATTCAAGTCCGTGCCGCAATTCGGGCAGATCCCTCTGCATATATCATTGCAGAGGGGTTTCATCGGGAGATTCAGTGCCACCTGTTCACTCAGAAGATTCATAATATCCAGTTCGTCGCCTGCATAGAAATCCAGATCAAGTTCTTCAGATGTGACCTCGTGACAATCCCCTCCGGTCAGTTCTTCAACCGGATGATAGCACACATCGATAGAAATCGATATATCACCCCTGAATGTTTTCAGGCACCTGCTGCACTGCAGCATGGCCTCAGCTTTCAGGCTGCCTTTCACCAAAACTTCGCCCCCTGCCTTCTCGACATTCAATCTTCCGAGTACCGTAACCGGGACACTGTCAGTGTAAAGCGTTTCCTGAATATCAATGCTGATTCCATCTTTTGGTATATCGGGAATGAGTATCTTCATCTTTAAAAGATCAGGAGCAAAGCATTTAATTATAAAAGGTGTTTTCAAAATGTGTCAAGCTGCGGGGTTCTTCCGGGTCTTCCTTGACAAAGCGCAAAAACCTATGATAAGAAATCAGAACGAGATAACACTCAAGGAGGTGTGAATGAATCCGGATGATCTGAAATACCATAAAGAGCATACCTGGATCAGGCTGTCGGGCAAGAAGGTAACCATCGGTATTACAAACTATGCGCAGGATGCACTCGGAGATATCGTCTACATTGATCTGCCCGAGACCGACAGCGAAACTGAAGCGAACAGTGAAATCGGTGAGATTGAATCGACAAAGGCAACCTCTTCCATCATTGCTCCCGTCAGCGGCAGAATTATACAGGTCAACGACGATTTGAGCGAAACACCCGAGGTTATCAATGATGATCCTTACGGAAAGGGCTGGATAGCGGTTATTGAGATCGATGATGCATCAGAGCTGGATGATCTGATGGATTCATCTGAGTATGCAAAGTATGTTGAAGAAGAAGCCAAATGAAATTGGCAATACTCGGCTCAGGTCCTGGAGGGTATGTTGCAGCAGTGAAAGCCGCTCAATTAGGTGCACGGGTAACCGTTATTGAAGAAAACCTCGTCGGCGGAACCTGCCTGAACTGGGGATGCATACCCACAAAAATCCTCGCTTCCTCATCAGAGAATTTTTCCCGGGCAAAAAGGTTGCAGGAATTCGGTATCGATATAACAGGAGAGATTGCACTGAATTTCGCAAAAATTCTCGAGAGAAAAGACACAATTGTCGGCCTGCAGGCAAAAGGGATACGGAATCTTTTCAAGGCACACGGGATCGCATTCACAGAAGGACGGGGACAGATCCTGTCACCGTCTGAAATATCCGTTACACCGCGAAATAACACCCGGGAGACAGTACCAGCAGACCGGATAATTCTGGCAACGGGATCGAGGCCTTATGAACTGCAGGGGTTTCCATTTGACGGAACACATATCCTATCCACAGACGATGTATTCAGATTGGATGCCATACCGAAAAGCCTTGCCATTATTGGTGCCGGAGTCAGCGGATGCGAATTCGCATGCATCTTTCGCCAGCTGGGTTCCGAGGTTACCCTGCTCGAGAAACTGCCGCGGGCCCTTGCATCTGAAGATACCGGGATATCCGACCTGTTTGAGCGTGAACTCAGGAAAATGGGGATCAGGCTGCTTGCCAATATTAGCATCGACAGCGTTGATTTGCAGGACGGCAGCATTCGCATTTTGCTTGCTGGTGGCCGGGAGATCATAGCGGAAAAGGCTCTTGTATCAGCCGGAAGATCCTTGAACAGCAAAGGCATCGGCACGGAGAGCGTCGGTATCGAAAAAGGCCCGTCTGGAGAGATCACCGTAAATGATAAAATGGAGACAACCATACCCGGGATATATGCTGTCGGCGATGTCACCGGCCGCCATCTTCTGGCGCACGTTGCTTCAGCAGAGGGCATCGTTGCAGCAAAAAATTGCACAGGAGTTGATGAGCGCATCGATTACAGCGCGGTACCGTCTGCGATTTTCACCTCTCCGGAGATCGCCTCGGTCGGCATCAGGGAACAGCAGGCGGCTGAAAGAGGCATCAAAGTTCGCACTGGTCATTTTCAATTCCGGACCCTCGCAAAATCCCACATCATCGGAGAAATCGACGGGATGGTCAAGATCATCTCTGATGAAACATCGGACAAGGTCCTGGGCGTTCACATCATCGGTCCACATGCCTCTGACCTCATTCATGAGGCTGTCCTCGCAATATCAGCAGGCCTCAGAACAAAAGACCTATCGAGAATGATGCACGCCCATCCGACGTTATCCGAGGTTCTGCAGGAAGCAGCCGCAGACGTCCACGGTGAAGCAATCCATACCATAAGAAAATGATTTCTTCTGTGCAGCAGGCTATCGATCCGATCCTTGTTGAGGAGGCACGCTCCATACGGAGAGTATACAAGGGCGCTAAAGTATTTTATAATGATGGTGAATGGGAGTGCACGGAAACCTTTTAAGAAGACAGGTGTCTGCCGAGCTGCGGAAACGGCGGTTGGTATTTTTTACCGTTGCGCTTCTGGGAATCCTGTACATCATCATGAATGGTCTCTTAGGGGATATGGGTTTGCTTCGCTACCTCGAACTCAGGAAAACAAAGGTGCAACTGGAGACCCAGATCAGGGAGATAGAACAGGACAACGCAAAACTGAGAGGACAATTGAAATCTATCAAGGAAGACCCGTTCATGAAAGAGAAACACGCGAGGGAGGATTATGGATTAGCAAAGCCCGATGAATTGATCTTCCAGTATGAACGATAATCCCCTCTTCATTTCCTTCCTGTGGCATATGCATCAGCCCTACTATAAAGACCCTTTCACCGGTTTGTACCGGCTTCCCTGGGTTAGGCTCCACGGCACAAAGGATTATCTTGACATGGTGGAAATTCTTGAGGATTTTCCCGAGATCAAACAGACATTCAATTTCACTCCTTCCCTCCTCGAGCAGATAACCGATTATGTTGAGAACCAGGCACAAGACCGGTTTCTGGCAGTTTCCCTGAAAAAGGCCTCTGAACTGGATATCGAGGACCGCATATTCATTCTCCAGCATTTCTTCCTCGCACACTGGGATAACATGATAAAATCATTTCCGCGATATTACGAACTGCTCATGAAACGCGGCTCCCATCTCATAGCAAGCGAACTGAAAAGGATGGCATCGTATTTCAGTGTTCGCGATTTCCTTGATCTCCAGGTGCTTTTCAATCTCTGCTGGATAGACCCGATGCACAGAAGGAACGACCCTTTCCTGGGCGAGCTCGTCGAAAAGGGAAAAGATTTTACCGAGGACGAGAAAGAGCTCCTCATCGGGAAACAGCTTGAGCTGTTGAAGAAAATTATTCCCCGCTACCGGGAAATGGCATCGGAGAGCCGTATCGAACTTTCGGTCTCACCGTTCTATCACCCTATTCTCCCTCTCATCTGCGATACAAATGTGGCAAGGATCGCGTTGCCTGAAATACGCCTTCCGAAAAAACGATTTTCTCATCCTGAAGATGCCCGGCAACAGATCAGGATCGGAATCGAATACTTCGAAAAGGTCTTCGGATACCGTCCTGCGGGCATATGGCCATCCGAAGGCTCCGTAAGCGAGGAAGTTTTGAAGATCATTTCCCGTGAGGGTATCCAGTGGATTGCAACAGATGAGGACATCCTTTCGGTTTCTCTCGGAAGATCCTTGCGTGATTCTTCACGGAACGTCATCGATCCTTCTTCGCTCTATAGTCCTCACATGTTCAATGGCGTATCGGTGCTTTTCAGAGATCACAGCCTTTCGGACCTCATCGGTTTTGAGTACGCACGGTGGGAACCCCGGAAAGCTGCGGAAGACTTCATTTCAAAGCTGATTCACATACAGAGATCCGTTCCCAAGGACAAGCCTCACCTTGTGTCGATCATCCTCGATGGTGAAAACGCCTGGGAATACTACAAAAATGACGGACATGATTTCCTGCGGTATGTATACGAAGGGTTATCAAAAGATGAGATGCTGGAAGCTATTACGGTTTCAGAATATCTGAATTCCCGTGACAGGGGAACGCCGTTGCAGCAAATGCATGCAGGTTCATGGATTTATGCAAATTTTGCAGTTTGGATCGGTCATGAAGAGGACAACACTGCATGGGATTATCTCGCGGAAACCCGTGAGGCACTTGAGCTTTTTCAGGAGATGCATGCTGACCGTGATCTTTCCGCTGCATGGAAGGCACTCTTTATCGCGGAGGGAAGTGACTGGAACTGGTGGTACGGAGACGATCATATCACCGAGAATCAGACAGACTTCGATGAACTGTTCAGATTACATCTTATGAAAGTATACAGGGAAATCGGCAAAGAGATTCCAGCCCACCTTTTCAGCCCCGTGCTGAGAGAAGACCGGAGCATCATGCCGTCGGTCGCCATACGGGGATTTATCGATCCGAGAATCGACGGCGTTGTCACAAGCTATTACGAATGGTACCAGGGAGCGCACCTTGATACCCGGAAAGCCGGGGGCAGCATGCACAAGTCGGAAAGTCTCCTGTCAACCCTTTACTATGGTTTTAATAAAGACTCCCTTTTCATCAGGCTTGACGGCACGGTGCCGTTCAGGGAGTTCACCGACGATGTTCATTTATCCATCGATATCATAAAACCTTCTCAGAGCAGGGTCTTCATATCATTCAGGCCTGCTCTCCTTGCGGAACTGCTCAGGCGAAGCGAGAACAAATGGTTAAAGATACAGGACATCCCTGATGTTGCCGTTGATGACATTTTCGAAATAAAGATTCCGTTCAGTGTCCTGCACGCAGAGGAAAAAGCAGAAATCAGTTTTTCCGTGTGTGTCATAAAAAATGAAGAAGAAATAGAACGCTGTCCGTTTAGGGGTCATATTACCTTGACGGTTCCGACGCCTGATTTCGAGGCAATGCTTTGGTATTAAGAAACAGGGTTCAAGGATCCGAGAACTCAAGTGAATATACGATTACTGAATGCTTGACTTGAAACCTCGAATCCTCTGACTTTTTTTGTTTATGAAAGCACTTATACAGCGGGTTTCGAAAGCACAAGTTGCAAAAGAAGGCAGCACTTCTTCAGAGATAGGAAAAGGTATGCTCGTTTTTCTGGGCGTTGAAAAAGGTGATACCGAAGCAGATGTTGAGTATCTTGTCAAAAAAGTTTCTCATCTGAGAATATTCGAAGACGATCAGCAAAAGATGAATCTGTCGGTTCGGGACATCAACGGTGATATGCTTGTGGTATCGCAATTTACCCTGTCCGCCGATTGCCGCAGAGGCAACCGTCCTTCCTTCGGTAACGCTGAAGATCCGCTGAAGGCGAAAGACATGTATAGGAAATTCATCGAAAAGGTGGAGGAGACCGGTCTGAAGGTTGCTACAGGCGATTTCGGCTCACACATGCAGGTGCATTTGATCAATGACGGTCCGGTTACCATACTCCTCGATTCGAGTAAATAGCTGTTCTGTCCTTCCCCTCAAAATCAGGCTACCGGCACGACTAATTCAACCCCATGTTGCACCGGCATCGGATGGAACAGCATGGGTGCCCGTCTTACAAAGAATATTGCCGCATATATAGCTGCTGGGAAATATGTTATTTATTCCCGGATGAAGGCAGTTTGACTTTTACCACTTTCCCCTTTTCGCCAAGAGGACCAAATTCCTTTCCGTCGAATACCAGCTTCAGTCCTGCAGCATTTCCGATTATTAGCGAAATACTGTTTTTCGCCGTCCACTTTATCCGGTCTCCAGGCCTCAGAATCATCTCCTTCGCTGCCTTATCGTCTATTGTTGCCGACAACCAGGTCGAATCTGAGGCAATTAATTCAAGGGTGTGAGGAGCAGCCGGAGATGTTGCTGCCGCAGAAGCCGCTTTTACTTCGGGAGCAGGAACAGGCGCGCTTTCCGGAGTCTTCTGGACAGAAGGCAGAGCCTCATTTATAACGTTTGCCGGTTGCGCTGGCGGAAGAATCTGCTTTTTGTCTTGTGCCGGTTGCACCGGTTGAGAAATTACCTTCTGCTTTTCCGGGGAATAAAGAACCAGAAAAGATACAATTGCAGCTATCAGGAAAAGCACCGGGATCGCTATATACCATAACTTTAGTTTTTTCTTTCCTGGAATATCTGGCTGCGATTCGGTCATCTGTTCTTCCGGTGGCATCTCCTGCTCTTGTTCAGAAATATATTTCTGTACGGCTTCTGGCACTGTAACGTATTCTTCCTGCCACACCTTCTGCAGATCATCGGAACAGTCCTCATCAAGCATCTCTGGTTCAGTAAAGGTTGGCGATTGGCATTCTTTTGTCTCTGCTGAAACACCGAAAGTTTCCATAGACGGGGTATTGCTGACGGCCGCCCCAGGTAGTTCAGTTCGGATCTGGGTAAGCAATAACTTTATTTCTTCAATGAGGTTTATTAACTGGAGGTTGATGGTATCTTGTGGGGAAGCCTCTTTTTCCGCTTCTGGATCTCTATCATATTGTTCATGAGCAAGGGCACTATCTGGTTCTTCCATGTCAGTCTCTGGCTGTTCATTTACCTCTTCATTCTGAGCATCGTTTCCATCAGAGGTTACCCTTAGCCGCTGGAGGTCTGAAATCCCGTCGAGAAACGTCTGGAGTTTTCCCCTGTCTTCCTCTGAAATCTCAATGAATTCGATTGCAATATCATAGCGCTCCGGATCAACGTCTATTTCCCTATGCGAAACGATCCTCCCAAGAATATTTATTGTTCCATCTTCTGGCAGAGACATTTTCATTTGCACTGAATCATTTAGACTGATAGCCTGCTCACTTTCAATCATCATTCCACACAAGCTAAGCACCTTAACCTTGTAAGATGTCTGCGAATCCAAAATATATGTATCAGTTGAATCTAGTTGAAACCTGGCACGTAATCGCGTACCACTCAATAGACAGCCGGTATCGATTTTTACCTCATCGATTTTATGGTTGTTGATAAATTCATCGATTTGCTCTGCTTTATTTGAAGATACGTTTTTGAATTCCATACCAACGAGGTACAGCGGTATGATATTGCCGGCCGAGTCAGTCTTCGTTTCGCTCAAAGTAGATCTTATAACCTCACCTTTAATAGAAATAAACTCATCTTCAGCATGCAGACTGAGCAAATATTCTCTGCCTATTTTCAGTTGTCTGTCCACTTTTAAAGCAATGCCGCTCGTGCTTATGTCAACAAGATTGACTTCCTCTGAAAACAGCATCTCTCCATTCACGCCAGCGTCATGAACCTGAAATCTCGCATACTTCCTTTTCTGCTGTACTTCATTCTGTTCAGTCTCATCAGGTGCTTCATCATATAATTCTTTATTGGTCTCTTCAGGCCGTGCTTCCACCAAGTGTCCGTCGACAGGTGTATGTTCAGTTGTTTGTTCGTGGGTATCATTCTCATCCCAAGCCATTTCGTTGTCTGCTCCAACTGATGAGTCGCGTGAAGAAAGTATTTCTTCGTCTTTCTTTGCATCTGACCTATCAAACTGCTCCTCAACCCTATAATCTTCGAAAGCAGCGGGTTCAACAGATTGAATATCGCGTAAAGATTCCCCTTTTTTATTTCCCTCAATCTCCGGCTCATCGAATGTGTCACGTGAGAAGAGTATTTCTTCACTCACCTTTGAGAGTTCTGATCTGAAATGTTCTTCTGCATACTATTACCAATGTCATCCTGTAAATTTTTTTCTATTGCCTGAAAATAATCTCTTCTTTCGTCATCTTCCTTCAGGAGCACATATGCTTTTTGTATCTCCTCTGAAATGGTTATGAGCTTATCCAGCATAAGCGGATCTATTGAAGAAATGTGCTGGTCAGGATGAAATTCCTTTACAAGCTTGTAATAATTGCTCTGAATAGTCTGTTCATCAGACGTTTCATCAATGCCGAGAATTTCATGTGGATTCATCTTATATAAATTAGAGAACAATTCATTGACCCGTCCTTCGAAGGCCTCTTCCGCCCTGCCGGGGGATTCTGCCATCTCATCGGGGATTATCTCCCGCTCTTCGCTTTTCTCAGCATTCCTTTGTTCCTCAACAAATCCTGAAACAAATAAAATATACAGCGTCTTCAAGGCTTCAAAGGTAGCGGTCGGTGTACTGTCGATAATCTCCTTGATCGTTTTTGTGCCGTCTATCATCTCAATCATCGCTTTATCACGTGGAGTAAGCACAATATCCTGAAAAAGACTTGCAGGATCGTCATTCAGTTTCAGCACCGCATCCATATCAGGCATGTCTCTCTTTATCCGGACTACATTATTTATTTTCTTCATCCCTTCGTAGATGAGGTTTCCCATGCTCATCTGCAAGGTTATAACCTCGCGTGTAGGCAACGGTCTCTCATCGAATTCATACTCTGCATACTCAACTTGAAAAAGGCTGTATATGATCTCCCTGACCTGTGCTTTTACCCCCAGCACCAAATCCTTCGGCGTAAGATACCCAAGTTCAACAAGGATTGTTCCCTGCCTCTTCCCTGTCTCCTTCAGCAACTCAACAGATTTTTCGTACTGCTCGATTGTAATCTTCCCAAGCTTGATGAGTGTTTCTCCGAGTCTGTCGTCCTCATCTGTGGAAGATGCAAAAACAGCTTTCCCCCTATCGAGGTAAACCTTTTTTATAACATCTGCCGTATCGACTGTTAACGTCCCTGTTTTGCTCTCCCGGTGAAGGTCGAGAAGGATTTGTGGAAAATTGAATTTATTAACTTCTTTTTCGACTGTTTTCATAATCACCTCTTTAACGTTATGATATTATCAGCTTAATATTTAAGCATTTTTCATGCCAGGAGCATATTCTGAAAACTTATTGATTTATTGAGTAAAATATGTGCCAGTTGTGCCGGAAGTTTTCATAATGACAATAATTGTCAATCAATGCAAGAACCATTTCATCACATTCCGCTTGAGCTTCAGAAGATAATTTTGTGCATAATGAAGTCTTATATTTACAGGCATGGTAAAAGAAGAGTAGATAGTGCATGTTCAATTCTTTATGAGGCATCATTCCCCTACCCAAGTAGGATTGCCTATTTCATGGAGGCACATAATAATATTGACACAGGATCCCAATGATCATCACCAATTCCTGAAGCAAACTATCTCAAAAATGAAGAAATCCGCAGAGAGCAGAAGACATACGAGAATCACAAGCAGGCTTGCGATAAAGTTCTTCATAAATCATACGCACTTTATGGGCATGTCTGGCAATCTTTCTGAGAGCGGACTCTTTATCAATACAAACAGGAAATTTGCGGTCGACAGCCCTATTGAGCTTGAACTACTCCTACCCGGCAAAAAGACTGCCTTCCTGAAGGGCATTATCAAGAGAATTTCGAGGGCAGGTGTTTCATCGGTAAAAAACGGATTAGGAATTCAAATCGTTGAAAATGACCAAACTTTTATAGATTTCGTAAAAGCGGACACGTGTAAAGGAGAATGTTTCAGAAGAGACCATAAGGCTAAACAGAAAACCGCCACACTATCTCATACCGATAATGATACGAACATCATTTCCAGAAAAAATACCTTTCCTGAAAAGAGGCGTCACAGAAGACTCTCTGTCGGCAAGATAACCGTCACAACTGAGATTGCAGCAACAACTCAGGCGGTCCTTATGAATATTTCTAAAAGCGGAATGCTGGTCAAATCGAACAGGAGGTTGACTGTAGGATATACATACCCGGTGAAGATTCGGTATAGAGACAAAACTCTGTCCATGAGAGCCTGTGCTATGTGGGCTTTGCTCGTCGAAGGTGTTGTGGATTTATGCGGAAATCATATCCCCTTTTATCTAACGGGAATGCAGTTCCCCGGCGACCTGCACGTGATTGAATCTTTTCTTGCGGTGTTAGAGTCTGATGCCTCCGTGGCAATGATACAAATACATGGCGCGCAACAAATGTCCTCATTAGGTATGCGCTTTCAGCAGAGGTGCAATCATTCCAATAAAGAGTCGGCCGACAGGTCTCTACAAAACTCTCAAAGGCGACTTTTTGAAATTTCTGAAACAGAAACGGCACAGGAAATCATAAAAAACGAAAAATCGGCGCGCAGGTATTTTGAACGTGGCAAACTCGAATTTTGGAACGGGAACTTCGCAAAAGCGAAACGCCTTTTTGAATGCGCGTTATCACATGATAGCTCATCTGGAAAATACCATTCATTTTACGCACAGACACTCGCGAAGCTCGGTAACTTGCATGAAGCGGAACAGGCTATTCAGAAAGCACTCAACCTTGACCCGTTCAATTCAGATTATATGATTGAGGCAGGCAATATATACAGTGCCATGGGATTATCCGGCAGGGCCAAAGAAAGTTATGAGACGGCGCTCAATCTGCATCCGTCGAGCATAGAGGCTCATAAAGCTTTGTTCAGATTAAGGAGTTCCTCAAGAGCATGCTACCCTCTTCAACAATAATCCGCTAACGACATTCAAAAAAATAATTGAAAGATAAGCTGTCAATACCGGTTGAAAGACAGCTCCCGGGAAGAACTATTTTCGCTCGATACTGAAACGGAAATCACACTTCCCTTATGCCAGAATGCACTTGCATATTGTTATACTTAACATTCTTATGTATAATATCCATTCAAATATCATATACATAGTTCTGAGAAGAAACAGGCATCTTAAGGAGGAAACTAATGAGTTTAGACAGTGAAATATCGCAGAAAGATTCTTCAGAGATGCAACAAGGCTTTCTGCTGTAAGAGATTTCATCACAATCCGTCTTCTGGTCCTGGTCTTTCTATCTACCTTAACATCTTCGGCTATTGCTGATCCGGTCCTTGAAATCAGGCCAATCACCTGGAATATCATAGGACTTGACAGCAACAGCCCGGCAACTGGTCCTTATCGTTTCCCGGTCGGTGCACGGGTTTGTAACACAGGAACTACGGATGCCAACAATGTAACTGCCGCTTTTCTTTGGGATGATGGACAAGGCGTGTTTGTTGGTGATGTCAACGCTGACGATTACATTAATCTGCGTGCTGGCTCACTATCATCAATTACCATCGGCTCTCTTGCGGCCAGTAGCTGTTCCGATGCGTATTTTGAGGTTGAAGTTACAAAAGTTGCAGCTGCTTTTGACAACACCCGTCGCTACCATATCACTGCCACCGACTCGGTGTCCGGCGCAACGGGATCCTCTCCCCAGCCGCGTGAGTTGTACGTAGAACACCTGATATCTCAGAACCGCAACTCAGTATCCGACATACAGCTCAATGGAGTGTCATGTCCCGGCCGGCGGTTCCATGACACTGATCGTCGGCAATACGTATACCATCAAACTTTACGGTGGCACTGCAACCCAGGGATATGAACAGTTTGAAGCCTTTATCAATTTTCCCAATACGATATTTCAGATTCTTTCTGTGAGCACAACCTACTCTGCGGACAGCTCCGGCTATGTTTCAAATCCCAATGACAAGTTGTATGCCGATGCATGCCTTTGGGAGAACGATCCCGACAGCCCGAACTATCGCTCGTGTGTCGGCGTCGATCCTCTTACCGGCAAAGCGGGCGGCAGCAATGTTGTCACCACTTACATAGTCAAAATACTCAGCGGTGCAGGCACCAGCCAAACCCTCAATAGCCTGCTCTATGACTTCTCGGGAAGCAGTTTCCACTACAACGCTGACTACGGGGTTGGCGCTCGCATTATAAATATCCTGGGGCCATCGTCGGTGACAATCGGCAAATCATTCAGCCCGAAAGCAATTTCCCCGGGTGGGACTTCAACCATGACCTTTAAGCTTAACAACCCGACTTCTGAAACGATTGCCGGTGTCAATTTTATTGACGCCTTCCCTGCCGGTTTAGCGGTTGATAGCACGCCAGGAGTTTCCTATAACAGCTGCGGTGCAGGAACATTTTCACCTGCACCAACCGGAGGAGAGACATCGGTTTCTTTTTCGAATGGTACGCTGGCTCCGAATAGCATTTGCACAATCTCGCTGACTGTAACGGCACCCGAGGGAACCTATCCCAATACAACCGGGAATCTTTTTATTAATACATCAGTGGATACAGGCAATACCGGGAGCGATACGCTCACAGCTTCCTCAGCTCCGGCCTGTGCGCCGGGTCAAACACTAGTGATTTGGACTGTACCCGTCGGAGCTACAAACGCCGCCGGATACAGGAACCGGAGGGGCAGGAAGTCCTACAACAAATAATACCGGTTTCACTGCCTCCGCTTCAGCACAATTTCCCGCGAGATACATCAATCGATAATATTGGATCAAATGACACTGCTTCCTGGCTGACCTTATGGTTACAAAACAGGCAATTATGTGCAATTTGCCGTTGACACCCGAGCATACACCGATGTTCGGATGGATTTTCAACTGAAGAATGCCAGATCCTGCCAACGGCCCCACGACTATGACGGTTTCGTATGACAACGGATCGGGGTTTGTAACGCTGCCTGCGGGAACGCTAACTCCGCCGGCTGTCACTGATTGGACACCGAGAGCATCGATTTTACCGGATTGACAAGCACAACAGGCACAACGACTTTCCGGATTGCCGCTACGGGCGCTAAGAATGACAATAGCGGTGCAGGCTTGAATTAGACGTAATTACATTTACGGGATGTGCGATACCTGCTCCACCGCCGACTATTATTAAATCCTTCTCTCCTAATCCGATTATAAAGGGTTCAGATTCAACGCTCTCTTTTACCATCAGTAACACTCAACCCGGGAACAAGGCTTTGACCGGCATTGCTTTCACCGATGTTCTTGCCGCAGGTCTGTCAATTTCGGACTCCACTGTTTCACCTGTGTGTGGAGGTACACTGACTACAACCGCCGCGACAAGAACAATTTCACTAACAGACGGATCTCTCGCTGCCGGAGCCAGTTGCTTACCCAAATAACGGTGACAGGAGCGATCGAAGGTATATACGAGAACGTCAGTGGGTTTATTTCCTCTAATGAGAGCGGTAACAATAACAGCTCGAACGGATATGCCACTGATTCTTTGACGGTGATCGCACCTCCTGACCTCGCAAAATCTTTCTCCCCGGCATCGATTCTTGTCGGCCAGACTTCAACGTTGACGTTTTCGATTACCAATCCCAATCAAACAATATCACTGAGTGGTATCGGTTTCACAGATACGTTGCCGGCAGGTCTGACTGTCGCAAATAGTGGACCAACAGCGACCTGTGGTGGGTCACTAACAACAACAGCACCAAGTACAATCTCTTTTTCAGGTGGGTCGCTTGCAGCAAATACCTCGTGTACCTTTAATGTCACAGTAACCGGTTCAGCTGTCGGTTCATAGGAGAATACAACCTCAGTGCTGTTACATCCTCGGAAGGCGGAGACGGCAGTGCAGCAACTGCAACTCTCGTTGTCAGCAATCCTCAACCACTCCTTGGGTTAAATAAACAAATTTCTACTGACGGCACAAACTGGTTTAAATTTGTTGGTGTAAGCCTGCCTCGGAGATATATATTACAGATTTACGGTCTCAAACGACGGTGAAACAGCGCTAAGCAGTATAAGCGTCTACTGATCCGGACGTCAACCCCGTGCTGTTCTCCTGCCCTCTTCACTTGCAATAGATGCATCAGCCAGCTTGTATTGTCGGGCCTGTGTCAGTAACTTCGATTCCAACACCGAACCCATTTATGAATACTTCGACGGAACTGCCAGACAGCGCATCCACAAACCCGGTCTACTTCATCGGCAAGGTATGGAACAAAATCCCTATCATTAGATAAAAGCGCCGATCCGACCGAATTTAATGCTGTTGGTGAATTATTGACCTACAATTATGTTGTTGAAAACAATGGCGGGTATCCGCTGCTCGGGCCTCTTACAGTATCAGACGATAAATCTGCTGATGAAACCTGCCCGGACGTAAACACAGTAGGCGATTTGGACAATTATCTGGACCCTGGCGAGAGCATTTCTTGTTCGGCTACTTATACTGTGCAGGCACAGGATGTGACAGATGGTTTTGTAACAAATACTGCTTCTGCATCTGCAGATGGTGTGACATCAAACACGGACAGTGTGACAGTTATCAAGCCGAACCCTGCACTTAGCATTGCCAAGTCAGCCTCGCCGACGACCTACAGCGCAGTAGGAACGGTGATCAATTACAGCTATATCGTGACTAATAGTGGCAATGTCACCCTGAGCGGTCCGTTCTCGGTAAGTGACAACAAGACAACCAACGAAAGCTGTCCTCCAACGCATCTCTTGCCCCCGGTGCATCCATCACCTGCACATCGAGCTATACTATCACCCAAGCTGATCTGAATACCGGTTCGGTAACCAACATTGCTTCTGCAACCAATGGCGCAGTGACCTCTCCGACCGACACCGAGACCGTTACTGCAGTTCAATCACCGGCTCTTACGATCGTTAAGTCTGCTTCACCGACCACCTACAGCACAGTGGGTACCTTGATTAGTTACAGCTATCTTGTCACCAACAGTGGTAATATCACCCTGAGTGGGCCCTTTACGGTAAATGACAACAAGACAACTAACGAAAGCTGTCCTGTGACTCCGAATCTTGCCCCCGGTGCATCAATCACCTGCACATCGAGCTACACCATCACGCAGGCTGATCTGGATGCCGGTTCGGTAACAAACATTGCCTCTGCTACCAACGGCGTGGTAACCTCTCCGACCGACACCGAGACTGTTACAGCTGGCGAACCCTCGTCTCTTTGATCCACCTAGGAGTCAAAGACCGTCAACGCCGATGGGTATCCTGAACTGGTGTGGAGGATGGTATGGATCAATAACGGCAATGCTAATGCAGTCGGTGTGATGATTACCGATGACATCCCCGACAATACGAGCTATGTCGTGGAAGCTTAGTATGTGACCCAAGGGGCGCTTCATCAACGTCATCCTGTACCTTTGATAGCGGGAACAACAGAATTATATGGGAAGGAACAGTCGCCGCAGACCCTGGAGCGCTAAATGAAACCCAGGCAAATAATGAAGTAGTCATCACATTCAGAACTACGATGAGCACCTCGGTGACGAGGGTAGAAAACCAGGGTTGTGCTCAGATTCCGGGCGGAGATACGTCATGCACGGATGATCCCGGTACCTCTCCTTCCTGGAGACCCGACCGTATGGAGGAGATCTCGTGGTGCTGCTGCAGTACCAACGATGAATGAATGGGGAATGATAATACTCTTATTACTGCAGGGCTTGGCTGCTCTCTATTTTCTAAGGAGACGTGTCAGGAATTAATTAATCATTCAGAATTTGTTTTGGGGGCAGGAAGATATTTCTCTGCCCCTTTTATTTCATAATGAACGTGGTTTCAATACTTGTCATTCCCGCTTGGCGGGAATCCAATTTATTCTTGAACTCATGGATCCCCCGGTCAAGCCGGAGGACGACGAACAATGGTTTAATAAACAGACACTAATTATCTAATCAGCATATGAAGAAAAAGAGTACTAAAAGCAGGCAATCCAAACCTGACGATATCCAGAAGGTAAGCGTGAGGCGCTTCATCATCACGTATCTCATACTGATGGCTGGCTTCTTTTTCATTATCGGTTTTACGCCGTTACAGAGAATTATTGATGTGAACGGCTTGTATACCAGAGGGGTGGTCCTGATAACCGCAAAGATTCTTAGCGCACTTCACATCACAGCTTCATGCACTGGCTCAATCATACATCTCCCGTCCATTTCCCTCGACGTACGTTTCGGATGCAATGGCCTCGAAGCCGTCATGATATATTCAGTCGCCGTCCTTGCATTTCCTGCGACGTGGAAAAGAAAGGTCTATGGCATCGTGACAGGGTTTCTGATCATTCAGGTAATCAACATTGCAAGAATCGTAGGATTGGCCTATGCCGGAGTTCACTTTGAGAGCATCTTTCATTACATTCATATCTATGTTGCACAGGGTATCATGATAGCAATCGCTCTCGGAACATTCTTCCTCTATTTGGCTTTTACAAAAACCGATGCCAAAGCTGCCGCTTAATCTCATTCTGAAGACCGTTATCATCTTCATTTTGTCCTATTGTATTTTTCTCATTCTCTGGATACAGGTAAAGGATTATTACGGGTACGGAATGACGATGACTGCATCCAAAATCATTGCCGGGCTGAAAGACCTGGAAATTGATGCGGTTGATCAGAACGACGAGCGTGTCCAGGTAACATTTACCCCTTACAGAATCAACCGTGATGTCCTTATAGATATTCCGGTCAGGACAAATACCTATACATTCAATAGTCCCCTGACGCTGGCTATTATGTCTTCCCTCTTCTTGTTCATCCGAAAAAGGTTGAGAGCTTACGGTGAAGCAGTCATATTACTGCTCATTGTCCACTTGCTCTTCATTGTGACTTTTGAACTCAAGGAACTGACAACTGTTCTCATGAAGATGAAACTTGAGACAGTCAGTCAATTGCGCATCTTTATCTATGAATTTTTCTGGGGGTTTACCGACAACATGGTTATCCGGTTCGAACCCTTTCTTATAGGATTCTATCTGTTTGTGAGATTCAGAAAATAGCGTTGCAGGCATAAAATATCAAAGACAGTCAGATGCCGAAGGTTCATTCACTTCCGGAGGATCTTGCCCGTTAGTGTCCCATTAATATCTAAACATTTATTGTGACCCTTAACTTGTTTCAGGGTCTTTCCTCATACTAACAGCGAGATTCCGAATCAACTTCGTAATGACAAGTTTTTTAAGGGACACAACACTAGATACAATCTAAAAGGGCTTAAAGAAGCGATATTCTTTCAGAAATTCAATAAACGTTTTCGAAATCATGGTTTCCGGTTCCTTGCCAATCGTCACGAGATAAAATTTTCTAAATAGTCGCTTGCCGCGAACGTTCAAAATTGATATTGTTCCTTCCTTAAGTGCGTTGAAAACAGACCACTTTGATACAAAAGAGATGCCTTGCCCCGATTTAACCATCTGCACGATCAACTCCGTGCTTCCGAGTGTCATTGATGTCAGGAGTGCATTCGGATCAATCTCAGCACTTGAGAAAAATTCCTCGATGCACTCCCTGATGCCCGAACCGGGTTCCGGCATTATAAAGGGTTGGGACAAAAGCTCTTGTTGTTGAATCTGTTTTTTGCCGGTTAAGGGGTTATCGTCAGATGCAATAATAACAATTTCATCTTCAGCGATCTCTGCCATGCATATCGACGAATTCTTCACCTTTCCCTCAACTATGCCCATTTCAATTCTTGCATTCTGAAGTTCATGCAGGATCATTTCTGTATTCGATACCGACACAGTAATCTGCACATCCGGATAATTTTTTGAAAAGCTGTAGAGAACCTGAGGCAGAAGATAACCTGCTGCTGTTGTGGTTGCCCCGATGTGCAAAGGCCCTCTTACACGATGAAGCAGCATATTGATATCATGATCTAACGTTTCATACTGCCCGAGTATTTTGCATGCATGCCCGTAAAATATCTTTCCGGCAGACGTCAGAACGACTTTTTTTCCTTTTCTGATGAGGAGTTTCACTCCCAGTTCGTCTTCCAGATTTTTAATGAGATGGCTCATCGCTGATTGGGTCATGAATTTCGCTTTAGCTGCTTTGGAGAAGCTTTCCATCTCTACAACAAGACAGAATGCTTTTAATCTGTGGTCTTCCATCGGCATTATTGTAAGGGGTCACAAAGATGGTGTCAACGCTCGAATCATCCAGAGGGGTCATGCAATAATTTCATGCTTACCATGAAAACAAAGCATTCGTCTTTTCCTCGTTTTTTTTAGGATAATCATAGCGAGCCATCTCCAAGAATGAAAGATGACTATTCTTGTTTTTTAAGGAGGGAATCATGATTGCGTGTAAATGTATTCGTTGTATCAGTTTATTTGTTCTGCTAACATGTCATGCATTCTATCTGAATGCTCATGCCGAGATGTTGCCTGATAAGCATGCTTATACTCTTGGCGAAATCATAGTGAGTGGCGAGCGGGAAGGAGTTGAATCGGTGGGAACGGTCAGGGAGATCACCTCTGAAGACATTCGAAACAAAGGTGCACGGACTCTAGATGAAGCAATGAAGTTGTTGCCAGGTCTATACATGAGAACAGGGGCCGACGGAGTTCCCCGGGTTGATCTCAGAGGTTTTCGTTCGAGACACGTCATTCTTCTGCTCGATGGTATTCCCATCAATTCCACGTACGATGGTAATTTTGACCCTTCTCTGATTCCTGCGGAGAGCATCGAGAAGATAAAAGTTTCATATGGGACCCATTCGGTGCTTTACGGAGATGGTGGTCTTGGGGGAGTTATCAACATCATTACGAAAAAAGGAACGGCAGGCGTTCGTGGCATGGTCTCAGGAGAGGCAGGAGAGGCAGATCATTATCTTGGTACCTTTAATGTATCCGGGGCCCACGAAAAGGTTGACTTCTTCATCGGCGGAAGCATGCTTGACAGCAATGGCTTTCGCCTATCGGATGATTTTAAGGAAACACCTGAAGAAGACGGTGACATTCGCGAAAATAGTGACAGAAGAAACAATAATTTCTTCTCAAATGTCAATTTTTCCCCGAGTGAGAAAGTTATCATCGGAGCTGTTTTTAATTACCTGAATGGAGAATTTGGCAAACCTTCGACCACCATTTCCCCGCAGGATGATTTTTCAGATAAACAACGATACGAGCGAATGGATAATTTTGAGGGTTATTCCGGGCACCTTTCACTGAGCTATGATCTGCCCGGACCTTTCGGACTGAGATCGTGGATCTTTTTCAACCAATTAGCAGAGGAAGAGAACCGATATGATGACGGCAATTACAGCTCAATAACCGGGAATGGTGCATTTCACCATGATAACGAAACACAAGTCATGGGGGCTGCCCTCCAGACAACGTATAATCTGAAGACAGCAGGCGTTTTAACACTCGGTCTCAGGGGCCGGGGAGAAGAATGGGAGACCGATGGGTACGACATAACGAAAACCGGGCGGGTAGATACACACGATGAAAAAGATATCGCCGTATACTCAGCCGCCCTCGAATATGAAGTTGTACCCGTAAAGAATCTTGGCCTCGTTTTTGGTTACGGTTACAACTGGCTGGAAAAGGACGAAGGGGACGACAATGAAGGGAGTTACCTCATAGGAGTGTATTACGATATCTATGAAAATACTCGGATAAGGGGCTCTTTTGCACGAAAGATACGGTTTCCTGACATTCGCCAACTCTATGATATAAGTCGGGGAAATCCTGATCTGAAAACGGAGAAATCCAACAATTACGAAGTCGGAATAGAACAGAAACTCCCCTGGAACACAAAGGCCACTCTCATCGGTTTCCTGATTGATATGCAGGATTATATTGAATATGTCGAAACGGTAAGTGATAAATTTGTGAACTTCAGTGAATATAAGTTTAAGGGTATTGAATTGACTGCAGAGAATCGATACGTGCAAGATCTTTTGCTAAGGACAGGCTATACCTACATATATACGAAGGATGAGTCGCCGGACACTGAAAGGGACGAACTACAGTACAGGCCTGAACATACATTTAGCTTCGAAAGCAAATATTCCTTTGCTTTCGGTTTATCTGCGTACATGAATGTGATGCATATAGCCGACCAGGTTTATTATTCGAGGACTACGCCTGTACGAAAGAGAAATTTGGATGATTATACATTGGTCAATCTGAAGCTCGATCAAGCCTTCCTGAATGGTAAACTTGATGTTTATCTGGGAGCTGATAACATTTTTGATGAAGACTACGAGCAAAGTTATGGATTCCCTCAGGCAGGTCGCTTTATCTATGGGGGAATAACAGTCAGTCTTTAGGGATAAGGATAAAAAACTCATCTAAGTCGTACTTTGAGGAGGAGGCGATATGAAAGCGTTATTTTCATTTCTTTGTATCTGCATGTTAGTGTCAGGATGCACAACATTGTCCACGGAGAAAACCAAAGGTGAAAAAGTCAAGAAAGAGATTTACAATGCTGCTCATGAGATGCAGTCCTACTACACCTATGAATACAATCAATACGATAAAGCAAAAAGACAGCATTTCTCTCCAACTGGTCAACTATTGCGTTATTTCCGTTACACCAATGATAACGACGGAAAACGTCTTGAAAAGCAAGAGTACGATGCCGCTGACAAGCTGGTCTCGATAACAGCATATGAATACAACGCCAAAGGGAAAAGAACGAAAAAGACTGACTATTCTGCGGATCGCACGCTCAAACGTTATTTTACCTTCGAGTATGACGCTAACGGGAGGAAGACGAAAAGAACTGAATATACTCCTGATAATCAATTAAAATCATACGAGTTGTATTCATATGACGCGCAGGGAAAAGCAACAACAAAGACCAAGTATGATATGCATGGGAAAATATTACAAATCACGAAGAATGATTACGACGAAAAGGGGGAAAAAATAAAAAAATCCGTTTATACTGATGATAACACCTTAAAAGAATACACGGTCTACTATTACTGATATCCTCAGCATATCAGATTCGATTTGATACAGATACATGTGAAGATAAGAACATGACGAGCCAGTGGAAATCCTTGCAGCTTTCTCTCCTTATTCATAGCATAATTTTACTCGCTCTCATTACTCTGCACGCGCCGGTGGTGAAACAGCAAAATGTCCTTATTGTGGACTTTACCATGGGAAATGAACCAGTTCTTAGAGACGGGGGCTCAGCACCTTCCACCCGATCTCTCTTTAGGCTGCCGAAAAAACGGGTAGCACAGCCTGCAACACCTCCGGAGATCACTCCCAAAGCAACTCAGCAGCCACGTATGACCCTGGAATCATCGGCAATGGAGCAGGTGGAGACACAGCCAGCTGCTGTGATAGCCCAACAAAACTTCTTTGAGGCAAAGGTTAATCTTACCCAGTTCTCTGAGTATACCTCTCAAGGCAGTGGCTCTGATGCGGGATTTCAGAAAGCGTCTTCGTTGGGTCACTCTGGGGGTGCCGGAGTTGACTCTGTATCACCGGCGAGGTCGCGATATATCAAGGCTCATTTTTCCTATATAAAAGACCTCATTCATAAACATCTTGTCTATCCTGCCCAGGCGAAAAAGATGGGGTGGGAGGGAAAGGTAATCACCTCGTTTATTATTTCCTCAGCAGGGTGCGCAAAAGAGGTAAAGATATCCAAAAGCTCTGGGCATGAGATTCTCGACGAGAGTGCTATAAAAGCGATAAACAATGCTTCACCATTTCCAAAACCTCCTGTCGAAGCCCAGATCATCATACCAATTATCTATCGGCTCAACTAATCGAGCTGAGTGAATTATTTTGACATCAGAACTAATATCGGGAGGATAGGATGGCAATAGAAAAAACAACCCTTGTGATCGCATCAACGACAAGCACGCAGAATTCGGGACTTTTCGATATTTTAATCCCTGCCTATGAGAAATCTACAAAATACAATATAAAAATCGAAATCATTGCAGTCGGCACGGGCAAAGCAATTCGAATCGCCAAGAAGGGGGATGCAGATATGCTCTTCGTTCATGATCCTTTCCGCGAAAAAAAGTTTGTAGCCGAAGGCTATGGAGTTAACAGAAGGGCTGTCATGCATAATGATTTTGTTGTTGTCGGCCCTCCAAAAGATCCTGCCGGGATCAGGAAATCAAAAACTGCCATCGAGGTTTTTGAGGAAATTGCTGAGAAGGGAGCATCCTTTGTTTCAAGGGGAGACGACTCGGGAACAAACATCAAGGAACTGGATATCTGGGACGACGCCGGAATTAATCCGAAGGGAAAAGGCTGGTACTTTGAGGCAGGGGCGAATATGTCAGATACATTATTGATGGCCACACAGAAGAGAGCATATACACTGACCGATCTTGGTACATTTCTGAGATATGAATCCAGACTTGATCTGAAGACTCTTTTCAGAGGTGACCCCATTTTAAGGAACAATTACAGTGTAATTGCTCTCAATCCCGATAAATTCCCAAAAATCAAATATAGAGAGGCTATGGATTTCATCGCTTTTGTAACATCGTCTGAAGGACAACATCTCATTGCATCATATAAGAAACATGGGATTAACCTATTCTATCCTGACGCGGTTCCATCATTGATGGAAAAGAAGAATAGGTAATTTTTCATAAGGAGAACGAAAATGTTAAAAATGAGTTTATCGTTCATGCTACTTATTCTTTCAACAACATACACCTGGGTAAATGCAGCAGAGAATGAGATCATCTGCGCGTCAACGACAAGCACAGAAAATTCCGGGTTATTCAGCTATATCCTTCCGATATTTGAAAAGAAGACAGGTATTATAGTTAAGGTAGTTGCGCGGGGGACAGGCGCCGCAATAGAGATGGGCAAGCGGGGTGATGCAGATATGGTTATGGTTCATGCCAAGGAACAGGAATTAAAGGCAGTCGAGGAAGGATATTTTGTCGACAGGCATGACCTCATGTACAATGACTTTATTATTATCGGCCCGGATAATGATCCTGCAAAGATCAGGGGTCTGAAATCTGCAGAAGGCGCATTCCGGAAACTGAGTGAAAGCGCTAATCTCTTTGTTTCACGCGGTGACAATTCGGGAACGCACACAAAAGAACTGACGATATGGAAAAAAGCCGGCACAGAACCCAAAGGCCAGAAGTGGTATCTCGAAGCAGGACAGGGTATGGAAAAGACACAGAGAATAGCGGATGAAAAACGCGCATATACGCTGACGGACAGGGGTACCTGGCTTGCAACAAAAAACAAGGACAAACTGGAGATGATGATTGTTCTTGAAGGCGACCCCATCTTATTTAATCAGTATGGAGTAATGGCAGTTAATCCTGAAAAGCACACACATGTTAAATACAAAGAGTCGATGGAATTTATTAACTGGCTCATCTCGAACGAAGGCCAGCAGGCTATCGGATCTTTCAAAGATAAAAACGGGAATCAGCTTTTTATACCAAATGCAAAATAGACCTGGTTAAACGCATTCATGGATTTCATGGTAGAGGGTTTCGTTCAGGCATTTTCTCTGATCATCCATCTCGACCCTGAACTGCTGAGAATTATCGTACTGTCCCTGGAGGTTTCTGGAATTGCTCTTCTCATCGCTTCATCCCTCGGTATCCCTGCAGGCTCAATCCTTGGTCTAAAGAAATTCAGAGGAAGGGGATTTGCCATAAGCCTTTCGAATACTTTCATGGGCCTCCCTCCGGTTGTCGTCGGACTCTTTGTGTATCTTTTGCTTTCACGAAGAGGGCCTATCGGATTTATGGCACTGCTCTATACTCCTTCTGCAATGATGATGGCACAGACAATTCTTATATTTCCTATCGTAACTTCCCTCTGTCACTCTGCTGTCATCAGTGTTGATCCGATAATAAGACGGGCTGCACTAACACTCGGTGCAACTCCCTTCCAGGCTGCATTGGCTGTCGTCAAAGAAGCGAGGTACGGTATACTGTCTGGAGTTATAGCAGGGCTTGGCAGGGCCATGGGTGAGGTCGGCGCCATTCTCATCGTTGGAGGTAATATTGCAGGATATACCAGGGTAATGACCACAACAATTGCCCTTGAGACCGACAAAGGGAATTTCGAGCTTGCACTTGCCCTCGGAATCATTCTCTTGATTATCTCCCTTCTGATCAACATCGGGTTGCACCTCATTCAGAAAAAAGGAATGGTCAGGACAATACGATGAGTCTTGAATTAGTTGTTTCAGACATCTCGAAAAGTTACAGCAATGATACCGTGCTGAAAAACTGCTCATTCACTTTCAATAGCAGTAGAATTTATGTCCTTATGGGCCCGAATGGCAGCGGCAAATCGACGTTCCTCAGGATATGTGCCCTTCTCGAAGCGCCTGATTCGGGTGATATCAATTTTTATTCTGAGGGCAAGCCTGTCATAAAGGACATTTCATTGATGAGAAGAATTACTCTCCTCTTGCCCAAAATCGGCGTTTTCAATACAAGTGTATACAAAAACGTTGCCTATGGACTGAAGATAAGAAACCTGAAGATCGATAGTGCATCAAGAGCAGAGCATGCTCTCGATTTTGTCGGTCTGCTGCAGAAAAAAAATCAGAATGCACTGACGCTTTCGAGTGGCGAATCGCAGCGACTTGGCATTGCGAGAGCACTTGTCGTTGAACCGGAGATAATCTTTCTCGACGAGCCGACAGCCTCTGTCGATGTAAAAAATACAGAGATCATTGAAGATATCATCCGTAAAATCCGCAAGGACAGCAGGGCCATTGTCATGACAACCCATGATTTGGCGCAGGCCAAACGGCTTGGCGACGAAGTGCTCTGCATAAAAGATGGACAGATTACTGATCGTCCGGGCTAATTATCTACCAATCCTGCCAGGTGTTCAGAATCCCAGATATCAATTTTTTCTGCCAATTCCGCCTTTTTCTCCTCTATTACTTTCTTTTCTTTGCTCCAGTCGAGCGGGCATGCCCTTGCAAGTTTCTCATTCATCTCGGAGAGGTGTTCGATAAGGGCGTGCAATTCTGTCAGTTGAGCAGCATCTGCTCTTTTCTTCTTACCCTTCGTCTTTTCAACTGACCGCATAATGTCATAGACCCGCGCTTTTAACGAATTGATTTCTGTTTGCATCACTCCACAGAATGTGTTCACATCCATGGTCTGTCCTCCTTTTTATTGTTTTATCATATCAGAATTTGCATCAAATCATTATGCCCTACCCGGGTAGGATTGCTTACCGGACGATATTTTCCGTTAATAGATCATGGGAACACATTTTCTTAAGAAATCCGGAACTGCCGCAATAGTAATCATTTTCGCAGTCTTTCTTGCAGCGATTCATACGTATGCGTCTCAGGAGGAGTTAGCCCTTTTTGATCAGGGATATGGATATTACCTCTCCTACGAGCCTGAAAAAGCCGTGGAAAGCTTTCATGTTTTCTTGAATGAGTTCCCGGACAGCTCTGCCAAAGACGCTGCTCTGTTCTGGCTCGGGAGGTCATTCGTGTCGCTTCGGCGTTATGAAGAGGCAAAACAGATTTTTTCGAAACTCAAGCAGGAAATCCCTGACAGCCCGTTTATCATGTATGCAGAGAGAGAATTGGAGACGATAAACACTCCTGATGCAGGAAAAGAAACAAAGACCGCAATTGAAAAGATTGACTCGGAAATTCAGGCGCTCAGGAATGAAAAAGCACGGACAGATAAAATTCTGACACAGATTACCGAAGAGAGGGATAATCTCAGATTTCTGCTGGAAGAAGAAAAGATAAAAATGAGGGCATTGGAAGCAGACGCAAGCAGATTTGATGGCGAGTTGAAGGAAATCCTCGCAAGACTACAGACACTGAGGAAGGATCATGAAAATAACAACGCCACCGTTACAACCTCACAGAATCAGATAGATGAACCTGTTGCCGTTCTTCAGGAAGTCACGAAAGAAGCAACAGCAGAATCAGATGAAAGAGTGATTCCGAATGATACCGTTCAAGGAACTGAGCAAGAACAGAGAAACCAGGTAGAAGACCCTCACAAAAATGAGAAAGCGTATCCGGTCATTCAACAGTCATCCTCCCATACTCTTGAACTTATCGCTAACGAAGAAACCTGGATTTCCGTCACCATCGATGACAGGGAATCAAGGGAAAGGTTACTGAAACCGGGTGCTCGTGTAAAATGGACGGCTAAAAGTGGTTTTTCTCTCAGAATTGGTAATGCAGGCGGAACGAAAATAATATTTAACGGACAAGATATCGGGCCTCTCGGAGAAAAAGGCAAGGTCGTCAAACTGAAGCTCCCGTCTTTGAAACTCTCAACCAGTCATAAAGAACCGTCAAAAGTACTTTAAAACACGTCATTCACAACAAACTCTTCGTCTTGTAATCTTTGTAAATACTATGGCGAAATGCCCAAACCAGCCGGCATCTTGATATACACCTGCTGTTTCAGAGAAAATGTATAGCGACGATGAATCTGCTTGAAAAAAAGATTATCGACAAGATCAAAACGGAAGGGCCGATTTCCTTTGAAACGTTCATGCATATGGCACTTTATGAACCCGGACTCGGATATTATGCGTCGGAACATATCGAGATCGGCAAGGCTGGCGATTTTTACACAAGCCAGCATGTTCATCCTGTATTCGGCGCAATGATTGCCAGACAAATCGAAGAGATGTGGGAACTCCTAGGAAGACCTTCAGACTTTTCTGCGATCGAGCCCGGCGCCGGGGCTGGACTCATGTGCCTGGATATCCTGCATTATCTTCAGAACCGTGACTTTTTTTCCTCATTCACCTATCTGATTGTGGAGACAAATCCCTCAGTAATCCTGAAGCAGAGGAGTGTCCTCAATAAATATGCGGGCAAGGTCAGATGGATTTCTTCCCTGGAGCAGGCGGGAAGGAGAAAGGGGTGCATCCTCTCGAATGAACTCCTCGATGCTTTCCCGGTTCACCTGATAGAGATGGAAGAGGAACTCAGGGAAATTTACCTTGATCTGAACAGACAAGGTGGGCAATCAACGCCTCCTTTTCAGGAAGTGAACCGCAATCCCCACACAGATTCCCTGATTGATTACTTGCAAGAATTCGCGATACAACTCCCGAAGGGATACAAAACTGAAATTAATCTCGGAATTAAGGAATGGTTACGCTCAGCCGCTGATGTCCTGTCGGAGGGGTTCATTCTTACCGTTGATTATGGCTACCCTGCACTTGAATATTACAGTGAGGATCGCAACAGGGGCACCCTGCTCTGTTACTTTCAACATCAGGTCCATGAAAATCCCTATATAAATATCGGTCATCAGGACATAACCGCTCATGTCAATTTCTCATCGGTCAAGAAATGGGGCGAGTGTGTGGGATTTCAGACCATCGGATTCTGCCGCCAGGGAACGTATCTGATATCACTCGGAATCGACCGGGAGATTCAAAATCTTCTAAAGAACTCTGCGGACTATCTCTTCGAGGTTGCCCGCATCAAGAGATTGATTTTTCCCGGCACTCTCGGTGAAACCCATAAGGTGATGGTGCAATACAAAGGGAGAGGGTATCCACAGATGCAAGGCTTTTCCATGAGAAATCAGGCGGGGACACTATAGATACTCATTCAGTTTCTGCATGCTTTTCGTGACATCTTCAGGGGTATGCCCTTCAATAGTATAGATCATGTCGCGGCCTTTCAATGATGAAAAGAGCAGATTAAAATCAAACGTTCCATCTCCTACAGCCATGTGGTCGTCGGCTGCCCTGCTATTGTCGTGGAGATGCAATTCAAGAATGTAGGGCTTCAGTTGTTCCATCCACTCATCGAGTGGAACGGTTGAGAAAAGGTTGCAATGTCCGGTATCGAAGCACAGTCCGAAATGATCGGACCCTATGTTCTCCATCAGCAGGCGTAAATTGCCCGGTTCATCTTCAAAGACATTCTCGATAACAATTTTGATATTCCTGTCAACGGCTTTTCTTATAAGGACCGGCCATGTCTTCAGACTTTTTTCCAGCCAGAGGTTCACATCCAAGGCATATTTCCATTTCTCATATCCTGAGTGAAACACAATCGATTTCGGCTCAAGAATTTCAGCAATATCGAAAATCTGAAGGAACCGCTCAATGGTAACTGCTCGGATCTTGGGATCAACGGCACCCGGGGACAGATCCATAAAAGGTGCATGAATGCTCAGAGCAGGTGTATAGTTCAGAGTCTTTTTGAAATGAATGAGGTCAGTACTCCTGACGGAATCAATGACCGTCGACGGGAAATAAAGCTCAAGATTGACTCTTTTGTCGTTAATAAACCCGAGATACTGCCCCACCCTGTCAAAGGGGACATGAACGTGCGGATTGACCACTAGCTCTTGGATACCGTCCCTGCGTGGGATTCTGCCTTTGTCTCCGCCTTCCCCTCTGTCCTTATATCTGTTTTCTCCTGTTTCTTTGAACAAACAGGCGCATCAGCCTCCTGCGCCTTTTTCCTTTCCGGTGAGGCATAATCGGTCACATACCAGCCATTTCCTTTTAAAACAAAAGACGTTTGTGATATAAGCTTATGTACCTTCCCCCCGCAATCGGGGCAGGTCCTTAACGGCTGATCAGTAATTTTTTGTATCACTTCACGCTGCTTACCACAGTCATCACATACATATTCATAAATCGGCATCTCCGCGAGACCTCCTGCTGACCAATAATCTTCATTATATCATATATCGTCTTAATCGAATGGGAGATTCTTTTTCAGGCAGGGTGGCATTATGAATAATCTTTTATGCATTTCGGGGGTGTAATAGGAAAGGTTTTTGATTCCCCTCATTCTCATTCTCTGTTTAATGAGTTTTGCGGATATCGCCTTCGGACTGTACTTAGAAGAACCGGTTGCGTAGGACCATAAGGTCCCGAAACTCGGAATATATTCGTAATATGGATCGACATTCGGAAATATTCTCAGGAGTTTTTTCATAATCCCGGAGGAATAATTTTTATGCGGAACATAATAAACAGTAGTCGTGTGTGTGACGAAGATCCCGTCGGACATCAACGCTTTTTTGATCAGGGCATAGAATTTTTCCGTATAGATCGAATGAGCGGGACCATTATCAGCAGGGTCGCTGATATCAGCGATGATCACATCAAATTTGTCTGTGGTCTTCTGGAGATAGGCAATAGCATCATCATAGACCAGTTCGACTTTCTGGTTTGTAAACGACCCCCTATGCCATTTTTTTAAATATCTTTTACAGAGTCTCACAAAGTCCCTGTCGATGTCGATCATAACAACTCTCCCTACAGTTGGATGCCTGAGAACCTCCCGGAGCGTTGCACCTTCACCAGCCCCGAGGATCAGGATATGAACAGGTTTCGGATGCGTTATCATGGCCGGATGGACAAGGATCTCATGGTAGATGAACTCGTCCGACTCAGCAGACTGGATCTGCCCGTCGAGAACCACCATACGTCCGTATTCATAGGTATCAAGAATATCGACATGCTGAAATGGTGTTCTGACAGAAACAACATGCTTCTTTATGCGATGGTAAATCCAGTGATACGGGCTATTCTCATCGATAAACCAGGCTTCGGTCGCCTGATTACGCTTCATAATTCATTACCATTCCAGTTTCCTTTTCATAAGCTTTTCATACAATTCCCGGGGCATGAATGATTGCTGATGGACTTCAGTGCTGTAATATCTTGCTTTTATTTTTCTTTTGTTCCTCACCTCACGAGGGGACACTCCTTTGGACGCAATTGCGAACGCCCACCAGTTGCCTGGATAGGTAGCAATGGCAGCAGTATAGAGATCAACAAGCGGGAAAATTTTTTTCAGTGCTTCCTGAATTTCAATAACCATATCCTTGTGAAAGTGAAGTGACTCGGTATGGGTCACAAACATACCCTGATCTGAAAGGCAATTCCTGACTGCTGTAAAAAATGCGGGGGTAAAAAGACTCCGTGCAAAACCGATAATATCTGTAGAATCGATGATAACGGCATCTATGTCGGAAGCCTTCCTTCTGGCCACAAAATCCGCGCCATCCATAATCTTGATTTCGACACGGGGATCGTCGACACCAGAAGACACATTCGGAAAAAATTTCCTTGAGATATTGATCACTTCCTCATCGATTTCCACAAAGAAGACTTTTTCGATGGTTTTGTGTTTCAGAACCTCTCTCACAACACCTCCGTCCCCCCCCCCGATAACTATAACTTTCTTCGGGCCCGGATGGGCATGCAAGACAACATGAGTTAACATCTCATGGTAGAAAAATTCATCCCGTTCTGTCATCTGGACAACGTCGTCCAGTATCAGCATCTTCCCGTAATAGGGATTTCTGATAACCATAATCTCCTGATAAGCGCTCTTACCCTTGTAGAGAATCTCTTCAACGTCATACTGGTATTCCACCGGCGCATACGGAGCCCTTTCAGTAAATTTAATCATTGTCCACCTCTCTATACAAGAATTGTTTTCGGTATCGAAAATCCATTGAATTCTGAAGCATAGGAAACGGTATAAGCACCACTCGACAGGATAAGCATGAGGCTGCCGATCGTTGGCTCCGGTAGTTTAACATTCTTGTCGATGACATCGAAACTGTCGCAGCTGGGTCCGGCTATCGTCCAATCCTTCCGTGCTCTTGCCTGTTCACTGCCCTCGACAAGGTAACTGTACTTAATACCGCCCACGCTTTCCATCAGTCCGTTGAAAACACCCGCATCGAGATAAACCCAGTTTTCATCCCCTCTCCGTGCCTTGCCGATAACCGTGGTAACTAGTATCCCCGCATCACCAACAACCGCTCTTCCCGGTTCAATGTGAACGTGTATATCCCCCGGAAACCGTTCGAAGATAAGACTATTGACATTTTTTTCTATTGCTTCGATCCCGATAACCTGCTTGGTATAGCGTATCGGGTACCCTCCCCCGATATTCAGAATCTGCAAGGGGATACCCTTCCTTTCTGCAAGGTCCCACAGCACCTTCGCCTTATCCAGTGCAATATTCCAGCTGTAGATATTGGTGCACTGGGAGCCGACATGAAAGGTAATACCGACCGGGTTGAGCGCTTTGTCTTTTGCATACGAGAGAAGGTCCAGAGCCTCATCAAGTTCAACACCGAATTTCTTGCTGAGCGGCCATTCGCTTCCTTCGTTGGGAACAGAGAGCCGGATGTATACGTTTGCATGCGGAATGAATTCTGCAAGCTTGTTGACCTCTTCTTCAGAATCGAAAGAAAAGAAACAGATGCCTTTTATCGCTGCCATCCGCAAAAATTTCAACGACTTCACGGGGTTGCTCGATATGATCCGCGAAGGTTTTACTCCGATTGAAGATACAATTTCCAGTTCACCTTCCGATGCAATTTCAAAATTCATCTTCAGCGTATTGAGGTACCTGAGTATGGCGATATCCGGATTCGCCTTTACTGCATAGAATATCCGGGAATTCTTTATACGGCGTCCGATCAGGGACGTCTTCTCCCGCACCTTATCCTTGTCTATGAGGAGAAAAGGGGTTTCCACCCGCTCTCTGTCGAGATACCTCAACGTCTTGAAAAGGGTTGATTCAGGGACAATCCCTGCATGAGCCTTGTCTACTTTGAATGTCCTCAGCATAAAATATGCTTTATCAAGTTATTTTCAGTCACTGAGTCTGTCATTCCGGCTTGACCAGAATCTTTCTTGCTTTTCGGAAGGATTCCCGACAAGCGGGAATGACAAATTCATTAGAGTATATTTAAATGTATGGACTTCTGTTTCACTTTCTATCGGAATCTCTCAATGGATAATTACAAGTTTTTTATTTAACGGTATTTGTTCCGAATTTTCAACAGATTTTCCTGTTTTAATGAGCCTGACGGGCCCTGAATATTTTTTTGGCAATTGATCGTACCCCCTCAGAAACATTCTTGTTCTTTCCGAGAAGTGCAAGGTCTTTCGTCTTAATATCAGAGACAAGGGGAATGGAAATTCCCGCGGGTGTTTTCGGATTCGTCACCAGCGCCATGATGATATGATAATTTTTCATCCATTCCTTCTTTTTTGCTATCTTTCGCAGCGCTTCATCCGGTATCGAGCGTGACTTTGCGACCAATTCGACCTCCGTGTCCGTCAGTTTCGGATTATCCAGGACAGTCAGTGAGACTTCCTTGTTCGGATCACGCAGAAGGATTGTTCTGATCTCCTTTCCCCCCTTGAAAGCAAGTTGAATTCTCTCGGAGACGCTGAGTCTCTGAATTCTCTGCAGTATCGTTTGCGACCTCTCCTCAGGTGTTTTCCGGACTTCTGCGATTTCGGTTTTCGGTTTAACCGGAAGGCGGAGGATGCCGGCTATGGGCTCTCTCACTTCATGTGGAGTGCCCGGATGGTGCATGAGAATATGAAGAATCTCTGGTCTCTGCATATTCGCCTGCGCTATCTCTTCGAAAAGAGCAGGCTCTGAAGCTTCTTCAAGGATTAATTCTATCAGAACCGGGGATGCTTTCGAATAATCGATATCCAATAACAGTCTTTTTTCCATCGTACACCTACCTTTTCATATACAGAAAATATTCGATATTGCCTTTCTGCCCCGGGACGGGAGACTCAAAAACACCTGCGGCTCGCAATCCGACAGCTTCAAGTTCACCCCGAACTCTTCTAACCGCGGACCATCTTTTGTCTTCATCCCTTATGATTCCCCCTTTGCCTACCTCTCCTTTGCCTACCTCGAACTGGGGTTTCACGAGGGCGAGCACTTCACCCGTTTCTTTCAGGAATTTCAGCGTTTCCGGAACAACTAGTATAAGAGAAATAAAAGATACATCGATGACGGCCATGTCCACTCTTTTCATTTTCAGGTCATCAAATACTTCACGTTCTATTTTGGGATCTTTCTGCTGCACCATACCATCGAGATTCCTGATGTTTGTCCGCTCGAGCGGTACCACTCTTGAATCCTGCCGCAATGTCCAGGCGAGCTGTCCGTATCCGACGTCAATGCAATAGATTTTTCGAGCACCCCTTTTGAGAAGACAGTCAGTAAAACCACCAGATGAGGAACCGACATCAATAAAAACTTTGTCCGTCGCGTCAACGGCAAAAAAGTCTAACGCGGCATCGAGCTTCAACCCTCCCCTGCTCACAAAGGGCACCCCAGTTTCTCTCAGAAGTATTTCAGAAACATCGCTGACCGGCGTCCCCGCCTTGGTAATCTTCCTGCCGTCAACAAAGATTCTGCCCTCTATAATAAGGGATCTCGCAAGCTCCCTGCTCTTCACAAGGCCTCTTGAGACAAGAATCTTATCCAGACGTTCTTTCAATAGGTATAGGTCGGTTCCGTCAGGAAAGAATGGACTGCAAGGTAGATCCCTTCATCATCTAGTCCGTATTGCCGTCGCAATTCGTTTTGATTACCCTGCTCAACAAACACATCCGGTATGCCGACACGTCTGACCCGAATGTGGGATGCTTCTATTTCATTCAGGAATTCGAGAATTGCGCTTCCGAATCCGCCCTGAAGGGCATTTTCTTCTATCGTGACTATCCGGGGAACCAGGGAAACAACAGAAGAAAGCAGGGTATGGTCGAGAGGCTTTACAAAACGTGCATTGATGACCATTGCGGAAATACCGTCTTTTTCGAGTTTCTCCGAAACACGCCGGGCTGCGTATACTGTCCTCCCCAATGCAATGAGAGCAACATCCTTTCCTTCCTTCAGAATCTCTGCTTCCCCGATCCTGAACGGGCACTGAGCCGGAGCATGTTGAGGAAGAGACTCTGCAGTGCCCCTTGGGTAACGGATGGCAACAGGGCCTTTACAGGAGACTGCCAGTTCCATCATCGCTGCAAGTTCGGTTTCGTTCTTCGGTTCCATAACGGTAATGTTCGGGATATGCCGCAGATAGGAGATATCGAATGTGCCGTGGTGAGTCGGCCCGTCTTCCCCGACAATCCCGCTCCTGTCAATTGCGAAAATAACCGGAAGATTCTGAAGACAGACGTCATGAATAATCTGATCGTACGCTCTCTGGAGAAATGTCGAATATATCGCAACAAAAGGTTTCTGCCCCTGCGTTGCAAGACCAGCGGCAAAAGTGACCGCATGCTGCTCGGCTATTCCGACATCGTAGAACCGGTCGGGATGTCTTTTCGCAAATAGTTCAAGACCTGTGCCTTCTTTCATGGCCGCGGTAATCGCAATAATTTTCGGATCACGCTCTGCCAACTCCGTGAGGATATTCCCGAATATTTCACTGTAGGTGAGGCGGTTTGCTCGAACCGGCGACCCTGTTTCGAGTTTGAACGGCCCAACCCCGTGGTAGAGGGAAGGGTATTTCTCGGAAAATTCGTACCCACGGCCCTTTTTCGTTATAACGTGCACAAGCGTCGGTGTCGATTCATTTTGAACGCGCTTCAATGTTCTGATCAACAGTTCGACATCATGTCCGTCAACGGGACCGACATAGGTAAACCCCAGTTCTTCAAAGATGATTCCGGGAAGAAACAGTCTCTTGAACATTTCTTCCGTCTTCTGTGCCAACTTCGCCGCTCTCCCACCCACCTTGGGAATACTCTCAAGACGCGACTTCGTCTCTTTCTTGATCTTCTGATACAAATCACCCGTAAGCATCCTGTTAAGATATGCAGGGAGCGCTCCGACATTCTTCGAGATGGACATTTCGTTGTCATTGAGAATTACGATCAGATCCTTCCCGACATGGCCTGCGTTGTTCAATCCCTCAAAAGCAAGGCCACCTGTCATTGCTCCGTCGCCGATGACGGCGATGACCTTGAACTGTTCATTGTTCTTATCCCTGCCTTCAAGAATTCCCAGTGCTGCAGATATCGACGTTGAACTGTGCCCGGTTCCAAACGGATCATGTTCGCTTTCGTTTCTCTTGGGAAAACCGGAAAGGCCACGATATTTCCTGATGCTCGAAAAACGGCTGTACCGGCCGGTCAAGAGCTTATGGGGATATGCCTGATGTCCTACATCCCAGATGATTTTATCGTCAGGGGAATCAAAGACATAATGAAGTGCCAGGGTCAGTTCTATCACACCAAGGTTTGAAGCCAGATGACCGCCGTTCAGGGAGACACGCTCTATGATCGTATTCTTTATCTCCCGCGCAAGTCGTCTCAATTCCCTTACGGAAAGTCTCTTGATATCTTCCGGCGATGTGATCTGCTCCAGATGCATTAGTGCCTCCTCAGGACAAGATAATGTGCAATCTCTCTCAGGGGATCCGCTGACGATGAAAATTCCTTCAGTGCATGCAGTGCCTCCGTCAGACAATCTTCTGCCTTCTTCCTGGCGACATCTATACCGTAAAGAGACGGGTAAGTCAATTTTCTTTTTTTACGGTCTGAGCCGACAGGTTTCCCGAGTTCCCGCGTTGTACCCTCGACATCCAGCAGGTCATCAACGATCTGAAAGGCCAGCCCGATGCTTTCGCCGTATCGTGTCAATGCGTTAAGCCTCCCCGTGCCGCTGTCAGCGAGAATCGGTCCGATACGCACAGAAGCAGCAATAAGTGCCGCCGTTTTGTGCAGATGGATAAAATCGAGGGTTTCCTTGTCCGGTTCAGAATTTTCTGCGAGGATATCCTGCGCCTGCCCCCCAACCATGCCGCGAATACCTGATGCAAAAGCAACTTCACTCAGAGCTCTTAATAAAAGGCGACAGGTTATAGGAGAGGAATATTTTGGTGAATGTTCACGATGATTATGATATTCCTCACCGGTATCGTGCATTGTGGATCGTGCATCGTGAGACTGCATATTCGACATCATAAAAAAGGCCTCCGTCAGGAGTGCATCACCTGAAAGAATGGCGATTGCCTCACCAAAGACCTTGTGGTTTGTCGGCTGGCCACGCCGCAGGTCATCGTCATCCATTGAAGGGAGGTCGTCATGGATAAGGGAATAGGTATGAATAAGTTCAAGGGCCGCAGCCTGCGGCAGGATGTCCTGTGCATGTCCGTCGCATGCTTCATAAGAGGCGAGAGCAAGAATCGGCCGTATCCTCTTGCCTCCGGCAAAGAGGGAATATGTTATCGACTTATAAAGCGCGTCAGGTAACATGGTTGATGCAAAATACGCTTTCAGATACACATTAATGAATCCGCGTTTTTCTTCAAGATATGACTTTATGTCCATTTTCAAAGTCTTAGATTCTACAGATATTATTCAGGATCCTGCCTCCTATCCACAGCCTACTACCTATTGTTATTATTCCCATTCGATTGTGCTCGGCGGCTTTGAGCTGATATCATAAACCACTCTGTTCACGCCTCTCACCTCATTGATGATCCGGTTCGAAATCCCCCCCATCACCTCGAAGGGGATTCGTGCCCAGTCGGCAGTCATGCCGTCAAGGCTGTTTACGGCTCTTACTGCAATGACATTCTCATACGTCCTCTCATCACCCATGACCCCGACACTCTTTACAGGAAGGAGCACCCCGAAGGCCTGCCACAATTTCGGATAAAGGCCTGCGCCTTTTATTTCCTCAAGAACAATCCTATCGGCCTTTCTCAGGACATCGCATCGTTCCTTCGTCACTGCACCGATAATCCGGATTGCAAGACCGGGACCGGGGAAAGGGTGACGGTTGATGATTTCATCAGGGATAAGCAGGTCTTTTCCAAGCACGCGAACCTCATCTTTGAACAGTTCCCTCAGGGGTTCGATGAGCTTCAGTTTCATCCGCTTCAGGAGACCGCCAACGTTATGATGGCTTTTTATGGTTGCTGACGGACCTTTGAATGATACGCTCTCGATGACATCAGGGTACAGGGTACCCTGGGCGAGAAATTCGACACCTTTGATTTTTTTCGCCTCCTCTTCAAACACCCGAATGAACTCGTTTCCGATGATCTTTCTCTTCTTCTCGGGGTCAGTTACATGCTTCAGTTTTTTCAGGAATCTTTCTGAGGCATCCACGCAGTCAATGTTCATATGGAAGTTCCTTCTCAGTGTCTCTTCCACTTTTGTCGCCTCTCCCGCCCTGAGAACGCCGTTGTCGACAAAAATACAGGTAAGCTGCCTGCCTATCGCCTTATGCACCAGCACAGCAGTAACGGTGGAATCCACACCCCCGCTGACCCCGCAGACGACTTCTTTCTTTCCCACCATCCGCCGTATTTCATCCGTCGTCGTCCCAATAAATGACTCCATCGTCCAGGCAGGCTTGCAGCCGCAAATCTTCAGCACGAAATTTCTGATGATCTTCTTTCCCTGCGGGGTATGTACAACCTCGGGATGAAATTGCAGGGCGTACAATTTTCTCTGGCGGTTCGCCATTGCGGCAATCGGGGAGTTGACGGTATGTGCAATTGGTTGAAAAAGGACAGGGCTTCGTTCAATCCGGTCGCCATGACTCATCCAGACAATGGTTTTTTTAGGGATACCATCGAAAATGTCTGCCCTGTGGTCGATGACGAGCTCTGCCTGGCCATACTCCCTTTTCTGAGCCTTGGCAACCTTTCCGCCAAGGCAGTGAGCCATGAGCTGCATGCCGTAACAAATGCTCAAAACAGGGATAGAAAGCTCAAAAACCTTAAGGTCAGGAATTGGAGCACCCTGGTCATAGATGCTTGATGGCCCCCCGGAAAGAATAATTCCCCTGGGACGGAAATTCACAATCCGCTCGACAGGAGCGTTATACGGGTATATCTCTGAATAGACCTTGTTTTCTCTGACACGCCGTGCGATGAGTTGCGTATATTGAGAGCCGAAATCGAGAACTAAGATTCTGTTTTCGTACATTATTTTTGTAGCTGTCCTTGAGTGGCTTTGTGATGTCTGCTTTTTGCCGTATACTACCTACTACCTACTGTTCTACCATTCGGGCCGGTAATTTGGAGCTTCCTTTGTAATGATTACATCATGCACATGGCTTTCTCTCAGGCCGGCACTGGTAATTCTGATCAGGCGAGCCTTCTTCCTGAGGGTATCGAGGTCTCTGCATCCGCAGTAGCCCATTCCCGAGCATAACCCTCCAATCAATTGATGAATGCTATGGGACAGCGGACCCTTATAGGGAACTCTGCCTTCAACTCCTTCGGGCACCAGCTTCGATGACGTTACTCCTGCCTGGAAATACCTGTCCTTCGCCCCCTGCTCCATTGCCCCGATGGAACCCATACCCCGGTAAACCTTATAGCTGCGTCCCTGGAGGAGAACAATTTCTCCGGGCGATTCATCCGTTCCGGCAAAAAGACTTCCGATCATTACCGAATAGGCGCCTACTGCGAGTGCTTTCGTAATGTCTCCGGAGTACTTTATACCGCCGTCTGCTATAACCGGGACGGAAAATCGCTTCGCGACATCATAACAGCTCTTGATGGCGGTAATCTGAGGCACCCCGGCGCCCGCAACAATGCGGGTAGTACAAATAGATCCAGGCCCGATACCGACCTTAATGCCGTCTGCTCCTGCCTTGATAAGATCCAGAGCTGCTTCAGGAGTTGCGATATTCCCGGCAATCACATCGATATCACATCTTCTCTTTAACGCCTTCAGGGTCTCGATCACCGCATTCGTGTGTCCATGTGCGGTATCTATGACAATAACATCAACTCCCGCCTTGATAAGCATTTCGGCCCTGGAGAGCGCATCCGCACCGGTGCCGATGGCAGCCCCCACACAGAGCCTCCCAAGCGTGTCCTTGCAGGCATTCGGATATTTCTTCCTCTTTTCAATATCCTTAATTGTAATCAGCCCTTTCAGGACTTTGTCTTTGTCCACAATTGGAAGTTTTTCGATTTTGTATTTATGCAGAATCCGCTGTGCCTTATCAAGGTCCGTCCCCACTGATGCAGTAATGAGTTTATCCTTCGTCATCACGGCAGAGACTTTTTTGGAAAACTGCGTCTCAAAACGCAGATCGCGGTTTGTGATGATTCCGATCAGTTTTCCCTTTTGCGTTACCGGTACTCCGGATATCCTGTATTTTTGCATTAAGGCCAGGGCCTCGGATATGGGGGCATCAGGAGGGATGGTAATAGGATCCACAATCATTCCGCTTTCAGATTTTTTGACCTTATCAACCTCGGTTTTCTGTCTTTCCGGACTCATAGCCCTGTGAATAAAACCTATGCCACCTTCACGCGCGATCGCTATTGCGAGGTCCGATTCGCTGACAGTATCCATAGCAGCACTGACGATCGGGATGTTAATTCTGATATTCTTTGTAAGATGTGTACTGACATCAACTTCCTTCGGGAGGACTTCCGACTTGGAAGGCATCAGGAGAACGTCATCAAAGGTTAATCCTATCTTGATATGATCATCAAGCATATATACCCTTAAAATATCGCTCATTGTAACACGATAAGCATTTCTGTAGCAATAAGACGAAAACTCCTTGTCTTATTTAATTAATAATTTTAAAATAAATATCTTTAAAGCCTTTAAAGGATTCTGCGCTTGGAACAGGAAAAAAAGAAGACAATAGCCGACAAAATATGGGACTTCCTGGCATCTGTAAAACTTGCCATTGTCATTTTTGCCCTCATCGCAATTACTTCCATCATCGGAACCATTCTTGAACAGAGAGGCGACCCGGCAAATAATCTTCAGATCCTGACCAGGCTATTCGGAGAATCTCTTGCGCCGACACTCTTTTCCATCTCTGAAAAACTCGGGTTCATGGACATGTATCATTCATGGTGGTTTACCGGCTTCCTGGTGCTGTTTTCCGTCAATCTTATCATCTGTTCCATCGACAGATTACCGAGAATATGGAAGCTCATCCATGAACCGATCGGCCCCCTTCCCGCGGAAAAAATCAGGAAATTCGCCGTCGGAAAGGAATTCACGATCAGAGGCAAACCCGATTCCGCCAAGGATTCCGTTGTGTTTGCACTCAGAAAGGCAGGGTTCCATGCCGGTGAGGTAAAAGAAGAGCAAGGGTACTCATTCTTTGCCCAGCAGGGCAAATACAGCAGGCTCGGTGTTTTTATTACCCATTTCAGCATTCTCTTTATTCTAATTGGCGCCCTCATCGGAATCCGTTTTGGATTCAAGGCACACCTGAATCTCCCCGAAGGGGCGGTTTCAGCGGCCGCTTTTTCGGGCAATGGCAGGGAGATCCGGTTTGGGTTCGAAATACGCTGTGATACTTTCCATGTTGATTTTTACGGCAATTCGGATATGCCGAAGGAATACAGAAGTTGGCTGACTGTTTTCAAAAACGGCAGGGAGGTTCTCAGAAAGTCTATCACGGTTAATGATCCCCTCACGTACGAGGGCATCACCTTCTACCAGTCGAGTTACGGCATCGTGCCCGGCAGTCTCAACCAGGGAATCTTTATATTCAACACAGTCTCAAAGGATGGGAAGAGCACTACAATCAATCCGAGGCTCGGCGACTCGTTTGACATACCGGGCACCGGAATCAGCGCAAAAATTATCGACTTCAGTCCTGCGCTCAGGGTCGATGAGCATGGACATGCCGTCACGTATGCGAACCAGATGAATAATCCTGCGGTTCTTATAGAATTTTCCGAAAGCGGAAAAAATACGTTTTCCGGCTGGCTGCTGAAAAGACATCCGGAAACATGGCAGCTTCCCAATGGCAGCAGAGTTGAGTTTCTTGACTATTGGGGAGTCGAATTTACCGGCCTTCAGGTCAGAAAAGATCCCGGGGTGTGGATTGTATACTTCGGGTGCATTGCAATGAGTATCGGCCTGTTCATCGCATTTTTCATGAGCCACCCGAGGCTGTGGGTCACATTGGTTGAGGAGAAAAATACGACAAGGGTAATGATCGGGGCGACGACCAATAAGAACAGGTCTGCTTTGGAGCGCAGGGTTGACAAGATCGTTTCGATCCTCGGAAAACAGCAGGAAGGAGATAAATAGATGGACAGTTCCCTTTTTTTCGGACTATCAACCATGGCGTATATTACCGCCATGATGACATATATCGCTTACCTGGCATTCAGGAAATCCCAAATCGGCATCATGGCTACCACTATAACCGTTGCAGGACTTGTCTCGCAGACCTTTGCCATCATCCTGCGATGGAAGGAGTTCGCGGATTTGAGCGGCATGGGGTTCCTCCGTTCCGCACCGATGACCAACCTGTATGAGTCGCTGGTTTTCTTTGTTTGGTGTCTGATCCTGGGATATCTGATCATCGAGTTCAGGTTCAAGAACCGCTCCTTTGGAGCATTTGTCACTCCTATTGCAGGGCTTGCACTGGCATTTATCGATTTGTCGGGTGTCTCAAAAGATATTCAGCCGCTCGTCCCGGCCCTGAAGAGCAACTGGCTTCTCGCCCATGTCACCATGAGTTTCATAGCATATGCCGCTTTTTCACTCTCTTTCAGCACCGGAATCATGTACCTGATCCTCAGAACAGAAAAACGGACAGAGCCTTCGTATATCTTCTGGACAGTTACGCTTGGACTCTTCGCTTTACTCCTGGTGTCTATGGGGCTCGATTTCCTGACCTTCCATGTCAGGGTAAGACCTGAAATATTTATTCATAACTATCTCTTCAGGACCTCATTTCTCCATCCGTCTGCTGCGGTTAAGATCGTGAGCTATATTCTGGGTGCTGCAGGTCTTCTCATCGTCTGGCGATATGGCTATCTTCTGAGAACCGTCTTAACGAAATTCAATGTTACCCCTGATATGCTCGATGAGGTTACGTACAAAAGTATTGCGGTGGGGTTTCCGATATTCACGCTCGGCGGTCTGATCTTCGGCGCCATCTGGGCTGACCAGGCATGGGGCGTTTACTGGAGCTGGGATCCGAAGGAGACCTGGTCATTGATCACCTGGTTAATCTATGCATTCTATCTGCATGCCAGGATGATACGGGGGTGGAGGGGGAAAAAGGTAGCAATCGTCGCGGTTGTCGGTTTCACGGCTGTCATATTTACCTATCTCGGGGTCAACTTGCTGCTTTCCGGACTTCATTCATACGGTTCTCAATAGCCACTTGCATCTTTCATTTTTTTTCAGATAGCATACGTATGAAGGTTATCTGAAGGAGGTATACCGGATGAATAACATAAAAACGCTTTTTTTGCTTGTCACATTAACCCTCGTGCTTGTTTGGGCAGGCGGCGCGCTGGGCGGCAAACAGGGCATGACGATTGCGCTCATTATTGCTTTGGCAATGAACTTAATCTCATACTGGTTCAGTGACAAGATCGTCCTCAAAATGTACAGGGCAAAACAGGTAACAGAAGCAGAAGCCCCGGACCTATATACTATCGTCAGAAGTCTTGTCCAAAAAGCCGGGCTGCCGATGCCCAAAGTGTATGTCATGAATCAGGAACAGCCGAATGCATTTGCCACCGGGAGGAATCCGAAACATGCGGCAGTTGCCGTCACAACCGGGATTCTGCGGATATTGACCCGGGAGGAGCTGCAGGGTGTTATCGGTCACGAGCTCGCGCATATTAAAAACCGGGACATTCTCATCAGCACCATAGCCGCAACAATCGCCGGTGCAATCAGTTATCTCGCGCAGATGGCACAGTGGGCGATGATTTTCGGCGGTCACCGGGGAGATGATGATGAAGGTGGAAGCCCGATTGCCGCCTTCATCATGATGATTGTCGGACCAATCGCTGCCATGATCATTCAGATGGCTATCTCACGGTCACGGGAATATGCTGCTGATTCGGTCGGCGCAGGTATCGCCGGAAACCCGCGATACCTTTCAGGTGCGCTGAGAAAGCTCCATATGGCATCCCAGCAAATACCGATGCATGCAAACCCTGCAACGTCCCATATGTTCATTGTCAAACCATTCTCGGGCCGTGGATTTCTCAAACTCTTCAGTACGCACCCCCCGATTGAGGAGCGTATCGCCCGGCTCGAGTCCATGAGCCATTGACCGGTGAGCTGACAGTATGGTGACTTAACTCTGTCTTTGTTTATTACGCGGAAGAGTTCGGCGGTATGAAGGCTCTTGTAACAGGCGCAACCGGATTCATCGGAAGTCACTTATGTGAAGAGCTGATCCGGCGGGGATACAATGTCACCTGCCTCTCGAGGAATACTGCCAAGCAGTCATGGATCGAGACCCTGAATATCAGATGCGTTCAGGGCGACTGTACGGTCAGGGAATCTCTCCTCGAGGTTCCCGATGATTTTGATTATGTCTTTCATCTTGCCGGTTTGACAAAATCCTGTTCTCCTGATGACTTTTTCTCTGTCAATGCCAGGGGCACTGAAAACCTCGTAAAAACAGTTGCAGAGAGAAACCCATCAGTGAAACGGTTCATCTATCTCAGCAGCCTTGCCGCAGCCGGTCCGGGCAGGGACAACATTCCTGTACGCGAGGACATATCACCATCCCCTGTTTCAAACTACGGCAAGAGCAAACTCGAGGGTGAAAACGCTGTATTGAAATACAGAAACATTCTCCCCGTAACTATCCTGAGACCCCCTGCCGTGTACGGACCGCGGGACAGGGACATGCTGGTGATGTTTCAGATGATCAAAAAAGGTTTCTTCTTTGATCTCGGAAAATGTTATTATTCTTTGCTATATGTTGAGGACCTCGTTCAGGGTATACTATTATCTGCGGAGACCAGGGAAGCCGCCGGGAAAATCTATTTTCTGTGTGATGGTAATGTGTATACCGGTGAGGAAATAGCTATGCAAATCTCCTCCGTTTTGCAGGTGAAAGCGAGGCCTGTGAAAGTTCCAAAGTTCACTATGCCGTTTTTTGCCGCAATAAGCGAAAAGTTTAATAAACAGGGAATTATCAACAGGGACAGGGTGCAGGACTTCAGGCATTCACACTGGATATGTGATGCCGGCAAAGCACGGCAAGAACTGGGATTTTCACCGAGGGTTGGAATGAAAGAAGGGATTCGATGGACAGCAGACTGGTACAGGATACACAGATGGCTGTAAAAAAATCAGCAGACATCTTCAGCAAGTGTCTCAAATTCGATAAAGCAAAGATGCTTATTTCCAGCGGCCTGTATCCCTATTTCAGGGTAATCGAAAGTGCACAGGATCCGGAGATTACCATGAACAGCCGCAGAATGATCATGATAGGTTCCAACAATTATCTTGGCCTTACCAATCACCCAAAAGTGAAAGAGGCTGCTATCGAGGCGATCAAAAAATACGGCACAGGCTGCGCCGGTTCCCGGTTCCTGAATGGTACCCTCGATATCCATGTCCAGCTCGAGGAAAAACTTGCCCGGTTCATGCGGAAAGAAGCGGCCCTCATCTTCTCCACCGGTTTTCAGGTCAATCTGGGCGCCATTTCCGCTCTTGTGGGAAAAGACGATCTGGTCGTCATCGACAAGATGGACCACGCGAGCATTATCGACGGATGCAGGCTCTCCTTCGGAGAAATACGCAAGTATAAGCACAATGACATGGCGGATCTTGAGAGAGTCCTCAGCGAGAATGAAGATAGGGACAAACTGCTTGTTGTTGACGGCGTTTTCAGCATGGAGGGTGATATCGCTCCCATCCCTGAAATTGTGATTCTAGCGAAAAAATATGGCGTACGGCTTATGGTTGATGACGCTCACGGAATCGGTGTGCTGGGGAAAAGCGGAAGAGGCACATCAGAACACTTCGGGCTTGAGCACGAGGTTGACCTCATCATGGGAACCTACAGCAAATCACTCGCATCAATCGGCGGTTTTATCTCCGGTTCGACAGATGTCATCCATTATATAAAACACAGTGCACGGTCCCTCATATTCAGTGCAAGTCCGCCACCAGCATCGGTTGCCTCTGTCAGTGCCGCGATTGATATCATAGAGAACGAACCGGAGAGAAGAGCGCAGTTGTGGAAAAATACCGCGAAGATGCTGAATGGTTTCAGGTCTCTTGGATTCAATACCGGACTGAGTCAGACACCAATTATTCCGGTAATTGTCGGCGATGATGAAAAGGCTTTCATGATGGGTATGATGCTCCATGAGGAGGGCGTATTCGTAAATGTTGCTGTGACTCCGGCTGTTCCTGCCGGCATGGCGCTTATCCGCACCAGTTACATGGCAACGCACACCGACGAGCATCTCGATATCGTGCTCCATGCATTTGAGAAGGTGGGTAAGAAGTTAGGCCTTATTGCATGACGGAAGTCATTGAGGTTAGATCGAAGAGGGACCTCAATGACTTTATCAGATTTCCCCTCACACTGTACTCGCATGACACCCGCTTTGTTCCTCCTTTAATACGCCAGATGCGGAAACACTTTTCCGGGCGAAATCCCTTTCTCCGGCATGCTCAGGTCAGATACTTTCTTGCAAAACAGCAAGGCAAACTGCAGGGAAGAGTCGTTTCGATCATCAACAGACGACACATTGAATTTCAGCGTGAAAAAGCCGGATTCTTCGGTTTCTTTGAATCTATCAACGAGGATGCGATATCATCAGCCCTCCTCGACAGAGTTGCCCAGGAACTGAAGAGTGAAGGCATGGCAATCATGCGCGGCCCGATGAGTTTTTCGACCAATGAGGAGTGCGGTTTTCTCGCAGAAGGTTTTCAATTCCCGCCGCTGCTCATGACTCCGTACAACCCCCCTTACTATATTGATCTGATGGAAAAGTACGGACTCCGCAAGGCCAGGGATCTCTATGCCTATATCCTCGATATTCCGGACGAGCTCCCGCAGAAAATTCACCGGGTAGCTGATCTTGTGGCCAAGACGGGGGTGACCGTCAGACCATTGCACAAAAGGCATTTTGAGCGTGATATGCTTATCTTCGGGGATGTATACAATTCCGCGTGGGCCAGGAACTGGGGATTCATCCCCTTAACCGATGAGGAGATTGCCTATCTCGGACACAACCTTAAATCTGTCGTCGTACCTGATCTCACCCTGATTGCAGAAAAGAACGGGGAGCCGGTAGGATTTTTGGGGATGCTGCCCGATTTCAATGTTGCCCTTAAACAGATGCAGGGAAAACTGAACCCAATCACTATCATGAAAGCCTTTGCTTGGTCGAGGAAAATTAAAGACCTGCGTTTGCTTCTTCTCGGCATCAAATACGAATACAGGAATAAGGGCATAGACGCTCTCCTGTTCCGCGAGGGGTTCAAGGGAGTCAAGCGGGGAGGATATCAGCGGGTTGAATTCTCCTGGATACTTGAGGACAATATTCCTGTCCAGAGGCTTATCGGGATGATCGGCGGAAGATTATACAAAACATATAAAATTTATGAGAAAATGCTATGAATGATTGGTAAGCCCTGACGGTTGCCTGGCCGGGTTGATTACCCAGATGTTTCCGAAATTCTTTTCTTGGTAAGCTCTCACTAAACCAAGCCGTATCAGTTCCAGGAGCGCAACAAAGGTTACAATCAGGTAAATCCTCGTTATCCCTTCCCTGAAAAGATCTTCAAATCTGACCGCTTCGTGTTCCTCGAGAATCTCCATAATTGTAGACATACGGTCTTTGACCGTCATGGTTTCTTTGGTGATGGACACAATTTCAGGGGGCGCCTTGTCGAGGATCTTTTTGAATGCATCGAGGAGATCAAAAAGGCCGAGGTCAAAGAGATACAGTTCACCCTCATCTTCATCAGACAGCGGTTCCCTGCTGAACACCTTCAGCCACTCCTCCTCTTTCATCCTGAAGTCCACCGCGGCCCCTTTGTATCTCTGGTATTCAAGGAGCCGCTGAACAAGTTCACGCCGGGGATCTTCCTGCTCCTCAGCAGAGGTTTCTTCATCAGGAGGGAGAAGCATCCGGGATTTGATCTGGATCAGGGTGGCAGCCATGACGAGAAAATCACCTGCTATCTCAAGGTTCAGTTCTTTCATGATTTCGAGATATGCGAGATACTGTCCGGTAATCAGGGATATCGGTATGTCATAAATGTCTATTTTGTTTTCCCTGATCAGGTGCAGGAGGAGATCAAACGGCCCTTCAAATACAGGGGTTTTTATATTGATGATATCTTCCATCTTCGGTGATATTATATACTAGGAGATTGAATTAAGCCTTTACTGCCGCTTCCCGGATAGAAAGCCTTACAGTTTCAATGGAAGGAACTGGCAAGAGCCCCCCGGACTCATCAATAAACATTCTTCATGAAAATCCTTGGATATTCAACGGTTGGATCTCTCTTCCATTTATTAAGACTGCCGGGGAGCCTTTCAGTCCAAGCGCTTCTGCCTCTTTGTCTGTTATTCTGTAACATTTCACTACTGCATTCATGGACTCCCGGTCAAGAGCCTGACTGATATTCTCCCGCAGAGTATCCTCCGATGCACACCCTTTCGACAAGTAACAATCGATTTTCATGTTGACTTATATAAATATATTTTTATATATTAGATATGGTTGCTAAATCAAATTCAAGTTTAGATTATTTTTGCATACATATATTTCTATTTTAAATAACCCTTTGTCAAGGCTTTTTAACAATTTTTGAGTCTTTCAAAATAGTCTAAATGATACTACCAGGATCGTCATTCCGGCAAGTGAAGAGCATCGGGAATCCTTCTGATAGACTTTCAGAAAGATTCCGGCCAAGCCGGAATGACAGATTAACAACAAGAAGATTTTATGCATGACCTAAGACTATTGAACCAAGGAGGTTGTCGTGATGGAAATTAAGGTGCTGGGACCTGGTTGTCCGAATTGTCATAAGCTGGAGGAGATGGTTAAAACTGCTGTTATTGAGCTCGGTATTGATGCAAAGATAGACAAGGTTACAGACATGATTCAGATTATGAAGTATACGATGTCAACTCCAGGTCTTATGCTGAACGGAAAACTGAAGCATAAAGGAAAACCTTTACCGACTGTAGAAAGAGTTAAGGAATTGATAAGGGAAGAGCTTTGAAATGCAGGATATTTTAATCATCTTCAAGGCACTGTCAGATGAGACAAGGCTGAGAGTTCTCAAGCTGCTTGAACAGGGAGAACTCTGCGTTTGCGACATCGTTGCCGCCCTGGATATGATACAGCCGAAAGTATCTTTTCATCTTGCGGTCCTGAAAGACGCCGGCCTTATCAAAGACAGGAAGCAGGGCAAATGGGTTCATTACCGTCTAAACGAATCAGATATATTCAGGAGATTTTTATTGTTGTCAATAATGGAGCGAATTTCCCCCAAAACTGTTCTGGAAGACAATAGGAGGTTAGCAGATTTTCTAAAAAGAAAACATCAAAAATCAAAAGTCGTATCTCTTATAGGGCAGGACGCTTGAAAGAGCGATATAAATTTCTCATTGTCCTGGCAGTATTTCTTATCTGCTATTTTCTCCCGATCGAGAACGCCCGGTTTACCAACGCAATAAATGAGTCTCTTGCATTGACAAAGTGGTATGCACAGGAACATGTTCTGCTCTGCCTCATTCCGGCTTTCTTCATCGCAGGTGCAATAGTTGTATTTGTCAGCCAGGCCTCGGTGATGAGATATTTCGGAGCCAGGGCAAATAAATTCCTTTCATACTCGGTGGCTTCAGTGTCGGGATCGATTCTTGCTGTTTGCTCATGCACGATCCTTCCTTTGTTTATGGGCATATATCAAAGAGGAGCAGGTCTTGGTCCGGCAATTGCGTTCCTTTATTCCGGGCCTGCAATCAATGTGCTGGCGATTATCCTTACCGCCCGGATACTGGGCTTGGAACTTGGATTGGCACGGGCAATCGGCGCTGTTGTTTTCAGCATTATCATCGGCCTTCTCATGCATCTTATTTTTCTGAAGGAGGAGAGGAAACGGCATTCGGGAGAGGACTTTGATTTCAGCAATGCCAGAGAGGTTCATTCTTTGGGCAAAACAATTCCCTACTTTTTTTCGATGGTAGCAATCCTTGTTTTTGCGAACTGGGGTAAACCGCCTGAAGAAAGCAATAGTTTCTGGTGGCTCATCTATCAGTACAAATGGTGGATTACCGGCCTTTTTGTTATTTCTTTATCAGGCATGCTCATAAAATGGTTCAACAAGAATGAACTCAAAGAATGGACGCAGCAATCGTGGGTACTTGCGCTGCAGATTCTCCCCCTCCTTCTGGGCGGCGTCCTCGCAGCCGGGTTTTTACTTGGAAGAGTCGGGTATGAAGGGATTATCCCGTCGCAGTATATTGCCACTCTTGTGGGGGGTAATTCTCTGTTTGCCAATTTCTTTTCTTCTGTAGTCGGAGCATTTATGTATTTTGCCACCCTCACAGAAGTCCCTATTCTTCAAGGATTGATCGGTTCAGGCATGGGGAAAGGACCTGCGCTTGCCCTATTGCTTGCGGGACCTGCGCTGAGTCTGCCGAACATGCTGGTTATCAGACGTGCCATTGGAACACAAAAGACCGTTGTGTTTGTATGTCTTGTTGTGCTAATGGCAACGGTTTCAGGAATAATTTTTGGTGCAATAGTCGAATAAATAAAATATGTCCATAGAGTACTATTTGATTAGGCTGTCATGCCCTCCCCAATAAACAGGAGGGCATTTTTCTTTCTGCACGCTTAAAGAACTCTTTGCATATTTGTATATATATTGAAGCGCTCCCCCCTGACAAATCCGATGAGGGTAATTTTCGCCTTCTCGGCTATCTCGACCGCATAGCTTGTCGGTGAAGTCCTGCTCGCCAGGACCGGAATCCCCCATCTCGCGCATTTTGATACAATCTCCGATGAAAGCCTCCCGCTGACCAGCATCATTTTATCATTCATGCGCAGATTCTCAATAATGCAATGTCCTATTACCTTGTCAACAGCATTATGCCGTCCTATATCCTCTGCCATAACCAGAATTTTATTCCCATCAGAGACTGCAGCACTGTGCATACAGCCGGTTGCTTTGAAAAGTGCCGCCCTCTGATTGAATTCGCTGTACAGAGTTCTTACGGTTTCCGGAGCAACGAAAAAACTGTCGGAAGGTTCTCTGTAATCTTTCCGTTCGAAAGTCACCCCGCCGATACAGCCCGTAGTTCGCACCATTCCTTCTGTTGAGGCCTCTCCGTCAGCAGGGATATTCACATGGATTGCCATGTCATCAGTATACTGAATGGTAATGGCATCGGCGCAAAAATGTCCTTTGATGACTCCTTCATTCAGGCAAAAACCGACAGCAAATTCTCTTATCATGGTGGGAGTGCAATAGAGACGTAATACTTTCTTTTCATTGACGGAAATAATGATCTGTCTCTCTGTTGCAAGAAGGTCATCCACTTCTTCTGAAGCGTTTCCAACTCTTTTGACGACTTTTCTTTTTACACATGGCTCCATGATGGTTCATAGTAGCAGAGCGAGATGATATTTGTCGAGAAATACGATATACTTGTAACTCTTTGCCATATATGCATAATGGAGGGTGCTCATGTTTTTCTGGACTGCCGGGATAGAAGTTGCACCGTGGATCCCTCCCCTTGTTGCACTCGTTGTCTCCTTCTTCACATCCATGGGCGGCGTTTCAGGTGCCTTCCTTTTACTCCCGTTTCAGATGAGTGTCTTAAACTTCACCAGTCCTTCTGTAAGCGCCACCAATTTCGTCTTTAATATCGTTGCAATTCCGAGCGGTGTATACCGCTATCTTAAAGAAGGCAGGATGGCGTGGCCTCTCACCTGGGTAGTGATCATAGGGACGCTTCCGGGGGTATTCATTGGCTACTATCTGAGAGTTTTGTATCTTCCCGACCCAAGAGAATTTAAGCTTTTTGTGGGATGTGTACTGTTGTATATCGGCATACGCCTCGTTTATGAACTCACCGGGAAAGCCTCGGCCGGCAAGGCAAAGATGAAGGCACTCGAGGATAAATTCAGGGAAAGGACAAAAGAGCTCAGGGAACAACAAAAGAGCAGAGTCGCTTCGGGACTTCCGCCTGAAGCTGTTGTAAAAACCGTATCGGTAAACCTGAAGAAAGTTGAATATGAATTTTGGGGAGAGAGGTTTTCATTCAGTACAATTGGCATGTTTCTCCTCGCTTTTGTTGTTGGCGTCATTGGCGGCACCTATGGAATCGGAGGGGGAGCCATCATCGCGCCTTTCTGCGTAGCCGTTTTTCATTTACCGGTATATACCGTCGCCGGCGCAGCCCTCCTCGGGACCTTTCTCACTTCGGTTCTGGGAGTAATATTCTACAGCATCATACCCGCAAAGGCCGGGATGGTGACATCACCCGACTGGATGCTTGGTTTTCTTTTTGGAGTTGGTGGATTTGTCGGCATATACCTCGGCGCCCGTTTCCAGAAATTCGTTCCTCAAAAGATTATCAAGCTTATCCTTGGAATCATTATCATTTCGCTTGCAATACGATATATTTCACAGTTTTTTCTGAAATAGGAGATTGATCATTTCCTTTGCGCAGTTTGTGTTACTATAACCTTATCATTATCAGAAAAAGGAGGAAATCGTTATGGGAGACAGTGTACGGAAAGTCGCATATTTTGCATTGGATGTACAAAACAAGCCGGGTGAAGGATCACGAATACTGAGCGCCCTGTCAGATGCAGGAGTAAATCTCCTGGCATTTTCAGGTTTTCCGAGCGGAAGGAAGTCCCAGCTCGATATTATCCCTGAAGATGCAAACAGATTCAAGAAAGCTGTCAGACTGTTGAAGATTAAGACACGTCCACAGAAGTTCGGGTTCTTAATACAGGGTAATGACCGGAAAGGTGCTGTAGCTGAGATTCTGCAGAAGCTTTCAGACAAGAAGATCAATGTAACGGCGATCGACGCCGTATCAGCGGGTGCCGGTCGCTATGCCGCAATCCTGTGGGTAAAGCCGAAAGACCTGAGCAAAGCAGCTAAGGCGCTTAAGACAGCATAGATAATTTTAGCAATACAACCGGTCTTCCGGTATGCCTTTTCGGCCTTCTACCGGCTTCTCCGGTATCTCTGTGCCTTTGCCCGCTTCTTGCGTGCTTCTGCCCGCTTCCGTTTCTCCTTGACTGAAGGCTTTTCATAGAAACTTCTCGTCTTGAGCTCTTTGAGAAGTCCTTCAATCTGGACTTTGCGTTTAAGAATTTTAATGGCTTGTTCTACATCATTGCCGATTACTTTTATCTCGATAATAGATCATCTCCTGCCTTTCCTATATCTGTATGTGCTCCTTATCCAATGCAATCTTGTCTCTTCCGGGATGCTGCTAAAAGGTGAGGTTCCCGAAACGGGATCTATTTATCAGTGTCCCTGTCTGCCGTATTGAGATTTATTCTGCCGGATATCATAACATATTTTAAAATATCATGTAGCTTCCTCATCCTGCTGCCACTTTCGCCGTCTCTTTGAGCCACAGCAATCGCGAACCAAGAATCACCGATGCATTCATCGTTTCGATAAACTCTTCAGAGGCGATGTCGAACCGTTCATTCCTGACAAATGGGCTGAACCTGATCTTCATCTTCACACTCACCGACTTCCTGACCTCAGCCTCCGTCGGTCTCTGCAATGCCGCCCCCATGGACTTGGAAAGACCGATAAAGATATCCCTGTGGCTCATTGATTCTCCGTAGGGCTCAACAATTTTATGCAAATGCTTCAATCTCCCCATGGAATCAACCACTGTGCCGGAGACTTCCCAAAAAGCAGCTGATGGAAGCACAAGATCAGCCTGTTCGGCAAGTGGCGTGAGATGCGGGTTTTGTACAATAAGGAAATCCGTATCCGGTCTCTGGCTGACCGGCACATCTCCAACAGTATAGAGAACTTTCGTTTTTCCGCTTAGCATCTCCCTGAAGGATTTGCCGACGGAAGTCAGGCCCATCAGGGAAACACCTTTTGCATTACTTTCGAGGGGAACAGCGATGATCTTTCCTTTCAACAGTGCAATGTTGGCTGAAGCTTCGAAGAAAGAGGGAGATGAAAAAATAAGGGGTTCGCTCGCTCCAGCGATAAGGTCCGCTGCTTTTTCCAACTCTTCCGTCACCTCAACATTCTGCACAGATGCCCTGAACTTTCTGTCTGCCTTCAATCCCTTTTCGATAAGAATTTTTGCAGTACCCTTCAAAGCAGATATGACTTCTCCCGTCAGATTGACGGTTGCAATCTCCCCAAGCGCGCTTTCGGATTGATTGATGACGATGAGCTTTGCACCCCTCTCAACCCGCCTTCGCACGGAGGCATCGAGAGCCGGGAGAACCCTTTTCCACTGGGATGGATTCATATCCACCAGTATTATCAGATCAGCACGATCGATGTCGGCCTTTTGTGACTGGATGAAAAAATCACCGTCTGCATAGAGGCTTACGGTCGTGTCAAGGTTCTCTGTTTTCACGACGTCCCTGGCGAACTTCTTCAGGATCAGGGCATCCTCATTGGTAATCCCCGCAGTACTGATGAACCCTGTCTCCCTGGCGGCATGCTTCAACCGGCTCGCAACAGTCTCAAAGGCATCTTCCCACGTTGTCTCTTTCAGTTCACCGTTCATTCTTTTCATCGGTCTTGTCAGCCTGGTGTCGGCTTCAATACTGTCGAAACCGAACCTGCCATATGCACAGATATAGCGTTCGGCAGAACCCGCGTTCGCCCCCGCATTGATTTTCTGAATTCTGCCGTCTTTTGTGCTTGCCGTTATGGCACAGCTATTTCCACAGAGGAGACAGACGGAGTGCATTTTCTGGTATTCCCATTCCCTGCCCGTGCGCCAACGGTCTGATTCGAGCAGGGCATTCACCGGACACGCATCCACACAGCTTCCGCAGAACGTGCATGATGACTCCTGCAAAGGCCTGTCCCCGGCGGTAATGACCTTTGATTCTATGCCTCTCCCCATAAACTCAAGGACATGCGTTCCCTGTTCTTTGCATACCCTTACGCAGCGTCCGCAGAGAATACAGTAATCAGGATCCCGTTTGATGAACGGATTCGCATCATCAACCGTATATCCGAACGTTTTCCTGCTGAACGAAGACTCCTTCAGCCCGAAATCATAGGCATACCGCTGAAGGTTACATACTCCTGCTTTTGTGCATGTCATGCAGTCGAGAGGGTGCATGGAAAGAAGGAGATCGATGACGAACTTTCTGACTTCCTGAATCTTATCAGTCGTCGTTCGCACCGCCATGCCATCCCTGACTTTCGTATTGCAAGCGAGGACCGGTGCTTTGAGACCCTCCACCTCAACGAGGCAGAGTCTGCATGCACCCATTCCCTTCATTCCCTTCAAATAACAGAGATTCGGTATGTGAATCCCTGCAATCTCCGAAGCATCTATGATGTTTATCCCTTCGGTGACCTGGACATCTTTTCCGTCGATGGTGACGGTTATCATATTCGACATAGCTACCTCCGGTTGATGTACCACTCAAGGACGGGCATATTGCTGCCTGTCTGCTATTTCTTCTGCGAGCTCTCTTTTGTCAACAATGATTATCGCATCATTCGGGCATACCTTCATGCACTCACCGCATTGCGTGCATCTTTTGGACACGATCTCAAACGGCAGGTAACCACTCAGATATGCAACTTTTTTCTCGCCGGCGACTGCATTATATCTGCATACCTTCATACACTCACCGCAGAGAATACATTTTTCAGGGATAATCCGGTATTCGATAAACGATATGCACTCCCGGGCAGGGCACCTGCCTTCGACGTGTTCGGGAAATGTCTCTGACTTTAGTAACTCAGCCATAAACTGCGCCGTCTCCCTGCCCTTTTTGCACCGCGAAGCAGTCAGCATCACGTCCGCGATGCGGCGCAATGCATCAATATCAGCAGTTGCAGCGTTGCCGGATATGATCTTCTTCAGGATAATTGCCGCCTCATAGGTTCCGAAAGCACAGGGGAAACACCTGCCGCACATGAGCTCTTTGAGAAATGCATCCATATAATACGCAGCCTTCTGTACCGGACAGGACAGACTGCCTGCCTCCTGTATAATATCGCCCGTGTTTCGTTCCTTCTTATCAGTCATAGTCCAATCCTAATACATCGTATCTGCCATGAAACAGATCTCGGGGAGAAGATACGAGACCAGATCCCTGAAGGTGATCATTCCTACAATGGTTTTATCCTCGACGACCGGCAAATGCCGTATCTTCTTCCTCGATGCAACGGAAATCGCCGTGCTGACATCTGTTCCCGGATCAAAGGTAATGATATCGCGCATGATGAGGTTTTCGAGTTTTTCTGCCGTCGAAATATTATCGTAAACACACCGGACGATATCCCGCTCAGTGAAAATGCCCACCAGCCGGTTATGTTCATCAACAACAAAAAGTCCGCTCACATGCTTTTCCCTCATGCGGATGACAGCCTCTGAAACCGTATGGTCTGTGGTGATCGTTACGATCTCAGAAGGTCTTGACTCAAGGATATCCTTTAACGTCATCTTGCGTCTCCTTTCGATGAACTCAAGACTCTCAGGCGCCAATCTCAGTTCCTCTTCAAGCCTTACGTATGTCTTCTTGAGAATCTGTACCGCATTGACCGGACAAACATGATAGCATGCCTTGCACTTCGTGCAGTAATCGCGGTCAATGAAGAACCCCTTCCGTGTTTCCCTAACAGCCTGAAATGCACACGCTTGTTTGCAGAGCCCGCAGAGGATACACTCCTCCTGATTGATCATGAAGAACCCGATGTTGCACACGTTCGCCCTGCAGTATTTTTCATGGACATGCTCTTCATACTCATTCCTGAAATATCTGATGGTAGTGAGAACAGGATTCGGTGCGCTTTTTCCCAGTCCGCAGAGGGATCCTGCAACCACAAGATGCCCGAGTCTCTCGAGTTCCTCTATATCGCCCTGCTTACCCTCTCCGGACGTTATTCTCTGCAGTATCTGCAGCATCTGGTAAGTACCGACCCTGCACGGAGGACATTTTCCGCACGATTCCGCCTGGGTAAAAGAAAGGAAGTATTTCGCGATATCCACCATGCAGGTGTCCTCGTCCATGACAACCATGCCGCCTGAACCCATGATAGAACCGACTTTCCAGAGAGAATCAAAGTCGACCGGAAGGTCGAGATACTGCTCAGGGATGCATCCTCCGGACGGTCCTCCGGTTTGTACGGCCTTGAACTGTTTGTTTCCTATGATCCCTCCCCCGATATCGAAGATAATTTCCCGCAACGTTATTCCCATTGGCACTTCCACCAGTCCCGTATGTTTGACTTTCCCGGCCAGGGAAAAAACTTTTGTTCCCGGCGACCCCTGGGTGCCGATACCGAGAAACCAGTCTGCACCTTTCTCGATAATCGGCGGAACACATGCAAAGGTTTCTACATTGTTCAGATTGGCCGGGTACCCCCATGGGCCGCCTCCGACTTCCGAAACCCTGGGAGGCCGCGCATGGGGAAATCCACGGTTTCCTTCCACTGAAGCAACGAGCGAGGTGGCCTCCCCGCAAACAAAAGCACCTGCCCCTTCCCTGATCTGGACGGTAAAATCAAAACCGGTGCCAAGAATATTCGTTCCCAGCAGGCCAATTTCTTCTGCCTGCTTGATGGCTGTTTTCAATGTCTTAATGGCAAGAGGATATTCGTGCCGTACATAAATAAACCCGTATTTTGCATCGATTACATAGGCACAGACGAGCATCCCTTCGAGGAGGCTGTGCGGATCCCCTTCCATGATTGACCTGTCCATGAAAGCACCGGGGTCGCCCTCGTCTCCGTTGGCAATGACCATCTTTATATTTCCCAGTGCCCGCTTTGTGTGCGCCCATTTTATCCCTGCAGGGAACCCGGCACCACCGCGCCCCCTAAGGTTTGCTTTTTTAACCTCTTCAAGCACCTGTTCGGGGCTCATGGAGGAAAACATCTTCTCTGCTGCTGAATAGCCACCGGCGGCAATATACTGGTGGATACTGAAAGGATCGATAGTGCCCGTATTCCTGAGCGCGATCTTCATCTGCTTTGCATAAAACGGTATATCCCTTATAAATTCCTTAGGGGTATTAAGAAAAGTATCCCTGTAAGATAAGTCTCTCACAGGCAACCCGCTAGAGCACGTGAGAGAAATGATTTCTTTTGCTTTGTCCGGCTGTACCTTTTGATAAAAATAGCCATACGGGTCAACCTGCAACAGCGGGCCTCTCTGACAGAAACCCTGACAACCGGTTTTGACGATCTCTACTTCCAGACCGCTTTTTGCCGCCTCCGTTTCCAGTTCCCGTGCAACAGCCTGGGATCCCAGAGTGCTGCATGGGAGACCACAACAGACCTTAAGCGTGTCCTTTCCGGTTCTGGAGGCTTCCCGGAGGAGAGCCCTCAGGTTTCTGAGATCGTCGATATTGTTTAGCTTTGCCATGTAGATATTCAGTCCGACAGATTGCACCAGTATTTATTCAGAACCATTTTTTATTAATTGGATAAACTGTTCTATTCTCCTGTCTCCGATTATTTCTCCGGTGACTTCATCGTTAATTGTGGATACTGGCGCAAGGCCGCAGCATCCGACGCACCCTACCGTCTCGAGTGTCATCGCAAGGTCTTCTGTTGTCTCTCCGTTCTGGACATGAAATTCGTTTTCGAGAGTTGTGAGAAGATGTTTAGACCCTCTCACGTAACATGCGGTACCGAGGCAGACTTTCACAATCTTTTTCCCCCGGGGTTTGAAGTGAAACATCTTGTAGAAACTTGCCACGCTGTAGATATCAGACAGGGGGATATTCAGGTTATTCGAAAGTCTTCTGAGAACATCTTCAGGCAGATACCCCTGATCTTCCTGAATCGTATGCAATGCATGGATCAGAATTCCCTTTTTCTTTTCGTTATCGGAGAGTATCCTGCCGACAGCTCCGATCTCGTCATCGATATGCAGTTCATCCACGTTCATCGTTTCTCCCGATCCTTAACCTAATAAATTCCGAGATGAGGTTTTGCCGCCCTCTCAATTTCACGCCGCGCAGCCATATCCATGAGAACCCTCTCACCTCCGAACTTTCCGGGCTCATATTTCCTGAGCTTCAGGCTTTCACGGGCCCTGTCGATATAGTTCAGGGCAAGGGCTAGCATCTTTTCGGGATCAGGTTCAAAATGGAAGGCACCCCTGAATCGCTCAAACCAGACCTCGGTCATGATGTGTGTCACCTGTTTGCTTGCTCCGACAGGGGATTCGCCGCCAAAAATAACCGGCACGCCTGATGCAGCAAGATAACACCCAATTGCTACCGCTTTCTCTGACATCCATTCAGGTGCAATGCCGACTGCAGGCATTCCCCCGATCTCGTCGGAGAGTCCACCTTCTTCAGCCATAGCTGAAATAATGGTCAGAATCCGTGAATTATCGACACAGGCGCCGAGATGCAGAATTGGCGGAATTCCGATTGCCTCGCACACTTCTCTCAATCCGGGGCCTGCAATTTCCAAAGCTGTCTCCGGTGTTAAAAAACCGGCAGTCCCGCATGCGGCAGAACCGCATCCTGTAGATACAATAAGCACATCCTTCCTGATCAATTCAGAGGCAAGAAAACGGTGAAGCCCCTGGGCAGGCACCCTGGGGTTGTCACATCCTGCAAGCCCGACAACCCCCCTGATTCTCCCTGCCATGATTGCATCATTGAGTGGTCTGAAAGAGGCCCTCCACCGACCCCCTTGCATGTATTCAATATACTCATGGGAAAACCCGCCAATCACGGGGAAGGTATCGGTAATGAAACTCCCCTTCGTTTTCCTGTTAACATAATTATCTGCGGCAATCTTCACGATCTGTCGGGCTATATCCCGTGCCCGGTGTTCGTCAAATTCGATATGCATCGCCCCGGGCATCTTTGCCTTATAGGACGTTGTGATGATCTTTGTGTGGAATTTCTTTGCAAGCCCTGTCAGTGCTGGCATGATGCACTGAACATCCACGGTCATAGCATCGACAAGACCGGTCAGAACAGCGAGTTCCTGGTTGGTGAACCCTCCGGCCGTCGGAATGCCGTGCCTCATCAATACTTCATTTGCCGTGCAGCACATCCCTCCGAGGTTGATCCCCGCAGCCCCTTTCGATTTCGCATATGCGATCATCTCGGGTTCATCCACCACATCCACGAGGATCTCCGCAAGTGACGGTTCATGTCCGTGCACGACAAGGTTAACTTCGTCTTCCTTGAATATCCCGAAACTCGCTTCAGCCTTCTTCGGCCTTGGGGTTCCGAAAAGAATATCCGTAATATCCGTTGATATCATCGATCCGCCCCACCCGTCCGCAAGGGAAACCCTGAGTGCGCTCAGAAGGAGATTATCCGGTTCATGGTCAACGCCGATATTCGTCCTGTGCAGCGCTTCCGTTATTTCCCTGTCAATGCCCCTCGGCATGATTCCCCACTGTTTCCACCGTTGCCGGGTCTTTTCAGGTGCTCTTTGCATGAAGTACAGCGTGCCTCTCTGTCGTCCAAAGTCCTCGATCAGCTTCATTGCCACATCCCGTGCAACGTCATTCACCGGCCGGGATTCAAATTCAATCCCGAGAATTCCTGCTATTCTGTAAAGTTTTTTCACATCCGTTATCCTGAAGTCATCCACTTCTCCATTCGCAACAGACAGGAGGGTAAATGCCATACCACGCGCATGGTCTGAATGGGCAGCTGATCCGGCTGCAGCCATGCGCAGGAAATTCCTGGCTGCTATAGTGGGCAGAGTTGCGCCGCATACCCCTGTTGCATCTTCTTCGGCATTCTGTCCCACAAGGCGGCATGGTCCGACATGGCACATCCTGCAGCAGGCTCCGGCAGAACCAATAGGGCATGGTTTCAGTTTCTGAGCCCTCTCAAAACATGTCTCTATATTCTGAGATTCACTCCACTCTATAATCCTTTCAGACTGTTCATCTGCACTCTTTACAACTTTATCCATACAACCTCCAAATTTCCTGTTTCTTAAAACATCGGCTCCATTTCGAGTGCCGGATGTCCTGCGCCCGTGAGGAACTCGACCAGCTTCTCAGGTTCCTCACAGATTGTTTCGTCCGCTATCTTGTCGAAAAGGTCCGACACCCCTTCTTCAGCAGCTCTTTTTTCGAAATCTTCTCTGAGACTTTCTTTCAGATTTTTTGTCATCCAGACGATCCGCCTGATTCCCCCGTCTCCGGCAAGAAATTTCTTACTGACAATAAAATTTCTGCCTATGCCCATGAATCCGGGATTCTGGGTTCCGCCGCCGACTGTTCCCGCCAGCGTCGAAAATTTCATTCCCGCCGGCGTCATTCCAGTATGACCTCGGTTGACGATCATAACACCGTTCGCTTCGGGAATAATTGCAACAATGCACTCGAAGCATCCGCATGAAGTCATCGGGTTTTCCATGATGGTATAAAGGTTCAGCGTCTCAACGGCACCACCCGAAGCCTTTTTCAGATAATCATCGATTCCCGTATATCTGCCGAACCGTGTATCAATCTGTGTACCCTTTAGAATCGGTTGATTTCCCCCTGTCGGGTCTATCTCGAAAGCAGCCTTACAGTCAAGCCAGTTATATGCACCGCAGAGGCCGAGCCTCTCGGGGCTTATGACACAGACATGGCTTGGCGCAAATGACTGGCAGAGGAGGCACGAATAGAATGTGTCCACTGATTCATCCACAAGACCGCCAAGCCTCTGATCACGCTCTTTGTATGATTTCCTTGCCTCTTCCCGGAGTCTTACGACATCTTCTTCGTCCGTATAAATAGTAACCTGTACCTTATCAACAATGGATCTGAACCTGCTATGGGTCATAGTTGCATTAAGGATGCCGAGATGCTCCAGGGTAAAACCGTCCTTTTTTGCATTATTGCTTATCCGCATCCAGTTGATATCGCGCTGCCCCATGTGCCAAATGCCCTGCGCCTCATTGATATTATGATGAATCTTTCTTTCAATAACTCCCTCAAAATCTTTCTGCATTTTTCGCCCGGCAACATCGATGACAATGGCCAACGGCATCTGACCACCTTTCTCATAGGTTTCATGCCAATTGTTTCCGACAATTTCAACCCTTCCGTCCTCAATTTCATCCATCTCCCTCATCCGGACCCACTCAAATGATGAGGTACGGGCTCCGCCAAACTCAAGAAACATATCCTCCTTGCGAATTCTTTCCCCTTCAAATGCCGGCCCATAGGCAACGGGTATTGGCGGCTTTTCAACAGTAATCTTCAGTCCCCTGACTTCTATCGCCTTCTGGACAATCTTCGTATGATCAAGTTCTTTCTCCACCTCCTCATACGTGCATACACCCGTCGGGTGAATAACAGGGACGTCTGTATCGCATATCGCCGGATACCCCATATTGATGGCACCGGCACCGTTTGACCACTTCATATCATCGAGCTCACCGAGTACGAGTGCAAAGGCAAAAACCCTGTCTTTCGTGTATTTCAAATGGCCTTTAAAATCCCCGGGTTTTCTCCCACCGTAAATGAGAGAGGCCCTGATAGACCAATTGAGCGGATAAACGGTATGTTCCGTATCCGGACCAACAGGGACAATTCTCGTATCCCAACCGAGTTCAATCCCTTTTCTGAGGAGCTGTTTCGTCATACTATTGCCACGCACATGACCTGAGAGAAAGATCAGGATATTCTTTTCCTGAAGCTCCCGTATTATTTTTACTGCAGTATCATCATCCGGAGCTGCACCGATAATGGCAGCAAACCCCGGCATTGTTCCATCCACCAGCTGTATACCAAGATTCCGCTGGATTGTATCAGTGACGAAGCCGTTGTATATATAGCCCGTTTCGGGATCGACTGCTGGCTCAAGGCCATATATATAGCGTATCGCCATAATGATCTCTTCAGAGAAGAGTGTCGCCATTCCTGAATCGAGTGCTTCTCCCAGATAAGGCGTCCAGATCTGCTCCTCAGGATCCGGATGGAGCATTTCTTGTACCATGCCGAGTGCGACCCTCATGTCCGAGAGTGTCTTCACGGGGAATCCCGTCAGGGCATAGAACAAGGGAAGGTAGTATGCAGTGTCCGGAAATTCGAAACTGTAATTTTCGCCCTTCTCGGCAACAGCCTTTCGGAGCATCTCTTCAGCCTCTCTGGTAATTCTCTGAGCACCTTTAATCGCTGCCGAGGCTATAAACTTTGACATGATAATCCCCCTTAATCAGTAGATAGCAATGTAATAGATTGCAGACGGGGAAAAACATTCTATCTTTCTTTGTATTATCGCCACAACCTTTATCCTGCCTACCATTTGCTCATCGTTGTCATGTTTTAGTTCTTAGTTCTTTCCAACTACCTGCTGTCTACTGGTGTTTGGACTTGAGAAATGCGCTGATTCCGTTTGCTTCCCGGGGTCCAACCGTAATCTTCCAGCCTTCAAGCTTATCTTCGAGTGCACCGCTTAATATCGCTACATAACCAGGAATGATTAGCTCTTTGTGCCGAATCTGATTCTCTACGCCGCTTTCGTGTATGAACTGGGCAATTTTTGATGCGGTAAATTTGCCTGCTGCCCAAGCTGTCAAAACAGAAAGCCCCTCACAGTCCATAACAGCAAGGTGCCCTGGCGTTTTGCTATTCTCTATTTCACCTGAGACAATAAAATAGGTGAGCGAAAAATTCGTCGTAATAAACAGAGGTGATGTCGGCGTCGGCTCACCGATTTTGTAAATCTTCTGCTCCACCTGCATCGGAACCTGCGGGTCAGTGTAAATATTCTGCCTGAGCGTAAATAGGGCAAGGGTTTTCCACTGTTCGATACTACTCAGGACTATGATCGAAGAGTATTTCGCTATTCCAATTGTTGCAATCAGCGTTTCGAGAAGGGTATTTTCCCGCTGTGCAAATGTTATCACAGGATAACCGAGAGGCTTGAAATTCTTCTTGACGGCAGATCTCCTGATCAGGGTGTTGTGCTCGAGGATCTCTTTTGCAGTCCGGCCGCCTGAGTCGATCACCATGTCCTCAATACCGAGAGCCTTCGCTTTTTCCGTAAGTTGAACGAGTTCATCCAGTCCCTTTGCAGACACTCCGGGTGTCGCCTTCCAGGATTTTGCAAGGGCTGCCATGGCTTCGATATTGTCTGAATTCATCCCGCAGATGACCGGCTTCTTGTCGGGAAATATCTTCAGTGCACTTTCGGCAGTTTGCGGGTTCGCAGTGCACAATATTACGGGAACAGCAGGGGCATCCGAAGCAACGACAGATGCCGCACTCGCGAATCTCCCTTCATCGGCAGAGTCATTCACCAGTGCTATCGCATCAATCCTGAGTTTCTGCCCCACTCTGTCGATTTCCGAGTGAATGACTTCCGCTACCTTCTGCTTTATTTCCGCGTCGGTCAACGTATCTTTTATTTCCAGTGCAAAAGCACAGGGGTTCACAAACCGTTTATCATGTCTGAAAAGCACGGTTTCTTCCCCCATCTTTACTGCTTTTTCACCCGAGCCGAGAACTATCGGCCGTACCGGAGGAGCAGATGCCTCACCGAGCTTCTGCCTTGCCTCATCTGAAACATCCGGACATAAATCCAGAGATGCCTGCCGCTGGGCGAGTTTCATCGCAAAGGCCAGACAGGTAGGGAACCCGCATTTCTTGCAATTTGTTTTCGGAAGGAGTTTGAATATCTCAACGCCAGTTAACGCCATCAAAACCTCCAGAACTCATAGGATTCAAGTCGTCAAGGGTCAAAGGGTTCGGGTAATTGATTGTTAATTTTCGCCGAATCCTTGAATCCTTGATCACCTTAGGCTAATTCTTCGATCACTTTTTCAACTGCCTTTATTGCTTCCGGGTGCCGCATGATGAGGATTTCGGTTCCTGCCAAAAGAAGGGTCATGGCTGTCACAGCCTCCCATGCAATACCACGCTCTTTCAGGCTTCCCCAGTTCGGCACGTCGTCTTCACCTGCCTGCGTCTCTTTTACTTTCCATACGTACATACCCACATCACCGAGCATAGGCTGCTGCATGGTCGGATCATTTTGCGCAAGAGCAGCCATACGTATCCGCTCCATGACAGAATAGGTATACTCAATTCCGTAACCAAGAGCCGAACACATCGGATCGATAATAATCTTCTCTTTATCGAACCCCATCTGTGTAACAAGGATATTCAGCTGCTTCGAGAGATTGATGTCGAGCTCAGACATCGCCACGAGCTTATGATTATTTGCCATTGCGGCAGCGGCGATCGTCTTGTAATTCGATTCCTGCGCCTTGCCGATAATGCAGTTCCTATCTTTTGCAGCCTCGGCAGCCGCTATGAGGACGGAAGCATCCTTTTCCGCATGATTGCTTCCGAGCAGTATGCAAGGGATATCTACTGATGAGAGTACTTCCCGCACGGTGGCAGCAGCGTCTTCAGGGGAACGGTCTGCCCTGTCCGGATGAGTCCCTGCAAGTCTGAGCGCAATGACTTGAGCATTCAGGGTGTCACGGCAGAATTGAGCCCATGAAACAGGGTTGTTCAAGACATCCGCATACGGCTTCTGAACCTCTGCAGGCCAGTCATCAGGAAAAATGTCCTGAATTTCATATGCAATGACCGGTTTATGCGGGATCGATCCCTCGAAGGCATGGAAAGGAAACACATTCTCACCACCAAAGACAATCTCACGGGGTTCTGTACCTATTGCGACAGGATAAACCTTACCGGCATAACTCTCTCTCGGGCGGGTAAATGGCATATCACCTCCTGAACCTGGTTAAAAGGATTCAGAGACCCAGGGATTCGGGGATTTCAGTGAAATTTCATTTTATCACTTGAATCCTTGACCCCTTGAATCTTCGGACCCTATTTTTACATTTCCAGATACGAATGGGCATACAGGGTATTGCCCAATATCACGTCAATAGTCTTTACCGTCTGTGAAACATCATGAGGATCGGCTATCGCAGCAGTAAGTCCTTCGTATATTAAAAGAGACAGATAGAAATTATTCATAATCGGCCTTACATGTTTGGGGCAGCCGTTCGAGATATTGCTGAGACCCACCACCGTCTTCATGGGCGGATCATTTAATTCCTGAAACATTTTAACAGCCTTTACCACCTTCAGGGCATGATCCTGGGAAGTAGCTATCTGGAGCACAAGCGGATCAAGATATACATCCTCCAGAGGAACACCAAACTCTGCAGCCCGCGCCATAATTTCCGCAGCGATGGATGCTCTTTCTTCAGCGTCGGCAGGGAGTCCGCCCTTCCCTACCGTCAGGCCGATGATCTGGGAACGATGCTTTGCTGCCAGTTCAAGCATGGGAAACCGTTCCGGATCATTTGAGGTTGAATTGATAAGGGGCCTTCCCCACTGGTTATTGTGAACCCCGAGCCCGGCTTCTATTGCCTGGTAATTTGTTGTATCAAGGCAAACCGGCAGGGGAACTGCTTCCTGAATCGTTGTAACCATCCACTGCATTAAGGCGTCACCGCCATCCTCTGCAGGGCCTATATTGGCATCGATCATCCCTGCACCCGCCTTCCACTGGGCAATTGCGATATCCTGTATTGGCGATTTCTCTCTCTTCATCATTGCTTCACGAACCCTCTTGGCTATGATGCTCAGCTTTTCACCAATGATCAGCATATAAATGCTCCTTTTTGACTATGAAGGGCGGTCCGGGAATTTCCGGATCGCCCTTCGTTACCTTTTTTTTAGCAATCATTAATACATCATAAACAAATCAACTGTGCATTCGGGTTACATGACAATAACACAAAGTGATTTTTCAGGTAAAGTGGTTTTTCCCATATATCATCAAATATGAAAACTTTTTTCATAAACATCCGGTTCCCAGGAATTCATTCACATCCGTTGCACATCCATGCAAGTCAATTGACAACAAACGTTTTGATAGTGTATAAAATTAATTCCTGGGCGGATAGCTCAGTTGGGAGAGCGCAGCCCTTACAAGGCTGAGGTCACAGGTTCAAGCCCTGTTCCGCCTACCATGAGTGTGTACACAGAAGCAGAAAAAAGGTTTTAAAAGAAATATATTCGGAAAACAGGTATAATAGATCGGTTTTATCCGATTGTACGGATGCTTTCTGATTATTTTCCTCAGCCCGTATACATTTTTCTGCTTTCTGTTTTGCCAATAAGGGGGTGGTAGTTCAGCCCGGTTAGAACGCTGGCCTGTCAAGCCAGAGGTCGCGGGTTCAAGTCCCGTCCACCCCGCCATGCATTCAGGCGGATGCGTGAATTACACGGAGGAATTCTTTTTGGAAAAAGCTGAGTTCTATTACAGACAAAAACCCTCACCAATTTCTTTTCTCGTCATTTACGCCATTTGCTTTGGCAGTGCTTATTTGTTGATTAAATATTCTCCGGTCGTCTCCAAAACCATTGTCAGTCTCATTGCAAACCTTCATACCCCCCGCATCAGACTTCTGCAGAATCTGCCGTACGGGAAGCTTCTATCAATACCCTTTCTTGTCTACGGCCTGCGGATATTACTGTGGAATATCATGAGTTACTATGAAATAGATACGACCCGCATCCGCCTGCTGACGGGACATCTGGCACGGAAAGAAGAGTTTATCCTCGTCTCTGATATTCATGAAATCTCTTTCAAGCAGAATTTGATTGAGGCGCCTTTTCATATCGGTTCTCTCCTGCTGAAAACAAGAGCAGGTGAATTGAACATCAGAGGTGTTTACCATATCAAGCGGGTTGTCGAAGACCTCCGGAGAAAAGCTTCTTTTTACTAATAATCTTTAAAAATTCTCCGCTTCGGAAACAATTTCTTTTTTTATCCGCGAAACAAGCTCTTCAAGCACCGGAAAAACATCCGTCCTGAATTTTCCCGCAACAAGTGCATACATGATGTCGTCCCCCACGTGGAGCAAGCCCTCATTTATCCATACCTTTATTGAAGTAATGCCCTCTCTCATGCTCAACCCGTTCACAAGGTCTGTTAATTTCTTCTTGTCGTAGGAGAGCTGCATTCCTTTTACAGGCGTCCCGTCTTTTGCAGTAGCCCGAACCACCCCATGATGCACGAGAAACATGCCGAGATCCTTAAAATCCGAGTTCTCTTTTATTTCTCTGATCCACTGTTCGACCATTTCTCCCTCCCGAAATTATGTAGGAAAATCTTTTTTCTGATTGTATCATGGCAAACAAATAATGATTCATTTGCGGACCTTTTCCATGCCTTAGTTCAAACTCAACAGCTCATTGTGTAACGTCGCCCAGATTTTTGCCTGGACCTCAGAGAACGATGTCCCTAAAACAAGTGCAACCCCAATCACCATAACGATGAGCAGGAAATATTCAAGCAGTTCAAAGTGTGTTAATCCCTTCCTGTTTCTCATGACATCCAGTAATTTTTCATAGCATGCTGAATACCATTCCATCGGAAAATATTTTTTCACCTTACACCTCCATAATAATAATATGTACATATGTCAATCATTAAATCATAATTTTATATTATATGTCAATAATTATTTATTGACTTATATAAATATATATGAATATACTATCTACAGTTCAATCATTCGGGAGCAAGTCATGGATGCCGATAAGAAAATGTTTACGACAAGACTAGACAGAGAAACAATAAAGGAGATTAAAATCCTTGCAGCGTATCAGGAAAAATCGATTAATCAACTGCTGGAGGAAGCAATCAGAGATCTGCTCAATAAATATGAGCGGAGGAAACAGACAGCCTGATGATCAGTTCTTTTCTGATGACTTTTCAGAGGATGCCCTGAAATCCTCTTTTTTCACCATCGTTTTCTGCAGATATTCTCTTAAATTTCCTCTCGGCCTGCTGTCGCAACATACTATGTTGTGGACTGCACGCATCTTTGAATGAGGCCGGATCTCGGCCCATTCATCGTATCGTTCGTCCGTAAAGAAATCCCTGACGGAGCCTGAAACACCAAATCGCTCTGCTTTTCTCAGGGCCACAGTTTCATCCTCACAGTTAATCGTAAATTGTTTTTTATAGCGAGGTTCACCCGATTCGATATCCTGCTGAACAATCCAGAAGGTTATGTTTTTTCTGTAGCAACTGATGCTCTCTGAATCAACATAATAGTAATGATTTTTTGAAGAGGCAACAAAACACCAGTCAGCCGGATATGCTGATGATGAAAGGATCCAGATGATGCAGACAGCAAAAAGAACCCGGTTAAACATTCCTTTGGGATTCTCTCCAATTTTCTTCTTCATGGTATACCATATCAGCAAGAATTTTGCCACAAGGAGAGATACGTATTCTATTGATATTTATCGATATTTTTCCTAATAGCCGGCGGTCCTGGTCTGGTTTGACAAATATCGTCATGATGTGGCTACCGGAATAAGACAGAGGATGTCATCCGTTTTGTACCGGATTCATCATTTTTATTCATGAATCCTTCATATTTTCTTCACTGTTTCATCACATTTTTGAAGTATGATACCTTTCAAAAGCGATTCTTCTATTCACTCCTTCAGGCAGCCAGAAACCCTCCCTGGCTGCCTTTCTCACCTTACTTCCATATGGTATAGTATTTCTCAATGTCGGTATCTATTGTAAAAGCATCGGGTCAGTCAGAAGATTTCGACATCCGGAAACTCGTCGACTCGCTCGTCCGCTCAGGCGCGTCTGAAGACATTGCACTGGAGATCGCGCAGAAAGTCGCAGCGCAGATTACTCCGCACGCACGCACAAAACATATCTTCAGAATGGCGAGGAAGTTATTGCGAAAATACAACCGGGCTGCCGACATGAGGTATTCAATCAAGAGGGCAATTTATTCTCTCGGACCCGCAGGCTATCAGTTCGAGCAGTATTTTGCCCGGATCCTGAGGGAGTATGGCTATTCGGTTGAGGTCAACAGGATTCTGAATGGATACTGCGTCACGCATGAAGTCGATGTGTTTGCCCTGAGGGATAATGCCGGTTTCGTCATCGAGTGCAAATACCACAGCAACGGCGGAATTCCTACCGACGTGAAAACAGCGCTGTATATCTACTCACGATTCAATGATATTAAAAAGGCTTACGAATCCAACACTGCAAATGCCGTCGTCATAAAACAGGGATGGCTCGTAACCAATACCCGATGTTCTACTGATGCAATAAAGTTTGCAGAATGTATGGGTCTGAGGATAGTCAGTTGGAGATATCCTCAGAAAGAGAGCCTCGAGAAGATGATCGAAAACAGGAGACTGTATCCCGTAACCATCCTGACATCGGTGAAAAGAAACATCCTCGATATTCTCTTCCGCAACAAATTTATTCTGGCAAAGGATATCGCCGTCATCGATCAGGAAACATTTCTTTCACGAAGCGGCCTCGACACCCAGACTGCGAGGATGCTCAAGAGGGAAGCTGACGAGATCTGCCTGCTGCAGCCCTGACTTGTTGCCTTCTGTGCTTCAATACTTATCGTCTTCTGAACTTCATCAGCCGTTCATACCGCTCGGCACCGATACATTCTTTTGCTGCAGGGCACCATTCGATGCAGGTAGGCCGCATCTCCCGAGATATGGTTTTCTTGCAATTCTTACAGATGATTTCTGCTTCATCTGACCATATCTCTGAGACGGCATCACACCAGATACAGGTTATTTCTTCAGGATATGGTGTTCGAATCTCCCTGCTCCCCGGGCAGCTCTCCTTCAACGACATAACGAACTATTTTATGACTGCTTTCAGGTAAAGGGTCACAACCGGTCTTTTGGGGTCGTTTGAAAACACCTGAATTCCCTTAGATACCAGCCCTCTTCTGCCCTTTGTATCTATCTTTGCGGTGATCTTTCCGGTGTCTCCGGGATTGACATGGTCCGAACTGGCCATTGCTGCAGCGCACCCTCAGGAGGGAATCACCTTTTCGATAATCAGCTCCTTATCCCCGGTATTTCTGACCTCGAATCCGTGTTCCAAAATATCCCCGGCTGTCACTTTGCCAAAATCCTTCATTTCATCATCGAAGGCTATGGAAGGCTCGGCAAAGGAGATAGCGGGAATAAGAAACAGCCATACCAAAAAGACTATTTTTTTCATAGAACTATAGTACACATTTTTTTCAGAAAATACATGCTTTAACTCCATGATTATTTTCAGGTATAGTGAAATGATACCCCTATGCAGAATTTCATAATCATCAAGGGTGCACGCGAACACAACCTCAGGAATATCGATCTCTCGATACCCAGGGAATCATTGACCGTTATAACGGGGCCCTCTGGCTCAGGCAAGTCATCACTCGCAATCGATACCATTTATGCCGAAGGTCAGAGACGGTATGTTGAAAGTCTTTCTGCATATGCAAGGCAGTTCATCGAGCAACTCCACAAACCGGATGTTGATTATATCGAGGGACTCTCGCCGTCCATATCAATAGATCAGAAAACCGGAAACAAGAGCCCCCGTTCAACAGTCGGTACCATAACCGAAATATACGATTATTTAAGGGTCCTCTATACGAGGATAGGAAAGCAGCACTGCTATAACTGCGATTCGATGATCACCAAACAGGAATCAGCGGATATCATGCAATCGGTAATGTCCCTGCCGGAGGGGAGCAGAATTCAGATACTTTCGCCGCTCGTCCGGGACAGGAAGGGAGAATACCGCAAAGAGCTCCAGACAATGCGGAGGGAAGGTTTTATCAGGGCCCGCATCGACGGAGAGATCAGAGACCTGACCGGGGATATACGCCTGCTGAAACAGAAACGCCATACGATCGAGATCGTTATCGACAGGCTGATCATAAAGCCCGGCATCAACCGCCAGATAGAAGACTCCATAGAAACGGCACTTGGCTATTCGGATACCGTTGTTATCAATCTCCTGAAAGACAACAGGGACATCCTCTTTTCGAAATCCGCTGTCTGTGCGCACTGCGGCATCAGTTATCCGGAAATCAATCCGATGTTCTTCTCATTTAACAGCGCCCAAGGTGCCTGCCAGAGATGCAACGGACTCGGATACGAAGATGTTGATGAAGATTCCGATGAACTTTTGGAATACCGGCACTGCAGGCTTTGCAATGGAATGAGATTGCGGAAGGAAGCCCTGAGCATCAGGGTGCAGGGGAAAAATATCGGCGAATTCGCAGACCTTACGGCTCGGGAGGCCGTTGCATTCGTCGAGAGCCTCACCCTCACCGAGAGGGAACAGGTTATCGCCTCGCGCATCTTGAAAGAAGTAAAAGACAGGCTCCATTTTATGGAAAAAGTCGGTCTGGATTATCTCACCCTGAGCAGGTCTTCCTTGACACTTTCCGGAGGAGAAGCGCAGAGAATACGTCTCGCGACCCAGCTCGGCTCCTCTCTGACTGGCGTTCTGTATATTCTGGATGAACCAAGCATCGGAATGCACCCGCGAGACTGCAGGAAACTTCTCGAAAGCCTCTCCTCAATCCGGGATGCCGGCAATACGGTGATCGTCGTTGAGCATGATGAGGAAACGATACGCTGGGCCGACCATATCGTTGACATGGGGCCGGGAGCAGGGCTGAGGGGCGGCTGGGTTGTCGCCTCCGGCGGACCGGAAGAGATCATGAGAAACGGGAATTCCGTTACTGGCCAATACCTCAACGGATCTCTGTCGGTGGAAACCCCCTTCAGGAGACGTGAACCGGAGAAGATGATCAGGATCACCGGAGCCCGGGCATTCAATCTGAAGAACATTTCAGTGAATATCCCGCTCGGAATCTTTACCTGCGTTACCGGTGTTTCAGGATCAGGGAAGAGCACCCTCGTCTATGAGGTCTTGTACAAGGCTCTCTGCAGGGAACTTTACGGCAGCAAACCTGCACCCGGGAGATATTCAGAAATACAGGGCATTGACAAGATTAACCGTGTAATCAGTGTTGACCAGTCGCCGTTGGGAAAAACACCCCGTTCCAATCCCGCAACGTATACCGGCGTCTTCTCATTCATACGGGAACTGTTTGCTCAGGTTCCTGATTCACGGGTGCGCGGCTATTCTGCCTCACGGTTCAGTTTTAATCTCTCCGGGGGGCGCTGTGAATCATGCGCCGGAGACGGCCTGATCAAGGTAGAGATGCATTTTCTCCCGGATGTTTATATTCCGTGCAACTCCTGCAAGGGGAAACGGTATAACAGGGAAACCCTTGAAATACAATACCGGGAGAAGAATATCGCGGAAATACTCGGGATGACCATCTCGGAAGCCCTGCAATTCTTCTCATCGATCCCACCGATTCGCCGGAAACTCGAAGTACTTGAGGATGTAGGGCTCGGGTATCTGCAGCTTGGGCAGCCTGCTTCAACCCTTTCCGGTGGAGAGGCCCAAAGGGTGAGGCTGTCGAGGGAACTCGGGAAAGGGAAAAAGAGCAAAACTCTCTATATCCTCGATGAACCAACAACCGGCCTCCATTTTATTGATATTCAGAAACTGCTGACGGTTTTAAACAGCCTGGTTGATGCCGGCGATACGGTTATTGTCATCGAACATAATCTTGACGTGATAAAATCTGCTGACTATCTGATAGATCTCGGTCCCGAAGGTGGAGATGAGGGAGGGATGGTTATCGCCCAAGGAACCCCTGAGCAGGTTAGCATGAATCCCGTATCCTACACGGGAAGATTCCTGAGAGACAAACTGATCCGCCACAATTTTATCCGGGCAGCATCATGAGGATATGCAACTACAAACCGTGCAGACTTGGGGTTATCTTTCTTTTCTTTTCCATTACTGTATCCTGCCTGCTGTTTTCTGTTTTTGCTTGTGCTCCGCAGAAGGAACGGGTATTCAAAAAAAGCAGGTCCGTTATGGATACCTTCGTCACCATTACGGTTGTTGCACGCACATCAACCGGTGCTGATGAGGCAATCGATAAGGCATTCCATGAAATCGAGCGGCTCGAAAAGGCAGCAACCTTTTATTCACCGGACAGTGAAATATCACGAATCAACCTGAATGCGGGCACATCTCCGGTAAAGGTTTCACCCGATATCCTTGATCTTCTGACAAAAGCACGTCAGGTATCCGAGGTGACTGATGGTGCTTTTGATCTGACCATTGGGCCAGTCATATCTCTGTATGATTTTCGCAATGAAATAAACCCCGGAAATTCGGAGGTCCGAGAAGCCCTTTCATTGGTCGGTTACCGCAATATGTCTATTAACAGGGAACAGTCAACGGTCTTCCTCAGAAAAAGCGGGATGCTCATCGATGCCGGCGGAATCATGAAAGGGTATGCTGCCGGGAGAGCTGCCGAAGTTTTGAAAAAACATGGCATACGCTCCGGCATTGTTGCTGTCGCAGGTGATATCAGGACTTTTGGATTGAAACCAGACGGCAAGCCTTGGAGGGTCGGGATACGTCATCCAAGAGGAAAGGGACAGGATGATATAATTGGAGTGATTCAGCTCAGCGACATGTCAATTTCAACATCAGGAGACTATGAACGTTTCTTTGTCCTGAACGGCAGACGAATTCATCACCTTATCTCTCCCAAAACAGGCTACCCTGCAGAAGGGTGCCAGAGTGTCAGCATTGTATCACCTGATGGTGCTTTCGCTGATGCATATTCCACTGCAATATTCATTCTTGGTCCGGAAAAAGGACTAAAAGCAATCGAAAAAGCCGGGCTTGAAGGTATTATTATTGACCGCAATGGCATCGTGCACGCAACTCCCGGAATCAGGGGTTATCTTGAACTTACGGAATCTCTTTGATATAACAACTGCTGCTGACCGTTTTCTCTTCCTGATCCTGTTCATGCTATCAATTTCGGGAATTTTCTTCGTCAGGGAACTCCTTCCTGAGAGCCGGTCTGTCCTGATCGATGTGAATGGAAAAACTGCATATGTTTTTCCGCTTCAGGAAAACAGGACTATTGCTGTCGAAGGCCCACAGGGGAGAACAATTGTGGAGATCAAAGGGAACAGGGTTCGTATCATTGATTCTCCCTGCCCGCACAAGCTCTGCGTGAAGCAAGGTTGGATACAGAAAGGTTCGCTGGTATGCCTGCCGAACAGCGTCGTCATCACAATCCAAGGCCCTGAAAGCGATGACAGGGGAATTGATGCAGTTACGCGATAGGTACCGCATAGCCCTGCTGTCGGCATTTGCCCTGGGGATCCACGGTATTGAAAGTTTAATTCCAACACCAATTCCGTGGCTGAGACCAGGCTTTGCAAACATTATAACCCTTGTGACCTTGATATTGTATGGTCTGTATCCCGCCGTCATGGTTACGCTCATTCGCGTTGTCCTTGGCTCCCTGCTCTCCGGTACATTTCTTGGCCCGGCCTTTCTGCTCAGTCTCGGCGGAGGAACAACGAGCATCCTTGCCATGGGCATCGTATTCATAGCAATGCCGCGGTTATTCAGCGCAGTTGGTCTCAGTATCGTAGGGGCTTTGACCCATAATATTGCCCAGCTCATCATCGCCTATTTCTTCTTCGTTCAGAGGATTGAAGCGATCCTCCTTATTACACCACTCATTATGCTTCTCGGGACGCTGACAGGCACACTCAACGGGTTCATATCGGAAATGCTGATAAAAAACTTGAAAAATTCCGGCCAAACAATACAGAATGTGATTCAATGATCATTATCTGTCCTGTTTGCCGGAAGAAAACAACCTGGGAGGAAAATCCCTGGAGGCCCTTCTGTTCAGAAAGGTGCAAGCTGGTCGATTTTGGTAAGTGGGTAACCGAGGAATATAAAGTTGCCGAAACAAGAAAAGAAGAGGTACAGGAAAAACAAAAAGAAACTTCCTAACCCGAAAAGTGCTGACCTTGTTCGAAAAATAATTTAACTCGATAATCTGATTGAAATATCTATCATCGCTCTTTGGATAACAATATTCATTTAAGCATCGGTTCAATGTACACTAAGGTATCGAAAAATAATTTTTCTCACAACATCTACACTTTTCAAATACTTTTTTCGGGCTAAGACATATCAAGGAGGAGGTTGTCATGGTCAAAATAGCTGTTGCAGGTGCGGCGGGCAGAATGGGGAGCAGGATTACTGCTCTCTCGCAGGAGTATCAAGGCCTGCAGTTGGCAGGCGCATTCGAACGGAAGGGCCACAAGGACATCGGCAAGGATGTTGGGCCTCTCGCGGGAATCGGTAATACAGGGGTTCTTCTTGCCGACAGCCCTGAATCGATCATTGACGCTGTTGACCTCATCATCTCTTTTACCACGGTTGAGGCATCCCTTGAACATCTGAAGCTTGCCTCCTCACGGGGAAAAGCCATGGTCATCGGCACGACAGGATTTTCAAAAGAAAACCTGAAAGAGGTCACCGGACTTACGACAAAGATCCCCTGTGTCATGGCCTCCAACATGAGCATGGGCGTTAACCTGCTCCTGAAAGTTCTCCAGGATATCGCACGGGTTCTCGGAGAAGGCTATGATATCGAGATCATCGAGGCGCATCACCGGATGAAAAAAGATGCTCCGAGCGGAACCGCTTTAAAAATGGCTCAGGTGATTGCAGATGCCCTCAACAGGAATCTGGATGAAGTCGCCGTGTATGCCCGCAAGGGAATTATCGGGGAGAGAACCCCCAAGGAGATAGGCATCCAGACAATCCGGGCCGGCGATATAGTCGGGGAGCACACCGTTCTGTTCGGTGGCCTCGGTGAAAGAATAGAGGTGACCCACAAGGTATCGAGCAGGGACACCTTTGCGAGAGGTGCCCTGAGGGCAGCGCTCTGGCTTTCCGGGAGACAGCCGGGACTCTACGATATGCAGGA
>CAVQRT010000005.1:0-22040 GCA_963715195.1 Thermodesulfovibrionales bacterium | reverse complement strand
GATGGTTCTGACAGTGAGGGTATAGTTAATGAGGGAGCTGGCACTGGCGTGGCCAGAGGCACTCATACATATAGTGTCCCTGGAGTATATACGCTTAAGCTGAAAGTTCAGGATAACCGGGGAGGAAGTGGTGAGGCCACTTATCAATACGTGGTGACGTATGATGCCAGTAGTGGTTTTGTGACCGGCGGAGGATGGATTGATTCTCCTGAAGGAGCTTACGCGGCCGAGCCAGATTTAACAGGCAAAGCAACGTTTGGATTTGTATCCAAATATAAAAAAGGTGCAAAGGTTCCGACCGGCGAAACTCAATTCCAGTTCGAAGTTGCAGATCTGAAATTCCATTCAGATTCTTATAAATGGCTTGTAGTTGCTGGACCGAGAGCACAGTACAAAGGTGAGGCGACAATTAACGGGACAGGCAACTATGGCTTTATGCTGACGGCGATTGACGGTCAAAGAAATGGAGGCGGGGGAATCGATAAGTTCAGGATCAAAATTTGGGACAAGGATACTGATCAGATAGTGTATGACAACCAGATGGGTGCTGATGATACTGATGACCCTGCAACGATTATTGGCGGTGGGTCGATTATTATTCATAAAAAATAGCTGAAGAGAAGAGGATGAGAAAATTGAAATGTTATCGACAAAAATATTTAGGAAAGGAGGGAAAGGATGAAAAAAAATGTAGGCGGCTTCTCGGTTGATGTCAACGATACCAGAGGAGGTATAAAGATGAAGAAAAGACAAACTATAAGATCAGAAAGAAGTCATATTCTGATTGTTTTGCTGGCATTAGGATTGGCCGTTCTTTGGGTCATTTGCCCGTCTATGCAGTTGACTGTGCCACAGCGGGTGCAGATGATTATGATGCAGACGGATTTTCAGACCAACTGGAGTGTGAGGGATTTTCTGACATGAGTCATTTCCCTGGGGCCAATAGTGGATTGAATAGACCAGACCGTCTGGACCCGAATTCGAAGGACCTCTTTGTGGTTTTTGTTCTAGAGGCGCCAAGCAACATGACCGCTAACCCGCTCGAATACATCACCAACACCGCGGCAGACGGGGGTCTTGAAATAGCTGCTCACGTCTTGATCCGGCTCAAGTAGATGCTGACAGGAGGGTCGCATCGGCATCGCCGCAGAAGGCGATCATGATCTCGGAGAATCTGGATGTGTCGAATCTGGACGTCCTTGGCTTTGCCAACTATGGGACACCGAACGGTTTAGACTACTCTACCATCTACACACAGCGGATCATAAATTTCATTGACGACGTGTGCGCCAGCGCAAGCCAGTGTCAGGACAGCACAGGAGTTGAGCGTCCTGAACTTTATGCCAAATACATCAATCACACGATAGCACACGAGGCGGGGCATTTGATGCAGCTGACCTCGTCTTATAACAGCCGGTTCGGAGGCTATCACTACAAGAGCGGCACAGGGGTCATCCTTGATCAATCAATCAAATACACAAACAAGGGCGGAAAGGTCACATGGTATATCGGGACGGGTTATACATCGGCTGACCGGGCAGATGTGACGCTGCAGTAGCAGAGAAAGAGATGGGGTATGAATACAGCAAAGAGGAGGTGGTTACAGGATCATTCATGTAAAGAATTTAGAGACAGTGATTGAGGGAGAGAAGATCTTCCCTCAATCGAGAAAAAATACAAGAAGAAAGGAGTAAGGAAATGAAACAGGTATAGAACAACAGGAATGATCCTTTTGGCAATAGCCCTTACGTGCTCACTGGCATATGCGGGCTCAGGGGCACCTCAACAGGCAGACGCTGGTGATCCCCCATACGGGATGGCATATCAGTCCGATGCAGCCGGGACAAAACTGAACGGGGTTATTTGCATAGAATATTACAACGTCGATATACCTGGAGACCCTGGTAATCCTCTTAATAGCACTGCTAATGCAAAAATCGTGTTGAGATTACAGAAGGGTAGTGGTGACCCAGTACTTCTCTATGGCACGGCAGAAGATGTTCTTATTAACGATATTATCGTTAACCAGCTGGCTGTTACCGCTGCAATGGAATCGCAGATTATCGATGCATTTTTTGGCGGGATGATTCACTGACAGTTTCCTTGAAATCTGCAAAGCAATTTGCTCAGATAGATGTGGCTACACTAACTTTTACGCTGTATTTGATGTTGAGCTTGCTGTGAAATAGATACATTCGGTCTGACTACATTCGAATATGGTATGGTAAAATGCCCCGTTAACGGGGCATTTTACATGATACAGATTAATAAAGTATGATCATATCGTGAGAGTCCTTTTCATTTTAAGTTCAGTATTCCTCTCTGCAACTCTTCTCATATTGATCTTTCCGGGTTTCGAGATGCACTATTTAGCCTGGATAGCCCTTGTGCCCCTTCTTATTGTTATCAGGCAAACAGGCCCTCTCGGGGCATGCCTGTCATCAATGGCTGCAAGTCTCGTGTTCAATTTCGGTCTCCAGTGGTGGGTACTGAAAATAGAGTCTTTCAATCTGCTCCATTTCAGCATTACATTAGTGGGTGTTGCATTATACTTTGGCTTGTTCGGATATTTAGCGCACTATTTTCACAACAAGTATCCAAAGTGGAATGTCCTTACCTTTCCATCAGTATGGGTTGCTCTTGAGTTTTTACGAAGCCACGTGGGTTTTTTATCATGGCCCTGGGGGATTTTGGGATATTCGCAGTATTCTGTCATTCCTGTTATCCAGGTTGCCGCTTTCACGGGGGTTTACGGTGTTTCGTTTCTGATCGTTGCGGTGAATACTGTTATAGCAGAAATTTTCGAATCGATTCTTTCTTCTCGTTTGAGGATTGCCAAGGGGGTACCTGGTACAATGAATTTGAGAAGATCTTTTTTTCTGCTTGTTATTGCTGTTTTGGCCGTATTTGCTTCATCTGTCCTCTCCGGGTCTTTGACTTTGCGGGATGTTACACCTCTTTCTTCCCTGAAAATTGCTCTGGTTCAGGGGAATGTTTACTGGGACGACCGGTACTGGACCGACAAATATAAGTTTGATGCTGCTTACAGGGAGGGGATTTTCAAAAAATACTCCGACCAAACGCTGCTTGCTGCCGAGTCAGTGCCAGCCCTTATCCTGTGGCCTTCTTCTTCGGTACCCGGCAGGATTCCCTACGACTGGCAACGATTCAAAATGCTTTCTGAATTGGCGCAACAAACAGGCAATTTCCTTCTAATCGGGTCGAGCGGCTTTGATAAGTTCAGCAGGGATAAGAGAAAGAAAAAAAGAGTTGCGAATTCTGCCTTTCTTTTCTCACCTGAGGGGAGAAACATCGGGAGGTATGATAAAATGCGCCTCCTTCCCTTTGATGAATACCTGCCTATGCGAGAGTATCTAAAGTGGCCCTCATGGATTATCTCGGATATTACGGACCATGAACCGGGCAATGAATTAACCATTTTCAACATGAACGGAACAAAATTCGGGGTCCTCATCTGTTGGGAATATATGTTTCCTGATCAATTCCGGGAGATGTCTTCAAAAGGGGTTGACTTTATGGTCAACATGACGAATGAAGGTTTTACACGTGTTCCGGCAGCACATTATCAAATGACAGCGATGAGCGTTCTTCGGGCTGTTGAAAATCATGTGGCTATTGCGAGGACTGCTTCGACCGGTGTCTCATGTATTATCGAACCGAACGGGCGGATTGTGGGCAGGGTCAAGGACGAAGCGGGAAGAGACGTCGATGTTGAGGGATACCTGGTGGGGCAAATTCCGTTGACTTCGGAAAGGTCCTTTTACAACAGATACGGCGATTGGTTTATTTATATTATTTCTTTACTGGTGATCGGTATGATTGTATGGAATGAACTTGTTCGTAAATATTTCTTGAAATAGGCACATGATGTTATATAATGGTCAATGAGAATTCAAAAAAGGGGGAAAACCATGAAAAGGCGAGGACGCATGATGTATGGAAGTAGCTTCTTAATCTGTCTCATCTTTTTGGCAATCGCTGCTATTTGTTATGCCGACAGTGCTGAAGTGTTGCCTAAGGGGGTGGCAAATATCAGCCTCGACGGCAAGTTTTATTTCAAGATCAATGAGCGTTATGACCCTGATGGCGATACCGAGGACGTAGCAAGAGATTACAATACCACTTTGGATAGCACCGTCTTTACCGATTTAAGTCTTGTAGAAGATTTTTTCGGCATGCCGCCGGGATCCGCAAATCTTGGGAAAACTGATGTTTCATTTGACTATTACTTCACAATAACGGAAATGACGTTCATGTACGGTGTAACTGACAAGCTCTCGGTGGGAATTTTACTGCCGTATTGGTGGGTCAAGAATGAGGTGAAATCGAGTCTGGATACCTCTGCTGCAACCGTTGGCAAAAATGCTGCTTTAAATAACCTTGTCCCCCTCGCTGTCCCGGGAACAGTTCCCCTGACGAAAAAGGATGTCATAGCTCTTTTAGCTAAGGGCCTTGATATCAATGGGGATGGGACTATTGACGTTCCCGGCTTCGGATATAAGGAATTCGGAACTTTTAAGAATAACGGTGTAGGTGATATTGAATTGGGAGCCAGATATCAGTATTTGAAAACAGAAAAGTGGAGGCTTGCTTTTACCGGGGGGGTGCGGTTCCCGAGCGGCGAGATAGACGATCCTGATGATTTAACTGCCTATCCCATAGGAGCTGGTGCCTATGCACTGCTTTTCCGTTTAAACAATGATTACACCGGTATAAAGAATGTAGTGCTCAACGCAACATTCAGATACGATCTGATATTGCCTGATCATGAAAAATTAAGAATCCCTGATGATGTAGACCTGCCAATTACTGCAAACAAGGAGAAAGTTGATAGGGACATCGGTGATGTTATTGAAATTGATGTGTCAGGGAAATACACCATAACACCTGGATTTGATGCGACTTTAAATTATAAATACGGATTTGCCTTGAAAGATGATGTTTCAGGTAATAAAGGATATGCATACAGATCACTGGAAGATGAAACTGATTATACAGAACACGTTTTTATCGGCACATTATCCTATTCGACATTGCCGCTCTATATGGCAAAAAAATTCCCGGTTCCCCTCACTGGCTCCATTTCATATCGAAACAGATTTGCCGGTTCAAATAATATCTTTAAGTCTCAATACATAGGATTAGGGCTTCAGGTCTATTTCTGAGATATAAGATTTTTACATACGTAGAAAATTTCCTCTCCAAAAAATGGGCAGGACTTATTGCATTCTTTTGTCTTGTGAGATTAGCTTATTCTTGAGTAGATTCATGGCGAACTCCGTTCCAGTGGGTGTCATTATCCGGCTTGACCGGATAATCCAGTTCTTTAGAGCTTTTTATTCGACACTGGATTGCCCGATCAAGTCGGGCAATGACGGAGAAAGATCTTATCCGAATTTTAGATATGAATAGCATGATATCCTCTTTTTCTAAAAACTTACCAGGCGGACAATCCATCGGCAGGGTTGTTTTTATCGACTCATCCTTGCTGCCTTGACTATTGGCGCAGTATGCATATGGAATGCCGTGCAATGGATCGATAAACCATTCCCGGGTTTTCTTGTCAATCAGCGGATGGTTGTCGGATATATCGGTCAGTACCACTGGACCGGAACACAGGCCGGTTTGAAGTATCCTGACAAGATTCTCAGAGCCAATGGGAAAGAAGTCTCTTCTGCGGAGGCTCTCGAGGAAATAGTTCTGAATACTAAGGTAGGCACTCCGATGCAATACGAAGTTAAGAGAGAGGCCGAAGTTATTCGGGTAACCATTCCAACGATGCGTTTTACCGGCATAGACATGGTCATGACCTTCGGCATCCTTTTTTTCCAGGGGATTCTCTACCTATTAATCGGCGTTGTCGTTTTCATGCTCAAGCCGGATACAAAGGTCAGTTGGGTTTTTTCCATGGCATGCCTCCTGCAGGGTGTGTCATCATTCATGTCCTTTGATATGGAGTCTACCCACTTTGGTTTCGTAAGGCTGTATCTTTTCGATGATGCTTTTCTGCCTGCCGTTGTTGTTCATCTTAGCCTTTTGTTTCCTGAAAGAACAAAGTTAATCGAAAAACGTCCGTTTCTTGAGGTTGTGCCGTATATTCTTTCGACTGTGCTGGTTATTCCTATACAGATCTACTATCCCCGGCCAGCGTTCAGCCCATTTTATACCATTGTTCTTGCCTATGCAGCTTTTAGTGCCCTTGCGCTGATTGTTGCAACTCTGCATGCTTTTGCAAAGAAAGCATCAGTCCTGGCGAGACAGCGTGCGAAGGTGGTCCTTTTTGGAGCCTTGCTTGCCCTGCCAATCCCGGCATTTGGTCCACTTGCCGCGTTTTTGGGGCAAACGCTTGGTGGGATGAGAATCATCACGAATTTCTCCTCGATTCCCATTATCATATTCCCTGCATCTATCGCGTATGCAATAGCAAAGCACAACCTCTTCGATGTCGACGTCTACGTCAAAAGGGCGGTTGGGTATGCTATTATGACCGCCGTCGTCGGCCTGACGTATTTCTCGCTACAGGTGGGAGTGAGGACGACGTTCCAGCCGGTCTTCGGCGAACACTCGGAAAAAATCTACCCGGTCCTTTTTGCGATTATTGTCGTTTTCTTTTTCAATCCTCTCAACAGGACAGTTCAAACCGCCGTAGACAAGCTCTTTTATCGAAAGAAGTTTGACTACAAGGAGACGGTCACGAAGGTCAGCAATGCACTGTCATCGATGCTTGATCTGAACGAAATCATTCGGAAGCTCATCAATACAGCGAGGCTTGAAATGTTTATTGATAAGGCAGGCGTGCTTATTCTCGATGACAAGAAGAAAGAGTGCCAGACTATGTTTCTCGGCGATGAGCACTGATCAACGTCAAGACCAATGAGAACGAATGCATACAATACGATGACCCGTTTATTGATGTGCATTTCACAAAAGACAAGAAGCTCGTTACCATCTACGACATAAACGAAGACCCTCGCTACAGGGATATTAGGGATACCTGCACTGACCGGTTTTCGAGAATGGGGGTAAGCATGGTGCTGCCTCTCCTGCATCAGGATACGGTCAAGGGAGCCCTTGCCCTTGGCTACAAGAAGTCGGGTCATTTTTACACCCGTGAGGATATCGATCTTTTGAATACCTTAGCGAACAGCGGGGCAGTGGCTATCGAAAACGCCAAACTCGTTGACCAGATCAAGAAGGAAGAGATCATAAGGACGAATCTCTCCCGTTATCTATCACCCCAGGTTGTCGAAGATATCATCCACAAGGATGTAGAGGTCAATCTCGGCGGTGACAGGAAAACTGTCACGATCTTATTCATGGACCTTATTGGGTTCACATCACTCTCAGAGAAACTGCAGCCGGAGGAAGTAGTCTCGATCCTCAATGAATACTTTACAGAAATGAGCAACGGGATATTTAAGTGGCAGGGCACGCTCGACAAGTTTGCAGGCGACCAGATCATGGCATTCTGGGGGGCTCCCTTTCCGCAGCCGAACCATGCCGAACTTGCGGTTACAGTGCGCACTCGAGGTTTCGAAGACGCTCGATGAACTCCAGAAGAAATGGGAGAAGGAGGGCAAGCCGGTTCTCAACTGCGGCATAGGCATCAACACCGGTGAAGTACTGGTCGGCAACATCGGTGTGGAGGGCATGAAGATGGATTACACGGTCATCGGTGACACAGTCAATCTCGCATCGCGGGTGGAAAAGATCACCCGGCAGTATGAATCGAGGATACTGATTACAGAATTTACCTATGAGCATATCAGAAAGAGCATCGAATCTGGTAGTATGAGCGGGGTGAAATTTATCGATCTCGCAAAGGTTAAAGTGAAAGGGAAAGAGCAGGGGGTAAGGATATACAAGGTCTCTTCGTAAAGCAACATAAATTAATGTTTTGTCATTGTCCGGCTTGACCGGACAATCCAGAAGATATTGAAGAAATGGATTCCCCGATCAAGTCGGGGAATGACGGACTCTTTAGGTAGGAACTTTATGGACGAGATTTTATAAATGTGGGACTGGTGGAAATGATAAGGAGCATGCCATGAAAATCAAGGTCATAGGCTGTTCGGGTGCGGAATTGCCGGGGCATAAGACCCCGAGTTTTCTTCTGAATGAAGAAATCATATTCGATGCAGGAAGCTTTACCGGGGTGCTGGATGAAAAGGCTCAGATGAAAATAAAACATATCTTCATCACTCATGCGCACCTTGATCACATCGCAAGCATTCCATTTCTCGCCGATAATATTATCGTTTCAAAAAAACAGAATAAAGTCTCGCTCTACAGTATCCCCCCGGTTTTAAGAATGATAAAGGAGCACTTGTTCAACAGCGCCATGTGGCCCGATTTTACGATCCTCCCCAAGCCTGACGATGCGATATTGAACCTTGTGAAGCTCTCAGCCGGGAAGGTCAATCCGTGTGAACAGTTACACCATTACTCCATACGAGGTGAATCACACTGTATCGGCAGTTGGATATCTTGTCGAAGATGAAAAGAGTAGAAGATTTTTTTATACCGGGGATACGGGGCCGTCTGCCAGAACGTGGGAAAAACTCGGGAATAAGAAACTGAATTGCCTCATCATCGACGTTTCATTCCCGAATGCCTTGAGTGCAATGGCGTTACGAAGCGGGCACCTGACGCCGGAATTGCTGGTAAAAGAACTGGCGAAAATACAACAGAAACCGGAGCAGATTTGTATTACGCATTTAAAACCACAGTATCACGGAATTATCAAAAATGAACTGAAGAAACTCAGCCTCAGGCACATGAGGATATTGAAGGATGGGGATACGATAAGGGTGTAAATATTTTCTGGAATTAGTTGAATGGAGGGGTATAGATGGGATAAAAAATAATCGTACCAAAAAACGATTCCTTTTATTCCCGAAAATAACCCGCCCTGCTGTGGCTGGAATACTGCCACGACCGCGACTTTTCACGATTCTCGACAACAGCAGAAAATTACCGGTAACTTTTGTCGTGAGCCCGGCCGGATCAGGCAAGACTTCGCTTGTCTCAAGTTATGCATCTGACCGCAATATTCCCTGTTTATGGTATTCGGTCGATGAAGGAGATAAAGACATTGGGACCTTTTTTTATTATACGGAAATTGCCCTTCGGAAATTATTTCCTAAGAAAAGGCATCTATTGCCCCGCTATACGGCTGAACATGCACGTGGAGATCTTATTTTTTCGCATCGCTATTTCGAGGCAATCTTTAGCAGAATCAATAAACCTTTTATGTTTGTTATTGACAACTATCATGAAATGCCTGCCAGTTCACGGTTTCATGCAATTATCGCCAATGTATTACGAGGGGTTCCCGAAGGTTTTACCTTTTTCATTTTGAGCAGAAAGGACCCACCGCCTGCATTCGCACGTCTTATCGTTCATGGGTTGGCTCATATCATTGGTTGGGATGCACTGAAGTTTACTGTGGAAGAGACAAGGGAACTCATTGAGAAGGAGATGCCGGGTGGGTTTCCGGAAAATGTTCTTCGTGCTCTTTTTGATAAGACAAACGGCTGGGCTGCCGGGCTCATGCTTTTTCTTAAGAGCGGCGATGCAGAGTCTCATAACGAGAGACTACCTGTCACGGTTTCGTCACAGAATATCTTTGACTATTTTGGTCAAGAGGTTTTTTTCAAGACAGACAAGAATGCGCAGGACTTCATGCTCAGGACATGCTTCTTACCTGTAATGAGTATTGACACGGCCGCTAAACTTACTCGTATGAAACATGCCGGTACCATCCTGGACAACCTGATCAGGGAATGTTGTTTTATAGAGGAATACTCTCACGAAAAAATATTGAAGGGAAGCACTTTTTACCGGTATCACCAGCTTTTCCGGGAGTTTTTACTTTCCATGGCAAAAAGTGCATTTGACCCAGCCACGTTATCCATGATCAAACATGATTCCGCAATGCTCCTTGAAGAATCAGAACATGCAGAAGATGCCGTTCGTTTGATTCATGAATCTGGAGACGTAAAAAGTCTGATATCCATTATTCTAAAATGGGCACCGTCCTTAATAAGACAGGGAAGATACGGGACGCTCCAGAACTGGCTGTTATTAATTCCTGAAGAAGCTATACCTGCTGATCCCTGGTTGCTCTACTGGTCAGGCGTATCCAAACTGCCGTTTGATCCAGATGAGAGCCAGAGGTATTTTGAGAAGGCACTTTATGATTTTCAGGAATCTCATGAAGCGGCAGGTTCTTTTCTGGCATGGGCCGGGCTTGTGGAATCGATCGTACTCGGCCGGGAAAGTCTGAAATCGCTTGACCAATTGGTAAAAGAAGTCGAACGGATGATACAACAGTATGGGGGATTTCCTTCTGAAGACACCGAGGTCGAAGTTGTGTTAAGCGTCTTTAAGATACTCACCCTGAGGAGACCTCCTTATATTGATGCGGAGAAATGGGTAAACTGCATCCGCACCATCACTGACAGGAGCTCGGAAGAATATCAGAAAATAAGGATGTTAACTGCTGAGGCCAGTTACCTATATAGTTCAGGCGAGTTCGGCGGATTGCAGATTGCCCTCGAAACGTTGCAGGGCATGATTCAACGGTATGATGTACCTCCATTGACTATATTAACTGTGAACTGGTTGAGGGCTGCTTTGTTTAATGTGATGTCGATGTATGAACAATGCGGGAACGTGGTTGGCGAAGGTCTTGAACTGGCAAGATCCCTTAAGATCAGAGTCATGGAACATATGCTGTTGGGACACGGCATAATAAGCTCATTAAAAAGTGGAAATATTCCTCAGGCAAAGCGGTTTCTTCAAAAAATGGTCTCTGCATCAGGCCTTATGAAGCCATGGGAGAAGAGTTTCTACCATTACTGCGTTGCCTGGGCGGCCCTGTATCAGGGTAGTCTTCCTCAGGCATCAACTCATGCTGAAGAATGTCTGAGGCTGTGTGAAGATATCGGTAATCCATGGACCCTTTCTGTCGCCTATATACTGAAAGCCTATCTTGCAGATGCCTTTGGGGAGAATAAACAGGCATTCAAAAATCTTTCACGAGCTCGCACCATTGGATTGCAAAGCAACAATGAATTTGTGCCCTTTATCTGTTTGTTGACCGAGGCATACTTTTACCTGAGGAAGGGAAAAGAAGTGCCTGCTCTCCAGGCAATACGCAAGGGGATGAAGAAGGGACGAGAAAAAGGATTTATGAATCTATTTATGTCTGAACCTCGTGTCCTGGAAACTGTCCTAACGAAAGCACTCGAGCATGGAATTGAAGAAAAATATATAAAGACTCTTATCCGAAGAAATACGATCCCTCCCCCAGATACTCTTGCAGTTGATGAACGATGGCCCTGGCCGTTAAAGATCTATACCTTAGGTCGGTTTGGGTTAGTAAAACAGGGCAGCCCTGTGCAATTCCGAGGGAGGGCACATCAAAAACCGCTTCTGCTCCTGAAAGCAGTGATTGCTTGCGGAGGGAAAGGTGTTTCAGAAGATCGTCTCATTGATGTTCTTTGGCCAGATGCATATGGTGATGCTGCTCATATAACTTTTAAAACTACTCTATCTCGTCTCCGTGACTTGATAGATAGTGAAAAAGCCCTGATCGTCAGTGATGGAAAAGTAACAATCGACCCTCGTTGCTGCTGGGTTGATGCGTGGCTTCTGCAGCGGATTCTGAATCGTTTGGAATCTGTTTGGACGGGAGGAATAACAGGGGAAATCAAATTGAATATCATGTCGCTTTCGCAAGAGCTTTTGAAATTATATGCGGGGCATTTTTTGGCCGATGACGGTGAGCCCTGGGTAGTATCCTTTCGTGAACATCTCAGAAATAGATTTCTTCGAAATATTGAGATGGCTGGACTTTTTTCTGAAAAGAGGGGAGAAGTGCAAAGCGCAATATCCCTTTTTCGCAAGGGCATTGAAGTGGATGACCTCGCCGAAAACTTTTATCAGCGCCTCATGGCCTGCTATCAGCGTATGGGAAGAAAGGCAGAAGCCCTTGCGGTTTACAATCGTTGTCGTAAAACTTTTTCTGCCGTGCTGGGAATAGAGCCTTCACCTGAAACAGAAGCACTCAGGGCTGAAATACTGAAGAGCTGAAGAGCAAAAAGCACTGAAGGATGAAGAGCTGAAGGCTGAAGAAAAGCTTCAGGGTTCAGTTCTTGTTAAAAGTGATTTTTGGAAACTCCAGAGAAGTTTACCAATTTCAACGATAGCGGTTTCGATATGAGAAATATCACCTTTTATATAGCCAAGTTTTTGGGAAAACTCTATTAAATACTCAGTTTCAGCAAGCGAACCTAATGCGATATCAATAAATCTATGTAATTCCTTTTTGCTTTTTCTATTATATCCTTCAACAATATTTGTGGGTACAGAAAGAGCTGCTCTCCTCAGTTGCGAGGTAAGACCAAATAACTCCTGCTTAGGGAAATTCTTCGTAACATTGTATACCATTAAAGCAAGCTCGTCGGATTTTTGCCATGCGATCAGTTTTCTGTAATTCGACATAGCCAACAGGATAGCACGATAAGATCTTAAATTCAACAACTTAGACTCTGTTTGTTTCTACTTCAGCCTTAAGATCTTTAGTCTTTAGACTTAAAGCTTCAGCCTTCATCCTTCAGCACTTCAGTTCTACTTTCTTCATCCTTCAGCACTTCAGTTCTACTTTCTTCATCCTTCAGCACTTCAGTTCTACTTTCTTTCATCCTTCAGCACTTCAGTTCTACTTTCTTCATCCTTCAGTTATTTCGCCTCCAGTTCCCCATTCTTGAGTTTTTTAGCTTTTAGAACTTCAGTCTTCAGCTCTCCAGTTCTTCTTTTTTCTACCCTTCAGTCTTCAGCTCTTCATCCTTCAGCGCTTCTGTAACCTATCTGTAACCTCCCATGGGTTTTAATATTCTCCAAAAGGAGGAGATTTTGGAAACCTATGTTGTCCGGATTTTTCGAAAAGAGAAAAATAAACCCCGGAGTATTCTCGGCGTGGTAGAAAAAGTTGGAGTTAAGGGGAAAGAAATATTTATTACCTATGATGAACTCTGGAGCATCCTGAAATCGGGTAAGAATGGGCAGAAAAAATTAAAAGTGCACGACATATCGTCTGTCGCATCACATGGAGTTGAGCGCAGGAATGAACCTCGAACTGAAAAACAGATTCCACTTTCATTTTTACTTCATAAAAAGAGAGTCAATGCAACTCTCACGAATGCTTCTCACCATGGAATTGGGATCGAGTTGAATAAGAAGATAGCTTTGCCAATTGGGAAGAGGATGAATATCAAGGCGGGGGATTCAAAGGTAAAAGCTCAGGTCATGTGGATAGACAGTAAAATTGACCCACCCCTGACTATGGCGGGTTTCAAGATCGTGGAAGGTGACTTGCATTGAGAAGGGGAGATCACGAGGTATCCACTGTTGAGTTCCTTCTGAGTACAAAACTCTTGACTTCTATACCCCATGATTCAATCGCTCCATTGTTGGACAATTTGGAATTCAAACAGGTTAAAGCAGGAGAGAGATTTATCACACAAGGAGATGAGGGAGACAGTCTTTATATTATCCAAAGTGGATCGTGCATCGTTAATTTAGAAAAGGATAATACTTTGAATTCAGTCGCTCGCCTAAAAGCCGGAGACGTAGTGGGAGAGATGGCGGTGTTAACAGGTGAACCGCGGAGCACTCATGTTGATGCCGAAACAGATATGGATTTATGGAGTCTTACAAGGGAAAAATTCGATATCCTCTGTCATGAATTTCCCGATCTCAGAAATTTCTTGACCGAGATAGTTGCACAACGGTTTTCTTCCTCAAAAATTACTGCCAACAGGACTATCGGAAAATATACCATACGTGACATCGTTGACCAGGGGGCATGGAGCATCGTTTATAAGGGTATACATACTATTCTGAATTTTCCGGTTGCCGTTAAGATGCTGAAACATAATATTGCCATGGATCCTGAGTTCTTGGAAAAGTTCGAGTACGAAGCAAAGACCATAGCCCGTCTGAACAATCCGAATATTGTGAAAGTGTACGACATAGAAGAACGTTTCCGGACGGTCTTTATTATCATGGAATTCCTCGAGGGATCTTCTCTTGAATATCTACTCGCAAATATGCCGAGGCCATCACTTTCCGTGCTTTTGGATATTATTTTACAGGTGTGTTCCGGATTGGAATACGCCCATAAACAAGGTATCATCCATCAGGATATCAAGCCTTCCAATATTTATATACAACCGGACGGGCAGGCAAAGATTGTCGATTTCGGCCTTGCATGTCCGCAAGGCAGCATGGATTTCAATATGCCCGGCACTCTTTTTTATATGTCTCCCGAACAGATACAGGGTGAACCGGTTGATGAACGTACAGACATCTATTCTCTTGGGATCATGGTCTACGAATTGCTCACCGGGAAAAGGCCGTTTCCTGAAGACGATCTTGGGGAATTGCTGCAATTGCATTTAAACGAAAATACTCCGGACCCTCGTATTCTGATTCCCGATCTTCCGGAGGAACTCCAGAGCGTTATCGTAAAGAGCATACGGAGAGACCCGGCAGAAAGATTTAACAATGTTTCTGAGATAACCGATACACTTATGCCGTTGATGCAAAAAATGGGACTATCAAATCAGCCTCGCGACAGAAAGAGAGAGAAGATGATGGGGCTGTTCCTTTTTTATAAGGATGAGCATCGCTTAGATCTAAACCGGCTGATGGACAAACTGAATAATGATGTTAACCAAATAGGAGCCATCCTGAGAGTAGTGAATGTCGATGATATTTGATTGAATATCTATACATTTTCCTGAAAACACATATGATAGCAAATTACTTTTATAAAAAGTGCTATTACCTTGATAAATATATGAAAAAAGCTTTCAGAGCTTCAGCACTTCGGCCTTTAGCGCTTTTTCTGTAACCTATCTGTAACCTCTCATGGGGTTTAATGTTTTGTAAAGAAGGGGAGATAACGAGGCAATTTTTTTCAGTGGAAAGTGGGGGACTGAATCTCCGGGCACAGTATGAAGGAAATCACAGCGAGAAGTTTCTTCATACGAAAAATCTTTGGGGGAGGCTGCCAGGATGGTCATGAAGTTTGTTTCAAATACGTCGTGAGAATGCTGATTCTGTAAATTCTTTTTGTAATACAAATTTTCATAACAAGAGGCTGGCGTGTTTCTTGGTGCCAGCCTTTTGTTTTTTTATGGGTAGTTAAAGAATGAAAAGAACGAGGCATTCAGCTGAAGAAAATACGTTACGGATAATTATGGGGATTAAAAGCATATACACAGAACAGAAGGCTTTCATTTACAGGGGGGCAAGAAAATGAAAAAGGGCAAGGATATGTTTGGCAAGGCATCGATAAGAAATAGAAATGTTATATGCAGAAGCTTTATCGTTTTTATTTTCGCCTTTCTTGTCTCGGGAATCATAGTGCCTTCTCTTCTGAATGCAACCACAACTGTCTCCGGATCATCTACGAATACAACATGGACTCTGGCAAACAGCCCTTACTATGTCGTCGACCATGTTACTGTCAATAGCGGAGTTGTCCTCGATATAGAAGCGGGTGCTGTTGTCAAATTTGCGCAAAACAAATACCTTGCGGTATATGGGACGCTGAATGCAAACGGGACCTCCGGTGACGGAAACACCATATATTTCACTGACTACCGCGATGATACCGTTGGCGGTGACATCAATGGTGACGAGCCCGAAATTTCTCCGGCACCAAACTGGTGGGCAGGTATCTCTGTGTATGAAAATGGATCGGCGACACTGAATTACACTGAAGTGAGGTATACCGGAGCGAGTTATAAGAGAGCACTATTCAAGACAGGGAGTACCGGCAGCCTCACCCTCGACCACACGAAAGTAATTTACTCATCTGGCTATGGAGTTGAGATATATAGCTCAGCAGCACCTGTTGTAATCGATAATGTAACTACAATTGAGCATAGCGAGTGGAGTGGAATACGCCTATATAATTCAACCAATATTTCAATAATCGACAGTACCATATGCAACAACACGGCTAATGGGATATTGGTACAGGAAAGTAATCCTGATATACAAAATTGTACTATTCAGGACAATGGTACTTTCGGCATATATTTAGATGCTGTAGACAGCATATCTGCCCCGACTATTGATAGTTTTACTGCTGCCAACGCGAGCGGTAATCCCTCCGGTTCTATGGGGTTTTCTCCGGACGCTGCGGATGCAGCTCAAAACTATGATGGAATCCTCCCGACAGAGCCGGTATATGTAGTGGCTGGAACTGTTTACTCCAACGCCGCGTGGCAGAGCAGCAGGGTTTACTATCTAAAGGGCGAAGTTACGGTCAACGGGGGTGTTACCCTTACGATAGATCCAGGAGTCGTCATCAAGTTTGCATCCAAGGTGCGCTTCTATATCAGTGGGACATTGAATGCAATTGGGTCACTCGGAAACAAGATCTACTTCACCGCTGACAGTGATGATACCGTGGGCGGGGATACGGATGGAGCCGGCGGTAGTCCGGGCAGAGGCCACTGGCGATTAATTTATGTAGTGAACGGCGCCCATGCGACGCTGAGTCACTGTGAAGTCAGGTATGCGGGAGACACCAATTATGCAATTTATAAGTCGGGGACGGGAAGCCTCTCGCTAATCAATTCTAAAATAACCCACACAAAGGGCTATGGCGTCCAGGTAAACATTGGATCAGCGGATGTAACCATCAGCGGAAGCACCATAGAGGATAGCACTTATAGCGGAATAGACCTTTACGGTGCGAGCGGCGTAATTTCGATAAACAACAGCACAATCAGAAACAATGCCGACCATGGAATAAGCCTGTGGAACAGCAGTCCTGATATCAGCAACTGTTACATAGAGGACAATGGGGGATACGGTATATATCTTGACGGCACATCGGTGCCAACTATCAGCGGTAATAATTTTGGCGTTGCAGGACCTCCGCCTACCTTCAACGCCCTTGGCGCCATGGGGTTTTCTGCAAGTGCTTCCGGTGCCGCCTCCAACTACGACTCAGAGATTACAGACCCCGTATATGTTGAAACCGGCTATATCAGCAGCAATACCACCTGGGCGAGCACACGAGTCTATTATATAAATGATAATGTGACGGTCAACAGCGGCATTACCCTTACGATAGCACCGGGAAGAATTATCAAGTTTGCGCAGTCCAAATATCTGAGTATCAATAATGGGACACTCAATGCAGTGGGAGATCCGGCAAACAAGATTTACTTCACCGCTGACAGTGATGATACCGTTGGCGGTGACAGCAATGGTGACGAGCCCGAAATTTCTCCGGCACCAAACTGGTGGGGACCAATTTGGATAGACACCAACAGTTCTGCAACATTGGATTATTGCGAAATCAGTTACGCTGGCTATACTTCGGGTAACTGCGCAGTGTACAAAAGCGGGACTGGAAATCTCACACTGACCAACTCCGTAATTAGAAACACGCACCTTCACGGAGTCGTTATAACCAGCTCATCGGGGAACCACTTTATCGGCAATAATATCATCAGGGATAACGCTGGAAGAGGCATAAATCTCGCGAATAACACAGGCAGCACCATAATGATAGATGGAAATATCATCAAGAACAATGACCAGGGGATTTACGTCCTTAGCTCTAATCCAACAATACAGTGGAACTCCATATCTTCCAATACAAACGAAGGCATCTATCTGACGACTGCCAATGCGGATGTCTACAACAACACCATTCATTCAAACGACATCGGTATCTATTGTATGTCTAATGCCAATCCGGTGATCGGAGGATCGGGAGTCGCCAGCAACAACATTGCTGACAACACGACGTACTCGGTACAGAACACGAGTAGTTCCATAACAGTCAATGCCCAGTTTAACTACTGGGGAAGCGAATCGGGGCCGCCATTATCCGGGACAAACATGGTGAGCGATTATGTTGACGCTTCTGCCTATATTTCGTCCTTTTATCTGCCACTTGGCATGCAGCTTTGGCTGAAGGCAGATGCTGGAATTACGAAAGATGTGACAGATTATGTAAGCGCATGGGCAGACCAAAGCGGCTTTTTGAACGATGCCACACAAACAGACCTGTCCAGGCGACCTCTGTGGATCCAATATGGATCGGGCGGGCTGCCGACCCTGCGTTTTGACGGTTTGAACGATTACCTGGATTACGGGATAAACAACCTCATTGGGAATGGATTCTCTATCTTTGCTGCATTGAGATTGACAGATGATTCAAAGGACTCTGTGGTTCCGCTAAGGGTGAGAACAACAACCGTTGATGAGGAAGTGCTCTTCGGCTTTGGGGCACCCGGAAATCTGGGCTTTATTGGGGACTCACCGTACTTCGGCTACAGGGGATTTGATGGGATTACGACCTTGCCGTCTAATTACTCTTCAGACTTTGTACCCATATCAATTGTCACCTTGCAGCATAATGGGTTGGATAAAGATCAGCCTGCACATTTTACATTCGTTAAAGACGATGATGAAAAGGCCCTCGTCGCTGCCACATTTATCGGCGGGGCTGGATATGCGAATGAGATCGGAAGAGATGCGAGTGACGACAAATATTTTAATGGCGATATTTCCGAGCTCATCATTTATAACCCTACGCTCAGTCACGGTGAGAGGGGTTCAGTGGAATACTATCTCTATTCCAGATATGTCGACACATCAGTCCCGACAGTAAGCAGCATTTATCCGCTCAATGCTGCAACTGATGTATCGGTTGATAGCAATGTCACCGCAACATTCAGCGAAAACATGGATGAAACAACTATTAACGGGACGACATTTTATTTAAATGGCGGGGTAACGGGAACCGTGTCATACGATCCCGGTATTAGAACCGCGACGTTCAATCCAGATGCGAACTTTAATAGTAACACGACATACACTGCAACTATCACCACAGGAGTGAAAGATAGTGCAGGTAACAGCATGTTGTCAGATTACATATGGAGCTTCACAACAGCCACCGAAACTGACACAGATGGGGATGGAGTGCCAGATGTTACAGATAACTGTCCTACCGTATGGAATTCTGGCCAGGAAGATTCAGATTGATGGTATAGGCGATGCGTGTGATACGTCACAGATGCTGATGGTGATAATTACGGAAGAAGCGGATTGGATATAAGTGGCGAGTGAATGTGCGGGTTCAACTACTAATACCGATGGTATAGGTGATGCATGTGATACGTGCACAGATGCTGATGGTGATAATTACGGAAGAAGCGGATTGGATATAAGTGAATGTGCGGGTTCATATATGAATTATGACTAGCGATGATACCGATTCCTCAATTAATCCAGGTGCAACGGAGATCTGCGACACGAAAGACAATGATTGTAATGGAGGCACTGCTGATGGTTCCGGGGAAACGTGGTATGAACAAACGACCAACTGCGGAGTCGGAGAATGTGCATCAAACGGTATGTTTATTTGTTCTGGTGGAGCACAAGCTGACACCTGCGTACCAGAAGAATCATCTTCAGAAGTCTGTGATGGATTAGACAACGACTGTGACGGTGTTATTGATAACGACCTTACAGCACCGCTCAATGACCTACAGGCTGGCGTCTGCTCGGGCTCAACTAAGACCTGTAGTGGCGCAGGCGGCTGGGTTAATGATTACAGCGGTATTGCAACTTATGAAGTTACCGAGACAACGTGTGATGGGTTGGACAATGACTGTGACGGCAGTGTTGATAATGGAGTTCTGATGACTTTCTATCAGGACAGCGATGGCGACACCTATGGCAATCCTTCGGTAACTACTCAGGCATGTTCTGCACCAGGAGGATATGTTGCTGACAATACTGATTGTGATGACGCTGATCCGAACGAGCATCCTGGGCAGACTTGGTGGAAAGATGCGGATGATGATGGATACTCGGATCAAACCGTTGATAACACGTCATGTGAAAGACCAGCGGGTTATAAAGTATCAACAGAGCTAACCGGTCTTGAAACTGACTGTGATGACAATGACGGCAATACATATCCGGGTGCAACGAGAGTCTGTGATGGGATAGACAATGATTGTGACACGGAAGTGCCTATTGATGAAGCGGATGCTGACACCGATGGCTTTAGGATATGTGAGGGGGATTGCAATGACGGTGATTCATCCATAAATCCGGATGCTACGGAGATATGCGATGGAATAGACAACGACTGTGATAGTGAAGTTGACGAGGGTGATACTGATTCTGATGGGATAGATGACTGCTTAGACGCAGATGATGATGGCGATGGACTACACGGATTATGAAGAATCAGTCTTCGGGACTAACTCATTGAATTCAGACTCAGACGGTGATGGAGTAGATGACCTCAATGATGCATTTCCTTTGGATGACAATGAGAGCCGAGACTCTGACAGAAGTGAGACCCGGATTAGGGAAGATGTTGCTGATACCAACACCGGCTTTTTCGTCTTAAGTTCAATTTGGGGGGATAGGGTTGTCTGGCAAGATTACAGAGTTGGCGACTTTGAAATTTATTCATATGACGGGTCTGAAAGCCGGATAACCAGTGACCCGGGAAGTCAGGAGAGACCATCTATTTCAGGTGACCGTATCGTCTGGCACGATAACAGGCATGGCAATACGGACATTTACATGTTCGACGGAGCTGAAACTCGGATAACTTCCGATGCACAAACACAATCTTATCCGCGGATATCAGGAAATCGCATTGTCTACAATTATGATAACGGCGCGAGCAGATGGGACGTGTTCCTGTACGATATATCTACTGGGATAGAGACCAAGGTCAATACTACTACCGACATTTCGACTTCATCACAACCGGCTATCTCTGGAGACCAAATCGTCTGGCAGGACGACAGATATTGGCAATTATGACATTTTTTTGTATGACATTTCGACAGGGGTTCGAAACCCGGATAACCGATGAGCCAGGAAATCAAGAAGCACCGACAATCTCAGGAAACCGAATCGTCTGGCAAGAGTTTAGGGATGGCCGATGGGACATTTATATGTATGAGATTTCGACGGGGATTGAAACCCAGATTACCGACAGTATTTATGATCAAAAAGCACCTTCCATCTCTGGAAACATCATTGTTTGGCAGGATTCTACTCACGGCAACTATGATATCTATGAATACGATTTATCTACGCCTGCAGTGCCGCCTCACCGGGTAACGACGGATTCCTCGGCTAATTATTACCCGTCTGTCTTTTCAAATAGAATTGTTTGGCAGAAATATAATGGCAGTTCTTGGGACATCTATCGATATCAAGGCGATGGTGTTGGTGATAATTCTGACAACTGCCCAGATGTTTATAACCCCGATCAGGCAGACTCAGATACTGATGGCATAGGCGATCTGTGCGACAATTGCCCTGATGATATTAATCCTGCTCAGGGTGATACGGATGGTGATGGCATAGGCGATGCCTGTGACAACTGTCCTGATGATAGCAATCCAGGCCAGGAAGATTCAGATACGGATGGTATAGGCGATGCGTGTGATATCGATGCAGATGGTGATGGGTATGAGGGACCTTTGGGGGATAGCTCTGACTGCGATGACACTGATTCATCAATCAACCCCGGCGCAACGGAGGTCTGCGACACGATAGACAACGATTGTAATGGAGGCACTGCTGACGGTTCCGGAGAAATTTGGTATAACGATCCGACATCATGCGGTGTTGGAGCATGTGCATCAGCTGGAGTACTTACCTGTACAGGAGGAGCACAGGATGACACGTGTATGCCTGGCACACCGGCCGCAGACGATGCCACGTGTGACGGTACAGACGATGATTGCGATGGTGTAGCTGATGAAGATTATGTATCAGATCAAAGTTGTTTCTTACCTGGTGAGTGTGCAGCTGGGAATACAGGTTCAACTTGTGTAAATGGTACGGAGACTGCCTGTCAGACTGGAACTCCAAGCGGTATCACTGAAAATGTTTGTAATGAGGCAGATGACGACTGTGACGGGACTGCTGAT
>CAVQRT010000004.1:0-19053 GCA_963715195.1 Thermodesulfovibrionales bacterium | reverse complement strand
TCTCCCTACTCGACTTGCGGTAGTGCTGTGCGGATTGAATGATACTATCGCAAACACAAGATTCCTAGAGGTAAGTGGTAACACGGATGTTTTAAAATAAACCGCACTTCATTGAAACCCTGGTGCTGATTGAAAATGCCGATTTATTGTGCTCTGTAGACAGACATGAAACAAAAAAACAAGCCATTCGCGAAAATAACGCGTCCGAATGCAACCGGCATATTTCCCCGAAAAAGACTTTTCGATGTCATCGACAGATCCAGAGAATTTCCGGTTATCTTTATGATAAGTCCGCCTGGTTCTGGAAAGACGTCACTCGTAACGAGTTATCTTGAAAAAAGGAAAATTCCGTGCCTGTGGTTTTCGGTTGATAAGGGCGACAGAGATATTGCAACCTTCTTCCATTATATGCACCTTGCCGTACAACACCTCTTTTCTGAGGACAAGATTCCTCTGCCACGTTACACCCCTGATTACGAGCATGGCGTAGCTGTTTTTGCACGACGCTGGTTTGAAGCATTCTTTAACAAGGCCAGCATTCCATTCTTCCTGGTATTTGACAATTACCAGAATATTCCAATGAGTTCCCGGTTCCATGAGATGCTCACTCATGGTTTTACCGTTATTCCCAAAGGGGTAAACGTGGTCATTGCAAGCAGGAAAGAGCCACCACCGTCATTTTCCAAGATGTATATGTACAATGAGGCACAGGTAATTGGATGGGATACAATGAAGCTTACGATCGACGAAGTCAAAAGCCTGGTGGCAAGAAAGTTGCCGGGAGGGCTCGATGAAGGGGATATTCAGTCCTTATACGAAAAGACGGCTGGATGGATTGCAGGCCTGATGCTCTCCCTGAAACGCATCGGGTATAAAGATGTTCATTACGATAAGTTGTCTGACAGGCTTTCAACAAGAGGCGTCTTTGACTGATTTTGCCCGGGAAGTTTTTCGCGCATCTGACAGGGATACCCAGAGATTTCTTCTCATGACATCTTTCCTTTCGGCATTTACGGTGAAAGCAGCCGAACGCCTGACCGGAATGAAAGCCGCTGAAAGCATCCTGCAAAGCCTGCAAAAGGAATGTTGTTTTATAGAGACATTCTCACAGCATGAGCCTGTCTATCGTTATCACCAGCTCTTCAGGCAATTCCTGCGCTCGAGGGCAGCGGCGTCATTCGACCGGAACGTTCTGTCTCTTATGAAGCATGACGCGGCAGTAATTCTTGAAGGGACCGGCTATGTCGAAGAAGCCATGCAGCTTCTCAAAGAGTCAGGTAATGTTGAGAAGATGATCTCTGTCATTCAAAAATGGGCACCCTCCATGGTCAGACAGGGCCGGTATCAGACCCTCTTTGCTTGGGTCCAGAACATCCCGGGAGATACTCTCTTCAGCAATCCGTGGCTGCTTTATTGGAAGGGTGTATGCCTCCTGCCATTTGATCCAGCCGAAAGCCAGAGTTTTTTTGAAAAAGCACTTGATCGTTTTTCAGCGCAGGGGGAAGCAGGCGGGGCCTTTCTGTCCTGGGCCGGTACTGTTGAAGCGATTATGTTCGGACACCAGGGCCTGAAGCTGCTCGATACGCGGTTGCCGGTCATTGAAAAGCTTCTCACGGAATTCAAGGGCTTCCCATCCAGTGATATCGAAGCTGATGTCACCTGCAGCGTGTTTCGGGTGCTTTCACTCAGGAAGCCTTTGTATTTTGATGCCGGGAAGTGGTTACCGCGCATCCATTCCATTGCCGAAAAGAGCAGAGACATGCCTCGGAAGATTGGAGCGCTGACGAGCCTTGCGCAGTATTCATACAGTTGTGGAGAATTCCGCAGACTGGAGCTTATCCTCGGCGAATTGACTGATCTGCTTAACCGACATGAAGTTCCCCCTTTAACACGATTGACTATAGCTTGGCTGCAGGCTGCATTTTTTAATGCAATGTCAAGGTATGATGAGTGCCTTCATGTCATCTCCGATAGCCTCGAGTCAGCCGGGAACCTGCACATCAAGGTCATGGAATACATGATGCTGGGGCACGGGGTGCTCAGCTCATTGAAACAGGGAAATCTTTCTCTTGCGAACGAGTACCTTCAAAAAATGGCTTCTGCGTTGAGCAGGATAAAGCCGTGGGAAGCAGGGTTCTATCACTATTGTGCATCATGGGCAGCCCTGTATCAGAAGAATTTGTCACGCGCGGCAATGCACGCTGAACAGTGTCTGGATTTATATGGAGAAGTCGGCAACCCATGGACTCTGACCATAGCAAATATCTTGCAGGCATATATAAGTCACGCATCCGGAGATTCCAGAAAGGCACTGAGGTGCATCTCCAAGGCGCGCTCCCTTGGCAACCAGACGAAGAACGTATTCACGGACTTTCTCTGTTTACTGAGTGATTCGTACTTTTATCTGCAGAAGGGTAAAGAAGAAAGTGCTTTAAAAGCGATTCGCAGTGGATTACGTATTGGGAAGAAAAACGGGTTTGTGAATCTTTTCATGTGGCCAGGCGGGGTTCTGGAGCATATTCTGGCAGAAGCTCTCGATCATGATATTGAAGAAGAGTATGCAAAACAGCTCATACGGATAAATCAAATGGTCCCGGATAGCCGTCATGCAGTCGATGACCGCTGGCCCTGGCAATTGAGGATTTATACACTGGGACGGTTCGGACTTATAAAGGACGGAGAGGCCATGCGATTTACCGGGAAGATTCAGCAGAAGCCTCTGGCATTGCTCAAAGCCCTCATTGCCTTTGGAGGCAGGGAGGTGTCAGAGGGAGCGGCTGACGGACATCCTCTGGCCGGAAGCCCTGGGTGACGCCGCGCCAATGCTTTTACAACAACCCTTTCGCGCCTCCGGTATTTATTAGGCGCAGACAAGGCGATCGAGTTCCACGAAGGAAAGGCGATGCTCGATCCACGGTATTGCTGGGTAGATGTCTGGGCTTTTGAACGTATGCTGGGGGAGGCGTTTTCTCTTTGGGAGAGGGGAGATCGGGGTGCAGCTGAAGAAGGGATGGAGCTTTCCCTGAGAGCCATCGGATGTATATCGGCCCGTTCCTTGCCGGAGAAGATGAACCGTGGATGATTTCGATCAGGGAGCGGCTGAGGAGTAAATTCCGCAGGATCATAAAGAGGTGCGGAAGCTACCTGGAGCAGGCGGAAGAACTGGTGCGTGCTCTGGAATGCTATGAGAGGGGTCTGGAAGCGGACGACCTGATTGAGGAGTTTTACTTGCGTATGATGCATTGCTATAGTCGGATGGGCAAACCTGCGGAGGCCCTGTCGATCTATAAACGGTGCCATAGAGTCCTGTCCCTCTGAATGAGGGATCAGTCCCTCGGGAGAAAACAGAGTGTCTCGCGAGAAAATTGAAACACTAAGACCTATCTCAGAAAGCGAAATATCATCATAGGTCGCTAAAGTGTCATTCCGGCTTGTCCGGAATCTTTCTGGATCCCCGCTAAAATGAAGTCGGCCAATCAAGTCAATGGCACATTGAAGAAGCTTTGACTAATGCACTGCAATGCATCACAATGAAGTTTACGAAAGGAGCACAGTTACATGAACTCTCAACTGACGGTCAGATTACCTGACAGCCTCGAAAAAGATATCACGATGCTTGCCAAAAAGCTTCACCTGAAGCGTGCGGATATCGTGCGCATGGCATTGGAAAGTTTCGTCAAACAAGCCGGGGAAAAAGAAGAGAGCAATCCCTATGAAAAAGTGAAGAGCCTTCTTGGAAAGGTTAAGAGCGGCATCCCTGACCTCGGTGAGTCACACAGGGAACACCTTTTGAAAAGATTTAAACGTCGTGCGTAGCGTGCTGCTTGATACCGACGTATTTGTGGCTTTGCTGGACAAAAGCGAGAGAAACCATGAGCGGTGCATAGGATTTTTCAAAGAGTTCAAGGGTAATCTCTTTACCACTGAACCGGTACTTACAGAGACCATTTATCTGCTTGCTTCTTCGGTGAAAGCTCAGATATTATGCATTGATTTTATTGGTAAAGGGTGGTGCAACTCTCATCCCTCAATCAGTGGAGAGCTTATCCCGTGCATCTGCCCTCATGGCAAAGTATGCAGATATTCCAATGGATTTTGCTGATGCTACACTTGTGACCCTTGCTGAAGAGATGGAGATTAGCGAAATATTAACTCTCAATCGAAAGGGTTTTGCTACTTACCGCGTTCGCAGCAAGACGGCATTTAAAATATGGCCGGTTTAATCAAAGAATTCCTCTATGCCCTTCATCGGAGTAAATATTTCCGCTTTTCTGTCATTCCCGCTTGGCGTGTCTCCTCGGCGACTCGCCTGAAGCGAGAATCCTTCCGGGTCCCCTCTATCAAGAGGGGATAAAGGGGTGTGTTTCTGAGGAAAGATTCCGGCCCCTCCAAAAAGACGGCGGGCAAACAAGCCGGAATGACATTTTTCATACATCGTAGCTTGCTTGCTGGTGGGTAGTTCATTTTGTTCCCTGCCACCTTTAAAGTTTTTTTTCTAAAGAGCAATATTACCAAGAAAAAAAGCAATAATCTCATACTAATTTAGCAGGAATATTGTTATCATACACAATACTGTTTTTTCACAATTATCGGTGGAGATGTATCCCCAAAAAAATACAGAGCAGAAAAAAAGGTATCTGTGACCGTGCATGTCTGATAGGCAAGTGAAGGGCGCTGATGAAAAGTTAACATTGAGACAGTATTTAAAACTATAGTTTTATAAAAAATTACACCTAAATATTATTTAGATTAAAACCATAAGGCAATTGACAATTATCGATAACTTTGTATGATTTATATATTAAGTTATTTCTATATTCAACCCCTCATATAAATAGAGAATAGAGTTTTATAGCCTATTTTTCACATAGCATTAACAGTCTGTTATGGCAGTACTGTTACATTCGAATGAACCGAATGGTTTTGAAAAAGAGTTCGAAAAAAATTGACAAAACAAAATTACAAAAGAAATTGCAGCAGAGACCGTCGGGGGCAAAATTACTGCTTCCGGCAATTATTATCGCCGTCATATCTTGTGCGGTTTATTTCAACACGCTTTCTCACGGATTTGTTTATGACGACAAGATGCAGGTGGTGGAAAACCACTGGATTAAGGATGCCAAATATGTCGGTGATATTTTTTCTTCGAACACGTGGGGATTCAAAGGTTCAAAGGTTTCAAATTACTACCGTCCCTTCATGTATATGGTGTTTATGTTGAACTATCGTGTGTCAGGATTGAACCCTCTAGCTTTTCACGGAGTGAATGTGCTGTTTCACGCAGGCGTATCAGTTCTGGTTTTCATTTTGGCTGGCACACTTTTCAGGGAATTCTGTTCATCAACTTCAACATCTTATCTTTTCCCGTCATTTGCTGCTGGAACGTTATTTGCTGCACATCCGGTCCATACAGAGGCAGTAAGTTGGGTGTCTGGACTGCCGGAACTTGCCTTTGTTTTTTTCCTTCTCCTTTCTCTTTATCTCTATATTCGCTCCAAGGAAATTTATTCAACAGCATACATTTTTTCGGTCCTTTCGTTCTTTGTGGCCACCTTATCCAAGGAGACAGCATTGACCCTTCCGATAATCCTTGTTGCATATGATTTAAGTTTCAGGAAAGCTCAATACAACCTCTCTGATTATTTGAAAAGATATGCACCTTTTCTTTTTGTTACTGGAATGTATTTCCTTCTGCGGTTCCAAGCTCTCGGAGCATTCGCACCTCATAAACATCACACGGAGCTAAATACGTATCAGCATATTATTAATGTATTCCCTCTCTTCAGCCAGTATCTCGAAAAACTTCTTCTTCCAATAAACCTTAATGCTTTTCATGTATTCCATCCGATCTCGTCACTTTTCGAGGTTAAAGGGATTCTGTCTGTATGTGTCGCAATAGCTTTTGCAGCATCAGCCTTTCTATCATGGAGGAAAAACAGGTCAGTCTTTTTCTGTCTGGCTCTTGTCGCTATTCCTCTCCTGCCGGTTCTGTATATCGCGGGCGTGGGTGAGAATGCGTTTGCCGAGAGATATCTTTATCTTCCGTCGGTGGGTTTCGTGTTCTTGATTTCAATGGCGATTATGTGGGCGCAGGTTCGTATGCCCGGAGGGGCTAAAGGTTTTGCCGCAATTCCTCTGGTGATTACTGGGTTCTATTCAATCGGGACGATAAACAGGAATAAGGATTGGAAGGATGATTACAACCTGTATTTGGATATGGTCACAAAGTCACCCGATGGTGCAATACCGCATATCAACTTTGGAAATATTTTAGATGAAAGGAGTCAGATAGATAAGGCGATAGAGCATTATCAGATTGCAATAAGAATAAAACCAGATTTTGCTGAGGCCCATAATAATCTTGGGGTGGCTTATGGAAAGGAAGGGATGATTGATCAGGCAATCGGGCAGTTCAAGTACGCTCTGCAGTTGAATGCTAACGATGCTGAAGCCTTCAATAATCTTGGGTTGGCGTATATGCGAAAAGGATGGATTGATAGAGGCAATTGAGCAATATGAGCATGCACTTAAGGTGAATCCGTATTTTGCGCAAGCGTATGATAATCTCGGCCTTGCTTATGCACGTAAGGGTTTGACAGACGAAGCAATCACAGAGCATCAGCGTGCGATTGAGTTCAATCCGGAATTTGCGCAGGCCCATAACAATCTGGGATTAGCTTATGCGATGAAAGGTTTGACAGACAAAGCAATTGAACAATTCCAGATAGCTGTGCCGCTAAAGCCTGATTATGCTGACGCCCATAATAATCTCGGTGTAGCTTATGGAAGCAAGCAGAGGCTTGATGAAGCTATACGTCAGTTTGAGATAGCGGCGAGATTGAACCCGGCATTTGTCAGCAATCTGGATAATGCGAGGGAGATGAAGAGACTTAGGGAAAGCCATTCGGTTAATAAATAAATAGATTTCAGGTTATTTAGAAAAAGGAGGAGGTTTCGTTGATAAGAAATTATGCTTTAAAGAAATGGATTTTTTTAGAGAAAAAGGAGGTTAAATGATGAAAGCTTTATCTTATTTTAGAAAGGAGACAGGAAGCATCTGGTATCTTGCAGATGATGTTCTTCCTGATGGCAGGCATTCTAATAATGTCGTTGATGCCTACTCTCGCGTTGGGAGCGTGGCAGACAGAAACTGTTGATATACCACTTATAGGAAGTGAGGAATATGTTGAGGAATTTCTGGGACAATATAGTTCGATAGCTGTAGATTCAAACGACATCGTGCATATCAGCTATTTCGACTCAATAGCAGGTTCATCGCCCCCCGGGGGCCGTCTTAAATATGCATCAGGGTTCAGAGGGTCATGGGTTCCTATAACCATCGACAGTGCGGGCTTTGTGGGAGAATACAGTTCCATAGCAGTCGATTCGGCTGATAATGTGCATATCAGCTATTACAACAGGGCTTCCGATAGGCTCAAATATGCGACGAACGTAGGGACATGGACAACAACTACTGTTGGTTCAACAAGTGGCGGTGAATATACATCTATAGCACTTGGTTCCGACGATTCACTTCACATAAGCCACATTAACTCTTCGGTAGTGCTCATGTATACAAACTCTACTGTAACGACAGGCAACAATGTCGACACTGTCATTACTGTAACCGGTTTTAATTCGATAGCACTGGATTCTTCCAATATCCCGCATATCAGCTATTATGATGACTCAAACACAAGGCTGAAACATGCTCAATATGATTCAGGAGTAGGATGGATTCGAGGAATTGTCGATGAGTCAACAGGCGTTGATGTCGGGCAATATAGCTCCATAGCGATAGATTCACTTGGCTATATTCATATTAGCTATTATGATGCAACGAATGGCGACCTGAAACATGCTGTCTACGACATTCTTGAGGCAGTTTGGCTAAGGGAGACCGTTGATAGCGCAGACGACGTCGGACAATACAGTTCAATAGCAATCGATTCAAATGACAAAGTCCATATTAGTTATTATGATGCGACGAATGGCGACCTGAAATATGCAACAAATGCTGGAAGTACATGGGCCATCGAGACAGTTGACAGTGCTTATGATGTTGGACAATACAGTTCTATAGCAGTCGATTCGAATGATAGTGTCCATATCAGCTATCATGAGTTTCATGGAGCGAATGGAACTGTGGCTTACGGTGCTCTGAAATATGCGACAAATGCTCCTGCTGGCCCTTGCACCTACTCTATTTCCCCCCCCAGTCTGTCGTTTGGGAAGACGGGCGGCACGGGCAGCATAAGTGTTACGACTCAGGAGGGCTGTTCTTGGACTGCAACCAACAATGATCCTGGCTGGATAGAAATAACAGCAGGTGGAGGCGGCGGATTCGGGAAATGGAACAGTTGAATATAGAGTGGCTGCAAATGAAACCGTAATTGATGGCAGAAATGGCACTATAGTCATAGAAGATATGCTCACTACTGTTAATCAAAGCTCCGCAAGCTGTGATTACTCGATCAATCTCAATGAGCTCTACGCTCCTTCCTCCGGTGGTATAGGATATAAAGTAGCCGTAACCGCACCTGCAGGCTGTGCATGGAATGCAAATACCACTGATGATTGGATAGATATTACCTCAGGAACTGGAACAGGTGATGGGACTGTTATTTTCGATATTGCTGAGAATATGGGAAGCGGGGAGCGAAATAGTTCTTTAAGTGTAGAAGGAGAAGCATTGGCTGTCAACCAGCGTGATTCATCTTTAACCGCTAGTCTTGCCCAGACAGGATCATGGGTACAAATAACGTTTGACAACGATACCGGTGACGACATTCTGACGATACGGCCGAGTTGCTACAGAAGTTTCTTTTTCATGACCGATTCACTGGGCAAAATTGTGCCGCATCGTGACTTCATCACCGCGGTTGCAATACCGGATGATGTCGTAACAATTCCCGTTGGACCATTTACCCTCAACTGCGACCTTACGAGGATGTTCGCTCCGGAAATTTTCTCCGCCTGATGTTTACCCCGCCTTTCACACTGATGGTTACCTTTGCGAATTACCTTGCTGATCCTGCTGGTGACGACGTCGTGTACGGATAATCCTCCGTGCTACAACCTTTGGACAGGTGCGATACCCTCAGGCACAATAGAGCTGAATACGACGGATATTCCGACTACTGAACCGTCACCTGCCGGTGTAAGCTTCTTCCCCTCATTGTGGAATGCCGACTGGGCAACATCAAGCAGCGAGACCATAACTGCCCAGATAAGTAGAGTTACGGGTACCGTTGAAACGATTCTTTTAAACGGCGTTGTGGCGGGCTCCATTATTTCGGAAAACGGTGTGATTACGGTCCAGTTTGATGCTGCCCAGGCAGTTCAGAGCCTCGGGAGTATTGGCATGCCAGTTGAGGGAGATTCTGTAAGAGTTTATCCGAGGGTTTCTGTGAAAACCAATGCAGGATTGTTCGCTGCGCAGGGTGGGGTCGAAGTTTACGAGGATCAAGCCCTTATTGCGCATGCCCTTACAATAGACTCAGTAAAGCACACCGTTGCTACCGGGCACACACCCGGCTACAAAGAAAGAGCCGATACAGAATATGGCTATTAGAATCTATGACAAGTCACCAGGGGAGCTGTGCAGCAAATATGGGCATTTCGTGGAAGCATTACCCATCGATCTGGGGTTCCGGAGCGATTGTCGGATGCCTCTATGTCGCGCAGGAAATGACTGATGTGAACGGGAGAGCAGTATTCGATCTTCCTGCAGGTGATTACCTTGCGATCGGTGAATTTATTGAAGGTCCAGAACCGAAACACTTTATCCGGGGGTATCTGTGGGCACTATTACCGGAGAGACTCCTGTATATAAACAGCTCCAGATTATTGTGAATGCGAAGAATGAAAAAGTTCCGGCTAAATACAGGAAATTCACCGGCTCTGAGCTCTTGGTTATCGAACCTGAATATGTTGAGTGGGACGGAACCGAGGAGCTGTATCCTTTTGTATTCGACAGCATTGGCGACTGGTCCGTGACCACCGCAGTGAGCCCGCCCGAGGGATTTGTGGCAGACCAACCAAGCCTTGCTGAAGAAGTAAACTCAGCGGTGGAAGCGGTTCAATTCACCATCACCGATGTCGGAAGCAAGTGGATACCTACGGACGTTGAATTTACAATCAATCACAAGAATAAAACGATAAAAATGAAAGACAAAATCGGCGTCAAGCTTACTGAGAAACTTGCTAAAGAAAAAGGGATAAGCATCTACGGAGAAGAAGATGAACGGAAGATAAAGACAAAGATAAAGAAAAGATAAGATAAATAAAGAGAAAGGAGGAATACGATGCAAAGAAGAAAAGACAAATATTTTGGTGTAAACCTTATGCTTATGATGGCAGTCCTTGCTCGCTGCATTAATTGCTGATGCAGGTACCATCCCATGCAGCATGTGATGTGCCGGGAGATGGTGTCGACTGCGATGGGTTTGCCGATTCGGCGGAAGAACCTAACATTCACCATTATGCTGCCGGCACTACCTATACGGGGCTCGCTCCAGGTGTGAAAGACCTTTTTGTCATTGTAACCCCGGAAAGCAACAATTCGCTGCTAGCTCTGCTAGATAATCCGTTGGAGTTTGTGAAAGGTACCCAAAGTCCGGTGCAGAGCCATCAGATTACTGCCACCCAGGCGGGCTGCATATCTGCCCAATTGCAATTCGAAAAGTGTTACGGAAGGTCAAAAAGCAGCAAGAATGAGGGAGCGTCTCGATACTGCCGATACGAGCGGCACAGACGATGCTCTGGGATGGACAGATGCAGTAGGGCCTGCGAATGGACCCATTCCTTTTGGTGACGCGTATGTTTACACGGAGCGCATCGCAAGTTGGGTTAATCAACAATGCGGGAGAAATTGTGAGACGAAAGATGGGGCAGCTGATGGTGTCGAAGCTGTTACGACACGCTTCATCAGGCATACAATAGCACACGAGATTGGTCATATGTTGAATCTGAAGCAGTTGCCTGACTCCAAAATCGGGAATCATTATCCTGCTGGCACGAAGGGTGACAGATATACCCTAGATCAATATGTATTTGTAAAGAGCGGCGTCTTTTATATGGGAACTATATTCAATAACCCAATCGATTCAACTAACGCACAGGTCAGATAGACATCGTGAAGAAAGGGAGGTGATTGAAAAGATTGATAACGTATTAGTTGTCTTGGTAGTTATGAATAAAATGACAATTCAAAAAGGAGGTTAACATGAAACGATTTACAACATTGCTGGTTGTGAGCATGGGGATTTTATTCATTCTCGTTCCCGTCGCTTTTGCGGGATCGGGTTCTCCCGAGAAACCCGAAGGTGAAATACCGAGAGGGCTTGCGATACAGGGAGATGCCCCGGGTGAGAAACTTGTGGGAGTGGTAGCTATGGAACATTACGGATTCTATCGAGTGTTACCCTGGTGGAAAGCCGGCGAATTGTGCCAATGCAAGAGCGATTGTAAGGTTGCGGAAGAGTAATGAGCTTCATACCTTTTTTGCACCATGTAAATGAATGTGGTTGTTGGTGATTTTGCAGGCAATCAAAATCAAATTATGCAGGCACTGAAACCGCAGATTTTATCTGCATTTGGAATGGACCCCAACTCAGAGATTGTAGTCAGGAATGTCGAGGAATTCGGTAGTGCGGATGACTTTGACTTCACCCATTGGCACAACTTCCCCTATGGCAACGGATTATCCGACATTTTCAATTACATAATGGACATCGTGGTGGCGGTGAAGTAGAATTACGTTGCGACTACAAGATTAGATAATTGTATATGGGCCCTGTTGAGAAACAGGGCCTTTTTTCTTATGATGAAAAGAATAGTTTTTTGGAATACTTCTGGTTGAATATACCGATGGCCGTTGTCTCGGCGATTCTCCTGATACTCATATTCCCTCCATTCGATGTGCATTACCTCGCATGGATTGCCCTTGTTCCCCTTCTGCTGGTCATCAGGAATTCCAGCCTGCTCAGATCATTCCTGATTCCACTGGCAACGGGTCTGCTCTTCTACAGTGTCTTTCTCCGATGGTTGTTTGGTACCGACGGGGTGAACTATTTTAATTACGGTTTAAGTGTACTTTTCAAGGCAAGTTTTTATGGCATTTTTGGAGTATCTGCCTGGTACTTTCAAAAAAGAGTATCGCGCTGGCATTTTATCACTCTACCTTCAATATGGGTAATCCTGGAATATATCCGTTCTCATATGTCATTTCTTTCATCACCCTGGGGCATGCTTGGATATTCACAATATACTATGCTCCCGGTGGCACAGGTCGCCTCATTTGCAGGAGTGTACGGGGTGTCTTTTTTAATCGTATTAGTAAATATTGTTCTGACCGAGATTGCTTATGCATATGTTTTTCGAACAGAGGAAATTGGTTTCAAGCCACATAAGATGCAATTGATTTACAAGATATCTATTGGTGTTCTTGCCGGAATTCTGATACTCTTTGGTTTCTTCAAAGTCATCATACACCCAAAATAATCATTCCTCAGAATTAAAGGTTGCTCTTGTACAGGGTAATATTTATTGGAATAATAAGTATCTGACAGAGAAATACAGAAACGATGTTGAATACAGGGAAAAGATTTTCGGGAAATACTCACAATTAACCCAAAAGGTGGCAGCGTACAACCCTGATACTTATCCTGTGGCCTTCATCGTCAGTTCCCGGCAAGATTCCCTATGATCGGATGCGGGTTGGTATGCTTTCTAATCTTGCCACGGAAACTGGGAGTTTCTTATTGGTGGGATCAAGCGGATTTGATAAATTCAATCCCGAACAGAGGCAGACAATGAGGCTTTCGAATTCTGCGTTTCTCTTTTCACCACTTGGTGAGACTCTTGGTCGGTATGATAAGATCCTCCTGCTTCCTTTCGACGAATACCTCCCTTTGCGAAGATATGTGAAATGGCCTTCCTGGCTCGTTTCAGATATGATCGACTCGCTTCCCGGGAAAGACAAAACGATTTTTGATATGGGAAAAGCTAAATTCGCGGTTCTCATATGCTGGGAAAACATGTTCCCTGAGTTGTTCAGGGAGATGGCATCAAAGGGTGTTCAATTCATGGTCAGCATGACAAATGAGGGGTTTACCAGGAATCCTGCAGGCCACTATCAGATGCTGGCTGTGAATGTATTTCGGGCGATTGAAAATCGTGTGGCTATTGCGAGGACTGCTTCGACGGGGGTCTCCTGCATTATTGAACCGAACGGACGGATTGTGGACAGGGTCAAGGACTTGACAGGGCGTGATGTGGATGTGGAAGGGTATCTGGTGGGACAAATTCCTTTGACCTCAGAAAGATCCTTTTACAACAGATACGGCGACTGGTTTATCTATATTATTTCTTTAGTTGTGATCGGCATCATTGCGTGGCATGAAATTGTTCGTAGATATTTTTTGAAATAGGCACATGATGGTATATAATGTTCAGTGAAAATTCATAAAAGGGGGAAACTATGAAAAGGCCGAGACGCATGATGTATGGAAGTAGCTTCTTAATCTGTCTCATCTTTTTGGCAATCGCTGCTATTTGTTATGCCGACAGTGCTGAAGTGTTGCCTAAGGGGGTGGCAAATATCAGCCTCGACGGCAAGTTTTATTTCAAGATCAATGAGCGTTATGACCCTGATGGCGATACCGAGGACGTAGCAACAGATTACAATACCACTTTGGATAGCACCGTCTTTACTGATTTAAGTCTTGTAGAAGATTTTTTCGGCATGCCGCCGGGATCCGCAAATCTTGGGAAAACTGATGTTTCGTTTGATTATTACTTCACAATAACGGAAATGACGTTCATGTACGGTGTAACTGACAAGCTCTCGGTGGGAATTTTACTGCCGTATTGGTGGGTCAAGAATGAGGTGAAATCGAGTCTGGATACCTCTGCTGCAACCGTTGGTAAAAATGCTGCTTTAAATAACCTTGTCCCCCTCGCTGTCCCGGGAACAGTTCCCCTGACGAAAAAGGATGTCATAGCTCTTTTAGCTAAGGGCCTTGATATCAATGGGGATGGGACTATTGACGTTCCCGGCTTCGGATATAAGGAATTCGGAACTTTTAAGAATAACGGTGTAGGTGATATTGAATTGGGAGCCAGATATCAGTATTTGAAAACAGAAAAGTGGAGGCTTGCTTTTACCGGGGGGGTGCGGTTCCCGAGCGGCGAGATAGACGATCCTGATGATTTAACTGCCTATCCCATAGGAGCTGGTGCCTATGCACTGCTTTTCCGTTTAAACAATGATTACACCGGTATAAAGAATGTAGTGCTCAACGCAACATTCAGATATGATCTGATATTGCCTGATCATGAAAAATTAAGAATCCCCGATGATGTAGACCTGCCAATTACTGCTAACAAGGAGAAAGTTGATAGGGACATCGGTGATGTTATTGAAATTGATGTGTCAGGGAAATACACCATAACACCTGGATTTGATGCGACTTTAAATTATAAATACGGATTTGCCTTGAAAGATGATGTTTCAGGTAATAAAGGATATGCATACAAATCACTGGAAGATGAAACTGATTATACAGAACACGTTTTTATCGGCACATTATCCTATTCGACATTGCCGCTCTATATGGCGAAGAAATTCCCGGTTCCCCTCACCGGATCAATTTCTTACAGAAACAGATTCGCCGGTTCAAATAATATCTTTAAGTCTCAATACATAGGATTAGGACTGCAGGTCTATTTCTGAGATATAAGATTTTTACATACGTAGAAAATTTCCTCTCCAAAAAATGGGCAGGACATATTGCATTCTTTTGTCTTGTGAGATTAGCTTATTCTTGAGTAGATTCATGGCGAACTCCGTTCCAGTGGGTGTCATTATCCGGCTTGACCGGATAATCCAGTTCTTTAGAGCTTTTTATTCGATACTGGATTGCCCGATCAAGTCGGGCAATGACGGAGAAAGATCTTATCCGAATTTTAGATATGAAGAGCATGATATCCTCTTTTTCTAAAGGCTTATCAGGCAGGCAATCCATCGGCAGGGTTGTTTTTATCGCACTCATCCTTGCTGCCTTAACGATAGGCGCAGTATGCATATGGAATGCCGTGCAATGGATCGATAAACCATTCCCGGGTTTTCTCGTCAATCAGCGGATGGTTGTCGGATATATCGGTCAGTACCACTGGACCGGAACACAGGCCGGTTTGAAGTCTTCCGACAAGATTCTCAGCGCAAATGACAAAGAGGTCTCGTCTGCAGAGGAACTCGAAGAAATTGTCCGCAATACCTCAATAGGCACTCCCATTCAATACCAGGTTGCGCGAGAGTCCCAAGTTTTTCGAGTAGCCGTCCCAACGATGGGGTTTACAGGCATTGATTTGGCCATGACTTTCGGCATCCTTTTTTTTCAGGGGATTCTTTACCTGTTCCTCGGCATTGTCGTTTATATTCTCAAACCGGATGCAAAGGTCAGTTGGGTTTTTTCCATGGCCTGTCTCCTGCAGGGTGTGTCGTCTTTCATGTCCTTTGACATGGAGTCTACCCATTTTGGTTTCGTCAGGCTGTATCTTTTCGATGATGCTTTTCTGCCTGCCGTAGTCTTTCATCTCAGCCTCCTGTTTCCTGAAAAAACAAAGCTTGTCGAAAAACGTCCGTTTCTTGAGGTGGTGCCGTATATTATTTCGACCGTGCTGGTTATTCCCATACAGATCTATTATCCCCGGCCGGCGTTCAGCCCGGTTTATACGGTTGTTCTTGCCTATGCAGCTGTCAGTGCCCTTGCGCTGATTGTTGCAACCCTGCATGCTTTTTCAAAGAAATCAACAGTCCTTGCGAAACAGCGCGCGAAGGTTATTCTTTTTGGAGCTCTGCTTGCTTTGCCCATCCCGGTTCTTGGACCACTTGCCGCATTTATGGGGAAAACCCTTGGCGGCATGAGAATTATCACGAATTTTTCTTCAATCCCGATCATCATATTCCCTGCATCTATCGCATATGCAATAGCAAAGCATAACCTCTTCGATGTTGATGTCTATATCAAGAGGGCGGTTGGATACGGCATTATGACTGCTGTTGTCGGCCTGACGTATTTTTCATTGCAGGTGGGAGTGAGAGCGACTTTCGAGCCGGTATTCGGCGAACACTCTGAAAAAATCTACCCAGTCCTTTTTGCGATTATTGTCGTTTTCTTTTTCAATCCACTCAACAGGACGGTTCAGACCGCCGTTGACAAACTCTTTTATAGGAAGAAGTTTGATTACAAGGAGACAGTCACGAAAGTCAGTAATGCCTTGACTTCCATGCTTGATCTCAATGAAGTCATCCGGAAGCTCATCAATACCGTGAGGTTTGAGATGTTCATCGACAAAGCTGGAGTTCTTATGCTGAATCCCGATAGGAAAGAGTGTCAAACCATATTCATTGGTGATGAGACTGATAACGTGAAAACCAATGAAAACGAATGCATTCAATACGATGACCCGTTTATTGATCTCATTTCACAAAACAAGAAGTTGATTACCATCTACGACATAAACGAAGACCCTCGCTACAAAGATATCAGGGATACCTGCAGGGAGCGGTTTTCCAGAATGGGGGTAAGCATGGTGCTCCCTCTCCTGCATCAGGATACGGTCAAGGGAGCCCTTGCCCTCGGCTACAAGAAGTCGGGTCATTTTTACACCCGTGAGGATATCGATCTTTTAAATACCTTAGCGAATAGCGGGGCAGTGGCTATCGAAAACGCCAAGCTTGTTGACCAGATAAAGAGGGAAGAGATCATCAGAACGAATCTCTCCCGTTACCTATCACCCCAGGTTGTCGAAGATATCATCCACAAGGATGTGGAGGTTAATCTCGGCGGTGACAGGAAAACTGTCACGATCTTATTCATGGACCTCATCGGTTTCACGTCCCTTTCAGAAAAACTGCAACCGGAGGAAGTCGTCTCGATCCTGAATGAATACTTCACGGAAATGAGCAACGGGATATTCAAATGGCAGGGCACCCTCGACAAGTTTGCGGGCGACCAGATAATGGCATTCTGGGGGGCTCCCTTTGCACAGCCGAATCATGCGGAGCTTGCGGTGCAGTGCGCACTCGAGGTTTCGAAGACGCTCGATGAGCTTCAGAAAAAATGGGAGAAAGAGGGCAAGCCGGTTCTCAACTGCGGCATAGGCATAAACACCGGAGAAGTACTGGTCGGCAATATCGGCGTTGAAGGCATGAAGATGGATTATACGGTCATCGGTGACACGGTCAATCTCGCATCGCGGGTGGAAAAGATTACACGGCAGTATGAATCGAGGATACTGATTACGGAGTTTACTTTTGAACATATTAGAAATAGCATTGAATCTGGTAGAATGAGCGGGGTGCAATTCACCGACCTTGCAAAGGTGAAGGTAAAAGGGAAAGAGCAGGGGGTAAGGATATATAAGGTCTCTTCGTAAAGTATGATTCACATAATTTTTCATTCCCGCAAGTGAAGCGCGTCGGGAATCTTTCTGAGGTGTTATCGAAAAAATGATTCCCCGGCCAAGCCGGAATGACAATATATAGCTTTATGGACGAAATTTAATAAATGTGGGACTGGTGGAAGCGATAAGGAGCATGCCATGAAAATCAAGGTCATAGGCTGTTCGGGTGCGGAATTACCGGGGCATAAGACCCCGAGCTTTCTTCTGAATGAAGAGATCATATTCGATGCAGGAAGCTTTACTGGGGTGCTGGATGAAAAGGCGCAGATGAAAATAAAGCATATCTTCATCACTCATGCGCATCTTGATCATATCGCAAGCATTCCATTCCTTGCCGATAATATTATCGTTTCGGAGAAACAGAATAAAGTCTCACTCTACAGCATCCCCCCGGTCTTAAGAATGATCAAGCAGCATCTGTTCAATAGCGCCATGTGGCCTGATTTTACGATCCTACCCAAGCCAGATGATGCCATATTGAACCTTGTCAAGCTCTCGGCCGGGAAATCAATCCGTGTGAACAGTTACACCATTACACCATATGAGGTGAATCACACTGTGTCTGCAGTTGGGTATCTTGTCCAGGATGAAAAGAGCAGGAGATTTTTTTATACCGGAGATACAGGGCCGTCTGCCAGAACGTGGGAAAAACTCGGGAATAAGAGGCTGAATTGCCTCATCATCGATGTGTCGTTCCCGAATAACCTGAGTGCAATGGCCTTACGAAGCGGACACCTGACACCGGAATTGCTGGTAAAAGAACTGGCAAAAATGCAGCAGAAACCGGAGCAGATTTGTATTACGCATTTAAAACCACAGTACTTTAAGCTTATCAAAGATGAATTGAAGGAACTCGGAATAAAGAACCTTAGGATACTGAAAGACGGGGATACGATACGGATATAAGAAAGGGTTCAAGGATTCGAGAGGCCGAGGATTCAAGTGAAACGGCTAAATTAAGCTAATTCTTTTATAATGTGTCTCGCCAGATTCTCATCGATTTCATTGTGCCTGGGAATAGGCTGCTTTTCGGAGGTTTTTGGATTTGTATAGAGGTCATGCTTCTGACCGTGTCTCAGGAGAATACATCCTTGAGAAGTAATTTTTTTGATAAGGTCTTTTCTCTTCACACTGCAAGGGTGAGTTCTTTGACTCGATATTCCCCAGGTACATCTTCCATCGTCATTAATATGTAAGCATCTTTCATATTTTCTTCGAGTTCTTCTATCGTTTCCCCTTGTGTCATTATTTCCGGATGTTCAAGAAGTTTGCCTACCCAGAACTTATTCCCTTTCCAATAAATCATCTTTAATTTTGTCTTCACTGTTATCACCTCCAAATGGCACTATTTCTCTTGATTATGATACCACAAAGAAACAAGGATTCTCGCCAAGCGAGAATGACAAATAGGGGGACTAAATTTACTGCTGGTATAGCGCACTTGAATCCTTGGACCCTGGAATCCTCGAACCCTGTCTTCTTCAGTGTGTGGCGCAACTGAGGCACGGGTCGAATATCCTGACACAGCGGCCGATGAGCCTTTCGCCCTCGGCTGAAATACTGTCACCGTCGAGATGCTTT
>CAVQRT010000003.1:0-314791 GCA_963715195.1 Thermodesulfovibrionales bacterium | reverse complement strand
ATCCGCAACGATTTTGCAAGAGGACAGACGTTCCGAATCGAGCCATTCATCCCGGTATTCAATGTTGGGCAAAGAAGTGTTTTCTAAGGACACACGGTGCGTCTCCTCGCTCCTGCTGGAGAGCAACACAATGATCATGCCGATGCCGGTTGCAAAAGCGTATATTTTGTCACATCCTGCTGAAGGAGACGCCGAAGTATCTGAGCCCCTCACCGATCAGCCCGAGCATAAGCAGGTATAAGCCAACGGTGCGCTCAATAACGTCAGTGGAACGGTAGAGAATGTACTGCATACGGCGATTCTGACCCCAGTTCCGTGAAGAGCCGTGCATACCCTATGAGAGCGGAAGCGAGGATAAAGACCCCCTATTTCTGCAACTGGCGTGAGGTTCATATTGATCGAACGGTACAACAGTCCCTGGCTGAAATAGAATATCAGAAACAGCGGAGGACTGTCCTCCCGAACCCGATCCCACCTGAAACTCACGGCCATTTTTCGCTCAATGAAGCTGTGCAGTATGTCGCCTGACATTTATCTAATGCCATGATGCAGTACACCATCAGGCCCATGTAAAACCAGTAGCTGGCATTTCCGAGGAACATCATCTGTTCGATCTGAATGTCGGGCGAGAGAAGAGGTGTTCACAGACAGAGGATTGTACTGAGCGGAAAAATGGTGCTCACGCCGAGAGAACCCCACCAGATTGGTGAGAAATCGCCCGTCGGTATATCGCGTAAGTCAGGCTGTAAAATAATAGTATCGCTGGGAGGAAGACTCGAGATGAAGTACGATCTTGAGCGTGATGGGATCATACTCCATACATAGGTCAGGATTGTCATCGGTGGCAAGGAGCATAACCGACACAATGAGAACATTATTCCCATTACATTCCGCTGCTTCATAAGGGTATAAATGGCCAGTATCAGCAGCAGCCCGGGACTAAAGGAGATGAAATGATTATCTCAAACATTTTTTTTAAAGCTAGCGTGTAGAGCTATACTTTGTAGTGTTTAGACTATTGGGACTAATCGCATGCTTGTTTTGGCTCTACCCATTAAGTTCATCGAAATTCAATTTAATTTGGGATTTTCTTAGTTTGCAATTTCAGAATTTGATAATTTAGCAGCTTAGGAATCTTTTGTTTCCCAAAACGCCGGTCTGAGCCCGACGCCTGAAGCATTGGTGGTACCTTAAAGTTAATATTCCTTACAAGTTGCTCCGCCACACAGCCTCGAAGCTCAGCGTCCTTTTCCAGGCGAAGCGACACCAACCTTGAGCGCTCGAGTGAAGCGACGCCTCCCCTCCAACTTGCCCATCATTTGGGTAAATAATTTCACAAACCGGCAGCAAATTTTTAAAAACTTCAAACCAACGGCTTCGCCGACACCGCAACAGGAAAAATCACCAACAGGAAATTTAATACCCAGCCGTCTCTCTTCAAAGGTTTACCGTTGTCCTTGAATCTGTATTAGGATGAGGGTCCGATCAACTAAATATAATAAATTAATTTTTTCCCGCTCGCCATTGTTATAAATGCGTATAGCTAATGCTGTGCTGTCTTTATTTAATTCTTTTTAGCAAACCGACTTGGGTACCCAAGTCTTATCCAACAAAAGAATTCAATTTCCCTTTTCATTTTGCAAACTCCGATAACCAACAAAATCAATGAGGTACTCACTACGTGTTTCGTATCCTCATTATGTTGTGATCCAACGGAATCTCTTCCTAATTAGGCTAGCACATCCGGGGTGACATCATCCAATCATAAGCATAGACATTCGGATTTAATCCTCCAAGACACACAAATCCAATGGACTTGGGCAGTCTTTACAAATGGTCATCGACAAAAACCCATATGATCTAGCAAACCCCCAAGGTAAACCTCTGGGCTTCACCAAGGTCTTTGGATAAACCAATAATCATCATCTCTTCGGTATATGATTCTTGGGCCACATAATACCAAAAATAACCAAACCATAAATAGGTAAATGATTGTTCGGTAAATCAATGGCAAGTAAATCCCTTAACAATGTCTTTACCTAAGCATAATATGTTAAGTAAACATAAACTAGGAAGTTGGAAACACATTCCTAAATTGATAGGTGATCCACATCAATTATCCAAAAGCCGAATTGTGTATCAATTTTGTCCATAGACGGGTATATAACATAAAGTCTGGAATAACAAACTAATTGCCATAATGGATTATATGCATAGTCCACCTCGACATCCCTGTATTTGGAGGCAAGGAGGTTGGCGCGCCCGTGATTGGAGCCCAGGGTCTCGCTCCATCCACAGCAGGAGTAGTCTTCCACCCATTCTCAAACCTCAGGTATAGCCAGCGCTTCCAAAATCATTATGTAGTATCAGCTACCAGAATATCCAAATCCGGGAACAGGGATAACTTTTATTTGCTTGTACTTAACATTAATTTAATAATTTGGCTTATCAGGGACAATGCTCCAACCCTTATACCCTATGACAGGATAGTAATTTTAAAACTACAATCATAAGCCGTGAGTTTGGGGAGGCCAATATCAAAGGCTTCCTGTTTCCGTTGATCACCCATAATCAAAGCACATATAAGAATGTGGATACCAAAGATGCTTATGTTCATTGGTGATCAATAAGCTCATCGCACAAAAAGATACATAGGCAAAAGAAATGGTCAATCCAAAGATTTTTGACCATAGACCAATCACCCACAGCCGCAGGTGATAGGAGTATTAATTAATAGCCATAGGAGACCAATAATCAACGAACGAATGATCAATCCATACACCCACATAGGTAAATTTTTGTTTATTGATCCAAGACCAATATGTTCTTAGGAGGTGATAGGTAAATCCAACAGGTGTACGTGCATAAACCAATTTGGATTTCTTTATTAGGTGATCGGCCCGTTTGAGCATGGACCCTACAACCTCCTTCACTAGGCATACAACCGTACGTGTTAGTTGCCGTTGATCAAAGCATCGGCGACTTTCTTTATCCAAGAAGCCGAATCAAGCCCATCCCTTAGGGCAAATCAATTAATTATAGCTGTATTCAATTAGGCATCTACCAGGGACTAACTTTTGACTAAATCTTTAATTGATCTACCTATTTAATTTCTACATGTCCTCTTAGAGATATCTATGTTAAAAATCTTCACGTCCGTCATATGACGGGACTAACCCTACCACGCCATAAACAAAGCTTCCTTGTAATAATTGCTGCCAAATAAGGTACACCAAGAACATATGAAGTATATACCGAGGAAGGGGTTGGATCGACGAACTATGTGGTAAGGAGTGGTATGATGAATAATTCATCGAGCTAAAGAACAGACCATGGCAAGGATGAGCTTCCTTTAATGCATGGGTCCCATCTGCTGCTGCCCTCCAACATGCTGTTTTTATGAAGGTTTGATTAGAAAATGTGGTGATGGTTTGTTATGGATCTAGCGTGAGCTGAAAATGTCACTATCTTATTAGAGTAATCATAAAACTTAGAGTTGAATAATTGTTTATTAGTTGCTTTGCCAAATTTTGCTGGAGCCGACGAGTGACCGACTAGCTGACTGGTGAGTTCCAATTCTCTCATTCATCAGAGTCGGTGGTCAACCTTAGCGAGAGAGCGACCTCAACAATCCAGAAGTTTGAACGACATGTCTCCTTTGTGGAACCCAATCATCCGGTAGCTTCATGGCGGAGTCAACCTTACCAGAATTATTATTCAACGGGCGGATAGCTTCCTCAAATCACAGGTGTACATGGTGAAGTGGGTAAGCCTTGTACCTGGTGGTTGTGGCCCTTTCTCGACCAGATGCTTCCAAATGTAACTCTTCAATTCTGGATTGGATCGGCCTTAGTGTACGTGTCGAGCTGTTAGGTTATCTCATCATCATGTCGCAATCAACATCTGTCAGGAGTAAAATACGAGCTCTTGCCTTCTGGTTGGACACCGGACGGATGACGGCCACGAGGTCGAAGAGGCCCTCAACGGGAGTGGTCAACCAGAAGGCTACCCAATGGCTACAAGCCCACTCCTCTTGTCTTGCACCGACAAGTCCAAGAGGCTAGAACCCTTTGCCTTCCAATGAAATCTTGAGGGTGCGACCCTTTAATGTGTGTCTAGAGAGTCCCATTGTAGATGTGATTGTACGTTTGCACCATATTCACAGAAGAATAGTCTCAATAGCAAATTAGCTTCATAGGCGATATTGTGATACCATTGTCATTCTTCTTTCTGAAAAATATATTAACTTGTAAATGTTTTATTATGTATTATGCGAACCAGCCTCCGAGGGATTTGTTTAGTTTCAGTGAGTTGATCACTTGCGGTTTATGTTGCCATCAGGGTTATTTGAAGAGACGAGACTTATAATGTGAAAAGACTTCATCAAAGTTAAAAAGAAATATCTACTATAATATTGCCTGCATGGGGTTGATTTTGCTCATTAATTGCAAGGTCAGGTTTCCACCATTACGGGCTGCTTTTCAAGTCATTCACATAATTCCCGCTCTTTGAAGTTCAACCACAATGGGAAGATTTACATGAGTAGTTGCCAAATTACTGGCTAAACATCTTACAGTGAAATATAAAGAAGATGAAAGTACCCATTGTTTTTGTTGGTACTGATACCAAAAGGAAAATAAGTTGATTGTTTTGCCCTGTGCAAAACACTTTGTGAGAAATATATTCAGAATGAACAACAGCACAAGTTGTCTCGAGAACGGTCGAACTCATGAGCAAGGAGAATGAATGACTACATCCATTTAGTTGATGGAGTTATTAACCAGGTTATCAATTGAGATCGAGAGAACGATTAGTTCACTGGCTTCAAATGCAGCCACCTGTGCTTTGGGTATCATGCTGCCTCATCAACGTGCTCACTCTGCTGAATGACATGGAAAACCAGATACGAAGGTTTCTGGAGACGCGCGGTTGTGAACAATCACCGAAGACGAAATGGGTGAGCACGAGGTCGAGCGCTTTGCTCCAGCGTTGCCCGAGGCTGACGTCAAGCAGCCACCGCCGTCAAGCTGGTGAAGTCAGGCCTGAGAAATGAGCAAATTGTTTCCAATTCCACGTTGCCAAGTTCAGCATAACATTTTGTTTTTAGGATATCAATTTGTTTGAGGGAAGAGAAGAAATTTGACATCCTGAAACTCTTAGTCTGAAATAATTTGATTGAAATTAAAACTTGAGTTCCAAAGAATAAAAAAATTGAATATAAATATAAGAAAATATCTGCTATCAAGTGGCAGAATGTATATACCTAATAAATATTTTAATTTCCCGAAATACAAAGTCTGAAACCAAAGTTGTTACAGCTTTTTATATGCTAGCTTTTTATAAATGTTTAATTATTATATCATTTAGTGCCGGAGTTGTTTATACTTGGCACTATCATGTCGCTTACTGAAACAGTGCAAGTTAATGGAATGATTCATTGTTCGTTTATGCCTGCTGCATTCAGAGCTGTCCCGACCAACGCCTGTAGCTGTCGATGCACAGCCATGATCCCATAGCACTCAAGAAGATCGTACTTCATCTCGAGTCTTTCCTCCCAGCGATACTATTATTTTACAGCCTGACTTACGCGAGGCAGATATCCGACAGGGCGATTTCACCAATCTGGTGGGGATTCCTCGGCGTGAGCGCCGTTTTTCCGCTCAGTACAATCCTCCTGTCTGTGGACAGTTTCTTCTACTCGCCCGACATTCAGATCGAACAGATGATGTTCCTCGGAAATGCCGGCTACTGGTTTTACATGGGCCTGATGGTGTACTGCATCATGGCATTGATGAATGTTGAGGCGACATACTCAGCAGCTTCATTGAGCGAAAAATGGCGGATCAAGTTTGAGGTGATCGGGTTCGGGAGCATCCTCGCTGTTCTGATATTCTATTTCAGCCAGGGACTGTTGTACCGTTCGATCAATATGAACCTCACGCCAGTCAGATCGGGGGTCTTTATCCTCGCTTCCGCTCTCATAGGGTATGCAAGGCTCTTCAGGGGAAACGGGGTCAGAATCGCCGTATCCCAGTACATTCTCTACCGTTCACTGACGTTATTGACCGTTGGCTTATACCTGCTTATGCTCGGGCTGATCGGCGAGGGGCTCAGATACTTCGGCGTCTCCTTCAGCAGGGATTTGACGATCTTTACCGCCTTTGCAACCGGCATCGGCATGATCATTGTGTTGCTCTCCAGCAGAGCGAGGAGACGGGCCGTTGTATTCCTCAGAAAACACTTCTTTGCCCAAAAACATGAATACCGGGATGAATGGCTCAAATTTACGGAACGTCTGTCCTCCTGCAAAATCGTTGCGGATGTATATAACGCTATTCTTACTACCTACAGAGAAACGTTCGGCCTTAAAGGTGGGACTCTATATCTAATAGATAAAGAGGCAAAGACATACAGGCCTGTCTTCAGCCACAATATGCCCGGCGGGGAACAAGCCGTGAAGATTTCTGATTCCATGCGTGCATATCTTGTAAACAGGGAGCGCGTATTGAATACGTCAGACGGGGAATACACACCTGATCAGGAAGATGCGGCATTTATCCGTGAGTCCGGGGCAAGGCTCATCGTCCCTTTGATCAATGACAATGAACTGAGGGGGTTTCTGGCACTGGGTGACCAACTGGCCCCTGAGAAGCTCATCTATGAAGACTACGATCTCATGAATACGCTTGCACGGCAGGCAACTCTTGCGATACTCAACTTCAGGCTTTCAGAGGAACTCGGGGAGACGCGTGAGGTTGCCGCAGTGGCAAAAATATCCGCTTTTGTTATTCACGACCTCAAAAATCTTGCCACGAGTCTTTCACTTGTTCTCGATAATGCAAAAAGCCATATCGGCAACACGGAATTCCAGAAGGATATGCTCGAAACGATCGGGAATACAGTCAATAAGATGAAAGGTCTCATGCAGAGACTGAAGACTGTGCCGGAAAAGAAGACGCTGGAGAGTGAAATGTCAGACCTGAGTGCTGTCGTGAAGGCTGCTCTCCGGGAGCTCAATGGCATGGGTGGAGAGACAGAGATTGCATGTGGGGGCTCTTCTGTGATCTCAGAAGTTGATCGGGAAGAGATGAAAAATGTTATCGTAAACATGATCCTGAATGCTATGGATGCCACGAAGGGAAAAGGTGCGATAGAAATCGAAACCGGCATGAAAAATGGAGATTGTTTTATACAGGTGAAAGATAATGGATGTGGGATGGAAAAGGATTTCATCGATAACCATCTCTTTAGACCCTTCAGGACGACAAAGAAGAAGGGCCTCGGCATAGGGCTCTACCAGTGCAGGCAGATTGTCTCCGCGCATGGGGGAAGAATAGAGGTCGAAAGCTCGCCGGGCAAGGGGTCTGTTTTTACCGTGTATTTGCCCGGGGAAGGCGGAGGAAAATAACCCTCTTTCTTAGAGAGGGGTAAGGGGAGATTACTGGTAGATGCTGTTATATAACACCCGGTTAAAGAAGATATCAAGGCAACTCAGATCAAATATGACCGATGCCGAGAAGTTCTTGTGGTCGAGGCTACGAGCAAGACAATTAAAGGGCCGACAGTTCTATAGACAAAGGATAATTGGAAATTACATTGTTGATTTTTATTGCCCTGCATCAAATCTTATCATTGAGCTTGATGGCGGGCAACACTATACTGATGAAGGAATCAAAAAGGATAATATGAGGGACAAGTCGTTGAGTCAACAGGGGTATAAAATATTGCGATTTTCTGACAGAGAGGTTTTTGAAAATTCTTTAGGAGTTATTGAAAGGATATATGGAAATTTGTAATCCCCCTTTGTCCCCCTTTAGAAAAGGGGGAATTGTTGGGGAGGAAAAAAGGGCTAGTCACTGAGGCTAAATTAACGGGGGAGATAAAAGCGGCTTTTGCATGCGTAGGGGATTCAATTTGTTGTTGAAGTCACCGAGAAGATAACGAGATACATTTTATGGAAAAGCTTTTAATTGTTGATGACTCGGAAGAGATAAGGAAGCAGCTCAAATGGGGGCTGGGGAAAGAATACGATGTTCTCCCCGCAAAGGACGGCAGGGAAGCCCTTCTTTTCTACCGGAGAAATCACCCCAGGGTTGTCATGCTCGATTTGGGTCTCCCGCCTGACCCGGATGGCACGGACGAAGGATTCAGATGCCTCGAGGAAATGTTGAAAATTTCCTCGGCCACAAAGGTCATCGTTGTCACCGGGAATGATGAGCGGGAAAATGCGCTGAAAGCAGTGCAGATCGGGGCCTATGATTTTTACCAGAAGCCGGTCAAGCTCGACGAGCTGCGCATTATCATAAGCCGCGCATTTCACCTCTTCGGTCTTGAGGAAGAGAACCGGAGACTGCATAAGGCCCTCGGGAAAAAAGCCGAGCTCGCCGGGGTAATCGGGCAGTGCCCGGAGATGCTCGAAGTCTTCTCGACCATACGGAAGGTGGCATCTTCCGATGCATCAATACTGATCATAGGAGAAAGTGGCACCGGCAAGGAGATGATCTCGCGAGCCATCCACTTGATGAGTCTCAGAAAGGATTATCCCTTCATTGCGATCAACTGCGGGGCGATTCCGGAGCATCTCCTTGAGTCCGAACTCTTCGGGCATGAAAAGGGCGCTTTTACCGGAGCTCATTCCCAGGTGCAGGGGAGGTTTGAATATGCCGAAAAGGGGACGCTTTTCCTTGACGAGATCGGTGAATTATCACTCAGCCTGCAAGTCAAACTGCTCAGGTTTTTACAGGAAAAGATTATTCAGCGGGTCGGCGGGAGGGAAGACATCCATGTTGACACGCGTATCCTTGCGGCAACGAGCATCGACATTCCCAAGTCTATTTCGGAGGGGAAATTCAGGGAGGACCTGTATTACCGGATTGCCGTGATTACGGTTAAGCTTCCACCCTTACGGGATCGAAAGGATGATGTTATCCTGCTGGCAAACCTCTTTTTGAGGAGGTTCGGCGAGGAACTGAACAAGAAGGTGATCGGGTTCAGTCCGGCCTCCATTGATCTCCTTGAAACCCATCAGTGGCCCGGGCAATGTGAGGGAACTCGAAAACAGAGTCCAGAGAGCGGTGATCATGTGCGAGACCTCGGTGATAGAGCCGAAGGATTTCGGACTTGCCGAAATATCAAAGAAGAGGAGATTGCCTGTTCTTGAGAGCATGAGTCTCAAGGAGGCAAAGGCTATGATGGAGCGCGAACTGATTATCAATTCCATCACCAGGCACAAGGGCAATCTTGCGAAAATCTCGGAGGAGCTGGAGATCAGCAGGCCGACGCTCTATGATCTCATGAGGAAGCACGGGTTGAATAATGTCAAATAGAGGCGCACAGCATGTAAAATATTTAGAAGACTGTTATCCCCGCACATGAAGCGACCGTCGGGAATCTTTCTGAGAAGCTCTCGGAAGGATTCCGGCCAAGCCGGAATGACAGCAATAGAAATTGAATTCTCACTTTATTTCTGCGAATCCACAGAAATGTTTGAAGAAGCTATCTCTTCAATACCTCTTCCAAAGCGGTAACGACTTTCGGATCGAACAGTGATCCGGCTCCCTTCTTAATCTCCTCCAAAGCCTCCTCTCTTGTAAACGCCTTCCGGTAAGGCCGTTCCTCGATCATTGAACACCAGGCGTCCAGAACGGTAAGGACTCTCGCAATAAACGGGATCTCCTCCCCCTTTATGCCGTCAGGATACCCCCCGCCGTCGTATCTCTCGTGGTGATGCTCGATCGCCTTCTTCACTTCTTCGGAGAACTCAAAGTCTTTAATGAGGTCGAGGGTTGTCAGGGGATGAGCCCTGACAGAGCGGCGCTCAAGGCTTGTGAGTTCCCGCTTTGTCAGAAGTGCATCATTGAGAACCGAAAGCCCGAGGTCGTACAGCAGGGAAACATAGAGAGCGGTCTTTTTCTCCTGTTCGCTCGCGCCGAGTGTATCCATAATCCGAACCATGAAGTCAAACACGAGGTTTTTCTTTCTGAGAAACTTCTTCTCAATACCGATGATATTTTCCAGTGAGGAAATGAAGTGTTTCAGATCATCGTCGGAAAACTCTCCTGCGTGGAGCCTCTTCAGGATAAAAGCAATCCGTTCACTGATCATTGAGGCGACGTGCAGGTCGCTTTCGGTAAAGGGCTGAGCCGTTTTTTTGTCGCTCATGTTTATCACGCCGATTACTTTGCTGTCACTCATAAGCGGTACGGACAGCAGCGACTTTGTGCTGTAATGGGGAATATTCCTCCTGCTGAAAAGGGGATCGCGCTCGATATCTTCAATCAATAACGGTGTGCCCTCCATTGCAACCCATCCGGCAATCTGGTCGCCAAACCGTATTCTCGTGCCTTTTACGATGTTTTCATCGAGGCCTCTTGAGCTGTTTATGGTAAGTTCGGACGTGAATTCATCTGCCAGCATGATGGAGCAGACCTCGAGATTCAGCAGCTCAGATACGAACTCCACGAACAGATCCATGGTCGTGTTGATGAACGCTTCAGTCTTTTGTTTTATGCTCTTCGAAATTTTTAGTGTTATCCGGAAATTATCTTCAGTATTTTCAGCGGCGAGGTCCCACTTATGGAGTTCGGCGATTTTTTGTGCGATGAAGAGCTTTATCACCTCCTCCTGCCTTTCGCCATTCAGCATGCGTCTGACATTGGACAGATACGATAAAATATGCGTGGGCATCTTTCTCGTGAAGGAAATGCCCACCTGTACAAAATCGTTTTCGCCGGCCGAAACAGTAATGGTGTCACCTGACTCGAGGTAGTGGCTAATTGCCTCGATCAGATTGATAAAGAACTGGGTGACCCGGATCCGGTCTCCGATAATGTCCGTCAGCTCATCCGGGATGTCGATCAGCAGTTTCAGATTCTTGCGGGAGAGGATTTTTCTGAATGATTTCAATGCCGAAATTTCTTTGAGCAGACTGTTCAGATTTATTGTGTACTGTTTCAATAATTTGGTTTCATCCTCTATTCTCAGGAAGTCGATGAGATTTTCGACGGTCGATGTCAAATTCGCTGTTTCCCGGGAGATGATTTCATGAAATTCCCGCTGGCCGCTTGCGGCAAGATTCTTTGTCTGCTGCAGGTAGTAAACGGCGCCTTTTATGGCATTCAGGGGAGTACGCATGTCATGGGAGAGCAGCGTAAGGAATTCAGACTTCGTGATATCGGAATCTATGAGTCTTTTGTTTATTTCATCAAGTTCCGCGGTCTTCGCCCTCAACTGGTTCATGAGAAAGGCATTTTCAAGGGCGATCGCGGCGTGATTCGCGATGACCTTGATCAGTTCAAATTCATCTTCGGTGAACGGCGACCCGTCTCTCTTATCATTCATGTTCAGGACGCCGAGCACTTTGTTCTTGATGATGATAGGGCACGATACGAACGATTTTGTTTTGTAACGGTCCCTCGTTTTCCCCTTGAATGCTTCGTGCTTTTCAATATCGTCAACGAGGAATGGTTGCCGGGTTTCAGCAACAGTGCCGGCAATGCCGTCACCTTTTCTGATCCTGTAGGTTGAGATGAGCTCGCTGTCTATCCCGCGTGCTGCGAAGATGGAAAGCTCTCCGCGTTTATTCAGGAGCATGAGAGAGCCTTTTTCTGCGTTCGTGTAATTGGTGGCAAGGTCGAGAATCAGATTTGTCAGGGCGTTGATGTTGTCGGTAATGATGATGGTATTGGTGATTTCCTGGAGGATGGAAAACTTCTTTTCGAAAAGCTCAGGATTCGACATGTGGAGATTATAGAACATTTGCTGTATAAGTTTGCAATAAGCATGCCGAATATCTGGAATTATAACGTCATGTTTTTCAATAGGTTATCAGCCGTTATTTTGAGGGACAAAAAAGTGTAAAGATTTTTAACACTTTTTACCCTCAATTTTGTCGGAATTCTTTACAGTCGGAAATGAAGATCAGAATCCACCCTAAAAATTGGGGATGAAATGAGAGGGAATTTAGAAAAAGAGATGAATTACTAGAACCTCAAAATTCCTTTTCATCATAGGTCCGCACACAGTCTTCATTCCCGCGCAGGCGGGAATCCATGTTTTCCAAGTTTTTGTCATAGTAAATGCTGTTTAAATGTTTTTCATTATCCGGCTCGGAGACTTTGTCGTAATGTCATTCTGAGGCCCGAGCCGAAGAATCTCGGCTTTAAACATACTGATCTTATGAGATTCTTCACTTTGTTCAGAATGACAAATTTTCATTTCAAGGTAATTACGACACATTCTCTTGATCGGGCAATCCAGAAACTTTTAAACACTGGATGCCCCGATCAAGTCGGAGCATGACTGAATGTAACCTCATGAACAGACTGTAATAAAAAAAAGAACCACCTCTTTTATAAAGAGTGGTTAGGGGAGATTACTGGTTAATCTATTTTCGGTCAATGACAACCGCTGCATAGCCTTGGATAGGAATAATATGGTTATGCCTTGCTGATTTTGTTGCTTTTTATCCCATTTTTCTGAAAAGCATTCCGTGTGTCGACGATACACTGCGAGTGCTTTTCGATGAAGGAATAATCATATGCTGTATGGTCTGTGAGCAAGAGCGTCAGATCAGCTTTCCTCAGTACACGTTCATTCAGTCCGACCGACTTCATGTCAATGTCCGGGTAATTCCGGTGGCCTCTGCAGACAGGGACGTGCGGATCATTGTAGCGCACGTGAGCCCCTCTTTCCTTCAGGATTTGGATGATTCGCAAAGAAGGGGACTCCCTCTGGTCGTCAACATCTTTCTTATAGGCCATTCCCAATATAAGGATATGGGAATCTTTAAGCGCTTTGCCTTTCCTGTTCAAGGCAAGCTGAACCCTTTCGACCACATAGTGCGGCATCGATGAGTTTATCTCACCCGCAAGTTCTATGAATCGTGTTGTGCAGTCATATTCCCGGGCTTTCCACGTGAGATAAAAAGGATCTATCGGAATGCAGTGTCCGCCGAGTCCGGGCCCCGGATAAAATGCCTGGAACCCGAACGGTTTGGTTTTTGATGCATCTATGACTTCCCATACATCCATCTCCATATTGTCACACAGCATTTTCAACTCGTTTACAAGGGCAATATTTACGGCTCGGTAAATATTTTCGAGCAGCTTTGTCGTTTCGGCAACTCTCGTCGAAGAAACAGGAACCGTTCTGACCACTATAGAATCATACAGCGCCACGGCAAGGGAGAGACATTTTTTCGTGTAACCTCCAACTACCTTCGGTATGGATGAGGTCGAGAATTCCTTATTGTTCGGGTCCTCCCTTTCCGGTGAGTAGGCGAGATAGAAATCCCTTCCTGCCTTCAGTCCCGTTTCCTCAAGAATTTCGCGCATGTCTGTATCGGTTGTCCCGGGATAGGTCGTAGATTCGAGGACGATCAACTGGCCACGGCGAAGATATTGTGCAACGGATTTTGTCGAGTTGAAAACATACGTCATGTCAGGCTCACGATTTTTATTCAGCGGAGTAGGAACGCACAGGATGATGCAGTCCATATCGGAAAGTTTGGAAAAATCCGTCGTCGGTGTAAAGCGCTTGAGGGACTGCCGTATGGTGGTATGGGGAATGTATCTGATATAGCTCTTCCCCTGCTTCAGCGAAGAAATTTTCCTGGTGTCAACGTCAAAACCTGTTACCGGGAACCCGGCCTTGCAGAATTCGACGACGATTGGCAACCCGACGTATCCGAGCCCGATGATGCCGACATTCGCCTTCCTGGCTTTGATTTTTTTCAGCAATTCCATAAAGTTGTCATTATATATATGATGCTAAAAAAAAGAAAGCTGCTGTTTTTCCTCCTTCGGTTTCTTAATGCTGAATATCTCATCCGTTATGAACTGCATCAGGACGACGGGCTTTCCTTTTTTGGTGATAACTATTTCTTCGCCCGTCTGCTCAATTTCTCTGATGATTTCAGTTGCCTTGAGCCTTAATTCTGTTACAGTCAAGAATTTCATGTTAATTGCTGATACAGTTTATTCCACAAAGGAAAAGAGAAAATGGAATTCCACGCAGTCAAGGAACAGATTCTTCATGAACAAAGCTCTGTTTAAAAAATTACCCTGCTTATTGCTTTTTGCATGCAGTAAGGTTACGCAACGTGAGTTCGGATATTTCATCTTCACGTGAACCAACGAAGAGAATAGTCATGATCACCATACTGATGAGCCCTCCTGCCACCATTCCCACCAGAAATAGTAGCAATGTCAACCCTCCTTTTTTAGTACTATTATTGTTACTTTTATAAGTACTATAAAAATAGTAATTTGTCAAGCTCAATTTGTTTCGCTGAATGAGCCCTTCGCCTGAGGCAAAAGCCTTACTAAACGCTAACATCTATACACTAATCGCAGACTACCACACGCTATTTTTGATTGTTATTCCCATTCTGTTGAATGCGGTAGACCTTGATGATATGATAACGGCATTCAAATGAGCCTGAACAAAAAGCATATCATGAGTTGGACGCTCTTTGATTTTGCGAACTCGAGCTACTCCGCGGTGATCGCTGCAGTTGTCTTCCCCGTGTATTATACAAATGTTATTGTCGGAAACGAGGCAGGCCTTGGGGACCTTTGGTGGGGAAGGGCGATATCGGTCAGCATGGCTCTCGTTGCGCTGAGTTCCCCGTTTCTCGGGGGTATAGCAGATACCGGCGGTCTCAGAAAACGCTTTCTGTTTTTCTATACCGTTCTGAGCGTCCTTGCAGTTGCAAGCCTTTCCGTTCTGGGAAAGGGGATGATCATCGAAGGATTCTTTTTGATCGCGGCAGCAAATCTTGGCATGGAAGGGGGGCTCGTCTTTTACAATTCTTTTCTTCCCCGCATTGCACCGCGTGAATATCAGGGACGGGTTTCTGCGTGGGGATTTATGGTAGGGTATGCAGGGTCAATCGTATCACTCCTGTTGGCCCTCCCCCTGATTCAGAATGGATATTTCAGTGCCACATGGCTGATGATTGCAGGTATTTTTTGGCGTCTGCTCGATCCCTGCATTTCTCTTTCTGCCAAAAGATGAGAAAGGAGCATCTACCCTCATTCATTCTGCAACAGCAGGTCTCAGGCAAGCCTTGACAGCACTTCGGGAAATAGTCCGGAGAAAAGAACCCGGGAAGTTCCTGTTTGCTTATCTTGTTTATGAAGACGGGGTGAGCACGGTGATCGTGTTTTCGAGCATTTTTGCCGCAACAACGCTTGGATTTGAAACCCGGGAACTGATCTTCCTCTATCTCACCGTCCAGGCAACGGCGCTCTTCGGCTCTCTCGTCATGGCAAAACCGATTGACTTTTGGGGACCGAGGAAAGTCGTCATGCTGTCTCTTATCTTATGGGCCATTGTTGCGATAACTGCCTTTTTTGTGCAGACAAAGAACCAATTCTGGGTTGTTGCAACATGTGCCGGACTCGGACTCGGAACGGTGCAGGCAGCTTCGAGGGCTTTTTTTGTACAATTTATTCCGGCAGGGAAAAGAGGCTGAATATTTCGGGGTATATTCACTGGCCGGCAAATCTTCGGCTGTCATAGGCCCGGTTATTTTCGGATATGTTTCAACGACATTCGGCAGCCAGAGGCCTGCCATTCTTTCAGTGGCTGCTTTTTTTCTGATAGGACTGATTGTCCTTTCTTTTGTCAGGGGAGGAGGACCGAATGTTCAGGAGGAATGATTCCCGCTAAGCGGGAATGACGGATTTGAAGATCCTTGGAAATCAATAACATAAACTGGACGGCAGATATAGTATTTGAGCGGATTTTTTTGCCGATAGTCAAAGAAAGTATCACAAAAATAAAGAGGCAAAAGCCTCGGAGGTTCCGATCCCGGATGTTTTTGGGATCGGAATCGAGAATGAGAAAAAATACTGCATCTGCCGTCATATATGAATAGACCACATTAGAAAAAATGACAAAAAAACATCTTGGTCAGCATTTCCTCATTGATCCTTTCATCAACGAAAGGATCATCAACTCTGCGCAACTGATGCCCGAGGACCTCGTCGTCGAAATCGGACCCGGTCCCGGCAAACTCACACGAAAGCTCTGCGAGAGAGCCCGCAAGGTGATCGCTATCGAACTCGATAACAGGCTATATGCGCGGCTGACTGCGGAGCTTGCGGGATACGAAAACATTGAACTGATTCATGGAGACGCCCTTAAATACCCGTTCGAAACCCTCCCTGAGTTCATCGTTGTAGCGAACATCCCTTACTACATTACAACGCCGATAATCTTTAGGCTCATCGCCGCGAAAAAGAGTCTGAAGTCAATGACCCTGACCATTCAGAAAGAGGTTGCAGAGAGAATTGTCGCGACTCCGGGCGGAAAGGACTACGGGGTGCTTTCCCTCATGGTTCAATACCATGCGGATCCGGCTCTGCAATTCATTGTTCCCAAAGAGGCATTCCGTCCCGTACCAAAGGTCGACTCCGCAGTGATCCGAATCCAGATCCTTGAGAAACCGTCTGTGGATGTGCAGGATGAAAAAATGTTTTTCAGGATCATAAGGACTGCTTTTTCACAGCGGAGGAAGATGCTCTCGAATACACTCAAAAGCATTCGAAGTGACGTAAAAGCATGGCTGACGGAGGCGGGTATTGATCCTCAGAGAAGGCCGGAGACCGTAAGCATTGGCGAATTTGCTCGGCTTTCGGATATGGTTGATAGGGTAGGATAATATTCTTACGACGACTGTTTGATGATCCGTTCTATGTCTTTTCTTTCCAGAACCTCTTCTTTGATCAGCGCATCTGCGAGGGAGACAAGGGATTGCCGGTTCTCTGTCAGGACCTTTTCAGCCTGTTTTTCTGCTTCGGATATCAATTCCCGGATCTCCTGATCCATGAGCCAGGCCATTTCCTCACTGTAACGCTTCGGCTGGGCAAGTTCCCTTCCCAGGAACGGATGCTCTTCACCCCTCCCGAGATTCACCGGCCCGACTTTATCACTCATACCCCACTGGGAAACCATCTTTTCCGCAAGATCTGTTGCTTCTTTCAGATCGCTCTGGGCACCGCTGCTCACGTCATTGAAGACGATTTTTTCTGAAACCCTTCCTGCAAGGGCAACGCTCAGCCTGTTCATCAGATAGGTCTTAGGGTAGTAGTGCCTGTCCTCTTCCGGCAGCAGCTGCGTTACGCCCATGGCGAGCCCCCTCGGAATAATGCTCACTTTATGAATTGGATCTGTCCCCGGAAGATGCCATGCCACGAGCGCGTGCCCTGCTTCATGGTATGCTGTTATCTTCTTTTCCGCTTCGCTGATGGTCTCCTCCCGCACGTGACCCATCAGGATGATGTCCCTTGATTCTTCAAAATCACTCATGTCAATCTTATCTTTGTTTTTCCTGATGGCAATCAGGGCGGCCTCATTTGTGATATTTTCAAGATCTGCCCCTGTCATGCCGGGTGTCCCCCGTGCAATCTTTTCAAAATCGATATCGTCATGCAAAACCTTGTCTTTCGTATGGACTTCGAGAATGGCTTTCCGTTCTTTCAGCCCGGGCCTGTCGATCACGATATGTCTGTCAAAACGGCCGGGCCTGAGCAGCGCGGGATCAAGCACGTCGGGCCTGTTCGTTGCAGCCAGAACGATCACCTCTTCGTGGGACTCAAATCCGTCCATTTCGCTCAGGAGCTGGTTCAGTGTCTGTTCCCGCTCGTCATGACCGCCTCCGAGTCCGGCGCCGCGGGTGCGGCCGACTGCGTCGATCTCGTCGATGAAAATGATGCTCGGCTGGGATTCCTTTGCTTTTTTGAACATATCCCTGACGCGTGATGCCCCGACACCAACAAACATCTCGATGAACTCGGAACCGCTGATGCTGAAGAAAGGCACCTGTGCTTCTCCGGCCACAGCCCTCGCGAGCAGCGTTTTCCCTGTCCCGGGCGGGCCGACCAACAGCACGCCCTTCGGAACTTTTGCGCCGAGTTTTCTGAATTTTGACGGATCCTTGAGGAAATCGATGGTCTCCCGCAGTTCCTGTTTTACTTTGTCCATCCCTGCAACGTCTTTAAACTGGACGTTGACCTTCTTTGCATCGAACAGTTTCGCCTTGCTCGCACCGAAGGTGAAAAGCCCGCCGGGCCCTCCCTGTATCTGCTGGGCCCGCCTCATGAGGAATACCCAGACGCCGATGATAAGAACCCACGGCAGAATGCCGATCATGAGCTGCCACAGGAGGGAGCTTTTTTCGGACGGTTCAACCGAAATGACCACGTTTTTTTCCCGGAGCTGTTTGATAAGGTCCTCACCCTGGAAAGACGGAAGAAACGTGTGAAAATTTTTTACCGGTACCGTGGCTTTTCCATCGGGCTTCTGAATAAACGTTTCCTGCGCAAGCGAACCGGTTACCTGAAGTTCTTTGATCGTGACGGATTGAATATTCCCTGCGTGTAATTGTTCGAGAAACTGGCTGTAACTGATGGTGTGGTACTCGGGCGGTCCGATCGAGAAGAACATGTTCCACAGGAAAATGAACAGGAGAAAGATAAAAACGGCCGAAATAATCCGCCATTGGGGGCTTTTCATGAGGTCTGTCATCGTTTTCCTGTCTTCAGCCATGATTAACTATGATCGAAATCTGGTAAAAATTCAACCTCTTACGACAGGATATTAAAGTTGACTCCAGCTCTTATACCTGTTAAAGTTTACTATAGACGGCATACATACAAAGAGCAGAAAGGAGACTAATATGGAGAACGATTACCGGAAGATCGCAGGGGCTTTTCTTGTGGGCAGCCTCATCGGTGCAGCCGTTGCACTGCTTTACGCACCGCAGTCGGGAAGGGAAACGCGCAAGGATATAAAGAAGACCGCGCGGCGGATCAAAAAAGAGACCGTTTATTTGGTCGAAGATACTGTTGACAGCATTAATGATTTCGCTGGAGACGTGAAAGATAAGGTGAGCGATATCATCGAGCGGGGCAAAGACCTCTCTGACGGGGCTAAGAAAGAGATTATCAGAAATCTGGAGCATGGGCAGAAGGTCATAGAAAAACAGAGGAAGCGGATCGTTGAAGCGCTCGGCATGTAACGTTGCTGAAGCATTTCATGCGACTGTGAGAACAGAGGGCACAACATCCAACTTATACGGCGGAGGGGGTGAGATTCGAACTCACTCCTGCCCTTACCAGTATTCACTTTGCTGACCCCTTAGGAACGGTTCCGGAACGAGTGAACGGAACCACCTTATCAAGCTGGTCAACAATATCCATGAGTTTTTTAGGATTAGCATGGTAATATTGCTCTGTGCTTCTCATGTCTGAATGCCTCATCAGCACCTGAGCCTGTAACTCATTCACATTATCCATATCGCGACTATCTGAGAACAGAATGAATGCCTTGTACCTTCGTACAGCGTGACATTGCTACAGCTGCACATTCTCCAAACATTACCTAATACTTTCGGTCTGAAGCCTCTGTAAGTTAGCGGATTAATAAATACGAAGGGTTCCCGAACTTCGAATAAAAGACAGAGGCTGGGATTGTCTTTGTTGCAGATCAAAGTCTGAGACTAACTGCCCCATAAAATAAAAGAGCCATTTTATGGGCTCTGCCTGATTGGACAACCTCTCTACGCCGGCAGTCTTAATTTCCGCCTTTTGCGTTGGCAGGGTTACCAAATACCCTTAAATGGCTCCAGAATAACTTGCGATCTCAGTTCGGGATACCTTGAGCTCTTTCTTTCATGTGGGTGCTCGGTGGATGCTTTGGGTTTCCTCCTCGCTTCGGGAGGCTTACTCGCCTACATCCAACTCCTGCTCCCCTTACTACTGTTGATCCTCAGGTTAATCCCGTCCTGAATATCGCAATTCCATTTCTTATTTATATGTTACTCCTTTAAGGATATATTGCAAGAGCCGTTTGAGTCGGAAAAGGGCGTATTACATAAGTTCCGGTTAGATTAACTGCGTTCTTGAGCATTCTTTATCAAGGTCATCATTTCTTACGGTATTTCAGGTTTTGATAGATATCGATCTGATCCAACTTTGCCTCTGCATGAAACAAATAACCCGGCTTTTAACCGGGTATAAGGGGGAGACTGTGTTAGGCGCAAATTTATCATATGATTTTCCTTCCGCCAGTTCTTCCCTCATTTTTCTTGATGAAATCAATCACAGAAGTCCGGCTTATCTTTATAACTCCCTTGTGCTTTTTCCCCTCAAGTAATCCTGAATTGAACCATCCATAAACTTCCTTTGGAGAGACAGAGAAGAAATGTGCAACCTCACCAATTCTCAGAAGTGGTCTATCCGGCAGACCTTGAAGGATAGTATTATCATTCATTTAAAAGCCTTCAAACCGTTTGAAGTTTTGTCGACGCCGAGGTATTCCCATTAACTGGCACAGGTGCATCATTTTTCAAGAATATGCCCTTCTTATTGCCATCATGGTATGATGCGCAACTTGCAAATAAAAATATCAATATAATAGCTGGTAGTATTTTCATCGTGGCATCATAACAAAGAAATATGGGATGGTATAGATCTAAATTTACCGATGTTAATGATTTAGAAAATTATAGCCGAAATATATTCATATCTAAACTTTATTGATCAGTTCCTTTTTAATCTCTTTGTTGATGCCCTCTGCTACTTTTTCTTCGTTTTCACCAACAAAGTAGCTATAACTTGGGCAAGAATCCCTCCAACAGCCGTCGCCAGGATTGTCGGTATAAGACTCAATTTGAGAATATAATGAGTAACTGCAAATGCGATTATAGCTCCTGCTATAGAATACTTTGTCAAAGCGAATCCCCCTTAGCCCTCTGCCTGTCCTCTATTTCCTGCCCTTTTGACGACATAATTTATCAGAAGCTAACTCTACTATACTTTCCGGAACTATGCGGACCCAATCTGAAGATTCATTCAATGACCCTATAATATTCCCTTCCAAGTCAAAAATTACATAACTTAAAGTTCTTATTTGTTCTTTGGAACAATTTATCTCCGCTAATACTTTATGACTACTGTATTTCATAAATTTGCCATCGAGATAACCGAGATATTTGAAGCCAAGTTCTATCATATTCTCTTTTCTCGCGCTTTCGCTTGGAATCTCTTTTCCCCAGAATCGTACAATATTCCCTGTGAGGTATTTAACTGAACTTTTATCATAATAATAAATACTTCCATCGACTGTCTTACCAAGAAAATCCCATGTCGCAGCATGAATTGAAATACTTAAAACAAAAACCAGCAGGACAGACAACACAATTAGTTTAACAATTCTTTTTATGAGGTCGGTAAGAATCTCAATCAGTACACCGGTGATGTCGTTCAAGACTGGTCTTTCTTGATTTGAGCATTATCCGTCAAAGGTTGCAACTGTTGCAACAACCGCAGTTCTTTGTCTATCTCCATGATATTCTGAGTAAGCGATGACAACTCCTCCGATAGCCGGGCCAGTGTATCCTGGTCAAATTGGTATTTGTACTTTTCAAGCGCATCATTGAGAAAGCGGACTTGCTGCTGCATCTGATTGAGAATTTCGTCTTGGTCCATGACTAATAGTGGCAGAGTAGTTTCAAAAAATCAAATTGGGATGCTATCTTCATAAGTTCTCCATGTTTTCTTCGTCATTCCTTCATATTTTCTCAGTATTCTATAAACAGAAAATAACTTTCTTCATTTTGGCAGCCAGTAGCCCTCCTGCTGGCTGCGCACCTCCATACTAAATCTCACGCTCTCGGTTTCTCCCCTGCCGTCAACGAAAAAGAAGTGAATCGGGTTAGTCCAGATTATCTTGATTTCTGCCGGATGTCTCCTTGTTGTTAACCATAGAGAATCGAACCATCATTTCTTTGGTAGTCTTGTCGACATGATTATGCAGAGTTATCATGCCCATAATAACAATCACAATCAACACGATTATAATGGTGATTACAAGGAATGTCATTTTCTCTTACCTTTATGAGAGCGTTTTAACTGACATTTCACTGAAATTGTAACACAGAAAAATGTAGAAGACAGTATAAACCATGACTTCCCCATCCTGAGAGTTATAAATTTTCTCAATTAAATTTTCTTCATGAAACATTTTTTCTTATTGTGAGCTCAGTTACGATTGATTTCTTAAAGAAGTGTGATAGAATAGGGGGAATAAATAAATGGTAAAAGGAATGTCAGTAACTGGAACCGAAAAAGAACCATTCCGGAACGGGTCCGGAACGAGTTTTGGCATAGTAGTTTCCTTAAAAACCAACAACTTAGTTGGCGGAGGGGGTGAGATTCGAACTCACGGTAGAGTCACCCCTACAACGATTTTCAAGACCGTCGCCTTCAACCGCTCGGCCACCCCTCCATCTGGAACATTAGATAGCAGACAGCAGACAGGAAAAAGAATACCAAAACAAAAAACCGAAAGATATTATAACAAAAACTTCATTTGACTTTTTAGAAAGAATTCATTTAACTAATTAGATTTGTTGCATATCCTAAAACTATTGAGGTGATTATGCAAGATTCGGCGATTCAGTTAGTCCTGCAGGCTGGCTTTGTTGTGAAAGGTGTTTTACTCATCCTTCTGTTTTTTTCGATTGTATCATGGGCTATCATATTCTATAAGCAGCGCTTCTTTGCAAAAGCGAACAGGGAGACAGCACAATTTCTGCAGGCATACCTGTCGAGCAGGCAGCCGAATGAGATTTATCAATCCACAAGAGCCCTCATGATCAGTCCGAATGCAAATCTCTTCAGATCGGTGTTTGCCGATGAAATGCACAAGGACAAGAGCGAGACCAAAAGAGTGCTTAAGAGGTACGGGGCGCTCGAATCAGCAAAGCTCGAGAAATATCTGAATTTTCTCGCAACGACCGGTTCGACGACTCCGTTTATCGGACTTTTTGGAACAGTCTGGGGCATCATGAATTCCTTCAGAAGTATCGGTGCTGCCGGCGCTGCGTCGCTTACTGTCGTGGCACCGGGCATCGCTGAGTCGCTCATAGCAACTGCAGCCGGCCTCGCAGCAGCGATTCCCGCTGTCATCGCCTATAACTACTACCTCAGCATGGCCAGAAGGATGATCATCGACATGGAGGATTTTTCCGAGGAACTCCTCGATTTTTTCGCAAAGGGTAATCTGTGAAATTTACCAGGGAAAGAGAAGTCCTTTCAGAAATTAATGTAACGCCATTTGTTGATGTTATGCTCGTCTTGCTCGTGATCTTTATGGTTACCGCGCCATTGCTCCAGCAGGGGATTGATGTGAATCTGCCGAAGGCAAAAGGCAAGGACCTTCCTCCGGAGGAACGGATTACCCTCGTCATAAAAAGGAATGGCCGTATCTATATGAATGACAATACCGTTACTCTCCGGGAGTTGCGGAAAAAGCTTGAAGCGATCAGTGCGCTGAATCCGAACGTGTTTCTGAAAGCCGACAAGGATGTGCCGTATGGATTTGTCGTTGAAGTCATGAGTGATATAAAGGAGGCCGGAATCGAAAAGCTCGGTATGATAACAGAACCGAAAATTGCTCTTCAATGAGTGAGCCGACTCTTAGGAAAACCGCCTTACTCTCGTCTGCCCTTCATCTGATCGTATTCTTCATTACCATACTTGTCCTGAAGCAGTCGAATCATTTCGTCATGCCTTCTCCCTATACCGTGAACCTTGTCAGTCCGGATGCGTTGCATAAAAGTACAGCCGTCCGGGGGAAAAATACCGGAGTCATCCGGGACACTGCCAAATCCATCGATCAGACAAGCATCGAAATGAAGTCAAAAAAGGATAAGGTGAAAGATCGTCAGCAAATACAGGAAAAAATTTCTGCCCTTGCAGCAAAGAAAAAGATTGAAAAGATCGTTAAGCTCCGCAACATGATTTCCCTTAAGGGTGGAGCCGACGGCCGGGGCGCCGAATCCGCAAAAACATCCTCTGCTCATGGAAAGGGAGATCTGTTCGACGATTACTACCGAAAAATTACCCGGGAAATATGGCAGCAGTGGGTGTATCCAAATACAAGCAGGAAGGATATCGAGGCGATCGTCGCTATCAGGATACTGAAAGACGGTACTGCTCTCGTCCAGAGGATCGAAAAGAGTTCAGGGAATCTGCTCTTCGACAGGGCAGCGTTGAAAGCTCTTGCGAAAGCAAGTCCGCTCGAACCGCCTCCATACGAGATGGAAATCGGGGTAAGGTTTTATCCATGAAAAGAAGATTCAAAACTGCTCTCTTTGTCTTTGTTGTACTTTGTATTGCTTATTTCGACTCCTTCCCTGCAGAGGCGAAGGTCTATATAGATATCTCTTCTCCTGCCTTTACCAGGCTTCCTATTGCAATACAGGAATTTTCCGGCCCATCAGGCAGGGAGATTACGGAGATTGTCAGAAATGACCTTGATTTTACCGGACTGTTCACGCAATTAAACCAGGCAGCTCATCTGGAAAATCCGTCGCAGCCATTCAATCCGAAAAACTGGACGCCTCTGGGCATTGAAGCTGTCGTGAAGGGGTCAACGAGACAGGGGACAGAACTGGTTGTTTTCGCATCGTGCTATGATGTTTTCGATGGGAGGGAGATATTCAGAAAGCAATACAAGGCAGAAAAGCATTTACTGAGGCCGCTTGCCCACTCAATCGCAAATGACATCTATTTTGCACTCACCGGCGAATCAGGCATATTCAGGTCACGAATTGCATATGTGGCGGAGGAAAAAGGAGAAAAGTCGTTCGCTATTATGGACTGGGACGGAAACAGGGTAACGAAAACCGGGCTGAAAGCAAATATCCTTATGTCTCCGCGCTGGTCCAGAGACGGGAAAAAGATTGTCTATTCAGCAGAAAAGAACAGGCGGTGGGGCATTTACGTGCTGAACTTTCAAAGTTTGAAAGTGGACAAGGTGTTTTCTTCGCAGGGCACAAATATTGCTGCTGATTTTACCCCTGACGGGGAAGAATTGGTATTTTCATCGTCAAAGGAAGGGACACCGGACCTCTATTCCCTGAATCTGAAGAACGGCATACTGAAAAAATTGACGACATCCTATGGAATCAACGTCTCACCCGCAGTATCCCCGGATTCGAACTCCATTGCATTCGTCTCGGATAAAGGGGGAAGTCCCCAGATATATATCATGCGGAAGGACGGGACTGATGTGAAAAGGATAACATTCGAAGGCTCCTATAACACTTCCCCGAGCTGGTCGCCGAAAGGGGATAAAATTGTTTTTACCGGAAGGCGCGGCACGAACCAGATTTTTTTGGTGAATCCCGACGGGAGCGGGCTGAACCAGCTTACTTCGCAGGGGAATAATGAAGACCCGTCTTTTTCTCCGGACGGCAGATATATTACGTTTTCTTCCGACAGGGAAGGCAGGAAGGGTGTTTATATCATGAGGGCTAATGGAGAGAATCAGAAGAGGATTACCTCCCGGAATCTCAAGGCATACGGCCCCCGATGGGCGCCGATGTAGGGGCAATGTTTCACGACTGTTGCTTCGAAAAAGGGGAAGCTGGTTGTCTGAAAAAATTAGGATAATCCTATAAAATATTTACAGTACTGCTTTGGCAGGAATACATGTATAACAAGGAGGACAGAATGAAGAAGATTATAGTATGTGTGCTGCTCATATGCGGTCTGTTTCTGCTTGGGTGCTCGCAGAAAAAAGTTGCCCAGCAGGTCAGACCTGATGACCAGCAGTTGTCAGACGCAGCCATGGACAAGAAGGGAACTCTGAAGCCGGAGGAGAGAATTACGGAACAGCAGCTCGCAAAGATCGAGACAACAGAAGAGCCGGCCAGATTCAGCGAGGAGAGCGGGCTTTTCGAAGACATCTATTTTGATTTTGATAAATATGATATCAAGCCGGAAGCCAGGCAGGTCCTGAATGCTGTCTCTTCCTGGCTCTTGAAAAATCCCAGTGCAAATCTCTCTGTTGAAGGGCACTGTGATGAGCGGGGAACCAATGAATACAATCTTGCGCTCGGGGACAGGAGGGCAAAGTCAGTGAGAGATTTCCTCATCGCTCTCGGAGTTGCATCGAAAAGGATTGAGATCGTCAGTTACGGTGAAGAGAAGCCCCAGTGCATGGAACAGACAGAAGAATGCTGGGCAAAGAACAGAAGAGCGCATTTTGTTGTTTTGCGATAAGTGCGTGATCATATGAATAGCGTTACGATGAAATATCTTTTGTTTCTTCCTCTCTGCTGTTTGCTGCTGACTGTCTGCATAGTATCGGGATGCGCAACGACACAGGATGTTGATGTGCTCAGGGCGGATATCAACAGACTCCTGAAGGAATCGTATGCGGCAAAAAGCGATATCGAGAGTCTGAAAGAAAAAACTACCGGTGTCGCGAAGGAAGAGTCCTTTCAGGTAGTCAGAATGAGCCAGGCAGAGATACAGTCCCAGCTCGCGACGCTGGCGGGTGACATCCAGAAGCTCAATGGTAGGTTTGACGAGAACAAATTTTATCTCGATAAATCACTCAAAGATTCAACGTCAGAAATAGAACTTCTGAAGACACAGATGACGGCCCTGGAGAAACAGATTGGGGAAATAGCGAACAGGGTGAATATGATCGAAGATCACGCAGGGCAGCAAGCAGAACCCTTGGATCGGGGGCAGGCAAAGGAAACGGAAAGAAGACCTGAAGAGTCTTCAAAAGAGGTTCAGCCCGCGGATGTGAAAACCGCCAAGCAGACATCACCGGGTGACAGCGCGCAGCAATATGATGAAGCCTATAGTGCCTTTAAGAATATGCATTACAGGGAAGCGCGGGAAAAATTTGAAGGGTTTATCAAGGCATTCCCCGGGGATGAGTTGTCAGACAATGCGCACTTCTGGATAGCTGAGACTTATTATCAGGAAAAAGACTTTGAAGATGCAATCCTCGCTTATGAAACACTTTTGAAAAAGTACCCAAAGAGTCAGAAGGCGCCTGGTGCCCTCTTGAAACAGGGCTATTCGTTTATCGAGCTCGGGGACAAAAAGACCGGTACTGTAATCCTTGAGCAACTGATCGAGCGTTACCCGAAAACAAAAGAGGCAGATCTTGGGAAGAAGCAGATAGAGAAAATCAAGAAGACTACTACAAAAAAGAGGAAATAAACACCTTGTGAGAAAATGCCTCGTGTTTTTCAGATTGAGAAAAAGTATCGGTTGCTCATGGTGCGCGGGATAGCGCTATAAGGAGACTGTCAGAGGCGTTGGTTAAATTATCTCCGACTTGAATGAGAAATCTATCATCTTAATTTGTTTATTTTAAATATCTTTCCATGCCTGATATTTTTTAAAGTCATCCGACTTAAAATCAGCTTCTAACCAATCATGATTATCTACATTAATAGATACATGTAAAAAATTCTTACTGCTTTGAAGTTCAAACATATAAACATTATTGCGATCAAAAAAAATAGGGGTAGAATGCCCCTCTAAAAGAAAACACGCGACATCATCAAGTAACTTAATGCCCAGGTTTCTTTTTTTCCCCTTATCATCAGTATAAGTACAATGAATTGTATTTTTTTCATTGCTGAGGGCTTGTTTCAGTGACTTTAATAGATTTCTTATAAATAAAACCTTTTTTTGATTGACTCTTGAAAATGCTTCTTGTGAACGCTTGCCAAACGCTACACTTACTCCCTGTCTAATCACTATAAGGCCTACAATGGAGCCAACTGCTGTAAAAAAGCCCGGTGTTTCGCCCCGGTAATAGAGTATGGAAAATAAGTAAATAGCGCCTCCAACAATACAACTTAACCCGTACATATTGGCTGTTTTGTCATTTAGACGGATAATGATAGAAAGGCTTCCTAAAATAATAATTCCTGTAAAACAATAGAGAAGATATAACTCGGTACCCTTTGTGTCATTATAAATTTTTAACCCCAAATACAAAAGACTTGCACAGAATATCGTAACAGCATAAATCTGCATCGATCGCAAATAAGATAGGATTTTGGTCGCTTCGGTTAGGTCCGTTTCACTGTATTTCATCTTTTCAAGTTCTATTGTTTTCAGACTTGAGGAGTTCTTATAAAAGTTATTTTCTAGTTAAATATTTATTATATCGAAGTTTTTACCTGTTAAGCATTTCCCACCATCAGTCGTGACCTCAAAAGTGTTTTCGACTCCTACCATTCCAAAACCTGGGATGCCAATTTTAGGCTCAATAGCAAGTGTCATCCCTTCTTCAAGGGGCACATCGAATCCATTTGCCAAAACGGGATATTCATCTATGGCAAGTCCAATGCCATGGCCTACAAAGAATACTTTATTTTTCCCCAACCCCATAAAACCATCACTCCACTCAGAGCGTTTAACGTCAGCAAGGCACTGGTTCCAGATCTCACTTGGCAGTGTTCCTGGCTTCAGAATTTCTAGAATTTGCCTCTGCAGGTCGATACAGAAAGCATGTGCATTTATGGCATTCACTGGCATATTTTCTTTATCTCCAAGCCAGTAAACCTGAGTCTTATCAGTTGTGTAACCGGTAAGATTAAACCCATTATCTATGGTCAAAGGCTTCCCTGTTGTCCATCTGACCGATGCTGATCCCATATATGGGGTCGCCGGATGAACGCCCCGAAGTCCGACAGGACCGTTAAAGGCGCTGGGATGATTGGCGCTGTCCCCAACAGAGACAAATCCAAGAAATACTTCTTCTCCATAATTTTCCATTCGTAAGATTCCAAGGTGGCCTTCGGAGAAGAAGATTTCTGAAATTTTATGACATATCTCAAGTTCACTTATGCCATCGTGAAGAAAAGGTGGTAGCAACTCAGTTAAACATCTTGCATGTTTGGAGCCTGCTTTTCGTAAGATATTGAGTTCCCACTCTGATTTTTTAGCACGACTCATACCTATGATTTTATCTGCGGGAATGAACTGATGAGTAGGAAGGTGTTTGATGAGACTGTTTGAGAGAGCCCACGATAACCCATTCATCTCAGCTGCGACCAGTTTAGGCAAGCAAAAACCCAAATCGTTCAGAATTGTTTCAATATCGCTATAAGACCTAAATGAGTAAATATGATTTATCGGTGACTCAATTTTTGCTCTTTCATCTCCACGCCTGCATAATAAGACAGGTTCGCCGCTGAGAGGTAGCCAAAAAACTCCGCTGACAAATGAACCGCTGAAATAATAAATATTTAAACGAGAGAAAACTAATATCCCCTGAGCTTGAGGGATAGATTGCTGAAGGAGGTTTTTGCACCTATCCCACCGGGAAGTTAACTCCTGTTTAGGAATAGCGTTGTTCAAAAAATTAAAGCTCCAGCAATGCTTTTTTGCAAAATAGTGTTGTATGAGTGAAGGCTGACATAGTTCTTATTTCCGTGATTCTCGCCACAGCATCAATGCAAGCCCTGAAGCAATACAAAAGCCAGGCGCGCTTATCCATATAGGTAAAATCATTCTGCTTATGATAACTTCCCATCGAAAGAACAGGCGGAGAAAATGTATAGAACCTATAAGCAAGAACACGATAATTGCAATTGTTGTAAATGGTTTTATGATTCGTTCCTTCCTTTCTTGAAAGGTTGTTTCTACTACCATTGAAACTATTTACAATTATATCAGGTTCAACCGGGAAGATCTTTGGAAAGGAATGACGAATCTAAAAACAGAAATTCTTTGATGTTTATTTTTGCATCTCTATCTTCTCTCCACTTTCTTCTCTATCTGTGTGCATAAACCTTGAATCATTCTCAGTTCTTTTTCCGTCATCCCAGCTCTGCCGATGAAGTGTTTAAGATTGACAATGATATTTTTCATGAGATTTCTATCGCCCCTCGGTATGTATTCAAGCAGTTCCAGCACCTCGGATATCCTTTCGTATAAGGGTGTGATCTCTTCATGTGTCTTGAGGTTTTCTATCAGGGTTGAGTTGTCAAATTTCTTCTTCCTAACCCTCCCGGATTTAACACCTATCACCTGATCATGCTTTGAAAGTTCATAGGCGATAATAAGGACCGCATGTGAAAGGTTCAGCGAAGGCTGGATCGCACTGCTCTGGATTTTGAGCAGAAAGCCGCACTGATCCACTTCATCATTGTTCAGTCCCTGCGCTTCTCTCCCGAAGAGGATTGCGACTTTATTGTTTTCTGCTACATCACGAATCCGTGCCGTACCCTGTTCAACAGGCAATATTACCCCGCGTCTTTTTCCTTCTCTCCTGGTCGTTCCAACGACAACAGCTTTGTCCCTTATTGCTTCTTCAAAGGAGTCATGGACCGCTGCGGAGTCAAGTACATCATGGGCGTTACGGGCAAACCATCTTCCTTCTTCCGACATCTCAGGCGGAGGCCTAACGAGGCAAAGGTTTCTGAAACCCATGTTCTTTATAGCGCGTGCGGATGCACCGATGTTACCCGGTTCCCTCGGTTCGACAAGGACAAAAAATATGTTTTGTTTCCATATATTCATATCTGGGAGTAATCTATCGCATTTTAACTATTTTCGGAAGATTAGACTTCAGGAGGAAGATGAGGTCTGTATCCTATGGCAGAGCCAGGCAGTGAGAAATCGTCAGGAGGCTTTATCGACAGCATTCATGAGGGAAGTGGCGTCTTTATAGCCGGGAATTATCGTTCCGTTCGGCATAATGATAGCGGGAGTTCCTCGTATCCCAAGTTTCTCCGCAAGTTTCAGATTATCGTCTATCGCAGATGTCTCACATTTCGCTGGTGGGAGTGGTTTTTTTGCAAAGGCATCCTCCAGAAGAGCGAGAGATTTTTCACATACAATTGTCTTCGCCTTCCCATAGGCATCTTTATGCATCGGCAAAGGATACAACTTTATATAAAAGGCTATATCCTTTCTTTCCTCCAGCACCTTCTTCATCTCCTGATGAAGTTTTGCACAGTAGGGTCAGTCTGGATCCGTGAAGACGATAACTCTTTTTAGCGCATTTTTGTCTCCCATCACAAGTGCATCATCGAGGGGAATTTCAGCGACATTAACTTTATTGATTTCAGCGGATCTTTCTTGCGTCAGATTCTGTTTTGTCGCAATATCGATAATAGACCCTGAAATGAGATACTTTCGGGATGAATCAAGATAGAGTATCCCTTTCTTGCCTTTCGATTCGACCGCAACCTCAAAGAGCCCCTGAATAGGCGTTGTATTAACTTCTAAAACCTTTACTTCCGGGATAATCTCTTTAAGAGCACTCAGGGCTTCAGCGGGTGTCATCCCTGATGAGGTGGGGGGTTCAACAGCACAGGCAGGTTGACTTAAGCCCATTATCAGGATGAAGAATGCGGTTGCAACAAATCTTAGCATGTTGAGATTATAGCACATTCATTTGGAAACCAATATTTTTTTTGCGCATTTCGAATTGAACTCTCACTTTCGATCAGTACTTCGAAAAAGTGTTTATTCCGGGAAGGCGATGGGGATTTGCTGTGTAAGGGCTGTTAATAGTTGTTAATTGCCTCTATAAGATATTGAAGCCTACCGAAGTCCTTGCGGTTGAAGTCTACTATGAGACGGGGCAGATTCACAACTTCTGGATCGTCGGCTTCTGCAGGCAAAGGACCAGAAAGATATATATTGCCTCCCGGTATCAGAATATCTTGAAATTGGTCTTTCAATTCTTCAACAGATTGTGGCTCAATACCTGATGAGAGTCGGATCACCATCTGTTTTTCAACGTAGCGGATGCTGTGATATCGACGATAGAAATGATTAATGCTTTCCACCACAGCATCCACCGAATCTAGTCGTTCGAACAGATAAAAATCAGAGGCGTTAATATAACCCTGGCTCATAAGTTCTTCTCCAAAAAACTGAAGCCACTTCAACCAATAAGTACCACCAGGTTCATCCACGAGAATAAGCGGAATGGGATCGTGCTTGCCAGTTTGCAACAGTGTGAGGGTTTCCATTGCTTCATCAAGCGTACCAAACCCTCCTGGAAAAAGCACAATGGCACTGGCCTCTTTGAGAAAGGCAACTTTTCGGTTAAAAAAATATTTATATGTAATAAGACGAGGATTCCCTTCGACTACTGGATTTGGCTTCTGCTCAAAGGGAAGTCTAATATTCACAGCAAAAGAATGTTCCGGCCCGGCCCCTTCATTAACCGCCTGCATGATCCCGCCCCCTCCTCCCGTGATTACCATGTACCCTGCTTTAACAAGTTTTTGCCCCAAAAGACGGGCCATCTTATAAACTGATTCTTCAGTCTGTGTCCTCGCTGAGCCAAAAACAGTCACTTTTCGCATGCCGCGGTAAGGACCAAACACTTTAGAGGTAAACCGCATTTCCTTGAGTGTGCTGTTCATGAGTTTAAGGTCTGCTTCCTCAGTGTTTTCTTGGCCAGCCTTCAGAGCAGCCAATATCATTTCGCGGACAAGTTCTGGGTAACGCAGAGGGCCTGCGAGTTCCATTAATTGGTAGATAGCGTCGTCTACAGGTCCGTTAGTTTTATCAAAGTGAAGTTCCATATGTTCTCTCTCTTAAAGTTAGCAGTGTTTGTTTTCCCTCAGACATGCTTATTTTCGTTAGAAGAACTATGCATAATTATATCAGGTTCGCAACAGGTAAATGTTCTGGAAGAAATTGTGGTTGGCATCTGCTTGCAACCAGTTTGCATCTTTTAACCCAGAGGCAGCATAATTTTGCGCAGATCAATCGCCATAAGTTTTTCGTTTGAGCGGAACAGGCACAAAGTGCCTCCTGTTTTTGAAAAGAAACTACCTATTGACAGACTTAAGGACGGGGCTAAAGACGCGGTCAATCTTTGCGAGCGAGCTCAGTACGAACTCCTCGATACCTTTGTTATCCGACAGAAGAAGCCCTTTTGGTAAAGCGTTCTGCTTCAGTTCTGCGCGCCCCATGGATTTATGTCCACCCGCGCTCCCTATGTCGCCGAAAGTGCTACGAGCAAGATAGCCAGCGTCCTTCTTCAGGCCATCGTTTCGGAAAACTACTACCAATGTATCGCCTACCACACCGGTAACAAGTGCCCAGGATACTTCTTCCACACGGATCAGGAAATCCGCCACTTGCACGCACACGTCGAAGAATGGAACTGATCCTAAATGAGAAAACATGACTCCCTTCATAAAGCGTCTTTTCACAAGTGCAATGCTGAAGTAATCAAGTGCCTCATGCGTGAACTGAGAGAACTCTATCTGTTTGACGATATCTCTGTCCGCCTTGCCCCTGAGCCACCTTATTGCCTCCACATCACTTCGATTCATATCGGCCATGAAATTGCGTGCGTCCGTCTTAATCCCGTAAAAAAGAGCACTTGCCAGGTTTTTGGTAAGGCGCATGCCCGCGGCCCTGAGATATTCCGTCATGATAGACGAAGTTGATATGTATTGAGACCTTATATCTACAAATTGTGCTGAAATTTCATCCCGCAGCGGATGGTGGTCAATTACAATATCGCAGCGTGGGAGTCTGAAGTCCGTGAAAAACTGCGGTTGGGCGTCCACTATCGCTATGACCTCAGACTGGGTTGCTTCCACCTCATTAATGGGAAAGGCTGGTATCTGCAATTTTCTTATCATACAAGCGTTTTCGGGTCTCCCGATAGCCCCGGTGTACCCTATACTGATATTGCGGTTGTTTGTCTCAAGTATTTTTTTTAGGGCAATTGCGCTTGCCAGTGCATCGGGGTCAGGGTTTGCGTATATTATGATGTAGACATTCTTCGCGTCCTCGCATACCTGTCTCAGACGCTCAAGCCTATATTGGACACTTCCGTTTGCCTGTATGCCATTACGCACTGCTGTCATCCATTAACTTTAATACTCATTATTGAAGTAAATCAGGTTTTCGCTCAAATAGTAATGCCCTCACATTAAAACCTGACCAGCAGAAATAACCCCATTCAATTATCATAAAAAAAACGAATAAACGCAATGGTAATAGTGCTTTTTCAAAAATAATTTTGGTCAATTATCGGTGTGAGGTGGTGATTTTCAGAAGCAACCCGCTACCAGAGAGATTATTCTGAAAATCTCAGTTCCAGGAAGGGTTTGGCACAGAGAATGTATTGATTTGTCGCTATTTGAAAAGACAATCTATGGAAGGATAAAAGAGGTTTTGTGTCTATCAATAATTCATTTCATTTCTCAATAGTTATTGGCCCTCCTGAAAAGTAAATCTTATCAAATTTACGATTGAGAGTTTTACTCTCAAAATTTACCATCTCAATTCCAGGTTTAAAAGACATGTGCTGCCCCAAAACTACATTCATTTTATAGACCGCTACCCAAGTCTTTTTATTGTTCTTTTCGAGACACACATAAGTGTATCTACCGCTATCCATTGTTTCAACTACCTTCCCGGATAATATAGATTTATCATTTATATTTTCCGTTGTTTGACCTGCAAAAATGGTTTTCGTCGTGGTTGCATACGCAACACTTAACATTATAATTGACAATATTACTAAACGTTTCACTTTCTCCCGCCTTAATGGTAAGTATAACAAATCTTATTGTTTTTCTTTCTTTAAATAATTGCAATAAGAGATTTCTGGTTGGTCGGCAAAAATCGCATCTTCTTTTTCTCATAGCCACCTCCTACAAAAGCAGCTTCGAAAGGTTCATAAAAATCTTGAGTTCGTTATCTACTTTGTATTTTAAGCATTTAGGTTAAGGAGTTCAGATTTGTGTCCCCTCTTGTAGGACAGGTACTTACAGAATAAAGAGACAAGTACTTACAAAGAAATCAGACGGACCCCTCTATTTCTTGGTGTGTGAATGATACAAAATAATACTATGAGTGTATTAATGATGAGAAATGAGCATGAAAGAGTGCAGTACAGACATAAGATGAAGGAATTGATATCGATTTTGTTGGAATCATCTTTCTATTTAACGATCCCTTTGGAAGAGAGGTTTTCTTTGATAAAAATGATTATTGAAAAGCATGAATTTCTATCACATAGAGATACAAAGAAGTGTTGAGCATGAAAAGAGGGATAAAATGAAAAATCTTAAAGAATCATTTAAAAAGAAATTTATGAAAGACATCCCCCTTGAGATTGAAGAGGATTATCCAACTCATGTGGCAATCAGTGAGATGATAAATATTGTTTGTGCGGCTTCAAAAAAAATAGAGATAGATAGTTACATGGTGTTAAAACATTTCCAATTTACTGAAGAAGAGATAAAGGATCACTTTCAAAAACTTCATGCTTCAGATACAGTTCATCGAAAGGCAGGAGTTCGCGTTCTACCTTCTAATCGTAAAAAAATCAGTTGATGGTTACAGAGAAAGTGAGGAGGTAAATGTTATACATTATTTTCGCAGTGTCACTGCTGAGTGCAGGTTTTGTAACAATACTCTGTTGCATGTTTTCGTCTATGCTGAGTAGAGAAGAAGAACGTGAGATGGTTGCCTCGTGATAGCTCATTCCCCCATCGAAGTATTCCCTCTTCCGGTTTCGTAGATATCATGGGTCTTTGATACGGGAAGAACTTTTACCAGAGGACTTCAGGAGGTATGTCGCAGCTTTTTTTGTGGAGGTGAGCAGCCAGCAGGAGGGCTACTGGCTGCCAAAATGAAGAAATTTTATTATCTGGTTTTTAGAATACAAAAAAAATATGAAGAAATGACGAAGAAAATATGAATAAATTATGAAGATAAATCTCCATCTTTCTGATTGTTCCATCCTTGTCTCACCCCTTGCCCTCTGTCTAAAAAGGTTTCATAGATTTTCTGGAAGAGGTTTTGATTGTTCTGAAACGGGTAGTTCTCTGAAGTGAAATGTGTTGGAAAAATGACTTGTGCCCTACTTTATGAGCATTTAGGCGGGTATAACTATATATTTTTAAAGAAAAATTGCTGGTCGGGGCGAAAGGATTTGAACCTTCGACTCCACGGTCCCGAACCGTGTGCGCTACCAGGCTGCGCTACGCCCCGATGAAAAATATTACCATATCACGGCGACAAAAGATAATCCGCATCTCCGGTCGTAATAAACCGTGAGTCGATATGACCCGGAATAAACGGTAAGAGTACCCGGTATCTGAATTGATCAGATAAAAGGCGAACCTGTTCAGGGATCCCCCGTTTCCAGGCATGCCCGTTCCCTGTGATGACAATGATTGTTCTTTCCGGATTCTTCTGCAGAAAACTGACGATATTACGCGCCATTACCTGATCCCAGAGCAGTTGTGCCTGGCAGAAAAAAAGAAATTCCCTGTTCCCGTGTCCGTGCGTCGCATATGCCCTCCGGATGAAATCCATATAGTGTTTGTCAACAGCACAGCCAACATCGGGGGGAAGCTTCTTGAGCTCTTCTTTCGTCAGCGAAGCAAAGCCTGACTGTGAAACTTTCCGGGTAATAGACGGTTCCACATTCAATCCTATAGCAGGAATTTTATTGTCTTTCAGATAGAGAAGAATATCCCGATAGAGCGGCCATGGAAAGTTCCAGTTTTCGTAATATACTCTGATAAATTCATCCTGGGAAAGATTGCCGGAGACCCACCTGTCAAGGAACCCCTGGCTTTTTTCGGTAAACATCTCGAAACCCACCGCCAAAGGCCTGCCGGAGCTATGCAGAGTTTTTATGATATCAAGCTGCAGTTGGTGATGTGCCTGATTATCATGCGATTCGCCGGCAAAGACGATCTGACCCTGTTTGAGGTCATCGATCATCTGTGCGTGGCTGATTGTTTTCTGGTCGCTTACCCTGAAAACCGGTTTTTGCTGAGCATCGGTCTTTGTCTGAGAACAGGCCGGAGATGCAATGAACACGACCGACAGAAAAAAGAAAATATATTTTAGTTCTCGCATCATCATATATTGATCGGATACTACTTCTCAGGTCCTTCTATAATTCTGATCTTCATCTCGATTCTCTCGTTAGGATTATCCTTCCGGTCTCTCGGCTGGCTAACAATTTTATCGGCAACCTCCATTCCGGAAATCACTTCTCCGAAAACCGTGTATTGCCTGTTGAGAAAAGGGGCGTCAGCTACGCAGATGAAAAACTGCGAGCCGGCGCTGTCGGGATGCCCCGACCTTGCCATGGAGAGAATACCCCTTTTGTGGGGTTTTTCGTTGAATTCGGCTTTTACGGTATATCCGGGACCCCCCATACCGTGCTGAGACTTATCGGGATTTTTCGAATTCGGGTCTCCGCCCTGAATCATGAAGCCCGGAATAATGCGGTGAAACGTTGTGCCATCATAGAACCCCTTTTTTGCAAGTTCGATAAAGTTGTTGACATGATTTGGTGCAACCTCGGGAAAGAATTTCAGATCCATGTTTCCGAATTTCGTTTCGATTACTGCTCTGGATTCAGCCATTTTTGCGATCTCCTTTTTTGTAAACGGTTTTTGTTTGTCATCAGCAAAACCTGAAGAGATGTTCATAATCACGAACAGCCCGATGAAAAGGTTTGTTACGAATTTCATGCAACCTCCTTAATAATGGAATGGCTTATTGTCTACTGTGAAGAACCCTGCGGCAGAGCCCGCAGGGTGTATCTTAACAATAAAATCTTATAATCCAGGCACCTCTGCATTGATTTCCTTCTTGACTACTACCGGCTTCACGGTTTTCTTTACTATGTCGACAGTATTGGTAACCCTGAGCTTATGGAACAGCAAGGCAAATTTTGCATTCAGCTCATTCATGATCGGTTCCTTGACGTTTGCAGGCAGTTCCCACCATTTCTTCTTTAGGGGACCAAAGCCCTTTTTTCTCGTACTGTAGATAAACTGCTCCTCAGTCTGACCTTCCTTCCATTCTTTCCCATACTCCTGCTTCATAAAAGCGTAGACCTCATTCCTGAATTCTGCAGGAAGTGCTGCACTGTCATACATGATATTCTGGAATCCCGTGGCAAGATGGACTTCAGATGTGCCCGTCTCCGGGAACATATGAAATGCATCCTCAGGCAGGGTAGAAGCACCGTGCTGCACACATCCGGAAAGGCCGTATTCCTTCCGTGCAATATCTGAAAGGGTCCTTAAGGTCTCAAAATCGATCTTTACCTTTGCAAGTGTCCCATCCGGCAGGACAACTCCTCCATGGCTCGTGCCGGTCTGAACGCTGAGCTTACTCAAGCCTTTGTTCTCTTTAAACGTTTCCCGAAATCCATCGAGATATGCCCTTAGTTCATCCGCAGTGCTGTTTTTTCCGCCAATCTCCCCGATTTCCCCTCCAATTGATACCTCGACACCGGCAGGCTGGATTGACCGTATATAGGAAGCAAGTTCGGCGGTCATCTCGAAGTTGTTCCTCTGCTGTTCTTTGATTGTCTCCTTTTCAATATCAACAATGGTCGATGTGTCTATATCGATATTATAGAACTCGGCTTCAATGGCTTCCTGGATCAATCCTTTTACATACTCTGTTTCCGGTTTTGGATCAGCGAGATAGTATTTCCTGACAAGCTGAAAATGATCACCCTGAATGAAAACAGGCCCTGCATATCCCTCTCTCACTGCGGCTGCGAGCACAACCGCGGAATATTCGAGCGGCCGCTGCTTCGTATACCCGATTTCGGAACGGGCTATCTCGAATATAACAGGCCCGACATTCATCTCCATCGCCTTTTTGAAAATAACCCGTGCTACATCATACGAAAGGCCCCGGATATTGATAGCCGGTACCGTAAATCCTGGATACGACCTGCCCATCTCTTCATAGAGTGATTGGATAGACGACGGAACTGCACCTGCTGCCTTCGCAATTTCCTTCACCAGGAGCAAAAGAGCGGTCTTTGTTTCACCTTCCGAAAACACCGCTTTATAGATGAGACCGCCCATCATATTTCTCAGTTTATCGAGATCCCTGATTTCCACAAGGCCTTCTTTGACAGTAACAACGTTGTGTAATTCCATGATTAAAAACCTCCCATGTGATAAAAAACTATACTAAATGTTCCCCCATTCATTTTAGCAGTATTTCGGTGCAGATTCTATGTTTTTTTATATCCGCTTCTACAGGAAATGTTGATTATAGTGAGCAGGCTGTGAAATGGTATACAATTAAAAATGAACACACTGCTGGTGATCTATAGAAAACTGTATCGATATTTTGGTCCACAGAAGTGGTGGCCGGGGGATACTCCGTTTGAGGTGGCGGTTGGCGCGATTCTCACGCAGAGCACGAACTGGAGCAATGTGGAAAATGCCATTCAGAATTTGAAGAATCACGATCTTCTCTCACCCCATGATATGCATGGATTGTCAGGCAAGGAACTTGCTTTGCTGATCAGACCCGCGGGTTATTTCAATGTAAAGGCTCAAAGGCTGCAATCCTTTCTTTCATTCCTCATGAATGATTACCGCGGAAAGATGGAGAATATGGCAGGAGAGGATGCAGGTCGGCTCAGGACAAAGCTTCTCCGGGTTCACGGCATAGGGCCGGAGACAGCAGATTCGATACTCCTTTATGCCCTCGATAAGCCGGTCTTTGTCATCGATGCGTATACGAAACGAATACTTTCGCGACACGGGATTATGGCATCCGGCAGGCCGTATGATGAATTTCAGGGACTCTTTCACGATTCTGTCAGGAGGAATGTATCTCTGTATAACGAATATCACGCGCTTTTTGTCAGGGCAGGAAAAACCTTCTGCAGGAGGACCAATCCGCTGTGCGGCGGATGTCCCCTCAATGATATGCTGTCGCCCATCTGTTCAGAATCTGTCTGATTGCCGTAAAATCAAAAAGAGGAGACGTTATTCGAAAAATAATTTAAATCGATGATTTGGTTGAAATTATTTTGAAACGCCCTGTGAATAAACATATCATGAAACCATCAGTTAGAGGCATACTTCGGTATCGACAAATAATTTTTCTCACAACATCTCCTCTTTTTGAATTCATTTTCCAGGTAAAATAATTCTCATGAACGTATTCAGACTTGTTACATCCTTTTCCCCAAAGGGTGATCAGCCAAACGCCATCAAAGAACTTTCGGAGGGGCTCAGGCAAGGACGGAAGCACCAGGTCCTTTTGGGTGTCACGGGATCAGGAAAGACATTCACCATTGCGAATGTAATCGCAGGCCTCAACAGGCCCACCCTTGTGATTGCCCATAACAAAACCCTTGCCGCCCAGCTCTACGGTGAATTCAGGGAACTCTTCCCTGACAATGCGGTGGAGTTTTTTGTCAGTTATTATGACTACTATCAGCCTGAGGCATACATCCCGACAACCGATACCTATATAGAAAAAGATGCTCTGATTAACGATGATATCGACAGAATGCGGCATTCAGCTACCCGGGCTGTTCTCGAGCGGAGGGATACGATTGTAGTGGCCTCTGTTTCATGCATATACGGCATCGGTTCCCCGAAGGACTACATGGATATGCATCTCGTAATTGAGGAGGGAATGCATTCAGAACGGGATGCCATCCTCAGGAGACTGATCGAAATGCAGTATACCCGTTCGGAGCGGGAATTTGCGAGGGGCACTGTGAGGGTGCGGGGTGACATTGTTGAGGTATTCCCGTCTTTTTCGCTCGATAAGGCAATCCGTATTGAGTTCTTCGGAGATGATATCGATGCTCTCCATGAGTTTGATCCGCTCACCGGGGAGAAGATCCGAAAGCTTCATAAAATTGCCATCTTCCCGAACAGCCACTGGATAACTCCGCGTGCAAGGCTTGACCCCGCATTGCAAAATATCGGGAAAGAGATGGAAGAGAGGATAGCTTTGCTATTGAACGAAGGAAAGCCGTTTGAAGCGCAGAGGATCGAGCAGCGGACGAGGTTCGATCTGGAGATGCTCAGGGAATTCGGGTATTGTCACGGAATCGAAAATTATTCCCGGCACCTCAGCGGACGCGCACCCGGGGAACCCCCCTATACGCTCATAGATTATTTTCCTGATGACTTTCTTTTTGTTGTTGACGAGTCTCATGCAACAATACCGCAGATCGGCGGCATGTACGAAGGCGACCGGTCAAGGAAAAAGCCCTTGATTGAATTCGGATTCAGGCTGCCTTCCGCGCTCGATAACAGGCCTCTGAGATTCAGTGAATTCGAACACAGGATCAATCAGGCAATTTATGTGTCAGCAACCCCCGGACCCTATGAATTTGAAAAATCAAAGGGAAGGGTAATTGAGCAGATTATCAGACCGACCGGACTTATTGACCCGAAACTTCTCATCCGTCCCATTGCGGGACAGGTCGATGACCTTTTGGGAGAAATCCGCAAACGCGCGGAACGGGGTGAGAGGGTCCTGGTTACAACGCTGACAAAGAAGATGGCAGAGGATTTGACGGATTACTATGTGAATCTTGATGTAAGGGCACGATATCTGCATTCTGATATTGATACGCTTGAGCGGATAGCGATATTGCGGGACCTGAGGCTTGGAAACTTCGATGTCCTGATCGGGGTGAATCTCCTGCGTGAAGGGCTTGACCTGCCCGAGGTTTCACTGGTTGCAATCCTTGATGCAGATAAAGAAGGGTTTCTTCGTTCCGAGCGCTCTTTGATACAAACGGCAGGTCGTGCTGCACGGAATATCAACGGAGAGGTCATCCTGTACGGGGATACCATAACCGGATCGATGCAGAGGGCCCTGCAGGAGACAGAGAGGAGACGGAAAATACAGGAGAACTATAACCATGAACTGGGGATAACGCCGGAAACCGTCAGATCGGAAATCAAGGATGTCCTGAGCTCGATCTATGAGGCTGATTACTGGACGGTGCCCGCAATTGCTGAAGAGGAAGGCGGGTACGGATATGACGAGGAAGCGCTGAAAAAACTCGAGGCGGAGATGAAGGAAGCCGCAAGGAAGCTTGAATTTGAGCGCGCTGCGGCTTTGCGGGACAAGATGAAGGCAATGCGGAACAGAATGATCGAGGTTGGAATAAAAGCCTAAGCCCCAAAGTGAAGACATTGCTTGAAAATTATTGAACTCGATGATTTAAATATCTATTAATGCTCTCTGAATAAATATGTTGATGAATCCATTGGTTCAGGGTACATTTAGGTATCGAAAAATAATTTTTCTCACAACATCTACACTTTGCCAACTCATTTTCTGGGTTGACTGAGAGCATGGTGTTATAATGAAAACACTGATAAATTTAATTTGCGGGAGGAAAAAATGATCGCTATCGCAGATAATTTGAATGTGCGAAACAGTGCCTATCTTGATGCACTCGTTAAAAGGGATAAGAAGGTGCTCTCGGCCATTGCTGAAGAAATTCAGAAATCCGGCGCTGATATGATCAATGTGCAGTGCTCCCTCGACGGCATCGGCGATGAAGATAGTCTGCCGCTGATCGTTGAGATTATCTCTGATTATACGGAAGGTCCCTTTTCTCTTGATTCAAGAAATATTCAGGCGCTCAGAAGGAGCATGCCGTTGTGCAAGAAACCGCCTCTCATCAATTTTATCTCGAAGACAGAACCTGAGAACCAGGAAGACCTTCTTTCTCTCGTTGCCGGTACAGGGGCGTCGCTCATTTTGAGAGCTTCAGGAGGAACAATCCCGTCGTCGCTGGAAGCAAAACTCCAGATCATTGAGGAACTCATCGAAAAGGCAAATGGTGCCGATATCCCCAACGAAAGACTCTTTGCCGATCCCTCCGTCGTGCACATCAGCAGAGGAATGGGGCAGAATCATCTGGTGAACTCGCTTGAATGTATCCGTATCCTGAAAGAACTCGTCGAACCTCCGGTCAATACCATCGCCTGGATTTCCAACATCTCTCCCGGCATGCCGAGAGTGGTCAGAAAATGGCTGGAGGCGTCCTTTCTGACATATCTTGCCGGTGCCGGACTCGATGCAGCCATGGTCGATGTCCTTGATGAACAGATCGCGAAATCGATTTACCTGATAAAGTCATTCAGGGATGAGGTTATATTTTCACCAACCGATATAGCATAGCGTGATGAGGGTTCTTCTTATCAATCCGAACAGGTATAGCAATCCTCCTGTTCCTCCCATCGGCCTTGAATATCTTTCGGCATCTCTCATAGAGCAGGGGCATGAGGCTGAAATCCTCGATCTCTGTTTTTCAGAGAATCTCTACGCTGACATCGACCATTCTATCCGGTCATTTCAACCCCATATAGCAGGAGTGACAGTCAGGAATGTGGACACGGTGATCTATCATGCCAACGAGTTTTTTCTGAATGAAATCAAAGGAATCGTTGGGCATCTGAGGCATCATCACGGTCTTCGCGTCATGATTGGGGGGGCCGGACTCCTCTCAAATCCTGAAGGTATTCTCGAGTATCTGGATGCAGATTATGCCGTAAAGGGTCCTGCCGAAAAAACGGTCAACGATATTTTAAGGAAATACGGGCAGGGATTATCGGAGGGGAGGGTGTTTCAGGGCATATACTCTTTCGGCACTTCCTGCCCGCGAAAATCGGGTGCTTTGGATTATCAAAAGTATTTCGAAAGAGGCGGGGTTGCAGGATTTGAAACCCATAAGGGATGCAGTTCATCCTGTGTCTACTGTCTGGAGGCGAACACTCCGGTTTCTTTTAAAGGGATCTCAGACGTTGTCGGAGAAATCAAAACCCTTGTCGAAACGGGATACGATCATTTTCATCTCTGCGACTCTGAATTCAATGAAAATGATGAATACGCAGCAGATTTCTGTTCCGCATTGAAACACGCAGGGCTGCCCATCAGGTGGGCGCTCTATATGAAGCCGGCTTACGCCGGCAAGAACCTCTTCAGGTTATTGAAGGACACCGGTGCTTATCTCATAACGCTCACTGTCGATTCCTGGAAGAAATGTCCTCTTTACTGGGAAGATTATGAAAAATGTGTCTACCGTGCAAAGGCAAACGGAATCCGCGTAGCGGTTGATTTCCTGACCGGGTTCCCTTATGAGAGGGAAGATACCCTGAGGGAGTATTTTGATATCCTGAGAAGGCCGCTCCCGGACAGCATCGGGGTAAATACCTATATCAGGCTTTATAAGGCTCTGAAATTAACGGATATCATTTCGAATGATCCGGAGTTAAAAAACGGGCTGCTAGGCTCTGCCGATGATCCTTCCTTTATAAAACCTGTTTTCTATAATCAGATTGATACGGCGAAACTCAAACAGTTGATAGACGGTGATCCTCTTTTCAGGATTGAAGGAATCGAGAAGGGGGTAAATTATACAAGAATAAGTGCCTGAATCAGAACTTCTTATGCTTGCGTATCAGAATGCCGAGCGAGCATGCGATTCCAGAAGCATCAATAAGCCAGTCGTAAAACGACCCCGTTCTCGCAGAGGTGAACGTCTGCAGGTATTCATCCAATGCACTGTATCCCAATGAGATAAGCGCAGCGCAAAGAATCCAGGTGAACTGAAAGGCATTCTCTCTGCCCCGGAATGCCCTGAACAAAAGGAATGCAAGAAAGGCGTATTCCAGGAAATGCCCTGTTTTGCGGAGAAGAATATGTAAAGTCTCCATCATATGTCGGCTTGCCTCCGGCAACAGCCACGCAATCAACGGCATAATAAGGGAGGATGTAGTCTGTGAAGTCAGGAGTGCGTTCACAGGAGAGATAAAAATCATCCAGGCAACCGGAGGAAGCCAGTAAATAAAGGCGTCTATTGCGATCACGATTGTTTGCTGAAAGTGATAGATTCCTCGGCTTTATACCACATCTACAGGATGAGCGGGAATTACGATGATACGTACCAATCGTATGTCATCCGTATCCCCTGTTCCAGGGAAATTTTAGGCTCCCAACCGAGGGAATTGATTTTTGTAACGTCGAGGCGCTTTCTCGGAGTTCCATCCGGCTTGGAGGTGTCCCACACAATTCCCCCCTCAAACCCGACAATCTGCCTGACCAGATGTGCAAGATCCCGTATGGTTATATCTTCCCCGGTTCCGATATTGATAAATTCTCCAATCGACAGGTGATCATGCCGGTTGTCAGCAAAAGATGCCGTTGCCCCGGCATCACAGTTGTTCATAATGAATACGCAGGCATCTGCGAGGTCGTCAACAAAGAGAAACTCCCGGTATGGCTGACCGGTACCCCAGAGTTCAACAGAATCAGCAGCAATGCCGAGCGTCTTAAGATCCGAGGGACTGGAGACGTTGAAACCGAGGGGAAATCTCCTCACATCTTTTTCCAGTTCCCCGTATCGTTTTTTTCTTAAGAGCTTGGCGAGGTGAAATTTTCTTATCAGTGCAGGCAGCACGTGTGCTGTTTCCAGATTGAAATTGTCATGAATGCCAAAAAGATTTGTGGGCATCACCGATATGAAGTTCGTGCCGTATTGTTCATTGTAGTACCTGCAGAGTTTTATGGCAGAAATTTTTGCGACTGCATACGGCTCATTGGTCGGTTCGAGGAGCCCCGTCATCAGATATTCTTCTTTCAAGGGCTGTGGTGCCAATTTGGGGTAGATGCAGGATGAGCCGAGGTTGAGAAGCTTTTTTGCCCCGTGCATATATGCAGCATGGATGACATTCGCTGCGATCATGATATTGTCATAAATGAATTCTGCCTTATAGGTATTGTTCGCGAGAATCCCGCCGACCTTTGCTGCCGCAAGAAAGATATAATCGGGCCTCTCCTGCGCAAAGAATATCTCCGTGTCGCTCTGTCTCCTGAGATCAAGCTCAGCGCTTGTGCGGGTGAGAATGTTTGTGAACTGCTTTTCCCGCAGCGTTCGCAGAATGGCTGATCCGACGAGGCCGCGATGCCCTGCAACGTATATCCTGGAATCCTTTTCCATTATCTCAGCCCGGATTCATTCATATGTAATTGAACTGCAGCGGTCAGAAACAGTATTGCGATTGTTTAACACCGCTCCCGTATCTTTTCATGGAGGGAGAAATCATGTGTGGTGTAGGTAAATCCTTTTTTCCTGCAGATATCAATCCCCTCACCTGACGGGGTCAAACCTGCGAGTTTAAAATCGTAGTCTATCATAATCTTGATTAGTTCATCGAAAGTTGTTCGAGGTTCCCAGCCGAGGATCTTTTTCGCTTTGGTTATGTCAGCCTGCAGGAAGTCCACTTCGGTAGGCCGGAAGTATTTCGGATCGATCACGATGATGGGGTCGCCTGCTTTCATGGTATCGTTTACGCCTGATCTCAGAGAACGTATTTTCCCTTTTCTGTCGACGCCTTCGCCCTCCCACTCGATCTCGATGCCGGCATAGTGAAAAGCCTTTTCCAGAAACTCCCTCACCGAATGACTTTCGCCGGTACCGATCACAAAATCATCGGGCCTGTCCTGCTGGAGAATCAGCCACTGGCACTCTATATACTCGGGTGCAAACCCCCAGTCCCTCCGTGATTCAAGGTTTCCGAGGAAGAGTCTTTTCTGCTTCCCTGCTATCATATTTGCGATCGCCCGGGTAATTTTCCTGGTCACAAAGGTCTCACCTCTCCGCGGTGATTCGTGGTTGAACAGGATGCCGTTGCAGTTGAAAAGGTTATATCCTTCGCGGTAATTAACGGTTATCCAGTAAGCGTAGACCTTCGCAGCTGCATACGGACTTCTGGGATAAAAAGGCGTTTTCTCATTCTGGGGCGGACTGGCAGCGCCAAACATCTCACTACTGGATGCCTGGTAAAATTTCGTCTTGATGCCGCTTCTCCTGACAGCTTCGAGCAGCCTCGTCGTGCCCAGCGCAGTGACATCAGCTGTGTACTCCGGGAGATCAAAGCTGACCCTCACATGGCTCTGCGCACCGAGGTGGTATATTTCATCAGGCTTGATATTGTAAATGATGTTCGTCAACTGGCCTGAATCCGTCAGATCGCCGAATTGAAGAAACAGTTTTGTGCTCGGAATATGCGGATCCTGATACAGATGGTCGATCCGGTGGGTGTTGAATGTACTCGCCCTCCGGATTAAGCCGTGAACTTCATATCCTTTTGACAAGAGCAGTTCTGTTAGGTATGAGCCGTCCTGTCCGGTAATGCCTGTTATTAACGCCCGTTTCATTATTTTCACCTTTTCATCAGAAAGATTCTCTTATGCGACTTTATTATTTCTTGTTCCTTCCGTACATATCATCGACCCGCACAATATCATCTTCACCGACATACTCTCCGTTCTGGACCTCGATGATCTCGAGAGGAACCTTGCCCGGGTTTTCGAGCCTGTGGAGCGTTGATTTCGGCACATAGACAGACTCGTTCTCATGGATAATGATCTCATTATCCCCGATTGTTACTTTTGCAGCGCCGCGGATAACCACCCAATGTTCAGATCTATGGTAATGCTTCTGAAGGCTCAGGCGTGCTTCGGGATGAACAACAATCCGCTTAATCTTGTACCGTTCACCTTCTTCCAGAATAGTGTAACTCCCCCACGGGCGGTAGGTTGTCAGATGCTCTGATGCTTCCCGTCTTTTTTCACGGTTGAGCTTGTCAACGATTTCCCTGACTTTCTGGGTTTCCCCCTTTTTTGCAACCAGGAGCGCATCATCTGTATCAACGATCAGACACTCCTCTAATCCGATGGTGGAGACCAGGCGCTTGCTGCTGATGACAAGGGTGTCGTTTGTATCGATGGCGATAATATCCCCGATTTTGACATTGCCATTTTCATCTTTGTCAGCTATATCGTAGAGGGAGTCCCATGAGCCGATATCATTCCAGTAAATATCAAGAGGAAGGACTGCAATCCGGTCAGACTTTTCAGCTACCGCATAGTCTATGGAAATACTTGGCATCGTATGAAAATTTTCAACCAGATCATCAAAGCGGTAATCAAGCATTGTCCGTATTTCGGGAGCATATTTCTCGAATTCATCTATCATGGTGCCGATGCAGAAGGCGAACATCCCGGAATTCCAGTAATAGGTCCCTTCTTTTATGTAGTGAACCGCTGTTTCACTGTTCGGCTTTTCCGTGAATTTATCAACATTGAAATAGTCATGACTTCCTTCGGCAAGCTTTGTGCTTCCTGCCCTGATATACCCGTAGCCCGTCTCAGGCCGCAGCGGTTTTATCCCGAATGTTACGATCTGACCTTTTTGTGCTATTTTTTCCGCACAGGCAACGTACTCAGCGAATTTCTCTTGGGGCTTTATAACGTGATCAGCAGGCGAAATGAACAGTATCTCATCCTGACCGCATCCAAGCTTCTCGATGCAATATTTCATGCCAAGTGCTATTGCGGGAGCGGTATTCCTGCCCACAGGTTCAAGAATGATGTTCCGGGAAATCGGGTTGTCACCGAATAACGAATGCAAATCAGAGAGTACGTGAAACTTGTATTCGCTGTTTGTCATGATGATCATCTCATCGGGGGGAAAGACCTTGAGAAGTCTTTTCGCGGTTTCCTGGAGGAGGGATCCGCCGATATTCAATTGAAGAAACTGTTTCGGATAATTCCTCCTGCTGAGAGGCCAGAGCCGGGTTCCTGAACCACCGGCGAGAACAAGCGCTTTCATCGTGAATTCTCCTTTATTCTTACTTTACTAAAAAGGTTTTCCGGTGTCTATATGGTTACCCTCAGACTGAACTGTTTTCAACGCTTCTTCAAGAAAAGAACGGTATATCTTCAGGGACGTTTCATCCTCGGCCTCAAAGCGCATAACAATTACTGGCTGAGTATTGCTGGACCGGACGAGACCCCATCCCTTTTCAAAAACAACCCGTGCTCCATCAATATCATAGATCCTTTTTATCGGAACAGGGCTTTCCCCTGATTGTTCATATTTCTTGCACAGGCTTGTCAACTTTTCGACGATAGTTTTCTTCCGGTCATCTCTGCACTCAATGCGTATCTCTGGGGTATAGACAGAACGGGGAATGTCGGCGAGCAGTTCCCGTATTCCACAGCCACATTTTTTCATGATCTCGACCAGCCTGAACGTTGTGTAGAGTGCATCGTCAAATCCGAAATAATCATCCGCTATGAAGATATGTCCGCTGAATTCACCAGCAAGGACTGCGTGTTCCCTCCGCATCTTGTCCTTGACGAGGGAATGGCCTGTCTTCCACATAATGGGGTTGCCACCGTGCTTCCCGATATCATCGAACATTTTTTGAGAACATTTGACATCTCCGATGATGACAGCATTGGGATGTGTCCGGAGAATCTCCCGCGACAGCACAATCATGATCTGATCGCCCCAGACAATATTGCCGTCTGAATCGATGACGCCGATTCTGTCAGCGTCACCATCATATCCAACACCGATATCAGCTGCATGTTCTTTTGTCACACGGATCAAATCCCGGATATATTCGGGCACCGTCGGGTCAGGGTGATGGTTCGGGAAGCGTCCGTCGGGTTCACAGTAAAGTGGAATTACATCACAGCCGATGGTCTTGAGGATCTCTGGTGCAATGATTCCGGCTGTCCCGTTCCCTGCATCGACAACAACATTCAGTTTGCGGTACTGCGGCTCTGACAGGTACGAAAATCGCTGTTTCATGAACGCCCGGTAGGCGGAGAGAATGTCATATGGCTCAACTGTCCCCTGGGCAGAATACTCACGCCATGCATATTCGTGTATTCTTTTTTTCATTCTCTGAATCTCATCACCGAAGATAGTCTCTTTCCCCACGCTGAGTTTAAACCCGTTATACTCAGGGGGATTGTGGCTTCCTGTCACCATAATCCCGCCGTCGAGATTCAGGTGATGAAGGGAAAAATACTGCAGAGGGGTAGGGCAGAGGCCGATATCGTATACACTGATGCCGGTCGACACGATCCCCTGGATAAGCCCGGCAGCCAATGCCGCTGAACTAAGGCGTACATCCCTCCCGACACTCACCCGACGGGCATCGCTGTTTTCTTCCCTGAGCAGACTGCCAAAAGCCTTTCCAAGGAGAAAACTGAACTCCTCATCGTAGTCCCTGCCTACCACACCCCGTATATCGTATTCTCTGAAAATGGTGTCTTTGAACATACGCCGGTCAGTATATTATATCTTCCGCTTTACCCAATCCATGTGGTCCACATACCAGGCCACCGTCTTCTCTATTCCTTCAGCAAAAGGCATCCGTGCCTTCCAGCCGAGCTCCGTGTGAATTTTCTCTGAGTTCAGTGAGTACCTGAAATCGTGTCCCAGCCTGTCTTTGACGAATTCTATCAGTTCTTCAGGCTTGCCCAATATCTGAAGAATCGCCTTTACAACATCTAAGTTTCTCTTCTCTTCGCCGCTCCCGACGTTATAAATTTCGCCTGCAATCCCGCTCTTTGCTATCTCGAAAACTCCCTCAACACAATCAGCGACAAACAGCCATTCCCTCACATTCTCACCCTTTGCATACACCGGAATTCTTTCATTCTGGAGAGCCTTCCAAATAACGACAGGAATAAGTTTTTCCGGATACTGCCAAGGGCCGTAGTTATTTGAGGGTCTGACGGTGATAACCGGAAACCCGTAAGTTCTGTAATATGCCCTTCCCAGCATATCAGCAGAAGCTTTGCTTACGGAATACGGCGAACTCGGGTTCAGTTGGGTGGTTTCACAGAATTGCCCTTCGCCACCGAGGTCTCCGTATACTTCGTCTGTCGATATATTAATGAATCTTTTTATGCCGAAATGCCGGGCGGCATCAAGGAGCACGAGGGTTCCTTTGATATTGGTATCGAGAAAAGGAGAAGGGTCCGCGATGCTCCTGTCGACGTGGCTTTCAGCTGCCCAGTGTACGATGGTATCCGGTTTTCCGGATTCAAAGACGCGCTGTACAGCTTCCCGGTCAGCAATATCAATTCTGTGAAAAACGAAATTCTTTTCTGCCGCCCTTAAACGCTCAAGATCCCCGGCATAGCTCAGCTTGTCTATTACGGTCACTTCAAAATCCTGTTTTACTGCCTGCCTGACAAATTCACTCCCGATGAATCCCGCGCCCCCGGTGATGCAAAGTTTTTCCATCAGATTTCCCCTTTTTCGAACAGGTACTTTACATGACTTTCTATGCCGATTCTCCAGTCCGGTATCTGCACGTCCAATGCCCGGGAAAGCTTGATGTTCGACATTGCGGAGAAGTAGGGTCTCTTTGCCGGAGAGGGAAAAGCATCAGACCGGACGGGAAGGACCAGGTTGTCCATGCCGGTCTTTTCAAGGAAAAACCTCGCAACTTCGTACCGGCTTGCATATCCGCTGTTGGTAAGATGATAGACGCCTCTCAATCCTTTATTGATGGCAAACATCGTTAAATGGGCGATATCTCTCGTGCATGTCGGCACCGAAATCTGGTCACATACGACTTTCAGAAGTTTTTTCTGTTTTGCCCATTCCAGCAGTTTATAGAGGAAGTTCTGTTGCCCTGCCCCGAACACCCAACTGACTCTGAACAGCAGGAAGTTATCAGTTTCTTCCTTCAGGAACAGCTCTCCGGAAAGCTTGCTCTCTCCGTATTTGTTCAGCGGATTCGTTATGTCCTCCTCGGTGTAAAAGTCTTCCTTCGTTCCATCAAAGACATAATCACTGCTGAAATGAACGAGAAGGGAGTCCATTTTTTTGGATGCACGTGCAAGGTTTCTCACTCCCATGGCATTCACCCTGAAGGCGGATTCATATTCTTGCTCGGCCCGGTCGACGAGATTATATGCAGCACAGTTGAAAACAATATCCGGGGTGTGGGCGATAAACGCTTGTTCAACATGGTCATCGTTTGATATGTCCAGCATTTCCCTGTCAAGAGCAGCAACCTCATGAGGATAATGCTCAAGCAACCGCTGAAATTCTCCTGCAAGTTGTCCATTGGCGCCTGTTAGAAGGATTTTCATATTACGCTGTATATGCGAAATTGTTGTCAGCTTCCCGCAAGAAGGGATGACTGTTGTCCTTTTCAGAGAGGACAGGCTCCTGCACCGGCCACTGTATCTGTATGTCAGGATCATTCCAGATAATCCCCCGGTCATTTTCCGCTGAATACTCTCTGGTGCATTTATAGATGACGTCGGCGATATCACTCAGCGCGAGGAACCCATGAGCGAAACCGGGAGGAATGTAGAACATCCGGGTGTTTTCTTCAGACAATTCGGTGCTTACCCAGCGCATATATGTCGGAGAACCTTTTCTGATGTCAACAGCCACATCGAAGATTTTCCCTTTGATGCACTGGACCAGTTTGCCCTGTGCATGCGGAGGTCTCTGATAATGGAGCCCACGTAGTACACCTCTCACAGAGCGGGAATAATTATCCTGTACAAAATGCTCATGGATCCCGTTCCGGAGAAAATCCGAGTGCTTGTACGTTTCCATGAAGAAACCCCGCCTGTCCTCAAATCTGCGGGGTTCGATGAGGATAATTTCAGGGATATCAAGGCGATGGAACATAAATGGCATGGGCTGTTATTTTCCTAACCGCAAGAGGTATTTCCCGTAATCATTGTGATTATAATTCTGTGCAAGCCGTGACAGCTGCTCTTTGTCAATATACCCCAGGTTATAGGATATTTCTTCTATGCAGGCTATTTTGAGCCCCTGCCTCTTTTCTATCGTTGCAATAAACTCTCCTGCTTCGAGAAGGCTTTCGTGGGTTCCGGTATCAAGCCAGGCATATCCGCGGCCCATCAACTCCACTCTCAGCTTTTTCATTTTCAAATATTCCCTGTTTACGTCGGTAATCTCAAGCTCGCCCCGCCTTGACGGTCTCATCTTTTTCGAAATCTCAACAACCGTCTGGTCATAAAAATAGAGGCCGGTAACTGCATACTTGGATTTTGGGGCTTTGGGCTTTTCTTCTATCGAAAGAACAGAGCCGTGTTCATCGAACTCAACGACGCCATACCGTTCGGGGTCATTGACATAATACCCGAATATTGCGGCACCACCGTTCTGTCTGACATCGTTCTCGGCTTTATTCAGCAGAGTTGTCAGTCCATGACCATAAAAAATATTATCTCCGAGTACAAGGCAGACATGATCGTGCCCGATAAATTTTTCACCAAGAAGAAATGCCTCGGCAATGCCGCCTGGACGCTGCTGCTCCCGGTATGAAAAATTGATTCCCAATGAAGTGCCGTCACCAAATATATTGATAAACCGTGGCAGGTCCTGGGGCGTGGAGATGATGAGGATGTCGCGTATCCCGGCGAGCATGAGGACGGACAGTGGATAATAGATCATTGGTTTGTCGTAAATAGGCAACAGCTGTTTGCAGACCCCGAGCGTTACCGGATAGAGCCTTTTCCCACTGCCTCCTGCGAGAATAATGCCCTTCATTGTTTGACGATTTTCCTTGCGGTTCACGACCGCTGATTAAACGCCTCAGGTGCCGCCGTACCCAATGGTTACTTTGTCTCCTTCAAGAATTACGGGTACCTTTCTGACGCCGCCGGAGTGCTTCAGCATTTCCTCCAACTGTGCAGAATCCGTTTTCACATTCAGATAAACTGCATTCTCCTTGTACGCTGACCTAGCTTTTTCTGTATAAGGTCAGCCGTCTTTCCCGTAGATAATAACCTTTTCTGCCATACTGTAACCTCCCGAGAGCTTTCTCATGTAATGAACAAGGAGTGCATAAGTAAGGTATCATTGTTGAAAAAATCTCCCCTGATCCCTCTTTGGCAAAGGGAGAATAGGAGCGATTTTGTAATGAATGTCTTCATACTTATGACCTCATTAGTAATTATACATAACTCTCCAATAAATCTGTCCGGATTAGCGAAAACAGGAAAGGTATGCCCGTGGATTTTTGGTTATGCACCTCATGATGATATCTTTATCATATCCCATGTTGACGAGTCTCTCTGCGGACCCGGTAACCGCCATGCTGCCTCCCAAGAGTCTTTCGCGGTCATTCCTGATTCCTGAGCTGCTGATTTCTCTGTCTGTTTCTTTGACACTATCCGAGATGATGATGATTTTGTCAGGATTCTTTATGTTGAATATCATGTCAATAACCCGGTCATGCAGATGGAAAGGATCTGCGATAATCTCGGTATATATATCCTGATTGAACAGCCCGAAACCCGCAATTCCGGGCTCCCTGTGATGGAAACCGCGCATCGCATTGAAAAGATGCGTGATACCCTTTGCGCCTGCATGGAACCCTTCCTCTGCCTCTGCGTAGGTAGCATCAGAATGCCCCATGCTGACGACAGCACCCATATCGGTTATTGTTCTTATCAGACTGAGAGCGCCTGGAATTTCAGGAGCAATCGTGATGATTTTGATGAGATTTTCAAACCCTTCGGTAAGGTTCTTCAACATATATTCTGTTGGTTTGATACATGCGGTAGCATTCAGAGAGCCGCACCGGTCCGGGTTCAGAAAAGGGCCCTCGAGATGAATGCCGGAAATGGTTGCCAGCCGACAGGCGGCAGGCAGAAATTCTTGTGAAGGACCTACTTGTGTGATATTCTGATTTTGCGAACCCGGTTGATGCAGACGAACTGATGACTGCTGAATCTCTGCAGCCTTTCTGACAGTCTCCATATCCCTCCGCATTTCCTGGACAGAAGACGGATAGATGGTAAGAAGAATATCTGAGACCCCATGGAAACCATGAATTTCAGCAATTTTGAGGATATGCTCTTCAGTGGTTTCTCTCGTGTCGTAACCAGCAATCCCGTGGGTATGGATATCAGTGATTTTCATTTCATGCAGCACCCGGTTTATTATAAATGAATCATGAACCGGCAACAAATAATCCCGGGCAATCATACCTTTGCAGAATTGGAACATATCATGAGAACGGCGTCTGATATGGAAGATGCCGGTGCACGCATACAGTTTCTCTCGGATCATTTTCTTGGTGCTGGCTATTCCGGATCGACCCTTATAGGTGATAGCAACACGCGTGAGGTTTTTGTTGTCAATCTGCAAAGGGTCGATTGCATGACCTTTATTGAGTACATTGAAGCGATGCGCCTTTCATCATCCTTCTCTGAGTTCTTGGCACATCTGAAAAAGGTGAGGTACAAATCAGGGATTATTGATTTTTATGCACGCAACCATTTTTTTACCGACTGGAAGGAAAACAATGCAGATTATGTTGAGGATATTACAGACCGCGTCGGAGGAAAAAGGACAGTCTGTGTCCGTAAAAAATTAAATGAAAAGGAAGACGGGACATCTTTTTTGCAGGGGATTCAGCCCGTGATCCGCGACATCAGTTATATCCCTTCTGAGGCGGTTGACAGAGAGGTGATCGATAAATTCAAATCTGGTGATTACATCGGGATATTTTCTCATGTGAATGGTCTGGATGTTTCCCACGCAGGGTTTATCATCAGGCATGACGACATCGAATATTTCAGGCACGCATCCTCACAGCCCGAGTACAGAAAAGTGGTTGATCAGGATTTCAGGGAGTATGTCGCGGGAAAGCCGGGAATCGTTGTGTTCAGGCCTAAGGTGCAGCAATAGCTCATCAATCAACCTGAGTTTTCAGTCCTGTAATTACATCTCTAAGCCACCAGAGGAGCAACAAACCGGGCAAGGCGACGAGGAAGGTCGTAAAAAAGAAGTAAGCCCAGCCGACTGATTCCACCAGAAACCCGGATGTGGGTGATATGAAAATACGCCCGAGCGCCGCAAGGGAAGACAGGAGTGCGTATTGCGTTGCAGTATAACGATGGTTGCACATTGCCATGAGAAGGGAAACGAAGGCGGAAGTTCCCATGCCGCCGGTCAGATTTTCGAAGGCCACGGTGAAGATGAGCACTCCATAATTTTTACCTGTTAAGGCAAGAAGCATAAAAGAAAGGTTGGATACCGCCTGGAGTATTCCGAAGATGAGTAAAGCGCGGAAGAGACCAAGCCGGATCATCAGAGTTCCGCCGATCAGTGCCCCGATGATAACCGAGGCAAAACCGAGCCCCTTGTTGATGGTTCCGACCTCGCTTGCTGAAAAACCGGGACCTTTGAGGAGAAATGCAGTCGTGAGGGTTCCTGCATATGCATCTCCCAGTTTATACAGGATAATGAGAAGCAGGAGCAAAAGGGCTGCATTCCTCGAAAAATAATCTTTCATCGGGCCCCAAATCGCTTCTTTCATGCTTCCCGGGTGGGTTGAATTCCCCTCAGGTTCCGGGCCGAGAAGAGTTGATACAATCCCGATACCCATTATCCCGGCCATAAGTAAATAGGTGTTTTGCCAGCCGATGCGGTCGGAAAGGATGAGCGCGAGAGCCCCTGAAACAAGCGCCGCAATCCTGTAGCCTGTCACGAATACAGCAGCGCCAAAGCCGCGCTCCTGCTCACGAAGGATATCAGTGCGATACGCGTCGATCACGATATCCTGAGATGCAGAGGTAAAGGCCACGAACAGGGCGAGCATGGCAAGGAAGAAGGGGGCATGCTGTGGTGAACTGTAAGCCATGGCTGAAATGCCGATAACAAGACACATCTGCGTGGTGATTATCCATCCCCTCCGTCTCCCGAGCCAGGGAGGTATAAAACGGTCCATGAAAGGCGACCACAGAAACTTCAAGGTATAGGGTAATCCCACCAATCCAAATATCCCGATTGTCCGAAGATCGACACCGGATACAGTCATCCATGCCTGTAAGGTTCCACCGGTGAGGGCAAGGGGAAGACCGGAAGCAAAACCGAGGAATGTTATGACAGCGATCCGCCGGCTGCGAAAGACCTGCAGATATGGAAAAATGTCAAATTTCACTCATGAACCTCTTAATGCATGTTTATGTGAATCATTTCAAAAGTCTGGGAATTTATTTAAGATTTTCAAATCTGTCATTCCGGCTTGTCCGGAATCTTTTTTATAACCAGCCCTTTTTATCCTCATTTTCGACGGGGAAAACAGAACGATTCCCATCAAGCGGGAATGACAATCTAAGAGGCCGAATATTGAAACAGACTTTGGTATGCATGATACTATTGTACCGGACCGTTTGTCATATTGCTCAAGTTTACTATAATAGTGTATGAGAACGGTGAGGATGTCAAAACTTACCCATACACCCTTCAAAGGGCTGAAGACTGTCCTCGAAAACAGGCATTTTCCTCTCAAGGAGCCTGATGTCGCAGAAGGGAAATCCGACGAGGAGTTATTCAGGGAAGCCATGTCTGATGTCAGGGAAATCCCGGAATTCAGGAACATTTTACCTGGACATGGCACAAAAGTTGATCCGCTGCCGCGTCAGAAGGATGATTCCCTTGATATCCTGAATCGCATTGTGAGAGGAGAGACAAAGATGAGGCTCTCTGATACGGCTGAATATATCGCATGGGTCAGGCCTCATACGCGAAAAGATATTATACAGAAACTCCACCGCGGGGATTACTCTGTTCAGGATACAATCGACCTCCATGGCATGACGCTCATCGAGGCTGAAGAAGCTTTGTCGTTTTTTTTCAGGCAAGCGATTCAAAAACGTTTCTTCTGTTTGAAGGTGATTCATGGCAGGGGGCTCAGGTCGCCTCAGGGGCCTGTCCTCAAGGAAGCACTGAAGCGGCTGCTCCACAGGTCATTCAGCAAGTGGATTCTGGCTTATGCCACTGCAAGGTATAATGACGGAGGGTTAGGGGCAACATATATTATTCTGAAATCAAAATAGTGAAAATCATGGTTCACCATCATAACGTTAAGATCTATTACGAAGACACCGATGCAGGGGGAGTCGTCTATTATGCAAACTATCTGAGGTACATGGAACGTGCAAGGACTGAATTGCTGGCTGAAAGAGGAATCGATGTCTCAAGCTATCACGCGAAAGGATACCTTTTTGCAGTCGTAAATGTTGACGTTCAGTATAAAAAACCGGCGGTTCTCGGGGATCTCATTGATGTTACAACAGAAGTACAAGATGTTACAAATGTCACCATAACCCTCAGTCACCGCATTTTCCGGGGGGAAACCCTTTTGGTGGAGGCGAACGTGAGGCTTGCCTGTATCGGAAAAGACGGGAAACCACAGAGGTTGCCTGAGGAGTTCACACGGCTCTTGCCGATAAAAGAAAAATGTTTATAGGTAGTAACCCAAGGATACATTATATGTCAGGCGCATATGCCTGACATTATTCCATATAGATGTCTTCCATATTATTGCTGGACGGATTGATTCGAACAGTCCCTGGTTTGCCATGCTCACCTCTAACCTCATAAGAATATTTATGGAATAATCCTATCACCCGCAGGTTTGTCAGCAGATGTTCGGTAATACGGGAAGTGGAAAATACTGATTCTTCTCCGCACATCGCAAGATATAGAATAATCTGGTCTGATAAATGAGGGTCAAGTGCTGAGCCGGTAAAATAATAATCACGAAATTCTTCTGCAGCCTCTTGTCCGACAAGCTCGGCTTTTTTCCCTCTCGCTCCGAGCGTTGTAAAGCCTGCGAGCGATTCTGCTGATTCTGCATGAAGAAAGCAAAAGGTCCCCTGGCCGGGGGTTGATACATTCATTATTTCAAAACCAACAGGACATATACTGTCCGTCATGAAAGCTCGGAACTTCCTGAAAAAACCATCTTTCTGCCTCTCCGCTATTGATAACGGGAGATTACCGACACCGGATATCACTGCCAGGCGTTCAAGATTGCCCCTTTTGATGACTCTTAACGGTCTGATTTCTTCTGATGGATTTACTACAGCACTGATTTTTCCGCCTCCCTTTGGGTAAAACCCGTATGAAACTATAGAAAGGGTTAGATCAATTCCTATGAGCTTCAACATCGCAGAAAAAACATTTGCGAGATAATGAAAACACGGACTGAAAGGAACGTGGGTCCCACCGATGAGTGTTATGGTGGTCTTTTCGACTTTCGATAAAAGTACTGCGGGGATGATGGTCTGTAAAACGAGGGATGTAGAACCGGCGGTTCCGATATCAAAAAGATAATCCCCGCTCTTTACCTTACCCGGTGAGAAAAACAATTCAGCAGAACCTATTATATCACCAGTGACATGTGCATTCGAGATGAGTTTGGCTGCACGGACACAGGCAAGATGCTGCGGCATAAGGCCCGGTTTTCTGCGCCCTCTCCGGATGTCATATATCTTGAACGGCTTTTGCAGAAGGCAGGAGAGGCTCAGTGCGGTCCGGAGGATCTGCCCGCCGCCTTCCCTGAAACTGCCGTCGACCTCTATCATGTTCATTACTCTATCAAAAATTCGCACCCGATTCCATTTATGTAAGCATTCTTCACGCACGCAGATTCGGCTCTGACTTGTTAATAAAGCGAAGAATCTCCTATAATAGCTGTCAGTTTTTACCAGGTAATACGGAGGAGAAATGCTGCTAAAGGGCAGAGTGTGGAAGTTTGGAAATGATATTGACACAGACGCGATTATACCGGCACGGTATTTGAACACTTCTGAGCCGGAGGAGCTTGCCAGGCATGTGATGGAGGATGCTGATAAGGAGTTCCCGGGCAAGGTTCAATCAGGTGATATTCTTGTCGCCGGTAAAAATTTCGGATGTGGTTCATCACGGGAACATGCTCCCATCGCAATAAAGGCTGCGGGAATTCAGGCTGTGATTGCAAAAAGCTTCGCGCGGATATTCTATCGCAATGCATTTAATATCGGGCTGCCCATCTTCGAATCAACCGAAGCATCGGAGAAGATCAAGGAAAATGATGAGGTGGAGATTGAGGCCAATGAAGGCATCATCAGGAATCTGATAACGAAGGAGGCTTACAAGGCAAACCCCATTCCACCATTCATGCAGGAGTTGATCGATGCCGGAGGGCTCATTGCATGGACGAAGAGAAAATTAGGAACAGAAGTAAGAAATGATACATAGAGAGAAAATAGACAGGAGAACTGTGGATGCGGTCATATAACATCGCAGTGATTCCCGGTGACGGAACCGGACCGGAAGTCATCCGGGAGGGCATCAAAGTGCTGGAGGCAATATCTTCGCGATTCGGCATTGCTTTCAACTTTCACGAATACGATTTTGGCGGTGCCCGGTACCTGAGAACCGGTGAAATACTCCCTGACGGTGCAGTAGATGAATTGAGAACATTTGATGCTATCTACCTCGGTGCCATAGGGCATCCTGATGTAAAACCGGGAATCCTTGAGAAAGGGATCCTCCTGAGATTACGATTTGAGCTTGATCAGTATATCAATTTAAGACCCGTCAAGCTGTACCCGGGCGTTGATTGTCCGCTCAAGAACAAAAAACCTGAGAATATCGATCTCGTTGTTGTGAGGGAAAACACCGAGGGCCTCTATGCGGGAGCAGGAGGGGTGCTGAAGAAAGGCACCCCTGATGAAGTCGCAGTGCAGGAATCAATCAACACGCGGAAGGGTGTCGAACGCTGTATACGGTTCGCCTTCGAATACTGCAGAAAGAGAAATAAACTCAGGAAACTTACCCTCTGCGGGAAGACGAATGTTTTGACGTTCGCTTTTGACCTCTGGGAAAGGGTCTTTTATGAAGTTGCCAAGGAATATCCGGATATCGCGGTTGATTATGCGCATGTTGATGCAACAACGATGTGGTTTGTGAAGAACCCTGAGTGGTTCGATGTTATTGTGACGGACAACATGTTCGGGGACATCATCACTGATCTGGGTGCCATGATCCAGGGTGGCATGGGCATTGCCGCAGGGGGAAACATCAATCCCGGGGGCGTCTCAATGTTCGAGCCAATCGGTGGTTCCGCTCCGAAATATACCGGACAGAATGTTGTGAACCCTCTGGCAGCAATCTGTGCAGGTGGGATGATGCTCGAACAGTTCGGTGAGCAGAAATCCGCAGATATCCTCGAAAAGGCAGTGATAGAGGTTACGGGGAAACATCTCAAGAGCCTTGCAGCGGGCAGGATGGGCTATGGGACGACCGAAGTCGGTGATCTCGTTGCGAGGTTTGTGACTGAACTAAGTCTTGACGCTTGATTGACAAGGCGCTCTCCTATTTGATATAAAAATAATCTGTTCCTGGGTAGCTCAGCCGGCAGAGCGGGTGGCTGTTAACCACTTGGTCGGGGGTTCGAATCCCTCCCCAGGAGCCAATTATTGCATGCAGCTTTTGTTTTGCTCAGGGTAATAGCATTGACTTAATCCTTTACCTCTCTCTCTTTGGCCTCGTCCCATAATCTGTCCATTTCCTCAAGGGTCATTTCTGAAAGCTGTCTGTCCTGTTCCGCAGCCTTCATTTCGATATAACGGAAACGGTGGATAAATTTGCTGATGGTTTTGCGGTGTGCGTCTTCAGGGTTGACGCCGATGAACCGTGAAAGATTCACGAGCATGAAGAAAATGTCTCCAAGCTCATCCTCCATTTCTTCTCTCCTGCCAGAATGCAGGGCTTCTTTCAGTTCACACATCTCCTCATCGACTTTTTTTAAGACATCCTCAACCTTTTCCCAGTCGAATCCGACCTGAGCAGCCCTTTTTTGTAACCGGTGAGCCCTGAGCAGGGAGGACATTGCCCGCGGCACTCCTTCGAGGATTGAGTCACGGAGTTTACCCTCCCGTTTCTTCAACACTTCCCACTGCCTTACGACGTCATCGGGGGTCCTGCATTCGGTATTGCCGAATACATGCGGATGCCGACCAACCATTTTTGTCCCGATTCCCTGGATGACATCGGACATTGTGAATTCTTCCTTCTCTCGCGCAATCTGGCACTGAAAGGCGATCTGGAAGAGAAGGTCACCAAGTTCCTCTTTTATTTTTTCGCGGTCGTTTTCTTCAATTGCCTCAATAAGCTCATAGGCCTCTTCGATGATATAGGGCTTGAGGGATTCCCTGGTCTGCACCCTGTCCCACGGGCATCCTTCCTCGCTCCGGAGCTTTTCCAAGATATGTAGCAATTCCTGAAATTCCATACTTTAAAAACAGGATTCAAGGATTTGAGGATCCAAGGGGTCAGGGATACGAATGATAATAATTTTTTAAACCAATAGATTACGAATACGTCATCGTAATCTCATCTCTTTTCTACGATACGGGAGCGTATACCATCTTCAATGTCTTTTTTTGAATTTGTTACTTGAATCCTCGGCCCCTCGAATCCTTGAACCCTTCCTTATTTTATGATATCCAGTATGATTTCCCTCTCTTCCATGTCAACCCTTTCAACTCTCACCCGGACGTCTTTCCCGATCGAAAATGAACGTCTTGTGTTGCGGCCGATGAGTTTCATTTGACGTTCATCAAACTGATAGAAGTCATCTGTCATGTATGAGACGTGCAGAAATCCTTCGACATAGAAATCCTTCAATCTCACTTTTAATCCATGGGGAGTAATACTCACGATTTTTGCCTCAAATTCCTCTCCCACCCTGTCCTTCATAAACCATGCCCTCATTGCGTCTATGACCTTATATTCTGCCTGATCGGCGTGGCGTTCCATCCGGGAGGAATGGTATGCCATATCAGGGAGAACATGGCGCAGCTCCTGAATGCGTTTCTCCGGCATGTGTCTCTTCTGCAGAACCTCGCGTAAAATCCTGTGGACAATGAGGTCCGGATACCTCCTGATCGGCGAGGTAAAATGTGCGTAACACTTTGATGCAAGGCCGAAATGCCCGACATTAACCGGCGAATAGCGTGCCTGTTTGAGGCTTCGCAGCACCATGTAATGAATAATTTCCTCCTCCGGCTTGCCCTTCACCTTCCTCAGGATATCGGGAAAGTCTCTTGTTCTGATGAGAGGATGTTTCATTGGGAGGATGGATTTCATGACTCTGGCGATATCCTCCAGTTTCATCGGGTCCGGTTCTTCGTGGATTCTGTAGAGAATTGGCACACCGCGCGCCTCAAGATGCTCCGCAACAGCCTCATTTGCCGCGATCATGAATTCCTCGACGATCATATGCGCATAATTTCTCTCAGCACGCAGTATGGCTTCAGGAGCACCCTGTATGTCCAGAAGAACTTCAGGTTCAGGGAGGTCGAAATCCAAGCTTCCCCGCTCAAGTCTTCTGTTTCTGAGAATGCCGCATAATTCACCCATGAATTCGAAGTCCTGGAGAAGGTGATCATATCTGTTTCGCTCGCGCGGATCGTTATCGATAAGTATCTTCTTTATCGATGTGTATGTCATTCTCTCATCACTTGTAATGACGCTCGGATATAATTTTGAGCCGAGTCTCGTTCCAAGCCTGTCAAAGTCAAGCTCAACAGTTACAGCAAGTCGTTCCTCGTGAGGTTTGAGGCTGCATAGGTCTTCTGAGAGCTCTTTCGGGAGCATCGGGATAACCCTGTCCGGGAAGTAAACGCTCGTTCCCCTCTGCCGTGCTTCGAGATCGACGGCGGAATTCCAGTCGACATAGAAGCCGACATCGGCAATATGCACATAGAGCGTGTAGCCGTGTTTAGATATTTTTATCGAAACCGCATCGTCAAAATCCTTTGCGCGCTCTCCGTCAATGGTAACGGTTGGAAGAGACCGCAAATCTCTCCGCTTCTTCCCTGTTCGTGAGGCCTCTCTTTTTTGTTTTGCAAGCATGAGTGCTTCCTCATGCACCTGACGAGGGAATTTTCTCGGGAGGTCAAATTCATCGATAATGGACTCTACCTCTGCCTTCGGGTCTGCAGGTTTGTTCAGAATTTTCAGTATTTTGGCGGCAGCAGGTCTTCTCCCGGAAGGATACGAGATAATCCCGGCGATCACTGTCTCGCCGTTCTTTGCTCCTGCCCGGTCTCTCTGCGCCACCGGAAGCTCGAAAGGGATTAACTTGTCCTTTGGCTTCACGTAAAAGCCGGTACTCGTAGTTTCGAATTTGCCTGCTATTTTTTGGTGCGCCCTCTCAAGAATCCTGACGATGCTGCCTTCGCGTTTCTGTGAGTTCTCGATGCGAACCAGAACTCTGTCGTGATGCATTGCCCCACCTGTCGCACGTGCAGGAATGAACAAGTCTCGTTCGCCGGGCTTTTCCATGATCACAAATCCATATCCTTCCCTGTGTGCCTCGAAATAGCCATGCACGAGACACATATTTTCAGAGGGCCCATAGAGCCCTTTTCGTGTCTGAACCAGTTCTCCTGATTTCACCACTGTTTTCAGTATTCTCCTGACAGACTGTGCCTCTTTGTGATTCAACCCCATGAGCGAAATAAGCTCCCGGAAGCTTACAGGTCTTTTTGTTTTTGTGCGGAAAAAAGTAAGGATACTTTCCTTATTTACCATGATATTTTTATCGCTCCGGTGACGTATATTATTGACAGGCTTAGTCAATTGTGATACCTTCAATAATACCTGAAATGGCGGATAAAGCAAGTATAATCAAAGAAGCACAGAAATATCTTTCCCGCGGGCAGATCGATAAAGCCATTGCTGAATGGGAGAAATTAACCAAGGAATATCCTGATGGCAGTACTTTTAACACTCTTGGTGACCTCTACCTGAAAAACGGCAACAAGACAAATGCGATTGACTCATATCATCACGCTGCAAATTTTTTCCAACAGGAAGGATTTGCGCTGAAAGCCTTAGCGCTGTATAAAAAAATCCTGAACATAAATCCTACTGATAATGGCGCGCTCCTCGCCCTAGCAGAACTGAATGAAGCAAAGGGACTTGTCAACGATGCAGTAACATTTTATCTTGCTGTAGCAGACAGTCTTGCAAAAGAGGGCGAAAAGGAAAAGCATCTCACAATCTACCAGAAAATTCTCACACTTTCTCCGGCGAATATCCCGCTGGGGATGAAGCTTGCTGAACTTTACCTCAAAGATGGCCGCACATCCGAAGCTCTCAAAGAGTATTCCCGCATTGCACAACTGAATGTTGAAACAGGAGATACGGAGAAGGCCATAGGTATTTACCGAAAGATTCTTGGTTTGGAGCAGTCCAACCGGCAGGCTCTTTTGGACCTCAGTTCCGTGTATGAGAAGACCGGCCAATCCGAGAAAGCTGTTGCAATAATCAGGGAGGCGATCAACCTTCTGCCCCAGGATGCCGAAATCCTGCTGAGGGCTGCAGAGATCTATGGCGCCACCGGAAAATTGGACGAAGCACGGGATTATCTAAAACAGGTGACTGCTACCGAACCGGCAAACCTCAGAGCTCGAAAGATACTCGGTGACCTTTACCTAAAGGAAGGCAACCGGGACAGGGCATGGGAAGAATACCTCCCAGTCCTCGATGACATTCTGCTCGAAGAAAATCACGATAATGCGGTAAAAATGCTTGAGTCTTTCAGGGATATTGATCCTGTTGAGACAGGGAAGCGGCTTGTGACGCTTTTCATGCAACACGGCGATCATCAGGAGCTTGTGCAGCAACTCCAAGCCCTTGGAGACATATTCATGCGCAACGGGAAACAGCGGGAGGCGCTGAATTATTACCGGGAAGCCTTCAAGATTTTACCCGATGATGAGGTGCTGAAAGACAGAGTGATAGAGCTTGAGAAGGAGCTCGGAAAGGAACATATTGCGATCGAGGAAGAAAAGTCTCTCGAAGAGGCACTGATCGAAGCTGATATTTACATCAGGTACGGGTTGATCGATAAAGCGCAGGATGTCCTTGAAACCTTCAGAGAGACTGAACCGGAACATGTTGATCTCCACCTAAAACTCAAGCAGCTCTATACTGAAACGGGCAATACCGGAGCGGCTGTTGCCGAATGTCTTACCCTGCATGAACTTTACGAGAAAGCAGGCGATACCACAAACAGCGGTCAGATGATCAGAGAAGCGTTATCAATTAATCCCGAAGACCCGAGACTTACCGGATTGGCTGCTTTATTGCCCGATGAGCATCCGGGAACAGAGACAGCCCGGCAGCAAGCGTCCATAGACGATTATGATGAAGAGATAGCAGAGGCTGATTTCTATGCGCGGCAGGGGCTAACCGAGGAGGCACGCGAGATTTTAGAGCGACTCCGGGCCCTGTTCCCTGAAAACATAGAGATCAATCAAAAACTCACTGTGCTGGGACAGATGACCGAAGAAACAGCAGCAACCGAAGCAGGGACGCCTGCCAAGAAGAAAGACAGGCCATCACCTGTCACAGAGCCTGAAATACAGGAAGCCGGCAAGGTATCTGAACCTTCTCCCGAAGGCAATGTCATGGCTATCTTTAATGAATTCAAGAAAGGGCTTGAGAAGGAGATCGAGGCAGAAGATTACGAAACGCATTACAATCTTGCCATTGCCTACAAGGAGATGGGATTGCTTGACGATGCCATCCGGGAATTCCAGGTTTCACGGAATGATCCGAAGCGATTCGTGCATTCTTCAAACATGCTTGGTATATGTTATGCCGAAAAAGGTCTTTATCCGCTCGCTATCGACGTATTCAAGAATTCCCTCACAATGATGAAAGATCGTGATGAATCATACTGGACAATGGTGTACGACCTCGCTGAGGCATATGAGAAGGAGAAGAATATTGAAGTGGCACTCGATGCCTATCTGCAGGTTTATGACTGGAATCCACAGTTCCGCGACGTTTCTCAGAAGATCAACACGCTGAAAGCGGCTATTCGTGAAAGCTCCGATCAGCAAAAGCTCAAGGAAAGGAAGGACAGAGTCTCATACCTGTAGCCCGGCGGGTATCGCCGTTCCGGGCCGTCAATCTTCACACCGTGGATTATCTGGAATATTTTCAACTGAAAGAGCATCCATTCTCGAATGTTGTTGACAGCCGGTTTTACTATAACAGCCCCCTCCACGCTGATGCCATGCTGAAGCTCAGGTATGCGGTAGATACGAGGAAAGGGCTTGCCGTTGTCATCGGCGGCATCGGTACCGGAAAGACAACCCTGGCGCGGAGGTTTCTGGAAGAATTAGACGAACATGCATATGAGGCAGCCCTTCTTGTCGTCGTCCATTCCAGTGTGAGTTCAGAATGGCTCTTCAGAAAATTTGCAATCCAGCTTGGCGTGAGAGATGTGAAGGAGAACAAGGTGGAACTTCTCGCGCAGATTTACCAGAGACTGCATGAGATTATCGATGAGAAGAAGAATGCCGTTGTGATGATTGATGAGGTTCAGATGCTGAATTCCCGGGAGATCATGGAAGAGTTCAGGGGGCTTCTGAACATGGAGATGCCAAACGGCAAAATGATCAACATTGTTTTTTTCGGTCTGCCGGAACTTGAAGACGTCCTCTCACTTGACGACCCGCTGAAACAGCGGGTAGCCCTGAAGATCCGTTTAACGGAATTTTCCGAAAAAGACACGAGGGATTATATAAAGCACCGCCTGTCTGTTGCGGGAAGTATCAGGGAAATTTTTTTAGAGGAGGCAGTACGGGAAGTTTTCAGATGCACGAAGGGAACGCCACGGCTTATCAATACCGTTTGCGATAATGCCCTCCTTGAAGGGTACCTGTCCAGGGCAGATGCTATCGGCAGTTCGATCATCAGGACAGTCTCGGTTGATCTCGGATTGACCGCCGGGGAGAAATGATATCTCCCTGATGTTCAGAGTCACCGCAGAGCGGGCCAGCTCGATCCTGATTTTTGAAGGATACCAGACTGTACCCGCGAAATCGGGATTTTCATATCTGATCAACAGCTCCCTCCCGTCATCGAGCGAGATTGTCTGCTGGAGAGGAAGCATGGTTTTCTTGTTTATCCAGAGCGATCTTGTCATATTCTGCAGCACGTAAACGCTCTCGTCTTCTTCCACGCTGAAATTTTTTATGTCCCACCAGAACAGGCAGTCGCGCAGGCCGGATGAAAGCAGAATCCCCCTGTTTCTGTCGACCGGCGGATTGCTCTTTATGATCCCATCGCGTGCAGTCATTTCGAACGCGAGGAAACCGAATGAATAGATGCGCATCAACAGGTCGCCATTTTTCAGGAGGTTGAGAGCCCCATCCCCTTTCATTTCCGTGTTGTCCTTTTCGAAAACTACCGAGAACGTCGTTTCGATTGAGGAAATCCCATCCCGTGAGGCAAGAAATTCTTGCAGGTCAATCTCTCCGTAGTCAGGCAAATCAGGCCGCTTTACAGCGCACGAACAAAGGATCAGAACAAGACTAACCAAAAACAGTTTCGATGCATTCTTCCACATTTCTCACTCCTGTTATTTCGAGACCGAAACCATCACGCATCTTTTCAGCGTTTCCTGCGGGGATAACGGCATGTCTGAACCCGATCTTGGAGGCCTCCTTCAGGCGGGTCTCTGCCTGGGCAACAGCCCGTATTTCACCCGAGAGGCCGGCCTCGCCGAATACAAAGAGGTGCGGATCAACCGGGATATCCCTGATGGATGAGACGACCGCGGTGATAATGCCGAGGTCAACGGCAGGCTCGATGAGCTTGAGCCCCCCGACAACGTTCACAAAAATATCCATGCCTCCGAGCTGAAGGCCGATCTTTTTTTCGAGAACCGCGACGAGCAGGTTCACCCTGTTGAAATCAACCCCGATCGTAGTCCTTCGCGGCAAGCCGAAATTTGTCTGCGAAACCAGAGACTGCAGTTCGACCATGAGCGGACGGGTACCCTCAATGCTTGCCACAACGGCTGACCCCGAGACTTGCAAGGGCCTTTCAAGGAGAAACAGCTCCGAGGGGTTGTCGACTTCCAGGAGCCCGGAATCAGACATTTCAAAAATGCCGATTTCATTTGTCGAGCCGAATCTGTTCTTGACCGTTCTCAGAATGCGGTAGGAATGGCCCCGGTCTCCTTCGAAGTACAGGACGGTGTCCACAATATGTTCAAGCACCCGGGGACCTGCAATTGCGCCTTCCTTGGTCACATGACCGACAAGGAAGACCGGAATATCCGACTTTTTTGCGAAGAGCATGAGCTTTGCAGCGCACTCCCTGACCTGACTGACAGACCCGGGAGCTGAGACAAGTTCCTCGGTATAAACGGTCTGGATGGAATCAATGACCATCACATTTGGAACAAGTTTCGAAGCTGTCTGAATGATGGTTTCGAGTGAGGTCTCCGGGAGCAGGATGATTTCTTCTGAGTGTATTGAAAGCCTCTCAGCCCTGATTTTGATCTGTTCCGGGGATTCCTCACCAGAGACATACAATGCTTTGCCGGTGTTTTTTGCAATACCGGAAACGGCCTGCAGGAGGAGGGTGGATTTCCCGATGCCCGGATCGCCGCCAACCAGGATGACCGAACCTGCAACGATTCCGCCGCCGAGAACTCTGTCAAGTTCTGAAATGCCCGAAGAAGTGCGTTGTGCAAAGGCAGGTCTGACAGAACTCAGAGGCTGCGGGTCGGATTTGCCGAAGTGGGATGCAATCGATGCATGCCGGGTGAGGGTCTCCTTTTTCTCTTCAGCAAAGCTGTTCCATGCGTTGCAATCAGGACACTTGCCCAGCCATTTGGGGCTTGCGTATCCGCAGGCCTGGCACTGAAAGAACGTCTTAGTTTTCATCTACCAGAAATTCTTTCAGTTTTTCCTGCAGCGAGTCAGGCCAGACCTCATCATGCAGAAATGCATCAACCTCTTCTTTTGTGAGTGACTGTTTAATTTCTACCGGAAGGTTCCTGAGTATCTGCATCTTTTCGGGGTCTATTTTCTTTTTCTCATGATCGGTTCCCATGTTTCCTCCTTTTACAAAAATAGTCAAAGATTCAGCAGGGTCATTCCCCTGCCTAAAAAATTACCCTTTTTCATTGCATCCCGAACATACTCTTTCGCTTTTCTGACTGACTCGAGCGGGGTATAGTTGAGGGCAAGGAGCGCGGTTATTGCTGAAGAGAACGCGCATCCGGTGCCGTGATAATCTCCTTCTATTTTTTCGGCCTCGATAACATGGAATACTCCGTCGAAGAAGAGGTCTGCCGCTTTCCCCTCGAGATGACCACCGGTGATGACGATGATTTCCGGCCCCATGGATTTCAGGGAACGCGCAGCTTCCTCCATGCCTTTCTGTTCTTCTACCATGATACCGGTCAGGAGAGCTGCTTCATAGATATTCGGTGTTATGACCCTTGATAACGGAAAAAGCTTCAAACGGACGAGATCCAGTGTTCCCTGATCTACAAGGCTCATCCCTGATGAAGAGACGGCCACCGGATCGATCACAATGTTCCTGAACCCATGTTCGGAGAAAAGCTCTGCAAGAAATTCAGCAGACCATGTGCTGTAGAGCATTCCTATTTTGACGGCATCCGGCCTAATGTCAGAGATGAGAATACGAAGCTGTTTCTCAAAGGCATTTCTTTCAACGGGGAAGACAGAATCCACTCCCGCAGTGTTCTGGGCGGTCACTGCGGATACAGCAGAGAGTCCATACACACCGAAGGATCTGAAAACTTTCAGGTCTGCCTGCAATCCTGCTCCGCCTGTCGGATCAGAACCGGCTATGGTGAGTGCTGTTTTCATTTCATAAATTTTTCTTTCTGAGTGCCCGTTCTACTTTCCTGATGGCGCAGAACTCACCGCACATACTGCAGACATCCTGCTCTGCCGGCGGTACTCTGGAGCGCCATTCCCTTACCCTTTCGGGATCAAGACTCAGCGCTATCTGACCGTTCCAGTCGAGATTTTTTCTGCACTCTGCCATCTTCCTGTCGCGTTCGATTGCTGAGGGGATGCCCTTTGCAATGTCTGCTGCGTGTGCAGCTATTTTTGAGGCAATGACCCCTTCCCGGACATCATCGATATCGGGGAGCCTGATATGTTCGGCCGGAGTGACGTAGCACAGGAAATCGGCGCCGGCAGCGCCGGCAATCGCCCCGCCGATAGCCGCGGCAATATGATCGTAGCCCATTGCGATATCGGTTACGAGCGGGCCGAGTACGTAAAAAGGCGCGCCTTTGCAGATTTCTTTCTGAATTTTGATATTCAATTCCACCTGGTTTAGCGGTACATGCCCAGGTCCTTCAATGATCACTTGGACACCCGCCTCGAAAGCCCTGTCCCTGAGTTCGCTGATCGTCAAAAGTTCTTCAATCTGGCTCCTGTCCGTTGCATCTTCAAGACATCCTGGCCGCAGGGCGTCTCCGAGGCTGAGGGTTACATCGTATTTCTTCGAAATTTCCAACAGCCGGTCGAAATGCTCATAAAGAGGATTTTCCCTGTCATTGTAAATCATCCATTCAAGAAGGAAAGAACCTCCACGACTGACGATATCAAGGACTCTGCCTTCCTCTCTCAGCCGTTCAACAGCTTTTTTTGTAAGGCCGCAATGCACGGTCACAAAATCAATTCCTTCTTCTGCATGTTCCCCGATCACATCGAAGATGCTGTCGGGAGTCATCCTGGAAATCGTACCGTGCATCTCGGCTGCTTTTACAGCCGCCTCGTAGATAGGAACAGTTCCGACAGAGAGAGCGGTTTTTCCGGTAAGAAGTCTTCTTAATTCGCTGATAGGCCCCCCGGTGGAGAGGTCCATGACCGCATCAGCTCCATACCGGGTGAGAACATCAAGTTTTTTCAGCTCTTCGTCGAAGAAAACCCTGTCTCTTGACGTTCCGATATTCGCATTGATCTTTGTCCTCAGGCCTCTGCCGATTCCTATCGGCTTGATCGCATGGATACGATTCCGCGGAATAACACTAAATCCGTCTGCAATATCTGAGGCAAGTCTTTCCGGAGCAATCCCTTCAGCGATTGCCACTTCTTTCACTTCGTCGGTGATTATTCCCTTTTTGGCTGTTTCTACCCGTGTCATTGAATGAACCTCACAGAGTTGTGTGCAGTTTCCACTGTATTAATCCGTAAAAAGAAAATTTGTCTTCCTGTCATCGTCACGTTCATAAAACAAAAAACCGCATCCCAAACAGCCCCGCTGATCCGAAAAAAGGGCGGTAAGAGATACGGCTAACCTCCCATTCCCTCCGACGGCATTACCCGTATCAGGTTCGAGGGGTCTCTTCCGCAGTCTTACGGAGATTCTCAGGCTGTTCAGCCTCCCCCAGGGTACAATTACAGTATAGATAGAGTATAAGAATTATGTCAATTCTCCATGCTGTTGATAAAGAAAAGGATTGCAAACAATACCTAAATCCTGAAGACTTCAAAAGTGGCATTGCCCTGTCCTGCTGTATGAAAGCCTTGCAAAAAGGTCATGCCTTCACAGACTTCCTTAACCTCGCAAATCTTGTGAAAAAGCCGTTCCTGTCTATTTCTTCCACAAAACCCATGCGTTTGAATAAGTGAATCGTCTCCTTCATGCCTGCTTGTGTAACCTCTATGGTCGGCTCAAAGATGGAAATCAATCCGTTTCCTTTTACTGCATTGCTTATATTCCCGGCCGCCTCGGGCTTGTTGCCGACTTCGTGGAAGCTGTAATACATGAGGCATATATCTGCAAACGCTTCCTGTACTTTGTATGCGGCAATATCATCACAGATAATCTCTACCTTATCACCAAAACGATGAACCCTTTTTTGTAGCTTGTTCACCATTCCTTTCTGTAACTCCAGGGCATAAACCTTCAGAGCATGTTCGGCAAGGGTTTCTGTCAGGAAACCGTTCCCGGCCCCGACTTCCAAAACAACAGAATCGGGAGTAACACCTGACAAAGCGATGACGTTGGTCCTGTCTGTAAAAGCTTTTCTGATGGGGTTATACAGGACAAAGGAAAACCGGGAAGGGCATACCATGCTTTTTACCGGAAAGAAAAGAATGTGAGGTCATTATAAATAATCGAGGTGTAGTTTGTTGGATCAGCTTTGCAGATATTCCCTGGAAAGGCTTCAGTCATGTGCTTCACGGATATTTCTGTCATGGTTCATTATACCTCATCATCTGTTATTTCTGAAGAAAGCTCGCAAACTGTGCAAATCAACATTTTTGCGGTTCTGTTGACATCTCACATAAATGTGAGATGTGATATCACAAGTACGGCGAAAAAACAAATCTCACTACTATGTAATATCCACGCCAGTAAATCCTTTAAGCTTGTTTCGGGTTGTTTTTTTGATATTTTGTTAGAAGTAAGGCAGAAGGTTTTTGAGAAGGAAGAATATCCTCCGAAGGACGGGGGGATAGCGTACCAATCGCCTGTCTTAATAATATTACTCAGGAGTTAGACAGGGCAGGCGAACAGGAAAAGGGGTGTTCCTTTGACCCTAGTCGAAATGAGACATCCAAATGTATCGAACACAAAATCTATATCTCCCCATCAACCTCCGAATATTCGAGAGAGGAAGTTCCGTGCATATCTAACAGATCTTTTCCCCTCTTGATATGCGGGTTCAATTCTGTTCATAGCTGTTTTCTCATAACAACTTGTGTGATAATGATCCATAGGTTTATCCAATGACTGAAAGCACCTGAGGCCAAATGCTATGGGTTGACCGCATACGCAGCATTTAAACATTGCTCTACTTACGATGTTTCTGACCATGATATATCCCCTTCCTCGCAAAATTGCTCTTTTCCACAAGATGGAAAATATAAAAGAATATCAGATGAAAATGAAAACAAGATGAACAGAATATGAAATTTTCTTAATGAATATGAAGGAGATGACGAGCAACGCAACAGACTGTTTTTAGTTAACATCCGAATGTACCATAGCATAAACATAACAAACTAACCGAACTGTTCAACAACATGTGAACCTCAAAATAGGGTGTCGCTTTAAAACTGTCATTCCCGCAAGCATAGCGCGTCGGGAATCCTTCTGAAAATAAAGAAAGATTCCGGACAAGCCGGAATGACACAGCAGGAGATTATTATGAAATTTTGATTTTGAGATATTTTTAAGTTTCCTAAGGATGGCATGCCAAGGCGAAAAGCATAAGCATATTCAAACTATAGTTTCTTTGTCCAGATAGTTGTTCTGCCCAAGAGTGAAAAGCCTACGAATCCCCTCACCTTCAAGGTGTTTCCCTCAAGTGTCATCTTGCAGGAGTATGTTTTCCCATTTTTCGGGTCATAGATTTTTCCGCCTTCCCATTTGTTGTTGCCCTTATATGTGAAGTCTGTCAAGAGCGGAAGTCCCAAAAGCGGCCTGCCCCTCATGGTCTCGTCGGGATTTTTTGTATCAACCTTGTCCTTCCCGGCTTCGTCCTTTGGAGATTTCAGCCATATAATTTTACCGCAGTAAAGATTGTCGCACCGGGAAATTTCCACGACAGACCGCTCTTCTTCCGTGTACCATTCACCTACGATAGAATCAGCATTTTGCGAATATGCATTAACTCCTGAAAAAAGAATTACTGCAATGATAACTCCATAACACCATTTCATGATCTGCCCCTTTCCTGTTTAATCATGCGCGCAGAATGCACAAACACAAACTATCCCTTTCTTATATTGAGAACCACGGATTTTTGCAGCAGAATGTCCTCGGCAAACATTTTCTATTGAAGATTGTATAAGCAATTACGCAGGAACAGCCTTTTTTATTATTCAATCGCCACAAATGTTTCGGTCCTTGTCAACCCCTTTATTTGCCGGATATCCTTCAGAATCTTGCTGAAGATATCATTCATTTCCTTCGCTTCGAGGATTGCGATGAGGTCATATGCACCTGTGATGATATCTGCCTGGACTACTCCTTTGGTTCCCCGCAAGGTGTCTCGCACGAAATTTTCTTTGCCGGCTGTAAGATTTGCCAGCATATAAACCCTTGCCATTCTGCACCTCCTTCATAGACTGCTTTTGCGATATATTACCACCAGTAAGGGGGTGGAACACGGTGCCGCCACCCCCAGTAGGGACTACCGTACCACTGGTGAGGGTAATCCCACCAGTAAGGATACGGTTCGTAATAGTAGGGCCAGTTATAATATTCTCTTCTCTCGGCCCACAGATACAGTTCCTTGATGATGAAGAACGGATAGGTATATTCCATTTCCTCTATCCTACCCTCGCGTAACCCTTGAAATTCTCCGGCACACGTTATCTCCCTGTCCCGTTTGAAGATAATAGGGTCCAGAAAACCGCTTTCCTTTGGGAATAACGCAAGAAACCTGGTCTGAAATATCCCGATATTTTTCAGATATCCCCGTGAGTCTACAGGTACATAAAGCGCTTCGATCAGGGAGCCTTCAGACGTTGCCTTTGTATCAATGATTATTCCACCGAGGATGAACAGATTTTTCTCATATGCCTCGGGATTTTTTTTCATATCTGAGAGGGAAAACTCTTTTATGCTCGCATCCATGATTTCCTGCCTCAGGACGGGTGCGCACGAACATACCAAGACGAGAAAAAGAATTGGCAAAATCATGCCGAGTTGCTTCATAGTTTCATTGTAAATCATTTTGGAAGATTGTCAATATGGTTCAAGAACCGTTACTATAAATACATACAATGAAAGTTCATGTTTTCATTCTTCTCTCAGCTTTTCTTTTAGCGTCGACTTCTCAGGTATCGCAGGGGTCCTCCGGTTCCGGCCTTGCGGTTTCATCTGATATTGCCGGGGGAGATTTGCGGGCAAGCGCGTCAACCGAATTCCAGAACATGCTTCAGTCATGGATCGGTGGTTCTGATGAGAAAGAAGCGGTAAAAGGGGATCATCCTGCCGGTTTATTTTTTTATCTCACAGATCACATGCAGGCAGAAAGAAGAGGTGAGGGTTGGCACTACAGGAAAAATCTCCTGTTAGATTATCAACATTATGTTATGGCTGAAAAAGAATTTTCTCTCAAAGAGTGCAAGCATGGCGATGATGAACTATCAAAAGCTATCTGCAACGGAAAGGGAGCCATGCTGTTCCATATGCTGAGAGAGAACGTTGGTGACGGGATATTTTTCGATGCTGTGAAAAGCCTGATCAAGGAGAACGAATACTCCCGGATATCATGGTCTGACGTCAGAGCAGCATTCGAAAACGCCTCGGGTAATAACCTTGAATGGTTCTTCAGTCAGTGGGTTGATCGGAAGGGTTTGCCCGAGTTCGAAATTGAAGATGAAAGGGTTGCGGTGGTCAACGGAGTGCAGGCCGTCTCTTTCGACATTGTACAGAAAGGGGAAGCGTACAGATTCGATCTGCCGGTGATAGTCAGGACTGACAGGGGAGAAGTGAGGCAGATGTTACATCTCGAAAAGGAAAAGGAGCATTTTGCTCTGCCTGTTGAAGGGACTCCGATGGAGCTACTCTTTGACAGCGACTATGCTGTTATGCGGAAGCTGTTGCCTGAGGAATCACCCCCTTTGCTATCCGGATTTCTCGGAGACGAGAAAAAACTCCTGGTCATCCCAGACGAGGATAGCGAAAAATACCGTGGTTTCATTGATGCACTGAAACAGACCGGATTTCCTGTGCAGGGAGAAAGCGAAATAAAAGACGAGGACATCAGATCTCACTCCCTGCTCATTTTCGAATCCGAGGGGCGGGTGGTAAAAAGACTCTTCGGCAATATCCGTATGCCGGCAACCGGATTCACACTGTCCATACGAAAAAATCCCCTGAACGCATCAAAAGTCATCGCTATCGCGCATGCAGATACAAAGGAGAATATTCCATCTCCTGAAGCGTTACAACAATCGGCCAGGTATTCTCGTATCAGATTCAGTAATGGCAGATATATTGAGAGAATTGCTGATGAGGCTGCACGGGGAATATCCGTTAATGTTTACGAACCGGTGCTGACAATCCAGCCTGCTAAGTTAGGAAGGCTGGAGGATGATTTTGATACCATCCTGGACAAGACGATCATTTATGCCGGTGAGCGCCACGTCAATTATGAGGATCACAAAACTCAGTTGAGAATAATCATGAATCTGCATGAAAGAGGCCATACCTTTGCTATAGGAATGGAGATGTTTCAAAAGCCCTTCCAGAAAGACTTGGATGACTACCTTTCAGGGGCACTCAGTGAAAGGGAATTTCTGAAGAAAACGCAATACTTCAAGAGATGGCAGTTCGATTACAATCTGTACAGGGAGATTATCGAATACGCGAAGGCAAAAAACATCCCTGTTATAGCGCTCAACCTTTGGACAGAAATAATAAAAAAAGTCTCAACAAGTGGTCTCGACAGCCTGACTGATATAGAGCGGGCAGAGTTGCCAGCCTCGATGGACATGTCGGATGAGGAATACCGGAAGAGACTCGAAGACGTTTTCAAACAGCACCGGAATCATGAGAACAAAAATTTCGACAATTTTTATCAGTCCCAGATACTCTGGGATGAGACTATGGCGCAGGCCATTGATGAATTCCTCAGTAAACATCCCGACTATCAGATGGTTGTCCTGGCCGGAGCCGGACACCTCATGTATGGCTCCGGTATCCCGCAACGGGCATACCGTTTGAATAAGAAAGATTACGTTATTATCCTCCCCGGCAGAGAATTTCTCGACGGTAATGTAGCAGATTACCTGGTTACATCTGAACCGCTTGCCCCCCCGACAACGCTTAAACTGGGCGTCATCCTGAATGAGCACGATGGATATGTTCAAATTGAAAAGGTGGTGCCGGGCAGTATTGCAAAGAGTACCGGACTCAAAAAAGGCGATATCCTCGTCTCTCTCGACGATTGGAAGATTGAGGGAATCGATGACGTGAAAATTTTTATGCTTGATAAGAAGAGGGGGGAGCAGTTCACTATTCAAGTGCTGAGAAAGAAGTTTCTTGTCGGCTACCGGGAAGTCGTGCTCGAAGGCACGATATAGATTACTTTACTTGAAAATTTCTCCTGTCTCCTTGAACCACAGCAGCAGATCGAGGTGAGCGAGGGGGATTCGTATCTCACGTGCAAACGCCGACATTTTTTCCTCGATCTGCAGATACTGCGCTTTGCCGAGAGATGGGGGAATTTCCCGAATGACACTGAACTGAACCAGGTTCCTCAGGATATGCCTGTCCAGGATTGCGATATTGTTCCCAATTCCGATGTTTCTCAGAAAATGGCTTGCCTCCTTGTAGCCAAGTCCCGCAATATTTTTCACCAACCATTCCCTGCACTCGTAAACGTCAGAGAAATTTTTCAGTACAGTTTTTATGGCAAGTCCCTTGTTGTTCCGGAACTGCTCCCGCGCTCCGACAACGTACCGGGCTTTCTTGTTATGGAATCTGACGCGGCGCAACGTCCCTTTTATATCATCTTCAGTCCCTGAAAGAAGGAGATTTTGGCGGTCGATTGTCCGGATGGCATTCCAGCAGCATTGAGCCTTTGATTGCGGTGTCAGAAGACAGAATGCCAGCTCGCTGAATATTCCGATCTCATCTTTCTCTTTCAGGCATTCCGAAAATTCTCCGAGGCGACAGGTAATCTCCTTTTTCTTCGCCCTGTAGATCTTCTGTAATTGCCGGATGCGCTGCTGGTTTTCTTTGGATATTTTCAAGGAACTCATGGAGGATTCGAAGTATACGGTAGTTTAACACAGTGATGGTATAGAGTATACTTAATGGTAAAAAAGTAGTGGGCAGGGAAAGGGAATTTCGTGAATCAGCCTGAATACGACGACAATATCTACCGGATAGCGGATGAATTGCATATTCCGGAAAGAAGGATAATGGATTTCAGCGTTCCGGTTAACCCCCTCGGAGTATCCAAAAAGGTCAAAGCCGAGATGCGGAAACATCTGAAATATCTGCACCGTTATCCTGATTCTGACACAAAACGGATAAGAAAAAGACTCGGACAATTTCATGCCGTTGATCCTGAAACGATACTGTGTGGCAACGGAAGCACAGAGATTATTTACCTGACAGCAAAGGCATTGAGTCCACAGAAAGTTCTTGTGCCTGCACCAACATGTTCAGTGTATGAAAGAGCGTGCAGAATGAGCGGCGATGCAAAAGTTGTGCGGTATGGGTTAAAAAGGGAACAGAATTTCGATTTGGATCCCGATGAATTTATTCAGGCAATAGCAGGAAAACTGCCAAATGCCCCCTCATTTCCCGATGCAAAAGGGAAGCAGGTGGAAATGAATCAATCCTCAGAGCCTTTTGACATGGCTTTTCTCTGTAATCCCAATAATCCTACCGGGCGATTCCTGGAGAAGCAGGCTGTGAGAAAGATTGCTGACGCTGCCAGAGACCTTAGATGTTATCTTGTCGTCGACGAGGCACATATCGATTTCAATCCCGGCAATTCGATGACAGAAGCAGTCGCTGACAACCCGTATCTTTTCGTCCTGAGATCAATGTCTTATTCGTATGGCCTTGCAGGAATACGGTTTGGATATGCTGTTTCGCCTATCCAGTGTATCGCGCGGTTACGGGATGACAAAATGCCCTGGATGGTCAACAGCCTCGCACAGAGAGCCGCGTTAGCGGCCCTGAAAGACAAGGCCTACCGGAAAGAATCAATGAAAGTGATACAGCGGGAAAAAGCTTACCTTGAGAAGAGTTTCAGGAAACTGGGGATTGCTTTTTCCCCGTCGGATGCGAATTTCTATCTGATACAAACAGCTGCTGCGTCCGAAACCTGCCGCCGTCTGAGGGGCAGGGGCATCCTTGTCCGCGACTTCACCGATTTTGCAGGGCTTGACAGCTCATATATGGGAATTTCCGTGAAATCACATCGCGAAAATACGGTCCTCATCAGGGAGCTCGCAGGCATCTTAACTCAGGGAGGATAATGCAGATGCCCTTCAGGCAGTGGTGGAGAAGCGCTAATTTCGCAATAGAAGGCATACTGCATGCCGCCAAAACGCAGAGGCATCTGCGGTATCATTATTTCAGTGCGTCAGCGGTCCTTCTCCTGAGTTACGTGCTCGGGGTATCGCGCACGGAGTTTCTTATTATCGCTCTGTCGGTCATTGCGGTTCTGCTGGCCGAAATGTTCAACACGGCGATAGAGGCCTTAGTCGACATGGTATCACCGGAGCAGAGTGAAAAAGCACGGGTTGCAAAGGATATCTCCGCAGGTGCTGTGTTTGTCACGGCATTCGGTGTGGCGGTAATCGGCTATATTATCCTGTTCCCTTATCTGAGAAATGCCTTTCATGCGGGAATCTCCATTTCGAAGCATACAAAGGAAGAGATCGCACTCATCGCAATTGTTATTGTACTAATTCTGGTCGTTATCACAAAGGCATATTTCGGAAAAGGCCTTCCCCTGCGGGGCGGAATGCCGAGCGGACATTCTGCACTCGCTTTTTCAGCATGGGTTGCCACAACTTATATTACAGAGAATTTCGTCGCATCAATGCTCACATTCGCCTTTGCAGTTTTTGTTGCACAGAGCAGGGTGGGAACAAGGGCGCATACGGTTTTGGAAGTTTTGCTGGGCGGCCTCATGGGAGCGTCGGTGACATTCCTCCTGTTCAGGATATTTTCTTAGCAGCATGATATAGTAGTTCATGATTCATCTGCGCAACGCCATAGTTGAACTATACAGAACGGCCGCTACGACTCTTCCCTCGGATATTACGTCTGCACTTCGAAATCTCTGCCCGCAGGAACGAAAAGGATCACATGCAGCCCTCGCACTCTCTGTTATCCTTGAGAATATCCGCTCAGCGATGAAGACCGGACGGCCGATTTGCCAGGATACGGGAGTCCCCGTTTTCTTCATAAGAGCACCTGCGGGGGTCAGTCACCTTGAGATAAAGAATACGGTCGTAAAGGCAACGAGGATTGCGACACGGGAAATTCCCCTGAGGCCAAACGCAGTCGATATCATTACAGAGAGGAATTCCGGAGACAATACCGGTATCGGATTTCCTGTCATATATGCCGATGAGACAAAAGGCAGGCGTCTTATGATCGACCTCATGCTGAAAGGTTCTGGTTCTGAAAATATCGGGCAGATGTACAAATTACCAATTGCAGAATTAAAAGCGGAAAGGGATCTGGACGGCGTGCGGAAATGCGTTCTTGATACGATACAAAAAGCACAGGGGAGAGGGTGTCCTCCTTATGTTGTCGGTGTGGGGGTCGGGGCGACAAAGGATCAGGTCACGAGACTTTCAAAGGAGCAACTCTTCCGGAGACTCGACGATCAGAACCACTATTCTGTTTTGGCGAGGTTCGAGAAAAGGATCCGGGATGACATAAATTCACTCGGCATCGGAACAATCGGGCTTGGCGGCAGGACAACGGCCCTTGCAGTCAAGATTGGAATCAACCACAGACATCCGGCATCGTATTTCGTTGATGTATCGGTTTCCTGCTGGGCTGACAGGAGGGCACGGATGATATGGGACCCTCATAATTTAAAATGCAGCATTCGAAATTAAACGGTCAGAAAACAAAAATACTCCGCCTCCCTATGGCCAAAAAAGATGCTCTGTCGCTGCGTACAGGGGACATCGTTACTCTGCAGGGGTTGCTCGTTACCGGCAGGGATAAGCTGCACAGATATTTATTCGACAAGAGACCACCTGAGCAACAGATACCTTTCAATCTCAAAGGGACAATCCTCTACCATTGCGGGCCGATTATCGAGCAGACTTCAGGAGGTTACCGCTGTGTTGCAAGCGGTCCCACAACGAGCATGCGGGTCGAAAGTTATGCATCAAGGATTATCGCGGTCTATGGCGTCCGGGCGTTGATGGGCAAGGGAGGCATGGGCACGGAAACGCTCAATGCCCTCAGGAAGCATGGCTGTGTATATCTGCATGCAATCGGTGGCGCTGCGATTTATCTTGCTGATCGCGTAAAACGGGTAGCAGGCGTCTGGAAGCTTAAGGAGTTTGGCATGGCAGAGGCCATGTGGATTCTCGAAGTGAATGATTTCCCCGCGATTGTAACGATGGATGCTTATGGGAAGAGCCTGCATGCTGAAATTGAAATGAAATCACGGGCAACTTTAGAAGAACTGCTCAATCTTGGTTAGTTTTGAAGAGCGCCTTTTTATTGCTTGACGCAAACAATGCAGACATTGTTCAGAAATTTATATAACTCGATGATTATGAAAATTGTTTTTGCTTGTTTTCCTGATGAAAATATTCCGTTGACCATTCGTGACGGAGACAGTATAGAATCGAAAAATACGTTTTTCCAAAACATCCGCTTTTTTCAAAGGCATTTTTCGGGCTAATACGGTTGACATCAGGAGTACTTCCTGTTAGGATTTCAGCGGCATAAAAAACTGAAGGAGGAAAGAATGGCTACTAAGATTGGGAAAAAGGTTGCGAAGCAGGCAAAGTCTGTAAAGAAAAAGGTGACCAAGACCGCGAAGTCTGTGAAAAAGAAAGTAGCCAGAAAAGTCAAAACCATCAAAAAGAAAATTTCCTAATAGTATTCCGTTTTTTCGGATGCTGAGCGGTTACCTCAGGCAGTGAGGACATCCCGTTTCCGTAACAGGTAAAGAAAATATGGAGATCCAATCAGTGCAGTTATGATTCCTGAAGGAATCTCCATTGGTGGCAGCAGAGCTCTGCCGATTAGATCCGCACCGCAGAGAAACACCCCGCCGTACAGCGCAGACAGCGGCACCACGTATCTGTTGTCAGCCCCTGAGATAAATCTGACCATATGAGGGACGAGAAGCCCGATAAATCCGATTGTCCCGCCCAGAGATACCGATGCCGAGGTCATAAGGGAAATCGCAATAAAAAAGAGGAGCCTTTCCCGGTGGACGGCAAAACCCAGGCTGTGGGCAATCTCATCTCCGAGCATTAAGGCATTCAGGGCTTTTGCCCGAGAGACGGAAATGTACAAACCACCGAGAATAAAGAGCATTCCGTATGGAATCATCGACCAATCAGCAATTGACAGATCTCCGAATATCCAGAGCACAGCCCTCCTGATGCCTTCATGTGATGAAATGCTGATGATGAACATTAACATGGCGTACAGGAGAAAGCTGAGACCGACACCGGCAAGAAGAAGCCGCTCCGGCAAGAGTTTGCCAGCCTTCCAGCCGAAAATACCAACGATCGCGCTGATGAGGGATGCACCGATAAAAGCGGTGAAAGGTATGCTGAATTTCCCCAGAATATACACACCGGAGACGAATCCGAGAGTTGCCGACAGGGCTGCTCCGCTGGAAATCCCAAGGATATAGGGGTCTGCAAGGGGATTTTTCAGTATCCCCTGGAGAACAGCGCCCGAAGCTCCTAAAGCCATTCCCATGAGAACCGCTACAATGACACGGGGAAGTCTGATGGAGATGAGAATTTCCTGCTCAACGTCGCTGATCTGAAACGGATTGATCGCATGAGAACCGAGCAGGAGGGAGAAGAGAATGATAAGGAGAGCGGCAGACAGGTGAGAAATGATTTTTACCTGAGACATGCAGCCATTTCCTCAATGCCGGGTATGACCCGTGGCCCGAGCCTGTAAAGATTGTCACTGATGAAAAAAACGCGCTGATTTTTTACCGCGGGAACACCAGAGAGTTTTTTGAGCAGGCCTTTGGACATGTTCCGCATGTCCGAATGTCCCTTTCCGATGAAAATTATGTCTGGCGCCTGCAGAATGATCTCCTCAAGAGAGTATTTGGGATACGAGGATATTGATTCTTTGGCAATGTTGTGATGCCCCAGGAGAGTGATTGCATCATCAATCGCGGTACCGGGTCCTGCAACGATCAGAGGCTCCGGCCAGATGATGAAGAGCACCTTTTTTCTTCGTGAAGATTCAGGGATCCGATGTGAAAGATTATTCAGGGATGCTTGAATGTCGCGTGCCAACATATCAGCCTTTCCCGGAACATCAAGTGCTGAACCTATCCCACGTATCCCTTGCGGGAGTTCCGAGAGAGTACGGGCCCTGAATACATATGTCCGTATCCTGAATGACTCTAATCTCTCAGCAAAAGCTTTTGGATTCCCGTCGGTTGTCATTATCACCATGTCCGGCTGTAAGGAAACGACTCTTTCCAGTGAAGGATTGGACATTCCCCCGACCTTCTGTTTGTTCTTTGTCCCCCCGGGATAATCACAAAAACTGGTGACGGCAACGATCCTGTCGTCGAAGCCGAGTGCAAAGAGAATTTCGGTTATATTGGGGGCGAGCGAGATGATACGTTTCGGCGTTTCAGCGGAAGCTGGAACAGGAAACAAGAGATTGGTGATAATAACAAGGGAGCAAAGTATCTGCTTCATTCTCAGCGTTACCTGCCTGTCGTGAAAATCGGGTCGAATACGTCCGCCAGGGATATGAAGTATTATATATCTATCATGCAGAAGATAACAGGGGCAGAGGAACCAATGCATGATCACAGCGAACTGATTCTTGAGCTCTCAGCGCTCTGCGGAATCGTGCCGTGGTACTGGGATATTTTTGGTCAGAAGCATGAGACTTCGATTGAGACCAGAAAAGCGATTCTGAAAGCAATGGGGCTGAAAATCGATTCAACTGCCGAGATTCTGCATGGGATTCAGGATAGAAAATCGAAGCCGTGGAAACAATTCATAGACCCTGTACAGGTGATATCCGTCAATGCTCAGCCTCTTGCCATCCCGGTTTATCTTCCCATTGAACCGGGCAGGGAATCAGGACTTGCCATATCATGGTATCTTGAGAACGAGGAGAAGATATCCCGGAAGAAGAACCCTGTCCTCATTTCCGGCTCAGATATCAGGATTCATGCAACTCGACAGATAGACGGCAGAAGATACATGCAGGCTTTTCTCACGGATACGGTGCAAAGGGATATCGGGTACTACACCTTTCATGCAGAGTGCCGGCATCCAGAGATGATTTTCCCGAACAGGTCGGACAAGCTTGTCCTACGGTCGAGAATCATTGTAACGCCTGATGTCTGCTATATGCCTCCTGAACTCGAACATAAAAAGGTTTGGGGATTATCAACGAATCTGTATGCATTGAATTCACGGCGAAACTGGGGTGTTGGTGATTTTACGGACCTGCGGGACCTTGTCGGATGGCTCGCCGCTGCCCAGGGCAGTTTTATCGGTATCAATCCACTGCATGCGCTTCCGAACTCACATCCGTTCGGTGTGAGCCCGTATGCTCCCCTGAGCAGGTTATACAGAAATCACATATACCTCGATATTGAGCACGTCCCCGAAGTTGCTGAATCAGTTGATCTGCGCACTGAGATTGCATCGGAAAAATTCCGGGCGGAGATCAAAAAAATCAAAAGGAAAGAATTCATCGATTACGAGGCGGTAGCAGCGATCAAGGAAAAGGTGCTCAGAAAGGCATTCAATTGCTTTTTTCAAAAACACTATACCGGCAAGACAAAACGGGGCAGAGATTTTCAGGCGTATGTTTCAGCGGAAGGGCCTGCTCTTGAATCATTTTCCCTTTTCTTGGCTTTATGGAAACATATGAAGCGGACACGGAGTGTTTTTTCCTGGCGAAACTGGCCCGAAGAGTATCAGCGCTTGGAGGGGGAGGCGGTAAGGAAATTCGGGAAAAGGCACGTGCGGGAACTGCTCTATTTTCAGTATGTCCAGTGGCTCATTGACACTCAAATGAAGGAGCTTTCCCTCGTTGTCAAGGAGCATCATATGCCGGTAGGCCTCTACTTTGATCTTGCTGTTGGATCGGTCGGCGATGGAAGCGATGCATGGAGCTACAAAGAGGTTATGGCGCATGGAGCGCAGGTTGGCGCACCTCCTGATGATTTCAGCCCCGATGGTCAGAGATGGGGCTTCCCGCCCCTGATTCCCGAGAAGTTGCGGGAAAGCGGATATGAATTCTTCCGCCGGACGATACAAAAAAATATGAAGTATGGCGGTGCAATCCGGATAGACCATGCGCTCGGCCTGTTCAGAATATTCTGGGTCCCCGATGGAATTATGCCCAAAGACGGTGCGTATGTTGAACAGCCGTCTGAAGACCTTCTCAGAATTATTGCGCTGGAGAGCGTCCGCAACAGGGCGGTCGTTATTGCAGAAGACCTTGGTACCATCGGCGAGAATGTAAGGGAAATACTGAACAGATTCCGCATGCTCTCCTACCGGCTTTTTTATTTTGAACGGAACTATCCGGACCCTTCATTTCTCACACCAGACAAATATCCTGAAACGGCGCTGTGTGCCGTAACGACGCATGACCTGCCGACGCTCTCCGGATACTGGCGTGCGCATGACATAGCGGCAAGGAGAAGGCTGGGGACCTATGCAGATGCTGTATGGCAAAAACACCTCAAGGACAGGGATCGGGACAGGAAGCTGATCCTCTCTGCATTGCGCTCACAGGGTCTCATTCCTGATGATTATCCGGAGAAATCAGAAAATACAAAGAACATGTCATCTGCACTCTGTCTCGCCATATACCGCTATCTCGACCGGACACCGTGCAAACTTTTGCTGGTCAGTCTCGACGATGTCATTGGAACCCTTGAGCAGCAGAATCTGCCCGGCACGGTCGATGAGCATCCAAACTGGATTCAAAAGACACCAATTTCACTTGCGGAGATTTTAGAGGATCAAAGATTGATTGATCTCGCTTCGGCACTGAAAAATAGAGGTAGTTGAACCGCGGGCGGAACAGCTGCAGAGGGTATTCTTGAGTCGGAGATTTCATTTTTCCCGGGCATGATATACAATTGAAACAAGCATATGCTTTCAGGAGGTACCGTGGCATACCCAAAAGTGCTGGCATTCATTCTTGCAGGAGGGAAGGGCGAGAGGCTTTTCCCGTTGACGGCGTTCCGTTCAAAGCCTGCTGTTCCTATAGGCGGGAGGTACAGGATTGTGGACTTTGTCCTCAGCAACTTCGTGAATTCCCAGATTTACTCTCTCTATCTCCTCGTTCAGTACAAGTCACAATCTCTTATCGAACATGTCCGGATGCACTGGAATCTTTCCTCAGTTGCGAAAGATCATTTTGTTACCGTTGTCCCGCCGCAGATGCGTTCTGGTCCGGAATGGTTTCAGGGGACTGCCGACGCTGTTTTTCAGAATTTCAATCTTATCCAGCAGATCAAGCCTGGACTTATTATTGTTTTCGGATCAGACCATATTTACCGGATGGACATCCGTCAGATGATCGATTATCATTTACAAAAAGATGCACTTGTGACGGTTGCTGCACGACCGGTGCCGGTCGAACAGGCTTCCTCATTCGGTGTCATTATGAGCGATGATGAGCGGCGGATCGTCGGTTTTCAGGAAAAACCAAAAAAACCGACCCCCATGCCGGGCGATCCCCGCCGTGCCTATGTGTCCATGGGAAACTACATTTTCAATAAGGATATTCTCGTGAATGCGTTGGCGAGATCACAAAGAAAAAAACAGCATGATTTCGGTGCCCATGTCATACCTGGTCTGGTTGATACAGGCAGGGTTTTCGCCTACGATTTTGCGACAAATAGTATCCCGGGAACGAAAATTTATGAGGAAGAAGGCTACTGGCGGGATGTAGGGACCATATCTGCCTTTTTTGATGCGCATATGGATCTACTGGGAAAAGAACCCCTTTTTGAGATCGATAACGATTTATGGCCGGTTCATCCTTCGGGGTACGAAGGCCCGGCGTCAAAGATCCTGAGAGGTGACATTCGGAACAGCATGATTGCCGAAGGGTGTACGATTCACAAGGCAAAAATTCGGAATTCATTCATCCGCAGCGGCGTTGTCATAGAAGATGATGTCAATGTGGACAATTGCATTATTATGGATCATGTGGTCCTCAGGAAAGGCTGCAGACTGAAAAAAGTCATTGTTGATAAAATGAACGTCATCGATGAAGGGGTTGAATTCGGATTTGATCCTGAAAAGGACCGTTTCCGCTGCCATATAGATCCATCGGGAATAGCGATTATCCCGAAGGGCGGAATAACGATAAAAGCTTCTCGATAGCCTTGTTCCAACCTTTTGGGCCAATATCATCAGCCTTTGTGATGCCGGGCAGGTCCAGAAAAGGATCATAACTGCCATCGGGTTTTTGGACAATGAACGGCATGTCGACTTGTTGCAGCATCGGTAAATCATTGGGACTGTCGCCTACCGCTGCAGTCAGAATCTCACCGAACTGTTTTTTGTATAGTTCGCTCAGGATGGAAACTGCCATTCCCTTATCATAGTTGCCAAGTATGTGGAAGAATCTGCCCCGGGTCACAGTAAATCCTTTGGATTGAATGAATGTGCTCAGTCTCCGGATTTCTGCATCATCACCTTCAAAAACAAATGGCTCGTCAAAGCCCCTCTTCTTGGCCATCAGTGCTTCATAAATACTCAGGTTGGTGAGTGCTGCAACTTCTTCGGCAGACATATCGCCGAAACCTTTTACTGGTAAGCCTTGTTCCCGGAGTTCCTGTATCACTGTACGCAAATCTTTGTATGGTGAGCCGAGTGTTATGGTATCGTATTTTCTGTTTTGGACAACCAGAAACTTAGAATCTGAAAAGGTTATGGTAAAGTACTTTTTTGGTATGAATACCCCCCCGCCGTTTTCTGATATAAAAGGATGATGATTCTTCATTTTCATTCTGTAGTGCTCTATCTCCGCTCGTGTCTTGCTTGAACAGATGATGAGGGGGATGTCTTTTCCCCTCAGGAGTTGAAGGGACGGTAAAGCCGCTGAGAAAGAGTACGTGTGGGTATCCAGCAGAGTGCCGTCGAGATCTGTAAAGATAATGATTTTTTTCATGCACCCGTATCCTTTTGGTTCATTCTATGATCATGATCTGTATATCCATTACATTGGTTCCGGTCGGACCGGTGACAAACAGTCCTTCAGTTTTTTTGAAAAAATTGTAGGAATCATTATCCTCGAGGAACCGATGAGGGTCGATCCCGCATGCTGTCGCCTTGTGTACGGTGGTACCGTCCACTATTGCGCCCGCTGCATCAGTCGGTCCGTCGGTTCCATCTGTCCCCGCCGAGAGAAGGGTGATACCATGAATTCCTTCAATCGCCATCGCGAATGAGAGGGCGAGTTCCGTATTCCTGCCACCCAGGCCGCTTCCTTTGACCGTAACGGTAGTCTCTCCCCCTGATATCAGGCATAATCCCTTCTGATTTTGTGTGCCAAAATTTTTCTGCGCCTCCCGTGCAACGGAAGCCAGCCAGACCCCGGTATCCCTTGCTTCCCCGGTAATTTTTCCGGAGAGAATCTCACTCTTGAAGCCGAGATTCTTTGCCTTCTCCTGCGCAGCGTGCAGCGCAATCGAATTGCTCCCGATGATGATATTCTGAACATTCCGGAAAATGGCGTCGCCTTCTTTGGGGGTTTCGGGAATGATTCCCCCCGCGCCTTTCTGGAGAATTTGCCGGACAGCATCGGGTATTTTTTCCACGAGACCGTATTTGTCGAGAACAAAAAGGGCATCGTCATATACAGACGCATCAGGAGCGGTTGGACCTGACGCGATGGTGTCAACCCTGTCCTGAATGACGTCGGACAAAATCAGCGAAATTATTCTGGCAGGATAGGCAATTTCCGCAAGCCTTCCGCCCTTAACCCTTGACAGATGCTTTCGAACGATATTCAGCTCCTGTATATCCGCGCCCGCCCGCAGGAGAAGATTGGTTGCACGCTGCTTTTCGTCCAGCGTGATACCGTCATGCGGAGCAACGAGCAGCGACGAACCGCCTCCTGATATCAGACAGAGGACCAGCGTATGTTCGTCAGATCCCCTGATGATATCAATGACGCGTTCTGTCCCCCGCAATCCGTTTGCGTCGGGCAGGGGATGTCCTGCCTCGTATACATCCATCCTCAAAAAATCGTATCCGCGGCAATGGGAATATTTCGTGAGAATTATTCCGCGATCGATATGATGCTGCAAACATTCCTCCGCTGCTTTTGCCATCGGACATGCTGCTTTGCCGAAACCGATAACTTTGATAATCACGGCATCGCCCATTCCTGAAATTTCCTCCCGTACGATATCGCTGCAAACCTGTTTCGTTTTCTCATATGGTGATACTGACTGAATTGCAGTGCGAAAGAGTGCAGATACGATTTTCCTCTGATTGTCCATTATTCCTCTCATTTGATATTGAAGAGACCCCACTGATGCCGGCAGCCGGGCCTGGTTATCATACCATAGGAAATCAGTTGATTTTATAACTACTTTAATAGTATATTGTAACCATAAATAATTTTCAAAGGAGATACATTGCATGGTTTCTGTCGGCATTAAGGACCTGAAGGCACGATTGAGCAGTTACATTGACAGGGTCAGCAAAGGGGACCAGGTGATTATTACCGAACATGGAAGGGAAGTTGCTGTGATAACCCGCATCTCACCCGAGCGAAAAGCAATCAGGTCGCTCGTTGATTCAGGCAAGTCCCACTGGTCGGGAGGCAAACCAAGAGTTCTTGAGGGAATCACCCTCAAGGGGCAACCGCTTTCCGAGACGATTCTTGAAGAGCGAGGATGATTTTATATCTCGGAACAAGCAGTCTTGCTAAGCTGTATGTCGAGGAACAATATTCGGATATCGTGCGCGAATGGGTCCGGCAGGCTGAAATAGTGTCGACATGCCGTATTGCGTATACAGAGATGATATCTTCACTGGACAAGCGGCTGAAAAAAAATGACCTGTCACAAAAACAATATGATATGGTTGTGAAAAGATTTTCGCATGACTGGCTTCATTACGCTATTGTTGATTTTGATGAACGCGAGGCAGGGCTCTTCATTCAGAAATATGGATTGAGGAGGTTTGACGCCATCCATTTGTCCGCTGCGAAGCTTATACAAAAACAGCATAAGGACATCCATCTTGTCTTTTCATCCGCAGACGATATGCTCTCGAACGCTGCTGCGTCCGAAGGTATCCGCATCCTCGCGTATCAGTAAAGTACATTCGCCGTGCATGTTTTAGACAAGGAGGTGTAACATGGCAGACTTTTTCCAGACAGGTGTTATCGCTACTTTCCACAGGCTGGGCAAGATCGATCTCGAGAAGATAGAGGCGGAATTATCGTGGTATACCAATGAGAGGCCGATAGCCCTTGTACTCCCGTCGCTCTTCAGCGAACTTGACGGAGAAGCCTTGAAGGGCATTATCAGGGAACTGCAGGGAGTGAAATACATCAAGGAAATTGTTGTTACCCTCGGGCCTGCGACAGAGGAAGAATTCCACTCTGCACAGGAATTTTTTTCTGTTCTTCCTCAGAAGACGAGAATCATCTGGAATACAGGGCCAAGAATCGATGCATTATACCGGGCAATTGAAGATGCGGAGCTTCCCATAGGCGAGCCGGGGAAAGGAAGATCTGCATGGATGGCCTACGGTTTTATCCTGTCAGAACAATATATCCACGGAATTGCGCTGCACGACTGCGACATCCTTACGTATGACAGGGGGCTGCTCGCGCGGCTCTGCTATCCGGTCACGAATCCAAATCTCGACTATGACTTTTGCAAGGGTTTCTACAGCAGGGTAACGGACAGACTGCACGGAAGGATGACAAGGCTTCTCGTTACTCCGTTAATACGGTCGCTGCAGAGAATCCTCGGACACCTCCCGATATTGCTCTTTTTCGACAGTTTCCGGTATCCTCTTGCGGGAGAGTTCTCAATGGATGTTGATCTTGCCCGGGTAAACCGGATACCCGGTGACTGGGGTCTGGAGGTGGGTGTTCTCGCGGAAGTCTACCGGAATACTTCGATCAGGAGGGTCTGTCAGGTTGACATCGCAGAGAATTACGAGCACAAGCACCAGGAGCTTTCACCGGAAGACGCATCGAAAGGACTTCACAAGATGTGTGTCGATATCTGCAAGTCCATCTTCCGGACGCTCGCATCAGAGGGTATTGTCTTTTCGGACGGGTTCTTCAAAACACTCGTGGCGACCTATGTCAGGACAGCGCAGGATATGCTCAAACGGTATCAGGATGACGCAGCCATTAATAATCTTTTTTTTGACAGGCATGAGGAAAGCCTCGCAGTTGAAACATTTACGAATGGGATAAGAAAAGCAGCAGACATCATCACGGAAGATCCGCTCGGTGTACCGTTAATCGCCAGCTGGGACAGGGTGACGTCCGCAATTCCTGATATTCTGGACAGAATAAGAAAGGCAGTCGAAGAGGATAACAAATAACACACAAGGAGGGAAACCATGAAGGGAGCAATCATAGCAGTCATCGCGGTTGTTGTTCTTGCAGTGGCCGGGGTTTTGGGCTTTCCGGTGCTAATGGATAAGCACCTGTCAGGGCTGAAAGAGGATGTGCAGGATATAAAGCAGCGGCTTCAAACGATAGAGGATGAATCAAAAGTGGCTCCTCTTGAGCCGACCGCGGATGCGGGGAAAATTATTAAAACACTCAATGCGCTTGCTGCGCAGGTAGATACCCTTGGAAATACTCTCAAAAAAGATATCGCTGTGCAGAGTGAAACCATGCAGAAGCAAAAAGCAGCGGCAGACGAAGCCGTTAAAAAACAGGCGGAGACCATTGATAAAAAGTACTCTGATGTGCAATCGCAGTTGAAACCCATAAAATTTAATTCGGCTGTGGAGGATATCAGGGGACATCTCTTAAAAGCTCGGATGGAAGTTGTTGCAAAAAATATCGGGAATGCAAAGGCGGAAATTGAGGTTATTGATGAGCTCTTCACAAAATTGACGCCGCTTGCTCAGGATGAACAGAAGCAAATCATTGAGGAGATCAGATCATCACTGAAGAAAGCAAAAATGGAAATAGACACCGATATGCCGTCATTCATAAACCGAATAAATGCTGTCTGGTATGAAACGGGCAGGCTTTTGATATAATACCTGCGGGTTGATGCTGTGCCCTAGTAATAATTGATAGTAAGGGAGGATGACCAATGAGACATATTCCCTTAGTAGCAGCTGTTGTTTTTTTCATATTCATCATCATCCACAGTAATGCAACTATTCGGGAAAAGAAGGACTGTGTCCAGATAAAAAAAGATAGCCGGGAAATCTGTGGCATCGTCAGCAAGGGAGAAACATTCTTTGATATTTTTAAGAAATACGGACTCAGTATGCATGAGCTCTTTCAATTGAAAGAGGCCTCAGCTGCTGTTCACAGGTTGCGAAACCTGTGTCCGGGTCAAACGTATAAAATTGTCGTTGACGAAAGTAATCAGGTCGAGTCCCTTTTTTACTGGATAGATGAAGATAACATCCTCCACATCGCAAAGAATGAATCCGGGTTTGACGCCCAAAAAATACCTATAGAGTACGAAAAACGAGTTCAGTATATGGGCGGTCTTATCAGGGACAACCTGATATCTTCCCTGGGTGAAGATGGGGGAAAGGTAATAATTGCTCTTCAACTCTCTGATATTTTTGCCTGGGACATCGATTTTACCAGTGAACTCAGGGAGGGAGATACGTATAAAATCATTGTTGAAGGGTACTATCTTAATGGTGTATTGAAAAAATATGGCGATATCCTTTCGGCTGAGTTTGTCAATAAAGGCGAAACGTTCCGTGCATACCGGTATGAAATAGGCGGACAGGCTGACTATTATGATGAGGAAGGCAAATCGGTGAAGAAGGCATTCCTAAAGGCGCCGTTGAATTTCAGACGAATAAGCTCATACTTTTCCCGCGGTCGTTTCCATCCCATTCTGAGGATACGGAGGCCCCATCATGGATTGGACTATGCTGCTCCGGCGGGCACCCCGGTTTCTGCCGTCGGTGAAGGCACTATTCAGTTTGCTGGATACAAAGGGCAGTACGGGAAGCTTGTGATCATCAAACATACAAACGGCTGGAAAACGTATTACGGTCATTTATCGCAAATATCGAAAAGTATAAGGAGAGGAAAGAAGATTCACCAGGGGCAGGTCGTCGGGCGTGTCGGATCTACAGGACTTGCCACAGGGCCGCACCTTCACTATGAACTCAGGATCAACAATAAACCACTCAATCCCCTTTCGGTAAAGATGCCTCGGGGAAAGCCGATCCCTGAGAATCTCCTCGCAGAATTCAGAACGTTTAAGAGTCAGATGGATGCGCAGTTTGCCTCTATTCCCCTTCCCTATCTGGTTCACGCCAGCGAAGACAAGAATAAAAAGATTTAATACGATATTTTCATCACGGTGTAAGGAGGGGCTATGACGATCAACATCGAGAGATTTTTTATTCCGGCGCTGGTACTGATTGTTACCACGGTAGTGCTGTTCATCGTCAGAGGTGTTGCCATCAGGGTTCTCCATGCGTGGGCTGAAAAAACGGAAACAGGGGTCGATGATATTATCATAAAATCCCTGAAAACGCCTTCAGTGTACTGGATTCTTGCTATCGGACTTTTTGCCGGATTATCAATATCTGACCTTCATGAGAAATATGTCTTTTATTTCAGCAAGGCTATTCATGTCATCATAATATTGTCAATTACTCTCGCCATTGCCAATCTGACCGGGAAGATATTCAAAAACTATATCCAGAAATCCGATCTTCCCATCCCGACGACAGGGCTCGCTTACGGAATACTCAAAGGCGTTATCATTATTATCGGATTTTTGATCATCCTGAGTGTACTCGGAATTTCTATTGCACCTCTCCTGACAGCATTAGGCGTTGGAGGTCTTGCTGTCGCTCTTGCTCTTCAGGACACCCTTGCAAACCTGTTTGCAGGTATCCATATTCTCATGGAGAAATCTATCAGGATGGGAGATTTCGTAAAACTTGAAACAGGGCAGGAAGGATACATAGAAGATATTACCTGGAGAACGACACGGGTGCGCATGCTTCCGAACAATATTGTTGTTATTCCTAACAGTAAACTTTCGCAGAGTGTTGTGACGAACTACTATCTGCCGGAAAAGAGAATGTCCCTGTTGATTCCCATCGGGGTCAGCTATGCATCGGATCCAGAGAAGGTTGAACAGATCCTTGTCGAAGAGGCAAAAAAGGCTGTCGGCGAGATACCCGGACTTCTCGGGGAGCCAGAGCCTTTTGTCAGGTTCATACCGGGGTATGGTGACAGCTCCCTTGATTTTACGCTTATCTGCCAGGTGAAGGAATTTGTCGATCAGTACCTTGCCCAGCATGAACTACGCAAGAGGATTTTTAGGAGGTTCAAGCAGGAAGGCATAGAAATACCATTCCCGCATAGGACAGTTTACCTCAGGGAGGAGAAGGAATGGCAGAAATAATCGAACCCTTCGAATTCAGGCAATGCAGCAGCTTACTCAAGGCAACAGGGAAGCGAGCGAAAAACATTGGAGAATTAAAACATCTAATCAGTACGGTCAGTGAAGACAGTATCTTCCATCATACGTATCAGTATTTTCTCAAAGGTCATATCCTTGAGTATACAAGCGATTTTTCACAGTGGGCAGGGGAAGGCCTTGAAGAGAGTGCACTATCAGAACATCTTGCCAATATCGACCCCTATGACTTTACGAATATCAATGACCTGAGGAATGAACTTGTCCGTGTCATTGATGAATATATCAGGATGTTTCCGGAACCGCGAGAGGCGATCCAGGGCAATGAGTTTTATTTCCATGAGACGATCACGATGATATTCCCGTTGGGCATCAGAGCCCGTAATTTAGCGGAGTTCCTGACCGCAATGAGATTTATCAATACAGAATCCATCTACTACCATTTTTATGAGGCGAGGATCCGCCTTGGAGGGGGGGTAGATGATTTTTCACGCTGGATCGAAGACGTATTCGGCAAGAAGGAACTTGCAGAAAGAATACGCGCAATTGATCCCTTCATGCACTCTCTGGAAGACATACAAAAACACATTATTGAAGAAGTAGAACAAGAAGTGAAACGGGATATGGAGGTCATTGACAGGTGTTTAACGAGTATATAGGCATATCTCCCAAGAGTGACCTCACCCTCCTTCAGATGCTGGGAGAAAGGCTCCATAAAAAATCCTTTCTCCACATAAACTCAACCCGTGAAGGAGGGGGTGTTGCGGAGATTTTGCAGCGGTTGATTCCGGTTCTGGAGGAACTCGGCATACAGGCGCGGTGGGAAGTTATCGAGGGAGACGCTCAGTTTTTCGATATTACCAAGAAGATGCACAACGCCCTTCAGGGAAATCCCGAAGATATTACCCCCGAGATGTGGGAGTATCATCGGGAAGTAAACAGAAAAAATGCAGAAAAGATTAATCTGGATGCAGATGCGATTTTGGTTCACGATCCACAGCCTTCGGCGCTCATCGAATTTAAGAAAACGGGCTCATGGATATGGCGTTGCCATATCGACGTATCCAATCCGGTAAAGGAAGTATGCGATTACCTCACCCGGTACTGTGAGAAGTATGATGCAGCGATTTTTTCCGTTGCCAAGTTCGCACGGGCACTCCCTATTGATGAGTTCATTGTCTCTCCCTCAATAGATCCGATCAGTGAAAAGAACAGGGATCTGTCGGAGGAGGAGATCCGGAAGACGGTTCAGAAGTTCGGAATATCCATTGACAGACCGATGATCCTTCAGGTTTCACGATTCGACAGGTTCAAGGATCCGATTGGTGTCATGAAGGCATACCGGATTGTCAAAAAATACAATGACTGCATTCTTGTCCTTGCAGGAAGCCCAGCTGCCGATGATCCCGAAGGGGAGACAGTTTTAAACGAGGTGCGGGAATACGCGGCAAATGATCCGGACATACATATCCTCCTCCTGCCGCCGTTTAGCGATAAGGATATTAATGCCCTGCAGAGAAGCGCAACAGTTGTCATGCAGAAATCTCTCAAGGAAGGGTTTGGTCTTACGGTTTCGGAAGCCATGTGGAAAGGCAAGCCGGTTATTGGCGGCAATGTAGGTGGGATTCCGCTTCAAATAATGCATGGTGTTACCGGATTCCTGGTACATTCCGTCGAAGGCGCTGCCTTCAGGATACGCCAGATCATGAACAATCCCGAAATGGCAAAAAGAATGGGACAACAGGGCAAAGAATACGTGAGAAAAAATTTTCTGATAACACGGCAAATTAAGGAGTATCTTCTGATATGGTTCGCACTGGAGAATAGCGGAAAAACAGTTTTTGAATTGTAAGAATGCCTACCAAATGAATGCCTGGTGGAAATCCCAAATACAAAAAAAGACTCAGCCTGTTCTCCTCTATATCAGGCACTCTGAAACATCTTTTCTCTTATTTTTTTCGATTGCCGTCGGCGTATGTTCGGGTTTTGGTGCAATCTTTTTTCGCTGGCTCATCAATAGTTTCAGGGTTCTTTTCTTCGAAAAGAGCAGCGATATCCTTTATTTCATGGGGTCCTATTATGTGATCCTCGTTCCGGCAATAGGCGGCCTCATTGTGGGTCCACTCGTCTATTTCCTGGCCCGGGAAGCTAAGGGACACGGTGTGCCGGAAGTGATGCTTGCAGTCGCCTCCGCCGGAGGAAGAATACGACCGAGGGTGGCCCTCATAAAAACGTTGGCTTCATCGATCTGCATTGGATCTGGTGGATCGGTGGGGAGGGAAGGTCCCATCGTTCAGATCGGTTCCACGCTGGGATCGAGTCTGGGACAGTTCTTTCGGCTCTCAGAGGAAAAGATAAAAATTTTAGTGGCCTGCGGTGCTGCCGGAGGAATCGCTGCTACATTTAATGCACCACTGGCCGGAATATTTTTTGCCCTTGAAGTTATCCTTGGTGAATATGGTCTCAAGTTTTTCTCTGCAGTTGTTCTGTCCTCTGTTACCGCAACGGTCATATCAAGATCATTCCTGGGAGATTATCCTGCGTTCATGGTTCCTTCCTACACACTGGAAAGTATCTGGGAAATCCCCCTTTACTTTCTTTTCGGATTTATCGCCGCTTCCGTGTCTCTTTTGTACATAAAGTCTGTTTATAAAAGTGAAGACATTTTCAATGCATGGAGGATCCCCGAATACCTGAAACCTGCAATTGGAGGGATCGGGGTCGGTCTGATAGGCTTGTATTTCCCCCAGATTTTCGGTGTGGGATATGACACCATTGAACTCGCCTTGTACGGGGAGGTTGGAATTGTCCTTGTCACCGCACTTGTTTTCATAAAAATTCTCGCAACCTCGGTAACCCTTGGTTCAGGGGGCTCTGGTGGAGTTTTTGCCCCGGCTCTGTTTATCGGTGCAATGCTTGGAGAGGCGTATGGCAAATTAACTCAAATGATAGTGCCATCGATAGCTATCCCAAGCGGAGCGTGTGCTTTGGTTGGAATGGGGGCAGTTTTTTCTGGTGCCTCCCATGCCCCGATATCAGCTATCCTCATTCTGTTTGAAATGACAGGGAATTATCTGATCATTTTACCGCTTATGATTACCTGTATCATCTCTACAGTCGTTGTCAGAAAATTCTCGAAAGAATCAATCTACACATTAAAACTAACAAGGAGAGGAATTGATGTCCATGAATTGAGGAAATCTGACATCATGAGTTCGATAACAGTTTCTGATGCCATGGTCAGGCAGGTGGTGACGTTTCAAGAAACTGTTACAGTACACGATGCTGAAATGAGTATCCAATCGGATGCCTCCTACCGTCACAGGGGATTTCCCGTTCTGAACCAAGAGGGCAATCTGGTCGGTATGGTTACGACCAAGGACATTTTCGAAGCTATGTCCGAAGGGAAGATGGATATGCCTATCAAAGAGATCATAACCAAAGAAATCTCCACCTGCTACCCAAGTGACAATTTAAAAACAGCGCTGCAGAAATTGGGAGAAAAGAATGTGGGAAGAATCCCGGTTGTTGAACGGGAGAACCCGAACCTTTTAGTAGGTCTCATTACCCGTGAAAATATCATCGCAGCCTACCATAAGGCTTCGCTTAGTTCAAAAGAACATTAACTCTGATGAAAAACAATGCTCTTTATATTCTCTTTTTCTTCTGTATGGTCTGTATCTCTTGTGTCCCTTCAGGCAAAGGTGATAGCAAAGGTAAAGAAACTGTATTAGTGTTTAAACACGGAAAGATTGCCGGAGATCCGGAGCAATTTAAGCACCTTATCAGAAAATTTGAGGATGAAAATCCTGGCATTATTGTGAAAGATGAAGTACTGCCTGCTTCCACCGACGAGCAGCATCAATTCTATGTGATTAACCTGGAAGGAAAAAGTTCTGATTTTGATGTCCTCAGCATGGATGTCGTCTGGGTTCCGGAGTTCGCAAGAGCCGGATGGTTGCGGAATCTCAGTCATCTGCTCCGGGGAAACAAAAAAAATGATTTTTTCCCTGGCCCTTTGAATGCGGTTACTTTTCGAAGGGAGATATATGCTATCCCTTGGTATATTGATGCAGGAATCCTATACTATCGAAAGGATCTCCTCCGAAGATATGGCTTTGAGCCCCCTAAGACATGGCAAAGTCTCATTACCACAGCACAGTACATAACATCAAAGGAACAGGGAATTTACGGCTTCATCTGGCAGGGCAAACAATATGAAGGGCTGGTCTGTAACGTTCTCGAATATTTCTGGGGGAACGGCGGAGACGTCCTGAATGATTCAATAGTGGTTATCGACAGTTCAGAAAACGAAGAGGCACTCGGTTTTATGCGGGACCTGATCGTGAAATACAGGGTGACACCGGCACTGGTAACGACCGCGATAGAAGAACCGACGAGACACATTTTCGGGAACGGGAAGGCTCTCTTTATGCGGAACTGGCCTTATGCATGGAATATCTTCGAACGTCAGGGTTCTCCGGTCAGGGGAAAGGTTGGGGTGGCCCGTCTTCCCTCGTTCAAGGAGGGCGTGTCAGCTTCTACTCTCGGCGGATGGCAGCTCGGGATAAACAGGTTTTCACGGTATCCGGAAGAAGCCGAAAAACTGGTTCGCTTCCTCACCTCAGCCGAAGCCCAAAAATTACTTGCCATCAGCATCGGATATAAACCGACGAGAAAAGCACTTTACAAAGATAAAGATCTGCTAAGAGAGCAGCCATTTATTGCGAGCCTTTATGATGTGTTTATGAATGCAAGACCGAGACCGGTTTCTCCCTATTATATGATGATAACGCAGGTGATGCAGCCAGAGTTCAGCGCAGCACTTGCCGGTATCAAGACTCCTGAGATGGCATTGATTTCAGCCCGAAAACAGATCGAACATATACTAAAGTCAGGAGAACGATGAAACGGGAAGGAGGAAACAGGTTTGTTGTTCCAGCGCTTGCGCTCCTGTCAGTTATCACCTTATACCCAATACTCTATGTTATCTATTTAAGCACGCACCGAAAACTGTTAATATTTCACATCTCGCGCTTTATCGGCTTTGAGAATTATCAGTTCCTCCTGAGAGATGACAGGTTCTGGAACGCACTGAAAAACACGCTCTACTTCACCGGCGTTTCTGTATCACTGGAACTATTGCTCGGTCTTTGCTTCGCCATACTCCTCAACAGAACTTTTCGAGGAAAAGGACTTGCAAGAGCGGTGATACTTATCCCTTGGGCAATCCCAACAGTTGTTTCTGCACGGATGTGGGAGTGGATGTATAACACAGATTTCGGCATTTTGAATTATGTGCTCGGCGTCAAGATAAACTGGCTCGGAAGTCCTTTCTGGGCGCTCAACGCAGCAATTCTTATGGATGTGTGGAAAACAACCCCTTTTGTCGCAATCCTTCTCATTGCGGGGCTCCAGATCATCCCGGGGGAAGTCTATCGGGCTGCGCGGGTGGATGGCGCCGGGAACTGGCAGATCTTCAGAAAGATTATGTTGCCACTTTTGAAGCCGGCCATCCTGATTGTTCTTCTCTTCAGAACACTCGATGCTTTCAGGGTCTTTGATGCGATTTATGTGCTCACCGGCGGAGGACCTGCAAATACAACGGAAACTCTTTCTGTGTATGCATACAAGGTGCTGTTCCAAACGCTCCAGTTTGGGTACGGATCTACACTTTCAGTTGTTGTTTTTTTATGTGTGGGGGTTATGAGTATTGTCTATGTAAACCTTCTAAGCAGGGATAAGAAAGCATGAAGAGAGCCGGTTTTTATCTGTTGTTGCTTTTGGTATGCACTTACTGTGCAGGCCCGCTTATCTGGCAGTTCATTACGAGTCTGAAGCCGGATTCTGAACTGACAAGGATTCCACCGCTTCTTACCGATTCCCCGACCGTGATTCACTATATATCGATTTTCAAGGGGCACCCGTTTTTACGAATTATCCTCAATAGCGCTATCGTTGCAGCTTCAACGACTCTCTTTTCCCTTATGATCGGATCTCTCTGCGCTTTTGGACTTGCAAAGCTAAAAATCAGGTATAAGTCACTAATTCTCGGCTTTATCCTCTCGGTCTCAATGTTTCCGCCCATAGCAACGGTAAGTCCTCTTTTCATAATCATTCGTGCCCTCGGTCTCCGGGATACCTGGTGGGCGCTCATCATCACGTACACAACATTTTCCTTACCCCTGTCGGTCTGGATTCTCACGAATTTCTTTAAAGAGATACCCGATGAAATATATCTCTCGTCACGGATTGATGGGTGTACCTCTTTCCAGTCATTCTATCGAATAATACTTCCCTTATCAGCGCCTGCTTTTCTTACCACAGCTATTCTTGTGTTTATATTCTCGTGGAATGAATTTCTCTTTGCCTTGACATTTACTTCTACCACGGCCTCCCGGACAATCCCGGTAGCAGTGGCATTATTCCCCGGTCTTCATGAAATACCCTGGGGCGATATTGCAGCGGCGTCAATAATAGTAACGATCCCGCTCGTGATCCTCGTATTTGTTTTCCAGAGAAGGATTACCGAGGGACTTACTTCAGGCGCTGTAAAAGGATGATGCATGGCTGAAATAAGATTAGAGCGGGTGGAGAAGTCTTTTAGAAATTCCGTGGTCTTCAGGCAATTTGATCTTATAATTTCTGACGGGGAGTTTTTTACGTTTGTTGGTCCGAGCGGCTGCGGCAAATCAACGTTACTCAATATGATAGCAGGCCTTGAAGATGTAACCGATGGGAAAATATATTTTGACGATATCTTTGTCAATACGCTTACGCCGCGTGAACGAGACGTAGCGATGGTCTTTCAGAGCTATGCTCTCTATCCGCATATGACGGTATATGAAAACATTGCGTTCCCTCTCCGGATGAAAAGGGTTAGAAGACAGACGATCGACAGTGATGTCAAGCGCGTTGCCCAACTCCTTGGCCTTGCTGACCTGCTCGGCAGAAAGCCGAAAGAATTATCCGGAGGACAGAGGCAGAGGGTAGCGCTGGGAAGGGCCATTATCAGAAAGCCGAAGGTTTTTCTGATGGACGAGCCCCTGTCGAATCTCGATGCGAGGCTGAGAATCGATATGAGGGCCGAACTGAAGAGACTTCATCAGGAACTGCGGATAACAACTGTCTACGTGACGCATGATCAGGAAGAGGCCATGAGTCTTTCGGACAGAATCGCTGTCATCTATGAAGGAGCAATTCAGCAGACCGGGTCGCCATACCAGGTGTATACAAAACCGGAAAATACTTTTGTTGGAGGATTTATCGGAATACCGCCAATGAATTTTATACATGGAACTGTGGCTGGAACAGATCCATTTCGGATAGAGTTAAACGGATTGATTCTTTCTCCTCAGGTAGGGCGCCTTCCTTCCGGCAATCGGGTGATCGCGGGGGTGAGGCCAGAGGACATTACAGTTTCGCATGAGAAGACGGAAGATTCCGTTGAGGTTACTGTCAGGATCATTGAGCCGGCTGGTTCATATAACTGGTCCGATGTGCAATGGCACATCACGAGGGTAAAAGGAAAATCTGCAGTGGCCAGTCACCTGAAAGCGGGCAGGAAGGCTTTTATGAACATTCCTGTCGGGAAAATGCTCGTTTTTGATGCAGATTCAGGAGAAAGGTTATAATAATTTTTCTCTGACCTCCCGTGAAAAACATGCACTTCGCCAGTGTGCCTATTTGACAAAAATGAACGACTTTGATAAAAAAAAAGATGGAAACAAATACGTATTATTATCGGGCAATCAGATTCTGGGGGTTTGATATTTCTCCTCCCCCGATGTCTTTCTTCCCTTTTCAATCAGTATAACAGAGATTTTCTTTCACAAAAAATGAGGTTGTCATCAGTTCCTGGAATACGGAATTTCGCTTTTTCTCATGCTCTCTGAAACGCAGATGCTTAAGGGTGTCTGCGGTGGTCTTGAATTTCATCACAGGTGACGCACTCGAACAATTGGTGTCCCGTGGCCTATATGCATCGAAAAGACAACAAAGAAGGGAGGCGCAGCATGAAATGTATGTTCATAACAGTATATGTTATCGGTATCCTGGTGGTTTCCCTGGTTCACGATTCTTGCGCTTTATGTATAAAGGCAGCTGAAGCGAATATTCGGAGCGGTCCCGGAAAAGAATATGAGATAATATGGCAAGCATATCGGTTCATGCCTCTTCAGAAAGTTGGAACATCCCTTTCGGGTGACTGGTATGCAGTGCGTGATGTAGACGGAGATATCGGCTGGATATATAAAACTCTGGTGGCCGGTAAATACCAGTGCGCTGTTGTGAAATCGCAGATCGTGAATGTGCGGAAAGGACCCGGAACAAAATATAGAAAAGTTTCTTCGGAACCGGCACGTCGGTATGATACCTTCAGAATTATCCAGAAACAGGGTGCATGGGTGAAGGTCAGGGATGAGTGGAATTCTGTTGGATGGATTCACAAAAATTATCTCTGGATTCGTTGACCGTATAGTGAAAGGCCTTATATATACAAAGGATATGCATGCGGGACCTTATAGCAGCTGAAAAATTTTACGGTACTAAGAAAAAAAAGATCGTTATTCTAATTGCAGTGATTGCCATGCTTCTTGCCGGGCTGATGGCATTCCCCGGTAATCTGGCTGCACCCAGGAATGCACGGATCAAAAAGGAAATTCAGACACATATAACGGCATATAATGTCTTATACCAGAAAAAGGATGTAAAAGGTATTATGGCATTGTATTCCAATGATCCTGACATCATAATGCTCGGTGCCGGAAAGGGGCAGCATTTTATTGGATATGCAGCCATACAGGAAGCATACCAAAGAGAGTTATCAGCATTCGGTGAGATTACATCAGTTGAATGTAAAACCTTATCTCTCCTTATTGAGGGAGATATTGTAACTCTTGCAGCAGAGAGATACCTGACCGCTATGAAAGGTAGTGAGCGTGTAAACGTCGCAAGCGGATTTACGGCTGTGCTAAGAAACATCAGCGGAAGTTGGTTTTTCTTACAAACGCATTTCTCTTTGCCGTATGAACAGCCCACGGTTAGTTGATCCGTAGGCGTTACTTGCTGCTCAATACCGGCAGCGTCAGAAGAGAATCCGCAATAAACGGGACATAACAAACAAGGGGGCCAGGATGCAGAGAATGACTTTCATAGTATTCGTGTTTCTTTTCCCGTCATGGTGCTTTGGGCAAGTCGACTCCTCAGCTGTACAATCAGCCGATACTTTTCTCGATGGAATCAAACTCGGCTATACGCCGGAAGGTAAGGATATGATATCAAAGAACGCCTGGTTTACTGACAAGCAATATCCATTATGTTCAGAGATCTCGACAACGGCTGACAGGATGTTTTCAACTGATAACCCTCATATTGAAGGGTATCAGAAATTGCTACAGATAACTCAAATAACCGAAACAGGAAATCCAAAGAATAAGAAATATCTCTTGATTTCATATAAAGATACAGTTTCCGGTCAATGGAAAATATTTGATTTACGGGAGTCCACCGATACTGAACTGGAGGCTCTTATTGCCTGCAAAGACCCAGATATCCAGGTCATTGCAGGTGACGAGGTGCTTCAATCAGCGCAGTACAATTACTTCCAGTGCGGCTATTGGTCGGCCATGACGGGGAAATTATTAAAGTCCGAGGAAGCTTTTCAGAAAGCGCTTGAGTTGAATAAACAGGATTCGGATAAACATATTTCGCAAAGTGACCTTGAGAATTACCTGAAAGTAATAAGAAAGATTACCGGAAGATGACAGTTCGTATTTTGACATATCCAGTCTAAGACCGTCTATCCTTCCATCCCGTCAAGAGTGGTTGCAACTATCCTCATGAACGCATATACTCAAAAGATTAGTTATGCGTTGAGAAGAGTATCACAGCAATCCTGAAACAGCCGTATCAAAAGGGAAGAAAAAATGCCTGAAGCTGAAAAAGTGGGCTATCAATTTGGGACTTTCAAAGGGGTGTTTACCCCGAATATTCTCACGATCCTTGGCGTCATTATGTATCTCCGTTTTGGATGGGTGCTTGGAAACGTAGGATTAGTCCCCACGCTTGTCATAGTCACCATTTCAACAGCGCTTACCTTCTTGACGGGGTTGTCTGTTTCGACATTGGCAACCAATATGAAAGTCAAAACCGGAGGAGCCTACTATATTATTTCGAGGGCCCTCGGCATCGAAGCTGGTGCTTCAATTGGCCTGCCTTTATATATGGCACAAACCCTGGGGATATCGTTTTATGCTATCGGTTTCGCCGAATCAGTAATTCAAATCATACCCTACGCTGACATCAATATAAAATTGATAGGGATTGTAACTCTCGCAGTCCTGACAATCATAAGCCTCAAATCAACGGATATTGCCTTGAAAACCCAATACATCATCCTTGCCCTCATAGCATTATCACTCATATCATTTTTTGCAGGGTCCGGGGAGAGGATTCCGCCGATTTCTTCCGATATTATTGTGCCTGACAAGGCGAAATTCTGGACAGTATTTGCAATATTCTTTCCCGCCGTCACAGGAATCCTCTCCGGTTTGTCAATGTCAGGAGATTTAAAGAACCCTGAGAAAGCAATTCCATGGGGGACGCTCGCTTCTGTCGCCTGCAGCTATGCCATCTATATGGCCATCCCGATCTTTTTTGTCAAATATATTACCGATCATAGAATTTTTCTCATAGATTATCTCATCATGTTTAAAGTTGCACGATGGGGTTTTTTTATTCTTGCCGGACTCTGGGGGGCCGCACTTTCAAGTGCGCTGGCATCCCTCTTAAGCGCGCCGCGCACTCTGCAGGCAATGGCAAAGGATGGCATTGTTTTTCGTTTTCTTGGATACGGATCCGGGAAAAACCAGGAACCCAGAATCGCAGTTATGATATCGTTTTTGATTGCGCTAACCGGTATTCTCGCTGGTGATCTGAATATCATTGCTTCCGTCCTTTCCATGTTTTTCCTTACAACCTACGGTTTGCTGAATCTCTCCGCAGGTTTTGGGAGACTCATTAACAGTCCGTCGTGGCGTCCAACATTCCGGTTGCATTGGGGGTTTTCCTTTGCCGGGGCCTTTGGATGCTTTGCCTGTATGTTCATGATAAATCCTGGTGCCACATTTGTTGCAATTTTTATTGCAATAGGGATATACACATTGACAAAGCGCAGACGTCTAAAGACACGGTGGGGAGATATGAAATACGGCATCCTCATGCTCCTGATACAATTTGGACTCTATCGGCTCTCCTCAAAAAAGCCGAATATCGAGACATGGAGGCCTAACATCCTCGTGTTAAGCGGATCGCCTACAGCACGCTGGTACCTGATAGAAATAGCCAATGCCTTTTCTCACGGGTATGGGTTATTGACAGTCGCCGCAGTCCTATCCGACAAGCATATCTCGAATGAGAGAAAAGAGAATATGGAAGAAACAATCCGCAATTATCTTGAAGAGAGAAAAATAACGGCCATGGTCAAAGTGTACCCGTCCGGTGATGTCATGAGCGGCATTTCGGAGTTGATCAAAGGTTATGGTTTTGGACCGATTGAACCGAATACCGTTCTGATAGGAGAAACGGCAGATGATGATAATCTTGTCAAGTTCGCGGAACTCATTCAAATGATACATGAGAACAAACGGAATGTCGTGATTATGAAGGAAAACCAGATACAGGAACCAAATGGCCGGTCAGGAAGAATTGATGTATGGTGGGGACAAAAGGGCGACAATGCGGGACTTCTTCTCTCATTTGCATATCTCCTCCATACAAGCCCTCTGTGGAAAGATTCAAGACTTACCCTGAAGCACATTATTTTTTCGGAGGATTCCCGTCATGACACCGAAAAGGGGCTCCGTGCATTTGTGGAACAGGGCAGGATAGGGGCCGATGTCGAAATCGTTTTTGACGGCAGCAGTGAAATTTTCAGCACGATTCGGGAACATTCAAAGGATGCAAACTTTGTTTTTATGGGCTTGCGCCCTCCCGCTGTTGATGAGACCGATGAGTCATACGGTCTATACCTGAAAAATATTTTCAGTAAGACTGAAGACCTTCACGGTATTGCATATATATTGGCCGCTGAAAATATTGAATTTAAGAGAATATTTTCGTCTTTTTGAGGTGTTGCAGCATGACTACATTTATGCTATATTATAACCACATTTAATCAATAATAGGGTTATAATAATCTGTTTAATCAGGGAGAAATACGGGGAAATTCACTCGGTTTTTCAAAGACTGGACCCTGACCAATCAACTTTCGCCCCCGTTTTTTTGCATGTCAGGCGCAGGAGGGAAAATCGTGGATATGGGTGAAGGCAGAAAAAGAATTATCATCGAGAACGTAAAACCAGAGATTGATTGCGGGACGTTCCCGATCAAAAGAGTGGTCGGAGAGAACGTCGTTGTGGAAGCCGATATCTATGCCGACGGGCATGATGCTGTCTCAGCAACTCTTCTCTTTCAGCGTTGGCAGGAGCACACATGGAACGAAGTCCCAATGAGGTTTATCGGAAACGACCGCTGGAGAGGTGAGTTCCGTGTCGGGGAAACCGGTATCTATTCCTACACAGTGCAGGGATGGGTCGACCATTTTAGAACCTGGCAACTAGACCTGAAAAAGAGATTCGATTCGGGCCAGGACATAGCAGTGGATCTTGTCATAGGGGCTGCGATTATCGAGAGCATTGCTGACAGAGCATCCCGCAAGCCTGATCGCAAAAGACTCCTTTCCTATGCCAGTCTTTTCAAAGGGGGGACTGATAACGCAGCACTTGTCGCGGCGGCATCGGATCCGGATCTCGGTGACCTGATTGACCAATACGCTGACAGGCGCCTTGCGTCTCGGTACGGGAAAGAACTCAGGGTCGTTGTAGACAGACCAAAGGCGCTTTTCAGCGCATGGTATGAAATATTTCCCCGATCCTGTTCGCATGACGGACAACATGGGACATTCCGTGATTGTGAGGCACTCCTTCCCGAAGTTGCAGAAATGGGGTTCGATGTTCTCTATGTTCCGCCGATTCATCCGATAGGCGAGACAATAAGAAAAGGAAAAAACAACACCCTCGTTTCCGGATCAGACCATGTCGGAAGCCCGTGGGCGATCGGCTCAGACAAAGGAGGACACAAGGCTGTGCATCCTGCCCTCGGCACCGTAAAGGATTTTCAGAGATTCATCGCAAAAGCACGGGAGTTCGGCATTGAAGTTGCGATGGATCTTGCACTGCAGTGCTCGCCCGACCATCCCTATGTCAAAGAGCATCCTGAATGGTTTCGGTGGCGTCCTGACGGCACGGTTCAATACGCGGAAAATCCACCCAAGAAATATGAAGACATCATCCCGCTGAATTTTGAGACAGAACAGTGGTTCGGATTGTGGGAGGAACTGAAAAGCATTGTCCTCTTCTGGATTGAAAAGGACATACGGATATTCAGGGTGGACAATCCTCATACCAAGCCGTTTGCCTTCTGGCAATGGCTTATCGGGGAACTGAAAACTGCATATCCCGATCTCATTTTTCTCTCGGAGGCATTTACGAGACCAAAGGTAATGTACCGCCTTGCAAAGCTCGGATTCACACAGTCATACACCTATTTCACCTGGAGAAACACGAAACAGGAACTGATCCAGTATATTCAGGAAGTGTCAATGACCGGCGTCAGGGAATACTTCAGGCCGAATTTCTGGCCGAATACCCCCGATATCCTGCCTGAACATCTCCAGTTTGGGGGCAGGAATGCTTTCATGATGAGACTCGTGCTGGCTGCCACGCTCTCGTCAAATTACGGCATCTACGGCCCGGCCTTTGAAATGATCGAGAACGAAGCAGTTCCCGGTAAAGAGGAATATCTCAATTCCGAAAAATACGAGATAAAACTGTGGGACCGCAACAGAGAGGGAACCATCAGGGATTTCATAGCACGGGTGAACAGGATCCGGAAGGAAAACTCTGCCCTGCAGATGACGTTTAACATCACGTTTTATGATGTTGATAACGATAATCTGATCTGTTTTGGGAAGGTCTCCGATGATCTCTCAAATATCATTCTTGTTGTTGTCAATATTGACCCGTTTCACAAACACTCTGGATGGGTGAAAATTCCCATCCATGATTTCGGTATCGATCCTCATCAGCCGTATATGGTGCATGATTTACTGGGTGAGGAAAAATATATTTGGCAGGGTGAGCGAAACTACGTCGAGATTAATCCGCATATTTCCCCTGCCCATATATTCAGGATCAGAAGGAAGCTGAAAAAAGAGGCAGATTTTGATTATTTCATGTGAGGAAATCCTTCATGCCTAAGGGAAAGATTTTTTTTGATGATGAAAATCCATTTTGGTATAAAGACGCCACGATCTATCAGCTTCATGTGCGGGCTTTCTTTGACAGGAACGATGATGGCATGGGTGATTTCCGTGGACTCATCGCGAAACTTGACTACCTCGAAAATCTGGGGATTAGCGCCATATGGCTTTTACCTTTTTATCCTTCCCCCCTAAAGGATGACGGTTATGACATTGCAAATTACTACAATATTAATTCCGATTACGGAACACTTCGCGATTTCAGGGAATTTTTGCGAGAGGCTCATCGAAGAGGGATTAAAGTGATCACCGAGCTCGTTCTCAATCATACCTCGGACCAGCACGAATGGTTTCAGCGGTCAAGAACCGCAAAGGCCGGTTCTGTCTGGCGAGATTTTTATGTATGGAGTGATACGCCTGAGCGCTACAAAGATGCACGGATTATCTTCCTTGATTTCGAACCCTCCAACTGGACATGGGACCCTGTTGCTAAGGCCTATTACTGGCATCGATTCTATGCACATCAGCCCGATCTGAATTTTGACAACCCGCATGTGCAAAAGGCCATGATCCGCACTCTTGATTTTTGGCTTGAAATGGGGGTTGATGGTCTTAGACTTGATGCTGTGCCTTACCTATATGAGCGAGAAGGGACCAATTGTGAGAATCTTCCTGAAACACATCAGTTTTTGAAAAACTTGCGATCACATGTCGACAAAAAATTCAGGAACAGGATGTTACTCGCCGAGGCGAATCAATGGCCTGAGGATGCTGCGGCCTATTTTGGCAAAGGTGATGAATGTCATATGGCTTTTCATTTTCCTGTCATGCCAAGAATATTCATGGCGATTCAAATGGAGGATCGGTTCCCTATCATCGATATTCTCGGACAGACACCCGATATCCCCTTCATGTGCCAGTGGGCGATGTTTCTGAGAAACCACGATGAACTCACGCTCGAAATGGTTACTGATGAGGAGAGAGACTATATGTACAGGGTCTATGCCAAGGACCCGCAAGCGAGAATAAACCTTGGTATCAGGCGAAGGCTTGCTCCGCTTATTAGAAACAACCGAAGGAGAATTGAGTTGATGAACATCCTCCTCTTTTCTCTTCCCGGCACTCCCATCATTTATTATGGAGATGAAATAGGCATGGGTGACAACTATTACCTCGGTGACCGGAACGGTGTGAGAACACCGATGCAGTGGAGTTCTGACCGGAACGCCGGGTTTTCGAAGGCCAATCCACAGAAACTCTACCTCCCTGTCATCATAGACCCTGAATATCATTATGAAGCTCTCAATGTTGAGAACGAGGAGATGAATACATCTTCACTCCTCTGGTGGATGAGGAGGGTCATTGCGATGCGTAAACGGCTTCTGGCTTTCGGCAGAGGTAGCATAAGGTTTATCCCGTCAGATAATTCGAAGGTCCTCTCCTTTATCCGTGAGTATCAGGACGAACGAGTCCTTGTTGTGGTAAACCTGTCCAGATTCTCTCAGGTTGCAGCACTTGAACTCTCAGACTACGCAGGCTTTGTTCCTGAGGAAGCATTCAGCCAGAACAGATTTCCTGCTATTAAGGAATCACCGTATATCTTAACCCTCGGCTTCTATGACTACTTTTGGTTCGTCCTGAAAAGACAGGAGGAGCCATTACGAATAGGAGACTTTTTTACCGTTATCCCTGAATTGAGTGTGGACGGAAGCTGGGAGAGAGTTTTTGAGGGAAAAACAAAGGAGACCTTAGAAAAGGATGTTTTACCGCTGTATATTTCGGAGAGCAGATGGTTTGCAGGGAAAGCGCGGAGACTTCAGAAAATTCAGATACGGGAGCATATTCCAGTAGGACGAAATTCCTCAGAGACCCAGATACTTTTTCTTGAGGCAGGCTATACAGAAGGGGTATCTGAGACGTACCTCCTTCCTGTATCTTTTTGTACTGATGATCAGGCCCGGAGGATCATGGAGGAGAAACCCTTTGAAATAATCTCACGCATCAAGACGAAAAGCGGAGAAGGGCTTCTGTATGACAGCATATATAATAATGATTTTCAAAGAGAACTTCTCGCTCTTATCTCGAAGAGGAAGGTTCTGAAAGGGGGAAGCGGCGAAATCGTTGGCCATCAGGGGAAACAGTTTAAAAGGATTCTCGGAGGGAAAGAACTTCCCCTTGCATCGCAGTTGCTCAAAGTTGAGCAGAGCAACACATCTTTTATCTACGACAATACGTTCTTCCTAAAACTATTCCGCAGGTTAGACAGAGGCGTCAATCCCGATATTGAGATAGCACGTTTTCTGACAGAAAGCGCCCGTTTTCCGCATGCCCCACCGTTTGCAGGTCTGATTGAATACAGAAGTCCGGGTAATGCTCTCCCGGTTACGATCGGGCATCTCCAGGGTTTTGTGCAGAATCAGGGTGATGCATGGCAATTTTCCCTTGATCATGTCAGCCACTTCTATGAACGGGTCCTGTCAACAAAGTCAGAAATTCCGGAAATCCCTCTTCTTGAGTCTTCTCTCTTCGGTCTCTCAGTTTCTGATGTCACACCGCTGCTTCAGGAATTGATCGGTAGATTCTATCTCGAGATGATCTCACTTCTCGGAAAAAGGACCGGGGAAATGCATCTTGCTTTGATTTACAATGCCAGAGACCAGGGTTTTTCTCCGGAGGCTTTTTCCCTGCTGTACCAAAGGTCAATCTATCAATCCATGAGAAATCGCACGGTGAGAAATATGCAACTGCTCCAGGAGAACCTAAAAAAGATTCCTGAAACTGTGACGGATGAAGCAAATGTACTCATCAACCGAAAACAGGAAATCTTTTCGGTATTTGAGGCAATTTTGGCGACCAAAATATCAGCCATGAGAGCGCGTTTTCATGGCGACTATCACCTTGGACAGGTTCTGTTTACGGGGAACGACTTTGTGATCATTGATTTTGAGGGAGAACCCGCACGTCCTCTGAGTGAGCGGAGGCTGAAGAAATCTCCTTTGCGGGACACAGCCGGAATGATGCGCTCTTTCCACTACGCTGTTTATCATGTCCTGCTGAAGAGCGCTTCGGTGAGGCTTGAGGATGTAACCTTCCTGGAGCCATGGGCAAACATCTGGTGTGAATGTGTTAGCAGCATTTTTTTCAATTCATATTTCCAGACCGTGAAAGACACACCATTTATTCCCAAAGAGTACAGTGAAATGGAAACACTGCTTCGGTGTTTTTTATTGGAAAAGGCTATCTATGAACTTGGTTATGAATTAAACAACCGTCCGGAATGGGCAGGTATTCCGGTAAAGGGAATATTGTATATTCTGGATACCATGAGACGAGGTGGACAATGAGAGAAAAGAAAATGAAATACGATGTCAGTCTTTTAACAGACCAGGATATATATCTCTTTAAAGAAGGAAATCATTTTACCTTATATGAGAAGCTTGGTGCCCATCAAATGAAAATTGATCGCAGGAAAGGTACTTTGTTCAGCGTATGGGCACCAAACGCACAAAAGGTTTCGGTAATGGGTGATTTTAATAATTGGAACAATGCATCGCATCAATTGCGGCCGAGAGAAGACGAATCAGGAATCTGGGAAGGATTTATTCCAGGCATCGGACCAGGAACTGCGTACAAGTACCATATTTCATCGCAATACAACAACTACAGGTCAGACAAGGCTGATCCCCTTGCTCTTTACTTTCAGGCTCCTCCGGAGACCGCCTCAATAATATGGGATTTAGACTATACCTGGAATGACCGCGAATGGATGCACGAAAGACATACGCGTAATGCTCTGGATGCGCCGATCTCTATTTATGAAGTTCACTTTGGTTCATGGAGACGTGTTCCTGAAGAAGGCAACAGACCTCTTACCTATCGTGAGTCAGCCCATTATCTTGCGAGATTACGTGAAAGAGATGGGATTTACCCATGTGGAATTTCTCCCGATCATGGAACACCCTTTTTATGGATCATGGGGCTATCAGACAGTCGGGTATTTTGCACCTTCGAGCAGGTATGGAACTCCGCAGGATTTCATGTACCTGATTGATTATCTCCATCAAAACGGGATTGGCGTTATTTTAGACTGGGTGCCATCACATTTCCCGGACGACATCCATGGTCTTGTATTTTTCGACGGGACACATCTCTATGAGCATTCCGACCCGAAAAAGGGATTTCATCCTGACTGGAACAGCTATATTTTTAATTATGGAAGAAATGAGGTAAGGAACTTTCTCATCAGCAGTGCGCTGTTCTGGCTCAATAAGTACCATGCCGACGGCCTCCGGGTAGATGCAGTCGCTTCCATGCTGTACCTTGATTATGGAAGGAAAGATGGAGAATGGATACCGAATGAATATGGGAGCAAGGAAAATATCGATGCCATCCATTTCCTGAAAAGATTCAATGAGATGGTGTATGCAAACTATCCTGATGTCCAGACCGCTGCAGAGGAATCAACAGCATGGCCTATGGTTTCAAGACCAGCCTACGTGGGCGGGTTGGGCTTCGGCATGAAATGGAATATGGGATGGATGCACGATACTCTTGATTATTTTTCTCAGGATCCGGTATTCAGAAAGTATCATCATAACCAGCTTACCTTCAGCATCTGGTATGCCTTTACCGAAAATTTTGTACTCCCACTCTCTCATGATGAGGTTGTCCACGGCAAAGGTTCCCTGTTTGGCAAGATGTCCGGAGATGAATGGCAGAAATATGCAAACCTGAGACTACTGTTCGGGTATATGTACGGGCACCCGGGGAAAAAGCTCATCTTTATGGGTGGGGAGATTGCACAATGGAAGGAGTGGAATCATGATGAAAGTCTCGAATGGCATGTTCTCGATTATCATTTCCACCGGGGGGTACAGCATTGGGTGAAAGATCTGAATCATCTCTATAGAACAGAGCCAGCTCTTCATGAGACAGATTTTCATCCCGAAGGATTTCAATGGATAGATTTTCACAATTGGGAAGATAGCATTGTAAGCTTTATCAGAAAAGGGAAAAATCCTGAAGATATGCTCCTTGCTGTCTGTAATTTTACACCGGTCCCGAGGCATAACTACAGGGTCGGAGTTCCCATGGGCGGTTTCTGGAAGGAAGTGCTCAACAGTGATGCGAAGGTTTACGGAGGGAGCGGTCATGGGAATACAGGAGGCGTTGAGGCAACGCCGATACCCTTTCACGGAAAATATTTTTCCCTGTCTCTTGTGCTTCCTCCACTCGGTATAGTTTATTTCAAGCACACGCGGCATGAAACATGAGAATCGGTGCACACTATAACAGTTCAGGGGCATGTGAATTTGCTGTATGGGCTCCCTTTCTCGAAAGTGTTGAATTGAGGATTCTTCAGCCTCAGAAAAAAACTCTTCGCATGAAAAAAGATACGAGCGGCTACTGGAGGGGAGAATTCAATGCAACTCCTCTCGAAATACGGTATTTCTACCGGCTCAACAACACCAGGGAGAGACCTGATCCGGCTTCGCAATTCCAGCCAGAAGGTGTGCATGGTCCTTCACAGGCGGTGAATCACGCGCTGTTCAAATGGACAGACAATGACTGGAGAGGTATTCCGCTCTCCAAGATGATCATCTATGAGATGCACATAGGAACCTTTACCCCGGAAGGAACATGTGATGCCGTGATAAAGCGGCTTCCGTATCTCGATAATCTTGGCATCAATGCCATAGAAGTAATGCCTGTTGCGCAGTTTCCGGGAGAAAGAAACTGGGGATATGATGGCGTCTTTCCGTTTGCAGTTCAGAAATCATATGGCGGGCCGGAAGGATTTAAGAAACTTGTGAATGCGTGCCATAAGCATAAGATTGCAGTTATTCTTGATGTTGTTTACAACCATCTTGGCCCTGAGGGAAATTACCTCGGGGAGTATGGCCCTTATTTTACCGACAGGTACAGAACTCCCTGGGGAATGGCTATCAACTTTGATGGTGCTCACAGTAATGAAGTCAGAAATTATTTTATCGAAAATGCTCTTTCCTGGTTTAGGGATTATCATGTCGACGCGCTGCGGCTCGATGCGATTCACGGTATAACGGATTTCAGTGCACAACCATTTTTGCAGGAACTGGCTGATGCGGCACGGGAGTTTTCAGATAAGGGTAAGCCTGTATATTTGATTGCTGAGAGCGACCTCAACGATACGAGGGTAATAAGGCCGAAGGAGTTGGGAGGATACGGTATTCATGCACAATGGTGCGATGATTTTCATCATTCACTGCATACGCTCCTTACTGGGGAGAGAGACGGTTACTATGCTGATTTCGGAAGTATACGCCATATGGTGAAGACAATAAAAGAAGGGTTCGTGTATTCAGGGGAATATTCTGATTACAGAAAAAGAAATCACGGGAATTCCTCGGAGGGAATCCCGGCAGATCAATTTGTCGTTTTTTCCCAGAACCATGATCAGATAGGAAACAGGGCCTTCGGTGACAGGTTGGCAAGTCTTGTGTCTTTTGAGTCTTTGAAGCTTGCTGCAGGTGCGGTGATACTCTCCCCATACATACCCTTATTGTTCATGGGAGAGGAGTATGGCGAAGATACCCCTTTTCTCTATTTTGTCAGCCACGGTGATCCAGAATTAATCGAGGCTGTGAGAAAAGGGAGAAAAGAAGAATTTAAGGCATTTACATGGAAGGGCGATCCTCCCGACCCACAAGATATCAAGACCTTTGAAGGATCAAAAATGGTGTGGAAAAAGAAAGACAAGAAAAAGCATAAAATTTTGCTTGGGCTTTATCAAGCTCTGATACAGATGAGGAGAAATGTTACAGCGCTCTCACACTTAGATAATGCATGTCTTCATATAGACGGTTCAGATGACAGGAAAATGCTTGTTATGAAAAGGTGGAGGGATACAAGCGAAGTTTATATCGTCAGTAATTTTAGCAGTGTTGATAGAGAAATAACTGTATCACTCAGCAAGTCTGTCTGGAAAAGGATTCTCGACACGTCTGAAGATACATGGCTGGGCCCCGGGACCCTGCTCCCGGATTGGATAACGGGAGGAAAACGAATCATAGTCCGCAAACAGAGCATGGCAGTCTATCTGAAAGAAGAGGCCGCATGACGGCAAGATACGTGTGCATCCACGGACATTTCTATCAGCCGCCAAGGGAGAACCCCTGGCTTGAAGCAATAGAAATTCAGGATTCAGCATATCCTTACCATGACTGGAACGAGCGGATTACTGCCGAATGCTATGCCCCGAATTCGGCATCAAGGAATCTTGATGGTGAGGGCCGGATACTCGACATTGTCAGCAATTACGCACGGATAAGTTTCAATTTCGGACCGACACTACTGTCATGGCTCGAAGAAACGGCTCCTGAAACATATGGAGCAATACTTGACGCTGACAAGAAAAGCACTGAATGGAGATCCGGTCACGGGAATGCCCTTGCACAGGTCTATAACCATGTTATTATGCCGCTCGCAACCAGCAGAGACAGGCACACCCAGATACTCTGGGGAATAAAGGATTTTGAATATCGTTTCAAGAGATCTCCTGAGGGCATGTGGCTTGCAGAGACTGCGGTGGATTACGAAACGCTTAATCTGCTCGCTGAATCAGGGATCCGCTTTACAATCCTTGCTCCCCGGCAGGCGTCGAAGGTAAGAAGGCTTGGGACCGGTAAATGGAGAGATGTGAGCGGTTCAAGAATAGATCCCTCGCGAGCCTATCTCTGCAGATTACAGACCGGCCGGAGCATTGCTCTCTTTTTTTATGACGGACCGATATCTCAGGCGGTTGCATTCGAGGGGCAGCTCAAGCAAGGAGAGGATTTTGCACACCGGCTGCTCTCCGGATTCTCTGATGCGAGAGACTGGCCGCAGTTACTTCATATCGCGACAGATGGGGAGACATATGGACATCATCAGCATTACGGAGACATGGGGCTCGCATATGCACTGAATTATATAGAATCAAATGGATTGGCACGTCTTACGAATTACGGTGAGTATCTTGAAAAGTATCCGCCTACGCATGAGGTACAAATCTTCGAAAATTCCTCATGGAGTTGCGTCCATGGGATAGAACGCTGGAGGGAAAACTGTGGATGTCATTCAGGGGGATATCCGGGATGGAGCCAGGAATGGAGAAGACCGCTCCGGGAAGCACTTGACTGGCTAAGAGACCGGTTGGCGGGCATTTATGAAAGCGCAGCAAATGAGTATCTGAAAGACCCCTGGAGCGCGAGGGATGACTACGTGCAGCTCATCCTTAATCGTTCAGACGAACGGAAGGAAGCATTTTTTAATTTACACGCATTACGAAGTATTTCAGACGTCGAAAAGGTCACCGTGCTGAAACTATTAGAGATGCAGAGGCATGCAATGCTCATGTATACGAGCTGCGGCTGGTTTTTTGATGAGCTTTCAGGACTGGAAACTGTCCAGATTTTGAAGTATGCCGGAAGGGCTATCCAGCTCTCAGAGGACATTTTCAGCTATGGACTGGAGGACACCTTTAAAGCCCGACTTACGCTCGCAAAGAGCAATATCCCTGAACATGAAAATGGAGCCATTATTTATGAGAATCTTGTGATGCCGGCCATGATCAACCTCAAGAAAGTGGGAGCTCACTTCGCAGTGAGTTCACTGTTTGAGGATTATATTGACGAGACCAAAATCTACAGCTATATCATTCAAAAAGAAGATTACCAGAAAGCAAGTGCCGGGAGTACCAATATCGCTATAGGAAAAGTTTCTATATCCTCTGAGATAACGTACGAATCCGAGATTCTCAGCTTCTGCATTTTGCACTTCGGGGGGCATGCGTTGAACGGGGGTGTTCGTACATTCCTCGGCCCCAACGCATACCATTCAATGAAAACTGAGATCATGGCTACATTCGAAAGAGGAGATTTTGCCGATATTGTAAGACTCATGGATACGCATTTCGGTATGCACAATTATTCACTTGCGCATCTGTTCAGGGATCAGCAGCGTATTATTTTGGATTCGCTTATTAGTAAAACAACCGAAAATTTCGAACAGGCATACCGGCAGTTATATGAGAATAACCGGATTCTCATGGGCTTTCTCCATGAAACAGGGATGCCGGTAAAAAAAGCATTCATTGCTGCGGCCGAACTTATTCTCAACGCTGATGTTGAAAAGGCATTCCTGGAAGAACCGATAGACGTGAGAAAAATACAGGGATTACTGAAAGATATGAAAAAATGGAATGTACCCCTGTATTCAGTTGGTATTGAATTCCAGATGAGGAAAAAATTAGAAGAGTGCATGAGACAGTGGCGGAAAGAACCCGCTGATTTGAGAACGCTTATCGATATTCAAAGCAGGCTCGAGCTTTACCGATTGTTGCCAATCGAGATTAACTTCTGGCAGACCCAGAACATGTATTACCAGATTGCAAAAACTGACTATGCTGAAATTCTGCAAAAGGGAACTTTACTGGATGAAGAAAAACACCAATGGATCAATACCTTGAAATATGTGGGTGACATGTTGTTTTTCAATATTTCGTCGGTATTTAACAACTCTTAGAGAAGGTCGGGGATGAAGAAAGAAGCTCTCTTGATGCCAAAAATACCTGTTTCAACATACCGGTTGCAATTCAATCGATACTTCAGGTTCACTGATGCAAAAACAATTGTCCCATATCTCTGTAAGCTTGGAATAAGCGACATCTATGCTTCACCGTATTTTAAGGCAAGGGAAGGGAGTCTTCACGGGTATGATATCGTCGACCCGAATGTCTTAAATCCCGACATCGGTACGGAACAAGAATACCAAGGATTTATGAGTGAACTCCGCAAGTACAGGATGGGACAGATGCTCGATATCGTTCCAAATCATATGTGCATCCAGAGCAAGGATAACGCCTGGTGGATGGATGTGCTCGAAAATGGTCGCAGTTCAATCTATGCGGAATATTTTGATATAGACTGGAATCCGGTCAAGAAGGAATTGAAAAACAAGGTTCTTCTCCCGATCCTTGGCGACCACTACGGACGAGTGCTTGAAAACCAGGAACTCCGATTGGAATTCCGGGAGGGCACATTCTTCGTCGCATACCACGATCATATATTACCGGTGAGACCCAAGACGTATGGGATGATTCTTAGCCAGAACATTGAAGCCTTGAAAACAGAACTGCGGGAAGAGAACCCCGACCTATCTGAACTCCTGAGCATTCTGACTGCGTTAAAGAATTTGCCCGCGCATACAGTGCGGGATATACAGAAAGTAGAGGAGCGGAACCGCGAAAAGGAGGTCATCAAGAGACGCCTCTGGGAACTCTACAAGAAAAGCCGGGAAATCCGGGCTTTCATTGACAGGAACCTGTCTGTTTTCAACGGTGCGAAGGGTGATCCGGCAAGCTTTGATCTCCTCGATTCCTTTCTGAACGAACAGGTTTACCGCCTTTCTTTCTGGCGAGTTGCTACAGAGGAGATAAACTACCGGCGGTTTTTTGACATTAATGATTATGCGGCTATCCGGATGGAAAAGCGGGCCGTATTTCAGAGCTGGCACAGACGCATATTCTCTCTGATCAAAAAAGGACATGTTACAGGTCTCCGTGTTGACCATCCTGATGGCCTTCATAATCCCCTGGAATATTTTCAGCGATTGCAACGTAACTGTTTCCTTCATCTGCGGCTCGGATATCTTGAAGGCGTGCAGAATTCCCTCCCTAAGGATGTCCTTGAGAGCATGAAAGAAGAGGTCCCCTCTTTTGACGACACGAAAAGTGCGCTTCCGGACATAGCTGGGACCTACGATAGAATTCTGTCTTCCAATCCTGCCTATAAACCTTTTTACATCGTCGGTGAAAAAATCCTCATAAAGGACGAGAGGATACCGAAAGATTGGCCTATTTTCAGCACTACAGGGTATGTCTTCCTGAATACGCTGAACGGAATATTTATCCGTACAGAGAACGCAAAACCTTTGACCGATATATACGAGAGATTTACGAAAATGAGGATTAATTTTCAGGATATCGTCTATGAGAAAAAGAAGCTGATCATGGAAGTCGCGATGTCGAGCGAAATCAATACCCTGGGCTATCACCTTAACAAGCTGTCAGAAAAGAACAGGCATACGAGAGACTTCACCCTGAACAGTCTCACTACTGCAATCATTGAGGTCATAGCCTTTTTCCCGGTTTACAGGACCTACATAACCCAGGCTGTGGTGGACGACAGGGACCAACGGTATATAGAATTTGCGGTTTCAAAGGCGAAGCGAAAAAATACCGCTATTAGCAGCTCAATTTTTGATTTCCTGAAAGATATCCTCCTGCTTAATTATCCTGAAAATTTTGAAGAATCTGATAAGCGGGAATGGAAAGATTTTGTGATGAGATTTCAGCAGCTTACGGGACCTGTCATGGCGAAAGGCTTTGAGGATACTGTCTGCTATATTTATAACAGGTTTCTTTCTCTCAATGAAGTCGGAGGGAGCCCCGACAGATTGGGGACTTCCCTCGAAGCATTTCACGGGAAGAACATAGAGCGTCTAAAATACTGGCCCCACGCTCTCATTGCCACTGCAACCCATGATGCAAAACGGTGTGAAGACGTACGATCGCGTATCAACGTCCTTTCTGAAATTCCTGATGAATGGAGAAAGTGTCTTATTTCATGGAAAAAAATCAATAAAAAGAAAAAGCCCCTTATTGACGGGCAGAGGGTGCCTGACGCGAACGAAGAATATCATCTCTACCAGACGCTCATCGGTTCCTGGCCCCCGGGTGAGATGCATGAAGACGAATACGAATCATTTGTGAAAAGAATCAAGGACTATATGATCAAGGCGATGAGAGAGGCAAAGGTGAATACGAGCTGGATTAATCCTAACACCCTGTATGAAGATGCCTGCATGATTTTTATCGATCTGATCCTCAGCAATATATCGGACAATCATTTTTTGAAGGAGTGCACTGAATTCAAGGAAAAGATCGCATGGTATGGTATGTTCAACTCTCTTTCACAGGTGCTCCTGAAGATTACCTCTCCGGGGGTCCCCGATTTTTACCAGGGAACCGAGCTCTGGAATTTTTCCCTCGTTGACCCCGATAATCGAAGACCTGTCGATTATGGGAGGAGAGTGCAGATGCTCGATCATATACAAAGACGTGAAAAGGAGATACCATTATCGGCTCTCACAGATTCTTTGACAATTGATATGGAGAGCGGAATAGTGAAGCTTTACCTTGTCTATAAGGCCCTCAAATACAGGACGGAGAAAAGAGAGCTTTTCGAGCGTGGTGAGTATCTTCCACTCGAAGTGATGGGGGAAAAAGCAGCAAATATATGTGCTTTTGCCAGACGAATCGGGAACGAGAGAACGATTGTTGCTGTACCAAGGTTCTTCACCTCTCTTCTTGCGCAGCCAAAAGATCTTCCACTTGGCAAGGAAGTGTGGGGGGACTCACGGCTTATTGTAGCAATTGCAGATCATGGTGCTCGGTATAAAAATATTTTTACAGACGAAATCGTCACCGCTGAAAAATATAATGATGCAAATGCGTTGAGACTATCAGAGATGTTTTCTCATTTCCCGGTAGCGATGATCGAAAGACAATACTGAATATGTCTGGTACAATAGCGCATCCATCGAATGGCAGAAATAAGATATTGGTAAGAGGATGATCTTGGAGAGTATTATTACGAAAAAAGACATTCAGGACGTATTTGACAAAGTGAAAGAGGCCGATATCCTCATTGGGATCCCGAGCTATAACAATGCGCACACCATCGGTCATGTGGTGAGAGCCGTTCAGGCAGGACTGGCGAAATATTTTCCTGATAAACGAGCGGTACTCATTAATTCAGATGGTGGTTCCACAGATGGTACTACCGAAGTCGTTCATAATACCGCGATAGATGATTTCACGGCAATTCTTCTTCATCACAGAGTTGAGCCTGTCATGAAAATAGCAACTCCCTATCACGGGATTCCCGGCAAGGGCAGTGCTTTCAGGACAATATTCGGAATCGCGAAGGAACTGAATGTAAAGGCATGTGCTGTCGTGGATTCTGATCTGCGGAGTATCACTCCGGAGTGGGTTGAATTGCTTGTCAAGCCGGTTTTGGAAGGGGGCTTCGATTATGTTTCGCCTCTTTATCACAGACATAAATACGACGGCACGATCACAAACAGCATCATTTATCCGTTGACACGGGCGCTCTACGGTAAGCGAATACGGCAGCCGATCGGCGGCGACTTTGGCTTTTCCGGTCAGCTTGCCAACTTTTATCTCACAAAGGATGTCTGGGATACGGATGTCGCGCGGTATGGGATCGATATATGGATGACAACAACTGCGGTCGCAAACAAATTTAAGGTCTGCCAGTCATTTCTCGGAGCAAAGATTCATGATCCTAAAGATCCTGGCGCGGACCTGAGTGCCATGCTTTTTCAGGTGGTAGGTGCATCTTTTGATCTGATGGAAACATATACCCCACTCTGGAAGGCAGTTGCCGGTTCAGAGGAGATTCCAACATTCGGTTTCCGGTACGATGTCGGGCTCGAGCCTGTGGCAGTCAATCTCGAAAGAATGATCGAAAAATTCAGATTGGGCATGAAGGAACTCATAGATATATGGAAAGTCTTCACCCCTGCAGACATTCTTGATATCCTGAAGAAAGCAGCAGGTGCTGAAAAAGACGCATTCCATATTCCTGATGAAATATGGGTTCGGATTATCTACACGTTTGCTTCGGCAGTTCATAACAAGGTTCTCAATAAAGAACATCTTCTCAAATCCCTGACGCCATTATATCTCGCGAGGATCGCTTCCTTTGTTCTTGAGACATGGGCAAGCAATGCTGCAGAAGTTGAGGAGAAGATTGAGCAGCTTTGTTTGAGGTTTGAAAAAGACAAAACCTATCTTTTGGATAACTGGAAGTAAGGAAAGGAGGCTCATATGAACAACTTTCTTGACCGGGTTATTATAGAACCGTTTGACAGTTTGCTGGACAGGCTTCTGCAGTTTCTTCCTGATATTTTCATTGCTGTCCTGGTGTTTGCAGCAGGTATCGTCCTTGGCATTATTCTGAAGTCACTTTCTTTGAGAATTTTCCGGGCAATCAAGCTCGACAAAATTTCAGAAAGATCCGGGGCTGTCGAAATGATAAAAAAAGGTGGAGTCAAAGAACCGGTTTCTCATATTCTCGCCCGGACAGTCGGCTGGGTGACAATAATCAGTTTTTCCATAATTTCATTGCGCATGCTCAGTGTTCCTGCCATCGAAAGCATTCTGGAAAGATTCATACTCTATCTGCCGAATATTTTTGTTGCTGTCATCATTCTCTTCTTAGGATATTTTCTCGGCAATTTTTTTGGCCGGGCTGCTTTGATTGCATCGGTCAATGCAGGATTCACCTTATCCAGTCTTGTCGGGAAGTCTGTGAAACTTGCCATTTTTCTCCTCGCTGTTACCATGGCCCTTGAACAGCTCGGTATCGGGCAGGAAACAATCACCATTGCCTTCGCGATAATTTTCGGAGGTATTGTCTTTGCGCTGTCATTAGCCTTTGGACTGGGAGGGAAGGATGTCGCCAAAGAATATCTGGAGAAAAAGATGAAGGGCGATGAGGGGAAGGATGATATAAGTCATCTATAGAATTCCGGATTTATCTCGTATCCATTTCAACAATATCCAAGATCTTCCATCATTCTGAAAAGCAGTAAGGTCTCATGAACTAGTATCAGCAATCAATAAAGGAAATACTTCCCGAACTGGGAACATCAGAGAGCGGTCTCCCTGACGAAGAGCCGAAACTGCGCCTCGCTCAATACGGACGCGTGTATTTTTTGTAAAAGGAGCTGATTATGAAAGACAAAAAGAAATGCGAGATATTTCCCACCGCTCTCGGGGAGGGCGGTGAACTTATTCTCATCGGTACCGCCGATGCAGAGAAGAAACTCCTCCAGGAATTTTTGATGAAGAGGTGACGGTTTGTAGGTCATAATAAGTTGCGGGAAAGCTGATACCGGCTGGGAGGTGAACCGGATGACAGATTCAGAAGTACTCAATGCAAAAATCAAGGAACTGATTGAGAGACAGGAGTGGGCAGAACTTCGGCCACTCATCGCAGGGTTGCCGGCTCCTGATATCGCAGCCTTTATGCCGGCTGCTGAAAAACGTGAACGGATGTTACTTTTCCGTCTGCTGCCAAAGCAGCTTGCCGCAGAGTTATTTTCCTATCTTGAATCGAAAGACAAGGACAGGCTTTTAACAGAGCTGACGGACGAAGAGGCTCGCAACATCCTCGCGTCTTTGAGTCCTGACGACAGAACAGAATTTCTGGAAGAGCTTCCGGGTCAGGCTATACAGAGGATGCTCAATCTGCTTACCCTTCATGACCGCAGAGAAGCGCTTCAGCTCCTTGGCTATCCTGAAGAGAGCGTCGGCAGACTCATGACGCCTGATTATGTTGCTGTCCGTCCTGAGTGGTCGATCAGACAGGCGCTCAAACACATCCGGAGCAAGGGCACGGACAGTGAAACGATCAATGTTATCTATGTTACCGACGGATCCTGGGTACTCCTGGACGCCCTGAGTTTGCGAAGGTTTATCCTCGCGAATCCTGAAGACCCGGTCAGTCAAATTATGGATTACTCATTTGTGGGAATATCTGCGTTCAAGGACCGGGAAGAAGCAGTCAGAATGATTCAGCACTATGACCTTGTTGCACTTCCGGTTCTGGATTCAGGCGGGGTCCTTATCGGCATCGCGACCATTGACGATCTTATGGATGTAGCCCAGGAGGAGGCAACCGAAGATTTCCACAAGGTTGCGGCAGTCGCCCCGTTAAAAACAAGCTACAGAGAGTCAAGTGTCTGGCTTTTATACCGAAAGAGGATTATCTGGCTCTCAGTGCTGCTTTTCGTGAACCTGATCGCATCGGGCGTAATCGCTGCGTATGAGGAGATGCTCATATCGACCATTACGCTGGCATTCTTCATCCCGCTCCTCATTGCTACCGGAGGAAATGCAGGGGCTCAATCAGCTACTCTCATGGTTCGCGCCATAGCAACCGGTGACGTTAAACTGAGTCAGTGGCTTTGGGCAACGGGGAGAGAGATGGCTGTGGCAGGGCTTTTGGGACTCACCATGGGTATCGCAAGTTCGGTACTCGGCATCTTCAGGGGTGGTTTAGAGATCGGAATCGTGGTCGGGCTTGCAATGGTTTTGATTGTGCTGGTTGCAAATTTTATCGGAGTGGTTCTCCCCTTCTTATTGACAAGGATTCGGGTAGACCCCGCGGTGGTGAGCAATCCGCTGATTACCTCGGTGGCTGATGTTACGGGATTGATTATTTATTTTTCAATTGCCACCTGGATACTCGGCTCTGCGTTGCACTGAAGTTCCTTATGACTTTGGGGCCTTTCTTTTCCACTGCTGCTTCGAAATGAAGGCTGCCGCAAGTCCTGATGTTATGAAACCCTGCAATGAGGAGGTCAATAAAATTACCGTGCCGAACCCTTCCTCCATTTCTGTGAGACCCAGGATGTTGTACCTAACTTCGAAAAAGATGAGAATATTGATTGTGCCCCAGAGGAGAAACCCAAATGTTGCGCCCTTAACATAGGGATTTGCAATGAACAGAAACTTCCCCCTGAAAAACTTCAGGATAAGTGTGAGCGGGAAGAGACCTGCAATGAGTCCCAGAAGAAAGGCCCATATATTCATGTACTATTATACACAACCCGAAGAGAACCGGAACACGGGCTGCCGGTTCATGAAGGCATGCAATCCTGATACGGGCATTCTCCCATGATTTCAACATAAAAATTATCGATCAGCGGAAAACCGGAATCACTGCTCTCTGGATGGCCGTGCTTTCATATTGACAACGATGAATATTCATCAGTATAGTAATTCTTGCCGGCGATGGGGTTCGCCATGAACCGTCCTTAGGTATATTAAGGAATAATAACCCCTACCGAACTCTGCAGTTTTGGTAGGGGTTTTTTATTGAAAAACGTATCAGGCGAGCCCGCGGGATTGGAGGGCGAATGGCGTTTAGTATTGCAATCATTGTACTGCTCGGTCTTCTCTCAGACTATTTATTTAACCGAATAAAACTTCCTGGTCTGCTCGGTATGCTTCTCGTCGGAATCCTCTGTGGTCCATATGTTTTCAACATCATTCAGCCGGAGTTGCTTAAGATATCTGCTGATCTCAGAATGGTCGCGCTCATAGTAATCCTTTTGCGGGCAGGACTTGAACTCAGGAAGGACACGCTGAACAGGGTTGGAAAAACAGCACTCATTATGTCCTGCCTGCCTGCGGTTTTCGAGGGAGCAATCGTTACGCTGCTTGCACCGTATTTGCTTGGCATTACATATCTCGAAGCAGCAATCCTTGGCGCTATCCTCGCTGCGGTATCCCCCGCTGTTGTTGTGCCCCTCATGCTGAAATTTATCGACCAGAAGAGGGGAGTAAAGAAAGGAATCCCAACCTTGATTCTCGGTGCTTCGTCTGTCGATGATGTCTTCGTTATCGTCGTATTCTCAATCCTCCTGGGAATGTATACCGGTTCACATCCAGACATATGGGTGAAACTCCTCGAAATACCGGAATCAATTATTCTTGGAATCCTCCTGGGCGCACTGTCAGGATACCTGCTCTACCGCCTGTTTGAGAAATTCAGACTGAGGGCAACAAAGATGACGATAGTGGTCGTTGCGGTTTCGGTTCTCCTGACCTGGATAGAGGAAGGATTGAAAACCAGGGTAGCCCTTTCCGCACTCCTGGGTGTTATGACTATCGGATTCATACTGATTGAAAAGTGTGAAATACGTGCCCATAAGATCTCTCATAAGCTGACTAAGATATGGATTTTTGCAGAGATCCTCCTTTTTGTGCTTGTCGGGGCACAGGTCAATATTACGGTGGCCTGGGAGGCCGGTCTTGCAGGCGCTGCACTGATTATTGCAGCCCTGATCGGCAGGAGTATCGGAACATATGTGAGCGTTATGGGTACGGATCTGACTTTCAAGGAGCGGGTATTCTGCGTAATATCATATATCCCAAAAGCGACTGTTCAGGCTGCGATAGGAGCAGTACCGCTCGAAGCGGGGGTAAAATCGGGAGACATCATGCTCGCAGTTGCTGTTCTCTCCATACTATTAACAGCTCCAATTGGGGCTATTGGCATAGAAAAAATGGGTAATAAGTGGCTTGAAAGAGAGAAACTATAATGATGGCACTTGATTCCTGAAGCATGATAAATCCGAAAGAAATCATTTGAAATCTATTTTGTAATAAATGTCTCCCCCCATTTCTTCCCCGGTCTGAGTCTCGATTTCCCAGTGCTTGGAGAGACTGTAACGGATACGGAAAAGACTACCTTCACCAAAGAGTGACTGTCCGTAACTGATGAAAAGTTTCGGTGTGAGGTACTTGCCGAGCGTAACGAGGGAACGGTTCAATTCTCCGCCACCGGTTTCAATGTCGAGCACATCAATGCCGAAAGTCCGTTTCATCCTCTCCTGGAGCACCACTGATTCGCCTTGAGAGAGCAGGAAACCGGCTGCCTGAAGCAATGCGGATGATTCTCCTGAATTTCCACCAAGTGGACGCCCGAGGACTATGTATGCAAGGATGTCGGTATCCGGCATAGACGGCTCAGAGTAGAGTTTGACTTCCGGGGATTGGGGCGTTCCGCTTACGGTGACGCCCGCTTTCACATCGCCGATCGTTCGGACAGCGACAATATCAAGGCCAGGACGCGTAATGAGTCCACTGAAAATAAGGCGACCCCGCTGAATATTGAGGTTCATCCCATATCTCCTGAAATCTCCCTTAGTCACTTGTATCAGGCCTTTCCCATAGATCTCATCGGGGTTTTTCGCTGTCAGAGATACGTCTCCTTCAAGTTGTGCATCAATGCCCTCTGCCTTGACAAAAACTTTTTTGCCAAGCACTATGTGAACATCGATATCAAGCGTAAACGGCAATTCTTTCCCTGGTTTTTCAATAGCATCGATAATTACGACATCGCCACTCGGTTTTACCTGAGCAGACTTCTCTGTGCCATGAACAAAAAGTTCGGGTATTTTTATTTCTCCTCTTACAGAAAGTTTTTCCGATGACCCTTCGAATGTCAGTTCAGGACTGGTTACACACTGCAACTCCGGGAGATATATGGTTTGAAAACCTTTGCCTGTTATATTCACTTTATAATGTGAGACCTTCCAGTCCTTCATTTTTATCGTTGCAGCGCCATCGATTGTGCCGTCGCCAGACTTTGCGGTGAACATATCGAGTACTATCGTATCTTTTCCAAAATATCCCCGAAGGACAATGTCCTTCACTGTGATACCGGCAGCCGGGAAATAAGCGCCGGCGTCTTTCAGATGCACAGTTCCCCTAAACTCTGGATTTTCCCATGTACCGTCAGTCCCACCGGCAATCCTCAAGGAACCGTGGCTTTCCTGAACGAGTCCCGGGAAAAGTGATGTCAGCAACCCCTTCTCCTGAACATCTGCATCAATTGAAAAATGCAGTGTTTCTTTCTTCTTGAACTCAGGCGGCATCCTGGCAGGAACAGGTAACTCGAAATGTCCTGTAACGTTTCCATATTGAGAAAGTGTTAAACTGACATTTCCCTGTAAAACATTTCCGCTCCAAGTCCATGTGACTCCTGCGTTTCGTATGTCGGCGGAGAGTTTTCTGTCTTCTTTGCCATGCACGACGCTTCCCTGTGATATTGAAACGCTGCCCGAAACGTCGACATTCCCTCCTGTCATTAGGTTTCCCTTCATCTGCCCGGCAAGAATACCCCTCACTTCGAGTCCTTCGGGCAGCCATGACTGAAGCATTGATAAATTGATACCGTCCAGTTGTGCATCCACGGTGCCCTGTTCAGGTACTGCGAACTGCAAGGGCGTGGGAAAAACAAACCGTCCGTTTAAAGAACCCCCATTGGTTAATTCCAGATTTAGCTGTATGATAATCTTCTTTCCGCTCATATCCAGTTTGAGCGACGTCTCTTTCACATTGATTTGATATCCATCCGATGCGATTGTCCCGCGGGCATTTGCTGTCCCTGACAGGAATAATAAATCTCTCTTTGCCCATCTCGACGTCAAAGTTCCTGAGGTTATTCCCGTTATATCGGTATGCTCGGGAAGGAACGGATCTAACATGACTAAACTGAATTCATCCCAGCTTGCATCAAGCTCTCCCTCTTGAGGGACACTGAAATCCGGATGCGAAGAAGACGTAATAGAGCCTTTCATATCGCCTCCCTTCGAAAACCGTGCATGAACAGAGGCAGTTAGTCCGTGGTTGTCCCATCTGAGAAGAAATTTCGAATCTTCTATATCCATGGTCTTCCCTCGCGCTTTGAAGGCACCAGACGCAGTATTCTGCATTTCGATGTTAGTCACCTTCCCTCTTTCCCATGTTATATGCAGATCACCCGCAGTATGTCCTTTCAGCTCGGCATTCTCAAGCCACCCGTTTGCGCGACTGAGATTTAACTGATGCCATTGTGACTTCACGAAACCGGTCCTTGGATGCATTGTCATCTTGCCTTCTAATGAAATTGATTCGCCGTGAGGTCCCTTTATAATTAATGGTGAAAGAGACAATCTATCCTTTGAAAGGGAGAGGTCTGCAGACAAAGCTAAATCCATAATACCCGCAGGATCTTTGTATGAAAGGCGGAGAATCTTTCCGTTCCATGCTCCCTGATGATAAGCACCTGTAAAATCTGCTCGGAACGCTGAACCCGGAAAATCAACACTGATTCCCATGTTATGAGACTCGGGCCTTCCCTGAAGCTTAAGTACTGCTTTGCGAAACCGGATCTTTTCATAGTCTAACCCTGTGATGTCTGCCTTGATATGTATAGGCGATCCCGTATTTTCAGACAGATGCCCATTGATTGTAATCCCTTGAATATGCATCCGACCAATGACGATATTATTTCCGAGTGCATTGACCGATCCTGAAAGGAGCTTCCTTTTCCTGCTCAGCCATCCCTTTGCAGAGAAATATCCTTCAGCTTCAGGGACCAGACCTGATAGATCTGTGATGTCTGCATGAAATACAAGACGCTTCCCGGTGTCACCCTGTGCATAAATATCAAATCCGTTTCCTTTCAGGAATAAATTCTTTATGAATATTGTATCTTCATATATACTCGCATGGATTTCTCCGGTTAACTCCCTGCCACGAAGATGGCTCTCAAGAATCTTGCCGCTTAGTTCTGCCCGGAGATTGCCTTCATCTGGTATGTCTATTTTCATTGAGAGGTTCAGATTTACCATCCCGTTCCAATCTGTACTTACTATTGCAGGATTCAGGTTTCTCGCTTGTAAATCGCTCTGAAAGGATATGCCTGCACTCCATGAACTCTGTATGGAGCCCTTGAGCGTTCCGCCCAACAAAGACCCTTCAGTGATCTCTAGTTGTATCGTCTCCTTATCACCAAGGAAAGAACCTGCCAGGGCAGCCTCATACTCTGTGTTTCCCCTGTTGGTTAAAGCAAAATTGCCGCTGTAGTCTTCAATCTTCCCTTTCAGGAGAAGGGTACCTGAAATATCGGTAGAGGTCTTTATTTCCGGCGTCAGATCGAGATGTTCGATGTCGAATGAAAAGTCTATCGCTGGTTCGGGGTTGCTGAAGTCGATTTCACCTTTTCCTTTTAATATCCCCTGCCTGTCTGCCTGTCGTAAATCAAGATCAGTGATAGTCAGGGCTGTCTTTGTTACCCCGATCTTGCTTGCAAGAGCTGCGATCTGTTTATCCCCAGTCATGCCGTTAACAGTTATGAGGCCATGCAACTGCTCATCCCCATGCCTAGGGAGAAGCTTGGCCTTCAGGGAAAATCGTTCGATATCCTGAAACGGCTCCTCAAGAGACCCAACAAGATCTGCTTTCAGGGAAGGGTATAGAAATCCTGCTTCAAGGTTTCCGCTTATATGAATAGCAGGTGTAGCAAAAACAAGGTTCTGCACACCTATCGTCGCTTCGTGCCACTGGACAAGAGAAGATAAGCTGTCAACCCTGATATGAGTCTCCTCCAGCCTGTAATAATCAAATTCCCTTATCTCCAGTTCATCTATCCAGGCATCTACCCTTCCCGGGAGCCCGCTTATTTTAGGCCAGCTAAGATTCAGCGGTTTCTTTTCATCCGGACGGTTATCCTGAAGTACCGCCTTGCTCACAATCAGTTTGTTTATCCCGACGGCACCGGTTAATATCATGAGAGGATGCCATTCGAGAAAGAGATTTTCAACTTTCGCATTACCATTATCCCAACGCACTTGGATCCCTTCCAGGGTGATGGAATCCCAAAGTCTCCCTTCTATCTTGCGAAATTCGGTCTTCACGCCAGCCCGGTTCGATATAATCCTGATCAGCCATGAAGCACCTTGACTCGTTCCGAGCAGCCATGATGACATTCCTATAACCGCGAAGAAAACAATAATCACTATGAGGGAAATTGCATATAGAGCTTTCCTGTTCACAGTTCGATCCCCACGCTAAAATGTATTCTCGTTTTTGGATTATCCATATCGATCTGACGGGCGATATCAAGTCTTATCGCCCCGACTTTCGTATAGTAACGCACTCCAATCCCGGCACCTTGAAATAATTGAATATCTGAAAGGGCATTAAATGCATTCCCTGCGTCGTAGAATGCAGCTATCCCCCAGTCCGTGAAGAGTGCCCGCTCAAGTTCTATACTGCCCACGATCAGATGTTTCCCGCCAATCACTTCTCCTTTTTCATCTTTTGGCCCAAGTGATTGATACTTATACCCGCGAACACTTCTGTCACCGCCGGCAAAGAAACGGAGTGATGCGGGAATTTCGCTCAGCGATTCATCCTGGGCGGTAAAGGCACCCTTTATCCTGGTGAATAACGAGCAACGGAGAGGAAGAGAAACCATGTTACTTGCTTGCATGATCACCTGGAGGAGTCCGGTGTCAGATCCAAGATATTCATGTGTGCCACGAACTTCTGCAGAATAGAGGTATCCGCTGGTTGGCCGGATCAGGTTATCAAGACGATTTGCGGTTAGGCGAATGCCGGGCAGGACAAGAAATGACCTGGTCTTTTCAGAGGCTACCGTAGAGTCCTCATGGTGCAGTCTGAGATAGGCAGTTCCCAGCAGACCCTTCCCCAAACTCTTCGTATGACTTGCTTCCAGAGATAGTATGCGTGTTTCATAGGTATCTGTATCCTCGCGCTGGGCATTCGCTTTGAATTCGGTAAAGCTGTTTAAGTGTTGATAGCTGGGGATACGATATGTGACTCCCACGCCCTGCAGGCGTTCCGAAATGTTCAGTTCTGGTTTCAGCTCATAGCCCCGTTTCAGACTATTTAAATCAGAATATTTGATAAAAAATCGTGCGCCGGTATCTGTTCCGTATCCGATCCCTGTCCGCAACCTTTTGCTGGGGGCAGGTTTTGTTTTTATCACAACAGGCACCTGCAAATTTATCGTTTTTTCTTTTTCGGGTGTAGCCGTGACTTCTTGAAAACGCTCCGAATTAAGGATGTTAAGCTGGGTCTGTCTCAATTTGACGGAAGAAAAGACCTCTCCTGACTTGTAGGCGAGGTGTCTCTTTAAGAATGCGTCCGGGTATTGGGATGCTCCTTCGATTAACGTTTCTCCGAACCGGTATTGAGCGCCTGTCTCCAGAACTAAATCTATTTGCGCCGAAGCCTCTTTTCGGTTCACTAAAATTTCATGGGTTGAGAATTCTGCATTAAGATAGCCGGACTCCAGAGCCTCGGCCTTCAACAAACCTTTTGCTTTTTCATACTCTCCCTGGAGAAGAATGCCACCTTTTTTCAGAGGAAATTGAGCTATAAGGTCCTTTAAGGGGGCTTCGTCAGATCCATCCCCCTTCAGCGACACATTTACCTGTGAGATACGTATCGCGGGCCCCAGGAATACCTTAATGGAAAGGCGGTACTGTTCCTGATCAACGATCTCCAGAATCATATCGATCTCAGGGCTATAGTAACCATAGGGTTCGAGAGCGGTCCTGATTCTTTCTTCAGCCTGGAGCTTAAAATACTCAAGCCACGGCAGGTTCACCTTACCGTCTTGCACTATACTTTCCGGCAGGGTGAGTGCTGCCTGTATGTTTTTGAGTGCATCTCCCTCTACACCTTCTATCACTATTTCAACCTGTCCCGTTGCAAGGGAAGGTAATGCGACAACAAACAATATGAGACAAAATAAAGTTGCCCTGAGAAAAATTGAGATAGTGCTGGATGAGCTTTTCATGAACCTGCATACCCTCAATGGTATAAGTTGCATCATCGTATTTTCATATTCAATTCATACATACATTTATCATAACAAAGCTGGAAAATACTGAAACATCAGGAGATACTCCATTTTACCAGAGAGGGGTATAAAACCTCCCTTTGGCAAAGGGAGGTTAGGAGGGACTTTATAATTATTGTTTTCATACTTATGATCTTATGAGTAAGTCAAACCCATGAATGCTATTCCGGATATTTGTTGAATGCCCGCAGATATAAATTTCATGAATAAATCAGGATGATTGTGTATTATGAGTATTCAGGTGGATTTTCCATGCAAGTCAGGACGAATTGATGATTACCCTTTCTGCAGGTTATTTAGGTAGCTTTTGTTGCCATCCTGAAATTCTGAAGTTTTCTCTCTTCCGGGCATTCCTTATCAGTACTCGTGAGAACAGCTATAAGTGCAGAGATGTGAATCATACTGCTTTCTTATTGTAAGAGTCATGCAATACGAAATTTTACAATCACTCGAAATGATTTTCATCGCATCAGCAGCAGTCATCCTGTTGCTGTATAAGCTGAAAATACCTTCGCTCATAGGGTTTATCGTTGCCGGCATCATCATCGGTCCGAACGGGATTGGTCTCATAAAAGATGTCCACTTTATACAGATTCTCGCTGAGATCGGCGTCATACTGCTCCTTTTCACAATCGGTATCGAGTTTTCCCTGACCAAACTCGTTAAAATCAAAAAAGCTGTTTTAGGCGGAGGTGGAGCGCAGGTCATCTTAACCATAGCTGCATCTGCTGCCATGACTTACATTGCTATACGGGACGTTAATACATCGATCTTCTTTGGATTTCTCTATGCCCTGAGTTCTACGGCGATAGTCCTCAAATTACTTACCGAGCGGGGAGAAATAGACTCACCCCATGGCCACACGATGGTGGGCATACTCATATTCCAGGACCTCTGTATCGTACCTCTGATGCTTCTCATCCCGGTCCTCTCAGGAGATGTAATTGATGCCCTTGACGTTGCAATGAAAATGGGTAAGGCGGCACTCATTATTATCATTGTATTACTCAGCTCCAGATGGATCGTCCCTGCCCTCCTGCATCAGGTTGTCCGGACGCGAAGCCGGGAACTCTTTTTGACCACCATTATTCTTCTCTGTCTCGGTATCGCGCTTCTGACTTCCCGTTTTGGTCTTTCCCTTGCGCTTGGAGCGTTCCTTGCAGGTCTCATTATATCCGAATCGGAGTATTCTCATCAGGCAATATCAGACATATTGCCATTTAAAGACAGTTTTATGGGACTATTCTTTGTTTCCATTGGAATGCTCATGAATACCGAGTTTCTTGTTGCCAATAGCGTTGGTATCGCACAGGTTGTTATGTTGATTTTCGGACTGAAAATCATTACAGGAACGGCTTCTGCTCTTTTTATAGGAAATTCCCTGAGGTCCTCTGTCATGACCGGACTCGGACTTGCACAAATTGGAGAATTTTCGTTTGTACTTGCTATTGCCGGGAAAGCTGTAGGATTAATATCCGACGAATTCTATCAGATATTTCTCTCATCCTCTGTCGTGACGATGATCATGACTCCCTTCATCGTAAAAGCTGCTCCGGCGGTATCCGGGTGGATAGCTGCGCGGCCGATACTGAAGAAATTTGTCAGAAAAGATAAGGTGCTGGCCGGGGAAGGTAGTCCGAGAAAAAAGCACGACCATGTTATCATTGTCGGCTTCGGTCTGAACGGAAGAAACCTGGCAAAGGTATTACGGGAGGCAGAAATCCCTTATTTCGTGCTGGAAATGAACAGCGAAACAGTAAGGGAAATGAAGAAAGAGGGAGAGCCGATTTACTACGGAGACGGTACCAGCATGGAGATACTGCATAAGATGAGCGTTGAGAAGGCAAGACTCCTTGTTGTCGCGATTTCAGACCCTGTTTCAACGAGGAGGATTGTCTCTATTGCACGACAGGCAAGTCCTGATCTCTATATTATCGTGAGGACGCGGTATTATATTGAAATTGATGATCTCAAATCGCTCGGAGCTGACGAGGTTATTCCGGAAGAGTTTGAGACATCAATCGAAATTTTTTCGAGGGTTTTGTACCGATACAGTTTCCCCAGAAACGCAATCCTCGATATGGTCGATAAAGTCAGGAGTAACAGCTATACTGCCCTGAGAGGTGTTGAATTGCCGAGGCGGCATCTTTTTGAAAAATATGAGTGGCTTCCTGAAATAGAAATAGACGGATATCGAATTCCTGAAGATTCCCACCTCAATGACAAGACAATAAAAGAGCTTCAGATCAGGAAAAAAACGGGTGTTACTATCATTGCTGTCAGAAGGGGAAAGACAGTGCATACGAACCCAGAACCTGAATTCAGGCTAAAAACAGAGGATTTTCTTTTATTTACAGGAGATCGTGAGAGCATGAATAATGCCCTGAATTATTTAAAAGAAAAGACATAATGGCAGGCCGATTTCCCATCACGAGTTAGCAATGCAGAGGATGGGCATTTGAGTCTTTTCGAATAGTCTGGTAGAATTTTGAAATAATATTTTCCGGAGGAAAGTGAATGGATTTCTGGGAGATGATAAAAAAAGATATTCAGAAGAGCGTCAAAGAAGGCATTGTCAAGGTCAGGGAAGGCGTTACGGTTGCCAAAGCCAAAGCAGAAGAATTGACCAAAGAGGGAAAAAGAAGAATCAGGATACTCGAACTGAAAACAAAGGTGCAGAGGGAGATATCCGAACTCGGTGGAAGGGTATATACCATCAGTCAAAAATCCAAATACCTGTCGTCTGATAAAAAGATTCAGTCCATCATAACCAGAATCAAGAAGCTCGAGGAGAAGATTTTGAAGCTTGAAGGAAGGCACGTAAAGAAATCGGAGCCAAAACGCGCGAGTCGCACCAGAAAAGCATAAGGGCACCATTCATGGCGGTACTCGTCCTTTTAATGATGCTCTTGGTTCTCGCGGCAGTTTTTTCTGTCCAGAATGCCGAACCTGCCGTAATAACGTTTCTTTTCTGGCAGTTCGAGGCCTCCCTTGCAATCGTCATCTTTCTTACGTTGCTCTGCGGCATGATCGCCGGTGTGATGATTGCTTCATTGCTGCGCTGGAAGCCGTCAGTTAAGAAGGAATCCAGGAAACCCTAGTCCGGAATCCGGTAATACCAAGAGATTCTCTCTTTTTTACAAATCTTCTTTGAGAGTGATAGTGATCACATCAATTGGCAGTTTGTATCCATATCATAAATCCAAGACATATCCCTCATACTCCCCTCCGAAAGGTATGGCAGTCTATCCAGGCATAATATAGGCTGCCATATTCTCCCTTTTGACGGCACCTTGTCTGAGTATTCGTGCCGGTTCAGCGGTCACATCCACAATGGTTGAAGGCAATCCTCCCGCTGTCCTGCCCCCGTCAATTATGAGATCAATCTCTGCGTTGAAATATGCTGTGACAGTCTCCGCATCGACAGCCGGCGGTTTCCCCGAAATATTGGCACTGGTGGCAGTGAACGGGAATCGTGCAACTTTTGCAAGTCGGAGGGCAAACGATTCACCAGGAATCCTGACCGCAACAGCATGAGTGCCTGCTGTAACATAGACCGACAGATTGTCCGAAGCAGGAAAAACCAGTGTCAGAGGACCGGGCCAGAACTTATCCATGAGGGATAAGGCAGTCCTGTTTACGGAAGATGATAATGAATACAATAGTGATCTCTCCCCGATGATCAGCGGCAGTGCCTTCTCATGCGGTCTCTGTTTTATATCATAGAGTCTCCTGAGTGATTTCTCTGCGTCGAACTTGACGCCGAGGGCATAAAACGATTCGGTTGGATAGGCAACAATGCCGCCGCAAAGAAGAGTGTCGACGGCTCTCTGCATAAGATTGTCCGGAGAGAATCCAGAGAAGTTCATGATTATCATGAAAAAATACTAACACAAACCTCCTCCTTTATGGGGCCCCGGCAGATCACTGCAGAGGACGCAGGGCTGCTTCTTGTAAAAATTTCCGAAGTTGTGTAATTGTATCCGCATGCGCAGACTTGGAGTACACACGTCGATCGCCGGGGGGTTATCCCGCAGCCTGGAAAGGGCATATGCGCTCGGATGCAATACCATGCAAATATTTTCTCATAATCCGAGGGGGTGGGAAATAAAGGATATCCCTGAAGCAGACAGGACGCACTTTCAAATACTGAGGCAGACACTCGATATCTCACCGGTGTATGTCCACACATCATATCTGATCAATGTGGCATCGAAGGACGCCGCGCTCAGGAGGAAATCAATTGCTTTGCTTCGTGCTGAGATGGACAGAGCAGATGCGTTGGGCGCGGAATTTGTAATACTGCATCCGGGGAGTGCATCGGGAGATGACGATCGTCTCTCCCGGAAGAGATCAATTGCTTCACTGAATCAGCTTGCAGAGGCGGGCACATGGAAAGCGGGCCTGCTGATCGAAAATACCGCAGGCGAACGGGGGGATATATCCTCACGGATTTCTGATCTTGCTGAAATTCTCCATGGCGTTCAAGGGCACATGATCTCAGGAGTCTGTTTTGATACCTGCCATGCATTTTCAGCAGGCTATGACATGAGGGACGACAGAGGGATACGGTTGATTGCGGAGGAGATTGAGACTCATATGGGTCTTCAGAGGGTGAAACTCATTCATCTGAATGATTCAAAGAGGGAGAAAGGGTCAGGCATCGACAGGCATGAAGACATTGGACGCGGGAAGATCGGCTTCAAAGGTCTGCGGCAATTTATTACCAGCAGGCAGTTCATTCCCATCCCCCTCATCCTTGAGACTCCCAAAAAAGACGGCGCAGCCGATTTGAGAAATCTGAGCACGGTGCGGAAGATGCTCCGAATGAAACGGTAGTTCAAAATTCAGGAACAATTGTTTCCAAAATGAGATCGTTTACAAAAACGCAATATCTGTTCCTAAATATAATTTTTTTGTTGACAAAATGAATTTTCTTGTGTATAAAACTATAGAGGTAAAATGCAATGTTGAAAAGTTTATTCTCATCATCGATACGGGCAGATCTCCTGTCCCTGCTCCTCAACAGCCCGGATGAACAGTTTTACATCCGGGAAATCGCGAAACTGCTCAGAAAGAATCCATCCGGGATCAAGAGGGAACTTGACAAGCTTGAACAGATGGGAATCGTAACCAGCGAGAAGATCGTCAACCTCAAATATTTCCAGGCCAATAGGGAATCACCCCTGTTTTCCGAACTGAAAAACCTCATTACCAAATCGCTTGGCCTCCCCGGTGCACTCAAAGCAGTCCTCAGGGCGTCAGGTGCAAAAGCAGCCTTTCTTCACGGCCCCTATGCGGAAGGGCATGACGAGTCGGCCGTTAATCTGTTTGTCATCGGTGCCTCGCCATTACTCGCACGAGAATTGAAAAACCTCGAAAAGAGGTTTGATCAAAAAATCGACTGTACAGTCATAGATGAAGAGGAGTACAGACTCAAAAAGAAGAAAGGAGATGCCAGCCTGAGAAAGATTCTTTCAGGCAAACGCATCACACTCATCGGACGAATTTGAGCACAGGGCGTCCCGTATTTCTCAGTTCAGAAATGCGGGTGGAAAGGGGGTGATTGTTCATGGCAGTAAAAAAGAAAGCAACAAAGAAAGTTGCTAAGAAAGCAGCCAAGAAAGCACCAAAGAAGACCGCAAAGAAGAAATAGGGTTCCATCTGCACGCACGCACACATTTTTTGGGCTGGAGAAGAAATTCTCCAGCCTTCTTTTTGCGGTCTTCTCAGATATGAAACTCCATCCGGGGGGAAAAATTCAAGCTAATTTTCTAAGCTATTGAAAAATCAGTATTTTAAGTACAGGTGAGAACCGGTTGCTGGCTGAATTCCGATTCCAGTTCCCAGTGATCGGGGCGTGAGAGGAGTTTTTTCAGAAATTTCAGATTCGTGGTGTGGCCGGATTTATTCGCAATAATGTGGCCGTAAATAGGGACCCCTAACAATGACAGGTCTCCGATGAGATCAAGGATTTTGTGACGGACGAATTCATCTTGAAAGCGAAGGACTGTGGAGTTTAAAATGCCTTTGTCACCCAGGATTATGGCATTGTCAAACGAACCGCCCCGTGCGAAGCCATTCGCTTTCAGATATTCAACATCCTTGAGGAACCCAAATGTTCTGGCCGGGGCAATCTCCACGACAAAGCTCTCTTCCGTAAGATCAATGCTCAGATTTTGCTCTCCGAGGAGATGGTGATGAAACTGGATTCTGTACGTGATTCTCCTCCCGTCGAAGGGAAGCACTGCAATCTCGGCATTACCGTCTGAGAGAGCTATTGGATGTGTAATTCGTAAAAATGGCCTTTTCTTGCTCTGTTTCGCAATCCCGCTGCTCAGAATCATTTCTGTCAATCCGATAGAGCTCCCGTCAAGGATGGGAATCTCAGGGCCGTCTACCTCGATAAATGTGTTGTCTATGCCGAGACCAGCGAGTGCAGCGAGAATATGCTCAACCGTCCTGATTTTTGCCCCGTTGTAGCCGATTGTTGTGGCGAATGCGGTATCGGTGACCGCGTCAACGGAGGCTTTAATGGTCGAATGCTTGTCTTTCCTCATGAAGAGAATGCCGGTATCCCGGGGTGCCGGTTTCAGGGAAACGCTGGAATGCCTGCCGGTATGCAGCCCGATACCCTCGAAATTCACTTCCTGTTGCAATGTTCTTTGTAAACGCATCATTTTTGTATAAAAAGTATAGTGTGAAATCGCGTGAAGCCGTATCATAGATTGCAAGTATGGTGCCAGCATGACCGGAAGAAAAGGGATGTCATACACATTTTTCCGAAAACAAAGAAAATGGTCGTTAAATTTACGATATCGGTGGAAATCTCAAGTATTACTTTAATGACGTGGAGCAATGAAGGTGGCATCCTGTGTTGTCTGTTGACCATGGTGTGTGGATTATTTAATACAGTAGAAATATTTACCGTAATTCAATATGGTAGAATGAAACATTCTGCTCTTGTGCAAGGAGAGAGGAGATAGTTGCATGATTGGAATTATCGGGGGCAGTGGACTCTATGATATGGAAGGAGTGCACCCGCAGGAGGTGCGCGGGATTATGACTCCTTATGGAGCGCCTTCGGACGAGTACCGGATATGCAATTTTGCAGGGAGGGATGTCATTTTCCTCCCCAGGCATGGTTCCGCACATCACATTCCACCACACCGGATCAATTATAAGGCAAACATATGGGGCTTCAAAGAACTCGGAGCGAAAAGGATCATATCAATTGGGGCTACAGGAGGCATGCGTCCCCATCTGTCCCCCGGTACCATGGTGATTCCAGACCAAATTTTGGATCTTACCAGTGGAAGGGATGCGACATTCCATCACGGAGAGGAGGGGGTCATCCATATCGATTTCACTGAACCCTATTGTCCTGTTTTGCGGGATGCCCTTCTGGAGGCCGGAAAGAAATCCGGAATATCCTTGCATGGTACGGGAACGTATGTATGCGTGAATGGGCCGAGGCTCGAGACCAGGGCGGAAATAAAGGTATTTTCTCTGCTGGGTGCTGATATTGTTGGGATGACGGCAATGCCTGAGGCGGCCCTCGCGCGCGAGGCAGAACTGTGCTACGCAGGAATTGCCGTTGTCACCAATGTCGCTGCAGGAATGAGCGGGAAAAAATTGACGGCCGCTGAAGTTATCAGCGGCATGAATACAGCAGCTGCGCAGCTAAAAACCCTGTTGCAGGAGATGTTTCCGCTCATACCTGTTGCAAGGGAATGTGCATGCAGGGATTCGATGAGGGAAGCGAAGGTATAATATTTCATGGAGACGATCCTTGTAGTAGAAGATAAAGAATCGATGGCTGCAATGCTCAAGGAAACCCTTGAGGCTGAAGGGTACAAGGTCATTCCTGCCAAAGATGCAGCAAAAGGCATCAAATATCTGAAAGACGGCAAGATCGACCTTGTCCTGACAGACCTGAAACTCCCGGATAAGTCCGGTATCGACATTTTGAAAGCATCCAAAGGGGAAAATCATCTTACGCCGGTTATTGTCATGACGGCATTCGGTTCCGTTGAAACTGCCGTGGCGGCAATGAAGGAGGGGGCTTTTGATTTTATCACTAAACCATTTGATACAGATCACCTTATGATACTCATAAGACGGGCACTCGAGAACCAGCGTCTTGTGACGGAGAATATCCTGCTGAAGGAAGAGGTTTCGTCGAAATTCGGCCTGCCGAGGATCATCGGCAAAAGCAGTAAGATTATTGATGTGGCCCAGCTTGTTCAGAAGGTCGCTCCTACGAAGACTACGGTGCTTATCCTCGGTGAAAGCGGTACCGGTAAGGAACTCTTTGCGCGGGCGATTCACCACATCAGCAGCCGCAAGGACTATCCATTTGTGCCTATCAACTGTGCTGCGATACCCAGGACCCTCCTTGAATCCGAGCTTTTCGGACATGAAAAAGGAGCTTTTACCGGTGCGGACGCGAGAAAACTGGGCAAGTTCGAGCTTGCGGACAAAGGAACGATATTCCTTGATGAAATCGGAGACATGGATCTTTCAATACAGGCAAAGCTCCTGAGGGCGATTGAGGAGGGAGAAATCGAGCGGGTCGGAGCGATATCATCCATAACGCTCGACGTGAGGATTGTTGCGGCGAGCAATAAAGACCTCGAGCAGGCGGTTGAAGAGAAGAAGTTCAGGGAAGATCTCTTTTACCGGCTGAATGTCTTTCCCGTGAGGGTTCCGCCCCTGAGGGAGAGGAAGGAAGATATTCCACTCCTGGTTGAATATTTTATCAAAAAATACTGCATCGAAATGAAGAAGACCGTTAAGATTGTCTCGACGGAAGCACTTGACTTGCTCATGGGATATCACTGGAAGGGAAATGTCAGGGAACTGGAAAATGCTATAGAACGGGCGGTTATTCTCTGTGACGGCGATATGATTACCCCTGAACATTTCGTTCTCACCTCAGAGGGTTCCCATGGGACTGTTACAGCTCATGCACCGGCCGATGGCACGCTCGAATCTGTGGCAAAAGACGCATTGCGGACTGCAGAGACAAAGCGAATTCTCAGTGCGCTTCATGAGACGCGAGGAAATAAGAGCAGGGCGGCAGAGCTCCTTCAGGTGAGCTATAAAACCCTGCTTACAAAGATCAAAGAGTATAACATCGAGTCTTGACAGTATCTTTCCCGGCGCATTATCATAAAAACATACTCCTGATCAAAACAGGAGAAGCATCTTCCCAGGGGGGCACAGTGTCAGGACATTCCAAGTGGGCTCAAATCAAGCATAAAAAAGCGAGCGCAGACGCCAAACGGGGGAAGCTCTTTACGAAGATTGTAAAGGAAATCGCTGTTTCAGCCCGTATCGGCGGTGGAGATCTCATGGGAAATCCGAGACTCCGGACCGCTATTGAAAAAGCAAAAGAAGTGAATATGCCCGGTGAAAATATCAAGCGGGCGATCATGAAAGGCACGGGCGAACTTCCCGGAGTTTCTTACGAAGAATTCCTGTATGAGGGATACGGCCCCGGAGGAGTTGCGATACTTCTTGAGGTGCTCACCGATAACAAGAACAGGACAACCCCTGAAATACGCCATATTATGGCAAAACACGGCGGAAGTCTTGGAGAAGTGGGATGTGTATCATGGATGTTCGAAAAGAAAGGATATATCCTCGTCGAGAAGGCAAAGACCGATGAAATTACCCTCATGGCTATAGCGCTCGATGCCGGTGCAGAGGACATGAGAAATGATCCGAGAGAGGACAGTTTCGAGATTGTTACATCACCTGAGAATCTTCTGAGCGTAAAGACCGCCATCGAGGATGCCGCTATCGCGGTGGCTCTTGCGGAAGTGACCATGCTTCCCAAAAATTATGCAACCATCGATGAAAAGCGCGCCGAGCAGATGATGCGCCTGACCGAGTCCCTCGAAGATCACGAGGATATCCAGAATGTCTACACAAACGTTGATGTGCCAGATGAGGTAATGGCAAAAGTTGGGAAGTAGCATGAAAATCTCCATCCGGGCGACCTTCAAGCGGAGGTTCGTTGCCGGCCTTCTCATATTGATACCCTCCATTATTACCTTTCTCGTTATATGGTGGCTTTTTAATTTTCTTGACGGTTTCCTCGAGCCGCTCTACTACAGGATTCTTGGTTATCACGTACATGGCCTCGGTTTCATCTCCACCGTTCTGCTCATATTCATCGTAGGAATCATATCAACCAACGTTGTCGGCCGGAAGATTATCGAGTATTTTGAACTGCTGATACTGAAAATCCCGCTCTTAAAAGGGATATACACTTCGGTAAAACAGCTTGTCGATGCTTTTTCACCGGAGAGCAAGCTGTCGTCATTTAAGAAATTCGTTATTGTTGAATATCCGAGGCCTCGTGTATATGCATATGGTTTCCTTACCAAAGAGTGTGTTATGAGTTCTGAACGTGACGGAGGGGAAACGAATCTGAAAGCAGTATATATTCCCACCAACCTCATATATTTTGGCGATATTGCTTTATTCCGTGATGAACACATCTATTTTACCGACATCCCCATAGAGGATGGGATTAAAATTATTCTCTCCGGCGGTATCGCTACGCCCTCGAAGATATCGGAGGTGAGAGGATGAATGTGGCCTGCATTGTTTTAGCCGCCGGTCTTGGGACCCGAATGAATTCATCCCTGCCAAAGGTGCTTCATACCCTTCATGGCAGACCCCTGCTTCAGTACGTTATCGATACCCTGAAACAATTAAAACCGCAAAAAATCATTACGGTTGTCGGGAAGCAGTCTGAACATATACGAAGGTCTATTGACGGACCCGGTACGCTGTCATATGTTGAACAGAGAGAACCAAAGGGGACAGGAGATGCACTGTTACAGGCTGTTCCTTCTCTCAGGCGCTTTCACGGGACTGTGCTCGTCGTCAATGGAGATTCCCCTTTGCTGAGTGCGGGAACAATCAGAAAATTCCTGGCGAAACACAGGAAGAAAAAAAATGATATCTCTCTTTTGTCGTTTACCGCAACTGATCCGGGTTCATACGGGAGGGTTCTGAGAGACGGGCAGGGAAAAGTTATGTCGATCGTGGAAGACAGGGATGCAACAGCTGCCCAGCGGCAGATTCGCGAAGTTAACAGCGGTGTATACTCGATGGAGCCGAAAGCCCTCCGTCTTCTCAAAGAAATAAAAATAAATAAGGCAAAGGGAGAATACTATCTGACTGATATTGTGCATATCGCGAGAGACAAAGGCATGATGATAGATGCTTTCCACACTGACTCCGAAGATGAGTTCCTCGGGATCAATACGCGGAGGGAACTCGATCAAGCGGCGCAACTGATGAAATGGAGAATCACTGAGCAATGGCGCAACCAGGGGGTCCAATTTGTTGATGCCGCATCGGCATTCATTTCCGCAAAAAGTTTTATCGGGAAAGGAACGATTATCTATCCGCATGTGCACATTGAAGGGGCAACGAAGATCGGCAGGGGGTGCTCGATTTTCCCAAACGCACGAATCCTGGACAGTACTATTGAGGATGGTGCCATTATCAAGGATTCAACGCTCATCGAACGGTCTGTTATCAAAAAGAACGCAACCGTTGGCCCTTTTGCTCACATACGGCCCGGATGCACAATCGGCGAGCATGCAAAAATAGGGAATTTTGTCGAGGTTAAGAATTCATGGATCGGGCCGCATACCAAAGCATCCCACCTTTCATATCTCGGAGATGCACAGATAGGCAGGGGAGTCAATATCGGAGCAGGCACCATAACCTGTAATTATGACGGGTATCATAAACATGTCACTTCCATAGAGGATGATGTTTTTATAGGAAGCAATTCTCAGCTTATCGCTCCGGTGACGATTGCCCGTGGCGCTATCGTCGGGGCTGGTTCTACCATAACAGGAGATGTCCCTCCCTATGCCCTTGCATTGAGCAGGGTTAAACAAACAAATATTGAAGACTGGGCACTAAGAAGACAAAAAAGTAGACAGTATATTGTAGACATTAGACAGCAAAAGACGAACACAAAACACCAAAAAAAAGACAAAAACAAAGACAGGGGAGGGTAGAAGATAGACAGGTAACGAGGGGAGAGATGTATCACTTCTTTCCTGTCTTATATCAACTACCTGCTACCTACTGATATGTGCGGAATAATCGGTTATATCGGGAACAGAAATGCGGTACCTGTAGTACTGGAGGGATTGAAGCGCCTCGAATACCGGGGATACGATTCTGCCGGGATTGCGTTTTTTGCCGAACAGGATATCGAAGTTAGGAGATGTTCGGGGAAAATACATGATCTCGTCGCACTCCTTGAATCAGAAAATCCCGTAAGCCACACCACCATAGGGCATACAAGATGGGCAACCCATGGAAGGCCTTCAGAGGAAAATGCCCATCCTCACCGTTCGAATGGTATTGTGCTGGTGCACAACGGAATCATAGAAAATTATCTTCCTCTGAAAAAAATGTTACAGGATCGGGGGTATACCTTTACATCGGAGACCGATACCGAGGTTCTCTGCCATCTGATTGAGGATTATGCACGGCAGTATCCTCTGGAGGATGCCCTCCGGGAGGCACTCAAAGAGGTAAAGGGATCCTATGCCCTTGCTGTTATCAAGAAAGAAGAGCCCGACAAAATCGTCGGAGTCAGAAAAGACAGTCCGCTTGTCATTGGTCTGGGGGACGGTGAATACTTTCTCGCTTCTGATATACCGGCGTTTCTGAACTATTCACGGGATGTCATATTCCTCAATGACGGGGAGATGGCAGTCCTTACGAGGCAGGGCGTCAGTGTCATCGGCACCGACGGTTCTCCGCTCGAAAAAGATGTAGTGACGGTTTCATGGAACCCGTCCATGGCCGAGAAGGGCGGGTTCAGGCATTTCATGTTAAAGGAGATCTATGAACAACCGCGGGCGATTGCTGATACCCTGAGGGGTCGGTTGAATGCGGAGCGGGGAGATGTTTATCTTGAGGAATTCGGCATCGATGAAAACACCATAAGCAGTGCCCAAAAAATATTCATCGTTGCCTGCGGCACGTCCTACCATGCGGCACTTATCGGAAAATACATGATAGAAAGCATTGCAAGAATTCCCGTCGAGGTTGATATTGCGTCGGAATTCCGCTACCGAATGTCCGCTCATCAATCCGTCTGATTTGATGATCATCATCACGCAGTCGGGCGAGACGGCTGATACCCTTGCAGCGCAGAGAGAAGCGAAAAAACTTGGTGCCTTGGTTCTGAGCATCTGCAATGTGGTCGGGAGTACGTCTTCCCGGGAGGCTGACGCGGTTTTTTATACACATTCAGGTCCGGAGATCGGCGTTGCGTCGACAAAGGCTTTTACGACCCAGATCATCGGGCTTTATCTCCTTGCAATTGCTGCCGGCAGGATAAGGGGCACCATCTCCGGGGATGCATCAAGAGATTTTATAAAAGAGCTCCTGACGATACCCGGAAAGGTTGAAGAGACGCTCAGATCAGATGATTTGATCCGAGCCATTGCGAAGGATTATTGCAAGGCTTCGGATTTTTTGTATCTCGGGCGGGGGCTCTGCTATCCGGTTGCACTCGAGGGCGCGCTCAAATTGAAAGAGATTTCATATATCCATGCTGAAGGATATCCTGCGGGAGAGATGAAGCATGGCCCGATAGCATTGATCGACGAGGAGCTCCCGGTTGTTGTTTTTGCACCATATGATATCCTCCATGAAAAGATTGCTTCGAACATTCAGGAGGTCATAAGCCGGGGGGGGAAGATTATAACTATTACAGACCGGATTGACGACCAGATATGCGCATTTTCTGACAGGTGCATCCCGGTTCCGCAGACGAATCGGTATTTGACGGTATTGCTCATGGCTGTTCCTGCTCAGTTGCTCGCATATCATATCGGTGTTTTCAGGGGCTGTGATGTGGATCAGCCGAGGAATCTTGCAAAGAGTGTTACTGTTGAATAATCCGGGGAAGCGTTTTTAGAAATACATTGATTCCTTCCGGAAAGGGACGCGGGATGCCCGGGAAATGCCCGAACGCAGGCTGTGTATAGATTTCGTTCCTGCAAATCTGTTAACATGAAAACATCAAAGGAGAATTTAATGCATGACCTAAATCCCCAGCAAAAAGAAGCTCTTCAGTATATCAGCAGCCCGTTGCTTGTATTTGCCGGTGCGGGAAGCGGCAAGACCAGGGTTATCGCTCATAAGTTTTCATATCTGAACAAAACAAAGAAGATCTCCACTGATTCAATATTGACCGTGACCTTTACCAATAAGGCAGCCAACGAGATGAAAGATCGGATTCGGGGTCTCCTCGATAAAGATCTGAACGGTGCTTGGATCGGAACCTTTCATTCACAATGCAGCAGAATATTGCGCAAAGAGATCCCGGCGCTCGGGTATTCAAGCAATTTTTCGATTTACGACGAAGATGACCAGTGCAAACTTATACGGCATATCCTGAAGGAATTCAAGATTTATGAAGCCCTCTACAAGGGAATCGTCTCGCGTATCAGCTTTTTGAAGTCTTCCCTGATAAGTCCTGAAATGTTTCTTGCTTCAGGAGACGGCTTCGGCTTTGATGAAAAGCTTGCCAAGGTATATGTCCGGTATCAGCACGAAATGAAGAGGAGCAACGCGCTCGATTTTGATGATCTTATCATGTTGACGGTGAAGCTGTTTACGGATAACGCAAAAATTCTCCAACACTATCAGAAGACGTTTGCATATATTCTCGTCGATGAGTTTCAGGATACGAATTTTGCCCAGTATGAGCTGCTCAAACTTCTTGCCTCAGCCCATAAAAGGATTTGTGTTGTGGGCGATGATGACCAGAGCATCTATAAGTTCAGAGGGGCCAATGTAAGTAATATCCTGAATTTCAAGCATGACTTTCCCGGTGCAAAGCTGATCAAACTGGAACAGAACTACCGTTCGACGCAGCATATTCTGAATGTGTCAGGTGCAGTGATTGCACGGAACGTCAAGAGGCAGTCCAAAAAACTCTGGACAGACCGTATTACGGGGGAAAAGGTACATTTCTGCTGGTTCAGGACGTATACGGACGAAGCCAGGTGTATCGCAAAGGCCATCAAAGAATACTACCTGAAAGGTACATACAACTATAGGGATTTTGCGGTGTTTTACCGCGTCAATCTTCAAGCCAAGGCTCTCGAAGATGCCATGCGTGATGAAGGGATCCCCTATCGAATCCTCGGAAGCATCAGTTTTTATAAGAGGAGGGAGATTAAAGACCTTATCGCATATATGCGTTTCGTCTCCAACAAAGGAGACAATGTGAGCTTCAGGAGAATTATCAATACTCCTGCGCGGGGAATCGGTGCAGCTATCCTGAACAGGATAGAACAGGATGCGAAGAAGAAATCCCTTCCATTATTTGATATCGTAAAAGCAAATCTTCGCGGAGACCATTTCTCCCAGGCGGTGAAGACAAAGTTTGCTGATTTTGTCAAGATGATCGATCGAATTGCCTCTGTGAGATATAAATCGGCAGCAGATCTGCTGAGACGTATTTATGAGAAATCAGGGTATTCGAACACCCTCGATGAAGAGCGGGCAAAGAACGTGGAAGAGCTCATTTCTTCTGCAGAAGGCATGGATATCGGGAGTTTTCTTGACCGCGTCTCGCTCATCACCAGCCTTGACGATCCATGCGGAGCAGATTGCGTATCTCTCATGACGTTGCATAACGCGAAAGGGCTGGAGTTTCCGGCTGTTTTTGTTACCGGGGTCGAAGAGGGGGTTCTCCCCTATTGCAAAGCAATGAAGAATGAAGAGGAGATTGCCGAAGAGCGCAGACTTTTCTATGTCGGGATGACCCGTGCCCAGGATGTTTTATGGCTGACCGGAGCCAGCAAGAGGAAGCTCTATGCAAAATTCCAGGATCAGGAACCTTCGCGTTTTCTCAGGGACATCCCCAGGGAATGCTGTCACTGGATTGACAAGATAAGCGGACACCATACTGTGACGGTAACCCGTCGGCAGAAGAACGGGCGGGGAAAAAGCTACTCATTTTACAACGCAGGATGCAGGGTGAAACACCCGGCATGGGGCATAGGGGTTGTTCGTGACTCTTACGGAGACGGGGATGATCAGAAAGTAATGGTTAACTTCCCCAATTTTGGAATTAAGAGGCTTGCTGTGAGATTCGCAAATCTCGAAAAAATTTAGCTCCGGCCATGCAGATTACCAAAGGTGAAATTGAACATATTGCACTTTTGGCCAGGCTTTTCCTTTCGGATGAAGAGCAGGAAAGGTTCGGGTCGCAGCTCAGCAGCATTCTTGATTATATGAAAAAGCTGAATGAGCTCGATACGAGCGCTGTTCAGCCCACATCCCATGTACTGTCTTTGCAGAATGTCACGAGGGATGATCTGGTTCGGCAGTCGATTACGAGGGATGAGGCCCTCTCGAATGCACCCTCGCATACCGGCAAATTCTACCGGGTACCGAAAATCATCGAGTAACACTCATACAGGAGCATAGCCTCAACAGTATTGCATAACCTTATCGTCCTGCTGCTTTTCGTCCGGCAGTTTTACCGGTAATTGATATATTCGATGTGAAAATCGAGATCCTTCTCTTTCAGCATTTTTATGATCGCCTGGAGGTCATCAATCTTTTTTGCCCTCACCCTCACCTGGTCTTTCTGGATCTCCGCCTGAACTTTGAGTTTCGTGTCTTTTATCAGCTTTGCGATATCCTTTGCCCTCTCCGGTGACAGCCCCTGCTGAAGGGATATGAGCTGCCGTAATGTATCACCTGCAGCTTTCTCAACCTTGCCGAAATTCAGGGCTTTCAGGGAAACATTCCTCTTCACCAGTTTTGCCTTGAGGATTTCCGTAAGGCTTTTCAGTTTATAATCGTCGTCTGCCACGAGGGTTATTTCCGCCTTTTCCTTACTCAGGTCGATGCTGCTTTTACTTCCTTTGAAGTCGAAGCGCTGGCTTATCTCCTTCAGTGCCTGTTGAACAGCGTTTAAGACCTCCTGCATATCGACTCTGCTCACAATGTCAAACGAATGCTCATCTGCCATGATATCCCCCTGTCTTTCTGAGAAGTTATTGCTCGTTTAGCATTATCAACTTTTCTTTTGCAGCCCGTCAAGGTTTCCTGATATCTGTTCTCCAAAGCATCTTGGGTCAATAAGTTGCAGGCTCATATCTCTTGTAGTAATATATAGACAAATGAGGATCTCCGGAGGTTTTGCGAAGGGGAGACGTACGGCAACAAAAAAGCTTTTCGCGAGGGCTTCACCAGGAGAGCGGCTGAGGCCAACTTCCGCAAAAGTCAGAGAAGCACTCTTTGATATTCTCAGGAACCGGATTGAAGGGGCCGCTTTTGTCGATCTCTACGCGGGCACAGGCACAGTGGGTTTTGAATCGCTGTCGAGAGGTGCGGCAAAAGCCGTTTTCATAGAGCCTGATCCGGTCATGACAGAAACCATGAAGCGGAACGCACATGATTTCGGGTTTTCTCACAATGTCCAAATTTTCCAGGGAAGAGCCGATGATTTTCTCACAAGGGCGTCATCTGCTCATGAACAATATGATATTTTTTTTATAGACCCACCGTATCAATCTGAAGAGATTGAGAAAGTCCTGCCCGTTCTTGGAAAGGAGGAGCTTTTGAAAGCAGACGGCATCGTTATCGTTGAGCATTTTTTCAAAAAAAACCTTCCGGATCAGATCGGATTCTTAGCGCTGCATAAATGTTATCGGTACGGGGATACCACGCTGACACTCTACAAAAGAACCATATGATGAAAAAAAGGGCCATTTATCCCGGGACATTTGATCCCATAACCAACGGACACCTTGATCTCGTCAGGAGGGCGGTCAGGATATTCAATGAAGTTATTATTGCTGTTGCGCCGAGTTACAAGAAGAATCCTCTCTTCACGCTTCAGGAACGACTGAATATGATCAACCACGCAGTGAGAGGGATTGATGGCGTAACGGTTGAGGCGTTTCAAGGCCTGCTTGTCGAATATGTCAGGCAGCGGAAAGGAGATGCCATTCTCCGGGGCCTGAGAGCTATTTCCGATTTCGAGACTGAACTGCAGATGGCTCATATGAACCGGGCGCTTGATGCTGATATTGAAACGGTTTTTATGATGCCAAGTGAAGAGTACGGCTTTATTACGTCAAGCGTCATTAAGGAAGTGGCATCCTTCGGGGGTGCCGTTCGGGGTTTTGTGACTGAAGAAGTTGAAGCAGCCTTACGGGAGAAGTTCAGATCGGTGAAAAACGTTCCGGAATGACGGAAGGAAGGGGATCATGCGAAGAGGTGAGCTTCCCGTTCCGCCCCACTTCAGCACACAGAGGACAGGTGAAATCTGGAGAGTTGCTTACCAGCAATTAGCGCACGACGCCGAGCAATGGGCGAAGCAGCATGATATCAGACCCGCTGTTGAAGACCACTTCAGAATATGTCTGATCGCAGTTGATGTTCAAAATACCTTTTGCATTCCCGGATTTGAATTATATGTTGGCGACCCATCAGGTTCCGGGGCTGTCGAGGATACACGAAGGCTCTGCGATTTCCTTTACCGGAACCTGAACATTATAACGCAGACCTGTCCTACCATGGATACACACCGGACGATGCAGATCTTCCACAGCATTTATCTCATAAACGACCGCGGTGAACATCCGGCACCTTTCACCCTGATATCGGAAGAAGACATCGGGAAGGGGTTGTGGAGATTCAACCCGGAGCTCTGTTACAGTTTGCAGGTCAGTCAAGAGTTTGGGCAGCATCACCTTCTGTATTATGCCGGGAGGCTCAGGCAGGGCGGGAAATATGACCTGACGGTATGGCCATATCATGCGATGCTCGGGGGGATAGGCCATGCCCTTGTGGCATCATTTGAGGAAGCGGTCTTTTTTCACTCTGTCGCACGGTACAGTCAGTCCGACATCCGCCTGAAAGGAGATAAACCATTTACCGAGCATTATTCCGTGCTCGGTCCCGAGGTGCGAGATGGACCGGGGGGGGAACATCTTGGTCAGAAGAGTGACAAATTCATGCAGAAGCTCCGTGAATTCGATGCAGTCATCATTGCAGGAGAGGCGAAGAGTCACTGCGTTGCCTGGACCGTCGATGATCTCCTCAGTGATATCCTTACCCATGATGAGCAGCTGGTTGAGAAAGTATACCTGCTTGAGGATTGCTCATCACCTGTTGTTGTCCCGGGAGTTATTGATTATACAGAACGCGCTGATGAAGCGTATCGGAGGTTTGCACGCGCGGGGATGCACGTGGTGAGTTCCGCCGATCCCGTCATGAACTGGCCGGGTATCAAGCTCTGAAATGTCGAGAGGAGATTCCGCCGCTTGAAGAAAAAAGTGCATGTTTTTATTGTCTCTGATGCAACGGGATTAACCGCTGAAATGATCATCAGTGCTGTCCTGGTTCAATTCAAGGAGATTGTTCCGGTCTTCAAAAAATTTCCGTATATCAAAACCAAAGAACAGATTAAGTCGATTCTGGAGCAGGCGGAAGCGATGCAGGGTATTATCGTGTATTCTCTGGTATCCCAGGACCTCAGGCTCTGGCTCCGGAAACAGAAACGGCAGATGAATCTTTTTGCCGTTGATGTTCTCGGGCCGCTCCTTGAAAGATTAGGAAAAATGTGGGATCTGAATCCGACGTTCAGTCCCGGGATACTCAGAAGGGTCAGTGCAGAGTCTATCCGGCTTGCAGAGGCTATCGATTTTACCCTCAGGCACGATGACGGGCAGGGGATCGATACGATCGGGGATGCTGAAATTGTTCTCTTCGGGGTTTCACGAACATCAAAGACCCCGACCAGTCTGTATCTCTCATGCAACCATACCCTGAAAGTTGCAAATGTCCCTATTATTGCTGGGATCACACCGCCTGAAACGATCTTTACCCTGCATATGCAAAAAATAGGCTTGACCATTGCGGCGGAGAGGCTCGCCTTTATCAGGGAGAAAAGAATGAAATACGCCGGTGCCACCGATTATCTGGATATATCCCATATTCAAAAGGAACTGGAATACAGCCACAGAATATTCAACAGAATTAAGGGAATGCAGATCATTGATGTTACCCACAGTTCCATAGAAGAGGTTGCTAACAAAATTATTGAGAGGAGGCAGGAAAGGAGGTAATGCTTTATGGTGAAACGTAATTTTGTGCTCTGGTTCAAAGATATCGGGAAAGAAGATATCCCGCTCGTAGGGGGGAAATGTGCCAACCTCGGTGAGCTGTTCGGCAAGATCGGTGTACCCGTTCCCAATGGTTTTGCTCTCTCTGCCGATGCTTACCAAACGTTTCTTGAAAAAACGGGTGCACAGAAGAAAATTCAGTCGCTTCTCTCCGGAACAGACATCGCGGACATGGATGCACTGAACAATGTATCACAAAAAATCAGGAAACTCATTCAGGGACTGCCGCTCCCACGGGAGATAGAAAAAGAGGTCCTTCAAAGATATCAGGAGCTCTGCAGGGAGAGGGGCAAAGACAATATCCCGGTGGCTGTTCGTTCTTCCGCAACTGCCGAGGATCTTCCGGGTGCGAGTTTTGCGGGGCAGCAGGATACCTTTCTGAACGTGACTGGCAAGAACCTTCTGGAGAGCGTTAAAAAATGCTGGAGCTCCCTGTTTACTCCGCGCACGATTGTGTACCGCAAAGAGAAGGGGTTTTCAGACGACGAAGTCCTCATCAGTGTCGCTGTGCAGGAGATGATACACTCCCGTGCTTCTGGAGTCATGTTTACGATAGAACCCGTGAGCGGTGCGCACGACAAAATCGTCATCAATGCATCACCCGGGCTGGGAGAAGCGGTCGTCAGTGGTCAGGTAACCCCGGACGAATATATTGTCGACAAGAGTACTTTGGCTGTTTCCGGCAAGCATGTTGTGAAGAAAGAACGGCAGATTGTATCTGATAAAAAGGGGGGGATAAAATGGATAGCGGTACCGCAGGAATTGCGGGACAGGCAGGCATTAACCGATCAGGAAATTGTGCATATTGCTCGGTACGGATTACAGATAGAGAAACACTATGGTGTGCCCCAGGATATCGAATGGGCTATTGACGAAAAGGGCAGGATATTTATCCTTCAGGCCCGCCCCGAGACAGTTTATGGCGTGGAAAAAGAAGTAACAGTTGAAGAAAGGAAGGATGTGATGGAACAAGAGATACTCATCAGAGGGATTGGTGTGAGTCCTGGTAAGGCTTCCGGCAAGAGCAAGGTTATTGTAAACGTGAAGGATATATCACGATTTCAAAAGGGTGAGATACTCGTTACCGATATGACAACCCCTGACTGGGTTCCCGCGATGAAAATCGCTGCTGCTGTGGTGACAAACCTCGGCGGTAAAACGTGTCACGCAGCTATCGTAAGCCGAGAACTTGGTGTTCCCTGTATCGTTGGAACTGAAAAAGCGACAAAGGTTCTGAAAGAGGGTGAGACAGTAACGGTGGACGGCCAGCGCGGCTTTGTTTTTGCGGGAGCTATGAAAGAACAGGAAGGGGCTATAGTTCAATCCCCTGGCGTTTCTGTTGATCTGTCTGCCCGGATTATAACTGCAACAAAAGTGTACGTGAATCTTTCTATTCCTGAGATCGCTCAAAAGGTTGCACAGGAGACCAATGCAGACGGTGTAGGATTGATGAGAGCAGAGCACCTGATGCTCAGCATCGGGAAACACCCCAGGCTTCTCCTTGAAGAGGGAGGAGACAAGGTAATGATCGATAAATTTGCCAACGGTGTAGGGCAGGTGGCTGAAGCTTTCTTCCCGCGCCCTGTGGTATATCGGTTTCTGGATTTCAAGCCTGATGAGTTTCTTGAAATGCCCGGTGGAGAAAAGTATGAACGAAAAAACGTTGGACCCAACCCTATGATCGGTTATCGTGGAGAATACAGATATACAAAAGAGGATGACATTTTCAGGCTCGAATTAAAGGCTATCAGGCAGGCACGGGAGAAGATGGGATTCACCAACATCTGGGTCATGGTTCCTTTTGTCAGAACACTGGATGTATTCAAGAAGACGGTGAGTATTATGCAGGAGGAAGGACTCGACCATGAGAATGATAACAGCTTCCAGCTCTGGATTATGGTGGAAGTTCCCAGTGCAGTTTTTATGATTGAGGAGTTCTGCAAGGAGGGAATAGATGGAGTGAGTTTTGGTACGAATGATCTGACCATGCTCGTACTTGGCGTTGACAGGAACGACACATCTGTGCAGGAGTTATATGATGAGCGGAATCTTGGTGTTTTGAGAGCTATTGCCTATACCATGACCGTATGCAGGAAGTACGGCGTTACAACATCCATCTGCGGTCAGGCTCCGAGCGTTTATCCCGACTACCTTGAATTCATGATACGCTGCGGTGCCACCTCGATATCGGTAAATCCTGATACGGTAATCTCCTCGAGGAAAAACGTGGCTGTTATGGAGCAAAAGATACTGATGGAAAAGGCCTTGGGCCTAAAGACGAAAGCGAAGATAGCAAAAATCCCTCTTGATGAGGTGTTCTTTTGGAGACACGTAGAAGAGTAGAAGGTCTCATAGACTTCATCGCAGAACGGTACACGAACGCTGCAGAAATCGGTATCGGCCTTTTTCCTGATGTTGCACTCGCTTTGCAGAAGAGGGGGGTGAAGGTTTTTGCAACCGATATCAGGCCATATGTGCATAATGGGCTTGACGTTTTTCTTGATGACATTACCGGGCCTGATCTGTCTCTCTATGACGGGATTGATGTCCTCTATTCAATGAGGACCCCTGCGGAGCTTGTTCCTTATATGACGGTACTGGCAAAAACCATTTCAGCTGACGCGATCGTGAAACCACTGTCTTCGGAGTATCCGGAAGGGTTGACATTGATGAAAAATGGGAATTCGATATTTTTCATGAGGAAGTATTGAGATCGATTCATTAAAGAGTTGATGTGAAAAATAATGGGGATCATGGGTTGGATCAGTAATCCCCCTATTTCCCCCTTTAAAAAAGGGGGAGCTTTCAAATCAAAAGGGGAAAATGTAATGAACCCCCTCTTTCAGAAAGAGGGGCGGGGGGAGATTACACAATGAAAAAATCATCACCAACAAAAAAAGCTCACGGCAAGAAAGTTATTTATCTCGTCGGTGAGGGAACCGGCGAGACGATCAGTAGGATTGCACGGGCATCTCTTGCCCAGTTCAACCGTGAACACATCGAGGTCAAACCGTTTTTTCTGGCAACGGGTGAACCGTACCTTTCGAGAATTATCAAACATGCTGCAGACGACGATGCACTTATAGCCTTCAGCATTGTGCAGCCAAGCTTAAGGGATTTTCTCATCAAAGAAGCGGACCGCAGGGGAATAAAGGCAATCGATGTCATCGGAAACTTCATCATCCAATTATCCATATTCCTGAAGGAAAAGCCGCTGGAGATACCCGGCAGGCAGTATATCCTGGACGAAGAATATTTCCGGAGGATCGAGGCAATCAATTTCGCTGTCAAGCATGATGACGGCAAGCTGCCGCAAGGTCTTCATCTCGCTGATATTGTCCTGATCGGCCTCTCGCGGACGGGAAAAACGCCGTTATCGACCTATATGGCTAACCAGGGTTGGAAAGTTGCGAATATTCCTGTGCATCCCGATATGGAGACACCCCGGGAGCTGAATCAGATCAACCAGCGGAAAATCTTCGGTTTGATTATCAGCGTTGAAAGTCTTGTCAAACTCAGAGAGGCAAGGCTGAAGCAGCTTGGACTGGAGCCCGAGGCACGATATGCAGATCCTGTAAAGGTCTTCGATGAGATCGAATGGTGCCAGACGTTCTTCAAACAGTATCCTCGCTGGAGGATTGTGGATGTTTCAAACAGGGCTATCGAAGAAGTGGCAGCAAGCGTTGTGCATGCTTTCCAAACGGGGAAAAAACCGTCATGATAACAATTTTACAATCTCGGATGTCTCTACTCTGTCGGTCCTGAAGGAGTTTACCGGCGACTCCAGGTCAGGATACCCGATTGATATGCCGAGCACCATTCTTTTTGTTTCGGCAATATCCAGAAACTTCTTTACCTCATTGGCGTAATCGGTAAGGAATGCCTGGGGTACGGTACCGAGTCCATGAGCATGGGCCGCGAGCATCAGACTCTGGGCGAACAGACCCATATCGAATATCGACCAGCCTGTCAGCTGTGCATCCTGAAAAAGAAGCATCCCGTGCGGGGCCCCATAGAATCTGAAGTTTGCCTTTTTGGATTTTGTTCTCACCTCGGGATCGTTCAGGTCTTTGCCAGTTTCCTGGCTTCGCTTTTTCATGAGCGCATCAATCCTTGCGCTTATCACAGGTGGCCATGAGAGCGGCGCTGGAAGATCCGGCTGCGGTTCAATGCCCTTTTCGAGCAGTTCGACGAGCATACTGGAGAGGGCCTCTTTTTTCGCACCCGATATGATGACAACTTCCCAGGGTTGGCTGTTTTTGTATGACGGGCTCCACTTGGCTTCATCGATGATTTTCAGGAGAAGATCGGCAGGTACCGGGTCTGGTTTGAATTTTCTGATGCTCATTCTTGTCTTAATGCACTCTATTGCATCCATGGGTTCCTCCTTTTGGAAAGTGATGCGTTAGGGTGAAATCGACAACTTTTCACCATGTGGTTGTTATTATACAATTTTAGCGAGAGGGTTTATTGACAGTGTGCCAGGAAAATTGTACAGTGTATCCACAGTAATTTATATCTCACAGGAGGGTTGGATGAAAAAAATAGTCATAGCGGTTTTAGTAGCAGCATCTTTTGCACTTTTATCCGCAGATGCTTTTGCAGCCGAAAAGATGACGCTGGGAAGAAACAATTTCGCGGTAAAAATTGATTCGATTCATTTTGATGGTGCTACTGATGACGGGGTGTATGTCGGTGCTGAAGGGTACAAAGAGATAGAGAAAAACCTGTATCTCGGGGCTGAGGTCGGGTATACGAGTAATGATGGGAAGGTAACAATTTTCGGAGCCACAACAAATTCTGATGTTATTTTCATCCCTATTGAATTAAATCTGAAATACGCGGTCAGAATCATCAATCATCTCATCATGGATTTCGGTGCCGGCGGTTCTTTCAATTATGCCAAAGAAGAGTTCTCAGGGTCAGATTCGACGGATGAATGGCTGTTCGGCGGTCAGTTTTTTGGCGACATAAATCTAACGATCGGTAAGGTATTTCTAGGCATCAACGCAAAGATACAATTTACCGATAAGGGAAGTGACACGAATAAGAACTACAGCAATCAAAGATTCGGCGGACAGATAGGACTAATATTTTAACAACAGGGTCCAAGGGGTCCAGGATTCCAGGGGTCAAGTGGAAAAGAATCGTCTTTGCTTTGTCACCTGAATCCTTGAACCCTCGAATCCTCGAACCCTGCTTTTCTCACAATTCTCCCGTTACATATTTTAACCGTATGTTTGACAGCGCAGCATCATACAAAGCATTGTAATGGTTGCTGTAACTCCTTGTCCTGAGGGTTTCTGCATCAAGGACTTCCGTATTTGTGCCGACTCCCTCCCGGTAGCGGTCTTTTGCAACCTTGAGATTCTCCTCTGACTGGGAAACAGCCTCGCGTGTTACCTCGATGCGTTTGTAAGATTCATCAATATCAAGACATGCCTGACGGACCTGCAGGGATATGAGTGAGGCAGTGTCTTTGCGGACTTCATTCAGGGCTTCTGCTTTTTGCATGAGCGCACTCGCATTGTGCCGCGATATCCCGCCGTCAAAAATATCCCATCTGAGTCCTAAAGTGGCCGACCAGACATCCTCGTAAACCTGATACTTGTTTTGGGTAAAACTGTATCCACCGGAGAGCAAGAGCTGAGGCAATGTGGATGATCGAATGCCGGAGGCCTGATACTGGAGTGCCCGCGCCTGCTCAGACAGGGAGATGAGTTCAGGCCGTTTCTCCAAAGCCTTCGATTTCAGATTCTCAAAATCCGGTCTAACCGGTTCGGTTGAAAAATCATCGATATTCAACTGTTGATCAAGAGGGCGTCCCAACAGTCTGTTGTAAGAGGCCCTGGCGATGTTCAAAGCGTTCGAAGCCTGAGTCAGCCGCTGGCGTGCGTCAGCGAGCGAGACCTCTGCCGCAAGCATGTCATTTTTCGTGACCATACCCTGTTCATAAAAGTTTTTCACATCAGTTGCATATGATACGAGGCTCGACACATTTGTCTCCGCGACCCCAACAAGGCGTTGTGCCCGCAGGACCGAGATATAAGCCTCGGCAACATTCAATTTCAGATCGAGAAGCGTTTTCACTTCATCCTGAATGACACTGTTAAGGGTTGAGATCGCTGTATCAATTCCTTTACTTAAACGCCCGCTTGTGAAAAGGGGAAGGGTCATGGTGGTCTTATAAGAGAGGCTCTTGTCCTCACCTGTAGGTATACGATCAATTGCTGCCATGGGTTCATCAAGGACTGCTGCCGGGGCATTGTTCAGAAGGGTATATCCACTTTCTAAGGAGAGGGCAGGGTAGCGCGCTGCCTTCGCTGCCGACAAAGTTTGTTTGCTTGATTCGACATTCATACGGCTTGCCTGCAAACGGTGATCGGATGCGAGCGCGATGTTCCATGCATCCTCAAGAGTCTCTGCATACACTGCAGGAAGACCAGGAAGAAGAACAAGCAAAAATATCAGGACTCTACGGAGAGAAGCAAAACAAAGATATTTCATTCTCTATGGCCTCGTTTCAGAGTAAAGTTTAAAGAGCCTTGTAACCATTGTCAACATGAAAACTGTATTTACCCCAAATAATAATCAACAAAGATTCTCCTTAAGGTATCAAAAATAATTTTATTCATCCTATCTACATTTATGGGTTATTGGATTAATAGAGGCGATGGCGGAAGAGCCATCCTGCAATAGAAAGATTCGCCATGCCGATCATGGCCATTGGCCAGAATTGATTGATCAGCATATGAAAGGGCTTTCCTTCCAGAAAAACTCCACGCAAAATCACCATGAAATATCTCAGGGGGTTGAGGAGTGTAAGGTCCTGCAGTAACGGTGGCATATTGGCAATTGGCGTCGTGAAGCCTGACAGAATTACAGCAGGGACAAGAAACAGGAAAGCGCCCAATAATCCCTGCTGCTGGGTGACCGCAAGGGAGGATATCATAAGTCCTATCCCAATGGCGGACAGGATGAAGAGGATTACCCCTGTATAGAGTGTCAGCACATTTCCACGCAGAGGGATATCGAACCAGAATACAGTCGCAAGGATGATCACTGTTGCTTCTGCAAGTCCGATAAAGAATCCGGGGAGGCTCTTCCCTATGATGATTTCAACCGGTCGAATTGGAGTTACCAGCAATTGGTCGAATGTCCCCTGTTCACGTTCCCGGGCGACCGAGAGGGCGGTGACCACTGTAGTAACCACAAGGGTGAGAAGTCCTATAATGCCAGGGACAATGAACCATCGGCTCTCCAGATTGGAATTGAACCAGGCCCGGATCACAAGGCGGGCTGGAAATCCCGTTCCTCCTGAACGTTCGATCCACGTTCTGTTAAACTCGTTCACTATGGTCCTTAGATAATTCAGCGCGAGCATGGCCGTATTCGAGTTCCTGCCGTCTATAATGATTTGCACAGAGCCTGGCCGGCCTTTTAAGAGATTGCGGCTGAATTCAGGGCCGATATGAACCACAAGGAGCGCTTCTTGCCGGTTAATGATGCGGGAGAGTTCCCCTTCACTATAGATTGTAGCGACTTCGGTGAAATTCTGAGAACCCCTGAAGCGGGCAAGAAGTTCCCGTGATGCAATTCCACTGTCCTCATTGTATACGGCAAACGGAACATTCTTCAGGTCGAAGGTTGCCGCATAGCCGAAGACGAGCAACTGCACCAGGGGAGGGATGAACACCACCAGTCTGCTTTTCTTGTCTTTCAGCAGGGCAAGAAATTCTTTTATGGTAAGAGCAAAAACTCGTTTCCACATGTCTATTCTCTATTCAAGACGTTTGCGAAACTTCCGCCGGGTGATCCCGAGAAAAAACGTTGACATGATGACAAGGGCCAGTGAATTCCATGCGATCACAGACCAGATAGTGCCCGCGAGGAATATTGTCTGGAGAATCGCTACGAAGTAGCGTGCCGCAATAATATGTGTGATCACCTGTATTGGCGCGGGCATACTGTTGATATCGAAGATGAACCCGGAGAGAATAAAAGCGGGGAGGAATGTCACGATTATTGCTGCCTGACCGGCGACAAACTGGTTCTTCGCAAGAATCGAGATAAGAAGACCCATCCCCAGTGCAGTGAGCAGGAAAAGCGATGAGGCTGCAAAGAGAACGAAGACTGAACCTCTCAACGGCACGTCAAACAAAAAGATCGCCAGAAGCACAGACAGCGCCATACCCCCTATGCCCAGAGCAAAGTAGGGAATGAGCTTACCAATCAGTATTTCTCTTTGCGCAACAGGGGTAACCATAAGCGCTTCCATTGTGCCGCGTTCCCACTCACGGGCCATAACCATGGCGGTCAGCAGGGCGCCGATCAGCGTCATGATGATGGCTATCAATCCGGGGATGAGGTAATTGCGGCTTCTGAGTTCGCTGTTGAACCATACCCGTTGCTCAATCTGCACTGGTATTCTGAGATCGGTGCCGGTTGCTTTCGCTTCGTGACCAAGCCACCTGATCCATGCACCTTCTATGTATCCGGAAATGATGCGGGCGGTATTCGCATCCACTCCGTTGACGATCACCTGGACAGGCGCATCCCGGGAAGCCTTCAGGGTTTTTGAAAAATCCTGCCTCAGGTGAATGACAGCATCCACAGTGCCTGACTCCAGAGCGTGAACTGCTTCAGCCATGCTGAACATGAGAACAGGCTCGAAGTAACGTGACTGCATGAAAGAACCGATAAACCGTGAAGTGTCCTGATCAGGCTTTTCGACCACAATTCCGACCGGCACATGTTCTGCATCGAGTGATACGCCGTAACCGAACAGGAACAGGAGCAGGACCGGCATAAGAAAAGCGATCGCGATGCTGCTGGGGTCCCGCAGGATCTGAAGAAATTCTTTTCGCACAAGACCCCGGAGACGCATCCTGCCGGCTGCTCTCCGGACTTCGACAGGACTGAATTCTCCGGTCTTATCTTTCATGATTTATGGTGTTCCTGTTCGCTTTTCTTTATGAGGCTGATAAAGGCGTCTTCCATGGTCGGCTCAGGGATCTCGGCAGATTTGGTTTCTGACTTGATCTCTGAAGGTGTTCCAAGCGCGAGGATATTGCCTGAAGCGATAATAGCCAGCCTGTCGCAGTAATCCGCTTCTTCCATGAAATGTGTGGTCACCATTACTGTTACGCCTTGTTCCGCCAGTGAGTTAATGCGCTGCCAGAATTCCCTCCGCGCCAGCGGATCGACACCCGAGGTGGGTTCGTCGAGAAAGAGTATTTCCGGTTCGTGCATGAGGGAACAGGCCATGGCAAGCCTCTGTTTGTGCCCCAGCGAAAGATCGCTGCTCGAAGATTCTGCATAATCTCCGAGCTCGAACTGATCCAGCGCCCACTGAATTCTTTCATGACCGGCTGCTCCCGCCATGCCGTAGACACTGCTGAAAAAATGAAGGTTCTCTCTGACACTCAGGTTGCCGTATAAGGAAAACTTCTGAGACATGTATCCGATATGCGCGCGGGCTGCGGCAGGAGCGCGTCTCAGATCATGTCCTGCAACACTTAACATGCCGTCGGTCGGCGGCAACAACCCGCACATCATCCTGAACGTCGTTGATTTGCCCGCACCGTTCGGACCCAGAAGACCGAAGACTTCTCCTCTTTTTACCGAGAAAGTTATCCCTTTCACCGCATAGAAATCTCCGAACCTGCGCTTCAGGCCTTTTACTTCAATAACGTCTGTTCCGTTTCCTTCGGGAGACGGAACGGATTGCATGTTTTTCTCTCTATCGGAAAATCTTGATGAACGCTGTTGTCTGAGTATTGCAACGAACCCATCTTCGAAGCGCGGCTTCACGGGCTTGAGTGAAACAATTTCTCTTCCCGGCAGGAGCCCGGCAGCTTCGATACCTTCCTCCGTTGCCATGACGAGGCGCACATGGTCACCCTGGACAATCGCATCTGTTACCTCTGAGAGTGCAAGAAGTTTCTTCTGAAGAACACGGCTTTTCATTCCCGGCACGGTGACAGTGTATGTTCGGCCTTCCATTGCGCTGCTGAACTTTGCAGGCAGATCCTGACCGAGGATCTGTCCCTCAAACATCATGATCACTTCATTGCAGCGTTCTGCTTCGTCGAGGTACGATGTGCTCAGGAGAACACTCATTCCCTCCTCGCGCACTAAGCGGTAGACTATTGACCAGAGTTCCCGGCGCGACACAGGGTCAACACCCACTGTTGGTTCATCCAGAATCAGGAGTTGCGGGGACTTCACGAGGGTACACGCCAGGCCGAGCTTCTGCTTCATTCCTCCGGACAGGCGTCCTGCCAGGCGGGAAACAAAAGGCCCCAGTCCTGTCATATGCATGAGCTCCCCGAAGCGTTCATTCCGTGCATCCCTTGGCACGCCCTGAAGATCCGCATAAAGGTTGAGATTCTCTGAAACGGTAAGGTCTTCATACAGGCCGAATCTCTGAGGCATATATCCGACAGAAGCCTGTACCAGCAATGATTCAACTGTTGCATCTCTTCCGAGGACGGTTACTGTGCCTTTATCCGGCGACAAAAGTCCGACGATCAGTCTCATAACGGTTGTCTTGCCTGAACCGTCAGGTCCGACAAGACCGGTTATCCTACTTCCCTGGACAAGTGCATTTACATTATTCAGCGCCTGAACTGTTCTTTTCCCTGAAACAAAGGACTTGCTGATATCAGTAAGCGTGATGACTGCATCACTGTTTTCGGCTTTGGAGATGACTTGTGGATGTTGGTCCACCATCAGGGGTTTTTGCAGCGATTCTGTTCAGGAGAGGCTTCTCCGGGAACCTGATCCAGGGGAATGGTTACCGTGGCAGGCATACCCAGACGAAGCTCGTTCTGCGGATTGCAGACAAAAATCCTTATCTGATAGACAAGCTTGGTTCTCAATTCTGTCGTTTCAACAGATTTTGGCGTGAACTCGGCTGTTGGAGATAAAAAGCCGATCCAGCCTTTATACGTTTTGCCCGGAAAACTGTCTGTACGGACATCTGCGTTCATCCCTAATTTCACTTTCCCAAGATCAGGTCCGGATACATATGCCCGCACCCATACCGGGTCGGTAAGCGCAAGGGTAAAGACAGGTTTCAGCGGGGAAGCCATATCTCCCGGTTCCATGATGCGGTTTTGAATTACTCCGTCAGACGGCGCATACAGAGAAGCATACTCCAGTCTCTGCTCCGATACCGCAAGCTCTTCTTCATACGCTTTCAGAGAGGCTTTTGCCGAGGCTATATCCTCTTTGCGCGGGCCTTTAAGCGCAAGTTCCAGCACCTCTCTGGCTGCCTGTACCCGTGCAGCTGCGAATGCTGCAGCTGCTTCAGCATCATCTCTTTGCTTAATCGTTACCGATCTTTCTTCCGCCAGTGATCTCATACGTTGATAGTTGGTTTCAGCGTTCTTTGCCTCTGCTTCAGCCGCTTTCATGTCTGCGCGTGCTTTGCGGATTTCCTCCGGCCGGCTGCCGGCTTCCAACCGTGCAACAATTTCTCTCTGAGAACTTACCTGCGCCCTGGCACGTGCGACTTCATGAAGCAGCCGGTTTGTTTCGAGTGTTGCGAGGAGCTTCCCCTTTTCCACTCTGTCTCCCTCCTCCGCGAGCACCTGTAATATCCTCTCATTTGCATTAAATGCCAGATCAACCTGACGGATGTCCACATTGCCATAGAGGACAAGGCCTTTGTCCGAGGTCCTGTGATTTAAGGACTGCCACAGCCAGATGCCGGTAATTGCCACGACCGCGATAAAAAGACCTATGATGAAACGGCGAATCTTCTTATCTTTCATCCGTTCTCCCTTTTTTTTGAATCCCTATTGTAGCTGTTATCATCATTCCCCTCTCTATCCTGAGCAATTAATCTTATCAGCCTTTCTCAACATTTTTTCATGCCGATGATAAGAAAGGCAGTTACGATATAAAGCGAGACCCCGAGAGCAAGAGAAGCGACCAAACCGAATCTGCCCGTAACAGATCCGATCTGCCTGATTTTCAGTATCAAAAAAGCCGGGTCTTGTTTCGTCAAGTCCCTTTACCCATGGAAAGAGCTAACCGATTCCTTAACGGCAATAAAGCACATCATACGGGAAAAAACGATAATGTGCAACATCTTATCGAAATGCCTTGACTGGCTTGGTTTTATAGGCTTATCTTCTCAGTAAACTGCGGTTTTTGGGTCAACATGAACAAATTAACCTTATGAAAATAAAGACATTTCTTGCATGAAGCGCTTGACAAAGTGCGGAAAATATAAGTTAATAGACAAAACTGATTGAATTTCCGGCCGCGGGAAACTGTTGATTGTCATCCCGAACTTGTTTCGGGATCTCTATCCAATTGATTGTATGAGATGCTGAACCGAGTTCAGCATGACAATGTACTTTCATTGGGAATTCTTCAGAAATCGGATAGCAGGTGAATAGTTGTGGATGATTCATTGATACTCCGTAATGATGCCCAGATTGCCGTAGTTGGTGGAGGGCCCACAGGCTCCTTTTTCAGCATTTTCGCTCTCAAGATGGCAAAAATGATGGAAAAGTCAGTCAATGTTACGATCTACGAACCCAAGGATTTCACCAGGGACGGGCCAATCGGCTGCAACAAATGCGGCGGTATCATCTCCGAACTGCTGGTCCAGAATCTGGCTGTCGAAGGTATCAACCTGCCGGATTCACTTGTTCAACGCGGCATCAATTCCTATAAACTTCACACGCAATACGGGAATGTATATATCGAAACTCCTGCCAAAGAAAAGACCATTGCTACGGTATACCGCGGGGGAGGGCCAAGGGGGATTATCGGAAGCGAGAAAGAGAGCTTCGACAGGTTTCTCCTTGATCTGGCAATTCGTGAAGGAGCGGTTCATAATCATGAAAAGATCGACCGCATTGCCTATGCAAACAACAGGCCTGTGTTATTTTCAGGGCAGACAAAGATTCAGGAGCCGGATCTGGTGGTAGGGGCGGTCGGCGTAAAAAGTCAGACCTTTGCCATATTCGAAGAGATGGGATTCGGTTACCGGAAGCCTGAGACAGTTTCTGCCGCGATTTCAGAAATCTATATGGACAAGAATGTCCTCTCCGAATATTTCGGAACCTCCGTTAATCTTTTTCTCCTGCCTGTGAGGGACATGAAGTTCGCAGCAATCATTCCGAAAGGGACCTATGTGACCGTATGTATTCTTGGTGAGAATATCGATCACAATACGGTTAATGCATTTATTGATCATCCTGTCGTGCAGTCTGTTCTACCGGGCAAGGGGGCATACGAGATAGCATGCCGTTGCCTTCCGAAGATGAATATCAGGGCTCCCGAGGTTGCATTTGCCGACAGGGTTGTTCTCTGTGGAGATGCCGGTTCAACAAGGTTGTTTAAGGACGGGCTGGGGGCTGCGTATATCATGGGGAAGGCGGCTGCAAAAACCGCCATTCTTTATGGAGTGAGCAGAAGAAATTTTGAAGAGAATTACCATCCTGTCTATAAGAACATCATGATCGATAATCGCTATGGAAAAGTTCTTTTTGCAGTGACCGATCTGCATAAGAAATATGAGGCTTTGACGAAGGGGATGCTCAGGGTTGTGCGGAAAGAACAGGCAGATCCAGCATATCCCAAACGGCTCAGTTCAATGTTGTGGGACATGTTTACCGGAAATGAGCGGTACCGGAATATTTTTTTCAGGTCCTTGAGTGCACCCATGGTTTATGATCTGGTGAGTGAGTATTTCAGAAAGTAGCCATATCAGATTTTATGCATGAATAACGCAAGCTGGGAATAGTTTGAGTCCATATATACATTGAAGTTACAATAGTCAGTCATTCCCCGACTTGATCGGGGAATCCATTTTCGGATTCTTTCGGGATTCATAGGTTCTGGATTGGCCGGTCAAGCCGGACAATGACGGATGATTTTAGATGTAGAGACAGATATCCTAGCGGTGGAGGTCTTATGAAAGAAAGTGAACTCGGCAGGGTTTATTCAGACGGAGACGTAATATTTCAGGAGGGAGAAGAGGGTGACCGCATGTATGTTGTCCAATCCGGCAGCGTAAGCATAACGAAAAAGTCGCCCGCAGGAGAAGTTCCGATTGCGATCATCGAACAAGGGGAGATTTTTGGAGAGATGGCTCTTTTTGACCGGCTGCCCCGGTCTGCAACCGCCACTGCAGTCGGTGATACAAGGATACTGGGCATTGACAAGCAAAAACTTTTTCAGACAATCGATCGCGACCCGACGCTGGTATTGCGGCTTATCGAATCGATGAGCTCGAGAATACGGAGGCTTGATGAGGAATTTGCGCAGGTAAAGAGAAAGCGCCTGGGATTGTGCATCGATGTTGAGGAAACCTGCAATTTTGTCATCGAAGAGGCCCGGAATATTATCACTGCTGAAAACGGCTCTATAATGCTTGTTGATGAGGATAAAAAATCCCTGCTGATCAAGGCTGCTTTCGGTACCGTATGGGATCCCAAGGAGGATTTACCTATCGGTGTAGGCATCGCAGGAGATGTGATCAATACCGGCAAGGCTGAACTGGTGAACAATGTCCTTTCTGACCCGCGCTTTAAGAAAGGGCATGCGGGCATTACCTCTCTGCTGTGTGTCCCGCTCAGGTGGAAAAGTTCGGTTTTTGGCGTGATCAATATGAGCTACAGCTCACAGAAGTTATTTACCCTGGAAGACCTAAAGATGCTGCGTTCCCTTTCCATTTATGCCTCTATCGCTATAGAAAATGCGAGGAGCTGTTCCGATCTCATGCACGCGACTGAAGGAGTTTTCATGCATGTATCCCTTCTGGATTTGCAGTAGGGTGGGGTATGAATACGATTGATATACGATATGATTTCAGGATGAAGGCCGTAGGGAAAAGATCATCGATCTCCGTCTCCAAGAAAAACACTTGACCTCCTACCAGCGTATTCTGTCATTCCCGCTTGGCGTGTCTCCTCGGCGACTCGTCTGAAGCGAGAATCCTTCCGGGTCCCCTCTATCAAGAGGGGATAAAGGGGTGTGTCTTTGAGAAAAGATTCCGGCCCCTCCAAAAAGACGGCGGGCAAGCAAGCCGGAATGACATATTTAAGAAGAGTTGACTAACGCACTGCAATGCATTACAATGAAGTATATTAATGAGGAGGTAATGCAATGAACTCTCAACTGACGGTCAGATTACCTGATAGTCTTGAAAAAGATATATTATTGCTTGCCAAAAAGCTTCACCTGAAGCGGGCGGATATTGTACGAATGGCATTGGAAAGTTTCGTCAAACAAGCCGGGGAGAAAGAAGAGAGCAGTCCCTATGAAAAAGTGAAGAGCCTTCTTGGAAGTGTTACGAGCGGCATCCCTGACCTCGGTGAGTCACACAGGGAGCACCTTTTGAAAAGATTTAAACGTCGTGCGTAGCGTGCTGCTTGATACCGGCGTATTTGTGGCTTTGCTGGACAAAAGCGAGAGAAACCATGAGCGGTGCATAGGATTTTTCAAAGAGTTCAAGGGTAATCTCTTCACCACTGAACCGGTACTTACAGAGACCATTTATCTGCTTGGTTCTTCGGTGAAAGCTCAGATATCATGCATTGACTTTATCGTGAGGGGTGGTGCAACTCTCATCCCTCAATCAGTGGAGAGCTTATCCCGGGCATCTGCCCTCATGGAAAAGTATGCAGATATTCCAATGGATTTTGCTGATGCTACCCTCGTGACCCTTGCTGAGGAAATGGACATCAGTGAAATATGCACTCTTGATCGGAAAGGTTTTGGTGCATATCGTATTCACGGCAAGACATCATTTAAAATATGGCCGGTTTAAGAATAGAATTCCTCGATGCCCTTCATCGGAGTAAATATCCCCGCTTGTCTGTCATTCCCGCTTGGCGTGTCTCCTCGGCGACTCGCCTGAGGCGAGAATCCTTCCGGGGTCCCCTCTATCAAGAGGGGATAAAGGGGTGTGTGTTTGAGGAAAGATTCCGGCCCCTCCAAAAAGACGGCGGGCAAACAAGCCGGAATGACATTTTTCACACATCGTAGCTTGCTTGCTGGTGGGTAGTTCATTTTGTTCCCTGCCACCTTCAAAGTTTTTTTTCTAAAGAGCAATATTACCAAGAAAAAAAGCAATATTTCCATTGCGGTGATGAATTATTTATGATAAAATACAAAATATTTTATAAATTTGTTTTTTCTGCGGACGATAATCTTAAAACGGTGAGCATCATTCAAAAGGCAAAGAGACTTTTCTCTGTCAGCAACCAATTGTTATTGTGAACTAAAGAAACGATATAAAACTAAAGTTTTAGGATTAATTAGAACTAAAGATATTTATAATTAAGCCTATTAGATAATTGAAATATTGTGGTATTTCCGTATTATTTATAGATAAACTTATTTCTACCATTAATCCCCGAAAGTAAAAGAGAGAACTGACAGTAGCAGGTTTATAAAAAATAGGGGGGAGTTTGTTGGTCTGGAATATATAGAGTCGGGAAGTGATATTTTTTTGTACGAAAAAATTTAAGGGGGAGGCTGTCAGGAGGGCGTTAATATGAAAATCGATTCTTAGTTGGAAACTTTAATCAATTGACATAACACCACGAAAAGGAGGTATGAGTAAAAATGAACAGATGCATGAAGTTGAAAAATTTCGTTTTTGTTTTTTGTAGTGTGATCTCTCTTTTACTGTTGGCAAATACTGCTAGTGCGCTGAGAGGCACGGAAACAACTTTCAAAGGGGACTTAGGTACTGTTGAAGTTGGTTATGTGAGTGACTCTCCTAATTTGACGGGATACCTCGATGAAAATTGCTCTCTTTTTGTCCACAATCGCCTATACCGAGTTAAACGTATTCAGTATGACATGTGGAATACTTCAGCTTATGGGATAAAGTCTTTTAGAATTGTATTGAGCCTGGCAGTCAAGTTATCGGGATATACGAACCGGTCGGGTTTTTTAATACATCTGCAGTGCCACCTTTTTATGTTCCAACGGGAGGGACTGCTTACACGAAGGGCATTAATGGACCCGGTACCTATTATTGCAGTAATAGTGCATGGGAAATAGTCTATGTTGATGACGGTACTCAGGCATATGTGCAATGGAACTGGATATCGCAAATGGATACTTTTTATTTCTCGCCGGGTGCTCTTGTAGGTATTGAAAGTCCATATTCTGCCTTGCCGTCTTTTGCTATAGAGTTTGCGGCGGATACCCCTCTCGGGATGCAACCTGCGGAGGTTTTGGTCCTCCTGACGAAAACACCTCAGAGAAGTGCAATAGGGTCGGTCCTTTCATCCAAAATTGCAGGAATCTGTCCTGATGCGGATGTCGATGGAGTCTGTAATGATGTTGATAACTGTGTATCAATTTACAATCCTGATCAAAAAGACGAAGATTTAGATGGAATAGGAGATGCCTGCGACAATTGCCCGACTGCCCCTAATCCAGATCAAGGAGATCAGGATAGAGATGGCCTTGGAGATGCTTGTGATGGTAAGACAGAGACTATTGCGGTGCCGACGGGACCCATAAATGAAGGAAGTCAGATATTGGTTGAAGCGCAGTTCTGCAATGATAGTGGCTTAGCAATCGATATTATTACGCCTGAATGCTACAATACGACTTTCTCAGCTGAGTATATATTGAATGGTTTACGTTATATCCTACCTCCAAAGGACAGGGTATGGCGAGCCTATGGAATACCGACAGACGTTATGACCCTAGACGCGGAACAATGTTACAAGGTGACTGGCTGTTATCTTGATGAAATGTACGATTCGCAGGTGCTCATCGGGGGTCAATATGGTATTACGGCAACCTACTCGAACTATATTACGGATCCTGACATTGTGGGCGGAATGTGCACACCACTGCAGGATCCATGTGCGTACCTGTGGGTGGGGGCAATCAGTTCTCCAGAAACTATTATCACAATAATTCCTACCGAAAACAATAATCCGGTAGTTGGTGATATCACTGCTCCGTCGGAACCGGTTGCGTCGAATTTAGCCGTATCGGTCAGCGCGAACTTTACCGACGGTGATACTGCTGATACGCACATCGCGACATGGGACTGGGGAGATAGTTCAGACAGCGAGGGGATAGTTAATGAGGGAGCTGGCACTGGCGTGGCCAGAGGCACTCATACATATAGTGTCCCTGGAGTATATACGCTTAAGCTGAAAGTTCAGGATAACCGGGGAGGAAGCGGTGAGGCCACTTATCAATACGTGGTGACGTATGATGCCAGTAGTGGTTTTGTGACTGGCGGGGGCTGGATCGATTCACCTCTCGGAGCTTATGCAGCCGATCCAAGTCTTACTGGCAAAGCGACCTTTGGATTCGTATCCAAATATAAGAAAGGTGCTACCGCTCCAACTGGCGAAACTCAGTTCCAGTTCAAGGTTGCGGATCTGACTTTCCACTCTTCTTCTTATGATTGGCTTGTGATTGCCGGCGCAAGGGCAAAGTATAAAGGCACTGGAACGATTAATGGCTCAGGCAACTACGGGTTTATGATTACGGCGATTGACGGCCAGATCAACGGAGGCGGAGGACTGATAAGTTCAGAATCAAGATTTGGGATAAAAATAATGCTGACACGATCGTTTACGACAATATGATCGGCGCTGATGAATCGGCTGAACCCACTACTGCTCTCGGCGGTGGGTCGATCGTAATTCATAAGAAATAAGGAAAAAGGAAGAATGGAGAAATTCCAAGGAGAGACTTGATTGAACAGTAATCATATAGATAAGGAGAGGAAAAATGTTTAAGAAGAATGGTTACAGAACAGAAAAGCGAGTTGTCTATAGCTTAGGTATGAGAAATTTTTTCAGTTTATGGAAGTATTCCTGGCTGATGATTATACTCGTCCTTGCTTTGGCTTTGTGTCTTTCCAGCGTGCCTGCCTACGCACTGGTGGACTGCACTGCAGGTCCTAGTCCGTTAGAGGATGCTGATGGAGACGGGTTTTCGGACCAACTGGAGTGTGAGGGATTTTCTGACATGAGTCATTTCCCTGGGGCCAATAGTGGATTGAATAGACCAGACCGTATGGATCCAGATTCGAAGGACCTGTTTGTGGTTTTTGTTCCAGAGGCGCCAAGCAACATGACCGCAGATCCCCTGGCATACATCACCAAGACCGCGGCAGACGGGGGTCTTGGAATTGCTGCTCACCAACTTGATCCGGGTCAAGCAGATGCTGACAGGAGAGTCACATCGGCATCGCAGCAGAAGGCGATCATGATTACGGAGAGTCTGGATGTTTCGAATTTGGATGTCCTTGGCTTTGCCAACTATGGGACACCGAACGGTTTGGACTACTCAACCATTTACACGCAGCGGATCATAAATTTCATTGACGACGTGTGTACTGGCGCAAGCCAGTGTCAGGACAGCACAGGAGTTGAGCGTCCTGAACTTTATGCCAAATACATCAATCACACGATAGCACACGAGGCGGGGCATTTGATGCAGCTGACCTCGTCTTATAACAGCCGGTTCGGAGGCTATCACTACAAGAGCGGCACAGGGGTCATCCTTGATCAATCAATCAAATACACAAACAAGGGCGGAAAGGTCACATGGTATATCGGGACGGGTTATACATCGGCTGACCGGGCAGATGTGACGCTGCAGTAGCAGAGAAAGAGATGGGGTATGAATACAGCAAAGAGGAGGTGGTTACAGGATCATTCATGTAAAGAATTTAGAGACAGTGATTGAGGGAGAGAAGATCTTCCCTCAATCGAGGAAAAATACAAGAAGAAAGGAGTAAGGAAATGAAACAGCTAAAGAACATAGGAATGGTCCTTTTGGTAATAGCCTTTACGTGCTCACTGGCATATGGAGGCTCAGGGGCACCTCAGCAGGCAGACACTGGTGATCCCCCACACGGGATGGCATATCAGTCCGATGCAGCCGGGACAAAACTGAACGGGGTTATCTGTATAGAATATTACAACGTCGAGATACCTGGAGGTAATCCTCTTAATAGCATTGCTGATGCAAAGATCGTGTTGAGATTACAGAAGGGAAGCGGTGACCCAGTACTTCTCTATGGCACGGCAGAAGGAGTTCTTATTAACGATATTGCGTTGAACCAGGCGGAAATTACTGAAGCAATGGCACCACAGGTTATAGATGCATTTTTTGGAGGTGATACCGATCTGACAGTTTCCTTGAAATCTGCAAAGCAATTTGCTCAGGTAGATGTTGTCACTTCCCTCCTGCCTTTTACGCTGTATTTGATGTTGAGCTTGCTGTGAAATAGATACATTCGGTCTGACTAAATCCGAATATGGTTATGGTAAAATGCCCCGTTTACGGGGCATTTTACATGATACAGATTAATAAAGTATGATCATATCGTGAGAGTCCTTTTCATTATAAGTTCAGTATTCCTCTCTGCAACTTTTCTCATATTGATCTTCCCGGGTTTCGAGATGCACTATTTAGCCTGGATAGCCCTTGTGCCCCTTCTTATTGTTATCAGGCAAGCAGGCCCTCTCGGGGCATGCCTGTCATCAATGGCTGCAAGTCTCGTGTTCAATTTCGGTCTCCAGTGGTGGGTGCTGAAAATAGAGTCTTTCAATCTGCTCCATTTCAGCATTACATTAGTGGGTGTTGCATTATACTTTGGCTTGTTCGGATATTTAGCGCACTATTTTCACAACAAGTATCCAAAGTGGAATGTCCTTACTTTTCCATCAGTATGGGTTGCTCTTGAGTTTTTACGAAGCCACGTGGGTTTTTTATCATGGCCCTGGGGGATTTTGGGATATTCGCAGTATTCTGTCATTCCTGTTATCCAGGTTGCCGCTTTCACGGGGGTTTACGGTGTTTCGTTTCTGATCGTTGCGGTGAATACTGTTATCGCAGAAATTACCGAATCGATTCTTTCTTCTCGTTTGAGTATTCCTCAGGGAATACTTGGGACAATAAGTTTGAGAAGATCCTTATTCCTGCTTGCTGCTGCTGTTTTGGCCGTATTCGCATTATCTGTCTTCTCCGGGTCTTTGTCTTGGCGGGACGCTAAACGTTTTCCTTCTCTGAAAGGTGCTCTGGTACAGGGGAACGTTTACTGGGACGACCGGTACTGGACTGATAAATATAAGTTTGATGCTACGTACAGGGAGGGGATTTTTCAGAAATACTCCGATCAAACGCTGCGTGCGGCGGAGTCGAAACCCGACCTTATCTTGTGGCCTTCTTCGTCGGTGCCCGGAAGGATTCCCTACGACTGGCAACGATTCAAAATGCTTTCTGAATTGGCGCAACAAACAGGCAATTTCCTTCTAATCGGGTCGAGCGGCTTTGATAAGTTCAGCAGGGATAAGAGAAAGAAAAAAAGAGTTGCGAATTCTGCCTTTCTTTTCTCACCGGAAGGGAGAAATATAGGAAGGTATGATAAAATACGCCTCCTTCCCTTTGATGAATACCTGCCTATGCGAGAGTATCTAAAGTGGCCCTCATGGATTATCTCGGATATTACGGACCATGAACCGGGCAATGAATTAACCATTTTCAACATGAACGGAACAACATTCGGGGTCCTCATCTGCTGGGAATATATGTTTCCTGATCAATTCCGGGAGATGTCTTCAAAAGGGGTTGACTTTATGGTCAACATGACGAATGAAGGTTTTACACGTGTTCCGGCAGCACATTATCAAATGACAGCGATGAGCGTTCTTCGGGCTGTCGAAAATCATGTGGCTATTGCGAGGACTGCTTCGACCGGTGTCTCATGTATTATCGAACCGAACGGGCGGATTGTGGGCAGGGTCAAGGACGAAGCGGGAAGAGACGTCGATGTCGAGGGATACCTGGTGGGGCAAATTCCGTTGACTTCGGAAAGGTCCTTTTACAACAGATACGGCGATTGGTTTATTTATATTATTTCTTTACTGGTGATCGGTATGATTGTGTGGAATGAACTTGTTCGTAAATATTTCTTGAAATAGGCACATGATGTTATATAATGGTCAATGAGAATTCAAAAAAGGGGGAAAACCATGAAAAGGCGAGGACGCATGATGTATGGAAGTAGCTTCTTAATCTGTCTCATCTTTTTGGCAATCGCTGCTATTTGTTATGCCGACAGCGCTGAAGTGTTGCCTAAGGGGGTGGCAAATATCAGCCTCGACGGCAAGTTTTATTTCAAGATCAATGAGCGTTATGACCCTGATGGCGATACCGAGGACGTAGCAACAGATTACAATACCACTTTGGATAGCACCGTCTTTACTGATTTAAGCCTTATAGAAGATTTTTTCGGCATGCCGCCGGGATCCGCAAATCTTGGGAGAACTGATGTTTCGTTTGATTATTACTTCACAATAACGGAAATGACCTTCATGTACGGTGTAACTGACAAGCTCTCGGTGGGAATTTTACTGCCGTATTGGTGGGTGAAGAATGAGGTGAAATCGAGTCTGGATACCTCTGCTGCAACCGTTCGGTAAAAATGCTGCTTTAAATAACCTTGTCCCCCTCGCTGTCCGGGAACAGTTCCCCTGACGAAAAAGGATGTCATAGCTCTTTTAGCTAAGGGCCTTGATATCAATGGGGATGGGACTATTGACGTTCCCGGTTTCGGATATAAGGAGTTCGGAACTTTTAAGAATAACGGTATAGGTGATATTGAATTGGGAGCCAGATATCAATATTTGAAGACGGACAACTGGAGGCTTGCTTTTACCGGAGGGGTGAGGTTTCCAAGCGGTGAGATAGACGATCCTGATGATTTAACTGCCTATCCAATAGGAACTGGTGCCTATGCACTGCTTTTCCGTTTAAACAATGATTACACCGGCATAAAGAATTTGGTGCTCAACGCAACATTCAGATATGATTTGATATTGCCTGATCATGAAAAATTAAGAATCCCCGATGATGTAGACCTGCCAATTACTGCTAACAAGGAGAAAGTTGATAGGGACATCGGTGATGTTATTGAAATTGATGTGTCAGGGAAATACACCATAACACCTGGATTTGATGCGACTTTAAATTATAAATACGGATTTGCCTTGAAAGATGATGTTTCAGGTAATAAAGGATATGCATACAAATCACTGGAAGATGAAACTGATTATACAGAACACGTTTTTATCGGCACATTATCCTATTCGACATTGCCGCTCTATATGGCAAAAAAATTCCCGGTTCCCCTCACTGGCTCCATTTCATATCGAAACAGATTTGCCGGTTCAAATAATATCTTTAAGTCTCAATACATAGGATTAGGGCTGCAGGTCTATTTTTAAGATATAAGATTTTTACATACGTAGAAAATTTCCTCTCCAAAAAATGGGCAGGACTTATTGCATTCTTTTGTCTTGTGAGATTAGCTTATTCTTGAGTAGATTCATGGCGAACTCCGTTCCAGTGGGTGTCATTATCCGGCTTGACCGGATAATCCAGTTCTTTAGAGCTTTTTATTCGATACTGGATTGCCCGATCAAGTCGGGCAATGACGGAGAAAGATCTTATCCGAATTTTAGATATGAATAGCATGATATCCTCTTTTTCTAAAAACTTACCAGGCGGACAATCCATCGGCAGGGTTGTTTTTATCGCACTTATTATTGCTGCCTTGACTATTGGTGCAGTATGCATCTGGAACGCCGTGCAATGGTTAGATAAGCCTTTCCCGGGGTTTCTCGTCAATCAGCGGATGGTTGTCGGATATATTGGTCAGTACCACTGGACCGGAACGCAGGCCGGTTTGAAATATCCTGACAAGATTCTTAGGGCCAATGGGAAAGAAGTCTCTTCCGCAAAGGTCCTCGAGGAAATAGTCCTGAATACTAAGGTAGGTACCCCGATTCAATACCAGGTTAAGAGAGAAGCCGAAGTCATTTCGGTAACTGTTCCAACGATGCGTTTTACAGGCATAGACCTAGTTGACCTTCGGCATCATTTTTTTCCTGGGCATCTTCTATCTTTTGCTCGGAATTATCGTATTTCATCTCAAGCCCGATGCGATGATCAGCTGGGTTTTTTCTGCGCTTGTCTCCTTCAAGGTGTTTCATCATTCGTGTCCTTCGATTTGGAAACAACACACTTTGGATTTGTAAGGCTTATCTTTTCGACGATGCCTTTCTGCCTGCTGTCGTTCTCCATCTCAGCCTGTTGTTCCCCGAAAGATCGAGGTTGGTCGACAAACGTCCGCGTTTTCAGCTTATTCCCTATATAATATCGACAGTACTGGTTGTGCCTATACAAATCTCCTATCCCCAACCTGCGTTTACCATTCTTCTACCATTGTCCTTTTCTATGCGCTCATAGTGCACTCGCATTAATTGTTTCAATCTTCATGCTTTTGCAAAGAAATCATCAGTGCTTGCAAGGCAGCGTGCGAAGGTGGTCCTTTTTGGAGCCTTGCTTGCGCTACCCATACCGGCAGTTGGTCCCTTGCCGCATTCTTGGGGGAAACGTTGGTGGGATTTGAAGTCATAACAAATTTTACCTCGATTCCCATCATCATATTTCCTGCATCTATCGCGTATGCAATAGCAAAGCACAACCTCTTCGATGTCGACGTCTACGTCAAAAGGGCAGTTGGGTATGCTATTATGACCGCTGTCGTCGGCCTGACGTATTTCTCGCTGCAGGTGGGAGTCAGACGACGTTCGAGCCGGTATTCGGCGAACACTCAGAAAAAATCTACCCGGTACTTTTTGCGATTATTGTCGTTTTCTTTTTCAATCCACTCAACAGGACGGTTCAGACCGCCGTTGACAAGCTCTTTTACCGGAAGAAGTTTGATTACAAGGAGACCGTCACGAAAGTCAGCAATGCGTTGACCTCGATGCTAGACCTGAACGAAATCATTCGGAAGCTCATCAATACAGCAAGGCTTGAAATGTTTATTGATAAGGCCGGCGTGCTTATTCTCGATGACAAGAAGAAAGAATGTCAAACTATGTTTATCGGCGATGAGACTGATCAGTCCAGACCAATGAAAACGAATGCATACAGTACGATGACCCGTTTGTCAATCTCATTTCACAAAACAAGAAGCTGATTACCATCTACGACATAAACGAAGACCCTCGCTACAAAGATATCAGGGATACCTGCACTGACCGGTTTTCGAGAATGGGGGTAAGCATGGTGCTGCCTCTCCTTCATCAGGATACGGTCAAGGGAGCCCTTGCCCTGGCTACAAGAAGTCGGGTCATTTTTACACCCGTGAGGATATCAATCTTTTGAATACCTTAGCGAACAGCGGTGCAGTGGCTATCGAAAACGCCAAGCTCGTTGACCAGATCAAAAAGGAAGAGATCATACGGACGAATCTCTCCCGTTATCTTTCACCCCAGGTTGTCGAAGATATCATCCACAAAGACGTAGAAGTCAATCTCGGCGGTGACAGGAAGACTGTCACGATCTTATTCATGGACCTTATTGGGTTCACATCACTCTCAGAGAAACTGCAGCCGGAGGAAGTAGTCTCGATCCTGAATGAATACTTTACAGAAATGAGCACCGGGATATTTAAGTGGCAGGGCACGCTAGACGAGTTTGCAGGCGACCAGATAATGGCATTCTGGGGGGCTCCCTTTCCGCAGCCGAACCATGCCGAACTTGCGGTTCAGTGCGCACTCGAGGTTTCGAAGACGCTCGATGAACTCCAGAAGAAATGGGAGAAGGAGGGCAAGCCGGTTCTCAACTGCGGCATAGGCATCAACACCGGTGAAGTACTGGTCGGCAACATCGGTGTGGAGGGCATGAAGATGGATTACACGGTCATCGGTGACACAGTCAATCTCGCATCGCGGGTGGAAAAGATCACCCGGCAGTATGAACCGAGGATACTGATTACAGAACCTACCTATGAGCATATCAGAAAGAGCATCGAATCTGGTAGTATGAGCGGGGTGAAATTTATTGATCTCGCAAAGGTTAAAGTGAAAGGGAAAGAGCAGGGGGTAAGGATATACAAGGTCTCTTCGTAAAGCAACATAAATTAATGTTTTGTCATTGTCCCGCATGACCGGACAATCAGGAGCTGTCTCGAGAAATGGATTCCCGGCCAAGTCGGGGAATGACGGACTATATAGGTAGGAACTTTATGGACGAAATTCAATAAATGTGGGACTGGCGGAAGTAATCAGGAGCATACCATGAAAATCAAGGTCATAGGCTGTTCGGGTGCGGAATTGCCGGGGCATAAGACCCCCGAGTTTTCTTTCTGAATGAAGAAATCATATTCGATGCAGGAAGCTTTACCGGGGCGCTGGATGAAAAGGCTCAGATGAAAATAAAACATATCTTCATCACTCATGCGCACCTTGATCACATCGCAAGCATTCCATTTCTTGCCGATAATATTATCGTTTCAAAAAAACAGAATAAAGTCTCGCTCTATCGTATCCCCCCGGTTTTAAGAATGATAAAGGAGCACTTGTTCAACAGCGCCATGTGGCCCGATTTACGATCCTCCCCAAGCCTGACGATGCGATACTGAACCTTGTGAAGCTCTCGACCGGGAAATCAATCCGTGTGAACAGTTACACCATTACTCCATACGAGGTGAATCACACTGTATCAGCAGTTGGATATCTTGTCGAAGATGGAAAGAGTAGAATATTTTTTTATACCGGGGATACGGGGCCGTCTGCAAGAACGTGGGAAAAACTCGGGAATAAGAAACTGAATTGCCTCATCATCGACGTTTCATTCCCCAATGCCTTGAGCGCAATGGCGTTACGAAGCGGACACCTGACGCCGGAATTGCTGGTAAAAGAACTGGCGAAAATACAACAGAAACCGGAGCAGCTCTGTATTACGCATTTAAAACCACAGTATCAAGGAATTATCAAAAATGAACTGAAGAAACTCAGCCTCATGCACATGAGGATATTGAAGGATGGGGATACGATAAGGGTGTAAATATTTTCTGGAATTAGTTGAATGGAGGGAATAGATGGGATAAAAAATAATCGTACCAAAAAACGATTCCTTTTATTCCCGAAAATAGCCCGCCCTGCTGTGGCTGGAATACTGCCACGACGGCGACTTTTCACAATTCTCGACAACAGCAGAAAATCACCGGTAACTTTTGTCGTGAGCCCGGCCCGGATCAGGCAAGACTTCGCTTGTCTCAAGTTATGCATCTGACCGCAATATTCCCTGTTTATGGTATTCGGTCGATGAAGGAGATAAAGACATTGGGACCTTTTTTATTATACGGAAATTGCCCTTCGGAAATTATTTCCTAAGAAAAGGCATCTATTGCCCCGCTATACGGCTGAACATGCACGTGGAGATCTTATTTTTTCCCATCGCTATTTCGAGGCAATCTTTAGCAGAATCAATAAACCTTTTATGTTTGTTATTGACAACTATCATGAAATGCCTGCCAGTTCAAGGTTTCATGCAATTATCGCCAATGTATTACGAGGGGTTCCCGAAGGTTTTACCTTTTTCATTTTGAGCAGAAAGGACCCACCGCCTGCATTCGCACGTCTTATCGTTCATGGGTCGGCTCATATTATTGGTTGGGATGCACTGAAGTTTACTGTGGAAGAGACAAGGGACCTCATTGAGAAGGAGATGCCGGGTGGGTTTCCGGAAAATGTTTTTCGTGCTCTTTTTGATAAGACAAACGGCTGGGCTGCCGGGCTCATGCTTTTTCTTAAGAGCAGCGATGCAGAGTCTCATAACGAGAGACTACCTGTCCCGGTTTCGTCACAGAATATCTTTGACTATTTTGGTCAAGAGGTTTTTTTCAAGACAGACAAGAATACGCAGGACTTCTTGCTCAGGACATGCTTCTTACCTGTAATGAGTAGTGACATGGCCGCTAAACTTACTCGTATGAAACATGTCGATACCATCCTGGACGACCTGATCAGGGGATGTTTTTTTATAGAGGAATACTCACACGAAAAAATATTGAAGGGAAGCACTTCTTACCGGTATCACCAGCTTTTCCGGGCAGTTTTTACTTTCCATGGCAAAAAGTGCATTGGACCCAGCCAAGTCATCGATGATCAAACATGATTCCGCAATGCTCCTTGAAGAATGAGAACATGCAGAAGATGCCGTTCGTTTGATTCATGAATCTGGAGACGTAAAAAGTCTGATATCCATTATCTTCTAAAATGGGCACCGTCCTCAACAAGACAGGAAAGACGGGACGCTCCAAAACTGGCTGGTCATTGTTCCTGAAGAAGCTGTACCTGCTGATCCTTGGTCGCTCTACCTGGTCAGGCGTATCCAGAATGCCGTTTTCCAGATAGAGCCAGCAGGTATTCGAGAAGGCACTTTATGATTTTCGGGAATCTCATGAAGCGGCAGCGTCTTTTCTGGCATGGGCCGGGCTGTGGAATCGATCATACTCGGCCAGAAGTCTGAAATCGCTTGACCAATTCGGTAAAAGAAGGCGAACGGATGATACAACAGTATGGGGGATTCCTTCTGAAGATACCGAGGTCGAAGTCGTGTTAAGCGTCTTTAAGATACTCACCTGAGGAAACCTCAAACTATTGATGCGGAGAAATGGGTAAACTGCATCCGCACCATCACTGACAGGACCTCGGAAGAATATCAGAAAATAATGATGTCAACTGCTGAGGCCAGTTACCTGTATAGTTTAGGCGAATCGGCGCATTGCAGATTGCCCTCGAAACGTTGCAGGGCATGATTGAACGGTATGATGCACCTCCATTGATTATATTAACTGTGATCTGGTTCGGGGCCGCTTTTTTTAATGTGATGTCGATGTAAAAACAATGCGGGAACGTGGTTGTCGAAAGGTCTTGAACTGGCACGATCCCTTAAAATCAGAGTTATGGAACATATGCTGTTGGGACACGGTTAATCAGCTCATTAAAAAGTGGAAATAGTCCTCAGGCAAAGCGGTCTTCAAAAAATGATCTCTGCATCAAGCCTGATGAAGCCTTGGGAGAAGAGTTTCAACCATTACTGTGCTGCCTGGGTAGCCTTGTATCAGGGTAGTCTCTCTCAAACATCAACTCATGCTGAAGAATGTCTGAGGCTGTGTGAAGATATCGGTAATCCATGGACCCCTTCTGTCGCCTATGTACTGGAAAGCCTATCTTGCAAATGCCTTTGGGGAGAATAATCAGGCATTCAAAAGTCTTTCACGAGCTCACACCATTGGGATTGCAAAGCAACAATGAATTTGTGCCCTTCATCCTGTTGTTTACTGAGGCATACTTCTACCTGAGGAAGGGAAAAGAAGTGCCTGCTCTCAGGGCAATACGCAAGGGGATGAAGAAAGGACGAGAAAAAGGATCGATGAATCTATTGATGCCTCTTGAACCTTGTGTCTCTGGAAACTGTCCTCACGAAAGCACTGAGCATGGAATTGAAGAAAAATATATAAAGACTCCTATTCGAAAGAAACAAGACCACCTTCTCCAGATACTTCTTGCAGTTGATGAACGATGGCCCTGGCCGTTGGAAACACTGAATACCTTGGGTCGGTTTGGGTTAGGAAAGCAGGGCAGCCCGTGAGGCTCCGGGGAGGTGCTATTGAAACTGCTTCTGCTCTGAAAGCAGTGATTGCTTGCGGAGGGAAAAGGTGTTTCAGAAGATCGTCTCATTTATGTTCCTGCTAGATGCATATGGTGATGGTCGGTCATATCACTTTCAAACCTACTTATCTCGTCTCCGTGAACTCCGAGACACAGTGAAAAAGCCCTGATCGTCAGTGATGGAAAAATAACAATCGACCGTTGCTGTTGGGTTGATGCGTGGTTTCTGCAGAGAATTCTGAATCGTTTGGAAGATCTGTTTGGACGGGAGGAATGACAGGGGAAATCAAATTGAATATCATGTCGCTTTCGCAAGAGCTTTGAAATTAATGCGGGGCATTTTTTGGCTGATGAAGGTGAGCCCTGGGTAGCATCCTTTTCGTGAACATCTAGAATAGATTTCTTCAAATATTGAGATGGCTGGCCTTTTTTCGAAAAGAGGGGAGAAGTGCAAAGCGCAAAATCCCTTTTTCGCAAGGGCATTGAAGTGGATGACCTCGCCCAAAACTTTTACCAGCGACTCATGGCCGCTATCAGCGTATGGGAAGAAGAGCAGAAGCCCGTGCGGTTTACAATCGTCGTCGTAAAACTTCTGCCGCGCTGGGACTAGAGCCTTCACCTGAAACAGAAGCACTCAGGGCTCAAATCCTGAAGCGCTGAAGAGCAAAAAGCACTGAAGGATGAAGGCTGAAGCCAATTTCAACGATAGCGGTTTCGATATGAGAAATATCACCTTTTATATAGCCAAGTTTTTGGGAAAACTCTATTAAATACTCAGTTTCAGCAAGCGAACCTAATGCGATATCAATAAATCTATGTAATTCCTTTTTGCTTTTTCTATTATATCCTTCAACAATATTTGTGGGTACAGAAAGAGCTGCTCTCCTCAGTTGCGAGGTAAGACCAAATAACTCCTGCTTAGGGAAATTCTTCGTAACATTGTATACCATTAAAGCAAGCTCGTCGGATTTTTGCCATGCGATCAGTTTTCTGTAATTCGACATAGCCAACAGGATAGCACGATAAGATCTTAAATTCAACAACTTAGACTCTGTTTGTTTCTACTTCAGCCTTAAGATCTTTAGTCTTTAGACTTAAAGCTTCAGCCTTCATCCTTCAGCACTTCAGTTCTACTTTCTTCATCCTTCAGTCTATTTCGCCTTCAGCTCCCCATTCTTGAGTTTTTTAGCTTTTAGAACTTCAGTCTTTAGCTCTCCAGTTCTCTCTTTTTTCTACCCTTCAGCCTTCATCCTTCAGCACTTTATTTTCCTGTAACCTATCTGTAACCTCCCATGGGTTTTAATAATCTCCAAAAGGGGGATATTTTGGAAACCTATGTCGTCCGGATCTTTCGAAAAGAGAAAAATAAACCCCGGAGTATCCTCGGCGTGGCAGAAAAAGTTGGAGTTAAGGGGAAAAAAATATTTATCACCTATGATGAACTCTGGAGCATCCTGAAATCTGGTAAGAATGGGCAGAAAAAATTCAAAAGTGCACGACATATCGTCTGTCGCATCACATGGAGTTGAGCGCAGGAATGAACCTCGAACTGAAAAACAGATTCCACTTTCATTTTTACTTCATAAAAAGAGAGTCAATGCAACTCTCACGAATGCTTCTCACCATGGAATTGGGATCGAGTTGAATAAGAAAATAGCCTTGCCAATTGGGAAGAGGATGAATATCAAGGCGGGGGATTCAAAGGTAAAAGCCCACGTCATGTGGACAGACGTAAAATTCACCCACCCCTGACTATGGCGGGTTTCAAGATCGTGGAAGGTGACTTACATTGAGAAGGGGAGATCACGAGGTATCCACTGTTGAGTTCCTTCTGAGTACAAAACTCTTGACTTCTATACCCCATGATTCAATCGCTCCATTGTTGGACAATTTGGAATTCAAACAGGTTAAAGCAGGAGAGAGATTTATCACACAAGGAGATGAGGGAGACAGTCTTTATATTATCCAAAGTGGATCGTGCATCGTTAATGTGGAAAAGGACAATACTCTAAATGCAGTCGCTCGCCTCAAAGCCGGAGACGTGGTGGGAGAGATGGCGGTTTAACAGGTGAACCGCAGGAGCACTCATGTTGATGCCGAAACGGATATGGATTTATGGAGTCTGACGAGGGAACAGTTCGATAACCTCTGCCATGAATTTGCCGATCTCAGAAATATTTTGACCGAAATAGTTGCGCAACGGTTCTCTTCCTCAAAAATTACCGCCGACAGAACCATTGGAAAATATACCATACATGAAGTCCTTGACCAGGGGGCCTGGAGCATCGTCTATAAGGGTGTACATACTGTTCTGAAATTGCCGGTTGCCGTAAAGATGCTGAAACATAATATTGCCATGGATCCGGAGTTCTTGGAAAAGTTCGAGTACGAAGCAAAGACCATAGCCCGTCTGAACAATCCGAATATTGTGAAAGTGTACGACATAGAAGAACGTTTCCGGACGGTCTTTATTATCATGGAATTCCTCGAGGGATCTTCTCTTGAATATCTACTCGCAAATATGCCGAGGCCATCACTTTCCGTGCTTTTGGATATTATTTTACAGGTGTGTTCCGGATTGGAATACGCCCACAAACAAGATATCATCCATCAGGATATCAAGCCTTCCAATATTTATATACAACCGGACGGGCAGGCAAAGATTGTCGATTTCGGCCTTGCATGTCCGCAAGGCAGCATGGATTTCAATATGCCCGGCACTCTTTTTTATATGTCTCCCGAACAGATACAGGGTGAACCGGTTGATGAACGTACAGACATCTATTCTCTTGGGATCATGGTCTACGAATTGCTCACCGGGAAAAGGCCGTTTCCTGAAGACGATCTTGGGGAATTGCTGCAATTGCATTTAAACGAAAATACTCCGGACCCTCGTATTCTGATTCCCGATCTTCCGGAGGAACTCCAGAGCGTTATCGTAAAGAGCATACGGAAAGACCCGGCAGAAAGATTTAACAGTGTTTCTGAGATAACCGATACACTTATGCCGTTGATGCAAAAAATGGGACTATCAAATCAGCCTCGCGACAGAAAGAGAGAGAAGATGATGGGGCTGTTCCTTTTTTATAAGGATGAGCATCGCTTAGATCTAAACCGGCTGATGGACAAACTGAATAATGATGTTAACCAAATAGGAGCCATCCTGAGAGTAGTGAATGTCGATGATATTTGATTGAATATCTATACATTTTCCTGAAAACACATATGATAGCAAATTACTTTTATAAAAAGTGCTATTACCTTGATAAATATATGAAAAAAGCTTTCAGAGCTTCAGCACTTCGGCCTTTAGCGCTTTTTCTGTAACCTATCTGTAACCTCTCATGGGGTTTAATGTTTTGTAAAGAAGGGGAGATAACGAGGCAATTTTTTTCAGTGGAAAGTGGGGGACTGAATCTCCGGGCACAGTATGAAGGGAATCACCAAGGGAAATCTCTTCATACGAGAAAATCTTTGGGGGAGGCTGCCAGGATGGTCATGAAGTTTGTTTCAAATACGTCGTGAGAATGCTGATTCAGTAAATTCTTTTTGTAATACAAATTTTCATACAAAAGAGGCTGGCGTGTGTGTTGGTGCCAGCCTTTTGTTTTTTTATGGGTAGTTAAGGAATGAAAAGAACGAGGCATTCAGCTGGAAGAAATACGTTGCGGGTAATTATGGGGATTAAAAGCATATACACAGAACAGAAGGCTTTCATTTACAGGGGGGCAAGAAAATGAAAAAGGGCAAGGAACTCTTTGAAAGGCATCGATAAGAAATAGAAACGTAATATGCAGAAGCTTTATCGTTTTTATTTTCGCCTTTCTTGTCTCGGGAATCATAGTGCCTTCTGTTCTGAATGCAACCACAACTGTCTCCGGATCTATATCCACGAATACAACGTGGACACTCGCAAACAGTCCTTACTATGTCGTCGACAATGTTACTGTCAACAGCGGGTGTTTCCCTCGATATAGAAGCGGGTGTTGTTGTCAAGTTCGCGCAAAACAAATACCTTGCGAGTATATGGAACGCTGAACGCAAACGGGACCCTCGGAAACAAGATCTACTTCACCGACTACCGTGATGATACACTGCCTTGGCCACTGGAGACATCTAATGGTGATGGTTCCGAGCTCCGGAGTAGCAGGCTGGTGGGCAGGTATCTCTGTGTATACGGAACGGATCGGCGACACTGAATTACACTGAAGTGAGGTATACCGGTGGAGCGAGTTATAAGAGAGCAATTTTAAAGTGGGTGCAGGTAGCCTCACCATACCAACTCTACAGTCAACCGACACAACTGGATATGGAGTCGAGATATATAGCTCAGCAGGTACTCATACTGTCAGTGGCACAACTATAACGACTAATGTCAGTGGCACTAGACTATTACAGTGGAATATATCTCATAGATGCAGGTAGCGGAGTTGCATTGTCAGACGTCACCATAAGCAACTTCATCAACGCAAACGGGATAACCCTTTTGAACAGCAATCCAACCTTGCAGAATTGCACCATTCAGGATAACGGAGGCTTTGGTATTTATGTTGATGGCACATCTGCCCCGACTATAGATAGCTTTACTGCTGCTAACGCAAGCGGCAATACCTCAGGGTCCATGGGGTTTTCTCCGGACGGTGCAAATGCAGCTCAAATCTATGACGGTATCCTCCCGACAGAGCCGGTATATGTAGTGGCTGGAACTGTTTACTCCAACGCCGCGTGGCAGAGCAGCAGGGTTTACTATCTGAAAGGCGAAGTTGCGGTCAACAGCGGTGTTACCCTTACGATAGATCCAGGTGTCGTCATCAAGTTTGCATCCAAGGTGCGTTTTTATATCAGTGGGACACTGAATGCAAACGGGACACTCGGGTGAAGGAAACACTATTTACTTTACCGCTGACAGTGATGATACGTTGGAGGGGATACGAATGGTGACGGTGTTAGCACGGGTACAGCAGGCCACTGGAGATTAATCTATATAGTGAACAACGCCCATGCGACGCTGACTCACTGTGAAGTCAGGTATGCGGGCGACACTAATTATGCAATTTATAAGTCAGGAGCAGGAAGCCTCTCCGTTAATCAATTCAAAAGTAACCCATACAAAAGGCTATGGCGTCCAGGTAAACATTGGATCAGCGAATGTAACCATCAGCGGAAGCACCATAGAGGATAGCACTTATAGCGGAATAGACCTTTACGGTGCGAGCGGCGTAATTTCGATAAACAACAGCACAATCAGAAACAACGCCGACCATGGAATAAGCCTGTGGAACAGCAGTCCTGATATAAGTAACTGTTACATAGAGGACAATGGGGGATACGGGATATATCTTGACGGCACATCGGTACCAACTATCAGCGGTAATAATTTTGGTGATGCAGGCCCTCCATCTACCTTCAACACCCTTGGCGCCATGGGGTTTTCTGCAAGTGCTTCCGGTGTTGCCTCTAACTATGACTCAGTGATCACAGACCCCGTATATGTTGAAACCGGCTATATCAGCAGCAATACCACCTGGTCGAGCACACGAGTCTATTATATAAATGATAATGTGACGGTCAACAGCGGCATTACCCTTACGATAGCACCGGGAAGAATCATCAAGTTTGCGCAGTCCAAATATCTGAGTATCAATAATGGGACACTCAATGCAGTGGGAGATCCGGCAAACAAGATTTACTTCACCGCTGACAGTGATGATACCGTTGGCGGTGATAGCAATGGTGACGGGCGCGCTACTACTCCGGCACCAAACTGGTGGGGACCAATTTGGATAGACACCAACAGTTCTGCAACATTGGATTATTGCGAAATCAGTTACGCTGGCTATACTTCGGGTAACTGCGCAGTGTACAAAAGCGGGACTGGAAATCTCACACTGACCAACTCCGTAATCAGAAACACGCACCTTCACGGAGTCGTTATAACCAGCTCATCGGGGAACCACTTTATCGGCAATAATATCATCAGGGATAACGTTGGAAGAGGCATAAATCTCGCGAATAACACAGGCAGCACCATAATGATAGATGGAAATATCATCAAGAACAATGACCAGGGGATTTACGTCCTTAGCTCTAATCCAACAATACAGTGGAACTCCATATCTTCCAATACAAACGAAGGCATCTATCTGACGACTGCCAATGCGGATATCTACAACAACACCATTCATTCAAACGACATCGGTATCTATTGTATGTCTAATGCCGATCCGGTGATCGGAGGATCGGAAGTCGCCAGCAACAACATTGCTGACAACACAACGTACTCGGTACAGAACACGAGTAGTGCCATAACAGTCAATGCCCAGTTTAACTACTGGGGAAGCGCATCGGGGCCGCCATTATCCGGGACAAACATGGTGAGCGATTATGTTGACGCTTCTGCCTATATTTCGTCCTTTTATCTGCCACTTGGCATGCAGCTCTGGCTGAAGGCAGATGCTGGAATTACGAAAGATGTGACAGATTATGTAAGCGCATGGGCAGACCAAAGCGGCTTTTTGAACGATGCCACACAAGCAGACCTGTCCAGGCGACCGCTATGGATCGAATATGGACCGGGCGGGTTGCCGACCCTGCGTTTTGACGGTTTGAACGATTACCTGGATTACGGTTAAAGCAACCTCATTGGGAATGGATTCTCCATCTTTGCTGCATTGAGATTGACAGATGACTCAAAGGACTCTGTGGTTCCGCTCAGGGTGAGAACAACAACCACTGATGAGGAAGTGCTCTTTGGTTTTGGGGCACCCGGAAATCTGGGCTTTATTGGAGACTCACCGTACTTCGGATACAGGGGATTTGATGGGATTACGACCTCGCCGTCTAATTACTCTTCAGACTTTGTACCAATATCAATTGTTACCTTGCAGCATAACGGGTTGGATAAAGATCAGCCTGCACATTTTACATTCGTTAAAGACGACGATGAAAAGGCCCTTATCGCTACCACATTTATCGGCGGGGACTGGATATGCGAATGAGATCGGAAGAGATGCGAGTGATGACAAATATTTTAATGGAGATATTTCCGAGCTCATCATTTATAACCCTACGCTCAGTCACGGTGAGAGGGGTTCAGTGGAATACTATCTCTATTCCAGATATGTCGACACATCAGCCCCGGCAGTAACCAGCACTTATCCGCTCGATGCTGCAACTGATGTATCGGTTGATAGCAATATCACCGCAACATTCAGCGAAAACATGGATGAAACAACCATTAACGAGACGACATTTTATTTAAATGGCGGGGTAACGGGAGCCGTGTCATACGATCCCGGCACCAGAACCGCGACGTTCAATCCAGATGCGAACCTTAATAGTAACACGACATACACTGCAACTATTACTACAGAGTGAAAGATAGCGCAGGCAACAACATGGCGTCAGATTACATTGGAGTTTCACAACAGACACCGTAACTGACACAGATGGGGATGGAGTGCCTGATGTCACAGATAACTGTCCTACCGTATGGAATTCTGGCCAGGAAGATTCAGATACCGATGGTATAGGTGATGCATGTGATACGTGCACAGATGCTGATGGTGATAATTACGGAAGAAGCGGATTGGATATAAGTGAATGTGCGGGTTCAACTACTAATTATGACTGCGATGATACCGATTCCTCAATTAATCCAGGTGCAACGGAGATCTGCGACACGAAAGACAATGATTGTAATGGAGGCACTGCTGATGGTTCCGGGGAAACGTGGTATGAACAAACGACCAACTGCGGAGTCGGAGAATGTGCATCAAACGGTATGTTTATTTGTTCTGGTGGAGCACAAGCTGACACCTGCGTACCAGAAGAATCATCTTCAGAAGTCTGTGATGGATTAGACAACGACTGTGACGGTGTTATTGATAACGACCTTACAGCACCGCTCAATGACCTACAGGCTGGCGTCTGCTCGGGCTCAACTAAGACCTGTAGTGGCGCAGGCGGCTGGGTTAATGATTACAGCGGTATTGCAACTTATGAAGTTACCGAGACAACGTGTGATGGGTTGGACAATGACTGTGACGGCAGTGTTGATAATGGAGTTCTGATGACTTTCTATCAGGACAGCGATGGCGACACCTATGGCAATCCTTCGGTAACTACTCAGGCATGTTCTGCACCAGGAGGATATGTTGCTGACAATACTGATTGTGATGACGCTGATCCGAACGAGCATCCTGGGCAGACTTGGTGGAAAGATGCGGATGATGATGGATACTCGGATCAAACCGTTGATAACACGTCATGTGAAAGACCAGCGGGTTATAAAGTTTCAACAGAGCTAACCGGTCTTGAAACTGACTGTGATGACAATGACGGCAATACATATCCGGGTGCAACAGAGCTCTGTGATGGGATAGACAATGATTGTGACACGGAAGTGCCTATTGATGAAGCGGATGCTGACACCGATGGCTTTAGGATATGTGAGGGGGATTGCAATGACGGTGATTCATCCATAAATCCGGATGCTACGGAGATATGCGATGGAATAGACAACGACTGTGATAGTGAAGTTGACGAGGGTGATACTGATTCTGATGGGATAGATGATTGCTTAGACGCAGATGATGATGGCGATGGACTCACGGATTATGAAGAATCAGTCTTCGGGACTAACTCATTGAATTCAGACTCAGACGGTGATGGAGTAGATGACCTCAATGATGCATTTCCTTTGGATGACAATGAGAGCCGAGACTCTGACAGAAGTGAGACCCGGATTAGGGAAGATGTTGCTGATACCAACACCGGCTTTTTCGTCTTAAGTTCAATTTGGGGGGATAGGGTTGTCTGGCAAGATTACAGAGTTGGCGACTTTGAAATTTATTCATATGACGGGTCTGAAAGCCGGATAACCAGTGACCCGGGAAGTCAGGAGAGACCATCTATTTCAGGTGACCGTATCGTCTGGCACGATAACAGGCATGGCAATACGGACATTTACATGTTCGACGGAGCTGAAACTCGGATAACTTCCGATGCACAAACACAATCTTATCCGCGGATATCAGGAAATCGCATTGTCTACAATTATGATAACGGCGCGAGCAGATGGGACGTGTTCCTGTATGATATATCTACTGGGATAGAGACCAAGGTCAATACTACTACCGACATTTCGACTTCATCACAACCGGCTATCTCAGGAGACCAAATCGTCTGGCAGGACGACAGATATGGCAATTATGACATTTTTTTGTATGACATTTCGACAGGGGTTGAAACCCGGATAACCGATGAGCCAGGAAATCAAGAAGCACCGACAATCTCAGGAAACCGAATCGTCTGGCAAGATTTTAGGGATGGCCGATGGGACATTTATATGTATGAGATTTCGACGGGGATTGAAACCCAGATTACCGACAGTATTTATGATCAAAAAGCACCTTCTATCTCTGGGAACATTATTGTTTGGCAGGATTCCACTCACGGTAACTATGATATCTACGAATATGATTTATCTACGCCTGCAATACCACCTCACCGAGTAACAACGGATTCCTCGGCTAACTATTACCCGACTGTCTTTTCAAATAGAATTGTTTGGCAGAAATATAATGGCAGTTCCTGGGACATCTATCGATATCAGGGCGATGGCGTTGGTGATACTTCTGACAACTGTCCAGATGATTATAACCCCGATCAGGCAGACTCAGATACTGATGGCATAGGCGATCTGTGCGACAATTGCCCTGATGATATTAATCCTGCTCAGGGCGATACGGATGGTGATGGCATAGGCGATGTCTGTGACAACTGTCCTGATGATAGCAATCCAGGCCAGGAAGATTCAGATACGGATGGTATAGGCGATGCCTGTGATATCGATGCAGACGGTGATGGGTATGAGGGCCTATGGGGGATGACTGCGATGATACCGATTCCTCAATCAACCCGGGCGCAACGGAGGTATGCGACACGATAGACAATGATTGTGATGCAGGTACTCTTGATGGCTCTGATGAGAGCTGGTACGGAGATCCGACATCATGCGGAGTGGGGGCATGTGCAGCAGCTGGTCAACTTACGTGTTCGGGAGGAGTACAAGTTGATACCTGTACTGAAGGCACACCGGCAGCAGATGATGCCACGTGTGACGGTACAGACGATGATTGCGATGGTGTAGCTGATGAAGACTATGTATCGACGGCCACCAGCTGCGGAGTAGGTGCTTGTGCATCAACAGGCGTAACGAGTTGCGTTGCAGGAGTTGTACAAGATTCGTGTACACCTGGAACACCTGGAGCTGAAATATGTGATGGATTAGACAATGACTGTGATGGAACTACTGACAACGGCCTTACTGCTCCGCTCAATGACCTGCAGGACGGCGTCTGCTCAGGCTCAACTAAGACCTGTAGCGGGGCAGGCGGCTGGGTTAATGACTACAGCGGTATCGCAACTTACGAAGCTACCGAGACAACGTGCGACGGGTTGGATAATGACTGCGACGACATTATTGATAATCCCTGTCCGGTTAATATCCCCGATGCAAACCTCAAGGCAGCGATAGAGACGGAACTGGGTGTTTCTGATCCGACTGTTGCTGACATGCTTAATTTAATTACCCTTGGTGCCACTAATAAAGGAGTCGTTGATCTTACAGGCCTCGAATATGCCATTAATCTGACCCATCTGAATCTGAGTAGCAATCAGATATCCGATATCTCTTCATTATCAAATCTGAGCAGTCTGGTTTATCTAAATCTGAACAACAATCAGATATCTGGTTTATCAGCATTATCAAATGTGACCAGTCTGACTGAGCTCTATCTGGACACCAATCAGATATCTGATATCTCTTCATTATCAAATCTGAGCAGTCTGACTGTTCTGCTTCTATCACGCAATCAGATATCCGATATCTCTTCATTATCAAATCTGAGCAGTCTGACTACTCTCTATCTAGACAGCAATCAGATATCTGACATCACTCCATTGTCAAACCTGAGCAGTCTGACTACTCTGGTTCTAACCGCTAATCTGATATCTGACATCTCCTTATTATCAAATCTGACCAGTCTAACTCATCTAAATCTTGGCAGCAATCAGATATCTGATATCTCTGCATTGTCAAATCTGAGCAGTCTGACTGTTCTGGTTCTATCCAGCAATCAGATAGCTGATATAGCAGCATTAACAAATGTGACCGGTCTGACTCATCTTTATCTGAACAACAATCTGATATCTGACATCTCTTTATTGTCAAATTTGACCAGTTTGACTGAGCTGGTTCTATCCAGTAATCAGATAGCTGCTATAGCAGCATTATCAAATGTGACCAGTCTGACTGATCTAAATCTTGGCAGCAATCAGATATCTGACATCTCTGCATTGTCAAATCTGAGCAGTCTGACTGTTCTGGTTCTATCCAGCAATCAAATATCTGACATAGCAGCACTAAGTAGTCTAATAAATTTACAAACCCTCTATCTTGCAGATAACTGCATTTCTGATTTTGATCCTGTTAGTCATGTTCCTAATGTTTATGGAGATGCATCTCAGGGCCCTGACGATGATGGAGATGGCATATGCGATCCTGTGGATACATGTCTGGATGTAGATGGTGACACCTATGGAGTAGGCGTAATAATTGGATGTACAGGCTCTGCTACAGAAGAAGATTGCAATGATGGCGATTCATCAATCAACCCGGGTGCAACCGAGGTATGTGACAACATAGATAATGATTGTGATGGAACGATAGACGGGATCACCCAAATTACTTCCTGTGGTGTCGGCCAGTGCGCAGGCAACACGGGAATCGAGACTTGTACGGCTGGAGTATGGGGCGATGACACGTGTGATCCATTGGCAGGTGCTACTGCAGAGGGCTGCGACAACATAGATAACGACTGCGATGGAAGTACTGATGAAGAACTTACTCGTCCATCAACTTGTGGAATAGGCGCCTGTGCTTCTACTGGGGAAGAGACTTGTACGGCTGGAGTATGGGGTGATGACACCTGTACTCCTGGCACACCGGCGGCAGATGATGCCACGTGTGACGGTGTGGATGATGATTGCGATGGTGCAGCTGATGAGGATTACGTTGTAGATGACACCTGCGGAGTTGGCGAGTGCCTGACCAATAATACCCCGAGCAGTTGCGTGGCAGGAGTTGAGACTCCCTGCGCACCCGGCACATCGGTGGCAGAGATTTGCGACGGATTGGACAACGACTGTGACGGTGTTGTAGATAACGGAGTTTTGACAACCTTCTATCTGGACAGCGATGGAGACACCTATGGTGATCCTACAGCGAGCACCGAGGCGTGTACTGTACCTGGCGGATATGTGGCGGACGATACAGACTGCGATGACACAGATGCCTCGATCAACCCGGGTGCGACGGAGGTCTGCGACACGATAGACAATGATTGTGATGCATTAACGGAGGACGGCTCAGGAGAGAGCTGGTATGGGGATGCGACATCATGCGGAGTGGGGGCATGTGCAGCAGCCGGAGTACTTACCTGTACAGCCGGAGCACAGGATGACACGTGTACACCTGGCACACCAGTAGCCGAGATACCAAATGACGGGATAGACCAGGACTGTGACGGATTAGACCTCATCGACACAGACAATGATGGGGTACCGGACACAGAGGACAACTGCCCACTGGTGGCCAATGCATCGCAGGATGATACAGACGGCGACGGGCTGGGCGATGCGTGTGATGCAAACACCGAGGAACTAGAGGTGCCGGCAGTGCCGAGGCGGGAAGGGGAGGCGTTGATGGTGGAGGCCATCTTCTGGAACCAGAGCGGCAGTGCGATAGAGATCATCACGCCTGACTGCTACAACACGACCTTCACGGTGAGGGACGGACTGGGCAGCATCCTGCCGCCGCGGGACCGGGTGTGGCATGCCTACGGGATACCGGACGACGTAATGACGCTGGCAGCGGGGGCGTCGTTCTCGGTGACGCTGTGACCTAAGGGATATGTACGATCCGTCGGTGCTGGGGGTAGGGGCTTACACGGTAGAGGCGACCTACTCGAACTACATTACGGATCCTGACCTTGTGGGCGGTGTGTGCACATCGCTGCCGGAACCGTGTGTAGACCTGTGGGTGGGGGCGATCCACTCAGGGGAGAGCCCGGTAACCGTGATCGCAGCGGATACCTATGTGATAACAGTGACAGCGGGTGCTAACGGGAGCATTACGCCGACTGATCCGTCAGGGTACGTGCTGGTAACCTCGGGCAATAACCAGACCTTTACCATAACCCCTGATACGGGCTACCACGTGGAGGATGTCTTGGTTGATGGGGTATCAGTAGGAGCAGTGACGACCTATGAATTTATAAACGTCACGGCTGATCATGCGATAGAGGCGAGCTTTGCAAGCTCTGATGGGGATGGAGACGGATATATCTCGGTTGCCTACGGCGGGGATGACTGTGACGACGGTGACAGCTCAATCAACCCGGGTGCGACGGAGGTCTGCGACACGATAGACAATGATTGTGATGCATTAACGGAGGACGGCTCAGGAGAGAGCTGGTATGGGGATGCGACATCATGCGGAGTGGGAGCATGTGCAGCAGCCGGGGTGCAGACCTGCACGGGAGGAGTACAAGTTGATACCTGTACTCCTGGCACACCGGCAGCAGACGATGCCACGTGTGACGGTGTGGATGATGATTGCGATGGTGCAGCTGATGAGGATTACGTTGTAGATGACACCTGCGGAGTTGGCGAGTGCCTGACCAATAATACCCCGAGCAGTTGCGTGGCAGGAGTTGAGACTCCCTGCGCACCCGGCACATCGGTGGCAGAGATCTGCGACGGATTGGACAACGACTGTGACGGTGTTGTAGATAACGGAGTTTTGACAACCTTCTATCTGGACAGCGATGGAGACACCTATGGTGATCCTACAGCGAGCACCGAGGCGTGTACTGTACCTGGCGGATATGTGGCGGACGATACAGACTGCGATGACACAGATGCCTCGATCAACCCGGGTGCGACGGAGGTCTGCGACACGATAGACAATGATTGTGATGCATTAACGGAGGACGGCTCAGGAGAGAGCTGGTATGGGGATGCGACATCATGCGGTGTGGGAGCATGTGCAGCAGCCGGAGTACTTACCTGTACAGCCGGAGCACAGGATGACACGTGTACGCCTGGCACACCGGTAGCCGAGATACCAAATGACGGGATAGACCAGGACTGTGACGGATTAGACCTCATCGACACAGACAATGATGGGGTACCGGACACAGAGGACAACTGCCCACTGGTGGCCAATGCATCGCAGGATGATACAGACGGCGACGGGCTGGGCGATGCGTGTGATGCAAACACCGAGGAACTGGAGGTGCCGGCAGTGCCGAGGCGGGAAGGGGAGGCGTTGATGGTGGAGGCGATCTTCTGGAACCAGAGCGGCAGTGCGATAGAGATCATCACGCCTGACTGCTACAACACGACCTTCACGGTGAGGGACGGACTGGGCAGCATCCTGCCGCCGCGGGACCGGGTGTGGCATGCCTACGGGATACCGGACGACGTAATGACGCTGGCAGCGGGGGCGTCGTTCTCGGTGAGCTGTGACCTAAGGGATATGTACGATCCGTCGGTGCTGGGGGTAGGGGCTTACACGGTAGAGGCGACCTACTCGAACTACATTACGGATCCTGACCTTGTCCGGGCGGTGTGTGCACTCGCTGCCGGAACCGTGTGTAGACCTGTGGGTGGGGGCGATCCACTCAGGGGAGAGCCCGGTAACCGTGATCGCAGCGGATACCTATGTGATAACAGTGACAGCGGGTGCTAACGGGAGCATTACGCCGACTGATCCGTCAGGGTACGTGCTGGTAACCTCGGGCAATAACCAGACCTTTACCATAACCCCTGATACGGGCTACCACGTGGAGGATGTCTTGGTTGATGGGGTATCAGTAGGAGCAGTAACGACCTATGAATTTATAAACGTCACGGCTGATCATGCGATAGAGGCGAGCTTTGCGAGCTCGACGGGGATCGACACGGATATATCTCGGTTGCCTACGGCGGGGATGACTGTACGACGGTACAGCTCGATCACCCGGGTGCGACGGAGGTCTGCGACACGAAGACATGACCGGATGCATTAACGGAGCACGGCTCGAGAGAGCTGGGATGGGGATGCACATTGTGGAGTGGGAGCATGGCAGCAGCCGGGGTGCAGACCGCACGGGAGGAGTACACACCTATACCTGTACTCCTGAACCCGGTCGCCGAGATACCAAATGACGGGATAGACCAGGACTGTGCGGATTAGACCTCATCGACACAGACAGGGACGGGGTACCGGACCTGATGATAACTGTCCACTGGTGGCCAATGCATCGCAGACAGACAGTGACGGCGACGGGCTGGGCGATGCGTGTGACGCAAACACCGAGGAACTGGAGGTGCCGGCTGTACCGACGCGGGAAGGGGAGGCGTTGATGGTGGAGGCCATCTTCTGGAACCAGAGCGGCAGTGCGATAGAGATCATCACGCCTGACTGCTACAACACGACCTTCACGGTGAGGGACGGCCTGGGCGATGTCCTGCCGCCGCGGGACCGGGTGTGGCATGCCTACGGGATACCGGACGACGTAATGACGCTGGCAGCGGGGGCGTCGTTCTCGGTGAGCTGCGACCTAAGGGATATGTACGATCCGTCGGTGCTGGGGGTAGGGGCTTACACGGTAGAGGCGACCTACTCGAACTACATTACGGATCCTGACCTTGTCCGGCGCAGGTGTGTGCACATCGCGGGCCGGAACCGTGTGTAGACCTGTGGGTGGGGGCGATCCACTCAGGGGAGAGCCCGGTAACCGTGATCGCAGCGGATACCTATGTGATAACAGTGACAGAATGCGTTAATGGAAGTATCAGTCCGACAGTGTATGCAGCGGTTCCTGAGGGGGAAAGTCAGGAATTTACAATTTCGCCTGCAGAGGGCTGTTACATAGTAGATGTTCTTGTCGACGGTACTTCAGTGGGTGTGGTCGCGAGCTACACCTTCCACAATGTGACAACCGATCACACAATAGGCGCAAGCTTTGGAGTTATCTCAGCTAATGTACCACCCGTTGTTGATGTGATTACAGCACCAATTGATCCTGTTCAAGTAGATACAACCATATCAACGAGTGCACAGTTTACAGACGCTAATACGAAGATGTCCACACTGCTGTTTGGGATTGGGGCGACGACTCGACAACGGTTGGGACTGTCGATGAATCAAATGGTTCCGGAACAGTGACCGGTTCACATGAATATAGTACACCCGGTGTCTATGTTGTAACACTCACGGTTACAGACAATCATGATGAAACTGACACGGGGCGTTTTGAATATATCGTTGTGTATGATCCGGATGGCGGTTTTGTGACCGGCGGGGGATGGATTGATTCACCTGATGGAGCCTACGCGGCCGATACAGACCTCACTGGCAAAGCAACCTTTGGATTCGTATCCAAGTACAAGAAAGGTGCGACGATTCCGACCGGCGAAACTCAATTCCAGTTCAAAGTTGCAGATCTGAAATTCCATTCAGATTCTTATGAATGGCTTGTAGTTGCAGGACCGAGAGCACAGTACAAAGGTGACCGGAACAATCAACGGCACAGGAAACTACGGCTTCATGCTGACCGCGATTGACGGTCAAATAAAGGCGGCGGACGGTACGATAAGTTCAGGATCAAGATTTGGGACAAGGATACTGACCAGATTGTCTATGACAATAAGATGGGTGCTCCTGATACAGATGACCCTGCAACGATTATCGGAGGTGGTTCAATTATTATTCATAAGAAATAGGTGAAGAAAATACGGATGAGAAAATGGAAGTGTGATCTATGCATTAAATTGTCGGAAAGGAGGGAAGGATGAAAAAGAAATGATAGGCGGCTTTTTCGGCTAATGTGAACACGAGTATTACAGAGGAGGTGTAAAAATGGACAAAGGAGACATTATAAGATCAGAAAGAGAGCCACATTCTGATGACGTTGTTGGCATTAGGATTGGCCATTCTCCTCGGTCACATGCCTGCGTACGCAGTTGACTGTGCCACAGCGGGTGCAGATGATTTTGATGCAGACGGGTTTACAGACCAGCTGGAGTGTGAGGGAATAACACTTATGAGCGGTGATATCGTAGCTGGTGCATCAGAGGCCGTTCCGAGAGAAAATCGTCTGGACCCGAATCGAAGGACCTGTTTGTGATTTTTGTTCCAGAGGCGCCAAGCAACATGACCGCAGAGCCCCTGGCATACATCACCGCGCCGGAGGCAGACGGTGGGTCTGGCATTGCCCATGAGACTTACCCGGAGCAAGCATATCCTGACAGAAGGTCAGCCTGGCATCACCACAGAAGGCGTAAAAATCACCGAGGATCTGGATATGACCTATACCGGATGTCCTTGGCTTTGCCAACTATGGGACACCGAATGGTCTGGACTCTCTGCCACTGTGTATACGGCGCGGATAATAGGGCATGTGAATTCGGTATGTAGCCCGGCGGTATCGGATGGAGATTGCAAGGATGCAGATGGAGTTACAATAGGACGTGCAGCTGTAATCAACAAATACATCAAGCATACGATTGCGCATGAGGTTGGCCATAACATGGTACTCACGGATACATACAACAAACGCTTTGGAGGGTACCATTACAAGACGGGATCAGCGACGGTTCTGGATCAGTCAGTGTATTACACCAATAAAAACGATAAGGTGACGTGGTATATCGGAAGTGCGTTCACCCCTGCTGACCAGGCAGTGTTGCAACTGCAATAAATGTATACAGCACAAAGAGAGATCATGGGAGGAGGTGATGTAAGACAACGATTGTTCTGGAGTAACCATTAACTTATTTAAGGAGGTATAAGAACATGAAACGGCTTTTTGTTGTGGTATTAGCTGTAATCATAGTATGTGGTGTAGCACAGTTAACCTTTGCAGGCCGGACTTCTGAAACACCGGCGGGAACTATTCTCGACCCTTACGTGGACAAGAGTGCTGCCGGCACAAAGGTCTTTGGTCCTATGACCGCTCATTATGAGATCTTAGCAGAGCCCGGCGAAAGTATCGAATGCCCTGATGATTATGAAGTCAGTATGGTTGTTTCCCTGCGGTTGACCAAAGGCTCTAGTGTCTACAAATTCTCTTCGGGAGAATCAGCCCCTGTGTGTTACTTGGACCCCAGTGAGCAAAGCGCTTTTGTGTATAACTGGCTCAATAATACTGTTATTCCGGGCGTGTTTAGTTCTTATCAATCGTGGGCGGTGAAAGGTTACAGCACAATCGCGGATTGCGGATTTGGAATCGATGGCAATAACGAGCCCGGTTGTGACACGCTGTTTACGACTGTTGACATTATACTCGCTATAGTAGAATAGTATCGAAAGGAGGATGTCTGTAAAGAAAGGTTAATGGAGAAAGGGAACAGACAACGAACCAGCAACGGGTGGAGGTTAACCAATATAGGCTGAAAGAAATGAGCATGACGTTTCTTTTCTTTCTGACTGTTGCCTCCGCCATCTTCCTCATTGCTTCTTTCCCACCATTCGATGCGAGTGCTTTTGCCTGGTTCTGCCTCGCGCCATTTTTTTATGCACTGCGGCACAGCAGGCCTGTGCAGGCAGCCCTTTCCGGTTATCTGTTCGGCTGCTCGGGAAGATTTGCTTAGGCTTCTAACGTGTCTTGTTCTATTCGTATGCTCTGATAAAGGCCACGATTTCCCTGATGAAGTTGGCGAAATCTTTCAGATTATTCGAAATAATGTCATAGAGCTCCTCGCAATTTCTGTATTACCCACTTAAAGCCGCAGTATTTCAAGATGATAAAAGGTGAGCTGAAGGCCCTCAGGATCAAGAATCTCAGGATACTGAAAGACGGGGATACGATACGGATATAAGAAAGGGTTCAAGGATTCAAGAGGCCGAGGATTCAAGTGCAGTGCATACAAATCCTCGGCTAAACCTCTTTCTACAGCCATTACGCTAATTCTTTTATAATGTGTCTCGCCAGATTCTCATCGATTTCATTGTGCCTGGATGGACCACGCATTACAAAAAGCGTTCCCTTCAAAAAGAAACCGATTCCCGGCTACACGCGTCATTATGTATATGCATTTCCGGTTTTTGTAGCGACGGTATTTTGAAAAGTCCGCCCATTGATTATATGAGGATATTATGTTAATCTGAACCATAAAATTAACAATTGTTAAGTATTAAATGATTAGTTAACAACATAATACCTTGATGATATTGATTTATTTATAAGATGGGGTCTATGGGAAAAGGCGAATATATTTCAATTGCGGAGTTCGCGAAAATTCTGGGAGTGAGCAGAATCGCTATCTACCAAAAAATTAAAAGAGGACAAATAAAAGCCATCAGAATAGGAAGAAGTTATGCAATCCCCAGAAAGTATGTAACCGACATTACAGGCAAAACGTTGAGTGAGGAGGACAAGGAACTTATCGATCGAGCCGTGAAGAAAACATTTCAGGAATACGGGGAATTACTGAAACTCCTTGGCAGAGAATAGCAGATGGTCAAGAGAGTTACCGTGAAAGATGTCGAACATATAACGCATAAGATGGCCCAGGCACTCTTGGCATTCAACGAACCCATTCCAGACTTCTCGACACGTGCGCCAAATATTCTGGAAAGCTGTTTGGCAGCGCCTTTCCAAACGTTTGAAGGAAAATTCCTTTACCCCGGGTTCCTTACAAGGGCGGGCACGCTGTTTTATCTCATGATCAAAAACCATCCATTTGAAAACGGGAATAAAAGGATTGCTATAACAACGCTCTTTACGTTTCTTTTCGCAAACAAGAAATGGTTAGTGGCCGATATCAAGGAGCTCTACAACTTTACTGTCTGGATAGCTCAAAGTCCCGCACAGTTTAAAGATGAAGCTGTGAAGGCGATAGAGAAGTTTTTGAAAAGACATATTAACGACGTGTAATAAAAGTGGTTCTAACCTGTCTTGGTTTTCCCTTCGTATGCTCTTATAAATGAGACAATTTCTCTGATAAAGCTTTCGAAATCTTTCAGATTATTCGCAGTAATATGATAAAGCTCCTCAGAAGTGATTTCTCTGTAAAAATGAACCATGCGATTTCTGTATCCTGCCATTATGTACAATACTTCAGAGAGTTCTTTTGTAATAACTTCCTTTTCTCCAAGTTCTCTCGCAATGGCTTTGTATTCTATTTCTTTAAAACCAGATGTCTTCGCAAGGATATGTCTTCCGATATCAAATACAGCCTCAAGACCTCTCCTGAGGTAGCTTTCCACGAAGGGGGGATTCTTCCTGTCTGCAAGAAAATCTTCTTTTGAAAGAGTTGAAAAAGGCTTCAGCTCCTGAACACAGTTCTCGATAAATCTCAGGAGTTCAAGGATTCGGGCTGTATTCAAATTCGAAATAACCATTCTCTATTGACTCCATGATTTCGTTATCGAGAATCCTTTTATTATAGGAGAGGTCTTCAGCCCTCTTCATTACGTTTTCCTCATAGTCATCAGCAGAGACTTCATCTCGTTCATAGATCCGGAACCCCTTAATTATTTCGTATTGAAAGAGGGGATTTGCTTCATGCAGCAATATGAGGTCAATGGCAAAAGGATCAAATATTATTGAGAATTCCCTGTAAAGAATCCCATAGATCTCAATGGCCTGTGGAGGAGGTGCGTCAAGGAGAACTGCCACATCAAGGTCGGAAGCATCTTCGGGCATCATATTTTCGCCTTCAAGGTATCTTTTCCCCGCTTCTGCCTGTGAGCCAAAGACATAGATAAGGAGTATATGATGTCTTTCGGCTAAAGCTCTTATGTCATCAAGTTTCATGGGTAAACTATAGCACAGGCCAATTCAGCCGGTAAAGAAGTTAGTTTGTGGAGAGACAATGAAGAACCCCGCAGCAGAGCTGCGAGGTATCTTATCGCAAGGAGTTATTATTTCCATATTCGCTCGCTAACCCCGCAGCAAGCTGCGAGGAATGCGCTCACTATCCGATTCAATAATCAGCAAGAACTCCCTGTGGTCTTGCCGCAGGGATGAATTGCTTCCTCATTTGTGTCATTGCCCGACCCCCGATCGAAGTCTGGGGCAGGCTTGATCGGGCAATCCAGAGAGAAGGAACTGGATTCTCCGGTCAAGCCGGAGAATGACAGTATTGAGTTTGATTTTTACGCCCTGCGCTCTTGGCGCAGGGTTCTTAGCTGTGGATTCCGGTGAAGTCGGAACGGCAACGATGAAGGATAAAATGCACTGCAGAAAATTCGAGATTCTTCGCTTCGCTCAGAATGACAGAGGGCAAAGGAGTTGCCCCAGTAGGGTCAAGTCTGCAATCTGAACCCTTGACCCCTGGAATCCTCGAATCCTGTCTTTTTCAATGTGTGGCGCAACTGAGGCAGGGGTCGAATATCCTCACACAGCGGCCGATGAGTCTTTCACCTTCCGCTGAAATGCTGTCTCCGTCGAGATGTTTTTCGGCAAGATCCCTGAGGAGGAGATTGATATACGCATTATTAAACTGCGTGGCGACCATGAGGCGCATACGTTCGATCTTGCCCTGATTTACTAAATAGCTGTGCATGAGGATACCCCGCGGCGCTTCGAGCACCCCGATACCCTGTCCGCTTGATTTCAGGTCAACCTCTGCGCTCATCTGTGAAAGATCGACCTCATCGAGGAGATGGAGGATTTTCTTTGCCGCCGAGTATATCTCAAGAAGGCGGCATGCATCGTAGCTTTCGAGTGTCAGCGATGTGCGGTCGCGCAGCAGGGCGGCGAGTTCGAGGTTCGACAAATCCTTATCGTGTAAAAAACCGTTTTCCTGAAAACTGCGCGAAAGCGGGCCGACCAGCATAATCCCGGCAGGGAACCCCAGCTTCGTCAGATACGGAAATTTAGCCAGTGTCCAGTCTGCCCTCAGTTCCGATATATTGTCCATAAACTCTGACCTGCTGAAGCACAATTCGAGGGCTCCGGACTGGTTGTATACGCAGAAAACATCTTTAGCAGGGTTGCCGTCATATGTTACAAAGTTGATCTGCTGGTCAGGGGGAAAGGGAATGCTTTTTGAAGTCAGGTGAATGTTCCCGACCTGACCAATAAGCCGCAGGGAACGTTCTTTTACGTCGGATGCGATAGCACGAATTTCTTCGAGGTCATTGTGATCGGGATCTGCAAAAAAGCGGCCGACCCCCGTCGTAACCGCATGGGATGTGCGTTTCCCGAGGAGCCTCACGATTTTCAATCCCGCATCGCGCAGGGCAAAGGCTTCTTTGGTGATCTCCGGGTGGCTCTGCAAGAGTTCGAAGATTCCTGACGAAGCTCCGACAAAGTCCGGCATGGTCAGAAAGAAATAACTCAGGGCATGGCTGTTGATCCACTCTCCGAGGACTTGAATCTCACGCAGGGCACTCACCGAGCGCGGTGTCTGAACGCCAAGTGCTTCCTCGACGGCCTTAATGGATGCTACCTGATGTGCCGATGAACAAAGGCCGCAGATCCTGGACACCATATGGGGGACATACTCGACTCGGGTACCGCGCATGAACCCTTCAAAGCCACGGAATTCCTGGACCATGAAACGGGCTGTCTTGACGCTGCCTCTGTCGACCTCAACCTGAATATTTGCATTGCCCTCGATGCGTGTGGCTTTCTGAAAGATAATCTTCTTGCTCATCTGATCCTCGATCTGTCATTGGTAGCATGCCGGCTGAACGGCACAGGGCTGTTTGCATTCTTGCGAAATAATTTCAAAACCGGCCTGATCTGATCCTCGAGATGGCGGTGGCGTGCGATAAACGCATCAACCATATATTCTTCAAAACTGTTCCCTTCTTCCATTTTTTTAAAGACGGTCTCGGATGGTCCGCGGCAACCCCAGCAGGGAAGACCACCGCGAGGGCAGACAGCACCGCATCCGCCCTTGGTCATGAAGCCGAGGCAGACAGCACCCAGTGAAGTGAAACAGTGCCTCACATCCCAGTCCGGTCGCGGGAACATATAAAAATGTTCGACGGTTGCTTTGACATGCTTCCTGCTGCACTCGCCGCAGACAATCGATTTTGGTTTCTCAGCCTGTCCGTCTCCCCTGAGTTCATCCACGAGAAGATTCAGGAGGCGGGCGTTCGGCGGACAACCGGGAATGTAGTAGTCGACCCTCACAAAGTCATCCAGCTTTTGGGAACGGCGGAGAAGTTGCAGTTCGTTTTCCTGTTCCTGGTAGGTTGCGCCGTCAATACCCCGGCTCCCGGAGAGATAATAGGCAAAAGGATCCTTTGCATGTCCGTATGATTCTTCGATCAATTCTTCCAGTTCGTGCTGGTTTGCATATGCGGGGATGCCGCCCGATGCGGCACAGGTACCCCACGCTACGAGGTAACGGCTCTTGTGTCTGACTTCTTTGATCTTTTCCTCGTCTTCCTTTACCCTCACAACTCCGTCAACAACAGCAACATCAACCTCCCCAAGTTCCTCCGCATCGATCAGCATGGGACAGTAGGAGATATTCACGCGCTTCAGAAGACGGGCAAGCTCATCCTGGTCTTCAAGCAGAACCGCTGCGCAGCCCCCGCAGGTGGAAAGAGAGACAAGGGCAGTCCTAATCAGACTTTTCTTTTTCAGGGGGGGTGGAAAGGCTTGTATCACAGTCGAAATGGATTTTGTGGGATCATTTAAAACTGCCAGCAATCCCCTGAGGCGGATGATTAGTCCCTGAAGGATATATAGCGCAAGCTCCGGTTTCGTCTTGAACTGCTCCAAAAAATCATCTTTGGTAATCGGGAACAGGTATGTTTTTCCTAATGCAAAGGCATGAGCAGTTCGGGGCTGATCAGTGATCATCGCTGTCTCACCGAAGAAATCCCCGGGACCTAAATATGCCAGGACATTCCTGTCATCTTCGGGTCCCTGACTGATCTCCACGCCTCCCTCGACGATGATGTAGAGCGAATTCCCGTGGTCGCCCTGGTGAAAAACAGCTTTTCCGTTTTCAACAAGGATGCATTCTTCATGTGGTATGCTGAGATCAACTGTGCGTTTTGGAGGTTCTTGCAGAACAGACGTATGGGTATCTGCAGAGAATTTAGGTGATATATCAGCAGAAGGCGAGGTCTCGAAGTTGCTGCCATTTTCTGTTGATTCAGGAAGGATTTGTCCTTTTGATTCAACAAATGATCGTAATGCCTCATTACTCTGCACCATGGCATGCAGACGCTGATTTGTCTGCGTAATCCGGTGACAGAGCGTTGTGAGCAGATGAAGGACTACCCCGGGATCCTGGCGAATTCTCTCCATGATTGACGTGCGGGTGAAGGGAAGAAGGCGGCTGTTGCTGACAGCTGCAGCGGTGGCAGAACGCAGGTGTTTGTCAATCAGGGCCATCTCTCCGAAGAAGTCGCCTTTCTCAAGGAGAGCAAGCACAAGTTTTTTGCCATCCTTATCCTGGCTGATCTCAACAGTCCCGGACTGGATGATATACATGGTGTCGCCCTGATCACCTTCTCTGAAGATGACTTCATCTTTCTCGCAGCTTGTGCCGAAAAGGTCTTCGCCCTGAGTCATGGTACTAAATATACCATATTTATTGTGGTATAATGCACATGCATGAACATCAAAAAACTCATTCGTCCGAATATCAGATCTTTGTCGGCTTATCAGGCCAAAGAAATTCCATGCATAGCAAAGCTCGATGCGAATGAAAGCCCTTTCGGCTTCACTATTGCGAAAGAAATTATACAGTCTGTCCAGACAAACAGGTATCCCGACCCCGAAGCAAAATCGCTGAAGAAAACCATCGCAAAGGATCTGAAAATCAGACCCGGAAACATCCTTCAGGGTAATGGATCGGATGAACTCATTTACTATCTCATAACGACCTTTGGCGGGCCGGTGCTTTACCCGGTTCCAACCTTTTCGATGTACGGCATCATCGCACAGGCCCTCGGAGAGAAGAGAATCGGTGTCCGGCTTGATGATGCATTCGATCTCGATCTGAAGAGAATGCTCATTGAGATTCGGCGAAATAAGCCGAAACTGATTTTCCTAAGTTCACCGAATAACCCGACAGGAAATTGTTTTGCAGCAGAAAGCATACTGAAGATCATCGAATCGGCAAAAGGCAAGGCGATCGTTGCGGTTGACGAGGCGTATCAGCCTTTTGCAAGTAACCGGGGTTTCATGCCGATGCTCCGCGACTATGAGCACCTTGTCATTATAAGGACACTGAGCAAGGTCGGATTGGCAGGACTGAGGGTGGGTTTCCTCATTGCGGAAGAGAGCATCATTCATGAAGTGAACAAGGTCAGGCTTCCGTTCAATCTCAATGCCCTTTCTCAGGTCGTTGCCCTGAAAGCGATGAAGGATAAGGCGGTGATGAGGCGGAATATTCGTATAATCGTATCGGAGCGGGAAACCCTCTTTTACAAACTCTCACAAATGAACGGTATCACGCCATATCCCTCAGAGGCAAATTTCATCTTATTCAGGGTACCAAACCCGGATAGGGTCTATGAAGGCCTTCTGAAAAACGGTGTGCTCGTCCGGAACATGAAGGGGGTTGTCGATGGGTGTCTCAGGGTAACGGTCGGGACACGGGAAGAGAACAGGATGTTCATAAATGCACTAAAACAAGTAATTGAAAAGATTGAGATTCTTCAGTCGCCCCGGCGAAAGCCGTGACTCCTTCAGAGATGACAAAATAGAGGACGTGCTGTCATTCTGAGCGAAGCGAAGAATCTCGAGTATTGAAATTATAAAATATAACTGAGGATTATATGAGAACAGCGAAGATTGAAAGAAAAACGAAGGAGACCAACATTTCGGTTTCGATTGATCTCGATGGAAAAGGTACCTATGCAATAAATACAACCATCCCCTTTCTTGACCATATGCTTTCGTTGATGAGCAAGCACGGACTGATCGATATGAAGATACAGGCAAAGGGGGATATCGAAATCGATTACCATCACACCGTAGAGGATCTGGGGATCGTACTGGGCAAGGCAGTGAAACAGGCGCTTAGAGACATGAAGGGGATATCGCGGTACGGTCAGGCATCCGTCCCCATGGACGAATCGCTTGCATCTGTCAGTCTTGATATCAGCGGAAGGCCCTATCTTGTCTATCGCGTGGAATTCCCGAAGAGAGGCAAACTGAGGAATTTTGATCCTGATCTCATTGAGGATTTTCTCCAGGCATTTGTGAGCAACAGCGGGATAACGCTCCACGTATCAACCCAGTATGGGAGAAATACGCACCACATCATTGAAGCGGTATTCAAGGCATTAGGAAGGGCTTTGCGTCAGGCTGTGACTATTGACCCGCGGGTGAAAGGCATTCCATCGACAAAAAGAGTATTAGGATAAGAAAGGGTTCGAGGAGTCCAGGATTCAAGGGTCCGAGTGTGATACAAAAAAACCAACCACTTGAATCCTTGTCCCCTTGGATCCTTGACCCCTTTTTACTATTATGAAAATCGCAATTACAGGTAAAGGCGGCGTAGGCAAGACCACTCTTGCGTCTATTCTGGCTCACCTCTATGCGGAGGAGGGCAAGAGTGTCATAGCAGTGGATGCAGATCCTGATGCGAATTTAGCCTCGGCTCTTGGTATCCCGAATGAAGAAGCAGAAAAGATACAACCGATTACAGCAATGGCAGAGCTCATCCAGGCGCGGACAGGAGCAAAAAAGGGGAGCATGGGCGGAACATTTACGTTGAATCCAAAGGTTGACGATCTTCCTGAAGGTGTCGGTTATCGAATGAACCGGATTCTCTTGCTTACCATGGGCAAAGTAAAGGATGCGGCCTCAGGTTGTTATTGTCCGGAGAACGTGCTTTTAAGAAGTTTGCTGAGACATCTCATCGTGAAACGAAGCGAGGTAGTCATCGTTGACATGGAAGCCGGTATTGAGCATCTCACCAGGGGCACAGCAGAGTCGGTTGACGCTTTCATTGTTGTCGTTGAGCCCGGACAGAGGAGCATCCAGACAGCAAAGACCGTCTTTGCTATGGCCCGTAATCTTGGTGTGAACAAAGTTTTTGTTGTTGCAAACAAGGTGAGAGGGAAAGGGGATATCGAATTTATTGAAAGTCAAATCGGAAAGCACTATCTCATAGGTTCAATCGCATACAGCCATGCCATCATGGAAGCCGATATGAAAGGAGCTGCTCCGTGCAGTTACTCCGGGGACACTGTCAATGAAGTCAGGGAGATCAAGAAGAAAATCGAGATGAGCCTGAATACCTTATAATGAAAATTCAGCACATTCTTGCGGGAATTGACTTTGAAAAACAAACAGGGCGCATCCTTGCATATGCTTCGCTGTTTGCGCAAAATTTCCAGGCATCCCTTCATCTTCTCCATGTTATCGATTATCTCGTAACGCCCCCTGCATATCTTGACCAGTATATAGAAAAGGAAAAAAGTTCAGCGGAAGAGAAGCTCGCGACAATACAGCGGGAATTGGCTGGTTCAGGCATAGGGGTGAATTCAACGGTTCTTGTCGGGAGGCTTCAGGCGTCATTCGAAACTGCGCTACAGAAGACCGGAGCCGACCTGCTTGTTCTCGGATTTGCGTCTCACGGATTCCGGAGGAGCAGCTCCGAGAAGTTGATCAAGGGTTTGCAGATGCCCATGCTCGTCGTCAGGGGAAAGAAATCGGAGACCGCCTCTGCCGGAAATATCTCCATCAGGAGAATTCTCTGTCCGGTGGATTTTTCGGATTCCTCAAAACAGGCGCTCGGGATTTCCCGGGAACTGGCACGGACATTTTCATCGGAGATTGAGGTCATGCATGTTCTTCAGGAATCTGCCATGAAAAAAATAAAGGTTCGTGGTGCCAAAAAAGAGGCTATGAGAAAGATATACGAGCGGGAAAAAAGCAGACTGGAGGATGTTCTCACCGCATCATCTTTTGATTCCCGGGGTATTATGGAACAGGGCGAGCCGTATAAACGAATCGTCTCGTTCGCAAAAGAAGAGGATATTGACCTGATTGTTATGGGAGCCCGTGGCCTTGGATTCATCAAGGGCATGCTTATCGGCAGCGTCACCGATGCGGTTTTGAAATCTGCCCCCTGTCCTGTTTTTGTCATACACTGATGGTTTATGAGTTATTCTTTCTCCTCCTCGGCCTGCTGCTGATCCTGTTTCGCTGCCGAGACGTTTACGAACGGCGTCGAAACGTTCGGAAGAAGATTCAATCTCTCGCAGGCGGTTGTGGGGAGTCTCCTGGCTGCCGTAGGGACTGCCCTCCCCGAGACGCTGCTCCCCATCGTGGCGATATTCTTCTACAGCGGTTCGTCTGCGCATGATATTGGGGTCGGCGCGATTCTTGGTGCGCCCTTCATGCTGTCCACGCTCGCTTTTTTCCTGATTGGTCTTACGGTCCTGATCTCCTATGCACGAAAACGGAGGAAATTCGAGATCAATGTGGAAGCCCATTCAACGAAACGGGATATCCTGTTTTTTTTAGCCATGTATTCGACGGCGATCATTTTGCCGGCAGTCGCGGGGAGGTCACTGTCTCCCTTCATTGCTGTTTTGCTCATTATCGGGTACGTCATGTATGCATACCGGACGTTCAGGGGCGAAAGTGCAGAAATTGAGCATTCTGAAGATATGTATCTGTGGAGGTTGTACAGGAAGACAGGACTCTCACAGTCGGAGAAGCCGCATGTTGTACTCATCCTGTTTCAAATTCTTGGGGCCCTGGGGGTGATGATAACCGGGGCTCATACATTTGTGGAAAGTCTCGAGCATGTTTCGGTGCGGTTCGGCATGAACCCCCTCCTTTTTGCCCTTATCCTTGCACCCATCGCCACGGAACTACCGGAGAAATTTAACAGCGTAACATGGACGTGGAAAGGACGCGATACTTTGGCAATCGGCAACATAACAGGTGCGATGGTTTTTCAGTCTACTTTCCCGGTTTCAATCGGATTAGTGTTTACCGAGTGGAAGCTGACCGGCATGGCATTTTTCTCTGCCTTCATCGCGCTTTTTTCAACATGCATAGTGCTGCTCGAGCTGATGGTGAGGAAACGCATCTCACCCTTCACCATGCTCTTCGGCGGAGGATTGTATCTAATCTATGCAATTGTACTGATAGCGGGGAAAAGCTGAGGGAAGGATCCGAGGATTCGAGGGGCCCAGGGGTCAGGTGAAAAAAGACATTCGAAATAGAGTCCTTGCAATCAGGGATAAGATACCTTTAGATATAAGGGAAAAAAAAGACCTGAATATCAGGGAGAGGCTGTTTTCCCTCCCGGAATTTCTTTCAGCGAAAACAGTACTTCTCTATGCATCGTTCCGGTCTGAAGTCGAGACATTGAGTCTGATCCGGGAATCACTCTCAATGGAGAAAAGGGTCCTCCTTCCAAAAGTGGATGCAAAAAAATCTCTTCTCGCCCTGTATGAGATTAAAAGCGTAAAAGAACTGTCTCCCGGTTACAAGGGCATTCCGGAACCGCACCTGCCGGATGTGCGACGTTCAGTCATTGACGAGGCTGATCTCACGGTTGTCCCCGGTGCAGCCTTCGACTTGATGGGCAACCGCCTCGGATACGGTGCAGGCTATTATGATATTCTTCTGTCAACGAGTGCAAAGAAGATGCCCGTCGTTGCATTCGCATACGAAGAACAGCTTGTTGATGCAATTCCTTCAGAAGAGCATGATATAAGGGTTACCATCATCGTGACGGATAAAAGAGTGATACGCATTTTGTGAGGCGAATCTGTAGCACTTGAATCCATGTATTCCCAAATCCTTTCCGCACCGGGCGGATTCGCTTGCTTCGGCGGGGCGCTGAGGTGACCAGGGCGAAATCCCCTGTCTTTTTTGACAGACAAGAATACCGCGTGATACAATCCGTTTAAGACTATGAATGTGAAGAAAATCGAGAAAGGCGTGCGGCTGATTCTCGAAGGGATTGGGGAAAATCCTGAAAGGCCGGGAATAAGGGAGACCCCTGAGAGGGTTGCCCGCATGTACCAGGAGATATTTTCAGGGATTGAGACGCCCACCGAGGAGCTGCTGAAATCAATCGAAGGAGAAAGCCACGATGAAATGGTCTTGCTCAAGGATATCCCTTTCTATTCCGTCTGTGAACATCATCTGATCCCTTTCATAGGAAAAGCCCATGTTGCCTACATCCCGTCAGCCGGCAAGATTGTCGGCCTCAGCGAGTTAGTAAAAGCGGTTGACGTTCTTGCGAAAAGACTGCAGGTTCAGGAACGGCTGACAACTCAGCTTGCTGATATGATCATGGTCAGACTCAAACCGAAAGGAGCTATGGTCATTATTGACGCGGAACACCTTTGCATCAGCATGAGGGGTATGAAAAAACCGGGCACACGAACGGTTACTTCGGCTGTCCGCGGAATATTCAGAACGAAACAGTCAACGCGAGACGAGTTGCTCGATCTTATAAAAAAATAGTTTTTTAATAATAAGTTATATATAAAATATTAAAGTATTACTTACTATTAAATTGCACGATCTTTATTTGAGAGAGTATTGTATTTTATAGGTTTCTTGAGCAGTTTTTGATCTTGTCTTTCAGGACTTTTTTTAAAAAATAAAGAGCGATTCTGGACAAGCCAGAATGACAGACGTGAGCTCTGTTTTACGCTATTTATTAATGGCAGTCCATTCCGAAAGGAGCAGATATGGCTATTTTGATCAAAGGTTCTGAAATTGCAAAACAAATTAAACAGGAACTTAAAGAAGAGATAAATAACTTACTGATAAATAATAAATTAGTTCCTGGACTTGCTACGGTTCTCGTTGGCGAAGATGAAGCATCAAAAGTGTACGTCGGGGCCAAGGAAAAGGCCTGCAAGGAGCTCGGGATTTATTCCGAACGAATTGACCTGTCTCCAGATACAACCGAAAACGATTTGCTGGTCCTGATAGATAAGTTAAACAAGAATGAAAAAATCCACGGTATCCTGGTGCAACTTCCTCTTCCGAGACATATCAATGAGACAAAGGTTCTTTATGCTATCGACCCCCAAAAAGATGTTGATGCATTTCATCCGGTGAATGTTGGAAAGCTTATGCTCGGCGTACCGGATTTTCTTCCATGCACTCCACACGGCATACAGGAATTGCTCCTCAGGACCGGCATCGAGACGGACGGGGCAGAAGTCGTTGTTGTCGGCAGGAGCAATATTGTCGGCAAGCCGATTGCGAACATGCTGATTCAGAAGAACAGGAAAGGTGCAAACGCTACTGTTACAATATGCCACACCGGTACGAGGGATTTACTGTTCCACACCAAAAGGGCGGATATCCTCATTGTGGCAGCAGGCAGGCCAAAGACAATAACCGCCGATATGGTGAAGGAAGGTGTTGTCGTTATCGATGTCGGGGTTAACCGCCTTGAGACGGGATTAGTCGGTGATGTTGACTTCGACGGGGTGAAGGAAAAGGCGAAGGCAATCACTCCTGTACCGGGGGGCGTCGGTCCGATGACGATCGTTATGCTGATGAAAAATACCGTCAGATCTGCCAAGATGCATGCAGGCTTAACCGGGTGACATGACTACGGTCATCGTCCCTCCCTGCCAGGCCGCGTGCCCGATCAATACCGATGTGCGGGGCTATGTATCTGCACTTGCCCGGGGCGATGCGGATGAGGCGATCCGGATTATACGACGGGTAAATCCGCTTCCGTCAGTCTGCGGGAGAATATGTACGAGGCTCTGTGAGACGGCATGCAGAAGGGCACAGGTGGATGCACCTGTTGCAATCAGGGCCTTGAAGCGCTATGCGTCGGATCACGCGAATCATCTTATTTCCGCCGGAAAACCACTGAATTCATACAATGAAAAGATTGCGATAATCGGAAGCGGGCCAACCGGTCTTGTGGCAGCCCACGATCTTGCGCTGCTCGGCTATGCGGTAACAATCTTCGAGGCTCAGCCAGTCCTGGGCGGACTGCTGAGTGAGGGAATACCGAAGTACAGGCTTCCCAAGGAGGCGGTTCAAAAGGATATTGACGGTATTCTTTCTCTGGGGATAGAAGTCAGGACGGGCGTTTCCCTGGGCAAAGACTTTACCATCGAAGGGCTCTTGAAGGATTATCAGGCTGTCTTTATCGCGGTTGGAAGCCAGAAAAGTCTGTATCCAAAATGTAAGGGGGATGACCTGCCCGGGATTTGGTCAGGTGTTGAATTTCTCAAGCTCATCGATAGAGGTTATTCATCATCTCCGGGTCAGAAAGTCCTGGTCATTGGAGGAGGGCATACCGCGCTCGACGCTGCACGGACCTGTATCCGTCTCGGGTGTCCTGATGTTACGGTGGTCTATCGGCGTACCATCGAAGAAATGCCGGCCGGACGGGAAGAGGTGGAGCAGGCTGAGATGGAAGGAATAAAATTTATTTACCGTGCTGCCCCGCTTGAGTTTGCCGGTCAAAGTACAGTTCAGCGTGGCAGGTTTATCAAGATGGATCTTGGCGATCAGGACTCATCTGGAAGAAGACGTCCTGTCCCGATCAAAGATTCCGAATTTGATTTGGAGACCGACGCGGTAATCCTGGCCATCGGATATATTCCTGATGTCGAGCATCTCAAACAAGATGGGCTGAAGGTGAACAGGAAAGGAACTATCATTGTTAACGATGATACCGGCGTTACTGATAGGAAAGGCGTTTTTGCTGCGGGCGATGTTGTAACCGGTCCGATGAGCGTCATCGAGGCCATGGCCTCGGGAAGGAGAGTATCAGGGGCAATGCATCTCTACCTTCGCGGTATCGAAGACAAATTGGTTGATAACCGTGTTTCGCTTCGATCATTGGATGACCAGATTGTTCAGATGATTCATAAAACAGAGCGACAAAAGGCGCCTGCTTTACCTGTTGAACAAAGAAAAAGCACCTTCGATGAGGTGGATATTGGATATAATCGTGATCAGGCTTGCAGAGAAGCTCTCAGATGTCTGAATTGCGGGGCTGGGGCATCGGTCGATTCGAATTGTGCAGCCTGTCTTAACTGTCTGAGAATCTGTCCATTCGAGATACCCGTGCCGGGTAAGGAGATTGCAGAAATCGATATCAGCCAGTGTCAGGCATGCGGTATCTGTGCAGCAGAGTGCCCCGCATCGGCGATCCATTTGAAAGACGACGGACGCGATGACTTTCGACAGGAAGTGGAGCGTGTTGTGAATAGAGCGCGGGAGGAGATTCCTGAAATAGCGGTTATCGGATATTACTGCAGATATCACGATCCCCTTGGCCCGCCTGTTGACGATGATGCGATATACTGGATAGCGCGGGGCTGCACGGGACGGATGAAAGAGTCAGAGATTATCTATCCTTTTGAGGTTGGTGCTGACGGTGTGATCGTCTCTCTGTGCCCGGATGATGCCTGCCGTTTCAGGAAAGGCAGCTACTGGGTGACTGAGCATGTGAAGAGAGCGAGAAGGATACTGAAGGAAACGGGGATGGGTGAAGACCGGCTCTCTGTTATTTCTCATGAAGAAGATTTTGCAGGTTTCAGGGAGAGACTTGAAACCATGGGAATAAATCCATTGCGGAAAGGAAAGAAGGTGGATGAATGATTGTCGCAGAGCTCAAGCCATTTGAAGAGATCAGAGATATGGTTATCGACTATAAAAAGGTACTGGTCCTGGGATGCGGTAGTTGCGTAACAGTTTGCATGAGCGGGGGTGAAAGACAAGTGGAACTGTTGGCTTCTGCGCTCAGGATGGCAAGGAACGTAGAGGGAAGTGACATTACCGTCGGTGAAAAGACGATACTCCGTCAATGCGATCCGGAATTCATTCATCAGATACAGGATGAATTTGCTCAGTATGATGCCGTGCTTTCGATGGCATGTGGAGCGGGAGTCCAGGGTATTTCAGAGTGGATGAAGAAGGTTGTAGTCTTACCGGCAATGAATACACGGTTCATCGGACTCTCTGATGGTCAGGGGAAATGGGTTGAGATTTGTGCTGCCTGTGGAGATTGTGTTCTCGGGATGACCGGAGGAATATGCCCTGTGACATCATGTCCAAAGGGCATTCTGAATGGTCCCTGCGGCGGCAACAAGAAGGGAAAGTGTGAAGTAAGTCCTGATGTCCCCTGCGCATGGGTCAGGATTTATGAACGGATGAAAGAGCTGGGGAAGCTGAATGAACTGAAAAAGGAAATCGGTGCAAAGGACTGGTCTAAAAAGCAGAGACCAGGCAGATATGCGATAAAAGAAGAAGAAAGCGAAAAGGTTTCCTGAAACTCTTTCATTATTAGCTTACAGAACAACCACACCGCAAAGTGTCTTACAGTCTGCATGTCAGGGGGAGTTTTTACATGGAGAGGAACCGCAGGATTGCAATCATAGGAGCAGGGGTTGTCGGGACTTCTTTCGGGTATCTTCTCAGGAAGACCGGCTGGCGGATTGCAGGGATAGCGAGCAGGACATTGCAATCAGCTCAAAAGGCCAAAAAGATTATCGGGGAAGGCACTGCCTCGGCAGATCTTATCAAAACCGCCCGTGAAGCGGATATCGTTTTTATTACGACTTCTGATGACGCCATCAAAGGAACCTGCGAAAAGATTGCAGATGGAGGAGGATTTAAACCGGGTACTATTATCTTCCATACGTGCGGTGCATTGTCATCGGATATACTCAAATCAGCAAAAAGGAAAGGCGCATACACAGCTTCCCTTCACCCGCTTCAGAGCTTTGCTAACGTAAAAGAAGCGGTCAAGAACCTGCAGGGTTCGTATTTTTCTATTGAAGGAAATGAAAATGCACTTTCAGTTGCACAACATATTATTTCCGATCTGAAAGGAAAAAAAATTACACTTCAGCCGAAGAAAAAATCACTTTACCACGCAGGTGCATCGGTAGCATCGAATTTTCTCGTGGCGACCATCGGTTTTGGACTCGCTCTTTTTCATGCTGCTGGCATTAGAAAGGAAGATTCTCTCAAGGCGCTTATGCCGTTAATAAAAGGTACCGTAAGGAATGTCGAATTACTGGGTATTCCTGCAGCACTTACAGGACCTATTTCAAGGGGTGATGCCGGCATTGTGGAAGGTCATTTAAAGGCCATTGCAAAAAGACAGAAGGAGATGATCCGCCTCTACTCGGAATTGGGAAGATATACCGTTGCAATAGCTCAAGAAAAGGGTACATTAGGGAAGCGTGATGCTCATGTGATAATTTCCCTATTCGATAATGCTCAGAAAGGATTGAATATATAAATGAAAGTTCTGGTTGTTGACAGCGGAGGCCGCGGCCATGCCATAGCATGGCAATTCAGGAATGATCCCCATGTTCAGGAAGTTATCTGTACACCCGGGAATGCCGGAATAGCCCGTGAAATCAGGTGTGAAAATGCACGGACGAATGAGGAGATTCTGGAGCTTGCCAGGAGAGAGCAGGTCGATCTTGTTTTCATTGGTCCTGAAAGTCCTTTAACGAACGGGATCGTTGATCTGATCTCATCCGAGAAAATTCCGATTGTTGGTCCGTATAAGCGGGCAAGTGTCCTTGAAGGGAGCAAGGCATACACAAAACTGTTATGCCGTGAAATCGGTGTCCCGGTGCCGGAATTCGAAGTTTTTGTTGATTACCGGAAAGCGAAGGATTATATAGAGTGTGTGAAATATCCTGTCGTTGTGAAGGCCGACGGATTAGCCCAGGGAAAAGGCTCTATCGTCTGTTCAGATGCGAAGGAGGCGTGCCTGGCCGTTGATCAGCTCATGGTCCAAAAAGTCTTTGGCGAAGCAGGACAAAAAGTTGTCATAGAAAAGAGACTCTTCGGGACAGAAATATCATTTTTTGCATTTACTGACGGTGACGCTCTTGTCCCGATGCCTGTAGCGCAGGATTATAAAAGGGCGTATGACAATGATGAGGGTTTGAATACCGGCGGGATGGGCGCATATTCCCCTCACCGGCTTGAAGATGAAAAACTCGACAGACTTGTCTGTGACAAAGTTGCAATACCAATAGTGCACGGTTTCAGGGAAAAGGAAGGTATACCGTATAAAGGGATTCTGTACTGTGGACTCATGCTGGTTGATGAAACTCCCCATCTCCTGGAGGTCAATGTGCGTCTCGGAGATCCGGAGGCAGAAGTAATTCTGCCGCGACTGAAGACTCCGCTGAGTGATATCAGTTTTCAGATTACCAATGGTGTCCTCAGTGACAAGAAAGTCGAATGGAGCAAAGATTACTTCTGCGATGTCGTAGCGGCAGCAGGGAGAACCAGACAGTTGAAACATGGAAAAAACAAGGGATGGTATCCCGGTTATCCGGCCCGCTACGGAAAAGGATACCCCATATCTGGAATTAATGATATCCATGACCCGGATTGTAAAATTTTCTTTGCTGGTGTGAGCAATTCCGAAGTGAAAGGGATGGTTACCGACGGCGGCCGGGTTCTCCATGTGGTTGGCAGGGGAAAGACATTGAAGGATGCAAGGTCTGTTGCTTACAGAAATATTGAAAAAATCCACTTTGAAGGGATCCGTTACCGGATGGATATCGGTAAGGAATGACAAGGAGCATACCATGACATTTCGAGAAAGCATAAATGCTGGAAAATTCGTCGTAACAGCCGAGATAGGACCTCCAAAGGGAACTGATATTAGCGGCATGCTTCATCATATCGAACTGCTAAAAGGAAAGATTGATGCAGCCAATGTTACCGATAATCAGTCTGCGGTCATGAGGGTTTGCTCGCTTGCAGTATGCAAAATAGCCCTTGAAAACGGGCTTGAACCAATCCTCCAGATGACATGCCGGGACAGAAACAGGATCGGCCTGCAGTCAGATTTGCTCGGAGCGCATATTCTTGGGATACGAAATGTTCTCTGCATGACAGGAGATTATGTCTCTGCCGGAGATCATAAAAACGCAAAGCCGGTCTATGATGTCGAATCGGTTCAGTTGCTCAGGATTCTTGACGGCCTGAATAAGGGTAAAGACATGTCAGGAAACGAACTGAAAGGGCCGACAGAATTTTTCCAGGGTGCCGTTGTAACGCCTGAGACGGATTTCATTGAGCCACAGCTCATGAAATTTGAAAAGAAAGTGAATGCCGGTGCTCAATTTTTTCAAACACAGGCGATATATGATATAGAGGCCTTTCGGAAATTTATGGAATATGCCCGGAAATTTCCGGTAAAAATACTCGCAGGTATTGTCGTATTGAAATCTGCCGGCATGGCCAATTTTATGAATAAAAATGTCCCGGGAATAAGAGTGCCGCAGGAATTGATCGATGAGCTGAAGGCAGCGGGAAAGGAAAAAGCACTTGAAGCGGGGATGGATATCGCGGCTCGTCATATCAAGCAATTGAAGGCTGGTTCTATCTGTGACGGAGTCCATATCATGGCGATCGGCATGGAGGATAAGGTGCCGGTTATCATGGAGCGTGCAGGTCTGCTATAATTCGGACATACTATCTCAGGAGGGATTATGAAGAAAAAGAAGACAGCTCCTCACGATACCCGCAACTGGAACCGCTATCAGTTTTTCGGCGTAGCTGATGTTTCATCACAGAAGGAGGAGATGACTTTTAAGACGACCATTGCCAATATTTCCCTTTCCGGGCTGGGAATTTATTCATCGAAACCGATCGGAAAAGGAAAGCGGGTCATGATAAGCATTTCATTTGTTGATAGAAAAGGAAAGATGCGGCAGGATTCTGCAGCAGGCAATGTCGACTGGCAGAGGAAATTTTCAGACCTCTATCTTATCGGGATCATCTTCGATGAGGAGCTGAACATGATGAACCAGCCTCGGCTGATAGAGCACCTCTCCTGGCTTATCGATACATACCACTGGCCCCAGCCTTACAAAGACAAAAGAATAGCAATGCTGTAAATGATTTCTTCGTGTGCTGGACGAAGAGCATACCAGCATCACGATAGAAAGAAATGACAAAGCTTGTATCCATTTCAATGGATAATGACTTTGGTAGTTCAGCTATGCGTAACATTGTTGTTTTCTTGACGCTTCATTCCTACACATACTGCTTCTGGAAAAAGAGACAGTTTTAACATAAATATTCTGTATAATTTTCAGATGATTGTATCTATAATGTTGAGAATAATCGCTCATCAAGAATATGAGGAACAATAATTAGTGAAAGAGCTTAAAAAGCGGCTCATTCTTTCGGGTATGCTGCTTTGCCTCATCATATCTTTTGGAACTTTTGGGTATATGAGCATAGAAGGTTGGAGCCTCCTAGATTCACTTTACATGACGATGATTACTCTCACAACCGTTGGGTTTAAGGAGATTCATGACTTATCAGTTGCTGGAAAGGTATTTACGATCATTCTTGTCATAAGTGGTGTTGGAACTGTATTCTATTCTTTAGGAATAGGAGCACAGTTTATCGTAGAAGGTGAATTACACAGAATATTCTGGAGGAAAAGGTTGGAAAAGAGATTAGAAAAATTTGAAGATCACTATATCATCTGTGGATTTGGCAGAATGGGAAAGATAATAGCAAAAGAGCTCCTTAACGAGGGAAAAAGATTTATCGTTATCGAGAAGGAAACGGGACCCTCAGTCGAAAAAGAGGATATATTACTTATTCATGGAGATGCTACAAGAGATGAGACATTGAAGACGGTTGGAATAGGGAAAGCAAAGTGTTTGATCTCTGTGCTTCCCTCTGATGCAGAAAACCTTTTTGTCGTCTTAAGTGCGAGGGGTTTAAACCCTAATTTGTTCATAGTTGCACGTGCTGGAGAAGAAGGATCAGAGAAAAAGTTGCTCAGAGCCGGGGCTGACAGAGTTGTATCGCCATATCATATTGGAGGGCTCAAAATGGCGCATACTGTCTTAAAGCCTGCCGTTGCCGATTTCCTGGAATTTGCAACAAAGAGTGGCAATATCGATCTCCAGCTTGCGGAAATACCAGTTGTGGAAAGTTCGAAACTCGCTGGGCTTACGCTATCTGAGTGTGGTATTGGGAGAGACTTTGGAGTAATTATTGTTGCCATCCAACAATCAGGTGGCGATATGAAATTCAATCCTACTTTTAGCAGTGCAATAAATGCAGGAGATACTTTGATAGCTGTCGGTGAAATCTCAAAACTGAAAAAGCTGCAAGATATGGCAAAGGGGATACAGTAAATTAGACTTACAAAAAACTTGTTGTCATATTGTGAAAACAAGCAGCTCCAATAAAACTGCGCTGTCTAAGTCATTGGTTGTTGTTTCTATGGTAATCTGGGGCGGGAGCTGGGTTTCGGGAAAAGTTATTGTAAATGATTACGATCATTGCGAAAAATGTGTTCATCCCGATGATCACTCTAATGGCTCTTTCCGGCTGTGATTTTCAGTACAGACTTCTCTATTACCCAAGTTCCTTTATACCTTCTCAGGAAGCACTCAATGCCAACAATATTCAATTTTGGCCGTCTGGCAAAGACAGCTATAAAGGATTTGTTGGCACTGCTGAGATCAATCACCTAAGAGGTACAATAATAGTTTTTCATGGAAATGCCGGCACAGCAGCAGATAGGACCTATTATATGAAAGCATTAGAACCTTTGGGGTATCGGGTTATCCTTGCCGAATACCCAGGTTACGGAGCAAGAGCCGGAGAATTAGGAGAGAAGTCTTTTGTGAGCGATGCAAAAGAAACATTACGCCTTGCATACAAACGCTATGGAAGACCACTTTTTCTTTTGGGAGAATCTTTAGGCTGTGGAGTGGTAGCAGCAGTAGCGAAGGATGCACCTGGTAACATCGATGGAATTCTCCTCATTACCCCGTGGGATACACTCCTGTCCGTTGCCAAATCTAAATTCCCCTGGCTTCCGGTACAGTTTTTTATGAAAGATAAATATGACACCATGGGGAATCTCAAAGGCTATCAGGGAAGAGCTGCCATAGTGGGAGCAGAACGGGATGAGATAATCCCGATAGGGCACGCCACTGCATTGTATCAATCCTTACCTGGAAGCAAAGCGATGTGGGTAATGAAAGGGGTTGGGCATAACGATTGGCCAAGAATTGTAGGGCAACCTTGGTGGCAAGAAATTATGGGATTTCTCAGCAAGAGAACTACACACCAAGGCTTCTAAAAAGATACCGTGCTCTTAGGAGTCAAACCCTCCGCCGTTGAAAAAGTAGGTATCATGCATTTCTTTATATCTCCTCACTGTTTCCTTCAGGGCTTCTATTTGTTCCTTCAGTTCATAATTTTCAAGTTCCTTAACTGAAGATTTATCACAGTCATTCTGGAGCTTGTTCACCTCATAAGTAAGTTCCGCTACAGCAGCACGGCACTGATCCTCCGATTTACTCAGTTCCCTCACTTTCATCGCACGGGCCAGTATCGGAGACAGCAGTGCAAACTCAAATGGCTTCGTCAAATAATCAAAAGCCCCTGCTTTCATGGCATCAACGGCACTCTCAATGGTACCCTTACCCGTGATGATGATACCGATAAGATGGGGATCTATTTCCATCGCTGCCTTCAACAGTTCAATCCCACTCATTTCAGGCATTGCAAGATCTATGAGGAGAATATCAAAATCATGTTTCTTCAATGACTCAAGCGCACCTTTTGCTGATGTGCACCCGAGTGTCTTATAGCCCTTCTCCGAAAGATACCCCTGCAACGTGCTCACAACGTCAATCTCATCATCAACAATAAGCACCTTCCCTCTCTGAACTGGTTTGCTTTCCAGTGGGGTTTTCTTTCTGTCTATATCGACATTTGGCAAATGAGGCAAACCCATGGGATTCCTATCTATCACGATTGACCTCCATTCTTTTCATATTGTCCCGTCAATATCATCTTTAATTCAATTCTGCTTCTTTCCATCCTGGTAATCAATCCTACCTGAGTAGGTGGATATAACTTATTGATTGCAGCTTGCTGTTGATAAGGTAAAAAGAAAATGAAGCCCCCCATAAAGTATGGGAGGCTTGAGAAAAGAGTGAAAAATGTACTCTTATTATACGAATAGCCTTGGGAGCGTCCATCCTACTTGGGTAGGATTGATTGTAAATGCAGCCATCGAAATAATAATCAAAAGGAAGGAGATAAAATGATACAAGATAACAGCGCTGAGTCAGTTTGCCGTGCGGACGATGAGTACTCGGAAAATGGTATGAACGAGAAGAGACAGCATAGGAGATTCAATGTAGAGAATATGGGAGTTGATTGCGATATACCGTCAGCCAGCCGGGTGAAAGTAATGAACATCAGCAGTGGTGGTGCTTTAGTGATGGTAGATAAGTTTATAAATATCGGCAAGAGTTATGCGTTAAAAATAGGGTATAAGGACAAATCAGTCTTTGTTAAAGCTTTGGTTGTTTGGGCTTTATTAGCGGATAGTGTGAAGGAAGCCAACGGTGATATTACCCCACTTTTTATTGCTGGAATGCAATTCATTGATGTTATAAAGGGCGAAATACCCGAAATCATAAGATTATTGGAGGCTAATGTGGAGGGTACTATGTATGACGCTTTTATGGGAAGCCTTCAGGGGAATACATACAATTAGAAGATAATATTGAAATGCGAAGACAAGGAAGAATCAACCCGGAGACTTTTCTCCATGAAGTTGTTGCTTGAAAAGCATTCCCAACTCCTGTTGATGGAGCTTTTTGTGGATTAGTCTTCGGTTGAGTTGTACAGCCAGAATATAGCAATATCCGTACCATTAATTAATTGTGAATTTACAGAGAGTTATAAAAATACCTTGAAATTTTCTTAGGAATGGAGTTTTATAATACCTAAAGACCGCAAGAAGAGAAGACCATAAAAAAAGGCTGGAGAAAATCTTCCCCAGCCCAAAAGATTGTGTGCATGTGTGTCGAGGGAAACTTATTTCTTCTTTTTTGCGGTCTTCTTTTTTGCAGCAGCTTTTTTCTTTACTGGCATAAACTCTTTCACCTACCTTTCTTGTTGTTGATAGAAATTCAAACAACACTTAAGAAAATAATATGTCAATAATTTTTATATGTCAATAAAAAAAATTATTCCTCGTTTACTTTTAGAGAACAATCGTTTTTCAAATATAAACATACAATACAAGTCTAAATCTCTATATCTTTGTCAACCATTATGAATTATATCCCATATCCAAATCTTCCTTCCTGAAGTCCTTGTGGCGGCAGCCTGATCGATCTATGTACAGTACAAAGGATAATAGCCGGGGCCTTTACAGTTTAACCTTTTCTTTCTGAAAGGTTGCAAACAAAGAGGTGGTATAATTATGAGGAGTAGAAGGCTGGCAAAGGAGACACAATCCATGAAGTCTGTTGCTGTATCCCTCTCTATCCTCAGAGAGAAAATGAAATCCGGCGGTAGCTCCGAAAGAGCCGTTCAGGAGAAACGCTACCTGAAAAGCCCTTTCAAATTCTTTGGTACATCACTTCCATATGCGGATAAGGTGGCCAAAGAGTTCAGAAAGGAAAACCCGGGGGCCAGCTACAAACTTGTTATTGAACTTGCGGGAAAACTTTGGGCTTCCGAGTACCACGACGAAAAGAGGCTTGCTCTTAGGTTATTACAGTTCTTCCCGGAGTATCTTGATATCGGCATGGTATCTATGCTTGAGAAAATGCTTATGGAATCGCCTACTTGGGATCTGGTTGACGATATCTCGATCCATCTGGTTGGCACAGTGCTGGAGATGGACAAGAAGGCATATGCATTTCTAAATAAATGGAGCAGGTCAGAGAATTTCTGGATGAAACGCGCCTCGCTTATTTCACAAATACTCATGTTTAGAAAGGGCAAGGGAGACAGGCAACTTTTCTACGATTTTGCCGAAAGGATGGTTTCGGAGAAGGAATTTTTTATCAGGAAGGCTATCGGCTGGTGCATCCGGGAAATAGCCAAAGCAGATCCCGAAGCAGCATTCGATTTCCTGATGAGGATCAAGGACAGAGCCTCCGGGCTTACTCTCAGAGAAGGTTCGAAGAGGCTGCCTGAAGGAAAAAGAAGGCTTCTTTTAAAAAAGCCTTAAATTGCTCTACTTAGCAAGATGGGGGAAACGATGCACTTTTGAGAGAATGTGCTTTTTATGCAAACCCCATCCTGAAATATTCAAAATAACACCCTATTGTAATGATTGATGTTTCATGAGATAATCAATAAAAAAATAAGGGGGAATAAAATGTGGATATTGCAAAGTTAGAAGCAAAAGATGTTATAAAAATACCTGTTATTTCCACGAAGAAAAGGGCCTCCGCAAGAGACAGTGCTTTGCAAATGGTTTCAGGTCGTTTTAGTGGCATGCCAGTTATTGATGAGGAAGAAAGAGTTATCGGCGTCATCACTGAACATGACTTATTAGACCAAATCCGCGAAGGAAAAGATCTCGATAAACTCATAGTAGAAGATGTTATGCAGAGAAATCCCATTACAGTAAATGTCGATGCGCCACTTAGCGATGTATTGGATATTATGCTTGAGAACGGGATACTGAGAATACCTGTTACCGATGGTCTCCGCCTTGTGGGAATAATTTCAAGATCTGCTATCCTCCGGATTGCGTTGAGCAATCCTTGAGTTCGCTCGTTTCAATAGCTAATCGACTTCTTCCCGAAGTTAAGAACCCTGCGCCAAGAGCACAGGGAGTTCTTGCTTGTTCCTTAAAGCTGGATGACATCGACCAATCGTTGGAGTATTCAGGTGATAACAAATGAGATGATAATTATTTCAGAGATATAACCTACTCAGGTAGGATTGATTACCTGATCTATTGTTATCATAATAACATTAATGCGATACCCAGAAGATGAGGCCTGAGAATCAAGTCAGATATGAAGGGTGTAGGTGTTAGATGTGGTGAGCATGCCCCAAGTGAAGGGAAGCCTAAAGCATCTACCAAAACACCAATTTGAACAAAAGAGCTCAAGGATACCTCATCCTGGGTTCGCTTCATTATTTTCTGTAATAATAGGAAACGATTTCTTTTTTCCTGTAACAATGATGCTTTCACTTCTTTGATAAATGCCACATCCCAAATCATAGCCAGCAAGAAAGAATGTTTATCCCCACTTAGGTAGGATTCACTTAACCAGCAGAATTTCCCAAAATATCATTAAGGAACGTGATCATTATGGATAGCGAGATTGAAAAAGAATACATTTCCATACTTATGGAGTCACCATTATATTTTGTTCTCGGAGTGAAGGAACGATATGATCTCCTTTTAAGATTGATGAAGATAAGATTAAACAAGTCGCGAGAAATGAGCAGTTCAAAAATACCTGATAATTCCTTATAAAGAAATACAACCCTGAAAAAGCCGCGCTTTCTGCGTCTAAAAAAGCGCTGCAGACTGAGTATCCCTATTTTCTCCCTGGGGATTTGAGCGGGGCTACGAGGGTAAACCGGGTGCCCTCTCCGGGGCCCGATTCAACATGAACATGTCCTCCCAGATATTTGAGCCGTTCATAGATACTGAAAAGGCCGAACATTTCCTTCTTGTCTTGATAGGATCCTATTCTGGACATATCAAACCCGACTCCGTCGTCGTGCACATGTATCCGGATATTCTTGTAATCCCTCTCGAACGATACGGTAACGTTTTTTGCATAAGCGTGCCTGACAATATTCAGGAATAATTCCCTCACCGCCTGGTAGAGAAGTATATTCGTTTCGTCTGACAACGGTTTCGGTTTCAGATCATCTTCAAAATGGAACGTTAAGGCATGCAGTTCACGGAAGTGATTCCCGAGCCACTGTAGAGCAGCTTCCAGTCCTTTTTCATAGAGGATCTGCGTGCTGAATTCGTATGTCAGGGTCTTCGCATAATGGATGTTCCGCTCAACGAGACCGGTGATTTCGTTCAAAGATGTCCGTATGTCATGAGGGAGCGACTTCTCCTGAATTGCTTTCAATTGGTCCCTGCAGTACGATAACGTCCGGCCGAGATTATCCTGCAATTCTATCGTGATGTAACGGCGTTCCCGTTCTTCGACCATCGACATCTCCAAGGCGAGGGAACGGAGCCTTGCCTGATACGACAGCAGTTCCCTTTCAGTCTGCTTGAGTCTGGAGATATCAGTAAAGATACCAAGACTGCCGCTCAATCTTCCTTCATCGTCGAACATCGGGCATGGTGCAACAAGGGTATCGACTTTTTCCCTGTCTTTTCTGGTCAGCATTATTTCATATGTGTCTGCAATGCCTTTTTTCCGCAATGACCACTGATTCCGCAATATCTTCTGGTTCTCTTTATCCAAGATTAGGGAAACATGCTTGCCGAGCAGTTCATCCCTGTGGTATGCCGTCATGGCACAGAAACGGTTGTTGACCAGGATCATGTTCTCGTTCTTGTCGAGAACAGAGAGTCCCTCGTTCATGGTTTCTATCATGGTCCTGTACTGTTCTTCGCTTCTCCGCAACGCATCTCTGATCTTGATCTGTTCGGTTACCTCCCATGCCATACCCTGTATTGCGAACGGTTTCCCATTGCGATGGATAAGGGTAGAGACGACTTCCATCCAGACAAAATCCCCGTTTTTCTTTCTCACCCTATAAAGGAAAGGGTCTTTTGCAGATCCGAATTTGATGATGTCTTCGATGCGTTTTTTGGCGACTGGCACGTGATCCTTGTCAAGAATCGTCGAGATCGAAAGAGCAGGCAGGTCCTTTTTGGTATATCCCAGAATCCTCAGCGCCGTCTCATTCGCATCGAGAAAGGTGCCTTTCAGATCATGGATGAAGACACTGCACAGTGAACTGTCAAAGAGGGCTCTGTACCTCTCATCCATCTCTTCGGAACCGAGGATCAGATCAGTGGCTTTACCCTTCTGCCGGGGTTCTATCGGGTTTTGATCGGGAGACTTCTTCGGTGTCATTCTACCGTTTCTTTCATGAGGTGATCGCGGTCTGTTAGAATTCCTATCGCAAAGGATAGGTGCTCCTGATTCTGATTTTACCGGAGTTTTTCAAAAACCTCCCGTGATTTTTTTCGCATTTTCCCTGCTGCATTCCTGCCCTGTTCATGGTCGTACCCAATGAGGTGGAGAAGACCGTGTATAAGGAGCTGCTTCAATGCTTCATCGAATGAGAGACTGTTTTCATGAGCCTGCCGTTTTGTAAGTGGCAGATTGATAACGATGTCACCAAGCGGCAGCACTCCGGATGAAGTGTGAAGATCTGAAGTGGATACCTGCGAACATTTCCTGCTTTCTGCCTTCAGCTCCTCAGCGCTATATTGCGGGAACGACAGAACATCCGTTGTCCGGTCAACTCCGCGGTAACGGCGGTTCAGGAGTCTCATCCTCCTGTCGTTGACGAACAGGAGGCTTATCTCAGCTCTTGGGAGACGGAGCAGACTGAGCATTTTCCTGAGAAGCCTTGCTGTTTTCTGCGTGTTTACCCTTATGAGTCTTTGCTGATTCTTTATAGAGACCTTCATTGCTAAAATCGAATCCCGGGTAATCTACCCGTTTATGGAATATGCCGGTCAGAATGTACGTAAAGCGCTTCTTGATTTCGTGAATGTCTTTCAGGGTCAGTTCGCACTCATCAAGCTGCCCCTCGAGGAATATATGATTGATGATCCGGTCAACCAACGAAGCAATTCTTGCTGGCGTAGGATCAGCAAGAACCCGTGATGCAGCCTCGACGCTATCTGCCATCATGACAAGGGCAGCTACACGGGTCTGGGGCTTTGGCCCTAGGTACCGATAATCCTGCTCAGCCGGTGTGCCGTTCCCTTCCCGTTCTTTTGCTTTTTGATAGAAATAGCTGATGAGCATGGTGCCGTGGTGCTGCTCGATGATCTCAATAATCGGCTCGGGAAGCTTGTAGGTCCTTGCAAGCTCAATCCCTTCTTTGACGTGGTTTGTAATGATCATACTGCTCATATGGGGTGTTAATTTATCGTGTTTACTCACGGTACTGCTCTGATTTTCGACAAAATATTCAGGCATCTTAATTTTGCCGATGTCATGGTAGTAGGCGCTGACCCGGGCGAGCAGTGGGTTTGCACCAACGATCTCAGCGGCTGATTCCGCAAGGTTCCCTACGATGACGCTGTGGTGATATGTCCCAGGTGCAGTTACCATAAGGTTTTTCATAAGGGGTTGATTGAGATCAAGCAGTTCAAGGAGGCTGATATCAGTTGTAACTTTAAAAAAGTACTCAATCACCGGCAGAATTAATGAAACAACGGCTGCAACGCTCATGCCGCAGAGAGCACTAAACAGGATAGCGGGTGGTGCCTTTATCGTGAAAAGCTCACCCCGGAAGAGAAGAATGATGATGAGGGTTATGACATTTGCTGCAATAATAAATCCCCCCCCCTTCAGGATTCCTGACCGTTTCTTGCATCGTATCACGCTGAAGGCTGCTGTAATGCTTCCGACAAAGGCATATACGGTGAATGATGCGTCCTGGAGCCAGAGACCGGTGAGCAAGCTGACCGCGAAGGAAAAGGTAATAGCGGTGTGAAAATCGAACAGCAGAGAGACCAGCATCGCGCCTACAGGGATCGGAATTCCATACAGGGAACTGTCTAACGTCTGGTATTCAAGACCTTTTGAGAGATTGATGAGGAGATAGGCAAACAATCTTCCCAGCAGGAGTGTCCCGACAAGGAGCAGGCCGAGGAGAAACAGCATGGTGTATTTTTTTGTATATGCAGGCTTATATCGCATGATGTCACGGTAAAAAATGAACATGAGGAGGCATGAAATGAAAAATCCCCCGAGCATCTGTTCAATACCGATGTTCGACTGGATTGAGACAGAGGCGACAAGCCCACAGATGAAAATAAAGTATATTCTGATGAAGGTATCCCGTCTGCTGAGCCGCACCGGTGGGGCTTCTCCTTTTATCGGGTTCCCGTCGAGGAACATCTTGAGAAGTGATGAAAGGCGGCGAGGTTTATTCTTCTGCTGTCCGTTTTTCATATTTTTCGTAGGCCTGAATAATTTTCTGGACAAGCTTGTGCCTTACGACATCCCGCTCTGAAAAATAAATAACTTTGATTCCCTCGATATTATTCAGGATCTTTTCTGCCTCTATAAGCCCGGAAGACCTTCCCTGCGGAAGGTCTATCTGGGTGATATCCCCGGTTATAACAGTTTTCGAATTAAACCCAAGACGGGTCAGGTACATCTTCATCTGCTCCGAAGTGGTATTTTGTGCTTCATCGAGGATAATGAAGGAGTCATTAAGGGTTCTTCCCCTCATAAACGCCAGGGGGGCAATCTCGATTGTACCGCGATCGATCAGTTTTACGACTTTTTCAGCCTCCATCATGTCGAACAGGGCATCATAGAGCGGTCTCAGGTAAGGATTCACTTTTTCGAACATATCGCCGGGAAGGAATCCGAGCTTTTCCCCTGCCTCTACCGCAGGCCGAGCAAGGACGATCCTGCTTATCTGTTTTTTGAGAAAGGCATTGACCGCCATCGCCATAGCAAGATACGTTTTCCCTGTTCCCGCAGGCCCTATGCCTATTACAATATCGAAATTCCTGATGCTTTCTATATACAATCTCTGGGTTTCCGTCTTTGGTATGATGAACCGCTTTTTTGAAGAAATGGGTATATTATTGAGAAAGAGATCCTTTATTGATATCTGCTCGTCGGATGCGATAGACCTCAGGGCATAACGGATATCTTCAGGGCTGAGGTTATATCCTTCGGCGCTTATGGACCGAAGATCCCTGATAATGTTTTCAGCCTTGTGGACTGACACATCATCTCCCTGCAAAAAAATCTTGTTGCCCCGCTGTGAAACAACAATTCCCAGCGTTTCCCCGATAATTCTGAGGACCCTTTCGTGCTTGCCATAAAGGAGGTCAGGCTCTTTCTCGCTGTCGAATACGATTTCTACCGGTGACGTGTTGTCCCCTCCTGCATGAAAAAAGTGACGAACGTGCGCAAACCTTCGGAATTCTTGAGTTTAATCGATAAAACCTCTGCTTCTTTCCTGGTCGTGTAAGTGCCCACCATTACCTTGTGCAATATTTCCTGTTTTTTCGTCTTCGCTGTAGTGACGAATGCCTTGTATCCTTTCTTGCTCATTCTGTTCCTGAGTGCATCTGCCTCCTCAGGGTTTTTGAAAGCACCGATTTGAACCGTATATTTCCGTGTCACGGAAGTCACTGTGGGCTGTAGTTTGTCTGTGGAGATAGCTGTTTGTTTCGTCTGAGAGGACCCGGACGCCGGCTTTGTTTCCTGCACGTGTGTTGTCTTCGATGAAGGCGTCGATTGCGGCTTATCATGACGTTTTTCTGAAGGGATTGTACCCGTGTCCCGAAGCGCTTTGACGGGCGTGGTCTCCTGCTGCTCATTCAGCGGTTTATCATTCTGCTCCCGGGATAATTCAGGCTGTTGCGGCAACGATTCCTTCCCCGGTGCTTCCTGAGGAAACTGGTCCGGTCCTTCAGGGAGGACCATGCTTGCCGATTGGGTTTCCGATAGAGGTTGGAATTTTTTCCCGACAAAAAAACCGAGCAGAAAACCGAGGGAAGCGGTAATCACGATCGACGCAACAATCAATCCCTTCCCGATATAAAAGACCGAAGAGGGCTTCCGAACATCACCCCGTTTCATAAGATAAGCATAGCATCACCATATGAGAGAAATCTATACCCGTTCGAGATCGCCTCGTTGTATGCAGTGAGGATCATTTCCCTTCCTGCGAGGGCAGATACCAGCATAAGGGGAGTCGAGCGAGGCAGATGGAAGTTGGTGACGAGAGAATCGATAACCTGAAATGCATACCCCGGCGAGATAAAGATATCTGTAGTGCCCGCAATGAAGCGGGAAGGCATCATCTCTTCTCCGCGAGTATCATGCGCTGCCGACTCCGGGTGCGAAACAGGGGAGGATCGTATTTTTGAACCGTTGTTGAATCTGCCGCTGAAATACCCCTCCAGGGAACGCGTTGTTGTTGTCCCGACTGCAATAACACGTTTCCTGGCAGCTTTTGCTTCCCGTATCTCAGCAATCATTGCCTTTGAGATCTCAAAGTATTCCCTTTCCATACAATGATCTTCTGCCATTTTTGTTCGTACCGGTCTGAATGTGCCGACACCAACATGCAGGGTGAGTTCCCTGATTTTGACCCCCTTCGAGGCAATAGCTTCGAGAAGGGGTCCGGTGAAATGAAGGCCGGCGGTAGGCGCAGCGATGGAACCTTCTTTTGTGGCATAAACTGTCTGGTACGCCTGCTTGTCTGACTGATCAGGTGAACGCCCGATATAGGGTGGGAGAGGCATATCCCCATATTTCCATATGAGATCCATAAGATCCCCGGAATACTGAAAGCGGGCCGATGTCCCCCTCTGCAGATCTACCTCGAGTTCTTCTGATATCCTCAGTCTGCCGGAAAAATTTCCCTTCGAAAGTACCTCCCAGGTACCGGGGAATTCTTCTTTCACGAGGAGGATATCCAGGGTTTTACCGTTTTTTTTTGTGCCGGTGAGCCGCGCTGGAAAAACCTTTGTGTTGTTGATGATGAGGGTATCTCCCTGCTCAAGGTATGAGGGAAGATCGAAAAAATGCCGGTGTTCTGTCCTTCCGTTCCGGTGGAGCACGAGAAGCCTGGAAACAGAGCGCTCTTTTAGGGGTTTTTCTGCGATCAGGAATTCGGGAAGAACATAGTCGAAATCAGCGGTTTTCATACAGCTGGATTGTCGTACCGGGGTAGAAAAAAGACAGAATTTCCGCATATTTTTTCCCTTCACGTGCCATTCTCAGCATACACCACTGGCAGAGGCCGACGCCATGACCATAGCCCCTTCCCTGGAAGGTAATTTCCCTGCCGGTGCGCGTGAGGGTGAAGTTTGTACTCGGGAGCCGGTTCCAACCGAGTGCCTTCCTAAAATCGGTTGCGTTCACTGTGGTGATGCCGAAGCCGGATTTTATGCTCAGCTGCCTGACACGGTTCGTGGATGTGTAGGCTTCGATACTGATATCCTGAATATGTTCTATAGCGAGGGCTTTTTCTATTTCATCGAGCCTGATATTCCGCTCCCACACCGAATATGGTGACAGGTCGCAGTTCGATTCAACGGATTTCATATACGGATAATTTTTCGCGAAGACCTCTCCGGGATTTTCTGTTTTTCCGCCACAGGTTGAATGATAGAGGGATTCAATAATTGTGCCGTCAAACGTGAGCACCTCACCGGTTGTCGCTGAAACAGCGTAAGCTATTCGCATGTCGGTATTTTTCCCTTTGTAGACCTGATGGAGGACAGATGATGCGAGGTGATACAGGGAATTGCCGTTCTTGGTCTTTTGATAGAGGGCGTATGTTCGTGATACAACGGCCTGTGCCTTCAATGCCTCCATATCCCATTCAGGACTGATCTCTGCGGCAACCACATCCCTGACATACTCCTCGAGCGGCAGTTCATTGATGATATACAAACCGTTCTCACCCTTCCACACATCGATATTGCCGGCATAGCGCGACCCCATGACAAGGAGTTCCCCCTGCACGGAGCCGAGTTTTTCAATTTTCTCATTCCTCGAAGGGATTTTTGGATAGATTTCATTCACGATCAGAATTTTGATGCTGTTTGCAGAAGAATCTGAAGCGAACGAGGGAAAATGAAGAAAACAAAATGAAATAAGCATGCAAAGGATGATGAATTTTGTATGCTGTTTGCAGAAGGATTTTATCATTATCTTCTCCCGAAAATCCAAAAAATAAGGGTGATAATCAGACTTATGATAATGCTTGTTGCGAGCGGGAAATAAACCGTATAATGTTTTTTTTGAATCAGAATATCACCGGGCAGTCTGCCGATCCAGGGGATTTTCCCAGAAAAGAGCAGCAGTCCTCCAAGGGCAATGATGATGATCCCGAGAACAATGAGCAATTTCCCGGCGTTTTGTATCCCGTCAACCATGATTTTCCTGTTCCCTATCAGTTGTCAGTTTTAAAAGGTTACTGAAAAAGTGCCTTTTTGTGTCACCCTGAGCGTGGGAAATAAACTCAGCAAGACAATTTGTCAAAGGGGGTTTTTCACCAGCATACTGGGTGTTAAATTTCCCTTGTCTACTATCTGAGGTTTCTTGGTGTATCGTTCCATTTCAGAATAAATACAGCCGCAGTACTTCTGCCGGTAAAGTCCGAGCTCCCTTGATATTTTCATGCCTTCTTTCCATCCCGGTCTGAAATCTTCAGCATAAAACGGGATTGCATACTTTTCTCCGGCCTCCTTCCCGATACTCACGATGGTGTCAAACTTCTGATACGGGCTGACGAGGAGTGTGGTCGTGAACCCATCGAGTCCCATTCGCTTTGCTGTTGAGGCTGTCTCTTCAAGCCGCATGGTATAGCAGACAGAACATCTCTTGTCCTCCTCATTCACGACCGCTCTTAAGAATTCTTTCAGACCGTACGCGTCGGCGTATTCAATGTCAAGGTTCCATTCATTTTGCAGCCGCCGGAGTGATTCCAGACGAAGTGCATATTCAGTATACGGATGGATGTTCGGATTGTACCAGAAGCCTCTGATAGCAATATTTCTTGATGACAGGGCTTGCAGAGGATACAGAAAGCAGTTTGAACAGCAGATATGCATGAGGAGCTTCATGACTGCGGTTCCCGTTTGCCTTTGCCGCCCGCGAACAGACTCATTTCATGTTTGAACGGGATATCAAGAAGGGCGTATGCCTTTTCCGTGGCCTTTCTTCCCTGTGACGTTCTTATAACGAATCCTGTTTTGAGCAAAAACGGCTCAATGACATCAAGCAGGACGTCGGTTTCTATTTGCAGAGTGGATGCGAGCGCTTCTATCCCGGCCGGGCCGCCTTTGTAGTTGAAAATGATTGTACTGAGGAGCTTTCTGTCTGTTACTCCCAGTCCAAATTCGTCTATTCCCTCCAAGGCCAATGCCTCCCTGGCAACTGCATGCGTTATGCTTCCATCGGCTCTTACCTGGGCATAATCACGGACCCTTTTCAGGAGCCTGTTGGCAACACGAGGAGTGCCCCGTGCCCTGCGGGCTATCTCATAAGCCCCTTCATGATCTACTGGTATCTCAAGAATCGACGCGGAACGCTTTATGATGAGAATGAGATCGCTCTCATCGTAAAAATCAAGGTCACGGGTGATACCGAAACGCTCCCTTAAGGGAGAGGAAAGAAGTCCGGAACGTGTCGTTGCGCCAATCAGGGTGAACGGTTCGAGCCTGTACCGGTGGGTCCGCGCATGCACACCCTTGTCGAATATGAAATCCACCGCAAAATCTTCCATGGCCGGGTAGAGGAATTCCTCAACAATTTTCGGTATCCTGTGTATTTCATCGATGAAAAGAATGTCGCCTCTTTCGAGATGAGTAAGAATTCCCATGAGATCCCCGCCTTTCTCCAGGGCAGGACCTGAAGAGGTGATAATCTTTGTCCCCATCTCGTTTGCTATGATATGTGCCAGAGTTGTCTTCCCGAGCCCCGGGGGCCCGTTAAAGAGCACATGATCCAACGCTTCTTTCCTTTGCAATGCCGCTTCAATTGCTATATTCAGAGTTTCGACAATATTCCGTTGCCCTATATACTCTGCAATATGAACCGGCCGCAAAGAAAAAATCAGTTCTTCATCCTGGGGATTATTATCCCGGAGCATATCAGCCTGGTTGGATTCTTCGTGTATCATGTCTTCTGTCCCCGGTAAACTTCCTCGAATAATTCCTCAGAAGAACTTATCCCCGGATTTCTCTTCATTGCCTCTTCGATCATTGTTCGGGCTTCCAGGTGCTTGTGACCGAGTTGGTTGACGAGGACATCCGCTACTTCTTTCCGGAAGTCCTCAACGACTTCAGGCGCAATCTCAACTTCCGGCATAAGTGCATATTTTGCAACTTTGCCTTTGAGCGTTGCAATGATCTTTTCGGCTTTTCTTTCGCCTATTCCTTTTAACTGTTTTAAAGCCTTTGTATCTTTATCCTCGATCGAACGGGCGATGTCTCTTATTGGTTTCGTGAGAGCTTTAACCGCTGCGGCTGGACCGATATCTTCCACGGAGATAAAGAGCTCGAAAAATTCCTTGTCCAGAGGTGACTGGAAGCCGACAAGAACAGGTTTCGGTTGTCGCTCAGTCTGATTATAGGAAAGAAAGAGTTCCAGCGCACTGCCTTCAGGGTTTTCGTGTTTTATCTTCTTCATCACGAAGGCCGGTATCAGTATCTCATACCCAACGCCGTTGACAATCAGTGTTATCCTGTCATCGTGGGCGTAACTCTTTTGCATGGTTCCTTTGAGGTAAGAAATCACCGTTTCACTCTCGTACTTTTCCGGTAAAATGCGGTCAGCGCAACAGCGAGTGCATCAGAAGCATGTGATGACTGTATATCGTCGATATTCAGTAAACGCTCGACAGCGGATTTCATCTGCACTTTCCCTGCTCCACCAAAGCCTGCCAGGGCCTTCTTTACTTCTCTCGGCGTCAGTTCAACCATGGATACCCTATGGTTGAAAACGGACAGATATATAATACCCAAAACTCCGCCCAATAATATACCGGCCCTGGGATACCTCACGAGCGAGAACGCATTCTCAACTGCTACCAAATCAGGCCGGAGGGAATGAATGAGTGTATTGATATCCGTGTGGATCTGAAACAGCCTCCGGGAGATATGATCCCGAGGGACAGTTTTTATGGATCCGCACGTGAGCAGGGAAGGGGTGGCATTATTACAGAGAATTCCGCCGAATCCTGTCGTTGTCAGACCTGGGTCTATCCCGAGAATGATCATCAAGCAGAAAGAATCATTATTTTTTTCTTGGCACCTCGAAAAGGATTTCCTCAACCATCTGGCAAATAACATGTCCGAGCGTTATGTGGGTCTCCTGAATCCGGGGGGTACTATCTGAAGGTACGGTAAAGGCATACTGTGCTTTCGCTGCAAACTTCTCACCCTTGAGGCCTGTAAAAGCAATGGTCACGAGTTTCTTCTTCTTGGCGACATCCATTGCCTTCAGGATATTCGGAGAATTCCCGCTGGTGCTCATCGCGATGACAACATCGCCTTCTTCGGAGATTGCTTTCAGCTGCTTTGCGAATATCTCGGAAAAATCATAATCATTGGCGATCGAGGTTATCACTGCCATATCGGTGTTGAGGGCGATAGCCGGAAGTCCCGGGCGTTCCCGTTTGAACCGGTTGATAAACTCTGCTGCGATGTGGGAGGCATCTGCAGAACTCCCGCCATTGCCGAACAGGATCAGTTTCTTTCCGTCATTGAACGCGCCGGCAATGACCTTTGAAACCTCACAGATTCTGTCGATATTCTTTTCATCAAGGAATTTTTCCGTAACCTGAATGCTCTCTTCGAATACCCTGCGGATTTTATCTTTCATACTGGTCTGGTTCCCTCTTTTGATGGAGTCTTTTTTCGTTCATTAGAGTAACGCAACAGAACAGTCAAGTCAACGTATCATTTCGAGTAGATTTTTGCGTGAGGCAAGATGCTATCAGCTTTTCGCTAAGGCACAAGTAAGTTTGTTGTTGACTGTCACGGCAACAAGCAATTCGTTAATGTATGATGAAACAAACAAAAAAGGCAGAGCCATTGCTGACTCTGCCTTCATCTATTTCGATCATAAAATTTCAAATGTCAATTACTATCGCAATAGCCTTTGTTAGGATGGCACGTTAAACCCGCGCAGCAGTCAGAGTCGGCATTGCATGGTTGTTTAAACTGAGAGCATTGCCCGTCGCACGCTGAATCGCTGGTGCAATCACTGTCGCTGCAGTCGATAAAACTGTCACAGTCATTATCGATGCCGTCATTGCAAGTGACCTCAACAGAATCCTGCACGCCGCAGTCTTTTGAACAATTGCACGTGTCCTCATTAGGATCACAGGTTCCGTCGCCGCAAACTGGCGGTGACGGCGGTGTACCACAATCTACCGGGCAAATAGTTGCTGTTTCGCCCAGATCACTTTGGCAATCTCCATCTCCACAACACCATCTTTTGCTTGGTTTACCAACATTCTTCCCAGGGCAATCAGAAGGACAACTGCTACAGTCCTCAAGTGGCCGTCCTTCACATATTCCGTCTCCAGCAGCCTGTCACAGATATCTGTTTCTTCATTGCAAGTCATTGCCCACTGAACAGGGATTGCCAGTTGACTGACAGCCACCCGTTGCATCACAGTGCTCTGTCCCGTTACAGAACGAGCCATCATCAGGACAGTCAGCATCATTTGGCGTGTTATCGCACTGATTAGTGGCTTCGTTACAGGAATCAGCTGTACAATCAACACCATCATCACAGCTTACCGGCATGCCTGCCCGGCATACCCCTGCACCATCGCATGTCTCAACGCCGTTACAGAATTCCCCGTCTGAGCATGAACTGCCACTTGCCTCATGCGTGCAGTTTGAAGAACAGCAGTCGCCGTCAGCCCTGTTGCTATCATCACACTCCTCTATTCCTTCGACTACGCCATCGCCGCAAACTGCATCTGAATAACAGGTATTTGCAGTCTCATTACAAGTTGTTCCTGCTGGACACGGATCACCAGTTGACACACAGTCATTCATTGCGTCACAGTGCTCTGTCCCGTTACAGAACAAGCCATCATCACAAAGTGAGTCTTGAGGTGCATGGATACAATTATTATTTACCTCATCGCAGCTATCTGTTGTACATGCTATACCATCTGAACAAACTCTTGCTACTCCACTACACAAACCATCTGTACATATATCGCTTACTGTACAGAACAAGCCGTCATCACACGATCCTGCCTGTGGTGTATTCGAGCAATAAGCTTCGGCTGTTCCTGAATTTATGCAAACATCCGCTGTGCATACATTTGAGTCATCGCACTCAGCATGAATTGAACAAGCTACTTCCAGAGACCCATAATAGGTGAGCGTACCAGCGCCAAAATTAACTGCAGTATTAAGTTCACTATAGTCAATCCTGAAATACCCGGCCTCACCCCAACCTGTTCCCCAACTGTTTTTTACGATAAAGCACTGGTTTCCATCATCATATCCTATGATTAGTACCGCATGTCCGCCTTGATACGTACCAGTGGTATAAGAATAGATTCCACCGTTATAACTGTAAAAGTCTGAATATACACTGAACGTTGTCACCAAAGGACCGTAACTGACGAGTGCATCCTTGATTGCAGATACATTTTTGGATACGGAGCCGTAGGCTAAAATTTTATATGTATTCTGCTGCCAGTTGTCACATGCTTCACTGCAGAAAACCGAGTTCCCTCCGTCATTGGCGTCATATGCCTCATAGGGAAAACATGACTCCAATGGCAATCCTGTGGTCTTGATGTAAGATGATGCACCAGAAGGTGATCCCCCACTGCATCCGTTCGTGTTATAACACGAAATAAGTATCTGCTCTCCGAGATCCAGGTTGATATTCGGCATATTCTCCGTCATGAGAGTATACGACTCAAGTCCGGCCGCAGCAGCAAACGCCCAGCAACTTCCGCAGCTTCTTTGATTCCGGACGGGGGTTACATAGCTTTTCCCATTTCCATCAATATTCCTCCAGTCGAAGGTTGCCGGAACCGCAGTAAATGTCTCTTCGTACGGAATGCCCTCATCTTCAGGGATACCCTTGAAGTGACCAAGACCAAGACGCATCCTTCTCTCTTCTGGTGAGAGCATCATCATTGATGTTTTGCCGGCAACCCACTTCGCTTTTTTTGCCTTTATGGCTTCCCGGATTTCACTCAATTCATCAGCAAAAGATACTGCACTGAACACAAAGAGAGCGGCAACCATTAAAAGTCCAAAAACAATTAATTTTTTCCTAAACATAATCTCCTCCTTTTTTAATGGATGTTTAGTTTTATATGAAAACTATCTGATGCCTTTTCCTTTCCTTCCCACACACGATAATGAGACATCTTGATCTCAGTTAAGCCATTTTGAAGTAATCTAAAACGCCATATCGATATAACAGGAGATCCTATTTTGTCTTTATCTCCAGTTGCCTCTGTTTTTTCTGATATGAGCTCTAAATACTTGGCGTCTACATTGTCTATAAACCATTTGTATCCGGCACTACCCAATGATTCAAGTTCAATCCGTATCACATCTCCGACTTTGGCTTCGACTTCTTTCCCATTATCCTTTTCATTAACAATTCTGATCTCATCGCCTGTCATTACTCCTCCATTACAGAACCCTCTATATGGAAAGATGATTGCAATACTCAGAAGAAAAAAGAGGAAAACTCGTTGTAACCCAGTTTGTGCAGATATTGAAGAGCATTTTTCATTTCCGATTTGCATTTTCTTCCTGCCACTCAGAAAAAATAGTTTGGAATAAGTTCGAAGAAACACTAAAAGATGTATTCATATGTATCTTGAAAATAGTTTCTGTAAAAAAATCAGTAAGTAAACCCTACCCAAGTAGGGCATTTAAAAAGAATTTAATTAAAACAAAGCCTTATACCAAACAATATTAAAATTCAACATTAATTAATATGATCATAATTACATTTAAATTTTATTGGGGTATAACAATCTTAGGATTAAGATCGTAAAGTTTAAGATGGAAAAATAGAAATGACTGGCACAAAAAGTGTTATCGACTAGTAGCGCGCATTTCTTCTATATGTGACTCCACCGCTTATCAAGAAAGTATCGACTATATTTGTTGCTATTCAATGGATATGACTTAATGAATATTATTGCAAGTGGGTGAGCCTATACATTGAACCGGAAGTTTATGACATCACCGTCTTTTACTTCGTACGTCTTGCCCTCCAGTCGCGCAAGCCCTTTTCCCCGGGCGTTGTGGATATCCCCTGCTGAGATGAAGTCATCAAATGAGATGACCTCTGCCCGGATAAATCCCCTTTCGATATCCGAGTGAACTTTGCCTGCTGCTTTCTGTGCAGGCGTGCCTCTTTTGATCGTCCATGCCCGCACTTCATCCCCGGCATAGGTGAAAAAAGACATGAGTCCGAGGAGATCGAAGCATGCCTGAATCAGTTTATGCGCTGCGGGTTCATTCAGTCCCATGTCATCAAGAAACATCTTCCGGTCCGCAAGTGAGAGTTGGGCAATTTCCATCTCGATCTTTCCGCATAGCGGCAGGAAGGGTGTTTCACGATATCTGGCTGAGAGTTCTTTGAACAGGAATTTTTCGGTTCCACTCCCGATATCCTGCTCACCATGATTCAGGACGACGATTTCAGGAATAGTTGACAGGAATTGCAGAGGTCTCATAACCTGCAAATCTTCCCCGGTGAAATCAAGATTTCTCAGAGGAAATTCTTTCATAAGGGTGTCCCTGCATTTCAAGAGGAATTTTTTCTCTGATTCATCGGGTTTCTTCCCCCGCTTAACCCCCTCCTCCATTCTCTCGAGACGCTTTTCGATGAATTCAAGGTCTCCAAAAATTAGTTCAAGCTCAACCGTTTCAATGTCACGGGAGGCATTGACGGTTCCCAGCGGATGAATGACTGCATCATTGTCAAATAACCTGACAACCTGTACAATGGCGTCTGCATCCTTGATGAGATCAAAAACCTTCCTGTTCTGTTTGATGTCGCCTTTGGTCAGTCCGATGAAGTCAATATATTCTATTGTTGCGTGTGTGGTCTTTTTTGGTTTGAAGACCGCAGAGAGACTGTCAAGCCTTGAATCAGGGACTTTCACAGTTCCCACATGCGGATCTCCCGACGTTGTTGGGTAGATCGTGGTCTCAACGTGCTGACCGGTCAGCGCATTGAAAACTGTTGTCTTGCCTGCATTTGCCAGTCCGATGATCGCAACTTTCATGGTATCGCTCCTCTACGGCACTCTGGTCATACAGAGCATATTCGGCTTAACGTTCTCACTGTGGGACCATGTGCGCGTTTCATGAATAATACATGTTATATTAGTGCTATTCTTGTTACAGTGCAGGAGGCACGATGAATTCAGAAAAAAGCGTTTCATTCCCCATTTTTCATAGTATACATGCATTGCTCGCCGCTGTGATCAGTATTGTTATCATTAGCGCAAGCTTCACTGAGGCATACGCCGGCGATGCGAAGATTTCCCCTCACTCCTCTGATGTCCTGTCGAAGATCGGACAGGCAACGGCAGAGATTGTTGAAGCGGTGAGACCTGCAGTTGTGAATATCTCGACAATGAGAATCGTAAGGATGCAGGGAGGAATGACCCCTTTTTTTGATGACCCTTTTTTCAGGAGGTTTTTTGGGGACCAGTCCAGGGTTCCAAGAGAACGGAGGACGGCAAGCCTCGGGTCCGGTGTTATTGTTGATCCGAAGGGCTATATCATGACAGCGAACCATGTTATTCAGGGTGCTGATGAAATTAAGGTCACCCTGTCGGATAAACGGGAGTTAAAGGGAAAGATTGTCGGCACAGACCCAATGACGGATATCGGGATCATCAAAATAGAAGCCGACAACCTTCCGACGATAACCTGGGGCGATTCTGACCGCTTGCGGGTCGGAGAGACTGTGCTTGCAATCGGGACTCCCTATGGGTTAAGTCAGACCGTAACTATGGGCATCGTCAGTGCCGTCGGAAGGGCAAATGTTGGAATAGCCGATTATGAGGACTTCATCCAGACTGATGCAGCAATCAATCCAGGAAACTCGGGCGGAGCATTGGTGAATGTCCGGGGAGAACTTATCGGTATCAACACTGCTATCTTCAGCACAAGCGGCGGCTATCAGGGTATAGGATTTGCCATTCCAACTAGCATGGCGAAATCTGTCATGCACAGTCTTATCAGCACAGGCAAGGTCATTCGGGGGTGGCTGGGAGTTACGGTGCAGAACCTGACTCCTGAACTCGCGAAACAATTCAATTTGCTAGACGAGAAGGGAGTCCTTGTCGGAGATGTCGTTGAAGGAGGCCCAGCGGAACAAGCCGGACTCCGGCGGGGTGACATCATAATCGAATGTGCAGGCAGGAAGATTGAGGAACCGAATCAGCTGAGAAATCTGATTGCCAATACCGCCCCGGGACAGACTGTCGATATGAAGATTATCAGAGAGAACAGGAAACATGCGCTGAAAGTTACCATCCTCGATCTGCCTGCCGATATGCTGAAACCATCGAAAGGAGCCTATGATAACCTGCTTGCCGGGGTATCCGTTGAGGAACTTACGCCTGAATTATCCGGCAGACTGAATCTTCCGAAGAAGTTAACGGGTGTTATCGTGTCGCATGTCGATGAAGAGAGCCCTGCTTCGATGCTCCTCATGAAAGGGGATGTCATTCAGGAAATTAACCGAAAGAAGATTACCGGCATGAGTGACTATGAACAGGTTGTTTCCCTGATAAAAGCGGATACGGATATTTTGCTCCTTATATTCAGGGGCGGTTCTTCCCTGTTCATCACGCTCTCGAATCAATAAGCATTTTTTGCTGCGGCTTGTAGTTTTTTCCTGCTTTTCAAGCATCTTCATAATATTTTCACAGTGTCTTCGAAATTTCTTCATAAAATTCCTGTAGGCTTATAACAGAAAAATCACAAGGAGGTATACAAAGAAACGTATGATATTCTCAGGAAGAATTCTGTCTTATGCTGCAATTCTCATTACAGTCGGACTTATTGCCGGGCTTACCATTTCTTCGACGCTTTCGTTCCATCAGGAGAGTTATGCAGACGATGTAAAGATTTCGAGAGAAGCCTTGGACGTTCTTTCAAAAACGAATCAGGCATTGGCAGAAGTTGTTGCTGCCGTGAAGCCGTCTGTAGTCAATATATCGTCAGTTAAGACCGTCAAAACGGCTGAGCGACAAGCACCATTTTTTCAAGACCCATTTTTCAAGAGATTCTTCGGAGATGAATTTAGAAGTTTTGAAAGGCCGAGGGAACATAAGAGGTCAGGGCTCGGTTCAGGGGTTATCGTAGATAAGAACGGATATATCCTTACCAACAACCATGTCATTAAGGGTGCTGATGAAATTACCGTGACGCTTTCCGATAGAAGGGAATTCAAAGGCAAGGTCATAGGAACGGACCAGAAAACCGATCTTGCCATAATTAAGATTGACTCGGACAATTTACCGGTCGTTCAGCTTGGTGATTCCGATAACCTGAAAGCCGGGGAAACCGTTCTTGCAATAGGCAATCCTTTTGGATTGACACAGACAGTTACTACTGGTATCGTGAGCGCAACGGGAAGGGCGAATGTAGGTATTGCAGACTACGAAGATTTTATTCAGACTGATGCTGCTATTAATCCTGGGAATTCAGGCGGTGCCCTGGTGAATATCAGGGGTGAGCTCATCGGAATTAATACGGCAATATTCAGCACATCAGGTGGTTACCAGGGAATCGGATTTGCTATACCGAGCAATATGGCAAAGAACGTTATGGAAAGCCTTATCAAAAGTGGCAAGGTTATCAGAGGATGGCTCGGCGTCTCGATTCAGCCACTGACCGCCGATCTCGTTAAGCAGTTTAACCTAAGCGATGATAACGGTGTGCTCGTCGGTGATGTTGTCGAAGACAGCCCTGCAGAAAAAGCAGGAATTCAGAGAGGAGATGTCATTACTGAATTCAAAGGTGTGCAGGTAAAGGATGTGAGACAGCTAAGGAATGTGGTGGCTGAAGTAGCTCCTTACAATGAAGTGTCAGTTAGGCTCATCAGAGATGGGGAGATAAAGACTCTTAAGGTGAAGATTGCCGAGATGCCCTCTGAAATTCATGCACAGTCCCAATTAATTGATACTCAATTCAGGGGCGTCTCTGTCCAGAGCCTGACGCCTCAGTTGAAGGAAACCCTCAATATCCCAAAGCGTGTAACAGGCGTTGTTATTACTGACATAGATGATGAGAGTCCGGCTGAGGGCGCGTTACTGAAGAACGACATCATTATGGAAATCAACAGAAAAAGGATAAACAGCGTAACGGATTACGAGGAAGTTGTTTCCGGAATACGTCAGGACGAGAATATCCTCCTCCTCATATTCAGGAAAGGTTCGACCATGTATGTGACATTATCAGCAAAATAATGTGCATAGACAGAGAGATGAAAAAGACACGTAATACGATAAAAGGTGGTGATCGAAAACATGAAAGTCAGGAAATGTGCGCAGTGCAACAATAATACGTATCAGAAAGACGGCATTTGTGTCTCCTGTAAAATAGGAATTACCAAGATGTATGACGAGCTGAAAGAGTTAATGGAAGAAAATAAGAAATGGGATATGGGTCTTAAAACCCATAAGTAGTTTCCGCGGCAAGGCACCCTGGCAGATCCCGAAGTCCGTGGCCTGTTATATTCGGGTCACGGACTTTCTGTTTGCTGTATCTTCTTCATGACTTCAATGAGCGGGATGTTGAGTCGCCGAGCAATTTTCCGGCAGTCCTCATATTCAGGGGAAGATTTCATGATTTCATTCCCCAGCTTTGCAAACTTATACCGGATCTTCCCAAGTTTTGTATGTATGGTTTTAATCTCCCGCTGCATGACGCACCTTCCGGCCTCATAGTATCTCAGTCCGATAGAACTGGTTTCCCCGAGGATGATCTTCGCAATCGGTTCCCGGCGCTTTGTATCGCAGAGGACAGTCAGTTTAACTGCCGGTCTCCCTTTTTTCATAATCACTTGTGTGAGGTAGGCATCAAGGGAACCGGCTTGAAAGAGCATATCCATAATATGCTCGAATACCTGAGGGTTCATGTCATCGATATTTGTCTCAATGACGGTTATCATTTCTTCCGGAACAGCCGTCCTGTAGCCCGCCAGCAGAAGTGAATGGGCAGCGCCTGTAAAGATACGCAGGACATTCGGCCAGTCTCTGAAGTCACGGCTGCCTGCTCCAATCCCGATCTTTTCGATGTTCATCGTCGGGATGCCGCCGTGGCCGGAGGACAGTTCTTTGATGATCGCTGCACCAGTAGGTGTTGTCAGTTCGGCCCGGACGTGGTGAGAATATACCGGTATATCCTTGAGTATTTCCGCTGTTGCCGGTGCGGGTATGGGAAGGATACCGTGCTTTGTCCTTACAAAACCGCTTCCGAGATTTACCGGAGATGAATATATTTTCTCCACGCCGAGCAGATGCAATCCGATAATCGTTCCAAAAACATCTACTATACAATCGACGGCACCGAGCTCATGGAGGTGAGCCGTCTGAAGACTTCCGCCATGGACTTTCGCCTCAGCTTCAAAGAGTGTTCTGAAAACAGACAGACCTTTTTTCTTGATAACCTGAGGAAGTGTGGACTCCTGAATGATCTTCCGGACGTCTTTCCACTTTCTTGCAACCTGGACCCCGAGTCCCGGTTTAAGTACAACATCCACTTTCAACGCCATGAGGTGTCCGCGTTGCACCCTGTTTGCCCTCAGGCGGTATCCTGCTACCGGAATTTTCTTCAGTTCCTTTTCCAGTGTCCGTAAGGGCAGGCCGGCATCAATGATGGCACCGAGGCACATGTCACCGCTGATGCCTGAAAAACAGTCAATGTATGCTATGTTCATTCTCTGTTCTTCGCAATATCTGCCATCCAGTTTATGGATATAGGTATCTTTATCCTATCAGATTTTTCCGAGCTTTGTTGCCAGATGAGCTGTTTCGTTTAGGAGCGTTTCGACCTCTTCGAGCCCCCTGACCCAGAATTTTTTATCAGTGATGTCAATCCCGAGCCCACGAAAAATATTTTTCGGGGAATCCGATAGTCCTGCTGATAAAAATTCCTTCACTTTACCGATGAAACGGGGATCTTTCTTAACCGAGTTCTGAAGTGATTTTGAGATCAGAAGACCGCTCGCATAAGAATAAACGTAGAAAAAGCTCCTGATATGCCCCCAATATACCCACCAGTTCTCCGAGCCGGGAGATTGTTCCACAGAATTGCCCATATAGGATTTCATGTGTTTCTGGAAGAGTTGCCCGATATCTTCCTTCGAGAGGTATCCTGTCTTCCTGAACCGTTCGTGCAGTTCCTGCTCGAATCTGTAGCATGCGATCTGCCTGAATATGGTGGATACTTCATCATTCAGTTTCATCATCATAACCGCGAGGCGCATTTCATCGTCTGCTTTCCTTATGATCTCCTGAAGGACAAAATCCTCCATGAAGGTGCTGGCAACCTCAGCAGTCGACACGGGCGTGCCAAAATATAGGGAATGCTGCTTTTCCCTGATCAGTTCATTATTGATCCCGTGCCCGAGTTCGTGTGCCAATGTCAGGACGTCATTCAGTCTGTTCGTATGGTTCAGGAGAATGTACGTGGGCTGAGAAATCAGATTGTGAGCGCAGAATGCTCCCCCTGTTTTCCCCTTTCTCGGATAGATATCGAATTGACCGTTTCGTATGAAACCATCAAGGATATGCACGAATGTGTGATCAAGATTGCCGCAAACCTTTCTGATGAGGTTGAGAGCATTCTGGTAGGGGTATTTGCTGCTGATCGTCCCGTACTCTACATTTCTCTCATGGTACTGTAATGTTCTGACTCTCAGGAGACGGGCCTTCAGGCTGTAGAACCGTGAGGGGATGTCAAACCCGCCAGCCACCGACGTGATCAGCGTATCTACCACTTCTGTGTCCATGTCATCACTGATGTGCCTGGCTGAATCCGGTCGTGAAAAACAGCGGAGTTCATCATCTACCTTCTTGTTTGCAAGAACAGCATTGATCTCTGCCTCGGCAACATCAGCATGCTTATTCAGAATCTCATTGAATGCCTTTGCTGCAGTATTGCGCACCCTCTTCTCCCTGCTATTCATAAGGCTCGCTATTTCTGAAAATGATTTCAGTGACCGCTGTCCGTTTTCCAGAATGACCGGTCTCTCTTCTTTTGCAAGGAAACTTGAAGTCATCCTTACCCAGTTTCCGTAGGAACCCGGCGACTTGAGATTCATGATTTTTTCTTCCGGTTCACTGAGAAGGTATCTCGATTGAGCGAAAAGCCGCTCTAGGTAATGCCAGTATTTTCTCAGGCTTGGGTGTTGAATAAACTTCTTCTGAAATCTGACGGGAATCTTGGCAATCCGAAGCGTAAAAAACTGGATATCATTCTGGATCTTTTTGCTGAACTCTTCAATGAGGTTGAATTTTGCCCTCAGAACAGGATCGTTCTGGTTCTGAGATGTTCTGAGCCAGAAATAGTATCCTTCGTCACCTTCGCTGCCGTAATATCGTTTCCATTCCTGGTATTCATCCAGGGCTTTCTTCAGTACCGCAGGATTTCTGAGATAATCCGTGCGGTTCCTCCATTTGTTGATGAATGCGCGGCTCTTCTGCTCAACGATTTTTCGCGTCTTTGCTATGCGGGGATCGTCGTCGCCTCGAAAGAGAAGTTTCAGATTCCATTCAGAAGGTCTCATACGGGAGTTCCTTTCATTTCATACAGCCTGGTCTGTCAGGCATGCAAGAGTGCTGCTGCACTTGAGAGCAACAGGTGTGAATATAATAGCATTGAAGTGCAGGTGAATTCACGACCTGGAACATCCGGTGCGAATCGACCGGCCTGTTTCCTTGAACGTGATTCAGAAAATGTTTATGATATCTTCGAACAAAACAAAGTGACAAAGCATCGAAAATCTCTTCAGGAGGGAATATGCAATACCGGGTAGGGCGGATGGGAAGGGTTATTGTTGCAAGATTTGAGGACAGGGAGGACATTCTGGAGAATCTTGCCGTGATTGCAAGAAATGAGAACATACGCAGTGCGGTGTTCAATCTGATAGGGGGAATAAAGGCGGGGAAAATCGTGGTCGGTCCCGAGGAGGAGATTCTCCCGCCAAAGCCAGTTTGGAGGGCTATTCAGGAGAGCACGGAAGTCATCGGTGTCGGTACCATATTCTGGCACGAAAATGAACCCAAGATCCATTTCCACGGTTCCTTCGGGAAAAGGGATGCCGTCAAGGTTGGATGTCTTCGGGGCCCGTCAGAAACGTTTCTTGTTCTTGAAGTAGTCATTTTCGAGATAGACGGGATTGACGCAAAGCGGGAAGTGGATCAGGAAAGCGGACTGGTTCTCCTCAGACTTTAGCGGTCCATACAGGAAGGGTCAGGAGAGAACCCACCAGGTTTTGAGATTTTTCCCTTCTTTCAGTAGTTGTGTCAGAGAGTCTTTCGGCAGCGGTGGACTGAATAAGTACCCTTGCATCCCATCGCTCCCCTGTTCATGCAGGCATACAAGCTGCTGTATCGTCTCAACGCCCTCGGCAATAACCTTGAGATTGAGACTCCTGGCCAAAGCGATGATTGCATTGATTATTGCCTTATCGTCGGGATCCGAAGTCACATCGCGCACAAAAGAACGGTCGATCTTGAGGGTGTCGATCGGGAAACGCTTCAGGTAACTTAAGGATGAGTATCCGGTGCCGAAATCGTCAATCGAAATCCGTACACCCATGGATTTCAGCTCATTCAGGGTTTGTATTGCAGATTCTGTTGTCTCCATGAGGATACTCTCTGTCAGTTCCAATTCAAGATACTGGGGGTTCAATCCGGTATCCTGCAGCACCTCATCAACGGTTCTGATGAACGATGGTTGCCTGAATTGAACACTCGATATATTTACGGAAACATACATGGGTGCGAAGCCGGCATCTTGCCAAGCCCTGTTTTGTCTGCATGCAGTGTTCAGAATCCATTCCCCGATGGGAACAATCAGGCCTGTGTCTTCCGCCAGCGAGATAAATCTGCCCGGGAGAATCACATTGTTCTGTGCATCGATCCAGCGTATGAGCGCCTCAACCCCAACAACATTGCCGCTGCGTATGTCCAGTTGCGGCTGGTAATACAGATGAAATTCTTGGTTATCGAGGGCTTTGCGTAATTTGTTCTCCATCTCAAAGCGCTCGCAGGCTGTTGTATTCATATGCTTCGCATAAAACTGGAAATTGTTCCTTCCCTGATCCTTGGCATAGTACATCGCGGTATCGGCATTTTTCAGCAGGCTTTCGGCTTCGATGCCGTCATGCGGATAGACGGATATGCCGATGCTCGATGTGACAAATATTTCATGATTGTCTATCGTGAACGGATGCCGGATGATATCAAGGATGCGGTGCGCCACCTGTGCTGCATTTTGAATCGTATTGATTTCAGAAAGTAATACCGTGAATTCATCTCCGCCAAGACGCGCGATGGTGGGGTCGCTGCCTTCGTTTGAGGAGCGCGATATTGTGTCGCTTCTGCGGACAAAGTCCTGCAGACGCTCGGCAACATTTTTGAGGAGCATGTCACCAGCATTATGTCCGAGGGTATCATTAACCCGTTTAAAATTGTCTATATCCAGAAAGAGGGTAGCAACCAGCCGGTTGTGATGCTGGGCTGTCTTGATTGCCTGATTGAGGCGGTCTTTGAGCAGATGGCGGTTCGGAAGGCCGGTTAAGTCATCGTGGAAAGCCATATGAAGCATTTTTTCCTGTGCCACCTTCCGGTCGGTAATATCATAGATTGCTCCTTCAACCCGTATCGGAATTCCGGATTCATCACAAACATTCCGTATGACTTCATGAACCCAGCGAATTTCCCCGTCATTCCGGATGATGCGGTATTCCCGTGACAGGGAATAGTTCGGCTTAGAACGCAGTTCATCGTTACCGGCAAGGTGATCCAGGTCAGCGGGATGGATGACCTGATCCCATCTCACCTGCCCGCTCATGAATACGTCGGGATTATACCCCGTAATATCCTCCACGGAGCCGTGAAAGAAAATCGGTCGAAAATCCATTCTGCCCCGGAAAGCAATGCCCTGGAAATTCTTTAAGAAACTCCGGTACCGTTCCTCGCTCTTGCGTAAATCTGTCTCTGCCCTCTTGCGTTCTGCAATTTCTCGCTCTATATTTTCGATCATCTCATTGGTTACTTTTTTCAGGGATTCCGACAATTCAGTACGGGAGCTGCCGGTGACGCGAGAGCTGTGGTCGCCTTTTGCAACCCTGTGAAGCACATCGAAATGCTCGGCGAGATCAATGGCAAACTCATGGGAGAGGTTGACGATTTCACCGATTTCCTCGGCAGTCAGGTTCACCATGCATTTCAGTTTGCTGATGAGCTCAATCTCTGAATTTTCTGACAGCCGTATGGTTGGGTCACCGGTAGCGATTTTTTTCAACGCATCGAAGACTTCTGACAATCCTATCGAAAGCTCCATGCTGATTTTCTCTGCTTCCTTATCTCTGTCATCAACAAGCTGTCTGAACTGGTTAAATTGATGCCTGGTAACTTCGAGGGTTTCTTGGAGGGATTCGGTGTCCATATTTACCCGAAATACACTGCAGTTCAGGCACATTTCCATTTTTTCGATAAACCTGCCCTGGATCTGATTGTGGCAGTGGGTTCCGGCAAAAAGCCAGCATCTGAAGGATCCGGAATTGTAAGCCGGGCATGCGAGGTCGGCACAGCCGAATTCCTCCCAGCACCGAACGGCGTTCTTTTTTCCGGTATGAGGATCTGTTCTTGGTTCAGTCGACATATGATTCAATTCAGTAATATAAGCACGTTTTGTGCCATAGAAAAGAACTCACAAGACATTGAAATTATTGACGAAAAAACGTGCTTCTATGGCTGCGGGATGACAAAAACTGTTACTGCGGCGAAAAAAAGGCGGCAACCTGTTGATGCCGCCCCGGTTATGTGTAATGAAGACGGTTGGATCTATTTTATAGCATCTTTGAGTGATTTCCCGGCACTGAACTTCGGAACTTTTCGTGCAGGGATTTTTATGGTTGCACCGGTCTGGGGGTTTCTGCCTGTTCTGGCTTTCCTCTTGCCTACAGAAAAAGTGCCGAACCCGACAAGAGCAAGTTTATCACCTTTCTTCAGGGTTCTGGTGACAGTATCAATGAGGGAATCCAGAGCCTTCCCTGCCGCAGTTTTTGATATGTCTGCATCTTTTGCCATTTTGTCGACGAGATCAGCTTTTGTCATGTACTCCTCCTTATTTATAAAATTTGTAGCATTATACCAGAAAAAGCAATTTGCTGTATCTTTTTTTTCTATCGCGAATTACGCAAAATTATCCGGGTTATTTCTCGCCTTCCCATCCGTGCTTTCCGATGAGGGGCACAAAGACACAGAAGGTGTGAAATTCTTCGGTTAGCTTATCCTTACCTCTTGTCATTTTGATCAACTGCTGTGAGAAACGGTCGCCTACCGGAGCAAGCAAAATGCCGTCTTCCGAAAGTTGTTCTGACAGAGGTTCCGGAACCTTCGGAGCTCCGGCAGTGATGATAATTCTGTCAAAAGGTGTTTTCTCTGGCCAACCTAAGGTCCCGTCATCGACCTTGATATGAACATTCCGGTAACCGATAGCATACAATCTCTCCTCGGCTCGAGCGGCAAGCGATGGAAGCCTTTCAACAGAATAAACTTCTTTTGCGAGTTCAGCAAGGATTGCTGCCTGATAGCCGGAACCAGTTCCTATTTCCAGCACTTTTTCATTCCCCCTCAGCTCAAGGAGCTCGGTCATGACTGCAACCATGTAAGGCTGGGAAATCGTCTGCCCGTCACCAATCGAAAGGGCCATATCATCGTAAGCCTTGTATTGCATCGATTCATCGACAAAGAGATGACGGGGCACTTTTCTCATTGCATCGAGAACCCGTTCATCCCTGATCCCTCTGGGAACAAGCTGGGTTCGAACCATGAATTCCCGTAAGGCGTCAAAGTCCATGCTATTTCAGTCTCCGGATAATTGCCTGAGCCGCGATAGTACCTGATACTGAAGCCTGTATCAGTCCCCTGCTGACCCCGGCACCGTCACCTACCGCGAACAGATTGGCTATCTCGGTTTCAAGGGATCCAGTGAGTTTTGGCAGCATTGAATAGAATTTGACTTCTGCGCCGTAGAGCAGCGTATCATCGGAATTGACTCCAGGAGCGATTTTGTCAATCGCCTCAATCATCTCCAGGATATCAGACAGATGGCGGTACGGCAATACAAAACTGAGATCACCCGGCGTGGCGTCCTTCAGGGTCGGACGTACTCCTCCCCGGGCAATCCTCTCCGTGGTCGAACGCCTGCCGCGGCGCAGGTCTCCGAGACGCTGGATGATGACCCCCTTGCCGAGGAGGTTGGCAAGACCTGCTATATACCTCCCGTAGAGGATCGGTTCGTCAAAGGGTTCTGTAAAGAATGTACTGACCAGGAGGGCAAAATTTGTGTTGGATGTCTTGCTGTTTGCATAACTGTGGCCGTTTACTGTCCAGATTCCCTTGAGGTATTCTTTCACCACCTCGCCATAGGGGTTTACGCAGAAAGTCCTGACCCGGTCGTTAAACGTTCCTGAGTGGAAAACAAGCTTCGGTTCATACGTTATGTCAGTAAGCGGTTGAAACACGGCAGCCGGTATTTCTACTCTTACCCCGATATCAACAGGATTCTTCAGGAGGGTGAGGCGCAGGCGCCGTGCCTCGCGTTCAAGCCATCTGGAACCCTCGCGCCCCGGAGCAAGAATCAGATACTCTGCGGAGAATTTCTCTCCCGTCGCAAGGAGAATGCCCTTGACCTTCCGCTTTGCGGTGAGAACGCGCTTGGCTTCGGACTCAAACAAAATGTCCACCTTGCCGTTGAGTGATTTCTTGATGTTTCTGAGCACGGTTCTGCATCGGTCAGTGCCGATATGCCTGATTTTTGAAGGGATAAATGTGAGATCATGCTCTGCAGCGCGCTTTGTCAAGGTTGTTATGTCATCTTCTTCCGGTCCGTACACTTCATCAGGGGCTCCGTATGTTACATAGGTCCTGTCTGCGTCGCGTATCATCGATTGAAGGGAATCACTACCGATATACTTGACGAGAGATCCGCCTATGTGCGGAGAAAGAGTAAGTTTGCCGTCGCTGTAAGCGCCGGCACCTCCCCAACCGCTCAGCAGGGAACACTCCGGACACTCGGAACAGGAAATACCCGATTTTTTCATCGGGCAGATTCTCTTGTCAATGTCCCTGCCCTTTTCGATCAGAAGGATTTTTATGTCCTGTCTGCTTCTCAGCAGTTCGAGGGCTGCGAAGACGCCTGAAGGTCCTGAGCCAACAATGATGATGTCATAGTGCTTCTTGATCATCTGTTTTACAGCCTGAACGATAAACGGTTTTTCAGAAATTGCATCGCATCGTAATTGGTGAGATCAAGATGAATGGGGGTGACAGAGACATAGTGATCCTGAACAGCATGGATATCAGTGTCTTCTCCATGCTCCCAATACGGTTTCCCCCCGCCGATCCAGTAGTGCTTCTGCCCATGGGGATCGAATGTCTCCTTGATTGCATTATCATAGATGCGCTTTCCCTGCCTGGTCAGTTTTATTCCCCGTAAATTGTCGTGTGAAACATCAGGAATATTCACATTCAGGAGCGTGTCGTAGGGAAGGGAATGAGCCAGGATATACGTGCCTATCTTAAGAGCAACCTTTGCTGCAGCCTCGAAATTTGGGTGCGATAACGGCTGTTGCTGCAGGACCAGGGAGACGGCAAATGCAGGAATCCCCATGATGGTGCTCTCTATCGCTGCCGAGACAGTGCCTGAATATGTGATATCATCACCGAGATTTGCGCCATTATTGATGCCGGAAACCACAAAAGCTGGCCTGTCTGGGAGTATTTTATTGATGCCAACAGCCACGCAGTCAGTAGGTGTCCCGTTGATGCTGTAAATGCGCTCTTTCAGTTGTTCTGCCTTAATAGGCCTGTGCATGGTAAGAGAATGGCTGACCGCGCTCCGCTCTCTGTCGGGTGCGATAATGTATGCATCGCCAAGGGCGGTCATTGCCTTAAAGAGAGAAGAGAGGCCAAGGGAATGCACTCCGTCGTCATTGGTAACAAGAATGACCGGCATATAATTATTGTATCAAAATATATGCAGGACTTGCTCTGGATATCCTGATTGTGCACAATAGAGAAACCCGAGCTTTCTATTAACCTGCTTTCTGTATGTATTTTATTTGCACCGGCATATGCAATATTTTCGCTCATTCTCGGTCTCGATATGAATCGCGACCTCTGAGGTTTCTGCCTCTTCATTTTTTGAATATATTGTTCGACATTCGGCAAAATAATCCGCTCAAATACGATATCTGCCGTCCATTTTATGAACACCATGATAGAGAGGATAAGAAAAAATGAAACAGCTTACCTACAAGAAGTCAGGTGTAGATGTTGATGAAGGAGAGCAGTTTGTCAGGCTACTCTCTCCACTGGCCAGGAAAACGTTCAGGCCTGAGGTTATAACAGATATCGGTTCATTCAGCGCACTGTTCAAGCTCGATACCCGCAAGTACAAAAACCCTGTTCTCGTGAGCGGGACAGACGGGGTCGGTACAAAACTGAAGATTGCTATTATGATGGATAAGCATGATACCGTGGGGGTAGACCTTGTTGCTATGTGCGTGAATGATATTCTCACGAGTGGTGCCGAGCCATTGTTTTTCCTCGATTACCTTGCGACCGGCAGACTGAAATCTGAACAGGCAGTGCAGATTGTGAAAGGTATCGCGGGTGGATGCAGGCAGTCAGGATGCTCACTTATCGGTGGTGAGACAGCTGAAATGCCGGGTTTTTACGCAGAGGATGAATACGATCTTTCGGGTTTTGCTGTTGGCGTTGTAGACCGGCATAAGATTATTGACGGGTCTTCGATAAGGGAGGGTGATTCGATCATTGGCATCGCCTCAAACGGTCTCCACAGCAATGGTTTTTCGCTCGTCAGAAAACTCTTTTTCGATTTGAAGAAGATGAACGTGTCGGCTTACCTTCCCGAGATCGGTGCAAGACTCGGGGACGAATTGCTAAAACCAACGCGAATTTATGTGAAGGCTTTTGAATCCCTTAAAGATGCTATTCAGATAAAAGGAATGGCGCATATTACCGGAGGGGGGATACCGGGCAACCTGCCGAGAATATTGCCAAAATATATGAGAGCTGTTCTTCAAATCGGGTCATGGCCTGTCCCGCCTGTTTTCAGCCTTATCCGGAAATTGGGGAATGTCCCTGAAGATGAGATGAAAAAGACGTTTAACATGGGGATAGGGTATGTCGTGATCGTCTCAACGCGGGCGGCCGGAAAAGCAGTTTCGCTGCTGAATCAGTCAGGATACCCAGCTTTCATTATCGGACAGATAGAAAGAGGACGCAAGGGCGTCCGTTTTGCATAACAGTTTCCCTGTTGAAACGCTGATTCTTCTCTTCGTTGGCCGGTTTTTGTCACACCGATATCTCCTGAAAGAATAATCGTATGCATCATCATTTTTCCGGGAGACCCAAAAATATATTTCGCCGGCCTTACGGCTGATGGCCTCTGGGTCCGAAAATATTGACGCGTTCAGGAGGTTTCTCGGCAATGAGAGTTCTCCAGACACGTCCGTCCTTTTCGATCAATACCCTCGCATCATCAGGTCCGGATGAACCGGCAGCATAGTTAGGAAACTTTGTAGCTTCTGTTGTAGCTTCGAGTTGGTCGATTACCGGTGTAAGCAGAGACCATGTTTCTTCGACTCCTTCCTGCCTCAGGAATAACATCTGATCTCCAAGTATGCAGTCGAGCAATACCCACTCGTAAGCATCGAGGAATACATCTTTCTGGTAAGAAAAATCCATCTGGACCGGATTCAGGCATACCTTCGTACCCGGTTTTTTTGTTTGCAAGTTGAGACTGATACCTTCTTCCGGCTGCAACCTGAACACAAGCTCATTCGGTTCAATGAATTCATCCATAACCTTTATAAACATCATGTGCGGAACCTGCTTGAAATGTATAGAAATTTCGGTTTTCCTGACCGGGAGCCTCTTGCCTGAGCGGAGGTAGAAAGGCACCCCATTCCATCTCCAGTTATCTATCAGTACCTTCATTGCCGCAAAGGTAGACGTAGTGGATTTTGGAGCAACTCCCGGCTCTTCCCGGTAGCCTGCAACAGGCTTTCCATTGATAGTGCCTTTCCCGTATTGTCCGACCGCGATGACATCATGGAGCCTGTCGGTCGGAAAAGGCCTCATTGATCGGAAGACCTTGATCTTTTCATCCCTGACAAAATCTGCTTTAAATGCCACGGGCGGTTCCATGGCTGTCACAGCGAGAAGCTGAAAGATATGACTTTGAAACATATCCCGTATGACACCAGACTCTTCATAATAACCTGCTCTGTGTTCCACGCCGAGCGTTTCTGAAGCAGTTATCTGTATGTGATCTATGTACCTTCTGTTCCAGAGCGGCTCAAGGATAGAATTTGCAAAGCGGAACATGAGCATATTCTGCACGGTCTCTTTTGCAACATAATGGTCTATTCGGAAGATCTGTTTTTCTTCGAAATACTTTGTCAGGGCTTTATTCAACTTTCTTGCTGTTTCAAAACTTCGGCCAAATGGTTTTTCGATGACAACATGAGAATATCCCTTCTCTTCGACTGATAAACCCGCTTCACCGAGATTTACAATGACACTTTCAAGAATTGATGGTGGTATGGCCAAGTAGAAAACGCGGTTTCCGTTTGTACGGTGTCTGTTTTCCAAAGAGGGAAGCTTTTCTTTCAGATGTCTTTTGTAGGAATTCTGATCGGAATAATTGAACGACGAATAATACAATCTTTTTGCGAATTTCAACCACTTGGAGGGTTTAAAATCTTTCGGGATGGCAGACTCCACTGCATTTTTGATTAATTCACGATATTGTTCGATATTCATTTCAATCCGGTCGGTGCAGTAAATAAAAAAATTATCCGGGAGAAGGCCGTCTTGAAATAAATGATAGAGTGCGGGCATGAGCTTTCTTTTCCCAAGATCCCCCGAGGCACCGAAGATAATCAGAGAAAAGGATCTTAAGATTTCTATTTGACACGCACCGAATGTGTGAAACTGTGGCTGACTTTCTGTCTGTTCGTTGGAATCTTTCATCATTGAATTAATGCATTCCAATCTGAGGAAAAATACTGTCTCTCATGCATAGTAGTATCCTCATGAAGATTTCCTGAATACCTCATGCCCCCCGAATTGATTTCGCACGGCAGAGAGAATCTGTCCCGTATACCCTGGATTAGCATGAGATTGTATTCTGAAGTTCAGTGAGCCCTCAATTACCGGCACAGGGATTCCAAGTTCCTTTGCAGCATCGACTGTCCATGAACCTTCTCCGCTGTGCGATACTGTCGCTGAAATGTCATCCAGGTTCTCACCATGTTGGGCAAATGCCTTTTGGAGCCATCCGACCAGTCTTGATTCAATAACACTTTTATGGTTATAAAGATTAGCTATTTTCGTTAAGTCCAGATTAAAAGGAGAGGCCTTCATTACGGCAAACCCCTCTGCCAGAGCCTGCATCATCCCATATTCGATTCCATTATGCACCATTTTGACAAAATGTCCAGCTCCGGGGCTTCCCATAAATGCATACCCGCCTTTACACGCCAAATCCCGGAAGAGATTTTTGTATCTTCTGAAAATTTCCTTTTTGCCGCCTACCATGATACAGGCTCCATTTCGCGCTCCTGATGGACCGCCGCTCACACCGGCATCTAAGAAGTCTATTCCGCTCTTATTCAATTCCTGAAAACGCCTCATGGATTCCTTGTACGGAGAATTTCCTCCATCAATTACGGTATCACCTCTTTGAAGGAAGGAGCGCAGTTCCTGAAGTACTCTGTCGACTGCTTGATGCGGAACCATCATCCAGATAAGCCGAGTTGGAGCCAGAGCTGATACCAGTGACTGAATTGAATCTGCAGGATGAGCTCCCTTGACTGAAATGTTCCTTGCGGATTCTACGTTCTTGTCAAAAACAACAACCTCATGCTTCTTCTCGAGAAGGCGCTCGACCATATTGAACCCCATTTTTCCTAAACCTACATATCCTAGTTGCATTGATCTCCCATTTCTTTCTTATGCGATGTTATTTTTTAAAGATATTAATATACTCAATATACGAAACGGAACTTTCTCCCGTGTTGTCTGAATCGTTCATGACCGCAATGCCGGCAATTGCCGGGGGATCAGTTCCAAATGCTTTTCTGTAATCGTCAACGATATGAACATCCTCTTGTACCCATAAACCGATCTTTTCGGGACCAGCCTCGAGTATTACCATCTTTGCCTCATCTGCGTAAGGATTTGTGACTATCCCCTTCTCGTCGGTTCTGTTCGCCCAGATGTAATTGAGACTGCTATGCGGAGGATACCCACCGTAAATTTTTTTGGCTAAGCCATATTTGATCTTCTGTCCAAAAGTCGCCTTGTCCGGGTCGTATTTAAATATAACGTAGACACGGACAGGATAATCATCACCGGATTTTTCCTTTACATTTCCTTTGTGGTATATGTTGTCTATCTTCCATTTCCATCTCATCCTTGGATATTCATATATATTGAATTCTTTTTTATAGATTATCGCTGATGCGGATGCATTACTTTCTGCTTTCAGATATGTTTTACGATCTTCTTCTATGACAGTGTACTGGGTATGTTTCTTGATCTTCGGGAAATAGAAGGGCCCCCAATTTTCAAGATTATGGAAATCTTCATGGATCAGGATATTTCCATCCTCGGCGTAAATCTGAGGTAAAACGAGAAGGCTGAGAAAAAAGGAAAGGGCAAATAGGTTTACCAAGCAGGATTTCATACTATGATCCGCATCTCATATCTGCATATCTTCAAAGTTTTCTCGTGTTTGTTCTCATCGAACATCTTCATAGTACTTTATCAGTCTATGTGGCGATATCTTAAAGAACGCAAACGAAACCGCAATTGCCCAGTCTCTCAACGTAGTGAATACCGGTCCTTCTTTTAACCACCTCCTTGGCGATGTCTTTATGGGCGGCCTTACAAAAACTATCTTCCCTGCCTTCTTGAGCCTTTTGGATATCTCAATATCCTCCATAATTGGTATATCTGGAAATCCCCCCGACTGCTCGAAAACCTCCTGTTTCATAAATAAACCCTGGTCGCCATAAGGAACCGACGTCATTCGTGATCTCAGATTTGCACCATACTCGATTATCCGAAAACGCAATTTAGGATGAACAATGCTGAGGTCGAAAGCGCCTGCCGATATCTCCTTATCTTGCAGCACAGTTCTGATTAACCCGAACCCTTCACGAGGCAGGATACAGTCAGCATGAAGGAAAAGCAGTATATCTCCATCTGCCTTTGCCGCACCAAAATTCATTTGATGACCTCTCCCTCGTTTGGTGATATAGACCTTATCGGTAAAGGTATGTGCGATTGAGACCGTATTATCAGTGCTTCCTCCATCAACAACTATCAATTCTTCGTGATCTGAAAGGTGAAGTGAAGAGAGCGTTTCGTTCAGGACGACTTCTTCATTCAATACAGGCATAACCACTGTTATTCTGTTCATATTTCTCGTCATGTAAGTGCAATCGGGAGAACAACCTACCCGTTACAAAAAATCAATTTTATCATATCATCCCCCCATGGAAAAACCCTGAACACACCTCTTTCGTTATTCCTGACAAGCCCTTCCTTTTAGATTAAAGAAGAATTTCAACGCCCATTTAACTTTTTTTGAAAAGATTTTACCGGAAAAAAACGTTCCGATGACCTTTTTGTTTATTTCACCAAGGGTAGGATAAGGATGGATAGCTGACGCGATGACTGAAAGTTTTACATTCCCGTTTATGACCGCAACCCACTCGCTGATGAGTTCCCCGGCGCTAGGGCCGAGTATCTGGATACCCAGGGGCTTTTCCTTTTCATCGAGGAGAAGCTTTATTTTCCCTGTCTCTTCGCCTTCTGCAAGGCTCCGGTCGTTTGTTCGAAATTCTTCAGTCCAGACTGAATAGGAGATGCCTGCAGCAGCAGCCCGTTTTTCATTCATTCCGATGCTGGCAAGTTCAGGATCTGTATAGGTGCACCACGGCAGATGGGTATAATCCGCTTTTCTCGGCAGATGAAGAATAGCGTTGCTGAGGACTATACCACCTTCGTATCCTGCTGCATGGGTAAACTGATAAGAACCAGTCGCATCTCCTGCAGCAAAGATGTGCTTATGATTTGTCCTGAGCCTTTCGTCTATCTTCAGGCCTTTTTTGTCGGTTTCCACCGATATATCTTCGAGCCCAAGGCCCTGCAGGTTTGCCTTTCTTCCGACGGCAACAAGGATTGTTTCGGCCCTCAGGCTTATGGTATTGCCCTCAGCATTTTTAATAACCATCTCTTTTTCATTGCCAAGGTCTTTTGTACTGATAGGCAGAGAGCCCAGATGAAACGTTATCCCTTCTGAAATCAGGATGCTCATGAGATGTTCAGCCATGTCTTTGTCTTCAGCCCCCAGAATCTGATTCGCAAGTTCAACTACGGTCACCTTTGTCCCCAAACGACTGAACGCCTGAGCCATCTCGATTGATATAGGGCCGCCGCCGATTGCGATCATAGATTTGGGAAGGGTTTTCAGTGAAAAGAGTTCCTTGTTAGTAATATATGATGTGTTATCAATTCCTGCTATTGGCGGGATAAGTGGAGACGACCCCGTGGCAATAACCCAATGCTTAGCAGAAAACATCTCACCATTCAACCGAACTGCATGTTCATCCGTAAATTGTACATTGCCGAATTCAACCCTGGCCCCAAGCTTGCAAAACCTTTCCTTCGAGTCATGCGCCTGTATGGTGCGAATTACCGACTGAATTCTTCCTGCAATGACCTGGAAATCCACCGGTATGATGTCGGTACGCGGAAGACCGTATTTTTCAGCGTGCTTCATAAGATGGTAGATATGAGCAGTCCTGATCAGTGTCTTGCTCGGCACACATCCATAGTGAAGGCAATCTCCCCCAAGTTGATTCTCCTTTTCGATGAGAAGGGTCTTAGCCCCAAACTGGGCAGCCCCTGACGCAACCGTAAGTCCGGCAGATCCTCCTCCGAGAATGCCTATATCAAAATCATACTGTGCCATTTCCGACCTCCTTGTGACTGAACTAAGTATTCCTTGATTTCTTCGTTTTATAGAAGGTGAGTAATTTTTTTGTTATTATCGGGAAAAGTCCGAGAAGCACAAATGACAGGATGAGACCGGGGGAGAGGATACCCGAAAGAGATTCAATCTTGGCAAGCTCCTTTCCTGCATTCACATACACTATGGTTCCGGGAAGCATGCCCACCTGTGAAATCAGGTAAAATGTCTTCAATGGCATCTTTGTCAGTCCCATTAGAAGGTTGATAAGCCAGAATGGGAAGACAGGAATGAGGCGAAGAGTAAACAGATAAAAAACTCCTTCTCTCTCAATGCCTTCGTTCACCGTTTTCAGTTTGTCGCCGAACTTTCCCTGTAACCAGTCCCGCAGTATGAATCTGGAGACAAAGCAAGCCATGGTTGCCCCGATGGTGCTTGCAAAGGAAACAATAACGGTCCCCAGCAACAAACCAAACATCCCTCCTCCGGCCAGCGTCATGACGGCGGCACCCGGCAAGGACAGTGATGTCACAAGAATATAGATCAGCATATAACTTCCAATAACAAGGAGTTTATGCTCGCTGTAGAGGGCTTCAAATATCTGCTGTGAAGCTTTTATATACGAAAGGGTGAAATACTCACCAAGATTAAAAATCTTGAATACGACAATAATACCCACTATTACTGCTGCGATGAGTATTCTTTTCAATGATGTCCTGCTCATATTATCCCAAGGTTTAGAAACGGCACTATATCTCTACCGTTTCATAATACTGTGGAAATATATATATTGCAATTCATACGCATCCTTGACAGGAAATCCCTTAGTTGATATTCTTCATCTATAAATAAAACAGGAAAGATAGTTTTTCTATATAGTTTTGGCGCAACCTATCTCCTCATTACACTCTATCCTTGATGGATAGACACAATAACTGAAAAAGGAGGTGAAAGAATGAACAAACAGGATTTCAAAAAGATCCTCGCAGGTCTCAGCGTTGCCGGTCTCCTGACCGGAGTAAGTTTTGGTTGTAAGACTGAGCAGCAACCGCCTCCGGCGGGCCAGGACAAAGCCCCGGCACAAACTGAGACAACAACTGCACCGGCCAAGGAAGCCCCTGCTCCGAGCAGTTGAACAGGGAAAAAATAGTGCAGTTGGCACTATGCTATCATCAACTGTATGAAAACATTTCAGGAAGTAGCGCATGCCGATATCTATACAACGTGCCGTTCAATTGTCGGTTCGGAAAGATGGGACAGGTTAATCCGCGAAGTAAAATTGCCGTATGAACCTGAATCACTGAAGCAAATTTTAATTCAGGCGGGTGAACAGGGAATGCCCACATTTCTCCCTGATCTCGCCCGCCTCGAATACACTATTCATGACGTTCGCGGCAGTGATGTCAGCGGTCCGGAAGACCCCACCGAGGTCTGTATGAATCCGACGTTAAGACTGGTGGACCTCTCCTGGAAAAATCTCCTTTCTCTTCTCACTCCGGAGAGCAAAACTGTGCATTCTGAGCCGGAGCCAGGTAGTGAACTTGTCCTTGTCTGGAAAGATCTGCTGGAAAGAAAAGTGAGATACCGGGTGGCATCCCAGAGTGATCTCCTTGCCCTGAAGATCACGGAAGAGAACATAGATCATGAAATGGCAGCAGCAGAAGGACATACACCGGTTGGACTGATTGATAGTATTATTGATGAGGCTGTCCAAGAAGGCATCCTCCTCTCCCCGCCTTCGCAAATCGTCCGTGATCCATCAGTATTCTCTGCCAATGACTACATTGACGAAAGCTTTCTCTCATCGCACAGCTTTACTCTGCAGTGGCACATTACCCAGGCATGCGACCTTCACTGCCGGCATTGTTATGACCGGAGCGCGCGTTCGCCGATGAGTCTGGAACAGGGCATACGAATCCTTGACGATGTCCGCAGGTTTTGCCGGGACAGACATGTCGTGAAAGCGGTAAGCTTTACCGGCGGCAATCCCTTTCTGTATCCTCATTTTCCTGAATTATACCGAGCAGCTTCGGAGAGGGGATTCAGCATCGGCATCCTCGGGAACCCCACCGAAAGAGGTAAAATTGAAGAACTGCTTTCCATTCAGAAACCGACACATTTTCAGGTGAGCCTTGAAGGACTGCAGGAACTGGATGACTTTATGCGGGGGAAGGGCCATTTCAGGCGTACCATAGAATTCCTCGATCTGCTCAGGGATCTGAATATATTTTCGATGGTAATGCTGACCCTCACAAAAACCAATATGAACGATATCCTTCCTCTTGCAGAGATCCTCAATAAACGCGCGGACCGGTTCCACTTCAACAGGCTTTCGATGGTCGGAGAAGGTGCACATCTTTCTCTGCCTGACAAGGAAGAATATCTCAGGTTTCTGGATGATTATGAAAAGGCAATTCAGAAGTATCCCGTTCTTGGCCTGAAAGACAACATGTTGAGTATTCGCTGGTATAAGCAGGGCTTCGAAGCATTTGGGGGATGCACCACATTCGGCTGCGGAGCCGCCTTTAATTTCCTCGCAGTGCTTTCAGATGGTGAGGTACATGCATGCAGGAAATTCCCGTCACCTCTCGGGAACATCTTTCATCAGAGTATTGCTGATATTTATGACTCCCCTCAGGCACAACGATATCGTGCCGGATGCACAGCGTGCCATGCCTGTAAGCTCCATCCGGTCTGCGGAGGGTGTCTTGCAGTCGCACACAGCCTCGGCCGGAATATTTTTGAAGAAAAAGATCCCTTCTGCTTTATCAACGATTAATGGGAAAAAGAGACTCTAACCTGGGTTCAAAGCCCCCAGGGGGAAGCAACCGGCCGCTTATAGCCCTTTTCTGATGCGAGGATGTCGAGGTGGATAGTAACGATATCCTCCAGATCAAGGTCTGGTTCATAATTTAATGTGCGGCTGTCAACAGTCTTAATGTATTGATTGCAGTTATCGCAAAGGTCTACCCTGTGTGCTTCATCCCCCTCGGCGTAAAAATAGTGGAGTTTCGTGTGGTCGGAGTTCTCGCAGAAGGGGCATTTCAAGCGTTCACCCGGCCATTCAAATCCGCAGAATGAACAGAGATAGAAACGATGTCCTTCAGATTTGAATTGCGATATGAGAGGAGGTGAACCGCATATCGGGCAATATCCTCTAAGCCATTTTTTCATATCTATCTGGTCCTTCAGCATTTCAGCATGGGCGCGAAGCGAGGGATAAATACTCACATGGATCAGAAATTTCAGGATAGACTTGTCGACGTTGAAATCCCGTATGACGGAATTAAGATATGCATCGTCCGCATGACGTTTTAGCAGCTCTTCATGTCTGAGGGCATTGACAGCAAAAGCATCCTCAAGGATTTGAATAGTGGTGTGCATCTTTTCATTTGCATGTTTCGCAGTATTGCATATTGATTCGAACAGTGAGGACGAGGCCGAAAGGTCAATCATGAAGTCATCCCTGCTGATGAGGGGAAAACCTTCCTTTTCCCCGATATCAATAAAGGTTTTTTCGGGTTTGGGTAGTTTCAGGTACAGACGGGGGGAGGCGCCTGATTGAAGCTCGAATATGTCCCCATAAAAACGGAGGATATCCGCATATTCAGGCTTCTTCGCTATCAGAAAATCAATACGTTCTTTTTTCCCGGAAAACGACTGGTTCATAGAATACTCCTTAGGTACAAAAAAACGGCTTGCTCCGGAAAAAGCAGGGAACAAGCCGTTTTTTTTAAAACGGTTTATTTTCGATTTACCCTACCGGTACCGCAATGCTGCTCAGCGATGCAATGACCGTCTCATCGCTGACCTCAGCGAATTTATGATACTTCTTAGGGTCGTCAACCACAAGGAAGATGGTGCGTACGAAATCGTGATTCAGGAGTTCAGCTTTTGGGTATTTCTTTTTGACTTCCCCGAGACGTTCTTTTGCCATAGCGAGAATTTTATCCCTATCCCCGAAATTCAGAGCGCCGGTCGGGCAGGTTTTTACACAGGCCGGCAGAAGGCCTTCCTTGATCCGGTCGATGCACATGGTGCATTTTGCCATACCCTGGGTCTTTGGGTCCCATCGGGGAATGTCCCAGGGGCAGGCTCCGCGTATTTCCTTGAAATCCTTCTCTTTGACTTTCATCCTCGGGTTATAGAGAACAGCGCCCGTCGCTTCGTCCTGGGTGATGGCTTTTACATTGAGCGACTCGGCAACTAGTTTGCAGGGCGGAGTAGTGCAATGCCTGCACTGGTCTGAAAAGAAATACCATACCGGCTTCCCGTTTTCTTCAAATTCACTGAATCTGACCAGTTTGTACGTGACAAAGCAGAGATCTTCCGGATTTTGATGGGTTCCTCTTTGCAAGGTCTTTGTTGCAGGATTCATATTCCACTGCTTGCAAGCTACTTGACACCCTCTGCAGGCTGTACATTTTGTCGTATCTACAAAAAATGATTTATCGGCCATAGTATCTCACCTCCCTTAGGCTTTCGCGGCTTTTTTAGCCGTTATTTTTGTCACGTTTGCCATGAATGCCTTTGACTCGGGTATCATTGTGTTTGGATCACCGACTGTCGGGGTGAGCAAGTTTGCACTGTCACCGCCGTCCTTCGGATGGAGCCAGCCAAAGTGCCACGGCAAGCCCAATTTGATGGACCGTCTGGCCTGCGATCACGAAAGGTTTGAATCGTAAGGTAACCATCGCGGTTGCTTCCACCTTGCCGCGAGAGGTTTCCACGAGCACCTTGTCACCGTTTTCGATCCCTCTCAATTTAGCAAGCTCCTGGCTTATCTCACAGAATATCTGGGGTTCAACTTCGATTAGCCAGGGTAACCAGCGTGTGAGAACTCCCGTCTGCCAGTGTTCTGTTACCCTGTATGTAGTGCATACGAAGGGGTACTTCGGATTACATGTTGCGAAAGTATCCGGTCCGCCCTCAAATATCTTTATGACAGGATTTATCCTCTGGCTGGACATAATATTCTTTTCAATCGGACACTCCAGCGGCTCATAATGCTCAGGGAACGGACCGTCTGCCAGACCCGAACCGAAGATTGAAGAAACCCCGTCCGGTTTCATGATAAACGGGTAGTATCCATCTGTGCCCATCGGAGGCCATCCGCCGTCAGGAACATCACCTATCCATTTTTTAGCTTCAAGATCCCACTTTACAATGGCCTTTGCCGGATTACGCGGTTTTCCTTCCAGATCAACTGAGGCACGATTGTAAATAATACGCCTGTTGACCGGCCAGCACCATGCCCATTGCGGGAAAAGACCCAGGCCAGTGGGATCGTCTTTCTTCCTGCGGGCTGCCATGTTCCCGTCTTCTGTGTAACTACCTGAGAAGAGCCAATTCCCGCAAGAAGTTGTTCCGTCATCTTTCAATTTGGTAAAGTTAGCTACCAGTTTACCAGTCGCAAGATCGTATCCATTAATCTCTTTCGCAACTTTGTGGATATCAAACTTTCGGCTTGTTTCGTAGTCCCATTTCAGGTTCAGAATAGGATCAGGAAAAGCCCCTTTGTCTTTTTCATACAGTGCCTTCACTTTCTTCATGAGTGCATACATGATCTCACTGTCCGGCATCGCCTGTCCCGGGTGGATTTGCCGCTTTCCATCGCCATTGACTCCAACGGCCGCTATTGTGATATGCTCCCTTCCTTTTCCATAAATGCAGCACAGGGGAACTGGAAGACCTCGGTCTTGACCTTCTTCGGATCCATTCCCGGTCCCTTCCAGAATGAGCCTGTCTCATTGTCAAAAAGATTCACATTCACCATCCAGTCGAGTTTTGTGAGAGCTTCTCTCGCTTTACCTGCGTTTGCGCTTGAACAGGCAGGGTTCATCCCCCAGGCAAACAAACCGGTGAACTTCCCTTTATACATTTCATCGAATAACACTAACCAGGATGCGTTCTGCGTATCCTCAAGCTTCGGCAGCCAGGAATAACCGAAATCATTGTCTTTTGAAGCCTTGTCGCCAAACATGGATTTCAAAAGGCTAGCTATATACTTGGGTCTGTTCTGCCACCAGTTTGCGCTTCTTGGGTCGCTGGTCTTGGGTGTCGTTGCATTATAGTCTGCGAGGGTCTGCCATTTAGCTCTCGGAGTAGGCATGTAAGCGGGAATAATATGGAACAGGAGCGCATGGTCCGTTGAACCCTGAACATTCGATTCGCCGCGGAGGGCATTCACTCCACCTCCGGCTATCCCCATATTCCCGAGGAGGAGCTGGATCATAGCCATGGCACGGATATTCTGAGTTCCGACAGTATGCTGCGTCCATCCCATTGCGTAAAGAATAGTCGCTGATTTCTCAGGGACGCCTGTTGCAGCATATGTTTTATATACCGTCTCCAGATCTTCTTGCGGGGTTCCCGTTATGGTGACAACCTTTTCCATGGTGTACCGGGAGTAATGTTTCTTGAGGTGCTGGAATACGCACCTCTCATCATTGAGAGACATGTCTTTTCTGGGGATTCCTTTTTCATCCTTCTCGAAGGCCCAGAACGATTTATCATACGACCGTTTCGTAGGGTCATACCCAGCAAACAAACCGTCAGAAGAACTATACTTATCGGTTAACATGAATGGTGCATTCGTATAGTTTTTGACATAAAAATCATCATAAAGATTATTGTCGAGGATATACTTTATCATGCCGCCGAGAAATGCGATATCCGTTCCTGAGCGGAGCCGGGCATAGATATCAGCTTTCGAAGAAGTCCTGGTAAAACGGGGATCTACATGGATGAATGTTGAACCTTTCTCGCGTGCAGCCTGAACCCATTTGAAGGAAACCGGGTGATTTTCCGCCACATTACCGCCCATGTTGAGGATGACATCAGAATTCCTGAAATCAATGTAATGGTTTGTCATTGCGCCGCGTCCGAACGACTCTCCCAGAGCCGCTACCGTGGCGCTGTGTCATATGCGGGCCTGATGCTCAATATATACGAGGCCGAGCGATCTGAGGAACGTCTGATACAGCCAGCATTCCTCGTTGTCCAGCGCTGCACTTCCGACTGATGCTATCCCATCGGTTCTGTTTACAACTTTGCCGTCTTTGTTCTTCTCGACAAAGCTTTTGTCCCTGCTCTTCTTGATATTTGCTGCGATTTTGTCCAGTGCCCACTCCCAGCTCACCTCTTTCCACTTATCACTGTTCGGAGCCCGGTAGCGCACTTTCTTCAGACGGTTATCATTGACCGCAATCTGGTAGGCTGCAGGCGCCTTTTGCGCATAAAGCACCCTCGCTGATTGGATGATCGGGGTCACCTTCTGCATTTATAACCGTTCCCTTTGCATCTGTTGATACCAAAATTCCACATCCGACTGAACAATAGCAGCATATGGAAGGAGTTTCCTTTGCTCCTTTGATGCGAAGAGACTGTTCGAAGTTCAGCGGCATGGAGCTTCCGCAGCCGTGAGGTCAAATCCGAGTTGACTCAGGGTCAGTCCTGCTGCAGCCACCCCAGAGATTTTCAAAAAGTCTCTGCGTGTTACAATACTCATGAATACCCTCCTTTCTTTGATTATTAATACAATGACTTTGCCATAACACTATGTTAAATGCATCCTTATTACTTACAGGCTACGTATGAATCCAGTTTCTTACAGTGATTAATTTGTCTCATGTATACCACATCTTGAAGAATTAGTCAATTGATAAAAAATATAAATATTTCATAAAGTTAGCGTTTTGCAGTACTATTATTATGCATGGCACCTTTATGGATACTTTTGTCGCTTGTTTCTGCATTCACACTTGCTACGAGTGATGCACTTACGAAGAGAACTCTCGAGGTACATAACGAATATCTTGTTGCATGGTTCAGACTTCTTTTTTCGATCCCTGTTCTCGTTGCTTTTCTTATAGTGCTCCCACGGCCACATCTTGACCTTGAATTTTTCATAGCCTTTATCATCGCCTTACCTCTCGAAATAATCTCAGTAATTCTCTATATAAAGGCATTGAGACTCTCTCCGCTCAGTCTGACACTTCCGTTTCTGTCTCTCACCCCTGTTTTCGTTATTGTTGTCTCATATGCAATACTCGGAGAAAAAATCTCTTTACAAGGTGTAACTGGAATTTTTCTCCTCGCAGGTGGAAGTTATGTTCTCCATTTCCATGAGTTTCAGAAGGGGATCCTTAATCCCATCAAAGCTATCGCAAAGGAGAAAGGTTCTGTCCTCATGATAGGCGTCGCTCTGATTTACAGCGTTACTTCGTCTCTCGGAAAAATGGCAATCATACATTCGTCTCCGCTCTTTTTTGGTGCAATATATGTTATATTTTTGACCCTCTTTCTTGCACCGGTTGCCTTATGGAAAGGAAGGCATGATATAAGACAATTTGTCACGAATAAATACTACCGGGAACTCTTTGTACCAGGGATGTTCTACGGAATCATGGTAGTTTCCCATATGACAGCTATCAGCCTCACAAATGTCGCGTATATGATTTCCCTTAAGAGAATAAGTGTCCTCATAGGCGTACTGTACGGGTATTTTCTCTTCAGAGAAAAGCATATCAAAGAGAGACTTGCGGGGGCTATAATAATGCTCGCAGGTTTTGTGCTGATTGTAACGGCTCAGTGAGCGGTGAAGTATGGATCGAGCGAAATGAACCATGACAAGTTCCGCCCGGCGTGATATGCATGAGAGCCCTCGTTAAACTTCGGGATGCCCGTGAGTTGCTGCTGCACGCCGACATCGGTAATCCGCAGAATGAAGCTGAGGAGATCATTGCTCATTGTCTCGGGATGAATCGCATGAACCTATTCCGGGACAATCCCGAGATCGGGGAGAAAGTGATGCAGCACATCGAAACGTACCTTCAGAGGAGAGCCCAAAGGGAGCCACTCCAGTATGTTCTCGGGTACACAGAATTCCATGGTCTTGTAATAAGGGTAGGGCCGGGTGTTCTCATCCCACGGCCTGAGACGGAATTATTGGTTGAAGAAGCTGTTGGGTCGATTGCGAAACTCGAAGCTCACGACTCACAACTCAGATTTCTTGATCTCTGCACCGGCACCGGATGCATTGCGCTTGCTCTTGCGAAAGCATTTCCGGGTTCTGCAGTTTACGGTACCGATACATCAGAAACCGCAATTCACTATGCCGAAGAAAATGCAAGGGCCAACGGCATTCAAAACGTCACATTTTTGAAAGGTTCCTTCTTTGAGCCTCTTGCGGAAAAACTCGCATCTCACCTCTCGTGTCCGGCATTCGAACTGATCATATCGAATCCTCCCTATGTCAGGACTGCTGAGATAAAGTACTTGCAACCCGAAGTGAAGGACTGGGAGCCTGTTGATGCCCTCAACGGGGGAGAAGACGGGCTCGATTACTTCAAGATAATAATTCCTGAAGCGAAAAAGTATCTGCGCAGTAAAGGCCTTGTCATGTTTGAAATGGGTATGGGTCAGACAGATGCGGTGCAGGAAATTGCAAAGGCAGCGGGATATGGGCATACTACTTTGAGAAAGGATTATGCGGGTATTGACAGAATTATAACGATATGGCTTTAAATTTTCTTATCGTTTGGCATGGGTATATCTGAAGACAACAGAAAGCTCGAAGAGCTTGACAGGCAATACATTTGGCATCCCTTTACCCAGATGAAGGAGTGGCTGGAGGAACCTCCTCTTGTCATTACTGAGGGCAGGGATTGCTTCATAAAAGACTCATATGGCCGGTGGTATCTCGACGGGGTTTCTTCACTGTGGGTTAACCTCTTCGGGCATCGAAAAAAGGAGATCGATGATGCAATCAGGAAACAGCTTGACAGGATAGCACACAGCACATTGCTGGGGCTCAGTAATGTCCCTGCAATTAACCTTGCGGAAAAGCTAGTGCATTTAGCGCCTACTTCTCTTCATAAGGTCTTCTATTCCGATAACGGTTCGACCGCGGTCGAAGTTGCCCTAAAAATGGCCTTTCAATACTGGAAGCATAAAGGCATTGACGGCAGGAATAGCTTCCTGTCCCTCAAAAATGCCTATCACGGAGATACGATCGGAGCGGTAAGTGTCGGAGGCGTTGACATATTCCATAAAACATTCGAACCATTGCTGTTTCATGCGTATAAGGCACCCTCTCCCTACTGCTACCGGTGTGAACTCGGCAAGGCGTTTCCCGGCTGCAATTTAGCATGTCTTCAGGAGATGGACACAATCCTCCATGACCATTCGGAGGAAATCGCGGGGCTGATTCTTGAACCGCTCATTCAGGCTGCAGGAGGAATGATTGCTTCACCTCCAGGATATCTGAGAGGTGTGAGAGAATTGTGCAGTAAATACAATATCCTGATGATTGCTGATGAAGTTGCAACCGGTTTCGGAAGAACCGGGAAAATGTTTGCCTGCGAGCATGAAGACGTCGTGCCTGATATTCTCTGTTTGTCGAAGGGAATAACCGGTGGATATATGCCTTTGGCGGTAACACTCGCAACTGATGAAATCTATGATGCATTCCTCGGGCAGTTCAGTGAACTGAAAACATTTTTCCACGGCCATTCATACACGGGGAATCCGCTCGCCTGCGCTGCTGCGCTTGCATGCCTCGACCTTTTCGAAAGAGAGAATGTGATTGAAACCCTCCGCGACAACATCGCGCTCCTTGAAACGCATCTTCAGGAAATACTGCAACTGACTCATGTCGGGGATGTCAGAAACGCAGGTTTTATGGCGGGGATAGAACTTGTGAAGGACGGGGAAACAAAGAGCCCCTATAACTGGGAAGAGAAGATGGGATGGCAAGTGGCACACCGTGCCCGCGAACACGGCGTCTTCATCAGGCCGCTTGGAAACATCATTGTCATTATGCCGCCTCTTACGATCAGCAAACAGAATCTTACTCAGCTCATGAAGGTTGTTGCGAAGAGCATTAAAGAGGCAACCGGTCAGTGAGCAAGAAACGGGCGGTATCTGTTATTTAAGGCAGTCTTCTCTCCAGAGGCAGTTCACCTGATTGCAGATGCCTGCAGCAGCGGTCCCAAAACAGTCGAAGTTTCCCTCCGCCCTTTGTATTGCCCTGATGATATTTTCTTTTTTCATGTTGCCGACTTTGATCTGCTTTTGCCGGGCAATTTCCTTTATTTGCTTTACTGTCATATGCGGCTCCTTGGTTAGTGCTGTTTATGAATGTATCGGACGAAATTATTTTCAATGTATCAGATTATTTGACTAATTGCATACTGATGTCAACTGCGGAAGCAGAATGGGTCAGTGCGCCGACAGAAATGATATCCACGCCGGTACTCGCGATCTCCCTCACGTTATCGAGGTTGATCCCGCCTGATGCCTCCAGTAAAACCTTTCCCTGCGCAATCTGGACAGCCTTGCTCATGTCGCTGACGGACATGTTATCAAGCATGACGATATCTGCACCGGATTCAACGGCCTGGATAAGATCGTGAAGGTTCTCTACCTCAACTTCAATCCTTGCGAGGTGATGTGCTTGTTTTGCACGTTTGACAGCTTCTGAAATACTGCCTACAGCTGCAAGGTGATTATTTTTGATGAGAATTCCGTCAAAGAGTCCGAATCTGTGGTTGTACCCGCCGCCTTTTCTCACAGCGTATTTCTCCATGAAACGCATTCCGGGGACGGTCTTTCTCGTATCCGCAATTCGCGCTTTCAGCCCCTGTATTCTTTCCACATACCTGTTGGTGAGAGTCGCTATCCCTGAGAGCCGCTGCAGAATATTAAGGCTTACTCTCTCACCGGTGAGGATGACGCTGGTTGTACCTGAAATCTCGGCGATTACATCGCCTTTCCTGATTTTGTCGCCATCATCAAAAAAGGACATCCATTCCACCGCGGGGCTGAGGATGCGAAAAACCTCCCGTGCAAACGGGATTCCCGCAAGAATGAAGGTGTCTTTTGCAATGAATTGTGCCCTGGAAATGTCCTCATCGGGAATCAGGAGTGAGGTTGTAATATCCCCTGGTCCGATATCTTCTTCAAGTGCCCGGCGTATGCTTTCGAGAACACCTGAGGGGATAATGGATGAGGTCATTTCCGTTTGAACAAGACGGAAAAGAGGCCCCACAGGCCTCCGAAGACGGCAGCCAGGGCTAGTGAAGAACGCCAGTCCAGGAGTGTTGTGATATTTCCTTCAACTTTATTTGCGACAACGAGAAATGCGGAAGTATTCTCCGAGTTTATTTCACGGGCAGCCATCATCCCGACAGCCGACCGATTTATGGTCATCTGTTCCCGTGAGATGGTAACGGGGGAGAAAGAAAAATTTACCGCCACATTGTCTGCGGCAGTAACAGCGCTTATACTTTGGTTCAGACTCACATCATTTCCCTTCAGGATACCTGAAGCCCCCTGTGTTACCTCAATTTTTTCTCCGTCTATACTCAACGCTCCGACCTGCTGAAGTTCGATGTGCCCTCCTTCAACAGACCGAACAGTACTCTGTTTAATGGTAATAAATTCACCTTCGATTAACTCTATGTCACTTTTCTCGAGTTCCATCCCCTCTCTCTGCATTCTAAACCTCCGCTTCTTTAAGCATGTTTATACTGTCTGTAATCTTGTCTCTCATTCTGCTCACTTCTTCGTGTTTTGCCTTTTCCTTTTCGATGATTTCCTTTGGCGCTTTCCCGAGAAAATCTTCATTAAAGAGCTTGCTGTTCAGCATGACAAGGTCTTTATCGACTTTTGCCTTTTCTTTCTTAAGTCTATCGATTTCAGCTGCAATATTCAAGACACCCTTCAGGTAGACATAGATTTCCATGGACCCCTTTATGGCGGTTGCTGAACAATCAGGTTTTTTGATCTCTGGCCCAACCGCTACGTCGTCTGCCCTTGCAAGGGTTTTCAGATAATGAAGATTCTCCCGCAATACCGTTTCTGCTGAGCTGGAAAGGGTTTTGACTGATACAGACAGTTTGAGAGCCGGCGAGATATTCAGCTCTCCCCTGATAGTTCTGATTCCCATGACTGTATCAATGATAAAGGACATTTCCTCTTCAGTAGAATAGTCCCTCGTAAGGGACTTTGGATAGGCAGAGATCGTGATGCTTTCCGGAATATCCGGATGCGGGTAAATTCCCTGCACCCCGGTTTCCCTGATTTTCTGCCAGATTTCTTCGGTAACAAAGGGCATGAAGGGGTGAAGAAGCCTCAGGGATGTATCAAGGACCGTGAGGAGGCACCACCGGGTCCCTTCGCACAACCGGCTGTCCGGGAGTTCGATTTTGGACATCTCGATGTACCAATCACAGAATTCATGCCAGATGAAATGATATATGCTGCTGACCGCGTCGTTAAACCGGTACTCCCGAAGAGCGGTGTCCATGTCCTCAGCAGCTGCGGCAAGCCTGCTCAGTATCCATCTGCCGGGGAGCGAGAGCACCGGCGTACCTTTTGTTGTTGGCTCTGAAGGATGAAATTGACCGGTGTTCATCATGATGAAGCGCGAGGCATTCCAGAGCTTGTTTACGAAATGTCGGTAGCCCTCGACCCTGTCCTCGGAAAACTTGATATCCCTTCCCTGTGCAGCAAAAGCAGCGAGGGTGAACCTGAAGGCATCCGTGCCGTATCTGTCGATCATGATCAGTGGGTCCAAAACATTTCCCTTTGATTTCGACATCTTCTGGCCTTTGCTGTCCCTCACAATGGCATGGATGTAAACATCTCTGAACGGCACATCCTGCATGAATTGTATGCCCATCATGATCATGCGCGCGACCCAGAAAAAAATAATGTCAAAAGCGGTCACGAGTACACTGGTCGGATAGAAGGTTTTCAGGTCATCGGTCCGGTCAGGCCAGCCGAGTGTGGAAAACGGCCAGAGCGCGGACGAGAACCAGGTGTCGAGGACATCTTCGTCCCGGATCAACACCTCTGAACCACAGTAGGGACAGCTCTGCGGCTCAACCCTCGATATAACAGTGCCTTGCTGTGCCTTGCAGCTCTCATTCAGCATTTGCTGACAGTACCATACGGGCATACGGTGTCCCCACCATATTTGACGGGAGATACACCAGTCTTTGATATCATCCATCCATGCAAAATAGGTATTTTCCCACATGTCAGGAATAATCCTGATTCTTTTTCCCCTGACCGCTTTGATTGCATTCTTTGCCATGGATTGAACATTAACATACCACTGCGGCGTTGAAAGGGGTTCGGTTATTGTTTTGCAGCGATAACAGTGACCGACCGCATACCGGTGGGATTCTTCCTGTGCAATCAGGTGCAGTTGTCTGAGATCATCGTGAACGAGTTTCCGGCACGCATATCTGTCCATGCCGGCATATCGCTCACCTGCTTCTGCAGTCATCCTGCCGTCTTTTCCGATGACTGTAATAAATTGCAGGGGCGGATTCTGGCGCCTTGCGATCGTCTCATCATTGAAATCATGGGCGGGGGTTACCTTGACCGCACCGGTGCCGAACGAAGGGTCGACCGCGGAGTCTGCGATAACCGGAATGTGTCTGTTTGTGAGAGGGAGGGCAACCGTTTTGCCGATTACATCCCTGTATCGGTCATCTGACGGATTCACTGCCACGGCAGTGTCACCGAGCATTGTCTCCGGACGGGTCGTTGCGACGGTGATGTGTTTGCTGCTTTTATCAAAAAGGGGATAGCGTATATACGTCAGTTTCCCGTCGAGTTCTTCGTGCTCCACCTCAAGGTCAGAGAGGGCTGTGTGACATCGCGGACACCAGTTGATAAGACGGTTATCCCGGTATATCAGTCCCTGCTCATGCAACCGCACAAATACTTCGCGTACGGCTTTTGACAGGCCTTCATCGAGGGTAAACCGCTCTCTCGACCAGTCACACGATGCGCCGAGCCTTTTCAGCTGGTGGAGAATTTTTCCTCCTGATTCAGCCTTCCATTTCCATACCTGTTCGATAAAGGCTTCACGGCCAATCTGATGACGGTCGATACCTTGGGCTGCAAGCTGTTTTTCAACAACATTTTGCGTGGCAATGCCAGCGTGGTCAGTGCCCGGAACCCACAGGACCGCGTACCCAGACATGCGTTTCCACCGGGCAAGGACGTCCTGCATGACAGTATTGAGGGCATGCCCCATGTGGAGTGAACCGGTAACATTCGGAGGCGGAATTACGAGGGAGTACGGAGACTGGGAACGTGGATCCGGTTTAAAATACCCTTTCGAGATCCAGTATGCATACCACTTCTCCTCGATGCCTTCTGGTTGAAAACCCTTGTCTAAAATTCTGACCTAATCCTCTCTATTTCCTGAGAGATCATTGTCTCTGCGAGTTCAGGCACCGTTTCCCATATAACCTTCTGGACCTCTGTGGTCAGTGATTCAATCGAACCTTTCAGTATCTCTTTGAGCATTCTTTCGATAAGCTCAGGAGTAAGGTCCCAGAGTATCTTATCGACGGAATCCTTCATGAAAGGAGTTATTGACGCGATTAAGGTTTCTTTCAGATCAGCAGAAGAGAGAAGTGCCGATAGCCTTTCCCGGAATGATTTTTCGAATAGTTCCCTGAGTTCATCCCTTGAGAGCAGCTCCATCGCCGGAAGACCCGTTGTCTTTTCAGCAGGCGGAATTTCTTCGCTCACCGGCTCGTGCACCATTTCAGCACCCGGGGATACCTCATGTTCAGCCTCCTCCGCAATACTGATTAACTCTTCAGTACTTGCTCCCGCCTCTTCTTCCCCTGTCAGCGGGGTTGCCGGTACCGTCTCAGGAGTCTCTTCAACATTATCCCAGATTTCGTCGTCTGCCGGCAGTTGTCCGGGGTACAGGGGGCTGGCTTCGGAGGGGACTTCGCTCTCAACCGGGAATGCTTTCCCTGCCAATGCCTCATTGATTTTCTGTATCAGCTCCTGCGCCTCGAATGGTTTTATCAGGTAATCATCGGCTCTCACCTGCCGGGCACGCTCTTCATCGAGCGGCTCGAAGGCACCGGTCAGGAGAATGACAGGAATTGCGTTCATTGCTGGTTCCTGCTTGATCCGTTCGCAGAGCGCATATCCGTCGATTGCAGGCATGTCTGTATCAGCGAGAATGATATCCGGGTGAAAAGATGTGAGAAGGGAGAGGGCCTCTTCACCGTTATTCGCGGATCTGATTTCACAGTCCTCGTCAGCAAGAATGAGTTCAACAACCTTCTGGATCGTTATGCTGTCATCTGCAAGCAGGAGATTAAAGGACACCATGCACCTCTTTTTACTGGAATGAAAAATTGTATTGTTCTGTCTCGGGAAAAGTCAAGGAGTTTCATCGGAATGTACAAAATCTTCATCCAGACTTTTTTTATAGAGTTCCTTTTTGCTGAGTCCGTATTTTTCTGCAATCATCCGCACAGCCTCCTTTCTGCCGAGGCCTTTCCTCATGTACGCGTGAAGTTCCGTGAGCACGTCTTCCGTAATCGATGTGTGCATTCGTGACCATCCGTGGACGATAATCACGTATTCACCCGCTATCACAGTTTGTTGCACCTCTTCGATAATGTCCGAAATACTGCCACGAAGCACATGCTCATGTATTTTCGTAATCTCCTTGACAAGAGCCGCTTGCCTCTCCCCGAAAATTTCAACAATGTCCTGCAGTGACCCGATGATCCTGTGGGGAGCCTCATAAAATATGAGCGTTTTTTCTTCGAACCGCAATTCCGAAATGATTTTTTTCCGCTGATTTCTCCGGGCAGGAAGGAAACCCAAAAAGGAGAAATGCTCCGCCGGCAGTCCTGACAGAGAAAGGGCTGCGACGAACGCGGATGGTCCCGGGACTGAAACAAGCTGGATATTTTCCTGAACGGCTTTATTGATAATGACCGAACCGGGGTCTGATATGCCTGGGGTGCCGGCATCAGAGATGAGGGCAACGGATTGTCCTCCGTGCAGCCTCCTGAGGATCTCGTCCGATCTTTCGGATTCTTTTTCCTTCCAGTAGCTGATCAGAGGTTTTTTAATGCCGTGGTGAGTGAGCAGTTTTATCGAATGGCGGGTGTCTTCAGCCGCAACGATATCGACTTCGCTCAGTATCCTCAGGGCCCTCAGGGTGATATCCTCAAGATTCCCTATCGGGGTCGATACAATGTAAAGTGTACCTTTCACTCGACGCCCACAAGTTTTCTCAGTTTTCTATCGGCCCTCACGATCTCGTTAACGTCATCCCCCGAGAGTTCCCAGGTATATTTTCCCTCTGCCGTTCGCTTCAGTTTGATTTTTACGGGTTTCTTCGGTTTTATCTGCTGGATTTCAGGCTGCTTTTTGATCTGGATATTTTTGTTTTCGATAGTGAACACGGAATCTGACAGAAAGACGACAGTGCATATTGTTATGAACGATTGAATACATAATTTCTTCATTGGTATTCTAACCATATCGTTATTTAAGGTCTGTATCCTGTCATTCTGGCTTGGCCAGAATCTTTCTTATAAAAAAGCCAATTTATCTCCCTGAGCTAAAAATGAATCGGAAGGATTCCCGCCAAGCGCGAATGACAAACATAGTAACAAAATACCTCCTGAATAATAATTCAGTGGTATAAGAGATTCAGAACCCGTGGTATCTGTTGGTGATCGGAAAACGCCTGTCCCGTCCGAATGCCTTCTGCGTGATTTTGATGCCCGGAGGAGACTGGCGTCTCTTGTACTCGCTCGAGTCAACCATCCGGATGACCATCCGGGTTCCTTCCACGTCGTATCCAAAGGATAATATTTCTTCAAACGTTCTGTCTTCCTCTATATAGGCCTTCAAAATCGGATCAAGCACCGGATATGGCGGGAGCATGTCTGTGTCTTTCTGACCCGGCTTGAGTTCAGCCGAGGGCTCTTTGGTGAAAACCCGCTCCGGAATGACGACCCTGCCGGCATGATCGTTCTTCCACCTGCAAATCCGGTATACCATGGTTTTCGGCACATCCTTGATGACGGCAAAACCACCCGCCATGTCGCCATACAGGGTGGCATACCCGACACTCATTTCTGATTTGTTTCCCGTGGTCAGAACAAGCCAGCCGAATTTATTCGAGAAAGCCATCAGGATATTCCCGCGTATCCGCGCCTGGAGGTTTTCCTCGGTTACATCCGGCGGAATGCCGCTGAAATCCTTTTTCAATGCATCGAGATAACTGTCCATGATGTCGTGAATCGGAACCTCTCTCACCATTATCCCGAGGTTTGCTGCAAGGGCAAGTGTGTCCTCGCTGCTCTCTGTGGATGTATATGGAGAGGGCATAAATAATCCATTCACATTATCTGCGCCCAGTGCATCGACGGCAACGGAGGCTACGAGTGAGGAATCGATCCCGCCGCTCAGCCCGATGACAACCCCCCTGAATCCATTTTTTTTGACATAGTCAGATGTGCCGAGAACGAGCGCAGCATATACCTCTTCCATAGTGTCAACCGGAGCGGAAGAGGGTGCTGGGCGAGCCGGCAAGCATGGCAGTTCTTTTCGCGACAGTTCTCCTTCCGTGGCAATGATCTTTTCGACAGACCCCTTCTCTGCTTTTGTCATTTTCTGCTGCTTACGGAAAGCCCGGCGCCGTTTCATCATCTCGTCCTCAAAAGAGAGGTCGGCAACAATCAAGTCTTCCTGGAACTGCTTTCCGCGGCTGAGGATGTTTCCGTCCGGGTCAATGATCAGACTGCAGCCGTCGAATACCAGTTCGTCCTGTCCGCCAACGGTATTCAGGTAGGCAAGGGCAACCATATTTTCGGACGCCCGTCCCGTCAGCATTTCCTCTCTTTGTTTTCCTTTTCCGATGTGATACGGTGAGGCATTGATATTGATGATCATCTCGGCACCAGCCCGAGACTGCGGACGGGCCGGGCCTTCAGGATACCAGATGTCTTCACAGATATTCACTCCGATCCAAACACCTCCTACGCAGTATATGGGATACCGTGCACCGGCCTGGAAATAGCGGTATTCATCGAATACCCCGTAATTCGGGAGGAACACCTTGTGATATACATCGATGATGTGGCCATCGTGTATGAGGGCAGCCGCATTATAGAGTGCCTTTTTCCTGTCGACGAAGCCGACAATGGCGGTAATGTCAGAAGCGACCACCTGTATCTTTTTCAGGGCCTGAAGATTGTCATTAATAAACTGCGATTTTAGCAGGAGGTCTTCAGGTGGATATCCGGTAACCGCAAGTTCCGGAAATGCAACAAGATCGGCTTGAAGACGTTTTGCCATCTGAAGGTAATCGATGATCCTGAAAACATTACCCTCGAGATCTCCAACAGTCGGGTTGATCTGTGCAAGCGCAATTCGTATCGATCTCATCTCGTTCTTCTCTGTATGGTATCAGCCTATATTTCCGATTATTATAGCATTTGCATAATAAATCGGCAAAGAGCCTTCGCTGCACCAGATACAGTATAGTAGAAGATGATGAACTGCAGAACATTCTTCATTTTCCTCTTTCTATGGCTGTGCTTTTTCCCTCCTCAGTCCCTCCCGGCTGCCCACAAATCCCTGCAAACATCTGAACTTGAAGTTTTCTATGAGGGTGATTCTCTTGCCATGGCTGAAGAGGTGATGAAGATGTTTCCTGACGTCAAGGATGCGCTTAAAAAATCTCTTTCATGGGAAACGAATTTCAAGCCGCAAATAGTCCTGATCAGAGACAGGGATGCTTTTGTAAGGGCTGCAGGCAGTGAGATCTTTCTTGCGTATGCTGTTCCCCGGAGGTACCTGATCGTTCTGGATGCATCGAGGGTCTACTCAAAACCTTTTACCCTTGAGACAACACTGAAGCATGAGATGTGTCATCTTCTTCTGCACCATTCGATTGCAAACAGGAATCTGCCCCGGTGGCTTGATGAAGGTATTTGCCAGTGGGCAAGCGGCGGTATTTCAGAGTTACTGGCGACGAACGGAGGCAGCGCACTGGCAAGGGCGATCACGGCGGATACCGTTATGAGAATAAAGGATCTCGAAACATTCCCAAAGGATGAGGCGTCCCTTGTCCTTGCATATGAACAGAGCAAAAGCCTCATCGAATATATCAATAGCCGTTACGGACATGACAGTATTTTACGCATACTTGCCTACGCACGGGAGGGTTATCCGGCAGAACAATCATTGCAGAAAAGCCTTTCGGTCGGTCTGCCTGAGCTTGAACAGATGTGGCAGGAACATCTCAGAGGAACGTATTCGTGGTTTTCATACCTGAGCAGCCATCTCTATACCATACTCTTTGTCCTTGCCGGATTGATAACGATATACGGGTTCATACGGTTTCTGAAAAAGAAAAGGGAGTATGCTGATGAAGAGGAAGGCGATGCATTCTGAATGGAATATATGGGATAATACTTGTTTATAATGAATAAAAACCATGGTGCCGGCTGATTATACGATGACGTATCTTATTCTTCGAATAATGATCAATGCATTAGCCATTGCCGTTGCGGTAAAAGTCGTGGACGGTATCGTCTTTTCCGGTGAATGGTGGAAGATGATTTTTGTCGGGGCGGTCTTTGGAATCGTCAATTCTTTCCTCAAGCCGCTCCTGACCTTTTTTACCTTGCCGCTGATTATCCTCTCGCTTGGCCTTTTTACCCTGATAGTCAACACGCTGATGCTCCTTATTACCGTTTCTCTCTCCGGGCCCCTGAACCTCGGACTCCAGATTCATGGTTTCTGGCCTGCCTTCAAGGGGGCTTTGATAATCAGTATTGTGAGCATGGTGCTCTCATGGCTTACAGGCATGAAAAAGATCAAATACTATCGGAGCAGGTAAAAATGGCTGTCAACTCGGGTTTTGATTTTTTCATACAGCTGCATATTACGGAACGGTGCAACCTTTCCTGCAGTCATTGCTACCAAACCGGAACGTATACTGATGAGATGTCTTTCCCGGATATCAGGAATGCCGTCAGGGAAATCTCCGATGCCATGAATGAATGGAAAGAAGCATATGGCATGAATTTCTCCCCGAGTTTCAATGTTACCGGTGGAGAGCCTTTTTTACGGACTGATCTCGATGCTATTCTTTCTTGTATCAGCAATCATGGATTTGACATATATCTCCTCACCAATGGCATTTTCGCTGATGAAAAGAGGTCCAGGTCCCTGCCCGGGCTCGGGGTAAAAGGAGTCCAGGTCAGCATCGAAGGGCCTGAACCGGTACACGATTCGATCAGGGGAAGCGGCAGTTTTCAACGTGCATTCAGGGGAATCAGGAATCTTCTTGATGCAGGACTCACGGTGACCCTGAATGTCACGCTCTCATCGCTCAACGCAGGGTACCTTGATGATATCATTGAACTCTCTCATGCATGGAATGTGCACAGGCTCGGATTTTCGAGACTCGTACCTTCAGGGAGAGGCCAGGGGCTTCTGAAAGAGATGCTGAGCACGGAAACCGTGAAAGACCTCTACAGCAGGATATTTGCTCTTGATACCGGCACTCTCGAGGTTGTTACCGGTGATCCCATAGCCTCACAGATAAATGGAAGAAGTTCCGTTGACCTGGGGACCATCCCTTCGGGGGGATGCGCTGCGGGGGTATCCGGATTGACCATTCTGCCCGATGGCACCATGGTCCCGTGCAGGCGATTGCATATCCCCATCGGCAATATACGGCAGGATTCTTTCCGGGAGGTCTGGGCAACCTCGGAAGTGCTGGAGGCGCTCCGCAGCAAAAACAGGTATCAGGGAAAGTGCGGAAGTTGCGCACGGTGGGCTCAGTGCAGGGGCTGCAGGGCCATAGCATACGCTTTTTCGCAGGCGCAGGGTGAAAGCGATTTTCTTTCTGAAGACCCCCAGTGTTTCATTGAACCGTGAGTTGATTGTATGAAAAAAGATTTTGTCGCTCTTATCGGGGAGTCGCTGCGGAAAATGGGAATCGATGCACTGCCGGTTGTCGATGTGGAGGTGCCGCCAAACGAGGATTTCGGTGATCTTTCGACCCCGGTTGCGATGTCCCTCTCAAAGATATTGCGGAAATCTCCGAAAAAAATTGCAGAAGAAATTGCCTCTCACATGACACGGAATACGATTTTTGAGCGGGTGGATATCGCCAGTCCCGGTTTTATCAATATTGCCTTTACCAAAGAGTACCTCTGTGCAGAGATGACAAAATTACTGGAGTCCGGTAGCGGATTTCTCCGAGAAAAGACCGGACGGGGGAGACGGATTCAGATTGAGTTTATTAGTGCAAACCCCACCGGACCTTTGCATCTCGGACACGGGCGGGGCGGCGCAATAGGGGATGCCCTCGCGAATCTCCTCAAAGCTGCCGGCTATCACGTCGAGAGGGAATACTATATCAATGATGCGGGAAAACAGATCCGCCTTCTCGGGCAGTCAGTTTTTGCCCGCTACCAGCAATTGCTCGGTGTTGAATACCCTGCTCCTGAAGAGGGTTACAAAGGCGGATATATTGAGGACATTGCCCGCGAAATTGCTTTTCAAGCGGGGTCACACTATGTCCAGAAGGTATTCGATCAGGCTGCCGATTTTTTCATCGACTATTCGTATAAAAAAATTCTGTCAGGCATCAGAGATGATCTCAACGATTTTGGCATTTCCTTTGATTCATGGCAGAGCGAGCGTGAGCTTTTCGAGAGCAGTGAAGTCAGCAAGGCTATTGAAGACCTCCGGTCGAAAGGTTTTGTCTATGAAAAGGAACAGGCGACGTGGTTCAGGGCAACAGCCTTTGGAGACGATAAAGACCGGGTGATCATAAAACAGGACGGGGAATATACCTACTTTACATCAGACATTGCTTATCACAGGAGAAAGATCGAAAAAAACTATGATGAGCTGATTGATATCTGGGGCGCCGACCATCATGGTTATATCCCGAGGATGCAGGCTGTGATAGGGGCGCTGGGCTACCCGAAGGAGAAGTTGAAGGTTCTGCTCGTGCAAATGGTTACCCTTCTGAGGGGGGGGAAGCCCGTCCAGATGTCGAAGAGGGCTGGTGAATTTGTGACGCTCCGGGAGGTTATCGAAGAGGTTGGGGCGGACACCACAAAATTCATATTTCTTACGAGACGTCCGGACAGCCATCTTGAATTTGATCTCGAGGTTGCGAAAACCCAGTCTTCAGAAAATCCGGTGTTTTATGTTCAGTATGCCCATGCACGGATAAACAGCATCTTTGCCCATGCGCGGGAAAAGGGAATCCTGGCTGATAGGTTTTCCGATGCAGATTTAAGCCTTCTTTCCCGGCAGGAAGAACTCAGGATCATCAAAAAGCTTCTCATCTATCCGATGGTATTCGAAGGGGCCGTGAAGGCACATGAACCCCACCGGATAACCTTTTATGTGCAGGAGTTATCAAGCATGTTTCATCCCTACTACAACAAGTGCAGAATCGTCACTGATGACAGTGCCCTGAGCAGGGCGCGCCTTGCATTGTGCGAGGCGATCCGGACTGTTCTGCGAGACGGACTCGAAATACTCGGTATCAGCGCCCCGGAGCGGATGTAATTGACAATCTTTTACCGATACTGGTATAAATAAAATCCTATGATACCGAAAACCAAAAAGATATGGATGGATGGGAATTTTGTTGACTGGGACAAGGCAATGATCCATGTCCTCACCCATTCCCTGCACTACGGGCTTGGTGTTTTCGAGGGAATAAGGTGCTATGAGACGAAAAAGGGGCCTGCAGTATTCAGACTCGATGAGCACATCGACCGGCTGTTCAATTCGGCCCATATTTTTCTGATGGACATCCCGTACACGAAGAAAGAAATCAGGGATGCCATTATCGGGACAGTTAAAATCAACAAAATAAAGGAGTGTTACATTCGTCCCCTCGTGTATATCGGATACGGTTCGATGGGTCTTTATCCAAAAGAGAACCCTGTCAATGTATCGATCGCCGCGTGGTCATGGGGGGCATATCTCGGTGATGACGGACTCAGGAAAGGGATCAGGGTAAAGACTTCGTCATTTATCAGAAACCATGTGAATGCTAACATGACGAGAGGAAAAGTCTGCGGCTATTATGTGAATTCGCAGCTTGCGAAAAAGGAAGCGATTGCATGTGGATATGATGAGGCCCTTCTCCTTGACACTGAAGGGTATGTTTCCGAGGGAAGCGGTGAAAATATCTTTATGGTCAGAAACGGCGTGCTGAAAACCACTCCGCTGACCTCTATCCTTGAGGGAATTACACGGAACAGCATCATCAAAATCGCATCGGACAAAAAGATTCCGGCTGTTGAGGAGCGGTTTACCCGGGATGAAATTTATATTGCTGATGAAGCTTTCTTTACAGGAACCGCTGCCGAAGTTACCCCGGTGCGGGAGCTTGACGGAAGACGTATCGGTAAAGGAAAACCGGGATCGGTTACCAGGGAACTCCAAGCCATCTTTTTTGATATCGTGAAGGGAAGGAATAAGCAGTACGAATCCTGGTTGACAAACGTCACATAAAATAAAAAGGGGGTAAGGGAGAGCTCCTCTACCCCCTAAACACTACTTTTTCTCTTCCATAGCAGCTGGTGCTGCTTCTTTAATCTTTTCAGGAGCTAGTTCGGGTTTCATCTCAGGAGCTAGTTCGGGTTTCATCTCAGGAGCTAGTTCGGGTTTCATCTCAGGAGCTAGTTCGGGTTTCATCTCAGGAGCTAGTTCGGGTTTCATCTCGGGAGCTAGTTCGGGTTTCTCTCAGGCTCTGCAGCAGCCTTCATGTGACACTTTCCGCAATCAGCCTCCGCAGACTGAGAGAATGCTTTTGTGCCGTCATGGCATATTCCGCAGTACTCAGCCTTGCCGTGATCTTCCTTGGTCATCTTGAATGAACCTTTTTTCATGCCGAATGGCTTCGGATGGCATTCATTGCATTTCATGCCCTGCTTGACACCATGGGTGTCTCCGTTGAAGATAACCTTCCCGGCATCACCGCCTGCATACTCGATTTTTTTCCCTGGCACGACAGCGAAAGCGGTGCCGGCAAATACGATTGCTACGAAAATACTGAGAATAATGGTTCCGATTTTCATCTCTCTTCACCTCCTTTCAAAAAAATAACCTGCGTCGCAGGTCTCTATCATATCCTGTGCCAAAGTAAATCTGCACCCGGCAAGGCTCTTTTCACGAGCACTTTCCCCAGAAGGGAAGGTTGTAACTCTCATGCAGAAGAATGATAAAACTATACTGGAAGAATTTCCCTATTGTCAAGGTAAAACACAGCAATGATCACGCTTTCTCAACGTTCTTTTCGATCGCCTTTCAGGCACTGTGAAGAAACGGTATGCTGTCCGGTTTCCTTGAATTATCAAGGGTGTTAATGTAATATTAATCATACGATGAAAAGGGTTGTCAAAAAAGCAATATTGCCTGCCGGAGGGCTCGGCACGCGGTTCCTTCCCGCGACCAAGGCCTCTCCCAAAGAGATGCTGCCCATCGTCGATAAACCCATGATTCAGTATGCCGTTGAAGAGGCGCAAGCATGCGGGATAGAAGAATTTATCATCATTTCAGGGAAACACAAGAGAGCGATAGAGGATCATTTTGATTCTGCATTCAAACTTGAGGAGAACCTGAAAAAGTCCGGGAAAAAAATTCTGCTCGAAGAGATTAGCCGGCTGAACCATCTTCATTTTGCCTATATCAGACAAAGGGAACCGCTCGGACTCGGACATGCCATTTCCTGCGCAGCCCCTTTTATGAAGGAAGAGCCCTTTGCCGTGCTCCTGAGTGATGACATCATCGACCCGGAAGAACATCTGCTCAGCGATATGATCGGTCTTTTCAGGGAGCTTGATTCACCGATTCTTGCTCTCGAAAAAGTTCCGGCTTCGGAGGTCCACAGATACGGAGTGGTGAAAGCGGAGAAACAGAAAGATCATGTATTCAGGATCGAGGGGCTTGTTGAAAAACCCGCTCCTTCCCATGCACCTTCCGATATGGCAATAATCGGCAGATACATCCTGACAGCAGATATCTTTCCGGTACTTGAACGGGTGGAGCCGGGCAAGGGGGGTGAGATTCAGCTGACCGATGCCCTTTCCGGCCTGCTAAAAAAACGTCCGATATACGGGTATCTTTTTGACGGCAGGAGATATGATGCCGGGGACAAGGTGGGATACCTGAAGGCAACCGTGGATCTCGCCCTGAAAAACCAGCAGGTCTCCGAGCCGTTCAAAGCATATCTTTTGGATATGGCAGGGCGATTAAAAAATCCTTAGAGGAGTCAACATGGCCAATGTGATTGATGAAGAACAGAAGATTGATAAAGAGATCGTGATACCCGACAGCCTGCCGGTACTGCCTGTCAGGGATATTGTCGTCTTTCCTTACATGATCCTGCCCCTTTTTGTAGGCAGGGAGATGTCGATCAAGGCGATTGAACATTCGCTGAATACCGACAGAATGGTTCTCCTTCTTACCCAGAAGGATCTCACAATCGAAAACCCGACTCCTGAGGATCTCTTCACGACCGGTACGGTTGTGCTCATAATGAGGATGCTCAAACTCCCTGACGGAAGAGTGAAGATCCTGGTGCAGGGACTGTCCAAGGCAAGGGCATTGCGCTATTCCCAGAAAGAACCTTTTTTTACCGCGTACATCGAAAAGATAGACGAGCAGAAATACGAGAAACTCACAATAGAGGATGAAGCCCTGCTGCGGAATGTCAAAGGGCAGCTCGAGAAGATTGTATCCCTGGGGAAATCCGTTCTTCCCGATATTATGGGCGTTATCGAAAATATCGAGGATCCCGGAAGGCTTGCGGATCTCGTCGCATCAAATATCGGTCTGAAAACCGATCAGTCCCAGGAGATCCTGGAGATGACTGACCCCGTGCAGAGATTAAAGCGGGTAAGTGAGCTCCTGGCGCGGGAGATTGAGCTCCTTACTGTGCAGCAGAAAATTCAGTCCGAAGCCCGGGGAGAGATAGACAAGACCCAGCGGGAGTATTTTCTCAGGGAACAACTGAAGGCGATACAGAAGGAACTGGGTGATATTGATGAAAGAGCTGAAGAGATCAGGGAGTTCCGGGAGAAGATCGAAGAGGCAAAGATGCCCGAGAAAGTGATGAAAGAGGCGGAGAAGCAGCTGAAACGACTTGAAAAGATGCACCCGGACAGCGCTGAAGCGGCTACGGTAAGAACCTATCTGGACTGGTTGGTTGAATTGCCGTGGTCCAAAACGACGACCGACAACCTCGACATCAAATCGGCAGAGAAGGTGCTCAACGAAGATCATTACGATCTCGAGAAGGTGAAAGAGCGCATTCTCGAATACCTGAGCGTCAGGAAATTGAAAGAGAAGATGAAAGGTCCCATCATCTGTTTCATCGGTCCTCCGGGTGTGGGAAAGACATCGCTCGGCAAATCGATTGCACGTGCACTCGGGAGGGAATTCGTCAGGATGTCGCTTGGAGGTATCAGAGACGAAGCGGAAATACGGGGACACCGGAGAACTTACGTGGGCGCCCTGCCGGGAAGGATTATCCAGGGGATCAAGACAGCGGGGACGAATAACCCTGTTTTTATGCTCGATGAGATCGATAAAATCGGAATGGATTTCCGGGGGGATCCGTCTTCAGCACTCCTTGAAGTTCTTGACCCGGAACAGAATTTTTCTTTTGCCGACCATTATCTTGCAGTGCCTTTTGATCTTTCGAATGTCATGTTCATTACGACCGGAAATCTTGCGGATACAATCCCGGGGCCTCTCAGGGACAGAATGGAGGTTATCTATTTATCCGGCTATACGACCGAGGAAAAGCGTGGCATCGCACGAGATTTCCTCATACCGAAACAACTTGAGGAGCACGGAATTAGCAGCAAGGTGCTGAAAATAACCGATCCCGGGCTGCTCAATCTCATCTCCCAGTATACGAGAGAGGCGGGCGTCAGAAATCTCGAGCGTGAGATTGCAAACCTTTGCAGAAAAGTCGCGAAAAAGATCGCCGAGGGAAAAGACCGCGTTTTTGTCATCACGGCTCAGAAAATCCACAAATATCTCGGAGTACAGAAATACCTCCCGGAGGAAGAGATTGAAAAGGACGAAATCGGTGTTGCCACCGGCCTTGCCTGGACAGAGACGGGCGGCGATATCATTTATGTTGAAGCAACAACCATGAGAGGGAAGGGGAGTCTCACTCTCACCGGACAGCTCGGAGATGTCATGAAAGAATCAGCCCAGGCTGCGCTCAGTTATGTGCGGTCAAAAGCGAGCAAGTTCAGTATCAGGGACGAGGTTTTCTCGAAATCGGACATCCATATTCATGTTCCGGCCGGTGCGATACCGAAGGACGGCCCTTCAGCAGGTATTACCATAGCAACTGCCATTGCCTCTGCATTGACCGGCATGCCGGTCAACAAGGGTGTGGCAATGACAGGAGAGGTGACCCTGAGAGGTCGGGTTTTGCCGATAGGGGGCTTGAAGGAAAAAACCCTCGCTGCAAAGCGAATGGGGATCAATACCGTCATTATTCCGCAACGGAACAAGAAAGATCTCGAAGATATTCCGAAATATATCAAGAAGGATATGTCTTTTGTCTTCGCTGAAACAATGGACGACGTGTTGAAAATCGCTCTGAAGCATCCCAAAGGGAAAAAGGCTCTAAAAACATCAAATAAAAACAGGTCATCAGGGAAGAAAAAAAGGTAGATTTTCAAAAATCTGATGACCTTTCCTACCATCGCACAGCTCGGTGAACTCTCTCTCATCGAGGAGATAAAAAAAATGTCTTCACAGAAATCAAGGGGTGTGCCGGTCGGAATAGGCGATGATGCAGCTGTAATACAAACGCGAGGGAAACATCTCCTTGTAACCACGGATATGATGGTCGAAGGAGTCCACTTTGACCTCCATTTCATCACGGCATATCAACTCGGGTTCAAGCTTATTTCTGTTAATGTCAGTGATATCTACGCAATGGGCGGAACCCCTCATTACGCACTTCTGAATATTGCCCTGCTCAGCCGCACTCCATCGGCATTTTTTCGCATGTTCCTCCGGGGCGTGAAAGACGCATTGGCGCTCTACCGTGCCGTCCTTGTCGGAGGCGACCTGTCTTCTGCGAAAGGCGGCATCTGTCTGTCAGCAACACTCATCGGTTCCGCGCTGAAGTACCTCCTGCGGTCAGGGGCACGTGTCGGTGACCGGATTTATGTTACGGGCCATCTCGGTGATTCGATATGCGGGCTTCACCTATTGAAGAAGCTCAAAAAGACGATATCTCTTAATCTCAAGGATACCACTGCAGATATTCAGTCGTTGCGGAGAAAATTCAGCAGAATGCATCCCGGATCTTTCAGGGCGGGATTATCATGGAAGACTGCAGAACCGCTGCTGAGAAGGCACCTTCTTCCAGAAGCAAGAAATTCCCGGAAAATTTCACGGAACGCAACTTCGATGATAGACATCAGCGACGGCCTTCTGATCGACCTGACAAGACTCTGCAATGAAAGCCGTACCGGTGCACGGATATACGAAGAAAAGATACCGGTATCAAAGGAGATGCGGGAGACAGCGGGTTGTTTCGGCATGAACCCCCTGAAGTTGGCAATGACCGGTGGTGAAGATTATGAACTCTTGTTTACTGCACCGAAAAAGAAAAGGATAAAGGCTGTATATATCGGCGATATTACGGATTCTGAAAGGGTTATCGTCAGTGCATCCGGACAGGAAAGGGTTTTTTCAGCCCGGGGATACGAGCATTTCCGGTAAAGACAAAAATACTCACATGGACTATCAGGCATGAACAAGTATCAAAAGATCGCCCTGCTGGCCGGGGCCATTATTCTCATCCTGATCTTCGGCAAGACAGTTACCCAGATAGGATTGCGGACGATAGGAGCCCTTGGAGGCCTCCTCTGGAAATTCATCATTGTTATCATTGCGATTGCCCTGCTCATCTCTTTCCTGAAAAAGAAGATGAGACCTAAATAGGACCACAGCCGCTATGCACTATACGGTGCAGATATTTCCCCCAGTGCCCATGCAACATTTTTCCTGATCCGTGAATCTTCATCGTGAAGGGCTGCTATGAGTGGTTCGATTGCCCGCGTGTCCTTTATTTTGCCAAGGGCTGCCACGACATTGATACGAAAATAACTGTTATTGTCTCTCAGGGAATCGATCAGCAGATCAACAGCAGGGGACCCGATTTTTCCGAGTGCCCAGACCGCGTTTTCCCGTACGCGGGTGTCTTCGTCTCTCAGGGCAGCAATAAGAGGCTCGATTGCCCTGGCATCCTTAATCTTCCCGAGGATTTCAATGACATGTTCTCTGACGGGATGGTCATCATCCTTAAGGTTGGCAATGAGGGGTTCAACGGCAGGAGTTCCGATTTTCCCGAGCGCCCAGACCGCGTTTTCCTGAACCCTTGGGTCATCATCCTTAAGGTAGGCAATGAGGGGTTCAACAGCAGGGGAGCCGATTTTCCCGAGTGCCCAGACCGCGTTTTCCTGAACCCTCGGGTTGTCATCCTTAAGGTAGGCAATGAGGGGTTCAACAGCAGGGGAGCCGATTTTCCCGAGTGCCCAGACCGCGTTTTCTCTCATCCGGGTGTCCTCATCCCTGAGGGCAGCAATGAGTGGTTCGACAGCTTCCGGATTCTTGATTTTCCCGAGCGTTTCAGCAGCCTTGTAACGGATGTTGGGGTCTTCATTGTTCAGTGCAAGGATTAATGGATCAACGGCAAGATTCCCCATTCGCCAGAGCGCTGCAACGGCATGTTCCCTTACCCGGGTATTTTCATCTTTGAAAGCGTTAATCAGGGCATCAATAGCATTCGCATCCTTAATCTCACCCAGGGCACGTATTGCGGTTTCCCGCACCCGGATGTCCCCGAACTTCAGAGCAGTGATGAGCGGTTCCACGGCTGGTGCCCCTATTTCCATGAGGGCCCATACAGCATGCTCCCTGATTCGCGAATCTTCATCCTTCAGGGCTGCAATGAGAGGAGCAATCGAGGCCGTTCCGATTTCCCTCAGGGAAAACACTGCATTCTCACGCACCCTGGAATCCTCATCCTTCAGTGCCCCGATCAGCGGCTCAATGGCCCGTGTATCCTTTATCTCACCGAGCGTTTCAGCTGCATGCCAACGTATCTGGGGATTTCCATGTTTCAGGGAATCAATGAGGCGCTCTATCGCCGGCTCTCCTATTTCGCTTAACGCCCACACTGCGCTCTCCCTTACCCGTGCGTCATCATCTTTGAATGCGGCTATCAGCGGCTCAATCGCAGCAACGCCGATTTCTCCGAGCGCCCAGATGGCATTCCAGCGAACGTCCGAATCATTATCCTTCAGAGCCGTGATCAGCGGCTCGATCGATCGTACGTCTTTTATCTTTCCGAGGGCTTCGACTGAATTCTGCCTTACCTGCGGATCTCCGTCCCTTAATGCCGCTATCAGCGGCTCAACTGCCCTGTCGTCTTTTATTCTCACGGGTCTCATAATTTCTCCTTTTTTTTATTTATATATGGATCCCTGACTCCTCATCTCCTGATGTAACGGAACATAGCTGTATGCAAAGTCAGAAAAAAAGATGGGAGGCAAACGGAAATCATCAGTACCCTCTTTGTTTACCTGAAAAATCCATCTTTGTCAATCAACAATTGGTTTTAAAAGATGTGCATGATGGTTTTATTCAAAATCCATACTAAAGTATTGATAACCGCTGATTCCTGGTCCATCAAACAGGGTATGATTTGCCCCTACTTTCGTAGGATTGACTCTGAAACAGAAATGCCGGAGAATGAACTCAAAGGGATGAATGCAATGATGCATGACAGATCAACAGCATTAATGACGCAAATAATAGATAAGCAAAGCTGGCCCTCGGGCAGGGTTGATGCACAGCCAGGAAGAGTTTTGATTATTGATGATGATATTGATATGGTGGGCGTTTTGCACAATTTTCTGGAGGAAAGCGGATTTACGGTCATGAGTGCTCTTTCGGCGCGGAAGGCTTTGGATTTATTGCGAACACATAGCTTCGACCTGCTCATCACAGACCTGGCCATGCCGGAAATGGACGGTATTGAGGTATTGAAAGCGGCCATGGAAATAGACCCTGGTATTATAGGCATCATCATGACGGGTTATGGCTCTGCCCAAACGGCTGTTGAGGCCATGAAAGCGGGCGCTTTTGATTATCTGCTGAAACCATTCAAATTTCAGATGCTCCTGCCGATACTTTCCCGGGCAATGAGGGTGAGACAATTAAGCCGTTCTGAAAAGAGATACCGGACCATGGTTGATGAACTTACCATTATGGTGCAGAAACTTGATACTGCATCGGAACTGCCCGGAAACAGGGAACTGGAAATTTCGGAACTGCAGGAAGAGGTTCAAAGCCTGAAAAGGGAATTATCGAATTACAAAACGATGGAAAACCAGTGGATGTATTGTGATACCTGATTCCCAATACCTCGATGCCAATGATCGAGGGCAAATAAATGTATTTCCTCGAAAGCACCGTTCATTGCTGTTGAAGCGATTTTATGAACGGCGGGGCATGAAAAAAGTATTTCAGTGCTTTCATATAGGTGGAGTCAGTTCCCATATATTCAATCCTGACAGAGCATATCCCGAGCGATATCATGTCGATTACTTTAGCTGCAGCAAACGATAAATCCAGATCCCTGGCGGCTTCGAAGGGTCCCCTGTCATTCACAACACAGAACGTCGACTTATTGTTCAGAATATTGGTAATCCTCAACCAGGTACCAAAGGGATAGGATTTATGCGCACAGGTGAGTGCGTGCATATTGAATAACTGTCCTGAGGCTGTTTGTCTGCCGTGGAAATCATGGCCGTACCATGAAGCAACCGAATATTGTATTTTCCCGGGAATCGGCAGCATGAACTCTCCCCGGCTCAGGGCAGGATTGCACAGCACGACAAGCAGAACAGCTGTAATTATGCCAAGGTTGATCTTCATCAATTTTTGAGCAGAACGTTAAAAAAAGGATCCCAAAGCCCTTCGACTCGTTCAAGCACATCAAAGACTATGATTGCTTGTCAGGCGCAAAATATTTTAAGTACATAGTTTAACTCATCAATCCCCTGCTATGCAACGCATGATCGAATCGAAGCGTCTGAGATACCGTGTCTCTATAAGAAATAGTATCCTTGCTTGGGGGACAGCACAGTCTTTCGCCGGGACTTGCATTTCCCGGTGAAGTTGCTAAGATAGAGATATCTTTCCATACATAGCGAGCGGATTATGGATGTCCTGGAACTTGAGCGGATTATCCAAAAGATTCTTCATCCCGCTGGAATCGTCATCGACGGTCCCAATCCCTGGGATATTCGCATTCGGAACGGGCAGTTTTTTAAAAGGGTTCTCAGGGATGGGAGCGTCGGTTTGGGGGAATCTTTCATGGATGGGTGGTGGGAATGCGACCGCCTCGATGAGTTCTTCTGCAGGCTGATGCCGTTGCGGCCCGAAGAGGTTGTCAGGAAAAATATAAAACTCCGGTTCGGCACCCTGAAAGCGCTCGTTACCAACCGTGCAAGCAGTTCGAGGGCGTTTGCCGTCGGTGAGAGGCATTATGATCTTGGCAATCAGCTCTTTCGGAGAATGCTCGACAGGCATATGATGTACAGCTGCGGCTATTGGAAAGACGCCCCGAATCTCGATGAGGCGCAGGAAGCAAAGATGGACCTGGCCTGCAGAAAACTGGGGCTTTGTCCCGGAGATCGTTTGCTCGACATCGGGTGCGGCTGGGGGGGCTTTGCCAGATACGCTGCGAAGTGCTACGGGGTGCGGGTGGTAGGCATAACAGTTTCGAAACAACAGGCCGCACTCGCACGGGAATCCTGTGCCGGTCTTCCCGTAGAAATTCGGTATCAGGATTATCGTGAGTTGAATGAAGTATTCGATAATATTGTATCCATCGGCATGTTCGAGCATGTCTGTTATAAAAATTACCGGATATATATGGAGGTTGTGCATCGGTGCCTGAGAAGCGGCGGACTTTTTCTGCTGCATACCATCGGCAATAATGACTCGAGGATTTGTGTCGATCCGTGGTTTGGCAAATATATTTTCCCGAACTCGATGATTCCATCGATGAAGCAGATCAGCGAATCGGCAGAAAAGCTCTTTGTCATCGAGGATTTGCACAATTTGGGTCCATACTACGATCCAACCTTAATGGCATGGTTCACGAATTTCGACACGCATTGGCACGAACTTCGTGAACGCTATGATGAGCGTTTTTACCGGATGTGGAAGTATTACCTTCTGAGCTCCGCCGGTACCTTTCGGGCACGTTGTCTGCAGGTGTGGCAGATTGTGTTGTCCAAGGAAGGGATTCGGGGAGGCTATGCGCCGGTTCGGTGAATTGGATCATGTTCCGCACTGGCATTGCAACTATTCCCCTTCATTACGGTGAAGCACCCCCTGGCTTTTTAGACGCATGACGCTTCTCGTATGGGAGATAATTGCAGCAACGCCCTTTGGTACTGAGAGAAATTGTTTCTGTAATAACCAGAAGATCTCCCTCACTCTGTTTGTATACAAACAAAAATGCCTCAATCCGGAAACGGTGAGGCATTTTTGTGATTTTTATGAACTGCTTATTTTACTGCATCCTTCAGCGTCTTGCCCGCGCTGAACTTCGGGACTTTTCTTGCGGGAATCTTAATTGCTGCGCCTGTCTGAGGATTTCTTCCTGTCCTTGCCTTTCTCTTTCCGACGGAGAATGTGCCGAAACCGACGAGCGCAACCTTGTTTCCCTTTTTCAAGGTCTTGGTGATTGCGTCAATAGCTCCGTCAAGCGCCTTACCAGCGCAGGCCTTGGTACAACCCGATGCAGCTGCCATCTTTTCGATCAGATCCGCTTTTGTCATGTTTCCCTCCTATGAAAATTTTAATTACAGCAGTATATAAAATTGCGCGACAATTGACAATAGCAAAATTTCAAAATTGCAAAGATTCAGATATATTTCCAAAACCGAAGGGTAACTCGTGTCGCTCCGGTCTTTTTTCTTTTAGATTCACATAAGGTCAGACTTGAAAATTTGCATTCCATGTTCAATGTTCCTCATAGCCATGTTTGCACGGTCACCGGAAAAGATCTCCCAAGAAGAAATATCAAGCTCAAAGGGAATTTGAGCAGATGAGATGGCCGACTATTTTGGAGAGAACTGCTACTGGCTATTCTATAAAAGTGACTGCTGGAAGATCCCTGATGCATTCAAGATCCGTCGGTAAAAAAGGATCATTTCTTTTTGATATCTTCGATCTTAATCGGGACTCCCCATTACAGTGCGTCAATGTTTCTGCCAAAAAAACGATAGTTCTCCGGTCTCAGGGTTCTGTCCAATGCTGTCAATTCTCCTTTTTTCTCCTGAATATAGAGAATCGTCCAGGGAATAAGCATGTATTGGCCTCAATCCCCTCCCCGCATATTCAAGTGTCTTGAATAAGTATCCTATAAAAGTTCCCGAATAGCGGTAGCAACGTATACAGTCCTCAATGCGCTTCCGGATTAATTGATCATACCCTCTCCAACGAGAAATTTTTGGATTGCGCTCGATCCAGTCATCTATAGTGAAGCCGAGCAATCTAATAATTTCTCGTTTGGCTGTTACATTGCCTTTCTGAGCAATTCTTACGAGCGTAATACTGATGACATCCCGTATATGTCTATCGTTCTTGTCCGCCGGAGTGATGAAGGTGTAGAGTTTGTTATGGTATTTTTTGAGAACAATGTCAACCTCCGTTTTATTCCGATATGTCTTTGCTCTTTTGCGTCGGGGTGCGATCCAGCGTTTTTGAAACTTACGATCTAACAGAATGGTAAAGCTATCCCAATCCATGTCGCCGTTTTCCGTCCTGATGTTTTTCTGAATGAAACGATAAATATGAGGAGCATTTTTCCGCACCCAGGAACTATTGAACATGTCAGGTCGTTTCTCTTTCAGCATCTTGTTTATGTACTTAGCAGCAGAATCAATATCCATGGCACTAACTTGACAGCAAAAAAGAGCGGAGATTGAACCCGATTGATTTGCATGAAGTGCAATTTCGGGTTACCCTCGCCCGAACAGAACATCTTGAAACGTTTAGTGGGGAAGATTACAAAATGTGGTAAAGCACCTTGTCGATCTCCATGAGAGGATGAGAGCGCTCCAAAAGCGGATAAGAAGAGACCTGTTATTCGATTACAGGCTACTTAACTGTGGAAGCTGCTTTCCTCCATGGGGAAATAAAATCACTTTATGCTTTGAGATTGCACAATATTATCACAAAAGAAAAATGATTGATTATCTGTACTCAGAAAAAGCATGTAAAATCAGTTAAGTAAAACATCCGAACGCAACAGTCCTTCCTCCATCACACCTCATTCATGAACGAAAATGATGCAGATTATAACCCGAACTCAAGGCTCGGTAACATAACTTTCCAATTCTAAATTCTTTGGATCTGCAACCTTATCTGTGGTAAAAAATGATCTAGATCAGCTTCTCATATTCGCTGGGGGATGGGGGCAGCGTTATGCATCCTCCATAAATTCATGCAATAATTAAAATGATAAGAGGTCACATATATCAGGGGATATTGACAAAGACCCTCTTCTTCCTGCAAGGTAAACTGCAAATCAAACGGAGGAGCAATGATCGAGAGGAGAAGACACCAAAGAAATGACCTGATGGCGGGTGTTCAATATTCTTCCTCACCGGACACTTTCCGCACTTCAAGGGGGATAATAAGGAATTACAGCAGTTCCGGTATCTGCCTTATAGCAACCCAACCTCTTGTGGAGGGGCAGGAAATTGTTGTGATTAACCTTGCAGTATCCTCATCAAAGAAGGCTATCGTCAGATGGGGACAAAAAATTAGCAACGACTCTTACAATATCGGATTAGAGTACATAAAGCGTCCCATCGTCGACCCAGGTCTTTATTCTCAAGGAAATACGGATACTGAAGCACTCGACGGATAATCCTCAAATCAAGAAAGACCAGACTTGAACGATATCACCGATGTATTGATTGATATTCTCACCGACCTCATAAAAAGAGACTTCCATTTACCAATTCATATTTTTGGTGTTTCCGGGGGTGGTTGTGTTGTTGCCGCCCGCTATGAGTGGGATGTAAAGAATGAAGGTAAAATTCGTGTTTTTGTAGACCACAAGGAAGGCAATGGATGGAGTGCCCCGATTCACTTCTATTTCTTAGACGACAGGGGAGAAGCCGCAACTGCGAGAATCGACTCTGAGAGTCCCACCGACACTTCTGAACCTACCCATTAAATAAATCAGGCTGCTAACATCGTTTGTATCTTCCTCTTCTTATAAGCCTGATAAAATGGTGCTGAGTATAACCAAGAATCAAGAAAACTAAGGGAAAGAGATAATGAGAGTCGTCCCAAATTTACTTTGTGAAAGGTTAATCTAATTCAGAGTTGTTCACAGAGTTCTTTGCTATGATGCCAGGATGAAAATACTACCAGCTATTTTTTTGATATTTTTATTTGCAAGTTGCGCATTATACCATGATGGCAACAGGGAAGGCATATTCTTGAGAAATGACGCACCCATGCCAGTTAATGGGCCTACTTCCGCGTTGATCGGGCTCCCACCAGCGGGTGAGGCAAACTGTCGATTGTCGATCTCTATGATCCGGATGATCACATGGGCCGAATAATGAAGTCGTAAGGATAAAAAATGAGTAAAAGAACAATTATATTACTGTTTATCTTGATTCTTACTCCCGTCATTCTTTATTTTGTGTGGCCTTCTGATGAAGCACGAATCAAAAAGCTGTTGAAAGAAGGAATAAACGCTGTTGAGCAAGAGAATCTTGAGCAGGTTATGTCAAAAGTGTCTTTCAATTATCGTGATGATTACGGGCTCACATATCTCTATATAAGAGAGTATATGAAAAAAATATTTCAGCAGTTGAATGAAATCAATGTTGACTGCGAGAATCTTGAAATAAGAGTACGTGAAAAAACAGCATCTGCCGAAATGGATGTGCGAGTGCTTGCAGAAGTCGGGACTGATACGGGATATGTATTTGGCGATTACCCGAATCCGAAGCACTTAATTCTAACCCTGCAGAAAGACAAAACAAAATGGTATGTGATAAAGACAGAAGGATTGTCATTCGAATGGTAGAGACAGCATACTTTGAATGATTTTTTTTCGTGAAGCTCCGTATTTACTTATTGTCTTAACGATATTCATCACTTTACACCCTATTCTTTCCTGGATGCCACATATCTTGGATCCCCGGTAAACGTGCTGCATGCACTTGATAATCAGCGTATCAATCACGTTATGATAAGCAATGATTGACCAAATATTGTAAAAAGTATACATAGAAAGGGGATAACTATATGAAAGTTGACGATAGAATCTGGAAGGTTATGCAAAAGCGTTTAGGTTACTCGGATACCGAACTACAAATGTTCAAGGGAAATCCTCGCAATGAAGAGGTTCTTGCTAAGGCGTCTGTCCTCATGAATAAGGTCATTGTCCTTGAAGTGGTAGAGTCTCATGGATGCAACAGTCGACACCTGGTTGGTGATAAATTCTATTTCGATGGCGCAGGGAATTTACTTACAGAACGGAGTCCGAAAAAAATCTGTGTGTTTGCCTTGAGCAACGCGTTAATGATGATTTTTACTGTAAGTGAAATGCTATATGCGGGGGTTGATCCTAATACGATGCGTTTCAATCGAACGCATTGTTTTGACGTAGGGCTGCAATGCGGTGGATGGGGGCGTATTGTTCTTGCTTTGCACGTTGAAGATAAAAAAACAGACAAGTGCTCATGAACTATACGTGAAACTCAGATAAATGATGTCCTATTATTTACTGTACGTTTAATGTTTATGATATGTTTATCCGTTCCTTCCTCCTGCTGCGCATTTTCCCTCCATGATATAATTGAGCTGAGTATAACCGGAAATCGACAAATATTTTTTAATGAGTTAGCCTTAATGAGATATTGAAATGGCTGACAAGAAAAACCCGAGGACCCACCAAGAAAAAGTTCGAAGCAAGCCTTTACAACTATTAAAGGAAATAGCCAATTCAGAGATAATTCTTGAAGCTATTGGAGATGCTGTTAGCGTTCAGGACAGAACTTTCAAGATTCTTTATGAAAATCAAGTCCATAAAGATATGCTGGGAGACCATGTAGGTGAATACTGCTATAAGGCTTACCAGAAAAAAGAAAATGTGTGCGAAGGTTGCAATTTAGCTCTCTCTTTCAAGGATGGCGCAATTCACAAAGTTCTGAGGACATTACACTCTGACAAGGGAACACGATATTTCGAAATTACTGCTTCTCCCCTAAAGGATACAAGGGGAAAGATCATAGCAGGCATTGAGGTTGTAAGGGATATTACAGAACGCAAACGAGTAGAAGAATCACTAAAGAAAACTGAAAATCTTCTTACGAGCATATTTGCAGCCCTCGATGGCTTATTGATAGTAATCGATAAAGACTTACGCGTTGTCTACAGTAACTGGAAAGAACACGAATTTATTCCCAAGAAGAAACGTCTTGGCCATCCTTATTGTTATGAAATCTTTAAAGAATTAAAAGCTCCCTGTGAGTATTGTCCACCAAAACAAACCTTTATTGACGGTAAATTGAGGATTTATGAAGATCGTAACCCTGTAGATGGCAGTTACAAAGAAATCTCAGTAAGCCCGGTTTTTGATAGCACTGCTAAAGTAGTTTGGGTAGTACAGCATGTTCGAGATATTACCGGACGAAAAAAAGCGGAGAGGCTTATCACCGATGCACTTACCTTTAATAAAACAATTCTGAGGACATCACCGATTGGTATCGTTACATTCAAAGCATCAGGACAATGTGTTTCAGCTAATGAGGCTATTGCTAAGATGGTCGGAGGTACAGTTGAGCGGTTACTCAAGCAGAATTTTCGTCATCTCGAATCATGGAAGAGCTCGGGAATGTTAGAAGTAGCAAAAAATGTATTAGCTACAGGTGCTGAAAAAACTATGGATATTAATGTAGTCAGCACATTTGGGAAAGAAGTCTGGTTCGCATGTCGCTTTGTTCCTTTCCAATTTGAAGAGCAGCCCCATTTACTTGCATTATTTACTGACATTAGCGAAAGAAAACGAGTTGAGGAAGAATTGCGGAAAAGCGAACGACAACTACGAAATCTCACTGCATATATACAGAAAGTGGCAGAGATAGAAAGGACAAATATAGCTCGTGAGATTCACGATGAACTTGCACAAGCATTGACCGTTTTAAAAATGGACTTGACGTGGTTGAAAAAGAAATTGCCTAAGGGTCAAGAACCAATGATTGAGAGAACAAATACAATGCTGAAAATAACAGATATAACTATTGAAACAATGAAAAGGATTGCTACTGATTTAAGACCTGGAGTCTTAGATGATTTGGGTCTTGCTGCAGCCATTGAATGGCAGGCAGAAGAATTTCACAAACAAACGGGAATCAAATGTAAAGTCGCACTTGATGCTCAGGACATCGCTCTTGATAGAGATCGAAATACCGCCATCTTTCGTATTTTTCAGGAGACACTTACTAACGTCGCACGTCATGCAAAAGCAACGCAAGTTTCTGTGAGTTTAAAAGAGAAAAAGGGGCAGATACAACTGACGGTAAAAGATAACGGAAGAGGAATTACAAAAGAAGAGATTACTCATCCCAAATCATATGGACTTATGGGAATCAGAGAGCGTGCTAAGATCTTGAATGGCAATAGTATAATTAAAGGTGTTCGTGGAAAAGGCACCTCAGTGACTGTGGATCTACCGATTCATGAGAAAAAGGGAAAAAGAGCAATTTATGAAATTACTGTCTAATGCCTCCGCTGTCCCTTCAGTGCAATAGAAATGTCTGACCAATCACCGCATATAACTGGTGTGCCTGTCATCGACTCTCCCAAAATATTGGAGTGGACCCTGATAGGGGAAAACAGGAACCATTTTGGGAAAGCATGGATTAGATTGTCCTGAAGCGGATTGATGTAGTTTTATGATCATTGGTATGACCTGCCCCGTATCATTGTACCACTGCCATAGTTAGACTTTTTGGAACAAATACTGGAAGCCATGCCTCTGGAGCCGGCGGTCTACATCCCAATGAACTGTGCGGTTCTCAAAAGGACACTGTAACGAAATGAGTGTATATTGGCCTTTTGAGGCAAGTGAGGGTTATTTGTGCAGATAAGGTTTGGGATTAATAAAAATCATTTGTATAATAAACTGTTATGGAACAAAGAGATTACTATAAAGTACTTGGAGTCAATCAAGAGGCCTCTTTTGAGGAAATCAAAAAGACCTATCGCACGTTAGCCTTTCAATATCACCCTGACAAGAACCCCGGTAAAGAAGAGATGATGAAAGAGATCAACGAGGCATATGCTGTCCTCTCAGACGAAAGAAAGAGGAGAGAATATGATTCCTACAGACAGAATTATGGGTTCTTTGCAAGAGACCGGTTCAGACAAACCTATACTGACCAGGATATCTTCAAAGATTCTGACATTAATCAAATCTTTGCAGAGCTGAGCAAGGTATTTGGTTTTAACAGGCCAGAGGATATCTTCAGCCGTAACACCTTTTACGGGACGCAATTCAGAACCTTTGATTTCAAGGGCCCTGGATTTACTGGAAGCGGGTTTTTCTTTTTTGGTCCCATGACAAAGACGTACCAGGACATGTTGAAGGCATCCCAGAATCAAACAAGTGGATCACCTCCCTATCGGCCTTCGCTCCTGTCAAAAATACTCCTTAAAGGGGTACAGATATTTCAGAGGCATATGGCTAAAAAATACGGATGGGTATTGCCAGAAAGAGGCGAGGATATGGTAGACGAGATTACAATTCCTTCCGAGGTTGCCTCAGCCGGTGGCAAAGTGAGCTATCATTACGCAAAACCAGATAAGCCCCGTGACCTCATGATCAAGGTACCACCAGGGATAAAGGAAGGCCAAAAGATAAGACTGAAAGGCATGGGCAAAGATGGCAGTCATGGCGGAGCATCTGGGGATCTTTATCTCAAGGTGAAAGTCCATACCCCGTTTTTTAAGAATATAAGAGACTTTTTTAGGAAATAGTGGTTCTATTGAAGTATAGAAAATATTTATTGATATGTTGCCATTCAATTTTTCTTAAAGGCATATTTCATCCGGTATTAATTCTCACAGTAAATGCTGTCGATTACTCTGATTATCATGTGGAATACAGGAGAAATTGTAACAAAGGTACAAATGCGAATCTTGTTCCTACTGCAAAAAAAAGACTCCCTTTGAATACTCGATATCTATTCACCGCCTGGGTATGTCCTTGGTTTTTAATTGCTGCGAAGACATAATCAGTATCGATAATCAAGTCTGCCACTGCCGCCTTCTTCTTACTGGTTCTCTTCCTCAATAATCACGAGTGTCAGGCCGCAATCGGAGCACTCATTGTCACCGGTTCGCACGGGAGAACCACAGGCCGGGCACTTACCCTGGCTAATAAGTTCGTTGGAAGCCCGGAGCTCCGGATGGATTTCCATGTAGTATTCCGCAACGCGTTCCTGTGCCCTTTCAAGGTCCTCTGCAGATACGATTAACTGGCATTTATTGCCGCAACAGCCTTTGTTGCAGCCTGCGTCGGAAATGACCGTGCAGGGAATACCGGCATCGATGAGAACGTTGTACAGTTTACCTAACCAATTCAGATCGCCTTCCCTGACGACGGCTGCGTTTTCAATAGCCTTCGCCATCAGCCGCTTCTTTTCCTCCTGTGCCTGTCTATGCTCCTCGTGGAGAAGGAGCACCGCACCGCAATCAGCGCATTTCTCTATATGCGGCAGATACTCAATTTCGCAATCAGGACATATCTTATTTCTATTCATGGTTTAAGACAGGGAAAGTTAACTTTATTTTTCGTCTCATTCTATTATATTAGCAAAGCTTGGGACAAATCAGAGGCAAAAGTACGAACAGGCGACCAGGAGTTAAATGCTATGTGCGGTTAGCAGGGGTTCGTATTGGTATGCCTGACTGATATGATTTCTCATATCCCATTTTGAACTTGCATAATCGGTATGATTACTAATGAGCGATACTTGAAGTGTTTAGTGCCTTAACTCTAATAGTAATCATTTAAGGAGATGCTATGTTCGCAGATATTGATTTGAGAGAACTTGCCGATATGAAAGCACCGGAAAGAGCTTTTTTGAGTCTTTATATCGCTGGTAGGCATTCCATGGTAAATCTCGAGAAAAGATTACATAAAGTCCGTAATATGTTCCAGGGTAGTGGTATAGAAAAAGATGAAAGAGAACATTTTGATGAAAATGTTAGTGCGGTAATGAGCTATCTTGGGCAAAACCCTTTAGAGTCTGGATCAGTTTGCATCTTTTCTTGCTGGGCTCTCAATTTCTTCAAAGTTATACCACTGACAGCACCTGTAAAAGATCTCGTATGGATTAATTCCTCTCCATATATTAGGCCACTTGCAGAGCTACAAGATGAGTACGAGAATATAGCTGTTGTTGTCGCAGATAATAAAAAGGCGCGGATTTTCCTTGTCTCATCAGCAGTGGCAGGTTCTGAAGAGGTAATCAAGGGCAATGTGAAGAATCACGTCAAGAAAGGAGGATGGTCACAGCAGCGCTATGAGCGTCGGCGGGACAAACAATTGCACTTATATGCCAATGAAATTGTTGAGGCCATTTTAAAGCTTGAACGAGAAGATGAGTTCGAACGTATCTTGCTTGTGGGGAGTAAGGAAATATTGCAAAATGTGAATGAATCTCTCCCTCAGGAATTACAGAAAAAAGTAGTCGAAAAAACTCTATATTTAGGGAGAGAAGAGGGTGAAATTCATAAAGATATTATGGAGTTATTCTTTGAACAGGAACGCAAATCAGAGAAGGAACTTTGGGAGAGAATCCAAGCCGAGTATTTTAAAGGAGGATTAGCTGCTGTTGGTCTCGATGAGGTGTTAGATGCTGCAAAAGAAGGAAGGGTGGAAAAGATAATTGTTGACCGCACATTCAGACCAGAAGGCAATCGTTGCTATGAGTGCAATAATCTCCATTCTGGAAAAGCCGAGATATGTTCAGCTTGTGGTTCTAAATCACTTTATAAAGTTGGTGTAGTTAATGAAATAATTGAGATGCTTGAACTCACAGGGGCTGATGTGGACTTTTCTGATCCTATTCAGGGCCTGACAGATGCAGGACAGATAGCAGCACTCCTGCGGTATTAAAAAATCGCTCAGCCGCAGATAAAAACGTTAATTTTCATCCATATCCTTAATAGATAAGGCTTTCCTTATGATAGAGGATTTAAAACTCAGGAATCTCTCTTCTAAGAAAAAATGATACCGGTCCAGATGCCTTTCTTCTATTTTATTTTTACTTCAAAAGGTTAGGCGATTCTCGCAGGAAAAACTCAGGAAACTTCAAAATCAATGAACGATTGACAATACCTGATGGAACTGTTATGCTTTAGCAGAAGCTTAATGGAGCACTTGTTGTACTTATAACCTCAATATTTCCCGCTTTGCGGTTTTCTTATGACATTACTTCCTTAACACTTCAAATATTTAAAAAGGAGGTATGTCACTATGGCACAAGGAACAGTAAAGTGGTTCAATGAGTCCAAGGGTTACGGCTTCATCACCCCGGAAGACGGTCCAGATGTTTTTGCTCACTACTCAGCGATTGAGTCCCAACAAGGATTTAAGACCTTAGCAGAAGGCAATTCGGTAAGCTTTGACATTGTCGAAGGCGACAAAGGTCCAAAGGCATCAAACATCGTAAGGCTATAAAGCCTAAAACCAGGCCCTGGGAAATCAGGGTCTGGTTTTCTAATATCCCACCACACGAAGAACGCAAAGAACAAAAGGCCAAAGTACGGTATGACTCATACGCACGGATTTACTCAAAATAATATTTGACAAGCATTGCACGAGACATGTGAGGATATAAGGGTATGATAAGGTTTAGGGAATTTTCAGACATTTTCACAGGTACTGATTTCACTGGAAGAGATCTCAAAAAGTTCTACTACTCTGTAAGAAAATCGATCATCCTGCGACTCTCGGGCAGACGGTCATGGCCGGAGCTTCTAAGACTTGAGGAGAGCTGCCAATGGCCTGTACTCCAGAGGATCAGCGACCCTCAACTCCTTATCTATCAGAGAGCAGACAGGGTGTTGCTGGACAGGTTCATAAGAACGATTTCGCAAGAAAGAATCATAAGGGGGCAAAGGTCTTCAATCAACGCGGTTTCTTGTTGGTACCGGCTCAAATTCATAATAGAAGAAAGAACAGATCTTTTCATACAGATTTTCGATTTCTGCAGGAAGGATATCACGCACTGCAAAAGAGTTGCAGAGAGGCATATGAGTATCAAGAAAAGAAGAATAAAAAATAGAGGAAAACTCTCGAAACTTAATACTCCGGCAACTAAAAACATGAAAATTATGCAGCATAAGCAACCGACGGATGCTCGAAGAATTTCTTAACATGATATGGCCTCTTGGCAATGCTTCTCATATGCGAGAGTACCCTTGTACGAAGTTCCTGTTCCGAACGAGAGGGCACCCCGGCATGTACCCGCCCCTTGAGATCATTATTCAGATACTCGTCCGGATTCAACTCAGGAGAATACGACGGCAAATAGTACAGCGCTATCTCTTCCTGATGCTTCTGCACCCATTCTTTTACCTCTTTACTATGGTGCGGTCGAAGATTGTCGAGGATAAGATAAACCTTTCTTTTGGCATCCCTGATGAGCCGTCCTATGAATTTGATGAGCAGCTTCGCAGTCATGCCCTTTTTATACAGCATGAAGCGCATTTGCCCTTCATTGTTGATTGCAGATACCATACTGATACTGCTCTTCCTGGCGCTTATTCTGAGGATGGGTCTCTTTCCCTTGGGGGCAAATCCCCGGGCCTGATGAGCAGCCGTCTGGAGCCCTGTCTCATCACCCCAGTAAAGCTCAGCCTTCTCCTTCTTTGCTTGCGCTGCGATTACAGGATAGTGCTCCTGAAGCCATTGGTTAACCTCTTTGGGGTTCTGTTCATATGCCCTCTTGACAGGTTTTCTGATGGTGAAGCCCCATCGCTTCAGATATTCACCAACCGTCCGTATAGGCATCTTGATCCTACAACGCTGCTGAATCAACTGACGAATATCCTTGCACAAGCTCTCAAGAGATGTCACGTGATAGAAAAAATAATAGTCAGAGTCAAAGAAGATAACCATGCATCCATAGCATTCTGTACGGAACTCGGTTTTGAGAATATGCATAGCTTTAATGATATAAAGGTAATGTCCATAGATTTGAAGAATATTGAAGCTGTTCAATCTGATCTTTAAAGATGTCTTGTGTTCTGATAAAGCTTTAATATCTCCCGAGAGGTATTTTAAAAAGGAGGTACTATGAAGGTTACAAAAATATTCACACATGGGTTGTTATGGGTGATAATGATCATGCTTGTGATACCACCCGGAATCATGGCTCAGGAGTCGGGACAAGGACGGTACAGTCCGCACAGTTCAATGAAGAAGAGTTGGCACAGATGCTTGCGCCGATCGCCTTATATCCTGATTCACTTATAGCCGATATACTCATGGCTTCTACCTATCCAATTGAAGTGGTCGAGGCTGAACGATGGCTGAACCAGAACAAAACTCTTAAAGGTGATGAACTTGACAGCGCACTGCAGGAGAAGACGTGGGATTCAAGCGTGAAATCACTCTGTCACTTCCCCGATGTCCTCTATACAATGAGCGATAATCTTGAGCGGACGACAAGGCTGGGAGACGCTTTTCTGAGTCAACAGGATGACGTTATGGATACCCTACAGGAATTGCGCAGGAAAGCCCAGGAACAGGGAAATCTTGGGACAACAAAAGAACAGCAAGTCATCGTTGACAAGGACGTTATCACCATTGAACCAGCGGACCCGCAGGTTATTTATGTACCAGTATATGATCCGCTCTATGTATATGGGCCCTGGTGGTATCCAGACTATCCTCCTTATTATTGGTATAATCCTCCCGGTCCGGTTATAGCCACCGGAATTATCGGTTTTGGTCTTGGTATTTTTGTTGGTATTGGCATATCCTCATGGAGCTGGTGGGACTGGCATCATCACCACATTTATGTAGACATAAACAAGACAAGACATTTCAACAGGTTCGATAGAGGCAGCAGGGATTTTGACAGACATGTTTGGGGGCACGAACCAAATCATAGAAGGGGGGTCGCTTATAGAGATCGGGCAACGAGTCAGCGGTTTAAGGTGCCATCTTCACGCTCATTCAGGACAAGTCCAGAGGCCCGTGGTTACATCGGTGGAAGAATCCAACCTTCAACGGTACAAAGACCTTCAACAGTACAGAGACCTTCAACAGTACAGAGACCTTCAACAGTACAAAGACCTTCAACAGTACAAAGACCTTCAACAGTACAAAGACCTTCAACAGTACAAAGACCTTCAACAGTACAAAGACCTTCAACAGTACAAAGACCTTCAACAGTACAAAGACCTTCAACAGTACAAAGACCTTCAACAGTACAAAGACCTTCAACAGTACAAAGACCTTCAACAGTACAAAGACCTTCAACAGTACAAAGACCTTCAACCAGGAGCAATGCCTTCGACGGTATTGGTAATGGGAATTTTGAGCGCAGGGCAAGCGAACGTGGTGGCTCAAGTAGGCAGAGTGGAGGTTTCCAGAGAGGTGGACAAAGTGGCGGATCCCGAAGCGGCGGGCATGGCGGTGGATTTCGGAGGTAGATTACCGTAACCGCGTTCATGATTTCGGCATGTTTTATTAGAGGAGAAAAACAGATTATAGATGCTTAAGGGAGGAAAAGGATGAATTCATTGCGATGTGATAAAAAAAGCGGTTCACTTTGTCCCGCTTTACTGATCGGCATTATAACGGTTGTCATATTTCTGAGCGGAACCTATGCACCTTTGCTTGCCACAAGCATAAAGCAGAAGAGTTTTGCTTCACCTGAAGAAACTGTGAACGCCCTTGCTACCGCAGTCAAGGCAGATGATAAACAAGAACTTCTGGCCATTTTGGGGTCCGAGGGCATGGAATTGATATCTTCCGGTGATGAAGTCGCAGATAAGGCAGGACGTGAAAAGTTCATCAAAGCCTATGACGAGATGAACAAACTCCAGAAAGCATCTGCCAACAAGATAATTCTTCATATAGGAAAAGATGATTGGTCTTTACCAATTCCGATTGTGGAGAAAGACAAGAGATGGCTTTTCGACACAAAGGCGGCCAAAGAAGAGATACTGAACCGGAGGATAGGCAGAAACGAGTTGAATGTCATGGAGGTTCTTCATGCCTATATCGATGCACAGTGTGAATACGCAAGCAAGGATCGAAATGGTGACGGGGTATTACAGTTCGCCTCAAAAATTATCAGCACTGAAGGCAAACACGATGGACTCTACTGGGAGACACAAGAAAATGAGGAAATGAGCCCTCTCGGTCCTTTTTTTGCTCAGGCGTCAAGCGAAGGATACACTAACCTTTCACCTTTTCACGGTTATTATTACAGGATACTCGGGGGACAAGGGAAATACGCTACGGGCGGTGCATACGATTACGTAGTCAAAGGAAAGATGATCTTAGGATATGGACTCGTTGCTTATCCCGCTCAATATGGCAACTCGGGTATCATGACCTTTCTAGTAAATCAAGAAGGGATTATTTATGAAAAAAACCTTGGCAAGGATACAGTGAATATAGCAAAGATCATGAAGAAGTTTAACCCTGACAAGACCTGGAGGAAGGTTAAAGATATAACGAAAGAGTAACATTCAATAAGGATATGAGGTACCGTGTTGTTTATTGCATTGGGTAAAACTGTCAGCTTTTAATTTGTCGTTAGGTGCGGATTCCCGAAAGTAATTCTCACTTAATCAATACTATCAGATGTGTTAATTAGATGAAGTAGAACTAAACCGCTGCGGGGTGGTAACGAGTGGTCAGCTTTTTGTGTTCAGCAGCCGTGGAAGTTCCAGCCGCCAAAGCATGTCCGGTGGCGGCGGCTTCGGTGGTGGCAGTCGCGGTGGCGGCGGTCGCGGCGGTGGAAGGAGGTAGACATGCCAACATCGGATTTAACAACAAATAACTTCTTCAGGGAGGAAGGAATGATACTTCCGGGAATGCATTATAGAAAGACCTTATCGATAGGCATCTTTGTGATTGCCGTTGCCGTAGTGATCATCTTGACCCATGCTGGTGCTTCATTCGCAGCAGAAAAGCAGAAGACATTCGCTTCTGCCGAGGAAGCGGTGAAAGCACTCTTGGCAGCTGGAAGAAATAACGACGATAAAGAGCTTTTGGCAATCTTCGGGCCTGACGGGAAAGATTTGATCTTCTCAGGGGACCCAGTGGCAGACAAACAAAGGCGTGAGAAATTCCTTGCTGACTACGATGAGCAGAACAAACTGGTACCCGAAGGTGACAGCATGATCCTTGTAATCGGCAAGAAGGAATGGCCTTTCCCCATCCCTATTACAAAAAAAGGTGAAACATGGTTTTTTGACACAAAGAAAGGCACAGAAGAGGTTCTGAACCGCCGGATCGGTATGAATGAGCTATTCACTATCCAGGCAGTCCTCGCCGTTGTCGATGCACAGAGGGAATACGCGATGATGGACCACGACGGAGACGGACTTCGGGAATATGCGGAGAAATTTGCCAGTGACCCCGGCAAACAGAACGGACTTTACTGGGCAACAAAGGAAGGAGAGAATCCCAGTCCGCTCGGCGAACTATTGGTTAAGGCAAAGGCCGAGGGATATTCTAAAAAAGGCTCGAAGGGAAACCCGGTGCCTTACCATGGCTACTATTATAAGATCCTGAAGAGCGCAGGATAAAAATGCACCGGGTGGTGCTTACGATTACATCATTAACGGCAATATGATCGGCGGGTTTGCTGTTGTTGCCTGGCCTGCAAAGTACGGGAACTCCGGTGTTATGACCTTCATTGTAAACCATGACGGCGTGGTTTATCAGAAAGACCTTGGACTAAATACAGAAGAGACTGCAAAGGCGATGAAGAAATTCGATCCCGACAAAACATGGGAAAAGGTTGAAGATGCGAAGAAACCGTTATAATGCTTCGCGTGCTCCAATTTGAAATGATAATTACTCACGTATACTCCGTTCAGTTCCATGTTTGTAGTTGATAAAGCGAGGGGGAGAAACCAATGACGAATAAGAATGTATCTGTTTCCCGGGATGTTACCCGCATAACCCTGGCAGTTCTTTTCATTGGCGCGCTCATCGCAGCAAGCTTCTGGGTCATGAAGCCTTTCCTCACCTCATTTATTTGGGCAACCATCATCGTTGTGGCCACGTGGCCGCTTCTGCTGAAACTTCAGGCATGGTTCTGGCACAAACGCGGTCTTGCGGTCGCGTTGATGACGGTCATACTGCTTCTGTTATTGGTAATACCATTTTTTCTTTCAATCATTGCCATCATTGACAGTGCGGATGAAATAGTCGCCTGGGTCAAGTCCCTGGGTTCATTCACTGTCCCCCCGATGCCTGAGTGGATCGGGAACATTCCTTTTGTCGGAAAAAAGATTGCCGGGTACTGGCAACAATATGCAGCTCTCACACCGGAAGAACTTTCGGCGAGGCTGACGCCCTATTCAAGGTCGGCCCTGAGATGGTTCGCTGCCAAGGCCGGCAGCATCGGCATGATGATCCTTCACTTCCTTCTGACCGTTATCATCTCAGCGATTCTCTATGCTAAAGGCGAGGCAGCCGCGGGAGGCGTCAGGAGTTTTGCCCGCCGCCTGGCCGGACAGAAAGGAGACGAAACAGTCGTGCTGGCGTCAAAGGCAGTCAGGGGTGTTGCACTCGGGGTTGTCGTCACTGCAATCATCCAATCGGTTCTGGGCGGCATAGGCCTTGCTGTCACAGGAGTTCCGGCTGCGGCTATCCTGACTGCGGTGATGTTTATGTTATGCATCGCGCAAGTCGGGCCCGCCGTGGTGTTGATCCTTTCGATAGTCTGGCTATTCTGGAAAGGTGAACCCGTCTGGGGGGGCGTCCTGATTGCATGGTCGATCCCGGTGGTCATTCTCGACAATTTTCTCCGTCCGGTTCTGATAAAAAAAGGTGCGGACTTGCCGCTGCTGTTGATTTTTGCCGGTGTCATCGGGGGCCTCCTTGCCTTCGGTATCGTCGGGCTCTTCATTGGTCCGGTGGTGCTGGCAGTTGCATATGTCCTAATAAAAGCATGGGTGTCTGAAGGGGAGTTGGAAGTGTCAACAACGGACATTGATTCGGGATGAAGAATAGTCCTCAGGGATGAGCAGGTGAGTCGAAAACCTGCAGTTGATCGACTGATCAATGCGTATTCAATTATAAGACCCTGAATGGCGGAGACATGCTGAAGCATTACTTCGGAGGATTGTAAAGAGAGGGGAAGTATTTGTTCGGAGCTCTCGGCAATTCAGCAAGAGGGTGAAAAAGTGTTAAGAGAGAAAATGCGACTGCGGAGGTTATAAAGCAATGAAGAGCATGAAATTAATCATTTTGATTCTGACAAGTGCTACATTCCTTTTGGCTTCATGTGCCACAACTAGTGTAACCGATGTCTGGAAAGACAATGCGTATGAGGGGAAAGCACAGAAAATTGTCGTGATCATGGTCGCGAAAAGTCCGGAAATGAGAGACCCTTTCGAAAACCGGTTTGCCGGTGAGCTTACGGCACGCGGGAACGACGCATTCCAGAGTCATACGATCGTTCCCATGGAACAATTGCGTGATAAAGAAGTGGTCAAATCGAAGATAAGAAGCTCAGGCGCCGACACTGTTCTCATTTCGAGACTCGTTGACACCAAGACGATCGAGTCCTATAACCCCGGTCTGATTACCGTAGTCCCTTTTGTGGTCCCGGATTATTATTACGGTTGGTGGGGTTATTACAATGTTGTCTTTGCAGATTACGGGTATACAGGTGACGTTGCGGTCGCATATATAGAAACGAACCTCTACGACGTGAAGACTGAGAAACTGATCTGGACCGGCCATTCCAAGACAGAGAGGACCGATGGCGAACAGCAGCTGATCACAGCGTTCATCAAGCGCATGATGAGAAAGTGGCATCAGCCGGACTCATAAAATAAAGGGATAGAATGAGACATATCTCTCACACCTCATTGAGCATCCATAAAGATGTGTATGACAAATAGAAACAAAGGGCAGCTAATATTGCGATCTGGCCGATATGAGCGCGGGAAGGGGATAACGATTTGAACAATCTCTTTTCGACGATCCAGCAAAAAATGCCATCATCCTTGCATTT
>CAVQRT010000002.1:0-367289 GCA_963715195.1 Thermodesulfovibrionales bacterium | reverse complement strand
CGAAATAAGTAAAAAGATACAAAGCAAAATAAGAAACTTGCAAGAGGCACAATTGGAATCCCTCCATTGTGCCTTGCTTTACTCTGTCTTTGTTTCTCCCATCCTGTCGAGGCAGGCCTTCAGGAGCGCAAACATCTCTCCGGATAATGTTTGTATGGTGTCCATCCGCTTCAGTGCCTTTATGAGGAGGTTGTGGAGGTCCTCCTCCTCAACCGATGCATCGATGAGTTCAAGTGTGCCCTTAACGGCGATGACATGTTCGCTCAATTCATCAGATATTGCCTGCAGTTTATCGTCCTTATCAGTCATGGCGCATAATCTCCTTTAGCGAATTCTTTTGAGCTCGGCGCTTATCCAGAAAGCAGTCGAATTTTTTCTTGCCAAGATGATGTACAAGGAATCAGACTATCCCCTGTCTGAGGATATCGTGCAGGTGAATGATGCCGAGGGGTCTTCCATCCTCATCAGGAACAATCAGGGCGGTTATCGAGAAGCTCTCCATGATTGAGAGTGCCTTTGCTGCGAGCTCATCCTGAGAAATTGTTTTAGGGTTTTTTGTCATAACCTGTTCTGCGGGAAGATCGAAGAGCTTCCCCCCCCATCTCTCCAGGCCCCTGCGCACATCCCCGTCCGTCAGCACACCTGCTATGTTCCCCTGTCGATCAACGACCACAGCATGACCGAGTCTTTTTGATGACATCTCGATGACTGCCCGTGACATCGGTGTGCCGCGAGATATCAATGGAAGGCGGTCCCCGCTGTGCATAAGGTCTGTAACCGTAATAAAGAATTTCTTCCCGATGCTTCCTCCCGGATGGAACCGCGCAAAATCTTCTTCATTCAGACCTTTTTTTACAAGAAGACAAACTGCAAGTGCATCGCCCATTGCCATTGTTGCTGTTGTTGATGCGGTGGGAACAATTCCCATCGGACAGGCCTCTTCCCTGACCGAAACATCAAGCGCTATATCGGATGCTTTCGCGAGGGTCGAGTTCATATGCCCGGTCATGGATATCAGTTTGACCCGGAATCTTTTCAGAAACGGAATGAGCCCGACGAGTTCTTCTGTTTCTCCGCTGTTCGATATTGCGATGACAATGTCCCGTTCTGTAACCATTCCGAGATCTCCGTGGCTCGCCTCGGCAGGGTGGAGAAAAAAAGCTGGTGTCCCGGTTGAAGCAAGGGTTGCTGCAATTTTTTTTCCGACAAGCCCTGATTTCCCCATGCCGGCTACAACAACCCTGCCCTTGTTTGCGTTTATAAGGTCAACTGCTGATTCGAAATCATTGCTGATTCTTGATGCGAGAGCGCGTAAAGCTTTTGCCTCTGTCGCAAGGACTTTCTTGGCAACATCGATGATAGGGTCGTGGGATCTGGTCTGCTTACCTTTTCTTATTCGGCTTTTTTTCATCTGGCTGCTAATTCGTCAATATCTCTGCATGTTTTTAACAGCTTAGCCACGGTATCCAGTCTCATCATGTTCGGGCCATCGCACAAGGCATGATCAGGGTCAGGATGAACTTCCATAAAAAGGCCGTCAACCCCTACCGAGACTGCTGCCAGCGCAAGAGGTCCAGCAAATTCCCTCTGGCCGCCTGAACTCGTTCCCATTCCTCCCGGGAGCTGAAGACTGTGGGTAACATCGAATATGACCGGGTGTCCAAAAGAGCGCATGATGGGAAAAGCCCGGTAATCTACCACCAGGTTATTGTATCCGAATGAGGAACCTCGTTCGGTAAGAAAAATATGCTGATTTCCGGTGGAGGTGAATTTATCAATAATATTTTTCACATCCCAGGGTGCAAGGAACTGGCCTTTTTTTACGTTAACAGGCTTGCCGGTCTCAGATGCAGCAAGAATCAGATCTGTCTGCCTGCACAGGAAAGCAGGTACCTGAAGGGCATCAAGGACTTCCGAAGCAGGTTTTACTTCCTGCACTGAATGAATGTCCGATATGACCGGTATGTGCAGCCTGCTTTTGAGGTCGGAGAGAATTCTCAATCCCGCGTCCAACCCGGGACCTCTGAAAGAAGTGAGTGAAGTCCTGTTTGCTTTGTCGTAGGAACTCTTAAAAAGGAGTGAAAGACCTGCGTTACGGCAGATTTCCTTCAGCTTCTCCGCGGTTTGGAAAACCAGCTCTGCATTCTCTATCACACATGGCCCGGCAATAATACACAAGGGATTATCTCCGCCCAGTTTTATATCTGCTATTGCTATTTCCCCGGTCAATCCCTATACGCCTCTGCTCTTCTCTTCGTTTTCTGTTTCGAGGTTGGGGAAGAGGGATCTTTTCCCCTTCAGGGAAGCCTCAATAAAAGCCCTGAAAAGGGGATGCGGATCTGTCGGCCGCGATTTGAATTCAGGGTGAAACTGACATCCGACAAACCATGGATGATCTTCGATTTCGATCATCTCAACCAGTTCTTCATCAGGACTCAGTCCGCTGATCTTCAGTCCATGCCGGGTGAGAATGCCCCGGTATGCATTGTTGAATTCATACCGGTGCCTGTGTCTTTCTGATAACTCCTTGCGGCCGTATGCTTTCAATGCGTTCGTTCCTTCCCTGAGCACACAGGGATATGCTCCAAGTCTCATCGTGCCGCCTTTGTGTGAAGTCTCTGACCGGACCTCGACCTTCTCTTTTTTGTAGTCATACCAGCGTTCCATGAGATAAATAACCGGTTCTTTTGTGTTCATGTCGAATTCTGAGCTGTTGGCTGATAGACCACAGACGTCCCTTGCAAATTCAATAACAGCGCATTGCATGCCCAGACAGATGCCGAAGAACGGTATTTTCTTTTCCCGGGCGAATTTGATTGCCTTGACTTTTCCCTCGATCCCCCTGTACCCGAAGCCTCCCGGAACAAGGATTCCGTCCACTTCTGAAAGTGACCTCTCGGGCCCATTCACTTCGATCTCTTCCGAGTCTATCCACTGGAGGTTGACCCGGGAATCGTTTGCGATTCCTCCGTGGAGAAGAGCTTCCGTCAGACTCTTGTAGGAGTCTTTCAACCCGGTGTACTTGCCGACAATGGCAATTGTGACTTCATTCTTCGGTTCTTTAATTTTTCTGACAATGTCTTTCCAGAGGGAGAGATCGGGTTCATTCGGATTCAGGTGAAATTTGTTGCTGATCAGGTGATCGAGACCTTCATAATGGAGCATCAGTGGCACTTCGTATATCGTTTCGACGTCCCGTGCAGCGATGACGGCATCCACGTCAAGGTTGCAGTGAATTGCGATTTTTTTCTTTACGTCGGGGGGTAGCGGCCATTCAGTCCGGCACAAGACAATGTCGGGCTGTATCCCGATCTCCCTGAATTCTTTGACACTGTGCTGGGTCGGTTTTGTCTTGATCTCGCCCGCGGTTCTGATATAAGGAATAAGGGTGAGATGAATATATAGGACATTTTCCCGTCCCACATCATACCGGATCTGACGTATTGCCTCAAGAAACGGAAGGCTTTCAATATCTCCGATCGTACCTCCGATCTCAACGATAACAACGTCATAATCGTCACTGACAGATTTGATAGCACGTTTTATCTCGTCTGTGATGTGGGGAATAACCTGAACCGTTTCTCCCAGGTAATCTCCCCTGCGTTCTTTTGTGATGACGGTATAGTAAATTTTACCGGTGGTAAAGTTATTTGCTTGTGATGTGCGGATTGAGGTGAATCGTTCGTAGTGACCGAGATCGAGATCTGTCTCTGCTCCGTCGTCGGTTACATAAACCTCCCCATGCTGAAACGGGCTTAGGGTGCCGGGATCAACGTTGATATACGGATCCAGCTTCTGCAGGGTGACCTTTAAGCCTTTGGCTTCAAGGAGCGCACCGGTTGCAGCAGCCGCAATCCCCTTCCCGAGAGCTGAGACGACTCCACCGGTTACGAAGATGTATTTAGACATTTCTCCACTTTTTCAATATCTTCATGAGTATCAACCCCATACGTTTCAAAAGGTGTCTCCTTGATTTTGATCTTCATACCATGATCGAGCGCCCGGAGCTGCTCAAGTTTCTCTATTCTTTCCAATCCCGTCTGTTCCATTCCTGAGAGTGCAAGAAGGATTTCGCGACGGTAACTATAGATGCCAATATGTTTGTAGTAGTCCGGCGTTCGGACCAAGGAGTGAGGAGCCTGGAAGGGGATCTGCGCTCGAGAAAAATAGAGCGCGAACCATTCGGCATCGAAAACAACTTTCACGACATTCGGATCGGTAATTTCCCGGGGGTCTGCAATTTTCTTGGTTAGCGTGCCGATCGAGGCCCGGCTGTCTTCCAGCAGCCCGATAACATCATCGATCATTTCAGAGCGTATCAGCGGTTCGTCTCCCTGCACATTGACAATTATATCACAATCCAGTGAGCGGGCAACTTCGGCTATCCTGTCTGTTCCTGACTGATGCTGTCTGTCGGTCATGACTGCCTTGCCGCCGAATAACTGCACCTTCTCGAAGATCGTTTCGCTGTCTGTCGCAACCATAACGTCATTGGGGAGGCGCGCCTGTTTCGAGTTTTCATATACATGTTGAATGACCGGAATGCCTTTGAGGGGGTACAGGAGTTTTCCCGGAAAACGGGCTGAATCATAGCGGGCAGGGATAATGACTACTGAAGTCATAAAAATTCTTTTCTATTATAGACTATCCGACGTTACTTGACAACAGTTCTTTGATATTCCAAAATAGCAATTCTGGAAATTTTGTCAATTCCCTAGGGAGGAAAATCATTTTGGATTATGTTTCACTAGTAAGGAACCTTCTCCTTGCAGCAGTCCCTATCCTCATCTCGATTACATTTCACGAGATTGCCCATGGATACACTGCCTACAAGCTCGGTGACCCGACGGCAAAGATGATGGGAAGGCTCACTATAAACCCGATCGCCCATATTGATCCTGTCGGCACGGTACTTATGCCGATCATGCTGTTCATCCTCTCAAACGGCAGCTTCATATTCGGTTCGGCCAAACCAGTGCCCGTGGCATTCAATAACCTGAGGAATCCGAGGAGAGATTCTGCTCTCGTGTCAGCAGCGGGGCCCGCTGCGAATATCATTCTCTCTTTCGTGAGTATACTGCTGTTTATCATGCTCGTTAACGTTGCCCCCCACCTTCCGTTGTCTGTGAATGATAGGATTATTGCGCCTCTTGAACTTATGCTGAGATACAGCATCTCCTTTAATGTATTTATTGCGGCGTTCAACCTGCTCCCTATCCCGCCGCTTGACGGGGGGCGGATCCTCACAAGCCTCCTTCCCACAAAGCATGCATATCAGTTTAGCAAACTGGAACCTTACGGCATTTTTATCGTGCTCGCACTATGGTTTATGGGGATTGCCCGATATATTATTATTCCCATACAGGCTTTTATTGAATTGATTATCCGTATTTTCCTTATCCCTTTTGGAGGTTTGATGTGAAAGAAAGAGTATTGAGCGGCATGCAGTCGAGCGGCAGGCTGCATCTTGGCAATCTGATCGGGGCATTGAGCAACTGGGTCAGGCTGCAGGATACGTATGATTGCTACTATTTTATTGCGGACTGGCATTCACTGACCACCGGGTATGCTAATCCGTCAGAAATCAAGAATTCCACCACGGACTTGCTGATCAATTTTCTGGCTGCGGGGCTTGATCCTGACAAATGCACCATCTTCGTACAGTCAAGGGTCCTTCAGCATGCAGAGCTGCATCTCCTGCTCTCCATGATAACACCGCTCGGGTGGCTTGAACGGGTTCCCACATACAAGGAGAAACAACAGGAGCTCAAAGACAGGGACCTTTCTACATACGGGTTCCTCGGATATCCGTTGCTCCAGACAGCTGATATTATCATTTACCGGGCTAAGTACGTGCCGGTTGGAATAGATCAGGTCCCCCATCTTGAGATAAGCCGTGAGATCGCGAGGCGTTTCAATTTTATCTATAGAGAAATTTTTCCGGAACCGGAGGCTTTGCTCACCGATTTCCCCAAGGTTGTCGGCACCGACGGAAGAAAAATGTCAAAGAGCTATGACAATGCAATTTATCTCTCCGACAGTCCCGGTGAAGTTGAGCAGAAAATAAGGACGATGATCACCGATCCTGCACGGGTGAAAAAGACGGATCCTGGCAATCCCGAACTGTCGCCGGTATATCAGCTCCACAAAGTCTTTTCTTCGAAGGAGGAACAGGAGCAGGTAGCTATTGGGTGCCGGACAGCCGGCATCGGGTGCATTGAATGCAAAAAAATTCTTATCCGGAATGTATTCAAAGTTATGGAGCCGATTTGGGAAAGACGGAATAAACTTATCCAGAACCCAGAGATTCTCCATGATGTACTGGAGAAGGGAACAGAAAAGGCACGGAAGGTAACTGAAGATACGATGCGGCTTGTCCGTGAGGCAATGGGATTGTATTAAAACGTAATACCGAAGTCCGGCAGAATCCCGCCGAGTACCCTTATCTGATCAGTGAGAAGCATAATCCCAAATATAATCAGGAGAAATCCGTTGATGACCATGATCACCCGCATGTGTTTGGTTATTTTCGGCGAATATGCTAAGAAAACATTGATCCCCAGTGCAGACAGAAAAAACGGGATGGCCATCCCGAGGGAATAGACGGAGAGCAGTTGAAACCCGTACAAGGCAGAACCTTTTGAACCTGCGTATACAAGAATTGCTCCGAGTATCGGCCCGATACACGGAGTCCATCCCGCAGCAAAAGTCATTCCCACAATATATGTTCCGACATAACCGGCCGGCTTGCCGCTCAGGTGAACCTTTTTTTCAGCCATGAGAAAATCAAGCTTCAGGAACCCGGCGATAAAGAGGCCAAAAATTATTACCAGCATGCCGCCTATGATCCTGATCAGATCCATATATGCGAAGAAAAATCTTCCCACCGCTGATGACGACACACCGAGAGCGATAAATACGGTTGAGAAACCCAAGATAAAGGCGATGGAATTCATGATCGTTATATAATGGATTTTTTTCCTGTCTGTGCCGACAGTCAGGTCCTTGAAGGAAATGCCGGTAATGAATGAAACGTAAGATGGAATAAGGGGCAGGACACACGGGGACAGGAAGGAGAAAACACCTGCAAGGAATACGAGAGAAAAACTTATATCCTGCATCGTAAATACGAAGTAAGTGTCAGTCCGAGGAACATTCCGAGAGGTCTCCCTTTATTTTCTCAACCGCATGAGGAATAACATCAAGGATAGCGGAAAGGTTTTCCCGAACCGCCTTGGGACTTCCCGGAAGATTAATGATCAGGGTTTCCCCTCTTACCCCTGCTGCAGCTCTCGAAAGCATGGCCCTGCCTGTTTTTTTTAAGCCCTCAAGACGCATTGCCTCGGCTATTCCCGGCACCTCTCTTTCGATTACTTCGAGGGTCGCGTCAGGGGTGACATCTCTCGGCGAAAGCCCGGTCCCACCCGTCGTCAGAATCAAATCAACCTTCCCGGTATACTGGATGAGCTTCTGTTTGATGAGATCTCTTTCATCAGGCAGGATGTCATAATGCAGAACTTCAGCATTAATCTGTTTTATGATATCCCGGATCAGAGGGCCGCTCGAATCTTCTCTTTCGCCTTTTGAACCCTTATCGCTTAATGTTAATACTGCAACAGTAACCATCAAATTAGCAGACAGCAGGGAGTAGACAACAGACAGGCAAACTATGTTACCTTTTGCTCTATGTCCCCAATTCCCAGCTTTCGAGGTAGTTTTTCTGTTCCGCAGTCAGACTATCGATCTTGATCCCCATCGCTTTGAGTTTCAGGTGCGCGATCTTCCGGTCAATCTCACCCGGAACACTGTAAACCTTTTTTTCGAACTTTTTATAGTTTTTCACGATATATTCGGCACAGAGGGCCTGATTTGCGAAACTCATGTCCATCACGGCAGAAGGATGCCCTTCAGCAGAAGCCAGATTAATAAGCCTCCCTTCGCCAAGGAGGTAAATTTTCCTCTTGTTCCTGAGGGTGAATTCCTCGACAAATTCGCGGATTATCCTCCGCTTTATTGCCATTTTTTTCAGCTCATCGATGGATATCTCGACATTAAAATGGCCTGAATTGCAGAGTATCGCGCCATCCTTCATTACCGCAAAGCATTTTTTCGAAATCACGTTAACATCCCCTGTTGCCGTAACGAAGATATCCCCGAGCCGTGCAGCATCCTGTATCGGCATCACGTCAAATCCATCCATGGTAGCCTCTAATGCCCTCAGGGGGTTGCTTTCGGTAACAATAATTTTGGCGCCCAGGCCTTTTGCTCTCATTGTGATTCCTTTGCCGCACCATCCATAGCCAGAAACTACAAAAACCGATCCTGCTATCAACCTGTTTGTGGCTCTCATTATTCCGTCTATCGTGCTTTGGCCGGTACCATACCGGTTGTCAAAAAGATACTTTGTATATGCATCATTTACGGCAATGATCGGATATCGCAAGATACCTTTTTCTGCCATGGCCCTGAGGCGGATGACGCCAGTTGTCGTTTCCTCTGTCCCTCCGCGAATGTTCACGAGGAGATTTTTTCGCGTCTTGTGGAGTGTCGATACGAGATCAGCGCCGTCATCCATAGTCATGTGCGGTTTGACCGACAGGGCGTCATAGATATGCCTGTAATATGTTCTGTTGTCTTCGCCTTTAATTGCGAAAACAGGAATTTTTGAGAACCGGACGAGTGAAGCTGCCACATCATCCTGTGTGCTGAGCGGGTTGGAAGCACAGAGTACGACTTCCGCCCCCCCGGCTTGCAGGGTTTGCATGAGGTTGGCTGTCTCCGTGGTAACATGAAGGCATGCAGAGAGCCTGAACCCTTTTAACGGTTTCTCCTTTTTGAATCTCTCACTGATGCTTTTGAGTACCGGCATCTCCTGTGCTGCCCACTCTGTCCGGAGTTTGCCTTTCTGCGCCAAACCGATATCTTTAATGTCATGTTTTACCATTATTCTCCTCTTTGGTAAGTATTCTCTGTATTCTTTATAACCCCGCTTCTGTCCTGAGGGCCTCAGCTTTATCCGTCTTCTCCCAGGTAAAATCAGGGTCATTTCTGCCGAAGTGGCCATAGGCAGCGGTCTTTTTGTAAACCGGTCTCCTGAGGTTAAGGGTATCTATCATTCCCTGAGGCGTTAAATCAAAATTGTTCCTGATAATTTTTACAATTTCCTCTGAAGGTATTTTCCCGGTGCCGAATGTCTCGGCAAGAACCGAAACCGGCTCGGGCATACCGATCGCATACGCAACCTGGAGCTGAACCCTGTCTGCAATTCCGGCAGCGACGATATTTTTTGCCACATATCTCGCCATATAGGAACCGGAGCGGTCGACTTTTGAAGGGTCTTTCCCTGAGAAACATCCACCACCGTGGCTTCCAACGCCTCCGTAACTGTCAACAATTATTTTCCTTCCCGTGACCCCGGTATCTCCCATGGGGCCGCCGACAACAAACCTGCCGGTCGGATTTACATAATAGGTGATATGCTCCTCATCAATCAGGTCAGACGGTACTGTCGGCTTGATAATTTTCTCGATCACATCTTCCCGTATCTCTTTCAGGGTGACCTCCGGACTATGCTGGGTTGAGACGACAACACTGTCTACCCTGAACGGCTTGCTGTCCCTGTATTCAATGGTAACCTGTGTCTTTCCGTCCGGCCGTAAATAGCTGAGGATATCCTTTTTCCTGCCTTCCGCCAGTCGCATGGCGAGCTTGTGCGCAAGCAGAATCGGGAGGGGCATGAGCTCCTCGGTTTCATTGCACGCAAATCCGAACATGAGCCCCTGATCTCCGGCGCCGCCTATATCGACTCCAAGGGCAATATCAGAAGACTGGCCGTGAATAGAAGTGATAACGGCACATGTCTCGTAATCAAAACCGTACTTTGCCCTTGTGTAGCCGATCTCCTTGATTGTCTCCCTGACGATGTCAGGAATTTCAACGTAGCAGCTTGTGGTTATTTCGCCAGCCACAAATGCAAGCCCCGTGGTTACCAGGGTTTCACAGGCAACGCGGGCAACCGGGTCTCTTGCGATAATTGAATCGAGTATCGCGTCAGAGATCTGATCTGCAATTTTATCAGGATGCCCTTCAGTTACAGATTCTGATGTAAAAAAATAATCACTCGCGAGCATGTTCGCCTCCCGGGGATGAGGAATAAAAAGCTAAAGCTAATACTAATATTACCATAATATATTGGCTGCACTCTATCTCAAATTGGTGCTCCTGTTCTCTTAAGGAGGATGTATGCCAGTGCTATTTATGATATTCCTGTATTGGTTTTATGTGCATCTGTTTCTTTTTGAGAATTTCGATAGCGTTTACAACGGCCCGCGCTCCGGACATGGTGGTTGTGAACGGAACCTTATACTGAAGGGCGCTTTGTCTGATCGAAAAAGAGTCTTTCTGAGCCTGAGCCCCGCTGACGGTATTGACGATAAAATCAATTGCTCTGTTCTTAATCAGATCAACAATATGGGGTCTTCCTTCCGCAACTTTATTGATCACTTCAACTGCTAACCCATGCGCTCTTAAATATCCGGCAGTTCCCCTGGTTGCCACAAGAGAGAGCCCGAGTTCCAGAAGCTTCTTTGCAATCGGGACTGAAGACGGTTTATCCTTGTCTTTGAGACTGATAAATATTTTCCCGGTGAGAGGAATCCTGTTGCCGCAGGCTATCTGGGATTTTCCATAGGCTAAGCCAAAATCCTCATCAATCCCCATGACTTCTCCGGTTGATTTCATCTCAGGGCCGAGGATGGTATCAACTCCATGAAACCTGTCAAAAGGGAACACGGCTTCCTTTACGGCAATATGACGGAGAATTTTCTCCTCGGTCAGGCCAAGTTCTTGCAAGGTTTGCCCGGCCATTACTTTCGCAGCCAATTTGGCAAGGGGAACGCCGGTCGCCTTGCCAACAAACGGGATTGTCCTTGATGCCCTCGGATTAACCTCAAGGATGTAAATTTCGGTATTCTTAACCGCAAACTGTACATTCATGAGCCCGATAACGTGCAGTTCTCCGGCGAGTGCTTTCGTCTGTCTCTTGATCTCTTCGACGATATGAAGATCCAAGGAATGCGGAGGGAGGGAGCAGGCTGAGTCTCCCGAGTGGATTCCTGCTTCTTCAATATGCTCCATAACGCCGCCGATGATGACCGCCTGACCGTCTGAAATTGCGTCAACATCAACTTCTATGGCATCCTCAAGATACTTGTCAATCAGCACCGGATGCCCGGGAGATGCCTTGACGGCCTGTTTCATGTATGCATGCAGGGATTGATTGTCATAGACGATTTCCATGGCCCTGCCGCCAAGAACATACGAAGGCCGCACCATCACCGGATACCCTATTTTTTGCGCGGCAGCGAGTGCCTCTCCAATGGACATCGCAGTGTCGCTCTCAGCCTGTTTCAGGTTGAGTTTATTGAGCAATTCCCTGAATCTCCTTCTGTCCTCTGCCCGGTCGATTGAATCAGGAGATGTGCCGAGTATTTTGACGGCTTCTTTTTCAAGGGGTACTGCAAGTTTCAGGGGAGTCTGTCCGCCAAACTGGACGATAACGCCCTCGGGGTTTTCGGTCTCAATAATATTCAGCACATCCTCTAAAGTCAGCGGTTCAAAATAAAGCCTATCGGCAGTGTCGTAATCCGTGCTGACAGTTTCCGGATTGCAGTTTACCATGATTGTCTCATAGCCGAGTTCCCTGAGTGCAAATACCGCATGTACGCAACAGTAGTCGAATTCAATACCCTGGCCAATCCGGTTAGGCCCGGAGCCGAGTATGACGATCTTTTTCCTGTTGCTCGGATTGGCCTCATTATCAACTACAGGGTCCAGGGAGCCAAGAGGCCGAGGGTCTGATTCTTGAGTCCTCGAATCCTTGACCCCGCGAACCTTATAATAGGGTACTTCATATGTCGAATAGAGATACGGTGTATAAGCTGCAAATTCAGCGGCGCAGGTATCAACAATTTTGTAAACAGCATGGATTTTGCTCAGCCGGCGCAGTTGCCGAATATCATTCTCCTGCATATCGAGCAGCCGGGCAATCCTTCTGTCGGAAAACCCAGATCTTTTCGCTTTTTGTATGATGTATTCAATCGAATGCATTCTTTTTTCACTTGACCCTGTGACCCTGTGACCCCTTGAATCCCTTATTTCCTTTTCCATGTCAACGATCTGCTTGATATTCTGGAGAAACCATGGGTCTATAGAGGACAGTTCGTATATCTCCTGAACACTCATACCCTCGCGAAGTGCCTGGGCAATGTACCAGATTCTTTCGGCATTCGGCGATTTGAGCCTTGATTTTATGAGGCCTATGTCATGAGAAACAGGTTCCAGCCCGTAACTGCCGATTTCAAGACTTCGCAGAGCTTTCTGGAGTGATTCCTTAAACGTCCTTCCAATTGCCATAACTTCACCAACAGATTTCATCTGTGTCGTGAGGGTCTGGTCTGCTTCCGGGAATTTTTCGAAGGCAAATCTTGGGAACTTCGTGACGACATAATCAATCGTTGGCTCAAATGATGCAGGAGTTTCCCTGGTTATGTCGTTAGGTATCTCATCAAGCAAAAGCCCTACAGATAGCTTTGCGGCGATCTTGGCGATCGGGAATCCGGTTGCCTTCGAGGCAAGGGATGAACTTCTTGATACCCTCGGATTCATCTCGATAACAATCATCCTCCCGTCAAGCTGATTAAGGGCAAACTGGATGTTCGAACCTCCCGTATCAACGCCGATCTCACGGATGATTGCTATTGATGCATCCCGCATCCGCTGGTATTCTTTATCACTGAGGGTCTGTGCCGGAGCAACTGTAATAGAGTCGCCGGTATGGATTCCCATGGGATCAAAATTTTCGATCGAACAGATAATCACAACATTATCCTTTCCGTCGCGCATGACCTCGAGCTCGTATTCCTTCCATCCGAGCGCAGACTCTTCGACAAGCACCTGCCGGACCGGACTCAGTTTGAGCCCCCTGTCGAGCAGGCTGTGGTATTCCTCAATATTGTATGCAATGCCTCCGCCGGTCCCGCCGAGGGTAAAGGAGGGTCTCAGAATAACCGGAAACCCTATTTTTCCGACTACATCAAGTCCTTCTTTCAATGATCCGACATGAGCGGATGCCGGCACATCGAGTCCTATCTTCTTCATCGCTTCTTTGAAAAGTTCCCGATCTTCAGCTTTTTTTATCGCTTCAAGCTTTGCGCCGATCAGTTCAACATTGTACGCGCCGAGAATGCCCTTTTCGGCAAGTTCGACAGAGAGGTTCAGGGCAGTCTGCCCCCCCATAGTTGGTAATAGTGCATCAGGCCTCTCCCTGCTAATAATCATTTCGACAATGTCGGCTGTCAGCGGCTCAATATACGTGGTATCTGCCAACTCGGGGTCTGTCATGATCGTTGCGGGATTTGAGTTAACCAGCACTACCTGGTATCCCTCTTCCTTCAGCGCCTTGCATGCCTGGGTGCCAGAGTAGTCGAACTCACATGCCTGTCCGATGATGATCGGACCGGAGCCGATGAGAAGGATCTTCTTGATGTCAGTTCTTTTTGGCATATGACTAGATACGGATAAGATCTAAAAATCTCGTCATTTCGGCCTAACCGTCCAGCCTCAGGCGGATCCGCCGCGCCGGGGCGGAGAATTTTTCTTAAGACAACGCCTTTAAACCTCTTTTCCTAAGGGGGAATCGGAAGGAATCTCGCCACAGGTCCGCATGATTGGGGACCGGCGATTCCCGACAAGCTAGAATGACAACGTAAAAAGCCGAACATGTGACCAGAGTTTGTTATGGCTATCATCTCCTGGCAGCTATCATGTTTCTGAATCGTTTGAAAAGATGAGCTGAATCGTTTGGTCCGGGCCCTGCTTCAGGATGGTGCTGAACCGAAAATACCGGAAACTCAACATGCTGCATGCCTTCTTCAGTACCATCGTAAAGGTTTTTATGGGTTAGGGTTGCCTGACCCCCGAGACTTTTGATATCGACGCAATAGTTATGATTCTGGGAGGTTATTTCAACGCAGCCTGTTTGCAGGTCTTTCACCGGGTGGTTGCCGCCGTGGTGACCGAACTTGAGCTTGTATGTCCTGCCGCCCATCGCTAGGCCGAGTATCTGATGCCCAAGGCAGATACCGAAAATAGGTTTTTTACCGAGAAGCTTTTTCGTATTCCCGATTGCGTAGGTTACTGTTTGCGGATCTCCGGGACCGTTGCTCAGGATGATGCCATCAGAGTCCATTTCAAGAACCGCCTCTGCAGGTGCCTGTGCAGGGACGACCGTTACGTTAAATCCTGCCCCGACAAGGTTTCTCAAGATATTGAATTTCACACCGAAATCGTACACAATTACTTTGAGGGATGAAGGATGAGGGATGAAGGATAAGCTCTTACCTTCATAACTTTTCACTTCAAATTTCTGACTTCTGACTTCTGGATTCTGACTTCCTGGAGGAGCAGGACCCCATTTCCATACATCTTCTTCCCATGAATACGTATCTTCTGTGGTCACATCCCTGACCAGATCAAAGGCTGAAATCCCCGGATGTAATCTCACTTTTTTCAGGAGACTTTCCGGGTCTAAATCTCCTGAGGAGATGATTCCCATCTGGGCTCCATGATTTCTCAAATGCCTCGTCAAAGCCCTGGTATCGATCCCTTCAATAGCGACGATGCGATGCTCCTTCAGATACTGCCCGAGGGAAGAAGAGGCCCGCCAGTTACTCGGGTAATCAATATACTCTTTCACGATAAATCCCTCAGCCTTCGGGCCATGAAGGGATTCTCTGTCCTCATGAGTAACGCCGTAATTGCCTATCTGAGAATACGTCATGATGACAATCTGGCCTTTATACGATGGATCTGTCAGAATTTCCTGATAGCCTGTCATGGAAGTATTGAATACAACTTCTCCTGTTGCTTCCCCGATATAGCCGAAGGAATTTCCTTCGAAGACCGTTCCATCAGACAAAACCAGCAACGCTTTACCACTCATAAACGTTCCCTCTGGCTATTGTTAAGACGGGCATACCTCTTAAGAGCCACCCTTTGAAAGGGGTGTTTTTTCCTTTCGAGATGAACTTCCCTGGCTCTACCCGGAATTCTTTGGACGTATCCACAATGACCACATCCGCGTCAGCGCCTGTTTTCAGAGTCCCCTTATCAATCTGCAGAATCTTTGCTGGATTCAGTGCCATTTTTTCGATGAGCTGGCTTAAGGTGATGATTTTTTTCTCGACAAGTCTCAGGCTCAGGCTCAACGCTGTTTCGAGTCCCGATATCCCGGAAGGCGAAATGTCAAATTCCCTGAGCTTTTCATCCCGGTGGTGCGGTGCATGGTCAGATGCAATCACATCGATTGTACCGTCCCGCAGCCCTTCTTGAATAGCCTCAACATCCTCTGCCGTCCTTAAGGGGGGATTGACCTTTGCATCAGTATCGTATCCTTTTATCGCATCTTCGGTGATACTGAAATAGTGCGGGCAGGTCTCCGCGGTGATGGAGACACCACTCCTTTTTGCGTTCCTTATCAGATCAACCGAGCCTTTTGTGGATACATGGGCTATGTGCAATTTGCCTCCGGTCAGTTCTGCAAGCACGATATCCCGGAAGATCATAATCTGCTCTGATTCAGCAGGGATACCCCTGAGGCCAAGTGTTATAGACAGCAGGCCCTCGTTCATCACACCACCTTCAGAAAGGGACAGGTCTTCAGAATGGGAGATTATGGGGACATCGAATGCCTGTGAATATTCGAGAGCCCTTCTCATAATAAGACTGTTCATTACCGGTTGCCCATCGTCCGAGAAGGCAATGCACCCCTCCTTCCACATGGTGCCAATCTCTGCAAGCTCGCTGCCTTTCTGCCCTTTTGTAATGGCACCGATCGGGAGAACCGTACAACATCCTTCCTGCGAAGCCTTTCTCTTTATGAACTCCGTAACACTGGCGTTGTCATTCACCGGAAAGGTATTCGGCATGCAGCAGACGCTCGTGATCCCACCTTTGACCGCAGCCATTGTCCCGGTCCTGATCGTTTCCTTGTGTTCAAAGCCGGGTTCCCTGAGATGAACATGCATATCAATCAGGCCGGGGATGACGATCATCCGGCTTGCGTCGATTCTTCGGCAATCCTTGGATGCTTGATTCAAAATACTTGTTTCAGGATTTATCAGCTCCTTATTTTTAAGGTGCGATTTTTGCTTTGGTTTTTGAGTGATAACTGCTGCTATTTTTCCGTCATCTATAACGATATTCCCAACGGTATCAAGGTCCTGTGAGGGGTCTATGATTCGTCCGTTCTCAATATAAATTTTCACCGTTTTACTCCCGACAGCAGATACATCACTGACATTCTCACCGCTATCCCATTCGTCACCTGCTCAAGGATGACCGACTTCGGGCCGTCTGCTATCTCAGACGCAATTTCTATACCCCTGTTCATGGGGCCAGGGTGCATCACAATAACGTCTTCCTTTGCACATGAGAGGCGTTCAGGGGTCAGTCCCCAGTTTTTTGCATATTCCTCTGTTGATGGGAAGAAACCCTTCCCCTGCCGTTCCATCTGGATTCTGAGCATAATAAGCACATCAACACCCTTCAGCCCGTCTTCCATGTTATGAAAAATTGAGACTCCTATCGTTTTGAGGTTTTCGGGGATCAGGGTTGGAGGTCCGATCAATCGAACATCTGCTCCGAGTGCTTTCAGACAGTATATATCGGATTTTGCAACCCTGCTGTGCATTATGTCTCCCACTATGGCAATCGTCAGGCCTTCAATCTTTCCCTTCTTTTCCTGAATCGTAAATGCGTCAAGGAGAGCCTGTGTCGGATGCTCATTCGTTCCATCTCCGGCATTGATGACCGAAGCGTTGAGATGTTTCGAAAGAAGGTGAGGCACCCCTGATGAAGCGTGCCGTATGATGATAAAATCTGCTCCGAGGGCCTGGACTGTCAATGCCGTATCAATCAAGCTCTCGCCTTTCACGACGCTGCTCGTCGGGACCGAGAAGTTGATCACATCGGTGCTCAGTCTTTTTGCTGCGAGTTCAAAAGAGGTCCTCGTGCGGGTTGAGGGTTCAAAGAAGAGGTTTACGGTGGTTTTGCCCCGTAAAGCGGGCACTTTTTTGATATCCCTTCCGAGGATATCCTTGAACCCAGCTGCAGTCTCGATGATCAGGCTGATCTCTTTGACCGAGAGTTCCTTGATCCCGAGAAGGTCTTTGTTATTCAGCATCTCTGCCTTCCGGGGGTTCGGATTTCCTGATGATTACCCTGTCCTCAAAACCTTCTTCTTCCATCTGCACCTCGACCAATTCGCTCAATGCCGTAGGGATATTTTTCCCAACATAATCTGCCTTAATTGGTAGTTCGCGGTGTCCCCTGTCAACTAGGACCGCTAGCTGGATCGATGCAGGTCTCCCGATATCCATTAAAGCATCCATGGCAGACCTGATTGATCTGCCGGTAAAAAGTACATCATCAACGAGTACAATTTTTAAATCATTTACTTCAAAGGAAACTTCCGTTCTCCTGACAACAGGTTGCTGCTTCCGTATGTTCAGGTCATCCCTGTAGAACGCAATATCAAGGGAACCAACAGGGATTTCTCTTTTCTCGATGAACTGAATTCTTGCTGCAAGCCGATGGGCAAGATAAACTCCGCCGCGTTGGATGCCTATCAGGCAGAGCCTTGAAATCCCTTTATTCTTCTCGATGATTTCATGGGCCATACGTGTCAAAGCCCGGTCGAGATCTTGTTTGTTCATTAATTCTTTGGACATATTGAAACCTCAGATATGTTATGGATGAATGATGAGAAATGTGCAGACAGAAAAAAACCTTCCCTGATACGCGGAAGGTTGATAATTGTGCAATTTTGCAGCATATGCTGCCTCCTTCCCTTTTTAGCCTCACGGGGCCATTTTTAAAGGTAACAATAGTTAACCACAAGCATCTCGTTTTGTCAATTTGTCGGGGACAAGGTGCAGCGGGTTTAGTGTTACAATATTTGGATGTCTGAAAAAAATCTCATTATCAGAGGAGCCCGGCAGAACAACCTTAAAAACATCGATCTTGAACTTCCCCATAACCGGGTGATAGCAGTCACCGGCGTCTCGGGTTCGGGAAAATCTTCCCTTGCTTTTGATACGGTCTTTGCCGAAGGACAGTGGCGATTCATCGAATCGTTATCAACGTATGCAAGGCTTTTCCTCGAGAAGCTGGACAGACCGGATGTCGACGAAATCCATAATATAAGACCCGCCATAGCCCTTGAGCAGAAGAATCCTGTCCGGGGTTCGCGGTCTACTGTCGGGACGCTGACAGAGCTTTATGATCTTTTTCGGCTCCTCTATGCCAAGATTGCAACCCCGTTCTGTCCGATCTGCAGCAGGGAGATACGCATGTGGGATCCCTCGCAGGTTATTGCTGAGCTTCTTGAGCAGCATACCGGAGCAAAGGCCGTTGTTGTATTCAGGGCTGAAGAGAACATGGAAGAACTCAGGAAACGGGGATTCTACAGAGTGTGGCGCGATGGTGAAGTTGTGGCTTTGTCTGAACCGCAGGAGGGAGGATTTGATATAGTCCTCGACAGACTTGTCATCAGAGACGGGCCGCGGCTTTCAGACTCGGTCGAAATGGCGTGGAGAGAAGGGCACGGGAACATAAAGGTAATCATTGTTGGTGAAAAGGGACTGACCACCCGTGTTTTTTCATCAAGGAACGCCTGTGATACCTGTGATGTTGAGATTCTTCCCCCGTATCCTTTGCTCTTCTCATTCAACCACCCCGTCGGAGCATGCCCTGAGTGCAAAGGATTCGGGAATATCCTGAACTACGATGAGGATCTTATAATCCCGGATAAGAACCTTTCGCTTGCGCAGGGCGCTGTCGACCCCTGGAACAAACTGGCATACCGGTGGTGGGGGAAACAGATGCTGAAGCATGCAGCGAAAGAAAGACTTGATATCAATAAGCCTTTTGCAGAGTTTTCGGATAAAGACAAAGCGGTCCTCTTTAAAGGAGGCAGCAATTTTTACGGAATCGACGACTTTTTTGAGGCAATGGAGAGCAAACGGTACAAGCTCCATGTGCGGGTTTTTCTGAGCAGATACCGGCGGCCTGTTACCTGTTTGCTCTGCAAGGGGAAGAGACTGCAGCGGGATGCGCTTGCCTATAAAATAGCAGGGCTTGATATTGCCGATCTCTCGATGATGCCCGTGTCGGACCTCTTTCAATTCTTCAGAGATCCGGATATTTCTCCATTTCAGAAAGATATGGCGAAAGAGATCCTGAGGCAGATAGACCTCAAGGCCGGTTTTCTCAAGAGGGTCGGGCTCGAGTATCTGAGCCTGAGCCGTGAGGGGAGGACCCTTTCAGGGGGGGAGTATCAAAGGGTGAACCTGTCGAACCAAATAGCGTCTTTTCTCACAGGCACCCTGTATGTCCTCGACGAACCGACAGTTGGGCTTCACGCGAGGGATACTGATGTAGTTGCGGGCATCATGTCCGAGCTCTCAAAGCTTGGCAACACCATTCTGGTTGTTGAGCATGACAGGGGGATCATTGAATCTGCTGACTGGGTTGTTGAATTGGGCCCGGGTGGCGGGGACCAGGGAGGTAAAGTCGTATTCTCCGGTTCGAAAGAAGAATTTCTCGAGGCGGATACCCTTACATCACGGTATATAAAAAAGACTGAGAAGATAATGCTTTCCCCCTATAAACGGCGAAGCGGCAACGGGAGAAAGGTCTGCCTTGCAGGTGCCTCAGGGAACAATCTGAAATCCGTTGACCTGGAGATTCCCCTGATGACTTTGACAACCGTGACCGGGGTATCGGGATCAGGCAAAAGCAGTCTCATCGTGCAAACGCTTCATAGAATTTTGTCGAAAGAATCTAAGACAGCACAGGACGTCCCCCTTCCCTATAAAAAGATTGAGGGAATGGAGTATCTCGAAGGGGTCAAGCTTATTTCACAAACCCCGATAGGACGCAGTCCACGGTCAAATCCGGTGACGTACCTGAAAATATTTGATCTTATCAGAACTCTCTTTTCCGAGCAACCGGAGGCGAGAGCCCATGCTTACAGTCCCGGATATTTTTCTTTCAATGTTACAGGCGGCAGATGTGAGGCATGCAAAGGTGCCGGGTATCAGAAAATGGAAATGTATTTTTTTGAAGATCTCTATGTGAAGTGTGAAGTCTGTAACGGCAGGAGATACAAGCCGGAAGCACTCCGTGTAACCTTCCGGGGGAAAACAATCCATGATATTCTGAAAATGACTGTTGATGAGGCGTTGGATGTTTTTCAAGATATCCTTCGGGTGAGAAATAAAATTCAGTTTATGAAAGATATCGGTCTCGGGTATATCAGGCTCGGGCAGCCTGCAACAGCGCTTTCAGGGGGTGAGGCCCAGAGACTCAAGATATGTGCCGAGGTGATGAATATGCCGGATGCATCGGACACGGTCGGGCATGATACAAAACGGAAGGGTTTTCTTTATATACTCGATGAGCCAACGATCGGGCTGCATTTCAGAGACGTAGGAGCATTGCTTGCCATACTGCAGAGACTTGTGGATGCAGGCAATACCGTTGTCGTCATCGAGCATAACCTTGATGTGATAAAGGCCTCTGACTGGATCATAGACCTGGGTCCTGAAGGAGGAGATAAGGGCGGGAAAATAATATTCTCCGGCCGGCCGGAAGATATCATCCATGTGAAAGAATCATATACCGGGAGATATCTGCGCGAAAGTTTTCGCTAACTTCTCATCAGGGAGCGCCCAGATTTTCTATAGGTGTCTGCAAAATTTTTCTGAACCTTCGAATAGCCGAGGCTTATGAACCTCATTTGCCTTTGCATAAACGAAGCAGAAATTCCGATAAACAAGTCTGACCCCAAAATCTCGTTTCATCAATGTAGATTTTATAGTTCTGGTCATTATCGGTTCTAACGATAAAGAATCTCTTTCTCACCCTGTCAGAAAAATCTTCTTCAATCCACTTGTCCAAGATTTCTACACTCGTAGGTCTTTCGTTGCCTCGATGACCTGAATAAGCTAAGACCTTGATACTCACGTATGACATCGTGTTCCCGAATGAACCTTAGTTGACAACCCATTTCTCCTTCTTGCAATCTACACTAAGAGCAAAGGGTGAAAAATGATCGAGCGGAGGATCGGATTCCATTGGCCACGGGTCTTAGCCTGCCTTCCAGGCTCGGTTTTCGTGATGTGTTATCATGCATGTAATGTCCTCGGGAGAAGAGAGAGCCTGGGAAATATTGAGCAGCCTTGAACCTTCAGGTGTTTGCAGAAATGCATCGGTGCTGTTTGATGAAAATGTCGTTTCCTATATAGTCAGAGTATTCTGCCATGATTTTAGGGTATGTCCTGCCCAAAAAACGGTCAAAGGCGTTAACTCTTCGACAAAGCACCTGATAGAGAGATACGGTTATTTCTTCATCCACTCCTGCCTTTGGTATCTGATTCATGCAAAGGACATACCTCTCTCCAACAGGCTCGTCAAACCTGTGAACGTAAAAGGCGGCGAGATGTTTTTCAGAGGAAGCCATACACTTCCGCTGGACAGTCTTGCGAAGCGATACGGGGATGATAGAGACGCATTTCTCCGGAGGGGGAAAGATCTCTGTGCAGAGGTATTGACTCACGGTGATGCTTCATTAAGGCTTTTTCCAATGCCGAGAATACCTGTAGAGTTTATACTCTGGCAAAAAGACGATGAGTTTCCTCCACGGACGGACCTGTTGCTGGATTCCACATGCGATATCCATCTCCCGGTAGATATCATATGGTCAATAGCCATGATGAGCATATTGGTGATGATGTGAGCCGGAAACTCAGATAATACTCATTTGGGAATGTGATTTAACAGGTATAATGTGCAGTATTCCAAGAACTGTTAAATTTGCGGTAGGAGGAAGGGGGGTTGTCTCCGAACCAATAACGCGGCATCGCGTGTCTTTCAAATCAGCGTTATTCCGCCACGCCAGTTGTGGAAGGAAGCCTATTAGTAATTGTTGCGAGGTAGAATTTCTTAGGACTGTGTTTTTCCATGAAGAAGCAGTATTTATGGAGTATTATTTAATAAATAGCTCTCTTTCTTCTTTTTCTCATGAACTGGTATCTCCACAGTCACTGAGGTATTTTTCCCATGAACACCTGTAATTATAATATTGCCATTCAAAATCTTAGTACGCTCTCTGATTCCCATAAGTCCTTATGATTTAGGATGAGTACTCTCCTCTTTTGCAATTCCTCTGCAAAAAGCGAGACTTTGCTATTTGAGTTCCGATGTGCAATACCCACACCTTACTGCTTTGATCGGTATCACGGAGAAACAGAAGGGGCACTCCTTGGTCGTCGGCTCCGCGGGGGGTGCTTCCTGTTGCTTTTTCATTTTGTTTACGTTCTTCACAAGAATGAATATGGCAAAGGCAACAATAAGGAAACTGACGATGGTATTGATAAAAACACCATAGTTAAGTGTTACCGCACCGGCGGTCTTGGCAATAACGGGAGAGCTATACGGACCGGGAAGGGTTCCTTCCTTGAGAAGGATAAAAAGGTTAGCAAAATCGACATTTCCTAAGAGGAGGCCGATAGGTGGCATGATGATATCTGCCACGAGTGAACTGATAATAGTACCGAAAGCTGCACCGATAATGATTCCGACAGCCATGTCGACCATATTCCCTTTCATTGCAAATTCCTTGAATTCTTTAAACATGGTAATCCTCCGTCTTATATTGTTGAAAAATTAAAAAGTGAAATAGAGCATATCAATTTCTCTCTTCCCGAAAAATACCCGTATAACCAAGGGTCTTTTATTCTTACTCTATGTATCAAAGGCCGTTGGACTAATAACATTAGCCTTTTCTTCCCCTCATTGCCTCCAGCAATTACAGATGAAAAGGTGGTGTTTATGACTATTTCAGTCTTCTAAATGCTTCCTTTCACTTACTGAACTATCTCCGCATAAGAAACCTGCCGTATTGTGTTACGCATACCTTATCCCCAGGAGTGAGTAACGATTACTTTTTATCGGGGGGGATATTATTTTCAGACGGGGGTCCTAAAACAGTGCGTTTTAGAGTCCCGTCATCAGCAATAGTCTCTATTGTTACTACCCCATTTGGCCAAGCAATGACTATATGGTTACCACTCACCGCAATGTTTGGAGTCGGATAGCTTGCCTTGTCCTTCTGCCCATATAATTCCTTCGCGGTATTCAATGCGTCCAAGCCGGCAAACCCTGCTTTCGCGCCCGATAAACTAGGGATATTGAGCCCACCTGGAAGTTTGGGAATGCCAGGAAATTGCTGAGCCCCTGTCACGCCACAAAAGACGAGCATAAAGGCAATCACCAGACCCACCGAAAACAATAGGGGAAAATGCTTTGAAACGTTCCTTTTCATTTTAACCTCCTCCTTCTGTTTTTGATCATCTTATATCAGGAATTGCACACCTTTCATTACTGGTTATATGACAACATTTAGCAAAAGAGATCATTTGAAGATCGTCTCTCAAACGCCGAAGTCTTGTCCGAACAATCATAGGACACCACCTCCTCATAAAAATGGATAAGCTTTCAAATCAGGGCGATGTTTCATCTTAGGACTTCATCTCTGCCCAATTTTCTTGAGAACACAAAAGACACTTTTTTGCTCGCTGATTTAATGCACTACGTTAGGAATTATTGAGAAATGCTCACTTGCTTTTTTATTCACCTTCGTTCTGTATCAACTATATACCTCACGAAACCTGTAAAGTATCAGTATAATTCTGATTTTTTTGTAAGAGTTTGGCTTCATTATGTATCAGAATTTTTCTTACAGAATCAATAGATATGAGTTCATAACTTCCTTAATTACAATTTAAGGTTTTCCAATCGAAATATCGCATTATGGGGCAAGATTTTTAAATCAGCATTACAGGAGGGGGGAATTGCTTATCATGACGCTCTGGAATGCTGCCGATAGGGAAATTAAAGATATTAATGTGACATGCCCACTGTTTATTGATCAGATAAAGTCGGAGAACCATAAGGAAGCCCTTCAAATGTTTGATTATACATTGGAATCCGAAAAACAGCACCGAGATTATCTTGAGGGGATCGTCACATGCTGAAAGAGCTTCTTGATAAAACAATACCAAAGTAAACAGCTGCAGCTCCAGCAATAATATAAACGATTGAAGTCAGTTTCTTGAAGGACTTATCTCGCTTTGTCAAGGATACAATGCCTACTATGAGTGCAACCAACCCAACCACAATAAGGTTAATTCCAAAAACAAGGCTGAAAATATTATTAAGAGTACCCAATTAGTATCCTTGAGGAATAATATCTGTTTATTATTGATTGTATGAAGTCTGTCCCCATTATAATAAATAGTTAAATAAAGATTTCAGAAAATGGGGTTGCATCTTAAGGATCTTCGGGATACCGTTCATCTTTCGCCCCGCAGGTAACACGGCATTTTTCTCAACGGCACCTGCTTCCAATAATACGTCTGAAGAAATAATAAAAACTGTAGTTATCAGGAATCCAAAAAATAGTTGACAGTATCAATCTCTGTTTCAGGAATTAGGTGTGTTTCTGATATCTTGAGATTCCTATGAGTCTTTCACCCCGAAGGTAGCAACCACTTTTCTTGATTTTATTGGTTAAGACATTCCCAACAAATAACATATTCAACCAAAAGCCACATCAAGTATCATCATTATCGCAAACCCAACCATTGCCCCTCCAGTTGCTAAATCAGTATTTCCTCCGCGCTGTGACTCTGGAACGAGTTCCTCAATTACTACAAATATCATGGCGCCAGCTGCAAAAGACAACGCATACGGGAGAATGGGCTCTGCAATAATAACGACTGCCGCTCCAATAACACCTGCAATGGGCTCTACTACTGCAGACAATTGCCCATACCAGAAGCTTTTCAAGCGCGACATCCCCTCACGGCGCAGAGGCAGAGATACCGCAAGGCCCTCTGGAAAATTCTGAATTCCGATACCAATTGCTAATGCAACAGCTCCTGCTAAGGTAGCAGAGGGAAGACCTGAAGCAACTGCCCCAAAAGCGACTCCTACCGCAAGCCCTTCCGGAATATTATGCAATGTGATGGCAAGGATAAGCAGAGTGCTCCGCTGCCAACTTGTTTTAATTCCCTCAGCTTCTCCTATCGGGAATCCAAGGTGTAGATGAGGAAGTATTTTATCTATCACTCTTAAGAATATACCCCCTAAAAGGAAGCCCGGCAGCAGCTGGCACCCAAACGGGAATTTCCTTTCCCTCTGACATCACAATGGCAGGAGCAAGAAGTGACCAAAAACTTGCAGCAATCATAACTCCCGCAGCAAACCCAAGCATCGCATCAAGTATTTTTTTGCTTATTTCCTTAGCTATAAACACGCCTGCTGCACCAAGGGCAGTCAAACCCCAGGTGAAACAAGTTGCAATAAGAGCCTGTAACACAGGATGGAGGTTTTGAAAAAAATCAATCATAAATCTCTCCGATATCCTCAATAGAGATTACTGGGTATAACCTACATCATTTTTAAATTTTTTGAAAGTTATCAACAACAAGGAAGAAACGGCTCCCCCATATACTATCAACGAGGTATCGTGCATCTTTCGACCTGATATCATTTAGGATATCGGCAAGCGAAATAAAAAGATTCACGAGGCAGTATAGCGATATGTATACCGGCAACCAGAAGTAGCCGATTATCTTGATATGCACTTCACTTCAGTAATCAGGATTCTCCGTTTAATATCCAAGTGCTATTATTAACAAAAAAATGCATTTAAAAAGTGCAAAGGACTGACTTTCTATATCCCGCAGGCTTTTTCGCCGGTCTTAATCAAAAGGCCATCAATGCCTGAATTCAGCATCGATTTGACTTCCTCAATATTATCAAATCCTGTAATGCGGACCTTGAAAAAGTGCCCCTGCTGGCAGATGGTAATCTTCTTAGTTGAAATTTTTTTCTGCAGGTTTTTTCTCAATGTCACAGCAGACTCCTTCGTCTTGAATGCGCCAACCTGCAGTGCATAAGCGGTAGCCTTTTCATTGTGTTTCATCTCGGATGATGAAGGGATGTCCTGTGCTCTTTTCTCTCTATCAGAGCCTTTCTCTGATGAGGCAGCTCTCTGTTCGAGTTCCTTCACTCTCCTTAGCAAAATATCTGTTTTTGCCCCCTCCTCAACCAATAATATCTGTGATCCGTCTGTTTCGTTTCGAATATCCGCAACATAAAGTGTTTTTCGATCAGTGCTTACAGCTGGTACCACAGGTATTGCTGCCACGGTAGGCTTTTGTCCTGCTTCCCCATCTACCGTAACCTTCACAGAACTGTGCTCTTCCGATGCATTACCTATCGTTTCCAATTCTTTTGCAATGCAACGGATGAACGGACTTTCCGGAAACTGTTCTCTTACATATGCAAAGGTCTTCTTTGCCTCTTCTATGGATTTTATCTGGAGGAGTGATTTTGCAAGCCAGAACAGCGCTGCATCTTTAGCAGAACTGTCAGGGAACTCTTCAAGAAATATCCTGAATTCTTCGACTGCCTTTTCCGGCCGATACGACAGATAAGAATAATAGGCATGGTCAAAGAGCTCAAACTCCCGGTAAGATGCCTCTGCTGTTCCGTCAAAGAGCAGAATACAGATGAGGAGCATGCAGAAAGTTAGCTTAGATAAATTCCTACGGAATAGCGTTCCCATAATACCTTAATCCAACCATTGAATCCTTCTCTCTCTTCTGTCCGAAGAGCGTTTCATGATTGGTTCTTCCTTTCTCGGAAGGTTCTCTCTATTCCCTATTCTTTACCAGTGAAACTATCCACCATTATATCAGGTTCCAACGGGGAGGACTACAGGAAGAACGGTTGTCTTTCATAAACTCTGGAATGCCTGTGCATTTTTTGCCCCAAAGGGAACCCAGCATTTTTCTCATAGAGGAAGCCAATCTTAATTGAGGAATATTGTAGAATTATGTATGCGTGAAATAGCATTTAATCCAATAGGTATAATTCATTCTCCTTTTAAAGATACGAAGGGTATGCCGATACAGCCATCAGGTGCCAAGGGGATTACAGGAACAATTGTAATGCAGAAAGAATATGTTGAAGGTCTCAAAAATCTGGATGGATTTTCTCACATCATTCTGATATATCACTTTCATTTGTCCACTGGATACTCGTTAATAGTGAAACCATTTTTGGATGATGCGCTTCATGGAGTTTTTGCCACTCGTGCTCCAAAACGTCCAAACCCCCTGGGAATATCAATAGTCAGATTGTTGAAAATTGAGGGAAACATTCTTTCCATAGAGAATGTTGATATTGTTGATGGAACACCTTTATTGGATATTAAACCGTATGTCCCGGAATTTGATGGTATTCAGGCGGAAAAAATTGGATGGCTGTCTCAAAAAGTTAAAAACGCACATCAACATAAGGCAGATGATAGATTCAAAAAATAGTTAGGGAGAGAACTTACGGAACCAGGTGGTCTTGCACATTTGTACGGGAGATAGATAGCATTTAAAATATTTGTTGGTGCTTATTACTTACCACATGAACTGTTTTCTCTGTAGAGAGCTGACAAGGCATCAATTCCAGGAAGTAACACAAGATATTCAGTTTGCTCTCTTTTTTGCTAAGGACCGTCAACGTCACCTATTGACAAGTGTTATTGCTTTATCTAATTTATAGCAAGATTCGTATGGAGAGCGAAAATAATCCTAAAAAAATGTGGGCGATAAATAAACATGATAGCCCAGTATGTTCATTCTGGGAAATTTTGAAAGGAGACTGTCTCATGAAAAAAGCACTGGTCCAAGTGGCGCGTATCTTTGCGTTGTCTTTATTTGCCGTTACGGCGTTTGGAGCTAATCCGGGCACCTTCGAAAACTATTCTGCTGATATGGAGACCACAACAGCGCAAGGTTCTTTTACCTCTAAGATGTTCTTTAAAGACGGGAAAATGAGGATGGAGAGCAACACTCAGGGGTACAAGTCTATTAATATCATTAGGCCTGACAGGAAGGTCATGTGGATGCTGATGGTTGACAGCAAGACCTATATGGAGATTCCGCTTGATATGAGCAAGCAGGATATACAGTCAAAGATCCATGATCCGAATAGTAAGACGGACAAGGAGTTCATTGCTAATGAAGTTGTTGATAAGCACCCGGCAAAGAAATATCATCTGACGATAACTTCAAACGGCAAAAAAGAAAAATCAGGATATATCTGGGAGGCAACTGATCTGGGCAACTTTCCGGTGAAATATGAGTCTGAAGATAAGAAGATGACGACCGTCTGGAAGAACATTAAGAAAGGTAGCGTTGCTGATTCAGTATTCGAGGTACCCACAGGATACAAAAAGATGGACATGCCTATTGTGCCCTGGATGGGCGGCGGACCAATGAAATAGAAACGCTAAGCTAACAGCGGATTCAAGACAGCTCGCAAATAGGTATCCCCGGGGAATAATCTTTAACAAGGCTTTTTCGAATATTCTTGAAAATGATGCGGATTTCTTATGTAAATAATTGAGAAATGAAAATCCCTCGTTTCCGTCCAGGCGCTATCCCGCAAAATTCACAGGGCTGCTTTTTATTGATCTTTTTCCGTAAAGAAATGACTGAGAAATTCTGCATCCTTGGGAGGCAGGTCAAATTTCAGACAGGCATCGCCGATCAGTTTTGACAGGCTGACGTTCGGATTGTCAAGACGTTCATCCGATATCCACTTGACGGCTCTTCTGAGTTGTTCACCTTCAGGGAGAATACTCATATATTGTCTCCTTCTCTATTGTTCTGTGAGATTGCCCTGGTGCACAGAGCACGAACTTATAGTTCATATCTAACCATAGTCTATAATTTTTTGCTTGTTTTTTGCTGAGCACTGACCAATGCATTCTTCGGGTCCTCTCCCGCAAGATTGTACGTCAAACACCCGTTTGCAGGGTTTGCGGGTTTATGTCTCGCCGGGCTGCTTGAAAAAGTTACGATACATTTTCGACATTGAAGTATAAGTGGATCTTTATGCCCGGGCGTAGGATACGAGGGTACAGGTATATGTCATTTCTTGCTACAGGCTTTCCGTGCGTTTCCCATAAAGTGCCTCTTCGACAACGTCTAAAATTGCTATCGTTGTGTATAATAAGAAAAGGTCGCATTATTCATGCATTGCTGAATGACTCGGGTTCGCCTTTCAGAAATTAAAAAATGACGCCGAATGGAACAGTAAAGAAGATCTCCCCTTCCGGTTCCCAATCTGCCTGCTATTTTCTTGAGATAGATCTGCCCCGGCAGGACCCCGCCGGTGCAGACCATCAGGTGCCGTACGGTCTTGAGATTACGTTGTGTTCAGAACTGACGAATGCCCTGTCACGGGAGACGACCCAGGCGCTCCTGAGTCAGATGGAGTTTCAAAGAATTCCAAAAGGGGAGCAGTTCTTGCGGCAGGGCGAAGAAGCGGACAGGTTCTATCTTATTCTGAAAGGTACCTGTACTGTTCGTCTAAAAAAAGACGATGTGCTCTTTACCATAGCACAGCTTAGTCCGGGGGATTTAGTCGGAGAGATGGCAGTTTTTACCGGTGAAAAACGTGGTGCCAGTGTCGAGGCTGAAACAGATATGGATGTGCTGAGCATGAGCAAGGAGCAATTTGAAATACTATCACAGCAATATCCTGAATTCAGGGGGTATTTGTCCGAAATAGTCACGCACAGGCTGAGCACATCGAAAATAACGGTCGAGAAAAAGATAGGCAAGTACATTATAACCGAAAAAATAGGCGACGGAGGGTCCAGTATAATTTATAAAGGATTCCACAGCATACTTAAATTGCCGGTTGCAATCAAAATGTTAAAGCATGAAATAGCCATGGACCCCGATTTTATCAATATATTTTCGAATGAAGCGAAGATTATAGCACAACTGAACCACCCGCAGATCATGCGGGTATACGATATTGAGGAACTGTACCGCACGGTGTTTATCGTCATGGAGTATCTTGAAGGCATTCCTCTCAGGCAGATGTTGGACAACACCAAAAAATTGTCGCCTGCAAAAACCCTCGACATCGTTCTTCAGGTTTGTTATGGTCTGGAGTATGCGCACAGCCATGGAATTATTCATCAGGATATCAATCCAAAAAATATCTTTGTGCAGCCCGATGGGAGCGTGAAGATTATTGATTTCGGATTAGCTTGCCGGACGGGCAGCATTGATACAAATTTCCTCTTCCCGGGCACGATCTATTATATTTCCCCTGAACAGATCAAGGGGGACCCTGTTGATGAACGCACGGATATTTATTCCCTCGGGATTACCGTATATGAGATGTTGACTGGCGGGTTGCCGGTTTCAGGAGATGACATGAAGGTCCTGATCAACTGGCATATGAACGAGGAGGTCCTTGACACGCACGGCATATTACCCGATCTTCCGGAGGAACTGCATACGTTTTTCATGAGATCGATCAGGAAAGACCCTGCTGTACGGTTCAGCAATCTTTCTGAAGTGATCGGTCTGCTCAAGCCGCTTTCAGAAAAATTGGGGGTTCGGGTCGAGTCCGATTTTTGCGCTCAGCAGAAGACGATCGGCATGTTCCTCGTATATCAGGAGCAGCAGCAGCTCATGCTCAAGCGGCTGATTGAAGAATTTAACAGGAATGTCAGCGAAGCAGGTGCTGTGCTGAAAATTACGCAGTTCGAAGACTGACAAGAGGCCTGCATGGACAAATCTGCGTCTATACAGGAAATCCTCTCCCGTGAAAGCCGGCTCGTCCGTCTTCCGGAAACAGGGAAGGCCGTCTTTATCGGGGATACGCACGGTGATTTTGATGCCACGGAGACCATTTTCCGCCTCTACTTCAGGCCCGGATATACTCTTGTTTTCCTCGGCGATTATGTCGACCGGGGAGATAATTCCCTCGAAAATATAGAATTTCTTCTGAAAAGGAAAGCAGAAGCTCCTGACCGGATCTTTCTTCTTGCCGGAAACCACGAGGGCTACTGTTCGGTACCGTTCAGCCCTGCCGATTTCTGGGAAAGCCTTTCTCCGCGAGAGTATGAATACTTTTCAGAAATATGCAAATTGTTCTCTTTTGCTGCAGTCACGAGAAACGGGCTTTGCGCTGTCCATGGCGCGACGCCTGATCTTGAAAGTCTGGAGGAAATCAATACGGTTCAGCTCTGCAGCGAGCACTGGCTGCAGCTTATGTGGGGGGATTTTATCGAGCAGCCCGGTGAGTTCCTTGGCGACCGGGGGGGCAGGCCTGTATATGGAGAGGACTATTTCATGCGCACGATGAAGAAGCTTGGATTGCAGGTGCTCATCAGATCACACCAGCCGAATATCAACCCCGTCATTTTTCACAAGCGATGTCTTACCTTAATGACCTCTTTCTACTACACCTTTGAACGTCATGTTGCCATCGTGGATCTGGAAAAGCCGCTCATTACTTCAGTCGATGATCTGGAGATCGTAGAGATTTAGAGGTGTCATATCTTCAGAAGGATTAGTATAATACACAGCACCGGAAAGCATCTTCAAAAATCCTAATACAGAGAGTATGCCATGAATAATTCAGAAGAACTGATTCTTGCAAAAGCGAAAGATTTCTTGCCGGTTCTCTCTCACATGGCCAACCGTCATGGTTTGATTGCCGGGGCTACCGGGACCGGCAAAACAGTTTCTCTCCGGGTTATGGCCGAACATTTCAGCGAAATCGGAGTCCCCGTTTTCATGGCCGATGTCAAAGGTGATCTCTCGGGTATCGCTTCCCCCGGAGGTGACAGCAGCAAGGTGAAGGAGCGTGTCTTGCAGTTAGGTCTTGATGATTTTGTCTTTAAGGGGTTCCCGGTGATCTTTTGGGACGTTTTCGGACAGCTCGGACACCCTGTCCGCACAACAATATCCGAGATGGGGCCGCTTCTCCTGAGCCGCATCCTGAATCTCAACGATATCCAGAGTGGGGTGCTCAGTCTCATTTTCAGAATCGCTGATGACAACGGCCTCCTTCTGCTCGATCTCAAGGACCTGCGGGCAATCGTGCAATTCGCCGGAGACAATGCTTCACGGTTCACAACCGGGTACGGCAATATCTCTACCGCAAGCATCGGAGCTATTCAGCGCAATCTCCTTGCACTTGAGGATCAGGGAGGTGACAGCTTATTCGGTGAACCTGTGCTGAACCTCTTTGATGTTATGCAGACGGACAGCAGCGGAAAAGGCATGATCAATATCATGGCCGCAGACAAACTGATACAGTCTCCCAGGGTTTATGCGACACTCCTCCTCTGGATGCTCTCGGAACTGTTCGAACAGCTTCCGGAAGTGGGGGATCCCCCAAAACCGAAATTCGTCTTTTTCTTCGATGAGGCGCATTTGCTTTTCGATGATACACCGAAGGTGCTCGTTGAAAAAATAGAACAGGTTGTCCGTCTCATTCGGTCAAAAGGGGTCGGAGTGTATTTTGTCACGCAGAACCCTCTGGATCTTCCTGAAACAATACTTGGACAACTCGGCAACAGGGTTCAGCATGCCCTCCGGGCTTTTACCGCGAAAGATCAGAAGGCTGTCAAGGCTGCCGCAGAGACCTTTCGTCCGAATCCCGGACTTGACGTTGTCCGGGTTATCACGGAACTTGGTGTTGGCGAAGCACTGGTATCATTTCTTGACAGAAAAGGTTCACCGTCTGTTGTGGAGAGGGCATTTATCTTGCCCCCGAAGAGCCGCCTCCTCCCGCTCGACCAGCAGGAGCGCTCCCGCATTTTGCAGCAATCGCTTCTTGCGGGGCATTATGAGAGAAGCGTTGATAGGGAATCTGCTTATGAAATATTGAAGGAGAGAGCCGGGCAGGCGAAGGTGCAGCAGGACATGCCAGCAGCCGGCCCCAAGGGTGAACCAAAAACCCAGAAGAAAACGCTCTTCGAAGCAGTGGCAAAAAGTGCTGCACATGCGATCGGGAGCCAGATCGGCCGCCAGATCATCAGGGGAGTGCTCGGTTCGATACTGGGAAGCGGGAGAAAATAAAGGAGCGTATATGGAAGACATTAAAAAAATTGCTATGGGGATCTTTCATTCCTACGAAGATTCCTATCTTGACAAGGAAAAAAGGAAAATTTTCGAAGATCTGTTCGAAAATTTTCTCACAAAGGTCGATAAGGTTGGAACGATGGAAATTTATGATGCCGTTATCAAGCTTGCAGCTCAATACCGGGGTGATTTTGACCATATGGTCAAGACTCTGAAAGAACATTCCCTTTTGCCCGAGTAATTACGAGGAAGGGAGGTCAGCTAAAAGCCACATCCAGAAATCTTCTATCATCGTATTTTCTTCGGGTTTTTTATCTTCCCGAAGAGGGCTTCGCAATTATTCCTGATAAACAGCATGGTTCCTGAGTCTGCGAAGCCGGTATTTCTTTTGCGCTCTGCAAATGCCATAAGGTCTTCAATCCGGTCAATATCCCGCCTTTCGGGCAGGATATGAACCGTATAGTTTTTCTTGCGAAAGAATGTCATGGTTTTCCGGAAGACCTTGTCCGTGCCCCAGGGCATTTTTTCGAATATTGCGGGAATGAATGTGTCCTGCTTAAAACCTATCAAATAATAACCTCCATCATGGGAAGGACCAATGACTGCATCGTAAGGATTGAGGTCGAGGGCTTTGTCTGCGATGGAGCCGGTCAAATCCGGGATATCACTCCCGACAAGCACTACAGGGGTAAATCCTCCGGAAAATGCTTCAAGAAAAGCATTCTTCATCCTCTCACCCAGGTCTTTGCCGTTCTGGGGGGTGTATGAATACCCCTTCCCAAGCCATGCAGATACTTTCTCCAAAGCATCAGGCGGATAGTAACAGATTTTCAGGGGATACCTGCTTGTTTGCATGGTTTGCAGAATATCAAGAACAAAATGCTTGTACAGGGAAAGTGCCATGGATTCATTCACATCCCTTGCAAGACGCGATTTGACCATACCAGTTTCCGGTGACTTTATAAACAGGAGGATACACTTTTTCGCTGACATCAGATAATTATATCCTTATTTCAACAATAACCCTTGTGCCTTTCCCCTTTTCAGATTCCAATCGCAGTGTTCCGCCGATTGCCTCAGATCGTTCGCGCATATTGAGTATGCCCCATGCCTCTGTCTGATTTGCCTGACGGGACAGGGACGGATCGAATCCGACCCCGTCGTCCACAACTTCGAGGAGAACGGTGGTACCTAATTGATGCAGGCATATCGAAACGTTTTCTGCCCGTGCGTGCTTTGCCACATTTGTCAGTGCCTCCTGGACAATACGGTAGAGGGAAATTTCTGTTAACCCGGGCAGCCGCGGCATATCTTCATCCCCCTGAACCAAGATGCGCAATCCGGTGCGCTTTGAGAACGTATCACTAAAGGATTGTATTGCTGCGAGCACTCCAAAGTCATCTAAAACAGCAGGGCGGATGTCAGCAATAAGATGCCGTATAGTTTGTTTTAATTCAGACAGGATGTTGCGTGAATCCGTTAATCTCTGATCTGTCAGGCCGGTATGTTTGTCTGTCAGCGGGTCGTGCAGGGAATCCAGATTCATACCGAGTGCAATCAGGTCTTGCCCAACCCCATCATGCAGTTCCTGTTTTATTCTCAGGCGCTCCCGTTCCTGGGCCTCGGCCAGGCGCCTGGCAAAAGCCCTCAATTGATCTCGCGATATCCTCAATTGTTCTTCTGAGTGCATCAATCTCCGGACCTCAAGGGCGCGGGAAATGACCAGTCTCAGTATTTTCCAGTCGAAAGGCTTTGTTATGTAATCGAACGCCCCCTCTTTCATGGCGTCCACAGCAGTCTGAATGGTCGCGTGTCCCGTTACCATCATGCAGATCATAAGAGGATCAATCTCTTTCGCTCTTTTCATAAAGGTCATGCCATCCATTTCAGGCATCATGAGATCGGTTATAATCAAGTCGCACCTATGCTCCCTGAGAGCATTCAGAGCTTCCCCGCCTGAAACGAATCCCAGAACCCGGTAACCCAGTTCTGTCAAAAAATCCCGCATCCCGGACATAGACTCGGTCTCATCATCAACTACGATTATGGTCTCCGGGGAAATCTTCTGCATCCTTCAGGTTTTTGGGATTATAAAAATTACTTTAGATAACTGCTAGGACAGGGCCGACTTTATTCTTTGTATAATGACAGGAATATCATGGTCTCTCACGGTCCTTGCGTCCAGGATGAGGGTATCTTCCTTTATCCGCGTTATGACTGCGGGGGTCCCCTTTCTCAGTTTTTCTTCGAGTTCGTTTACATGCATGTTGTCTGTCCTTACCGCTGTCACAAACGTTGGCAGATCCCTCTCCGGTAATGCGCCGCCGCCGGCTCTCGATGAATCTGGCATTACCCGGATGTGTGCGTTGCTAATTGCTTTCTTTAATCTCCTGGCTATCTTGTTCGCCCGCGCCCGTATCTCCTCAGGTTTCTGCAGGAGCATTCTGAGTGTTGGAATTGCGGCAACTGCCTTTTCTTCATCAAGGTATTCCATAAGCGTAGCTTCAAACCCAGCAAGGGTCAGTTTGTCTATCCTGACAGCCCTGGTTACTGGGTTTTTCTGTATTTGTTCTATATGTTCTTTTTTCCCCACGATGATACCACCCTGCGGGCCGCCGAGAAGTTTATCCCCGCTGAACGTAGTCAAATCAACGCCTGTTTTTACGACCTCCTGCACAGCAGGTTCATCATAAAAGCCATACTGTCGTAAATCGATGAGACATCCGCTGCCGAGGTCGAACATCACAGGAATCTTATGCTTTCTGCCGAGAGACACGAGATCTTCTACAGAGACCTCATCGGTAAATCCCACAATCCGGAAATTGGAACGATGGATTTTCAAAATGAGCGACGTATGTTCGGTGATCGCATTTTCATAGTCATGCAGATGGGTCTTATTTGTCGTGCCGACTTCACGAAGTATGGCGCCGCTGGACGCCATGACGTCGGGCATTCGGAAGGAGCCGCCGATCTCGACCAGTTCACCTCTTGAAACAATAACTTCTCTCCCCTTCGAAAAGGTGTTGAGACAGAGAAGCACCGCAGCCGCATTGTTGTTTACGACAAGCGCATCTTCTGCTCCGGTAATCTCGCGGAGGATCCGTTTGATATGGGTATACCGTTTCCCCCTTTTCCCCTGTTCGATATCATATTCAAGGTTGGAATAACTCTCCGAAACCCGCCTGATGTTCTCAAGTGCCCGGTCAGAGAGTGTAGACCGGCCAAGGTTTGTATGAATGACGACGCCGGTCGCATTGATAAGCGGTTTCAGGCTCAATGCGGAGAGGCGTGCGATGATATTTTCGATATCCGCTACAAGAATTTCCCCTGATAGGTCAGTGGAACTGCCCGAGAGGATTTCCCTTCTCTTTTGGTCAATCCCTTGCCGTATGCCCTGGACGACAAATTTTCTCGGATAGGTATGCAGCAATGCTGACCCAGGTGAGCTCTTTAAAATTTCATCAACGGAAGGGAGCATGGAGAGGAGCTGCTGTTTCTCATTCATGTAATTTTCTACCATAGAATACAAATAAGGTCAATGGAATTTCTCAAATTGCTCGCCGACATTATGGTAAAATATTCAAGTATGTTCCACGACATCCACGAAGAGTGCGGGGTATTCGGGATATACGGGCATCCTGAAGCGGCCAATCTCACCTATCTCGGTTTGTATGCACTTCAGCACAGGGGACAGGAAGGCGCCGGGATCTGTTCTTCCGACGGCAGGCAACTCTTTCTCGAGAAATCAATGGGACTCGTTGCCGACGTCTTCAGTGAAAAACGCCTGAGGAGGATCCCCGGTCATATGGCAATAGGCCATAACAGATACTCTACAGCCGGCAGCAGCGTGCTGAAGAATGTCCAGCCTATCGTAGCAAATTTCTCCCTCGGAACCCTTGCCATAGCACATAACGGCAATCTGGTGAGTGCAGCAGACCTCAGAACATCCCTTGAGGAAGAAGGCGCGATCTTTCAGTCTTCATCAGACAGTGAAGTTATTGTTCATCTCATAGCGCATTCAAAGGGAAACGAGTTTTATGAACGGGTAGCCCATGCGATTTCACAGATAAACGGATCCTTCAGCCTCCTCATCCTTAGGGAAAAAGAACTCATTGCAATCCGTGATCCTTACGGCGTCAGGCCGCTTAGTCTCGGAATGAAGAATGGTGCGTATGTCATCGCATCAGAGACGTGTGCCTTCGACCTGATCGGTGCAACCTATATCCGGGATGTTGAGCCCGGTGAAATACTGATCATCAATGAGCAGGGGCTGGAATCCATGAAGATATTCAGCAGTCCGAGAAAGGCATTCTGTGTGTTCGAATTTATTTATTTTTCGAGGCCCGACAGCAATATCTTCGGCGGACTGAATGTGAATGAAATGAGGAAGGAATTCGGGAGACAACTTGCCCGTGAGTCCAGCACAGAGGCTGATCTTGTCATACCGGTTCCTGATTCCGGTGTGCCGGCAGCTATCGGATTCTCTGAAGAAAGTAAGATCCCCTTTGATTTCGGCCTGATACGAAACCATTATGTCGGCAGGACCTTCATAGAGCCGAAGAATAACATCCGGCATTTCGGGGTGAAGATCAAACTAAATCCGGTGAGAAGACTCCTCGAGGGCAAGAGGCTGATCGTGATTGATGATTCGATCGTACGCGGTACGACAAGCAAGAAAATCGTCAAGATGCTGCGGGAAGGCGGAGGGGCCAAAGAGGTTCATGTGAAGATCAGTTCTCCTCCAACGATTGGCCCCTGTTTTTATGGCATCGATACCCCGACAAGAAGGGAGCTCATTGCTTCCACACATCTGCTTGATGAGATCCGGAAGTATGTGACGGCTGAGTCACTCTCGTATCTCAGTCTCGGGGGACTCAAGAAAATTGTGCCGAGCTCCCATAATTACTGCACGGCCTGTTTTGATTGTGATTATCCTATCAGCTTCCCGGGTGAACACCTCAAACAAATGGAATTCCTTTTCAGGTAATAACACTGCAGACAGTGATAACCTCTGCCCTGCGAGACATTTACCGGATTAACCTCGGCGTGAAAAGATACGAACGGGTCCTCCTGTTCAATGATAGAATTGCGGAGGACGAAGAACCGTCGGAATCCGATAAAGAGCGAAGAAACAAGCTCAGATCTCTCGCCCTGCTTGCTGCCGAAACCGGAAAGAAGCTCTGCGCTTCCTTAACCCATTTTGAATATCCTGCTACCGGTACCCACGGTGAAGAGCCTCCCGGAGAGCTCTGGATGCTTGCATTCGGAAATGAGGCAATCAAGGCACTAAAAAAAGCACGTCTCTTTTCACTCCTGCTCCGGAAAAAAGCCCGGGAGCATGATATCGCCAAAGCTGAGGATATCATCAGGAGTTACAGAACCAGTGCAGTACACTGTGTCATCGCGCTCTCAAATTATTCAACAAGTCATACCCGTTTCAGGGATTTCTTGACAAGGGTCTGCGGCTGCAGATATGCCAGTATGCCCCTTTTCGATGTCTCGATGCTCGAAGGTGCAATGAATGTGGACTGGAAAGCTCTCACCAAAACAACCCGTGAACTGGCAAAGGTGATGAATACGGCCGATTCTGTCAGGATCAAGACGCCGAACGGATCTTCTCTGGCCATTTCAACGAAAGCGAGAAGAGCGATATCAGATACAGGGATCCTTACGAAGAAGGGGGCTTTCGGTAACCTGCCGGCGGGCGAGGTTTTCCTGGCGCCGGTGGAGGGTTCAGCCCGGGGGAAACTCGTCCTTGAATGGGGCCCTACCAGACAGTTGTCACCACCGGTTGTGCTCACAATTCAGGACGGCTATGTAACAGACGTAGCAGGAACAAACGACTATGTTGCATATCTTCGTGCAAAGTTATATGAAAGAAAAGAAAATGCAAATATCGCTGAACTTGGTATCGGAACAAACAGAGCCGCCAGGAGACCCGATAATATCCTTGAATCGGAAAAAATTTTCGGCACCATACATATCGCACTGGGTGACAACAGTTCTTTCGGCGGGAAGGTGAAGACGCCATTTCACCAGGATTTTGTTTTTTTCAGGCCGACGGTAACATTGGTTCGTAGGGACGGAAGCAAAAAAGATATTCTGAATGCCGGGCAATTCGTGTATTAAAACGCTGCTGACACGAATAAGCAAAAATACTACTCCCTGCCTGAAACTCCTGTTAAGGTATAATTAATGCATATGCGATATGTAATTCTTGGCACAGCCGGACATATTGATCACGGCAAGAGCTCTCTTGTAAAGGCTTTGACTGGCGTCGACCCGGACAGGCTGAAAGAAGAGAAGGAACGGGGAATTACTATTGACCTGGGATTTGCGGACCTCTCCTATCCCGACGGGCTGACGGTCGGGATTGTCGATGTCCCCGGTCATGAAAGACTCGTAAAGAATATGCTTGCCGGTGCAGGCGGTATAGACCTCGTTCTTCTGGTCATCGCTGCGGACGAGGGGATCATGCCGCAGAGCCGGGAACATCTCCATATCTGCAACCTCCTGAAGATAAAGTCCGGACTAGTCGCAGTCACGAAGGCGGACCTTGTTGAAAAAGACTGGTTGGAACTGGTTGAGGATGAAGTGAGAGACTTTATAAGAGGGACATTTCTCGATGGAACACCCGTATTGCCTGTCTCATCAAAAACCATGTTAAACCTCGATGCCCTGAAAGAAAAGATACAGGAGATTGCCCTGCAGGTTGAACCAAAACCGACGAGGGGGCTCTTCAGACTCCCCATAGACAGGGTTTTTACCCTGAAGGGATTCGGGACAGTGGTTACCGGAACTGCTGTTTCAGGGAGCATCTCGGTCGATCAGGATGTCGATATCCTGCCAAGCGCAATCCACAGCAAGGTGCGCGGTCTCCACAGTCATGGAAAATCCATTCAGACAGCATATGCGGGTCAGCGGGTTGCGATCAATCTGCAGGGGGTTGACAAGGAAGCTCTCCAGAGGGGGGATACGGTTGTGATACCTGGGCGTCTAACTCCGACAAGGAAGATCGATGCAAAGGTGGAACTGCTCATGGATGCTCCAGTCCTGAAGAGCAAGAGCCTTGTTCATTTTCACCTGGGAACATCAGAGACTATTGCGCGGGTTATCCTCTTCGGGCAGAATGAGCTGAAGGCGAATGAATCCTGTTACTGCCAGTTCAGGCTTCGCGATCCGGTCATCGCCATGTCAGCTGACCGGTATATCATCAGGAGATTCTCTCCCGTCGATACGATTGGCGGCGGTGAGGTTCTGGACCCGCTCTCGTTCCGCAGGAGTTATAAAGAGGGTCTTGATGATCTGCAAACTTTTGAAACAGGCACGTTATCCGATAAAATTGCTATAAAGGTGAAACGGTCTGGCATCTATGGTATCAGCTCTTTCCTGATTGAAGGCTGGATCAAGGCAGAGATTCCGTCGATCCGGGACGCCATGAAAGAATTGCGGGAAAAAGGAATCCTGATGCAGTTCGAAGATATCCTGATTCATAAGAATGCTCTCGATTCCTTCAGAGAGACAATACGCAAGATCATGGAAGATTTTCACAGGAAAAACCCGCTCAAGCCAGGTATGCTCAAGGAGGAGCTCCGCGCCCGCACTGCCATCGAACCGCGGCTTTTCGGTAATCTGGCGAATTCTGTGAAAGAGATTGTGATCGACAAGGAACTCGTTCGTCTTGCTACTTTTAAAGCTTCCCTGTCGCAGATCGATGAGTCTGTAAAGACAAGCATTTTGGTACTCCTCGAAAAAAGCGGTTTCCAGCCGCCCCTAAAGGAAGAACTTTCTCAGACCTTTAAACTCGATATGAAACGCCTCACTGATATCCTGAACCTTCTTGCGAAAGACGGAAGTCTGGTGAGAATCAGCGATTCGATGTATGTGCCTTCTTCGGTTCATCAGGAGATGATCGCAAATCTAAAGAATTTTTTCAAAAAGAAACCTGATATGACTGTTGCTGAATTCCGGGATATCCTCAACACCTCCCGGAAGTATGCCCTTCCGCTCCTGGAATATCTCGACTCGCACAAGATCACCCTCAGAGTCGGCGATATCAGAAAACTGCTGCTGAAATAATTTTTACCCATTTATTCGATGCTCCTGAGTAAGCAGATAGCATACGCCGCTATACCTTCGCCTCTTCCAAGGAACCCCATACCTTCGTTGGTCTTGGCCTTGATATTGATCGCCCCGGATGGAATGCCGGATTCCGAGAGTACCTGTTTCATATCGTTTATATATGGTGACAACCGGGGTATTTCCGCAATGATTACCGAGTCTACCCACGAGACTTCATAGCCGTTGAAACGCATTAGTTCAGCAACATGCCCGAGCAACTGCGTGCTTGATACACCTTTCCATTGCGGGTCATCGTCCGGGAAATGTTTCCCGATGTCACCGAGGCCGAGTGCTCCGATCAGTGAATCCATGATGGCATGGCAGAGTACATCGGCATCAGAATGGCCGAGAAGACCCTTCTCAAAGGGGATCTCGACTCCGCCAAGAATCAATTTTCTCCCCTCAACAAGTCTGTGAGAGTCGTATCCTATGCCGATACGCATATTAAAAATCCAAATCCCAAATTCAAATATCCAAATTCTAAATGCGTAAGAAATTTCAATCTGTTTGTAATTCCTGCTTGTCGGGAGTCCTTCCAATTGCAGGTGAATGCAGCCAAGATACGAGGAAAGATTCCGCCCAGGCCGGAATGACAGTATATCTGTTGTTTTTTAGTATTTTCAAAATTTATACGAGTGAAGCAAAATCTTTTGAATCTCGGATTTTGAATATTTGTCTTTGTTTGGAATTCAGAGTTTAGGATTTCCAATTTTCTCTCAGCAGCGCTTCTGCGATGATGAGATCCTCCTGGGTCGTAATTTTGATATTCCGGTATGACCCCATAATAATTCTTATTTTCCCGCCGTATTTCTCCACAAGCGCAGCGTCATCAGTTGCGTAATAACGCTTTTTCATCGCCTGTTCATATGCCTGAAGGATTTTTTCGTGCCGGAAAATCTGCGGCGTCTGGACAGCCCAGAGATTATCCCGCTTCAGAGTTGTTCTTACCATGCCATTTTCCGCTTCTTTTATGGTGTCTTTTACCGGAACTCCCGGAATAATTCCGTCAAAGGCATCTTTGCTTCCCACCATCTCAGTTAACATTTCTTCAATAAACTCTTTCTTTACAAGGGGTCTGGCTCCGTCGTGAATAACAACAATTCCATATTTATCGTCAATGAGTTTGAGACCATTATATACAGAATGCTGACGTTCTTTTCCTCCCGGTGCTATCCGCTTTATTTTTGTGATGCCATATCGTTCAAAGAGTTCCCGCCCGCTCTCCGTGTCCTCTAACCTGAGAACAGGGATGATCTCTGAAATCCCCGGAATAGACTGTAAGGCTTCGAGGGGCCAGAGAATGAGTGGTTTACCGCCAAGTGTCCGGAACGGTTTATCTTTTCCGGGGCCAAACCGCTTGCCCAGTCCGGCAGCCGGTATAATTGCAGAGACCTTACACTGCTGAATTGTTTTCATTGAAGGGGTTTTATATGAGAGGAGCAGGCATGATATGGCATTGTTGTTTTTCAATGCCATATCATGCCTATATCAATGTACTACCGTGTCATAACTTTCAGTTCCTCCCGTTCATAATCTTCCTTGAGCTTGGAGAATATCATCCTTCCGGCTGTTGTCTGAAGCACACTGGTTACCGTAACCTCTGTATTTTTCCCGATCAGTCTCCGTGCGTTCTCCACAACGACCATGGTCCCGTCGTCAAGATAAGCAACTCCCTGGTTGTATTCCTTGCCTTCCTTAAGAATGAATACCTTCATTGCCTCACCGGGGAGCACAACCGGTTTCAATGAATTGGCCAGTTCGTTAATGTTCAGGACTGATACCCCCTGCAGCTCTGCAACTTTATTGAGGTTGAAATCGTTGGTAATGACTTTTGCATTCAACACCTTTGCCAATGCAACGAGTTTTGCGTCAACCTCTTTGATTTTGGGGAAATCTTCTTCGACGATCTTTACGGTTATTCGGGAGAGCTGCTGAATTCTGTGGAGTATGTCGAGCCCCCGCCGTCCCCGAGCCCGCTTCATGGAGTCGGCCGAATCGGCAATATGCTGTAATTCCTGCAGAATAAATTGAGGAACGATGAAACTCCCTTCAAGGAAGCCTGTTTCGCAGATATCTGCAATACGTCCGTCGATTATGACACTTGTGTCCAGGATTTTGAGGTTCTCTTCGAGTCCCTGCCCCCGGAAGAGCCTGAAAATGCTTGATAGAGAGAGTGTCTTTCCCCTGCTCAATCCGATCAGCAGACCTCCGTATCCGAATACGACCATTAATCCAACAGAAATAGTCTTTATCTCGTCTCCGAGGAATAGTTGGAGGGGAAGCATAACGAGGTAAGCAAAGAGGAGTCCGCACGAAATACCAAATAACCCTGCAATAATGGAGCCGAGTTCGATTTTCTTGAATTTTATCTCGGCCGTAATTGCAAGGAGTCCCAGAAAAAGCCCTGCCAAAATACCATACAATTCAAAATGATATTTAAGACCAATGATATATCCTGAAAAAACAAACAGTAAAAAAATTATAATGCGTGAAATAAGAAACACTGGTTTCACCTCCTTCCCTATGTCTTGAGGATGACATAAAACCGTTTCCCGCCTCTGTTAATAAAGAGAAGCAGGGATTCATTCCTCTTCAGACTTGTGAGAACCCTGTTGTAGGTAGAGAGATTATCTATCTCCCTTCTATTGATCTCTTTAATGATATCCCCTTTTTTTATTTCAGCATCGTCCGCCGCACTTCCCGGCTCTACCCTCACCACCACGACGCCTTTCTCTTCCCTGTTGAACCCGAGCTGTCTTATGATCTCTTTGGAAAGATCCATGACCGCAAGACCTGTCAGTACTTTCGTTTCTACTTCCTCCGGAACGGGCTCGGGAACGACCTCAGCGACCTCTCTCGGCAACTCTACGATGTTGACCTCTGCCGTGAGTTCTTTACCGGCGCGGAGTATCTTCAGGGTAATACTACTGCCGGCTTTGCTCTGGGAAACGAGGTTCCGCAGGCTGCTTACATCTTTTACCTCCTTACCGTTGAATCCAACGATGATATCACCGCGCGCAATACCAGCCTTTGCCGCTGGACTGCCCTTTACGATATCACTGACAAGGGCCCCTTTTGATTGTTTCAGTCCAAACTGCTGAGCCAGTTCCGGTGTCAGTTCCTGTATGGTCACACCAATCCACCCCCTCGTAACCTTTCCCTCCTGGATGAGCTGGTCCATGACCAGACGAACCATATTGCTCGGCACCGCAAACCCGATTCCCTGATATCCACCTGTCCTGGAGAATATTGCGGTATTGATCCCGATTAGCTCGCCGGTAATATTAACGAGCGGCCCACCGGAATTACCGGGATTGATCGCTGCATCGGTCTGAATAAAGTCTTCATAATCAGCAATGCCGACATTTGCCCTTCCAACGGCACTGATGATGCCCATCGTGACCGTATTGCTCAAGCCATAGGGACTGCCTATCGCGAGTACAAATTCACCAACTTGCAGCTTGTCGGAATCGCCCCAGGCGAGGACCGGCAGATTGCCTGCATCAATACGGATAATGGCGATATCTGTTTTCGGATCTGCACCCACGATGCGCCCCTTCAATACCCTTCTGTCAAAAAGCGTCACCTTTATTTCATCGGACTTTTCGACAACATGATTGTTTGTGACGATATATCCGTCGGGTGACACAATGACACCGGAGCCGAGACTCCGCTCCTTCCATTTTTTTGGCGCCCCGAAATCGTGAAATGGACTGAAGAAGTCAAAAAACGGATCATTGAAAAACGGTCCGGTGTCTTTTCGGACAAGCTTTGTGGTTGAAATGTTTACGATAGACGGTGAAACCGTATTGACAATATCTGAGAATGCCCTTCCGGTCTCCATAATCTGGCGGGGCACATTAGGAGTGACATGAGATGACATATATCTGCCCTGCCCGGTAATTTTGCCAAGGGTAAAGAACGTCAGTCCCCCGAGGAGAAATACCAGGATGAGGATCACTGACCCAATAGCAATTTTTCGTTTCATAATAACTCATTATAATAACGATATTAATGACTTGTAAAGTGGCCGGCCTTGACCAAATACCCTGCATTGTGCTAATTTCCAAAGTCCGGCTTATCTTTATAATGTAAAAAACAAATACTCTTCAGGGAGGATATTCCATGCTGAAACGCTATCTCCTGGCACCTGGTCCGACGCCGGTGCCGGCGGAAATATTACTGTCGATGGCTGCACCGATCATCCATCACCGTTCCCCGGATTTTCTTCCCGTGCTCGACTCTGCAAAGAAAGGTCTCCAGTGGCTTTACCAGACAAAAAATGATGTGCTTATTCTGAGCTCGACGGGTACCGGTGGCATGGTAGGTGCCGTGAATAACTTTTTCAATCAGGGAGATGAGGTCCTCGTTATAAACGGCGGTAAATTCGGGGAACGATGGACGCAGATTTGTGAGGCTTACGGGCTGAAGGTTGATGAGATCCTCATTGAATGGGGGTATGCGGTCAAGCCTGAAGAGGTAGAGGAACGGCTCAATAAGAACCCCAATATCAGGGGAGTTTTTGTCCAGGCATCTGAAACCTCGACAGGCGTTTATCATGATATTCAAGCGCTTTCCTCGGTTGTCAGGAAATATCATGATGTGCTCTTTATCGTCGATGCCATCAGTGCCCTTGTTGCACATGATCTCAGAACCGACGAATGGGGAATAGACGTCATGGTGGGAGGCTCTCAGAAAGGTGTCATGCTTCCGCCGGGAATCGCTTTTGTCAGTGTGAGTGAGAAGGCGTGGAAGAAAGCGGAAACCTCAAAGATGCCGAAATTCTACTTTAACTTCAGGAAGGAACGGGAAAATCTCGCGAAGAACCAGACGAATTTTACGTCCCCGGTAACCCTCATTATCGGACTCAATACAGGCTTGAAGATGTTGCAGACAGAAGGCCTAGAGAATGTTTTCAAACGACATGGCCGGCTTGCCCATGCAACGAGAATGGCCGTGCAGGCCCTTGGATTGGATCTCTATCCGAAAGAGTCTCCTTCCAATTCGGTAACGGCTATCATGGCACCTGCCCGCATAGACGGACAGGCAGTATATAAAAACCTCCGGGAGAAGTACGGGATCACCGCAGCCGGCGGACAGGACAGGGCAAGAGGCAAGATCTTCAGGATTGCACATCTTGGCTATGCGGACAGATTCGATGTCATAACGGCGATTGCAGGGATTGAGATGGTGCTCAAGGGGATGGGGTACCCAGTGAAACTCGGAACAGGAGTAGCTGTTGCACAGGAACTGCTCATGGATTAGGGAGGCACAATGAAAGTTCTTATCAGCGATAATATTTCTGAAAAATGTATTGACATCCTGAAAAGCTCGGGACTGGCTGTTGATATCAAAGTCGGGTTGAAGCCGGAGGAACTCAAGGCTTGTATCGGCGAATACCACGGCTTGGTAATACGGTCGGCAACAAAGGTCACCGCTGAAATCATAGATGCCGCTGCGAACCTGAAGGTCATCGGCCGTGCCGGTTCAGGACTGGATAATGTCGACAGGGTTGCTGCCACAAAAAAAGGCATCGTTGTGATGAATACCCCGGGTGGAAACACCATTACAACAGCGGAACACAGTATCGCGCATATTATTTCACTGGCCCGGATGATACCCCAGGCCACGTCGTCCATGAAGGCCGGGAAATGGGAGAAGAAGAAGTTCATGGGGGTAGAACTCTTCAATAAAACGCTTGGGATTGTCGGTATCGGCAATATAGGGAGTCAGGTCGCAAAAAGGATGCAGGCATTCGGCATGAACGTCATTGCATACGATCCGTTTCTCAGCGAAGACAAGGCAAAAACTATGGGCGTTGAAAAAGTAGATATCCAGGAACTTTTCAAACGCTCGGATTTCATTACTATCCATACACCGCTTACATCGGAAACAAAATATCTTATCAATAAAAAATCTCTCGCCATTATGAAAGACGGTGTCAGGATAATCAACTGTGCGCGAGGGGGAATAATCAATGAAACAGACCTGTATGATGCCATTATTGCAGGCAAGGTTGCCGGAGCGGGACTCGATGTCTTTGAAAAAGAACCACCGGAGAATAACCCTCTCCTCAGCCTCGATAATGTCATTTGTAGCCCCCATCTTGGCGCCTCGACGAGAGAGGCACAGGAAAACGTTGCTGTTGCTGTTGCAGAGCAGATCGTGGATTACCTCATCCATGGAACAATACGTCACGCAGTTAATTTCCCATCTGTTCCTGCAGACCAGATTGCCCGACTGCAGCCGTATATCAATCTTGCGGAGAAACTCGGGGGTTTTGCTTCCCAGATGTTCGAAGGCGGTGTTACCGAGATAACCATCGAATACCAGGCGGATGCAGCGCAGATCAATACTGCTCCGGTTACGATTGCCGCTATTAAGGGTTTTCTGACCCCTATCCTGCTGGAGACCGTCAATTTTGTGAATGCATCTGTCATCGCAAAGGAAAGAGGGATAGAGGTCAAAGAGACCAAGAGTACTGATGAGGGCGACTATCAGAGCATGATAGCCCTCAGGGTAAAAGCGAAAGGCACGGAAAGGTATTTTGCGGGCACCCTTTTCAGCAAAAAAGATCCGCGTATTGTATGCATTGACAATTTTAAGGTCGAAATTGTTCCGGAAGGGGAACTGCTCTTCATGTATAACAATGACAAGCCTGGTGTCATCGGGAATATCGGGACACTCCTCGGGAAGAATCAGATCAATATCGCACGGATGCATTTCGGGAGGGAAAGTCAGGGGGGGATGGCAATTTCGGTTGTCAGCATCGATACCCACGCATCACCCCGGATTATCGATCAGATCAAGAAGCTGCCGAATATCCTCTCGGTCAAGCAAATACGTCTGTAGGAGAGGTGCCGGTATGCCAAATGTCGTCGTAGTCGGTTTACAGTGGGGAGATGAGGGGAAGGGCAAGATTGTGGATTACCTCTCTGAAAAGGCGGATGTTGTTGCGCGGTATCAGGGGGGCCACAATGCCGGCCATACGGTCGTCATTCACAATGAAAAATTCATCCTGCATCTCATCCCTTCGGGGATTCTGTATAAGGGGAAAAAATGTATCATCGGGAACGGGGTTGTTGTTGACCCGGCTGCTTTAATCGAAGAAATCAACGGTCTCAAGGCAAGAGGCATTGAGATAGACGGGAACCTGTTCATCAGCAAAAATGCCCATCTGATCATGCCATACCACATGGCACTGGACAGGGAGAGCGAAAAACTCAGGGGCAAGAAAAGTATCGGGACCACGGGACGGGGTATTGGTCCGGCCTATTGTGACAAGATCGGACGAACAGGAATACGGATTGCAGATCTCTTGTACCCCGCTGTTTTCAGGGAGAAATTAACGGCACACCTCTTCCATGTCAATTTCCTCCTCGAAAATCTCTACAAGACGGAATCCTTCAGGGTTGATGATATCTATCATGAATATATGGGTTATGCTGAGAAACTCTCAGCATATGTCGCGGATACCGATATCATGATTAACAGCACCATTGCCGCAAGGGGGAACGTATTGTTTGAAGGAGCACAGGGCACACTGCTCGATATCGACCACGGCACATATCCGTTTGTAACCTCTTCCAATGCCATTGCAGGAGGCGCCTGTACAGGCCTCGGTGTCGGCCCGACGAAAATTTCCCGGGTTCTCGGCGTTGTAAAGGCCTACACAACAAGAGTAGGGAGTGGTCCTTTCCCGACGGAAATCAAGGATACCCTCGGGGATGCCATCAGGGAAAAGGGAGGGGAATACGGAGCCACGACCGGAAGGCCGAGAAGATGCGGCTGGCTGGATACGGTGATACTCAGGCACTCTGCTCGGATAAATGGAATTACCGGAATTGCCGTTACAAAACTCGATATCTTGGACGGAATCGATACCATAAGAATATGCTCCGCATATCGGCATAAGGGAAAGATATATGATGAATTCCCGAAAGAAATGAACATCTTTGAAGAGTGTGAGCCTGTATACGAAGAAATAAAAGGATGGGACAACAGCACCTTGGGGATAAGAGATTTCAGCAAGCTGCCAAAGGCTGCAAAAGCTTATATCAGAACAGTCGAAAAAATATTGGGTGTTAAGGTGCACATCATATCGACTGGCCAGAGGCGGGATGAACTAATTGCCCTCAAAGAACAATTTTAATGGCGCGCACAAGAGGATATCAAAGGCATCCGAGATTCACCAGGAGGCTTGAGATAACGTTCAGTTCAGGAGGTTTGAGTTATAAGGGTATTTTAAGCAACCTGTCAGCGAATGGTTTGTTTATCAGGACAAATCGCGGGTTCGCTCCAGGCACCGCTGTAAATGTTCAAGTTATGATGCCCGGGAATAAAATATCATCTCTCAGGGGGATTGTGAGAAGAACTGTAAAGGCGCCGGTAACGCCCGCGAAAAACGGCATGGGTATTGAGCTGACTGAATGGGATGAGACGTATATACAGTTCGTCAAGACAGTTCTCCATGAGCAGGGAATCGACACGAAAGAACTGCCTGCCGCAGAGGCCATGCAAGATTTTCAGATTATCGCCTGCGCCGGGTGCGGAACAAAAAATAAAGTATCTTCTGAAAAGCTCTCCCGGGAGCCCAAGTGCGGCAGATGCGGAACACTGCTTATCACAGACATGCCTTAATCTCCAGACTGCTGAATATTCTCTATCCTTCGCGGTGCCCTGTTTGTTCAGATCCATCTGATCAATGGGCTCATTCTCCGATATGCAGCGCCTGCTGGTCCCATATCCAGAGGTACTCAGGTCCGTCCTGCGCAACATGCGCGCTGCCGGTTTCTTCAGAGTACACGAGGATATGCGGGCAATGCATGCAAAAACCACCCCCATTCTCTCGGATCACCCCATACGGTTTGTATGAAGGAGTTCTCGCAGAGGCAATTCATCTGTTCAAATTTCATGGAGTGAGACGACTCTCCAAACCGCTGGCTACTTTGCTGCTCCGCCTTGACATCCCCCGTGCAGAGGTGATTGTTCCTGTTCCGTTGAGCAAGAAAGGCCTGATCAAGAGAGGGTTCAATCAGTCCCTCTTAATTGCACAGGTCATTGCAAAGCATACAGGAATGCACCTGTCCCTTGATGCTCTCGTCAAAACAAAAGACACGCCTCCCCAGATAGGACTATCTGCCAGGGAGCGCCTCGTTAATCTCAGGAATGCATTCCAGGTCCGCGGCGATATCAGGAAGCTTAGTTTCCTGCTCATTGATGATGTAATTACTACCGGGGCAACTGTGCGAGAGTGTTCGAAAATGCTCATGAAGGCAGGTGCAAAAGACGTTGCCGTGCTCGCCCTCGCCCGGGCACCATTGCTGTGAAGAGCCGGTGGTCGTGCAAAAAGAATAATTATTCTGATACAATAATCCACTCAGAACCATGATTGATCTTCACACACACAGCTTTTTCAGCGACGGTGAGCTTGTGCCTTCGGAGCTAATCAGGCGGGCTATGGCAATCGGCTATAAGGCGATCGCGATTACGGACCACGTGGATTCGTCGAATATTGATTTTGTGGTTCCGCGGGTTGCCAAGGCGGTCGAAAAAATGAAGAACTATATTTCAATCGATGCTATCCCCGGCGCTGAGATAACCCACGTCCCGCCGCAGATGATCCCCGACATCGTGAAAGAGGCACGGTACTTAGGCGCTAAAATTGTTATCGTGCACGGGGAGACGATCGTCGAGCCGGTTGCACCCGGAACGAACAGGGCAGCTATTGAAGCGGAGGCCGATATCCTTGCACATCCGGGCCTGATCTCAGAGCATGATCTTCTCTTTGCAAAGGAGAAAGGAGTGACGCTCGAGATAACAGCCCGCAAGGGGCATTCATTATCGAACGGCTATGTGGCAAAAGAAGCAATACGATTTGGTGTTCCGCTCTGCATAAATACTGATGCACACAGCCCGTCAGATTTGATCACGCGGGACCTGGCAAGAAAAATACTCCTTGCTGCAGGAATAGAACCGAACCGCATCGAAACCATATTTAATCATGCACAGGCGCTCACAGAAAAAATTCACGGGAGGAATTGATGCCCAAGGCAATCAAAAAAAGAATACCGAAAAAAAGTGATACACCTGAGGAAGAAGTACAGGAAAAACTTTCGACCCTGAAGGACGCCTTTCAGCAGCGGCAGGGTCTTGCTCTGAAAATCGGTATTGGTATCGTGGTTCTCATTGCGGTTGTCATAAGTTTGCTGGTTTATTCGTATACTGCTGAGTCCAGGGCAAAGAAGCTCGAGTACGAAGCCTACAGGATTTACTACAGCAGAGGCTCTCAACAGACGGATACCAGGGAAGATCAATACAGAAAAGCCCTGGATGTATTCAAGAAAGCGTATGAAACGAAAAAATCACCCATTTCGCTCTATTATATTGCTGCCTGCTCCTATGAACTCGGCAAATATGACGAGGCACTGAAAACCCTGAAAGATTTTTCCCGGAAGTATTCAGGCGAAGAACAATTCCTGCCGCTCGCTTACCGGAAAATGGCGACGATTTACATGCGGAAAGGCGATACGGGCGAGGCAAAAAAGACGCTCGATGCCCTCTACAATTTGAAAGGTGATATTTACAAAGATTTTGCTCTCATGGAATATGGCAAACTTCTGGAAGAGGAAGGAAAGTCTGATGAAGCCAGAAAAAAATATGAGGAACTGATCACAAGATTTCCCACCTCTCCTTTCAAAGATGAGGCGCAGTTGAAAGTGTCAGAGAAAAAAGAAGGCTAAATCTTTTTCAGGCTGGTCTTCGGTGCCCGTTTCTGCTTATATGATGTCTTCGCAACGGGCTTCTTCGATTTGGCGCGTTTGCCCCTCACGCCAGATTTCTTCTTTTTCAGAGATACTTTTTTGACGATTGCACGTTCCTGCCTGTCCTGAACAAATTTTCCCTTTGGCGGGAGATAGATTTTCGTTCCGGCCGAAAGGGGCATGATCTTCTCCATGTCATTCAAATCAAGAATAACTGCCACAGGAACGCCGGTCTTCTTCGAAATGCTTTTAAAGGTATCCCTTTTCTTCGCAGTATATACATCAACGGTAAAACGCTCATTTTCGGGAACCCGGGAGAGGTTTTCGAAAAAGATTTCCTTTTTCCCTTCCGGGATCCTGAGGGGATATTCCCTAAGGTCGGGAGGTGTACACCATCTCTTCAGTTCCGGATTCAATCCCCTGATTATATCAAGGGATGTTTCCGCACAGTCTGCGGCAACGTCAAGATCGACAGGGAAATTCAAGGTCGCAGTCTCATAACTAAGCGGCGGATGGAATTCAAGATTATCAAACCCATAATCTTCCGGACTGTACGCGATCAGACTCGCAGCTATAAACTTCGGAACATAGTCCTTTGTTTCTCTTTTGATCTGGTTGGTCGGCAACAATGACCAGTAATCATCAGCCTTTGTCCTTTTCAGAGCCCTTATTATCTTGCCTTCCCCCGCGTTATACGCAGCCATGGCCAGATTCCACGATCCGAAGATTTCGTAGAGGTCTTTGAGATAGTTTGCTGCAGCCACTGTAGATTTAACCGGGTCTCTCCGTTCATCGCGCCACCAGTTGATTTGAAGTCCGTACCGCTTTGCCGTCGACGCGATAAACTGCCAGTATCCCGCTGCCTTTGCAGGCGAGTATGCATTCGGATTGAATCCGCTCTCGATCAGAGGCAGGAAGACCATATCTTCCGGGATATCCCTTTCTTTCAATATCCCTTTCATCAGTTCAAGATATTTACCCGACCTGCTGAGCCACAGAGAGAATTTCTCGCGGATTTTTACTGTATAAAGGGTTATCTGCTTGCTGACAGCAGCGGCAGCGAGTTGATTGCCAAGATATTCTTCGACAATTTCCGGACTACTCCTGATTTCATCTTGGGTAAAATCGGAAACTGCAGGCTGAGAGATTTGTGCTTTGGGAATGACTTCAGATGCATAAAGAGGGAAGGAAGAGACGAGTATGAGTATGTGTATAATGTACGGTATGTGCCTGATCATACCTGTCAATTTTCGGCGAAATTTAATTGTTTTGTCAAGAAAAAAGTGAATTTATTATAATTATGAACACGATGTCTTCCTATTGAATAAAAACTGATTGTAGAATGATTTCTCTTCCAACTGTGTCATTATTTTCTTCACATACGATAAACGTTTATCCGGTATCTGGGCAGATAATATCCGGAATGGCAAGACATGGTGAGCGGATGTTGACAACGGGATGGTGGGCAGTCGCAGAATCGAACTGCGGACACGAGGCTTTTCAGGCCTCTGCTCTACCGACTGAGCTAACTGCCCACAAACTTAACTTTACACTTTTGCGTTTTCGGGTGTCAAGAATCTGGGCCTGATGGAATCAATGCACTATTTTGTTTCGGGTATTCTGCTGGGATTCGCTGCGGGGATTTCCCCCGGGCCTCTTCTTGCCCTTGTCATATCAGAAACCCTCATACACAGCAGGAAGGAAGGAGTTCTGGTATCGGTTGCGCCGGTACTGACTGATGTGCCGATCATTGGGGCAAGTGTGTTCATCCTCTCAGGAATCTCGCACTCTGATTTTCTTCTGGGGCTCATCTCCCTTGCGGGATCATCATTCCTCGCCTCTCTTGCCTACCGGAACATCATGATACGGGACGTGCATCCTCGTCTTCGTTCCGTGAAGCCGCAGTCTCTCCGCAAAGGGGTGATAACAAATTTCCTGAGTCCCCATCCTTACCTCTTCTGGTTAACAATTGGTTCTCCCATCATCCTGAAAGCCTGCCGGACCGGCAAGTTTTCCGCCCTGTCATTCATAGCCGGATTCTATATTCTCCTTATTGGTTCGAAAATTCTGATTGCGCTTCTTGTCAACAGATCAAAGAAATTTCTGAAAAGCAGGACATACCTGTATGTCATCAGAGCAACCGGGGTCATTCTGGCAATCTTTGCGGTTCTGTTTGTTAAGAATGGTCTGGTCATGCTGGGCCTCATCTGATCCGGCCGCCTCTGTCAGGAAAGGATTGCCGGGATACTACTGAGGATGATCTATGCGGATATTTTTGACGAAGGTCTGAACAAGTGCGGGGTCAAACTGCGTCCCGGCATTTTCCTCCAGTTCCCTGACCGCCTCTTCCGCTTTGATGGGCGTCTTGTAGTAGGATCCGCTTGTCATGGCATCAAATGCTTCGGCAATGCTTATTATTCTTGATTCAAGAGGAATTGCCGTTCCCTGAAGTTTTGCCGGATATCCTCCACCATCATAACGTTCATGATGGTGGAGGATGAAGGGCGCGATATCCGCATAAAAGTTGATCGGCCGTATCATTTCGTACCCGATGACAGAATGCTTGATACAGTCTTCACGGGTGAGCATTTCCTCAGCCTTTATACGGAGAAACCCAAGATCGTGGAGCAGGCTTGCCAGATATAGATGTTTTTTCTGTTCCTCGGGCATATTGATGGCCTTTGCGATTATGTTGCTGTACTTCGCCACTCTGTGCGAATGCCCCCGTTTCTCCGGGATGTGCGCATCAATGGCCTTCAGGAGAATATCCGTGATATGGATTTCATAGTTTTTCTGGTCTTCATGGAACTGTGCCTGTACAAGGGAGCTTGCTGCCTGGTCCCCCAGGTAGCCGATCAACTCAGCATCTTTGTCATCATAAGCACCTCCCCGACGGCTCAGTTCTATGACGCCGATAATGCCGTTCTTTGTTGATAAAGGCATCGAGAGAACGGATGCCGTCTGATCACCGGAAAGGGCATCAACTGCAGCATCAAACCGTTTATCGGTCATCACGTTTGATATATTCAGAGATTTGCCAGTTTTCAGCACCCATCCGGCAATTCCTCTGCCGTTCGGCAGCGGCGTTCCCATCAGGATATCCCGTGCCGGACCTTTAACGATCCTGAAGACGAAATTGCCATCCTGTTTCAGCAGAACAAACCCTGCTTCAGACTGAGTAAGGGAAATGCCATGGGATATTATTTTGTCCAGCAGGATGTCACCATAAAGCTCTTCACGCATGTCCTTCGTCACGGCGAAAATTGTGTCCAGCCTCGCCCGGTATTTTTCTATGCTCTGTATAATTTTTTTTGAGACTGAACGCCACACGATAAACCCGGCGATGGTAAGGATCAGGATGATGACGATTATGAGCGTAATGGAAATATCCGGGAGGAAATCGAGCACCTCGTTCAATGGTTTGAAAAGATATCTGAGGATAACGGCGAGAAGGGTAAAGATGACAAAGGCCGCTACTAAGATTCAGGAGGCGCAATTTGGCCCGAATTTCTTCGATGATCGGAGGCTTGGCCGATTTAACCTGTTTGGACATCGATAAAACTTTACCGGATGCACCTCACAAAGTCAATTAGTATGGAGCAAAAAAAATTATAATGAAAGAGCATTGTGTGTGCCGAACCGGTTGGTTCTCACAGGATTCGGGTATTATAGGAAAACAAAGCATAGTGGGGAGGGTAAGGAAATGGCATGGAAAGGATCCTGTATCAAGCTTTTTATTTTTATACTGCTGCCGGTGCTTACTGCGTGCGCTCCGACAACACTGAAACAGGTATGGAAGGATGATGCGTATCGCGGAGGCCATCTGCAAAAGATCCTCATTGTCGGTGTCGACCGGAGTGATGCCGTGAGGAAGCTTTTGGAGGACGAATTTGGTGAACAGCTCAATGCAGGTGGAGCAGAGGCGATTCGGAGCTATCGCATTTTTACGGAAGAGGAAATGCTTGACAAGCGGATTTTTGCATCGAAAGTGAGCGAATTGCAGGCAGATGCTCTCCTTATCGCGACACTGAAAGATGTTGCTGATACGGGGATATATGAGACTTATCCGGCAGTAACCGGACAGGGAAGCGGATCTTATGGTTATTATCTCCAATGCTGCCAGATCGTTTCAATCGGGCGCAATGTAGTGATCGAGACAAGGATTTTTGATGCAAAAAAGGACAGGCTGATATGGTCAGCGGTTACGGAAACAATTTTTGAAGGTTCTGCTGAAGTGGTTATCCGTTCGTTTGTGCCGGTAATAATTGCTGAACTGCAGAGCAACACCCTGCTTCAATAGCATACTTACAGGAAATGAAGTAAAGGCAGCCAGAGGGGGAATCTGGCTGCCAGGAGGGTTGGTGCATCAATCAGAATAGCACAAATGGTATGCTGTTTTGCACCTTACTTGGTTTTATAGTATCTGAAACTTATGAAGAAATGATGAAGAAAATATGAAAAAACCGTGAAAGTTATTCATTGTCCGGAGCTGATCAGTTGGGCTGACTGCTGCATGAAAGATCGTATGAGATGATAATGCTGTTTTTCACGACGGTTGTTGCGAAGTTGACACCTGCCAATATCTCAACAAGGATGAGGTTCCATGGTTCATCCATTTTTATCTGGATTTTGCCTTTAATCTGTCTGTCCACAATGATAAGAAATCCGTCAAAACGGGCTGCATCCGCTAAAAGTGAGAGTACGGTTTGCAAATCTCCGTCGCAAAAATCGATGCCGACCGCTGTTCCTTCGAAATCATTCAGAATAAACATCCCGCTCAAATTCTCCATTCAAAACAACACATTATATCTTTTATCCGATGAAAAGTATACCACGGAAACCGCCTGTTCTGGACAGTCCTCTTGTCGCGGTGGCAGGGATGCGCTACAATAGCTGAAACGGCGTGTCTCATGCCGGAAACACCATTCATGGTGAAAGACCCTCAGTGAGGTAAGACTTGTGATGGACGAATCTAAACTTGAGCAATGTAAGGTTAAAAAGGAAGATACCAAAGAGTTTCGTGAAGAGATACCGGGCATCGTGGATGATCTGGTTAAATCCTGTACAACAGGAGACTGTTTCGATCATGTCGACATCGAACCGCTGCCTTCCAAAGAGGCTATAATCGGAATCATCCACCTGGCGTGCCGGGTACTCTACCCGGGATACTTTTCCCGCACCCGCATCGACACGGTGAATTTGCTCTATTATTACGGGCAGGAGGTGACGCACCTGTTTGAGGCACTTTCAGAACAGGTTACCCTTGCAATCCGGCATGAGTGCCGTCGTCACCACATGGTATGCATAGACTGTGAGGGTCGGGGCCAGAAGATAGCGATTCATTTTATGCGGGAACTCCCGCGTCTTAGAAGGCTCCTCGCAAAAGATATACGCGCCGCGTATGAAGGCGATCCGGCAGCAAAGGGGTTTGACGAAATCATTTTCAGTTACCCCGGTCTTTTTGCGATCACGGTTTACCGGATTGCCCATGAACTTTACAAACAAGGCGTTTCACTCATTCCCCGCATTATGACAGAATATGCCCATAACATGACAGGAATTGACATCCATCCCGGTGCCAGCATCGGGGAGAGTTTTTTTATTGATCACGGTACCGGTGTTGTTATCGGGGAGACAACAGAGATCGGCAACCGGGTGAGGATCTATCAGGGCGTTACTCTTGGTGCTCTGTCCCTGCCGAAAGACACTGTTGAGAAGCTCAGGAGCCAAAAGCGCCATCCGACCATCGAAAATGATGTTATCATCTATGCCGGAGTTACGATATTAGGAGGAGAGGCTGTGATCGGTGCCCGGTCTGTAGTTGGCGGGAATGTCTGGATTACGGAGTCGGTGCCCCCAGATACGAAAGTCTTTCTGAAAAAACCTGAACTGGTTTTTAAACCGTAAGAGTGGCAAAAATCTTCCGCGACATTACTGAAACTGTAGGATATACTCCTCTGGTGCGATTCAACCATGTCAGCCGAGGAATCAATGCAACGATTCTCGGCAAGCTCGAATCAAAAAATCCCCTTGGAAGCGTAAAAGACCGCGTCGGACTTGCCATGATAAGGGCTGCGGAAGCTCAGGGACTTCTTCACAGGAATACCGTAGTCATTGAGCCCACAAGCGGCAACACAGGAATAGCCCTTGCGTTCGTCTGCGCTGTCCGGGGATACCGTTTGATTCTGACAATGCCGGAGACGATGAGTATCGAACGAAGGAAGCTCCTCAAACACCTCGGGGCGAAAATAGTTCTTACACCGGGAGGTGAGGGAATAATCGGCGCTATTCGCAAAGCAAAAGAAATAGTTTCACAGACACAGGGAGCATTCATGCCTGATCAGTTCAGTAATCCGGCAAATCCTGAAATTCACCGGAGAACGACTGCTGAGGAGATCTGGCGGGATTCTGCAGGTGGGGTTGATATCCTGGTATCCGGTGTTGGAACCGGGGGGACTATTACCGGGATTGCAGAGGTTATCAAAGAGAGAAAAACCGGGGTGAAAGCCGTTGCCGTTGAACCTACCGGATCTCCGGTCCTCTCGGGAGGGAATCCCGGAGTTCACAAAATCCAGGGAATCGGAGCCGGTTTTATCCCGCAGGTACTCAATACATCAATTCTTGATGAAATTGTTACCGTGAGGGATGAAGATGCTTTTGAAACGGCCCGGTCTCTCGCGAAAACGGAAGGGATCCTGTGCGGAATCTCCTCAGGTGCTGCTGTATGGGCAGCACTTACAGTTGCCAAGCGGCCTGAAAACAGAGAGAAACAGATCGTTGTCATCCTGCCGAGTACCGGAGAGCGTTACCTGAGCACTGATTTGTTCAAAGAGTAATCAGTTCCTGATCAGCCCCCAGTTTTTTCATCTCCATTACGGGAATAATGGCATATATATTGCTTAATTATCAATATATTTGTTGATAACATTCAAGGAGAAACACTCAGAGAATATGTTCCGCATAGAGCGAATTTTCAGGAAACTGAAGGGCATAAGACTCAAACCTGACTCCAAACCGGAGGAAGGGATAACGAGAAATAATTCGTTTACCATCGACGAAATAGGGTATGAAGCTTCTTCTCTCCTGTCCCAGGAAGAGCATAGACAGAAGAATCGCAAGTCCTGAACCGCAACCATGCGATCTTAGGGTAAAGATCAGTCATATGAAGGCAACGGCATGAAAGAGTGGGATATTTTTGAAGAGGTCATTGATCTGGGGAAGAGGCGCGGGTTTCTTACCCACGATGAAATTCAGCATGCTCTCCCGCAGGATTTTATTGCCGAGGAGGAACTGGAGGATTTTATGACTCTTCTCCAGGATATGGGCGTAAAGGTGGTAAATACCGAGGGTGCCCAGGGCGAAGAAGACATTCCTGAGGAAAAGGAATCACACGAAAAGAGTGATGATCTCATTCAGGCGTATTTCCACTCCATGGGTGATATCTCTATCCTTTCAAGGGATGAAGAAACGGGACTTGCACTGAGAATAGAGGTGGGTAACGAGGTTATTAAGAAAACCATTACCGTTCTTCCCTTATACAAGAATATCCTTGATCTGCTTGATTCGCGGGAACTCGAGGAATATGATGGCTCCGAAGATGATATGGCAGAGCAAGCATTGAGAAAGAGCCTGGCAAGACTTGACGATCTTATGGAAGAAATTGCTGTGACCGAGCGAAAATACTTCCATTGCGAAAACCTTCGGAAATGCAAAACAGGGGTGCCGCAAAGGAAGAAAAGAGGGCAGAAACCGGCGAAGCTTCGCCGGTTTCCGGAAGCACTGGAAGCAGAGCAGAAACGGGTTGAATCTGAGGTCGGCATTGCGATAGATGAACTGAAGCAGGAATACCATCAGGTTGCGCTCGCACGTGAAGTTGTGTCCAAAGCAAAAAATGAACTCATTATTCATAACCTGCGGCTCGTCATCAATATTGCAAAGCATTATATCGGGAGGGGTCTTTCCCTGCTTGATCTCATTCAGGAGGGAAATATCGGGCTGATGAAAGCTATAGAACGGTTTGACTATACCATGGGATTCAAGTTCAGCACCTACGCTACCTGGTGGATAAAGCAGGCGATTACCAGGGCTCTGGTGGAACAGACAAAGACCATACGGGTGCCGGTTCACATGATGGAGTTGAATAACAAGATAAACAATGCCTCGAAGGAACTGACGCAACAATTCGGGCGGGAACCGGGTACCGAGGAGATTGCACAAAAAATCGGCATGCCCGTCCGGAAGGTAGAAGCCGTTCTGAGAGCTGTTCAGGATCCGGTGACTTTGCAAACCCCGATCGGAGATGATGAGGCGACACTGGAAGATTTCATCGGCGACAGCAGTTTTTCTCCCTATGACGATACAGAAAAGAACAAGACAACGGAAGTCTTATTGCAAATCCTCAAGACAACGCTGAACCCCAGAGAGGAGATGGTCATACGCATGAGATTTGGCATCGGTGTTGACAGGGACCATACCCTCGATGAAATAGGCAAGCAACTCTCCATCACGCGGGAAAGAGTCCGGCAAATCGAGGTGAAAGCGATGAGAAAACTCAAGCATCCTTACCGGCTTAGGATGCTCAGGCAGCTTCATTTGGTTTCTTGATTCGCCCCCGATGAACGCTATTCCTGTTCAAGCCATTTCTTCAGCGTGCTGATATCTTTTTCTGGTAATTCGATGGTAGGGGTTTTTGCCTCCCCTGATAATTGAGCCATTACTTTCCACATTTCGGTTCTCACAATGCCATACGTATCGGCAAAACTCTGGAGATTCTCCTCCATCTGGGGCAGAACAGCAAGCATATCTTTTGAGGAGTCCTCGAAATTGCCCAAACGGGCGTTCGAAACAGCGCGGCAGAACTTGGCCATGCCGTAATCCTTCTTATATTCCAGTGCATGGGTAAAGTCTGAAACTGCATTCTCGAATTCGTTTTTCATCATGTAAGCCATGCCGCGGAAGAAGTGCGCCCGCGCACTCTGCTTGTTCAGGTTGATTGCTTTGCCGAAATCAGCAAGTGCATTATCAATATCCTGAATCTTCACATATCCAACACCGCGGCTCAAATGGGCAATGTAGGGATCTGCCCCTGCCTCCAGCGCTTTCGTGAAGGCTTCAATGCTTTCCGTATCTTTTCCTTCAGCAAAAAGTAACTGCGCTTGTCTTAAAAGTTCCTGAGTGTCCATTGATATTTTCCTCCTCCCGAAATTATGCAGAAGCTCTATCCCTTGTGGAAGAGAGTTATTTCTGCGCGTCCGCGGAATTGATTGACTGTTTTGTTTGATCGCCTTTCCCTGTCTCAGAATATTCCTTTGCAGTCTGTAGCCCCTCTTTTAAAATCAGGATAAAAACAACCGTGAATCCAATGAGAATGCCGATAAAATTGATCAATTTTAGCAATGCTAGGATGAAAAGGATCAGGCCGAGCAGGAAAAACCTGACCATGCTCCAGAAAATAACCCGTCCGGTCGGTCTGGATGCAGCAAAATCACGCAAACCCCAGGCAAGACCCTTGAGATTGGCCAGCCCGAGCAGGCCCCCGATGAGAATACTTAAAGGGAACTTATTCCAGTCGAAAAAAACAGAAGCAGCCGAAAGGCAGAGAAGAATGATCGTTCCCTGCTTATAGATTCTTTTGAGATTCATTGCTTGCCTTTTTTGCCATCCTCAACAGTTCTCTGAACCCTGAGACGATTCCCAGGAAAAGGAAGATGATTGTCAGCCATGGCTTGGTATGCCAGCCAAACCACTTATCCATAGCATAGTCAAGCCCGTATCCCATTGCGAGACCGATAAAGGTAGCGATTACGAGATTCAGGCCGACCGTACTTGCCTCGAGGAGATTTCTGAAGAATGATTTCTCAGCCATACAGTTCGGAGAATCTATTTGATTTCTTTCAGTGATTCGTATACAGCCCTGACAGTCTTTTCGATGTCGTTGTCTGCATGTGCTAATGAGAGGAATCCAGCCTCGAACTGGGAAGGTGCGATATAGATACCTCTTTTCAGCATCGCCTTAAAAAATCGGGCGAATTTTTCCGTATCAGCAGTCTTCGCTGTTTTGTAATCAACAACGTCGGTATCGGTGAAATAGCTGCAGAACATGGTTCCGGCGCGGTAGAAGCGAGTCTTGATTCCCGCCTTACGGGATGCTTCGCGAAGCCCTTTCTCGAGCAGGGATGCTTTCTGCTCGAGCTTGTCATATATGCCATCTTTCGAGAGTATCTTCAGGGTTGTTATCCCAGCTGTCATTGCGAGCGGATTTCCTGAGAGGGTGCCTGCCTGATAAACAGGGCCCTCAGGGGAGACCATGGACATGATTTCTTTCTTCCCCCCGTAAGCGCCAACAGGCAAACCGCCACCGATAACCTTTCCGAGACACGTCATGTCAGGTCTGATACCATAGTGTGCCTGTGCACCGCCACGGGCTACCCTGAACCCTGTCATTACCTCATCGAAAATGAGCACGATATTATTGCGTTCTGTCAGTTTTCTTACTGTTTCGAGAAAACCGGGTTTCGGCAATACACAGCCAATGTTTCCCACGACTGGCTCAATGATTACGCACGCAATGGATTTCCACTCTTTCGTAATTGCTGTTTTCAATGCAGCACTGTCATTGTAGGGAATCGTAATGGTGTTTTTTGCAGAGGACTTCGGCACTCCAGGACTGTCCGGCACTCCGAAGGTTGTGGCTCCTGAACCGGCCTTAACGAGCATTTCGTCTGCATGACCGTGATAGCAGCCCTCGAACTTGATTATCTTGTCCCGTCCGGTGAAACCCCGTGCAACACGGATTGCACTCATTGTTGCTTCAGTACCGGAGTTGACCATCCGGACTTTATCCATAGACGGGTAAGCCTTCAGGACAAGCTGCGCAAGTTCAATCTCGAGTGATGTTGGAGCTCCGTAACTGGTGCCTTTCTCCGCTGCTTTTTTAAGGGCATTGATGACTTTCGGACAGGCATGGCCGAGTATCAAAGGACCCCACGAAAGGACATAATCGATGTAAACATTCCCGTCAACGTCATAAATCTTTGACCCCCGGGCCCGCTCAATAAATACCGGATTCCCTCCGACTGCGCGGAAGGCGCGCACAGGGCTGTTGACTCCGCCCGGAATGAGTTCGGACGCAATCTTGTAAAGGTGATTTGATTTTTGCCGTTCCACAAGCGCCTCAGCAGATTCTTGTAATCTATCACAATAAATTTTGTGTGTCAAAAAGAATGCATCTTATGCTATAAAAGTAAAATTCAACCTCAGGAGGATTCCATGAAAAATGTTTTCGTTTTGATACTCTTCTTTGCTGTCCTCTGTGCATCGGTATCTTGTGCCAGGAAAGGAGAGCAGAAAGGGCCGTATCTTGCAAAAGTCGGCTCCCAGACAATAACCCTAAATGATCTTGAAAGAGACCTCAGGAACCTGCCCGAGTTTGCCCAGAAGCTTTTCGAGGGGACTGCCGGAAAGGAGAAGTTTCTCGATGAAATGATCAAGAAGGAGCTGCTGTATCAGGAGGCCATGAAAAAAGGACTCCAAAAGGACCCTGAATATTTGCAGAAACTTGAAGAATTCAAGAAACTTACCCTTATCGGACAGCTCCTTGAAAAGGAGATAGAGCTTAAGGCAAAGGTCACCGAGCAGGATGTGAAAGACTATTATGACAAGCATAAGGACGAGCTTTCCGCTGTAAGCCAGATAAGAGCCAGCCATATTTTGGTCAAAACAGAGAAAGAGGCGAAGAACATCCTGGAGAGACTGAAGAAGGGTGAAGATTTTGCAGCGATTGCAAAAAAGAGTTCGATTGATACTGGTTCTGCCCGGAACGGCGGAGACCTCGGGTACTTCTCCCCCGGCCAGATGGTCCCCGAATTCGAAGCTGCTGCTGAAAAACTCAAGACCGGTGAAGTCAGCAGTGTACCGATCAAGACAAAATTCGGATACCATATCATCAAGGTTACCGACAAAAAGAAGGGGAAGCCTGTTGAATTTGAAAAAATCAAGAGTATGCTCTTCCAGCGTGTTTCAGCAGAGAGACAGAAAGAATTCTTTGACTCGTACATCGAGGACCTGAAAAAAACCTACACCGTGCAGATAAACCAGGAGGCGGTCTCACAACTCTCAGCAACTGGAGAGAAGAAAGAAGAGTCAAATGGCGAACCCGAAGGCAATAAGGGAGAAGCACCGGAAAAGAAGTAAGGGGGTTTCATTGTAATCAAATGGTTTTATGGAAAAGTTTGAAATCCTTGACGTTGCGGGTGATGCCGGGATAAGGGCTTTCGGAAAGAGCAGACAGGATCTCTTCGTTCATGCTGCGCTGGGAATGTACAGCCTCATTACGAATACCGATCTGCTCACCGATCAAAAATCGATAACAGTTTCGGTCGAAAGTCATTCGCTCGATGGCCTCCTTGTTTCGTGGCTGAATGAGCTGATTTTTCATTTTGACACCTACGGATTTATCGGCAAAAAAATTACTATCACTGAATTCACCACCTCCATTACCCTCCCCACTCGAGGAGGAGGTCTGCTCGTGGGTGAGGCTTTCAGAATCACGGCAATCGTATATGGCGAGGAGTTCGATTCGGAGCGCCATGAAGGAAAGCTGCTCATTAAGGCTGCCACCTATCACCGTCTGAAAATAGAAAAAAAAGATCGTATATGGGAGACTGAGATTATTTTTGATATATAACCCAAAAGTTCAGACATCCCTTTTGCCTCTGCGAATCCGCCGAGGCGGACAAAAAATTATTTAACCCGATGATTTGATTGAAATATCTTTCATCGCTCTCTGGGTAAAAATATGCACTTAACCATCGGTTCAGTGTACACTACGGTATCGAAAAATAATTTTTCTCACAACATCCGCACTTTTGGATGTATTTTTTGTGATAACCTGAACCGGAGGTCAATATGGCAATAGAGAAACTGAGGAGAATTGATGGTACTAAGATAGAAATCCCTGTTGATTTCAAGCCGGGGATGAGGGTGAACGGTGTCATTTATGTCGATGATATTCTGGAACAGGAGCTTGAAATGCAAGCAATCGATCAGGTAGCGAATGTCGCAATGCTCCCGGGCATCGTGAAATCATCGCTGGCGATGCCTGATATCCATACGGGCTACGGTTTTGCTATTGGAGGGGTGGCAGCCTTTGATATGCAGGACGGCATCATCTCGCCTGGCGGCGTTGGTTATGACATAAACTGAGGGGTTCGTCTCCTCAGGAGCAACCTCACAAGGGCTGAGGTTGCCCCGAGGATCAAAGACCTCGTAGGGGTCCTTCAGAATCAAATACCATCGGGTATCGGCTCAAAGGGTAAAATACGCCTCGATGCTGAAGCCGAAAGAAAACTCCTCCTCAAAGGAGCGCGCTGGGCTGTGGAGCAGGGGTTTGGATATGCCGAAGACCTTGAAAAAACAGAGTCGGGCGGATGCATAGACGGTGCAGACCCCTCTCTCATTAGTGCAAAAGCATTTGAACGCGGCAGGGCTCAACAGGGGACTCTCGGATCAGGCAATCATTTTCTTGAGGTGCAGTACGTCGACGAGATTTACGATGAGGCGGCAGCAAACGGTTTAGGCTTTTTCAGGGATCAGGTCACGGTCATGATCCATACCGGTTCGAGGGGGTTTGGTCATCAGGTATGCACCGACTTCCTTGAGGTTATGGAACGGGCGGTAAGGAAATATAAGATCGACCTCCCGGACAAGGAACTTGCCTGTGCACCTGTCGGAAGCCCCGAGGCCCTGGATTATCTCGCTGCAATGCGGGCGGCTGCTAATTATGCATGGGCAAACAGACAATGCATTATGCACTGGGCGCGGGAGACGTTTATCAGCGTATTTGGAATGTCACCGGGGCAACTCGGCATGAGTCTCATATACGATGTTGCTCATAATATTGCCAAAATTGAAGAGCATGAGGTGAACGGTAGAAGACTGAAACTGATAGTTCACCGGAAGGGCGCTACAAGGGCTTTTCCCCCGAATCACCCCGAATTGCCCGGGATTTACAGACCGCTCGGACAGCCGGTGCTGATTCCGGGTGACATGGGCAGGGCATCATTTGTCCTCCTGGGAACTGAAAGAGCGATGAAGGAGACCTTTGGATCGACCTGTCATGGCGCAGGCAGGGTGATGTCGAGGCATCAGGCGATCAAAAAGGCAAAGGGACGTGCGATCTGGAGAGAGTTGGAGGACAGAGGGATTATTGTCAGGTCTGCAGGGCGTGAAACACTTGCGGAAGAAATGTCAGAAGCGTATAAAGACATTACCAATGTTGTCGATGTGGTTCATAAAGCGGGGATTTCACGGAAGGTTGCGCGGTTGAGGCCGATGGGAGTGATAAAAGGCTGATATAACCCAAGTCTCCAAGTCCGTCATTCCTGCTCGGCCAGAATCTTTCTTGGCTTTCGGAATGATTCCCGGCAGGCGGGAATGACAACCATATAGAATAGCGTTTGCTATGAGTCACTAACTCAATAGCATATACTGTATTACTGCTGCTGCAAAAATGATGATGCAGGCCGGCAGCATCATCTTATACATTCCCCAGAGATCAGCTTTGAAGTATTCCCTTGTCAGGACAAGACAGACGTGAACAGGGGAAAGAAGAACGCCCAGGAATCCTGCGGCGAAAGCGAACGATATGGCTGCAATGGAAGCACTCCCTGCTATATGGATAATGAGCGGAAACGTGCTTCCTACAAAACCCAGGGTGATACCGGTGATCAAACCGGTTACGAAAGGCAGGAGAAAAAGAACGGGTGACGCGGGGATTCCCTGCTCGATAAAAAATGTACTCAGGTTTTTTACCGCTCCTGAACTCTCCATTGCCTCCTTGAAGAACATAACCCCAAGAATGAGGATAATAACATCAAGGGCAAAGCCATGCCTGAATGCTGCATATACTGATTTCACATCGTAACGGTAAAATAGGAATAAGAAGACGACGAGAGCAATCAGGGCATACTGTAATTCGATATGAAAGAAGAGAACGAACACAACGACCATAAAAATCGGGGCAAAACTCCACAATCCCTTCTTCGAGAGTCTTTTCTCTGAGCTTGCTGACCCCTTCAGGCTGTTCATTCCGAAGATAAAGCCTGTTATGAGAACAAGAATTGCATAAGAGAGATTTGCGGTAATGAGATTATGGAGTTCAACTCCTGAAATGGCTGCTGCAAGGAGAATGCCCGGGTAGAGCGGCAGGATATATTCCCAGGGATGCCTGAACCAGTAGTTCACGAATCCTTTCTCCTCGGGGCTCATGCTTATGTCACCGGTTGCTTCTGCAACCATGGGGGCAGAGAAATATGCGCCGCCGACTGACGGTATCATACCAATCAGGAGCGGCATCGAGATCGTAACCAGTTTTCTGTTTTTCAGCAGAGCCTTTACCGCACCCATCATCTCTGTGAGGACATTATGTTCCCTGAGTATGAGCTCAAACATGCGGATAAACGATAGTGCAAAGACAAGTTTGAGTGTTACATCATTCAATACAGCACCCCTGAACGTTTGGAAGATTGAAGAGGGTGACATCTGGTAGAGAAGGAACAGAGTAAAGGCAGCAATCGACATCACGATGCCGATATTCAGTTTTTTCCTCAGCAGGACAAGAATCAGCGCAAAGACGACGGATACCTTTACCAGGTCGGGCATTTACCATTCTATCACAATACTGAAGGCACAGTGAAAAAGCAGAGCTCTTTTTGACTCATAAGAACTACATGCATGTTGTAAAAAGGATACAGAAATCATCTCAACGCATCACGATATATTTCCCCTCTGAATATTGGTAGGAATCTCTGGCAACACATTTTTTTATAGTGTTTTCAAGCAGTTCTATAGTATATTGCACGCACACGAGCTTCTTTTCTGCTCCTGGTCTTATTTTTGCAATCAGGAGTCTGAAATGTGATAATTGCGCTCATGCGATGGGTCGTTTTTCTTGACAAGATTGTATGATGCATGATATAAAATCGCAGTTTTTTTTGAAAAGTGAAATAAGAAAGATTGCGTTAGAGCATGTAAAGGAAAGGGGGCCTTCATTGAAGGCTGAAATCTTTATGAGGAGGAGGTGATACAGAGAAGTTAACAAAAAGCATATAGAAAGCAGTATAGCCGCTGTTTGCGGCTCAGGGAATTGAGAGGAATAGAACCATTAGATAAAGAAGGAGGGTTAACACGTGAAGAAATATCTGGCAGTATTGTTAGGTGTATTTCTGGTATTAAGTTTTGCGTTTTCTGCCTTTGCAGAAGACAAACCGGAAATTACACTGGGCGGTAAGATTCTGGTTAAAGGCTGGTGGGTCCAGGATGTATCCGGATTATCTGGACAGAATGAAGTCCCTGCGGATACAAATTCCCATGCATTCTGGCATGAAAATGTTTATCTCACAGTCGATGCAAAAGTCTCCGATAGCCTTCGCGGGATGATTGAATTAGAGACTGCAAGCGGCGGAAGCGCCAATAGCGGACTCTGGTACTGGGGTGATAAGGCACGTGGTTATGATTCCAAACCGAATGCAGATATCCTCATCAGGCAGGCATGGATTCAGTATGCTGGGACAGGGCTGATGGGTGTACCAGCCGGTATAAAGATCGGCCATATGCCTATCAGCCTCGGCGAGAAGATATACCTCAACAATGAGAGATTCGGCGATGATGCACTGCTCCTCTGGACCGATCCGATGAAGGAACTTCATATCGCTGTAGGTACCGTAAAGTTAAATGAGGGCGATGTATTAAATCACACCGATGACCTCGACGGTTATGTTGCTCTTGCCACATACCAGTGGGACAAGGACAACATGATAGGTGTTAATTATGTTTGGGTACACAGCGACGGCAACTGTCCGTCCACTGACTACTGGTGAAGTAGATGAAGACTTTGAGCCGGTGCCTGCTTATTTGCAGAACAACGTTGACGAGCTCAATTTCCAAAATGTCGGTGTCCATGCCAAAGGCATGATTTCCGGTCTGAGCTATGCGGCAGAGGGTGATATGCAGTTCGGAAAAATTAAGAACTATGAATTGGAAGACAGTGACATCAAGCCGAAAGGATGGGCTGTATTTGCGAAACTGGGCTATATGATTGATCCTGTAAACATCAGGGCATCCTTTGCATATGGCAGCGGTGATGATGATCTCTTTGATAAAGATTGTGAAGAATTCCAGACCCAGCAGGGGCCTGACTACGGTGCAACTGCACGGCTCGTCCACTATACGCAGATTTATGAGCGGACGGTCAGAACAGCGTCCTTGCTTGCGAAACTTACTACAACACCTGGTGGCAACACCACGAATACTGGTATCGCAAACACCACATATTATAACTTAGGCGTGGATGTGACCCCGATGAAAGACCTGAGCCTCTCTCTCGACGGATTCCTTCTGTATGCTTCAGAGACGAAGGGCTGGGAACGAGTAATCGAAGATGAAACAGGAGACAGACAGAGCGTGGACGATCAGCCTCGGATGGGAAGTTGATGCGAAGCTCAATTACACAATTACGAAGAACCTGTCGTACTTTGTTGAAGCAGGCTGGTTTGACGCAGGCGATTTTTATAAGGACACCAACGTACTTCTGGGCGGCGAGGATAAGGGAGTTGCCCAGATTGTCCACGGTCTCGCGCTCACATTCTAAGAAAAATATCTGAAAAAAATAACCTTGAGGGCGGTTCGATAGAACCGCCCTTTTTATTGTTATCGAGAGCTTCTTTTTGATAAACTTTATTTGGTGTTCGTTTATTGACTAAATCTTTTAAAAGCTATCATTCCCCGACTTGATCGGAGAATCCAGTGTTTTGAATATTTTCTGGATTGTCCGGTCAATCCGGACAACGACACAATATAATTCTATAGAGATTCTAATTGACAACTGAGTCATGACATACAGTAAGATCCTTCAGGTATTCAAGAAAAGGAAGGTTCTTGTTATCGGAGACCTGATTCTCGACCGGTATATATGGGGCAAGGTGAATAGAATATCGCCAGAAGCCCCTGTGCCTGTTGTTGAGGTCTCGCATGAAAACTTTCTCCTCGGAGGCGCTGCAAATGTCGCACACAATATTGTCTCGCTTGGAGGACACGCCACAATTGTCGGTATTACCGGAAAAGACAGAGGTGGCGACATCATGAAAACGATGATGGAGGAGAAGGGTATTCATTGCGATGGTATTTTCTGGGGATCAAGGGCAACAACCGTAAAGACGCGGGTTATCGCCCATAATCAACAAGTAGTGCGGTTTGACCGCGAGGACAAGACCAGGGTGGACGGGAGAATGCTCGGGAGAATTCTCGAATATGTGGAAGATGTGCTGTCCGGGCACGACGCCATCGTCTTATCCGACTATAAAAAAGGAGTTATATCCTGCGAACTGGTGAAAGCAATTCTGAAAAAGACAAGACCGAAGAAGATATTTCTTTCCGTTGATCCGAAGGTTGGCCACTTCCATTGCTATCGGCACGTTTCCCTTATTACCCCAAATGTCCATGAGGCATCCATAGCATCAGGAATTGACATAAAAGATGAGAAATCTCTCCTGGAAGCAGGGCGGTTGCTTTTAAGGAAGTTGTCGTGCGATGCGGTACTCATTACGCGGGGAGAGCAGGGCATGAGTTTGTTCCGTAAAGACACGGTTGTGCATATCCCCACAGCAGCAAAAAATGTCTATGATGTCACCGGAGCGGGTGACACGGTTATCGCTGCATTCACTCTTGCCCGCGCAGCAGGTGCAAAAATGGAGGAGGCTGCTGTTATTGCGAATCACGCTGCGGGGATCGTCGTTGGTGAAGTCGGAACGGCTATAGTGATACCTGAGCAACTGCGTAAGTCATTGAGTAAAAATCGTGCAGTAAGAATTACGGCATCCCACAAACCCTGACTATGGATGCTGTTTCTGTTGAAATGATTGTCATTCCCGCAAGCGAAGTGCGTCGGGAATCCTTCTGAATAATAGGATATATGGCCAGACAAAGAAGAAAGATTCCGGCCAAGCCGGAATGACATTTTATTCATAAAAACGTTTTTTTGAACTTTTTTTCGGAAGAAAAAAAGTTTTCATTACAAATCTCCTATGACAAAATCTGCGTCACATAAAGCTGTAGTGCTTCTATCAGGCGGTCTTGACAGTCTGCTGGCGGTACTTACCATGCTCAGGCAGGGGATACGAGTGAGTGCAATACGGTTCTCGACCCCATTTGACACAGACAATGCTGATCGTCTGTCCATTGCCGCACAGTATGAAACATTGGGACAAAAATGGGGCTTTGATATTACAGTTCGCTCTATCAGGCATAAAATGCTCGATATTGTAAAAACCCCGAAGCATGGCCACGGAAAAAATATGAACCCCTGCATCGACTGCAGAATCCTCATGCTGAAAGAGGCTAAACAGTTCATGGATATGATTGATGCAGATTTTCTGGTGACCGGTGAGGTGCTCGGGCAGAGACCGATGAGTCAGAGAAGAGATATGCTCTATCATATTGACAAAGAGGCCGGCGTTACAGATATTGTTCTCAGGCCTCTCAGTGCGAAGCTGCTCAGAATGACAATTCCTGAACAAAACGGAATCGTTGACAGGGAGGTGCTCTATGCCTTCAGCGGCAGGTCGAGAAAAGCGCAGATGGCTCTTGCCCGGGAATTCGGCCTGAACGAGTATCCTGCCCCTGCGGGGGGCTGTCTCCTGACTGAACCGAATTTCGCTCTGAGGCTCAAAGACTTATTAGTTCATGACCCTAATCCTGGAATGAGGGATATTGATCTCTTGAAAACTGGGAGGCAATTCAGATTTTTACCCCGGTGTAAGATTATTGTCGGCAGGAACAAATCTGAAAACGAAATCATTGAGTCCCTGGCTCAGGAAAATGACTGTCTGCTGCGGGTAGAGTGTTATGGAAGCCCGACGACACTTGTCACGGGTGAGATTACCGATGAGTCTCTGAGGCTTGCTGCCGGCATCTGCGCACGATATTCAGATGTGCAGCATCTCGATAAAGTTTTGGTCAAAGGTGTCCGAAACCGCAAAACATTTATCATCAACGCGTTCCCTGCAAGTGATGAGATGATTGATGCGATAAGGATAGAAAAGAATAAAACAAGCGTTCAGGCTATAGCCTGACGGGTATTCCTCTGGCCTTCAGATATTCCTTTGCTTCTCTTATGGTGTATTCCCTGTAATGGAATATTGATGCTGCCAGGGCAGCATCCGCCTTGCCATGAGCGAAAGCCTCGTACAGATGAGCGAGGGTTCCGGCACCACCTGAAGCGATTACCGGGATGCTTACAGCTTCTGATATTGCACGGGTCAGTTCAATATCATAGCCATCTTTTGAGCCGTCCATATCCATACTGGTGAGCATGATCTCGCCTGCCCCAAGTTCCTCCATTTTCTTTGCCCATTGAACGGCATCGATGCGTTTCATCTGTCTTCCCCCGTGAGTCGATATTGCCCATCTTAATCCCACCTTGCCCTCCTTTAAAAAAGGGGGGAATTTTTTTGAGTCATTCCTTTTTGGTGAAAGGTGGATAGGGAGGGCTATATCCCCAGGTTGAAGACAAACATTTTTTAAATATGGCTCATTAAACCACGGTTCTCCGGTTGCCTTCGACATATCTGTGTTTACTTTCTTTGCATCGATGGCGATGACGATGCACTGACTGCCGAAGCGCTCCGCTGCCTTGCTGATGAAATAAGGGTCTTTCACCGCAGTTGTGTTGATGGATACTTTGTCGCATCCGGCATTCAGAAGGTCCCTGATATCATGGAGGTTCTTAATGCCTCCGCCTACCGTAAGCGGCATGAAAACATCCTCCGCGGTTTTCATAACCACGTCAAGTATGATTTTTCTCTTTTCATGGGAGGCAGTTATATCGAGGAAAACAAGCTCATCCGCCCCCTGTTCATCGTAAAATTTCGCATTCTCGACGGGGTCCCCGGCATCGCGCAGGTTTAAAAAACTGACACCCTTTACTACCCGTCCGTCTTTAACATCCAGACAAGGTACGATTCGTTTTGCTAACATGCTTGAATGTTCACAAATTGAATGGCTTCCTTGAGATTGAGAGCACCTGAGTAGATTGCTTTTCCCGTTATCATCCCCCAGAGTTTTTTGATCTGTGCCAGGTTCCTGACATCTTCCATGCTCGCAATGCCACCGGAAGCAATAACAGGAATCATGACGTGGTTCACCATTTCACGGACTGCTTCTATGTTAGGGCCGGAGAGCATCCCGTCCCGTTTGATATCGGTATAAATAATACCTGCTATGCCGACCATCTCCAGGCGCTTTGCCAAATCGTATGCATGAATTGAGGTGACTTCTTCCCACCCCTTAATTGCAACCATCCCATCGTTGGCGTCGATGCCGGCCAGAACCCGGCCCGGATATTGTTTGCATGCCTGCACGAGAAATTCGGGATCTTCTATGGCCGCTGTCCCCACAATGAGCCGGTCAATACCCGCTGAGAAAAGATTTATCAGATTCCCGATATTCCGTATCCCCCCGCCAAGCTGAAGCGCCATTTTGACCGATTTCCTGATCTTCAGGATGGCACCCATATTTTTCTGGTTCCCTGAAAAGGCGCCGTCAAGATCAACAATGTGAAGGAGTTTTGCTCCGCAGGATTCCCACCGTTTCGCGGTCATTGCAGGGTCATGTGAATAAACAGTAACGGCCTCTCTTTTCCCCTGAACGAGCCGCACACAACTGCCTTCCTTTAAATCTATTGCTGGAATAACGAGCATTGATTAATATACCATAAATAAAAACGAGTGCTTATGAACTTTTACACAGGTAAACAAGGGAGCTCATCGGCAGGTCAAGCAATAAGGGTATCAGATGACAGGATATGGAGGGCGTTTTTTATTGGGATTGCTTTTGTCGCTATATTGCAGATCTGTTTTCCCCTGAGCACGTATGCCGCTTCTGCTGCGGTGCCTGAAAAATTTATCTATGACCTGAGATGGACCGGCATAAAGGCTGGTAAAGCCTCCCTTGAGTTGAAAAATGATGGAGATCAGGTGAAAATTCTTTCAACTGCACAATCGGCATCATGGGTTTCAGTTTTTTATACTGTCGAAGATCGGGCAGAAAGCACGCTGGTAAGAAAGTCCCCGGAAATGGATTTGCAGCCATCTCAATACAAACTCAAAATCAGGGAGGGGAGACACAGGAGGGATAAAGAGATTCTCTTTGATCATGACAAGAATATGGCGATATATATTGATCACCTCAAGAATGAAAGAAAGCACATTGAAATTACCCTACCGGTCTTTGACCCATTGTCAGGTTTTTACTATCTCAGGTCACTGGAACTCTCCGTTGGGCAACCGGTCTATATCACGATCTTTGACAGTAAAAAAGTCTGGAATGTCGAGGTGCAGGTGTTGAGGAAAGAAAAAATAACCCTTCCAGCGGGTGCGGTTAATACCGTACTCGTTAAACCTTTGATGAAGTCGGAGGGGATATTCTACCGTAAGGGTGAAATATTCGTATGGCTTACCGATGATGAGAAACATATCCCGGTAAAGATGCAGACGAAGGTGGCGATCGGTTCCATCACAGCAACCCTTGTTAAGGGCCTCTACTAAAAGATATTAATGAACCCTTCCATTTTGTTCATGCAATTCAATTGTATATACTATGAGCGATCATGAGGACAGTTCATAAAATTATTCAGCTTACAAAACCCTACTGGCCCAGAATATTCGCCGGCATTATCCTGGGCGTTATGGTATCCGGCATCACAGGTGCTATAGCATGGGCGGTAAAGCCAGCGCTCGATGAAGTTCTTGTCGGAAAAAAATATGAGTATCTTGCGTGGCTTCCGGTTATCATTTTCCTTCTTTTTTCTGCAAAGGGACTGCTCAGTTTCTTTCAGGCATACCTGTTAAGATCTTCGGGCCTGAAATTAGTCCGGGAAACCCGGAACAGGCTCTATCATCATATCCTCCGTATGCCGGTCGGATATTTCAATAAGGAATCCTCAGGCGTCATCATATCGAAAGTATTGAATGATGTGGATATACTCAATGCAATGGTTTCTGATTACCTCCGGGCATTTGTTGTCGAAGTTCCCACAATATGTTTTCTGCTCGGTGTAGCGCTTTACAGGAGGTGGGACCTGACGCTTATGAGCCTCATGCTGCTTCCCTTTATCGCTTACAGCACAAGAAAATTCGGGAAGGGAATCAAGAAGAAGCGCAAGGAAACCCAGAAGAACCTGTCATTTCTTACACAGAGAATCGGAGAAACAGTTTTCGGAGCGCGAATAATCAAGATATTCAGCAGTGAAAAGGCTATGGAAAAAAAGTTTCAGGAGGACAACCAGAGATATTATCGCGAATTCATGCGGGTGATCCGCCTCAAAGAGTTCACCAAACTTGTCATAGATGCAATAACTGGTCTCGGAATCGCTGTTGTTCTCTGGTACGGAGGAACCCTGGTTATTCAAGGGACCATCACTGCCGGGGTTTTCGCATCCGTGCTCGTAGCTATTTACATGATGTTCTCACCGGTGAAGAAAATCGGGGAGGCATACAGTGGTCTCCAGGAGTCCCGTGCACATCTTGAAAGAATCGACACATTACTGAATGCGGAACAGGAAGAAAAAGGCCGACTCAGGATTGAGCGGTTTAGCGAATCGATACGGTTCGAGCATGTCTCTTTTACATTTCCCGGAAGCAGCATCCCGGTGCTCTCAGATGTCAATCTGGAAATCCGCTCCGGAGAAGTTGTTGCAATCGTCGGACGCAGCGGAGTGGGCAAGTCAACGCTTGCCGATCTGATACCGAAATTCCATACGCCTTCGAGCGGTATTTTGACCATTGACGGGATTAATATCAATGAGATCGAAATACGATCCCTGAGGAAGCAGGTAGGTATCGTGAGTCAGGATATCATTCTGTTTCATGATACCGTCAGAGAAAATATCGCCTTCGGCAACCCGGATGCTTCCAGGGAGGAAATCGTTCAGGCGGCAAAGCTGGCATATGCCGATGAATTTATCCGGCAATTGCCTGAACAATATGACACGGTCATAGGAGACAGAGGGCTGAAGCTGTCAGGCGGTCAGCGCCAGAGGATAGCCATAGCAAGGGCTATCCTGAAGAATCCTCCCATCATGATTCTTGATGAGGCGACGTCATCCCTCGATTCCGTCTCTGAAGCGCTCGTTCAGAAGGCGCTTGATACCCTGATGAAAGGCAGAACAACCATTGTCATTGCACACAGGCTTTCGACGATAGAGCATGCCGACAGGATCCTCATAATCGAGAAAGGAAGGATCATGGATATAGGCACTCACGAAGAACTCATTGCCCGGAATGTTATATACCGGGAACTCTATCAGGTATTTTCATAAGATGTTTTTGATGAAAGCACAGTGATCGGAGGTTACTGTTGGAGCGCAGCAAAATATCGGTTACGATCATTACCCATAATGAAGAAGAGAATATCCGCGCTTGTCTCGAGAGTGTGCAATGGGCAGATGAGATAATTGTTGTTGATTCCGGAAGCACTGATCGCACGGTTGAGATTTGCAGGGAATTTACCGATATGGTTTTCTTCAATCCATGGATCGGCATGAAGGAACAGAAGCAATATGCCGTTGAAAAGGCTTCACATACCTGGATATTCAGCATCGATGCGGATGAACGGGCAACAGAGAAAGTACGGCTCTTTATTCTCCAAGAGGTTCAAAATCCAGCGTATGACGGGTATCGTTTTACGCGGCAGAATTATTTCCTCGGAGTTTGGCTCAAGCACGGCGGATGGTATCCTGACCATGTCCTGAGGTTGTTCAGAAAAGATCGGGGGTATTTCGGAGGCATTAACCCCCATGACAAGGTAATTATTAAAACCAGTAACGTTGCCACGCTCAAGATCCCTATTATTCACCATACCTATAAATCCCTATCACAATATTTAGCAAAGCAGAACATGTATTCAAGTATATCGGCAAGAGAGTTGTTCTCTTCGGGCAAAAGGGTTGCCCCATATATCATTCCGCTCAAGGCGTTCTGGAAGTTCATCGAGACATATTTTGTCAAAAAAGGATTCCTCGACGGATTCCGTGGTTTCATTGTAGCGGTTGGGGCAACATATGCAATATTTTGGAAATATGTGCAGATCTGGGATTTATCCGGCAAGAACAGATGAGTTGTCTACAGATTTTTTTGAATGCCACCGGAATGCAGTCTCTATAATCGAATCAATATCTGCATAGTGTGGTTTCCATCCTAACATATCTGCTGCCTTCTGATAGCTGCTGACAAGAACAGGCGGGTCTCCCGGGCGTCTATCCGACTCAATAATCTTGAAATCTCTCTTGCTTACGATTTTTACCGTGTCAAGCACCTCTTTTACTGAATGGCCCGTACCGTTGCCCAAGTTAAAGCAATCACTTTCATCGTTCGACTTGAGATACCCGATTGCCTGAATGTGGGCATCTGCCAGGTCCAGAACATGGATATAATCCCGTATACAGGTGCCATCCTTTGTCGGATAATCGGTTCCGAAGACCTGCACATGATTATTGATCCCCAGTGCAGCGTATATCGCCAGCGGGATCAGATGCGTTTCCGGTTCATGCCACTCACCGATTTCACATTCAGGATCAGCGCCTGCTGCATTAAAATACCGCAAATTGACATGCTTGATCCCATACGCCCGATCGTAATCTTTGAGGATGTCTTCTATCATCAGTTTGCTTCTGCCATAAGGATTGACAGGATTTTTAGGGTGGTCCTCGACAATCGGCATTTCACCAGGGATGCCATAGACTGCACAGGTCGAGGAGAAAATAAAATGCCTCACGTGAAATTCTTTCATCACCTCCAGGAGATTCAGGGTATACGCGACATTATTCAGGTAATACCTGGCGGGATGGATAACCGATTCGCCTATATATGCGAAGGCGCTGAAATGCATTACAACCTCAACCGGATATTTCTCAAAGCAAATCCTGATCTGATCGCGGTCGGCCAGATCGCCAAAAACAAATTCGCCCCATCTCACTAACTCCTTGTGGCCGCGAACCAGATTATCGAACACAACGGTTCTAAACCCCCGCTTGTTCAGAAGCTTGGTAACGTGAGAACCAATGTATCCCGCACCGCCAACAACGAGGATCATTGCACATCCCCCGCAATGACTCCCCTGAAGTAGGCTATGGTCTTCACAAGTCCGTTTTCCAGAGGAGTGTAAGGGTGCCAATCCAGCCGCTCTTTCGCCAGGGTGATATCAGGCCGCCGTTGCTTTGGGTCGTCGGGTGGCAGTGGTTGAAAAACAATCTTCGATAGAGAATCTGTCAGTCGAATGATGATTTTTGCAAGTTCGAGAATTGAAAATTCAGACTGGTTGCCGAGATTGACCGGCCCGGTAAAATCATCAGGACTATTCATCAGTTTAATCAGTCCCTCTATCATGTCGTTCACATAACAGAAACTCCTCGTTTGGTTCCCATCTCCATAGATGGTGATGTCTTTTCCCCTGAGAGCCTGTACGATAAAATTGCTCACAACCCGGCCGTCGTTCGGATGCATCCTCGGGCCATAGGTATTAAATATTCTTGCTACCTTGATCCTTAAATGATGCTGGCGATGATAATCGAAGAAAAGAGTCTCGGCACACCGTTTGCCCTCATCGTAACAGGCCCTGATCCCGACTGGATTCACATTCCCCCAGTAGCTTTCGGGCTGGGGACTCACCTGCGGGTCTCCGTAAACCTCACTGGTGGACGCAAGAAGGATCTTTGCCTTAATGCGTTTTGCCAGTCCGAGCATGTTGATACTTCCATGAACAGATGTCTTAGTTGTCTGAACAGGATCAAACTGATAATGGATAGGTGAGGCAGGACAGGCCAGATTGTATATTTCATCGACTTCAAGGTAAAGAGGGAAACAGATGTCATGACGGATGACTTCAAAATAGGGATTTGTCAGGAGGTGGGCAATATTTTTTTTAGTGCCTGTGTAGAAGTTATCGGCACAGAGCACCTCGTGACCTTTTTCGAGGAGTTTCTCACACAAATGGGAACCGAGAAATCCGGCTCCTCCTGTAACAAGTATCCTTTTAAGATCTCCGATCATGTCCCCCTCTGCGTTCTCCCATATAATAACGGATTTCCGTTTGCTTTTCCCTGAATTTCTTCAGGTTCCCTCGGTCTGCGTTTGAACGTGATATTTTGATCGGGGGTTCGTTGCACCTATGCCAAACATGTCTGTCTTGAGGCATGTTTGGAAATACCGCGGTCGATTTTGTACAGAAATAACGTTACGCTTCGCGCTTTGACCGTGCCTGCAAGAGAGAGTCCTTTCAGGACGAGACCCTGTGCTTTCTTCTTTTCCATGAATACGAAAGAACCATCCTCCATAACGGGGTTCTCCAGGGATTCTATCAAGGTGACGGGTCTCCCAAGGTAGAAGGCAAGATGTCCGTTATTAACCTGAAAATCATAGAGGTGTGCATCAGGTGGCACGAACTGATTTATTCGTTTCGCCGCGTTCCTGTAATGACTCCGATGATCGGCATGGTAAGGGAAATAAAAAGATGCCCAGCACACCTTGAGCAGAAGAGCGACGAGCAACAAGAAGACAATTCGCTTTTGTATTGCTGTCTTCTTCCGTATAAGGGAAAAGGACATGAATAACAGTAGCATGAGCAAGACAACGGAAACCGGTTTTTGGAAGAGCGCAAACTGCTCTGCCCAAAAAGGAGAAGATATTACAAAAAGAGTTACCAAAAGGCCAAGTATCTGAAAAAATCTGTTACCCAATATTCCGCATTCTATTTTGCCACTTATCATCGCATGAACCGGCATCGTCAGCAAAATTGCCAGGGTTCCTGAAAGCGGCATAACGTATCTGAGCCTTGCACCGGGCAGAATCCAGTAAATCGGCAAAGAGACAAGCAAAAAAAACAGACAATAGCGAGCGAGGTCTTTCATGATTTCGGGTTCTTTTTCAAGGGGCTTCCGGTACCAGAACAGAAGCAGGGGCATCCAGGGAAGATAAGCAAGAACATATTGAAAAGGAAATTCTATGAGATGTCTCAGAAAACCCCCGTCCCTGAGAGGCTCTTGCCGTGCGAGAATTTCACGAAACCATGCACGGGATACATCAGTGAGATTCACCTTGCCGGTGAGCGGGACGAACCATATTGCAAAGATAAAGAGAAAAATCCCCAGTCCGGCGAAATGGGCTGGAGAAAACATTTTCTGTATCCGTCTTTTATAGAACAGGTAAGGAATGATACCACAATAAAAGAAGGCCGGTGCCTGAATACCTTTTGTTAAAGTGCTCAGACTGATGAGAGAGAGGGCGATAATCCACGCAGCATACTCGTTCTTTTTCATCTCAAAGTAATAAAACCAGGATATCAAAGAAATGGTTACAAAAAAGGTGAACGTCATATCAATCTCCGCCCTTATTGCCTTATCCATGACATCGGTAAAGGTCAGGAAGATCAGGCCCGGCAGAATAAACCATAGCGAATGAATCCCGGTTATGTTTTTCCAGAACAGACTCAAACTTACGGCACACAAAAAAGCAGCGATTACTGATACCATCCTTGCTGATGCTTCCGATATCACCCCCGTAAATTGGAATATCAATGCGAGGGCCCAGTTAAAGAGGGGCGGCTTATTCAAATATACCCTTCCTTCGACATAAGGGACGATCCATTCCCCGGTTTCAAGCATATGTTGTGCGATAATCACACGCCTACCTTCTTCACCCTGAAACTCCCTCAGGTGCATGTAGGGAAGATTCAGAAGCAGACTGAAGACGAGGAGCAGGAAAATTCCTCCAAGCAATATGTGTATTGGTTTCCCCACCGGCTTTAACCTCTTTGCATATCCGCAATGCAGCTATCAACAATCTTTTGAAGTTGTTTTTCAAAATCAAGATGCCGTACCGTTTCCCGGATTTCTTTTTTGGGCAGGTGGGGCTCGAGAGCCGTCCTCATAGCCTCTGCGACAGAATGTGTGTCGCTAAGATTTCTTATGATAAAGCCGGATCCTTCTGTCATGACCTCTGAACAGCCATTGGCATTGCTCGTTACCAGATATACGCCCATTGCAAGAGCCTCCAGAGATGCATTCGAGAATGGGTCGTAAATCGTAGGGAGCACAAATGCATCAGCAACCTGCAGAAACGGGATGATATTTTTTTGAGGGCCAAGAAAATGGACACGTTTTGCGAGCCCTGATTTTTTGCAGAGTCCTTCGTAGTAGTTTTGACGCCTGTCTTTTCCCACAATGATAAGGTCGGCATAGTCGGGGAGAAAAAGAAGCGCCCTAATAGCTTTTGCAAGTCCTTTTCTTTCATATCCACTGCCTACAAACAGGAAAAAAAACCTATCCGGATTCAGGTGAAGATTCCGCACAATGTCATCTCTTTTCTTGAGTCCGGTTTCAAATGCATTAGCGACTTCGTCCCATTCAACTCCATTGTGCACTACCGTGACCTTGTCTTTCGCCCGGGGATAAAAAGATGCAATCTCATTCTCGACAAGATGAGAGTTGCAAATAATTCTTTTGAGCCTATCAGAGAGGAAAGCGGTTTTCTCTAACGCCATCATCGCTTTATGAAAAGGGTTCATCCTAAAACTCAAACATCGTAACCAGGAGCTTTCAGCACACCTGCGCCGGATCCATGCTGCATGACAACCGCCTCCTGCTCGTATATGCGTATGATATCCTGTGCATTCCATCCCTAAAATGCAATCATAAGGTTCTTTCTGCAAGTATTGTTTGACGGATGCATGGAAAGTCATGAGTCTGAGGAGGTTAGTGCAGTGGCACTGTTTGAGGACTATCTGTCTCAACTTCAGATCCGTGCTGCTCCAGTCGCTGTGGGCAGTTGTGATGACATCTACCGAAAAATTATTCTTTAGAAAGGCCCCAATCAATCTGGTCGTGTACTTTTCAGCACCACCGTACGGTGTGAAATTACTTTTGATTATTGCAATCCGCATGCCGTAAAAATTATCGGGATAAACCACTGAGCTTCTTTGCCAGATATTTCCGTATAGCTTTTTCCAGTGGAGGCCGGCAAGAAGATCTCGCCGTGAGGTACCTCTCTATTAGGAGCTCAGCGCTTTCCTTTTTCAGGTGATACTTTTCCGGGGCGATAAGAAATCTCGCGAAATCTCTGCCCTGCAACCGGAGTGAGGAGGTTTGTCGAAGGGCATCAAAGTCTGTTAATAAGATATGGGGATGCTGATTCTTGACATAGTGCAGGTTTGACCATTTCAGGTCTCCATGAATAAAACCCGCCTTATGAAACTTGACCAATGTATCGACACATATGCAGAGAATTGTCAGGAAATCAAAAGGGTAAGGGATATCTTTTTTAAGAGCAAGCCGGTGTAAGCTGAATCCTCCATCAATCCACCGCGTGGCCAGATAGGTTTTCACAACAAAAATCAATTTTTTCATCTCCAGGAAAATTACCGGTTCCGGGACAAAAACTTGATTTTTCAACATCTCATCGTAAAATTTCCACGTCCTCTTCGCTCTAGACAGACAAAAGGGCGAGAGGGCAACCCTTCTTGCATTCCACCTGTATTCATGAAGGCAAAGGTCTCCCCAGGGAACAATCTTTACCTTCAGGGTACGCTTAATTTCTGCAGGGTGCGTAGTCTCTTTAATCACGCTTATCGGAGATCCCTCAGCTGTTTTAATTTTCGATAATAGTTCTTCAGGTTCCGGTTTTGGGACGTTGCATCTGGTAAAACAGATAATCCTGTAAAATGTATTAGCGTTCATCAGTTTTTTTCACCAGATATCCAATCACTATTTCTTTCTCCCCTTTTTTTACAGAGAAGGAAAAAACTTTTTTCCATGGGATCTCCTGTAAAAATGTATTTCTGTCAACTGCATTCCCTGTCCTTAAAAAAGCGGTATCAAAGATAAAATAAATCTTCCCCTCCTTATCACTGAGAGATTTTAGTTGGGAAAAATTATCCAGTTGGATGACCTCTTTTCCCAGATAACAGGTAATTTCGAGCAGCCGCCTATATCCCATCTCATATACCGTGTTAACGTCGTGAGGCAATAGTGCATTTATTTGGTATGCAATGGTTTTGGCGTTATAATCTTTCTGCAAGTCGTGTTGTATATCGAGATAGGTATAGGTAAGAAAACAGAGTCCGGAAAAGAAAGCTATGCAGACAGACATCCCCATTAACTTGAGGGAGTTTATTTTGTGAAGGACAAAAAAGGCAGCAAATGCAAGCGATCCCATCAAAACAAGTAAAGACGGAGAGAATGAAAACTTCAGCACAAGGATTAAAGGCATGAGGGTAAATACAGCAATAATCACCAACCAGGACAAGAGTACCAAGAACCGTTTTAAAAAAACGGTAGTGTTTCGATTTTCTCTGATTCCGTCTAAATATTTGTCGTAAAGCGCTGCAATTCCGATAGCGATAAAAGGTCCGGCAGGCAGGAAATACCTAAATCGCGCTGTTTTCAGCAGCCAGTACAAGGGGAAATTAACAATTACCATCACAAGGGCGAAGAAGAAGATTTCGTTCGTCAATACCTCTCTTGCTTCTTTCCGGGAATCCCTATAGAAAAGGATCGGGACGATGAGAACCGTCCATGGCATGAAGGAGAAAATAGCTTCGAAAGGATATGAAATAAGATGCCTTATGAATGCGTAAGAATACCTGCTTTCGCCCCTCTGGGTTATCTGATCAATCCACATCTTCATGTATTCGTTGAAGGTTACCCATTCCAGGACGAATGACAGGTAACCCGCGAGAACCAGCGCGAAAAAAAAGATACCGAAGAGATGGGCTTTTGAAAAGAAGAATGATATGTCTTTTCTCAGCAGCAGGTAGGCGAAAACAGTGAGGTAAAAGAATGCGAGAACCTGTGGCCCCTTTGCCAAAAATCCAATTGATAACAGCAGAAGAGAACTGCTCCAGAGCAAAGACGGTTTCCACTTTCTCGTGTACCCATTTATCCAGACCAATAATATCAGTACGACAGAGAAAACGAACAGGCTGTCCATATCCGCTTCCCTGCCTTTTTCAATGAGCCCGATCATGCTGAGCGTTGCGACAGCAGCAAAAAGCCTGCCTTTCCTACTAAGCCATTTGCCGGTCATCACGTATATTGATAATCCCGTGATTGCCACGATAAACACAGAGGGTAACCGTGATGTCCACTCATTGATGGTCCCGAAGAGGATGCCACTTGCTGCAATGAGCCAGTTCATGAGAGGTGGCTTCAGGAGATACAGCTTCCCGTGGAGCATAGGAATTATCCAATTGCCTGTTTTTAACATGTAACCCGAAACGATCACCCGCATAGGTTCGTGGCCGTCCCATGAGGGTAGCCCAAGGAAAGGCACATAAATAATCACCGTGAAGCACAGAATGAACAAAACATTCAGCATGTCTGACGGCTTGTTATACAGTAAACGTTTGCTTGTTATTGCCCAAGGTACCTTGTGCCCGGCTGTATTCATTTTTTATTTGGAACCGAATCCTTTATCTATAGCCTGTTCACGGTATCGCGGAAGCGTTGTACATGATGAAGAGAGCCTGCTCATTCTGAATACTCTCACGAAGCACCTGCTTTTCTTATCAAAATGTCATCATAGAGCGCTGCATATGACGCTGTTGTATGCTCGATAGAAAAAATGTGAGCCCTCTTCCGGGCTCTCCGAGATAGCGATTCCCGCAGAGCCAAGTCCTGAATGACGATGGTAAGGCTCTGCCTCAATTGCCCCGCATCTTGGGGTGAAACGTATACGCCTGCGTCAGCCATAACCTCTCTGTGAGGCGGAATATCGGATGCAACAATCGGTAGCCCGGAGGACATTGCTTCCACAAGCGCAATTCCGAACCCTTCCCATACCGATGGAAAGCAGAAAATATCAATCGCCCTCAGAAATACCGGAACAGTCTTTGGCTCGATGGATCCTAAAAAAATTGCGTTTACGTTCAGTCTTGCTGAATGTGCTTCCAAATCTTTCCTTATGGGACCATCTCCAGCGATAACGATGCAACAATCTTTCATGTTCTGAGCAGCCTCTATCAGGTATCGGTGCCCTTTTTGTTCAACCAATCTTCCCACAGAACCTATGAGCGTAATTTTTGGGGGAAAGTTCATAATTTCTCTTGCTCTTTTTGAGGAAAGAGAGGAGTCGAATTCATTGAGCGGAATACCATTATAAATAACCACTATTTTATCGCCGCTGATTTTGTCATATTTCATGATGTCATCCTTAACGGCTTGCGAAACCGCAACTATTCTGTCCGTGCATTTTGAGAGGATGTAATTCATCATTCTCCGGTGCAGCTTTCTGTCCCTTGTGTAAATATTATGCACAGAAGCGACAATGCAAGGAACATTTGCCATGATGGCTGCAATGCGACCATAGAGATTGGCATGATATTGATGAGTGCGCACAATCGTTATACGTTTCGACCTGATAAGGTTATACAGGTCTTTAATTGCCATGAAATCGAAACGGCGTGACTTCATCCGGTTCAAAACAATAACTTCATATCCCTTCTTAATCAGTGATTGCGCCAGAAAACCGCTCTCCCGTATGCAGCAGATTATGGGATAATATTTTTCCGGTTGATATCCCTTTATGATCCGTATGATCGTATTTTCAACGCCCCCCACAGGGAGCGAAACGATTACATGGAGAATATTGACTCGGTGGAAGCCGGTACAGGCATCTCCTCTGGAAACTTCTCCCCCTGGGTTCTCGTTTCTGTCCTTTGCAGTGCTAACGGTCGCCTTATTTTTTTGCATCCTCACCGTAATTCCCGTCAGCAGTGCAAACACACAGAGCAAAAGGTGAATATTCAGGAGAGATTCCGTCATGCCTGCGACCAGATAATGTACTGCCACAGATAGTCCAAGCAGACCAAAGATTTTCTTTCCCTTCGGGGCATAAGTGAGATGTTTGGCGTGACTCAGAACTACATAAAAGATAAACAGCAGGGCAGAAAAACCTATTATACCGTTTGTAGCAAGAGCAAAAAGATACATGTTATGCGGCTGGTTAAACTTTCCTAAGATACTGGGGTACTGACCGGAAGCGACGAACAGTGAAACCATAGCTTTATAGTCACCTGTCCCGACGCCAAACAGAGGGTTTGTGAGAAACATTGATATGGAAGCTTTCCACATCGTAAATCTTGCTCCAAGGGAGGTATCGGGGTTTCCTGCGAGAAACAGTGAGATATCGGTATATATCTGATCTACTCGTGCCTGGACTATCTCACTCACGAAATAGATTGCAATGCAACAGGCCAGAAGAAATACCGATGCAAAGAAAAAGGTCCTTTTTTTGTTTGCCAGAAAATAGAACAATACCATGCCGGAACAGAGAGCTCCCAGCCATGCAGTCCTCGACATGGAGAGCACCATGGACGCGAAAGTAGCGGGAATGATCAGACAGAGTGCCCCGGTTTGCAGCGGCTTCATGGGAGAAGGCGGAAAAAGCAGCAGCAAAACAGCTCCGAAGAGGCCGAGTGCACTCAGGTTGCCGAACCATATATGATGCATGTTGAAGGGCCTAACCGGCAGGATGTATTGTTCGTTGCCGATGATACCTCCGTACGTGAGCAGGCCGGCAAGGTCGAGGACCATGATGCCCGCCAGGAATGAAAAAAGGATGTTGTGGGCATAAAGGGCCCTTTTTTCATTTTCTTTCTCTGCGTCAAGTAACACGGCAACCATCAGATATACTAAAAAAAGATTAGCCGCCTGTTTGACTACAGAGATCCCCTCCCTCAAGTCTTGTGAAAAAAGCACCCCCGTGCACAGAACACCAACATACAAACCCATGGGGAGATTCAGGGGTTGCCGCAACGATCCCATGATTTTGATCCTGAACTGTGTATTCATACCGAAGATGCCGAGCGTTGCTGCGTAGACCGCCGCCATGACGATGGTGCTGATGCTCTTCGAAAGAGGAAGTGTGAACCCATAAAGGCATAAACCCCCGATAAGAAACAAATATATTCTTTGATTAGATTCCCTCATGAAGCTTCCTCTAAACGCATAAGTATAATCTCTGAGAGAATAAGATTGCTATCAGAACATGTTAGATTTTATATGGAATGTGGTATACAGACTCTTGCCGGCTCAAAAATAGATTATAATATGCGAAATCATTTTTCGAATAACTCTACGGAGGACTCATGCATATAGGAATCATCGGAACAGGATACGTTGGACTGGTGACGGGAGCCTGCTTTGCGGAATTTGGATTGTTTGTTACCTGCGTTGACAAAGATGAGAAGAAAATTCGCCTTCTAAAAAAGGGAGAAATTCCCTTTTATGAGCCCGGCATCGGTGAACTGGTCAAGAGGAATCTGAAGCAGGGAAGGCTTCAATTCACAAAAAAGGTAGAAAAAGCGGTCGAGTCGTCCCTGGTCATATTTATTGCTGTCGGTACTCCCCGGAGAGGAGACGGATCAGCTGATCTCAAATATGTTGAAGATGTTGCAACGGCAATCGCAAAGGCTATGGATGGCTATAAAGTGATCGTTACAAAAAGCACGGTGCCTGTAGGAACAGGCGAAAAGATACAAGACATTATTTCACGAAACCTGAATGGAAAGATCGACTTTGATATTGTTTCAAACCCAGAGTTCTTGCGGGAAGGTTCTGCTCTTGAGGATTTCATGAGGCCCAACAGAGTTGTCATCGGTGCAAAGAGTGCCCAGGCGGTTGCAATCATGAGGGACCTGTATAAACCTCTCTATCTTATCGAGACGCCATTCGTCATTACCAATGTCGAGACGGCAGAAATGATCAAATATGCCTCAAACTCCTTTCTCGCAACAAAAATCTCATTCATCAACGAGATGGCAACGCTTTGCGAAAGAGTCGGTGCAGATGTCCATACGGTTGCGAAAGGGATGGGACTGGATCAGCGGATCGGGTCGAAATTTCTCCATCCAGGACCTGGGTACGGTGGGTCATGTCTCCCCAAGGACACCAATGCACTCATCAGGATAGCAGAAGAGCATGGCATCGAGCTGAGTGTCATTGGCGCTGCAGTGCGGGCCAACGAAAAGCAGAGAAAACGTATGGTTCAGAAAATCATGAGTGCAATGGGTGTGCTCAAGGGCAAGACGGTCGCTATCCTTGGTCTTTCCTTTAAGCCGAATACCGATGACATCCGTGACGCCCCGTCGATCTCGATCATCCATGCGCTCCTGAAAGAAAAGGCAAATATCAGGGCATATGATCCGGTTTCGATGGAAGAGGCGGCGAAGGTGTGCCCCAATGTAAAGTACTGCAGAGATTCCTATGATACCGTCAAAGGCGCTGATGCAGTCGTGATTATGACAGAGTGGAATCAATTCAGAAATCTTGAATTCGACAGACTTGCGAACCTCATGAAAGGGAATTATTTTTTTGATTTGCGGAACGTCTACGACCCGCAGAAATTGAGAGACAAGGGTTTCCAGTACGTTGGCGTGGGCAGGGGATAATAATGTGTTTTTCCATGAGATACTAAAAACATTCAGAAGACCGTCATTCCCGCAAGTGAAGCGCGTCGGGAATCTTTCCTAGAAACTAGCGGAACGATTCCGGCCAAGCCGGAATGAGAACCAAACAGCACTTAGAATTCATCAGGGAACAAGCACTAAACAGCTATGCACCAATAACCGAACTTTTTGAACTGTGGAAGGTTTCGGATGAAGATTATCTCGCAGAATAGGAAAGCATACCATGATTACCATATCGAAGATACTCTGGAGGCAGGGATTGCCCTGTCTGGTACAGAGGTGAAATCTCTGAGAGATGGCAGGGCTAATCTGAAGGACAGTTATGTGATCGTCAAAGGGGGAGAAGCATATCTCCTGAACTGTCATATCAGTCCATACAGCCACGGCAATATCATGAATCATGAACCGCTGAGAACAAGAAAGCTCCTTCTGCACCGGAAAGAGATAGACAGATTGCGCGGGAAAATAGAAGCAAAGGGATATACCCTGATCCCGCTGAAGCTATATTTCAAAGGTTCCTTTGCGAAAGTTGAAATCGGACTTGCACGGGGCAAGAAATTTTTTGAAAAAAGGGATACAATAAAAGAGAGAGAAGCAAGAAGAGAAATCGAAAAAGCCATAAAAACAAGAAGAAAGTAGGTAGTAAATAGCAGATAGTATAAATTGATAGAATTTTACTCTAAATACTACCTACTACAGACCATCTACTGTATGTAGGGAAGGGGGGCGAAAGGGCTCGACGGGGGTTACGAGGATCAGGTTGCATGTCGTGGCTCCGTCACCACGAAAAAAGACGGAAACAAACACAAACGCCAACAACGAACTGGCACTTGCTGCTTAATTAACTAAGCAGCACGCTGCCCTGAAGTTGCCTGTGCTTCAGGAGACAGCGTCAGCAAGCAGGCTGGTTCCGGAGATATTCCTCTGACTACGGGGCGAGAAACAAGAGGATGGAATTTCGGGACGCCGTCCTGCCGGCAGCCCGGGGTTCGAAAATCAATAGGCAGGATACACATGTAGAAGCCTGAGAGTAGTACTTTCGGACGCGGGTTCAATTCCCGCCGCCTCCACCAGAATGTATTGGGATACTATTGAGGAGAAAAGCTCCGGTCTCTGCTGTATGCTCGATGTAAAAAACCACCATGAAATGCAATACTCTTCTAAGCATTCTCAAAGTCGCACATGGATATCTTTTCAGCAGACTGGTGAGGGGGAAAAAACTCACGTATCCTCCTGCTTTTATTGTAGGATGCGGACACAGCGGGACATCTCTCCTTTTGGCAATACTGGGAACACATTCCCAATTGTATGCTGTCCCTACCGAAACCTCCGTAGGATTCCGCAAGCCATGGAAAATGAGACTGCACCTCTGGCTATTTGACATGACCGCAGTTCGTGCGGGTAAATCAGGGTGGTTAGAAAAAACCCCGAGACATATATACTGTATCAAGAAATTTCTGGACATCAGGCCTGAATCGAAAATCATCCTGATGATCAGAGACGGCCGTGACGTTGCGTGCTCCATACAGGATCGTACAGGCTCGATTGAAGACGGGATAAGGCGCTGGATGGACGACAACGAAGCGGGGCGGCAGTTCTGGGAACACCCTAATGTGCATGTAATGCGATACGAAAGCCTTATAGAGGATTTTGACTCCTCAATGCATTCTCTTCTGGCTTTTCTGGGGGTTGATTTCGAGCCGGCTATGCGGGAGTATCACAAGACTCCAAGGCGTTACTATTCCGATGAGATCGCAAAACCCCCGGCAGCGCATGAAGCATACCATCGCCAACACCGCAATTGGCAAATTAATCAACCCCTCTTTGACGGGAGAGGCAGGTGGAAAAGAATGACCGGTGAAGAAAAGAAGACTGTCAAAGACCTCGCCGGTCATATGCTTGTTGAATACGGCTATGTCCGGGATAACAACTGGTAATGCGATGCTGCTTGCCGTTTGAGAAGTCGGAACTACCCATCCCGTTGCCTCAAATAGGAATCGATGCCAAATGATGGGGCTGAATCAGAGGATCGGCTCGAAATTTCTTCCCTGTTGTCTCCCGCCTGATTCAGGTAAAAGATTCTGTTCTTGCCGGCTTTTTCTGATATTATAATCGAGTACCTGTATATGAAAGGGGATAAGGAGTTTTTTTGTTTATGAATAGGATACTTGCTCTTCTCATAGCCATATCATTGCTTCTTGCAGCTCCACTTGCCGCTCAGAAAAAGAAGTCGGTACTGCTTAAATTCAATAAAGAGGGTGGCGTGCTTCGCATTGTATTCGAGGGCGAGGAAGTCTTCATTAACAAAATCAAGGTTACGACATCATCATCGCAGATCAGGATGGAATTCCCGGAGCCCTTTGATCTGAGGTCCAGGAAACAGCTGCCTTTTGAAATCATACCCTCAGAAAAGATGGTGGTGATAAACCTTCAGGAAAAAAGTGAGATTAAGTTCTTCAGGCTTTCTGCTCCTGCAAGACTCGTCATAGATATCCATGGAAAGGAATCTCAAGATGGGAATCAGACAGATATGCTACCCGGCCAACAACCTCCCGCAGCCCGCACAGGCAAAATTGTGATTGATGCCGGGCACGGTGGCTATGACTTTGGACTGAGCTATGGCAGTCTGAACGAAAAAGATATCAATCTGGCGCTTGCAAGAGAGTTGGGGACAACGTTAAAGAGCAAAGGCAAAAAAGTTTTTCTCATCCGCAGGGCAGATCTGTATGTCTCGATTTTTGACAGAATTCAATTCGTGAATCAGAAGACACCGGATATCTTCATCAGCCTGCACGCTTCAATGTCAGGGAATTTTGTTCTTTATGACCCCCTTTTTGATGAACAAGGCTCAGATGACTATCGTGTTGCTTCAAGCCAGAAAACATACGCCGGCAGAAGCAAGATGTTGTCGGACAGCATCGAAAAGGCGATTAAGGATGAGTTCAAGGACGAGGTTATCCGCAGGAGGATGCCACTTCCTCTTCTTCATTCTGTCAGCGCACCTTCTGTTTTCCTCGAATATCCATCCCCCAGAATTGTCTCATACGATCAGGGAATGAAGACGAGACTGATTCAGGCAATCATCAACGGAATAACAGTATATGGCCTTTGAAAATCCATGTTCATCAGCTGAAAAATTGCTCTATGAATATTAAGAAGACATCAGGAATCATTCTCCTCGTGCTCCTTTTCACCGGAGGTGTTACCGCCGGTTATCTTTATTTTTCAAAAATGGGTTCTCAGGAAAAAGCTGCCCCGGAAAAATCAGCAACAACTCCACAGGGTGAGGACCTGTTGTCGCTGAGGGTGTATTATCCCGTGGGGGTTCAACTCCGGATGGAAGAAAGAAAGGCCCCGAGGGAAAGGGGATCGACCGCTATTGCTGAAGCTACTGTTGATCAATATCTCAAAGGGCCTGCTGCTACACCACCGGGAATACAATACTTGCCAGCAGGAGCAAGACTTCTCGGTGCCTATGAAGGAACAGACGGAGTGCTTTACCTTGACCTTTCCGATGAGTTCAGGAGAAATTTCCAGGGCGACGCTTTTGCAGAATTCCTCCTGCTGAAAGGTTTATACGAAAGTCTGATTTCCAATGTGCAAGACTTACGCGATGTAAAAGTCCTTATCGAGGGGCAGGAAGTTGAGACGCTGGGTGGACATCTCTTTCTCCTCTACCCATTAAAGGATATGATTTCGTATGAGCAATGATATCAGGAACCGGCCAATCGGCATTTTTGATTCCGGTATCGGTGGACTCACCGTTCTGAAAGAAATCTTGAGGGTGCTGCCGGATGAGAACACCATTTATCTCGGAGATACTGCGCGGGTCCCTTACGGGATTCGCTCACCCGAAACCGTTATCCGCTATTCTTTCGAAAATACGAAATTTTTATCATTCAAAGATATCAAAATACTTGTCGTTGCCTGTAATACCGCATCATCAGTGGGCCTCGGTGCAGTCAAAAGCAGGGTTTCCATCCCTGTTGTGGGGGTGATAGAACCGGGGGCAAAGGCTGCTGTTGCGGCTACAAAGAGCAAAAAGATTGGTGTGATAGGGACAGAAGCGACCATAAATAGCAGTGCATACGCAAGAGCCATACAGGCCCTAGATGAAAGCATCGAGGTTGTCGGTCTCGCGTGTCCTTTATTTGTACCTCTCGTTGAAGAAGGATGGACAGAAGGACACATTGCGGCTATGGTTGCGGAAAAGTATCTTTCGGGCCTGCAAAACAGGAATATTGATACGGTCGTCCTCGGCTGTACCCACTATCCCCTGTTGAAAAACGTGATTGCCGAAGAGATGGGAGCGGGGGTCCGGCTCATTGACTCAGCGATAGAGATTTCTCAGGAAATCAGAATCATTCTTGAAAAACTGGGGATGAAACGGGACAGGAAAAGTCCTTCTTTCAGGGAATATTATGTGACCGACTCCCCTGAGAGATTTGTGAAAGTCGGAGAGCACTTTCTGGGACAACAGATCGAACACATTGAGAAGATTATCGTGGGGCATTAGAATGGAGGGTGAATGAGACCTGATGGCAGGAAGGAAAACGAGATCCGGAGCGTCAAGATTCAGCGTGATTTTATAGAAAATGCGGAGGGGTCAGTGCTGATTTCTATCGGCAATACACGGGTAATATGTACAGCTACCATTGAAGAAAAGGTCCCCCACTTTTTAAAGGATCAGAAGAGAGGTTGGGTAACCGCTGAATATTCCATGCTTCCGAGGGCCACACACACGAGAACTCTCAGGGAATCCACAACCGGCAAGATCAGCGGCCGGACTCATGAAATACAGCGGCTTATCGGAAGGGCTCTCCGCTCAGTGGTTGATCTCTCCGGAATAGGGGAGAGAACGATCTGGGTGGACTGCGATGTTATGCAGGCGGACGGAGGTACGAGGACAGCATCCATCACCGGTGCTTTCATATGCTTGGCGGATGCACTGAAGTATGCCGTAAGGAACGGTCTCATCCAAAAATCACCGTTGAGAGACTATCTTGCGGCTGTCAGCGTCGGTGTTGTGCGCGGCAATCCCATGGTTGATCTCTGTTATTCGGAAGACTCAATTGCGGAGGTTGACATGAACGTCGTCATGACAGGTGATGGCCGATTTGTTGAAATACAGGGTACTGCAGAAGGGGTTCCTTTTTCGAAAGACACGCTCAACATGCTTATTGACCTCGCTGAAAAGGGTATCAACAACCTGATAAAGATCCAGAAACTCCATATTGAAGAAGAGATGATCAGTTTCTGAAAAAGGTTCCCAATATGCTAAAATATTAAGCATGCCTTTTTATCCCGAAGTTATGAGATAGGGTAAGGGGGTTGATTTTGCCAATGAACTTTTATGGAACGTAAAGAATTACATTCGCTATGAACCGATTGAATGCTTACAGAGGCTTATTAGTCTGGCTCCTGATCGGGGTTATGATGATTCTCCTTTTCAATATCCTCAGTACGCCGAAAAAAGGCGAACAGGAGATGATATTCTCTGAATTTATGGGGAAGCTCGATGCCGGTGAAGTTGAAGAGGTTGTCATGAAGGGCGACGTCATAACCGGTCAGCTCAAAGACGGGAAAAAATTCAAAACCTACGCTGCAGAATATCCGGACATGGTTCAGACCTTGCGGGGTCAGAATGTGAAAATAACCGTTCAACCCGAAGAGCAGAACCCCTGGTACTGGAATCTCTTCTTTTCATGGGGTCCGATTATATTTCTTGTTGTCATCTGGATATTCTTCATGAGGCAGATGCAGACAGGCGGCAACAAGGCGCTCTCCTTCGGGAAGGCGAAGGCGAAGATGATTTCGGAAAAGTCCGTAAAGATAACATTTGCCGATGTTGCGGGCATAGAAGAGGCGAAGGGGGAAGTGCAGGAGATTATCGATTTTCTGAAGGATCCCCAGAAATTCCAGAAACTCGGCGGCAAGATACCCAAGGGCGTCCTGCTGGTCGGGGCACCCGGCACAGGGAAAACCCTTCTCGCACGGGCTATTGCCGGTGAAGCCGGTGTCCCGTTTTTTTCGATATCAGGCTCGGATTTCGTGGAGATGTTTGTCGGGGTCGGGGCATCACGGGTGAGAGACCTTTTTGACCAGGCAAAGAAAAATGCACCCTGCATCATCTTTATCGACGAAATAGATGCTGTTGGGCGACACAGGGGCGCCGGGCTTGGCGGAGGTCATGATGAGCGTGAACAGACCCTGAATCAGCTTCTTGTCGAGATGGACGGGTTTGAGGCAAATCAGGGGGTTATCATCATTGCCGCCACAAACAGGCCCGATGTCCTTGACCCTGCCCTCCTGAGACCCGGGAGATTTGACCGGCAGGTCATTGTCCCTCAGCCGGATGTGAAAGGGAGACTGGAGATACTCAAAGTGCATACGAGAAATATCCCGGTTGACGAAAGGGTGAACCTCGAGGAGATCGCCAGGGGGACCCCCGGTTTTTCCGGTGCCGATCTTGAGAATCTCGTCAATGAAGCTGCCCTGCTCGCTGCGAGAAAGGCAAAGACAAAAGTCGAAAAATCCGATTTTGAAGCAGCAAAGGACAAGGTGCTGATGGGTGTTGAGAGAAAGAGCATGATCATTAGTGAAGAAGAGAAAAAGAATACAGCGTATCATGAGGCAGGTCATGCACTTGTTGCAAAGCTGACTCCCGGCACTGACCCGCTCCACAAGGTGAGCATTATTCCGAGAGGAAGGGCATTGGGAGTAACACAGCAGCTTCCGTTAGACGATAAGTACACCTACTCCAAAGACTATCTTCTGAAGGCCCTTTCGGTTCTGCTTGGGGGAAGGGCGGCTGAAGAGATCGCCTTAAACCATATGACTACGGGTGCCGGGAATGACCTTGAGCGAGCGACGGACCTTGCCAGAAAGATGGTTACCGAATGGGGCATGTCCGAAAAGCTCGGACCACTCACCTTTGGCAAAAAGGATGAGCAGATTTTTCTCGGGAGGGAAATAGCCAGGCATAAGGATTACAGTGAAAAAACAGCTATTGACATAGATGATGAGGTGAAGAGGATCGTTATCGAAGCGTATGATACGTCAAAAAATCTGTTAATAGAAAACAGGGATATACTTGAGACTTTTGCAAGAGCGCTCCTTGAGAAGGAGACTATGGATGGCCCTGAAATAGATGCACTTGTCCAGGAAGCTCAGTCAAAAGGGGCAGTCCAGGTTTGACGTCATATTGGGGACCTAACGATAACCTTATATTTCATTGTTTGCTCACAATCCCCATAAACGTCTATGGCTATCTTTAATGTAGGGGTTCCTTAGAAAGTATATTTGAAGTAATCGATGTCTTTTTGAAATCTTTTTGCAATGATCTTTCGCGTTCTATCCGAGTAAAGTTCTCTGTATTTTTTTGACGGAGAGTTCGGATTTATGTTTTTAGCTCTGTTGACAAGTCGAAGGCGACCCTCAGTTCGCTCTTCAATCTCTTTTATTGCTAACTCAAAATTTTCTACTTTATACACATAGTCCATGATACAACGCCCGCTTTCGTCGCAAAGCCAATCTATCTGATTTTTGTGTAACGTTGGCTGACGACAAGTGTCACTGGCATAAAGGTGATTGTGGCAGAAATCTTCGAAAGACATTCTGTTCTTTATCTGGAGTCCCTCACGTCTGAAGAATAATGAAACTGCACGAGCCCAAGGATTCCGAACAGCGGAGAACTTGAAGAACGTATCGAATACCTCCTGAACACGTGCGCGAATTCCCGAGTCTTCAGGAACCGATTCAGTGGGGAAATTGGTATTTCGCCCCAAGACACATTTAAGAAAGTAGACATAAAGTGTATCTCGCACTTGCATGATGTTTAAATGAGGATTTGGGATCAATGGGGTGCCTTTTTCCCGAAGTTGACTCCGCACAGTCGTCGTCCCAGTTTTGGGCACTGCGATAAAAATAACCTGTTTGTTGAAATTAACAGCTTCATTAGGAATTGACTGCATGTCCTGCTTCGAGCGCCGCCGAAAGTTTCGAATGAAGCTTTTTGATTTCGATAGAATTCCGCTCATGGGCATTGATATGATTTTTGCCTAACGTCGGCTTGAGAAGTGTGAATCAAGGATAGGGTAATGAGTGTCCTGCTCAAAGCCATTGCTCCGCCCGTATTAATATTTTTTGATTATACCCAGAATCGGGCGCTAAATGCTATTCTATACCATTCCCGCCATGTCTCGATGAAAAATATTGACAACGGATTGGGCGCAGTCCGCGCCCGGTACAGGAGGAGTCTGTTTATGCATTAAGGCATATTTTTGCAATTCATCTATGGGAGAATGGGTGCGACATCAGAACATTCCAAAAACTTCAGGGGGCGCTCAAATCTTCAGACGACAATGATCTACACCCATGTTGCCGCAAGAATAGTATGGATGTCACAAGTCCGCTGGATAAATTGTTATACAATAAATGATGAAACTGGTATGGAGAGACTTTTCCTTCGACTTTTCAAAAAAAACCTATATCATGGGAATCCTCAATGTTACCCCGGATTCCTTTTCTGACGGCGGGCTCTTTTCCAATGAATCTGCTGCAATAAAACAGGCCCTCCGCATGGCTGAAGACGGGGCTGATATCATTGATATCGGCGGAGAATCGACGAGGCCAGGTTCAGAACCTGTCCCTGTTGAAGAAGAGCTGAGGCGTACTATCCCTGTCATCGAGACAATAGCAAGAGAGCTTGCTATTCCGATATCCATTGATACGTACAAGGCCGAAGTCGCGAAAAGGGCACTCGATGCAGGGGCATCCATGGTCAATGATATCAGCGGGCTGAGACACGACCCTGAGATGAAAAGGGTTGTTTCAGCATATAAAGTCCCCGTGGTTATCATGCACCTCAAAGGCAAACCAAAGGACATGCAGAAAAATCCTTTGTATGAGGCTCTTATACCCGAGATACTGGATTATCTGAGAGATAGCATACGGATCGCCTCAGAGGCAGGGGCAGCAGAGAAAATGATCATCATAGACCCAGGGATCGGCTTTGGCAAAACATTTGAACAGAATCTCAATATTATTCACAACCTCCGTGAATTTACCCTTCTTGAAAAACCGGTTCTGATAGGTGCATCAAGAAAGGCTTTCATAGGCAAGATCCTTGGAGATCTGCCCTCCGGAGAGAGACTGGAAGGAACTGCGGCAACAGTGGCGATATCCATTATGAACGGTGCAAATATTATCCGTGTGCATGATGTGAAGGAGATGGCAAGGGTAGCAAAAGTCGCCGATGCGATTACAAGGGAGAAGATCCTATGAAATTGCTGCTTTTTTACGCACATCATTGGTGGTTCAAAACTGCCTCAAAAAGCCTTCCCCACGTGGATGATGTTGACAGGGAAAGTTCACTGGACAATACGGTTGTCGTCTTTTTTCATGCAGAGAGAGAAGATGAGGAAAAAGGCAAAAGCCTGCTTGATAAGCTGGTCAAAAATATAAAATGGCTTGCGGGGAAGTTCGAAACAAAAAATGTCGTTATCCACTCATTCAATCATCTTTCGTCGAGCAAGGCCTCTCCTGAATTTTCGGAAGAGATGATATATTCTGCTACGGCGAAACTTGAAAATGCAGGATATGCCGTTATGTGTACGCCCTTCGGATACTTCAATGAATTTAAGATTCATGTGGGAGGGGAGAGTCTCGCAAAAGTCTTCAAGGAGTTGTAAGGTAAGTTTTTTCCGCCGGCGGATACGGTATTTTCGCTCATTCTCGGTCCCTATCCCGAAAATATTCGGGATAGGGACTCCAAGTCTTTTGCCTCTCAATTTTTCATTAGTTTATATGACTATCGGCAATAAAAACCGCTCAAATACAATATCTGTTGTCTATTTCTGCATGTAAGATAAATCAAAACTGAGGCAGTTTTTCTTGCTGGAGGCGGCGAGCGGATTTGAACCGCTGCATAAAGGTTTTGCAGACCTCTCCCTTAGCCACTTGGGTACGCCGCCCGCGTAAAAAAGTAGGAAGCAGACGGTTGATAACAGGCAGGGAAAATACCGTTATATCCTATTCCTATCTACTACCTGCTGTCTACTACCTACTGGTTTATTAGGATTTGGAGCGGGAAACGGGGTTCGAACCCGCGACCCCAACCTTGGCAAGGTTGTGCTCTACCAACTGAGCTATTCCCGCATACTACCACATAGAATAGTTAAAGGTTGAAATTTCACCAACAACCATGAACGGTTAACCCTTAACTTATCGATAAATAATAGGCTATAATGAACGTTACTATTAAAAATAGTACAAAGGAAGGTCACATTTTGTCAATATGCTCTATCCTGATTTAGAAAGTTTCAAAGAGCTCTCGTCAAAGGGGAATCTCATCCCGGTTTACCGGGAAATTCTTGCTGATACCGAAACACCCGTATCAGCAGCCCTGAAACTAGGAGGGTCGCCTTCATTTTTGCTCGAGAGTATGGTTGGAGGGGAAAAATGGGCCAGATACTCATTTCTCGGCTCACGGCCTTCACGAATCATCAAAGGGTGGGATAGTAAAATAGTGATTCAGGATGCAAAAACCGGCATTCAAAAACTGAAGACCGAAAATCCGTTCCAGACCGTCAAGAGAGAAATCCAGGCATATAATGCCGTTGATGTGTCCGGGCTGCCGAGATTTTACGGAGGACTCGTCGGCTATATCGGCTATGACATGGTAAGATTTTTTGAGAATATTCCGGGAAAAAGAAGCCCGGGCTCAGACTGCCGGACATGTTCCTTATGAGCACAGACACCGTTATGATCTTCGATAATCTCAAGGGAAAGATCAAAGTTGTCTCAAACGCATATCTTGACAATAATACTCCTACAGAAGCGTATCGTGATGCTGAAGAGAAGATAGAGGCGATTATTGCAACCCTGAAAAAGGCAAGACCTGCAAGGAGAAGGAAGAGGGGAAGCATAGGCTGCGATTTGTCGTTTGCAACGATCGGGCATTCAATAGAACATCCTTCATTTTCGGGTTATGCATCCTCATTTATCCGAAAAGATGAGTTTGAGGAAGCAGTATTGCGGTGCAAGGAATATATCGTGTCAGGAGATATCATTCAGGCTGTTCTGTCACAGAGGTTCGAGAGAGAGTCCGATATCGATCCGTTCAATATCTACAGGGCGTTACGGGTCATCAATCCTTCTCCCTATATGTATTACCTTGATATGGGTGACGCTCAGCTTGTCGGTTCATCTCCCGAGATACTGGTGAGACTTGAGGGAGAAAAGATTCTCTTAAGGCCTATCGCCGGGACACGGAAGCGGGGCGAAACAGAAGATGAAGACCGGGCACTCGAAGCGGAACTACAGAAGGACCCGAAAGAGCGGGCAGAACATATCATGCTTGTTGATCTCGGGAGGAATGATGTGGGAAGGGTTGCGGAGACCGGTTCGGTAAAAGTTACCGAGTTGATGGCAGTCGAAAGGTACAGTCATGTTATGCACCTCGTATCCAATATTGAAGGCACCCTGAAAAAAGGATTGGATGCCTTTGATGTCCTTGGAGCATGTTTCCCTGCGGGAACCGTTACCGGGGCTCCAAAGGTGCGGGCAATGGAAATCATCGAGGAACTTGAACCGATCCGTCGGGGACCTTATGCAGGCGCGGTCGGATATCTCAGTTATTCAGGCAATATGGATACCTGTATCACGATCAGGACACTGATTATAAAAGGCAAGAAAGTGTATGTTCAGGCAGGAGCCGGTATCGTTGCAGATTCGGTGCCTGAAAAGGAATATACAGAAACCGTTAATAAGGCCATGGGCATGATGAAAGCGGTTGACATGGCTGAAAGAGAACTAAGGTAACCCGAAAAGTGCAGACATTGTTCAAAAAATTATTTAACTCTATGATTTGATTGAAATATCTATCATCGCCCTATGGATAAAAATATTCATAAACCAATCAGTTCAAGGTTGCGGTATCGAAAAATATTTTTTTCGCAACATCCGCACTTTTTAAATGCATTTTAGGGATTTAGCGTTATGTTGTTGATGATCGACAATTATGATTCCTTTACCTATAATCTCGTCCAGTATTTTGGTGAGCTTGGCGAGGACATTAAGGTATACAGGAATGACAGAATTACGATTAAGGGAATAGAACAATTAAAACCTCAGCGGATCGTAATTTCACCAGGGCCATGCACTCCAAAGGAGGCAGGTATTTCCGTGGACGTGATCAAATATTTTGCAGGAAAAATTCCGCTCCTCGGTGTATGTCTCGGACATCAATCGATAGGTGCAGCCTTTGGAGGGGATATTATCGGGGCTCCGAGACTCATGCACGGGAAGACATCTCTGATTTTCCATGACGGGAAAACGATTTTTGCGGGGCTTCCCAACCCTTTTGAGGCGACCAGATATCACTCGCTTCTGATAAAAAAGGAAACTCTCCCGGATTGTCTCGAAATTACTGCATGGACGGATACCAATGAGATTATGGGCGTGAGACACAAGGAGTTCGTGCTCGAAGGTGTTCAGTTCCATCCGGAGTCAATCCTTACTGCGGTGGGCAAAGACCTGTTGAGGAATTTTTTACACATTGGGCCAGTAATAATCCCGTGATTCCATGATTAAAGAAGCAATCAACATGCTCATAAACAATATCAGTCTTACAGAGCCTGAGAGTGCCGCATGCATGCAGGAGATCATGGAGGGGAAGGCCACAGATGCCCAGATCGGGGCATTCCTTGCGGCACTGAGAATGAAGGGCGAGACCGTGGAGGAGATAACAGGCGCAGCCAGAATTATGCGCCAGAAAGCAGCTGCTATTCAGTGCACCCGAGGAGGTCCTAGACACATGCGGGACCGGAGGAGATATGGCGCACACATTCAATATCTCTACGACAACAGCTTTTGTTGTTGCAGGAGCAGGTGTCCCGGTCGCAAAACACGGAAACAGGTCTGTCTCAAGCCAGGTCAGGCAGTGCTGACGTCCTCGAGGCCCTTGGCGTCAAAATAGATCTTCCTCCTGAAAAAGTTGAACAATGCCTCTTCGAGACAGGCTTTGGATTCCTTTTTGCCCCCTTATTTCATCCGGCGATGAAATATGCCATCGGTCCGCGTCGCGAAATGGGAATAAGGACAATCTTCAATATCCTTGGTCCACTCACCAACCCCGCGGGTGCAAAAAGGCAGGTTCTTGGAGTGTTTGCCGGAAGACTCACTGAAATCCTTGCCCAGGTTCTGGGAAATCTTGGAGCCATAGATGCAATGGTCGTGCACGGTAATGACGGACTCGATGAAGTCAGCATATCCGATGCGACAAAGGTCTCACGTTTCAAGGATGAGCACATAGAAAATTTTCGTATAGAACCTGAGGATTTCGGGATATGGAGAAACAGCGTTCAACAGATCCGCGGCGGCAGCAAAGAAGAGAACGCCGGAATTACGCTCTCGATTCTCAAGGGTGAAAAAGGACCGAAACGCGATATTGTTCTCATGAACTCCGCGCTTGCGCTTGTTGTTGCGGAGAAGACTGATGATTTCAGAACGGCATTTGGCTTGGCTGCCGACTCTCTCGATTCGGGCATGGCGTTGAAAAAGCTCGAAGAAGTAAAGCGGGTGAGCAATGCCATCTGATACGCAGTCAGCATACAAAATACAGGAGGGGGTCTTTGGCGTTTAAGGTAGGTGTTATTGGTGTCGGGTATCTGGGGCAGCACCATGCGAGAATCTATTCGGAAATAGAGGAGGCAGAGCTTATTGCTGTTGCAGATATCAACCAGGAAAAGGCAGACACCATAGCGCATACCTATCACTGCCGGGCGACGCATGATTACAGAGATATGCTTGATACTGTTGATGCGATGAGCATCGTCACCCCGACAACGACCCATTATCCCATCGCCCTCGATTGCCTGAAATCAGGCAAGGATGTCCTGATCGAGAAGCCGATTACTGTTGCGGTCGAAGAGGCCGATCACCTTATCTGAGGTAGCAGAACATTCCGGCAGTATTATTCAGGTCGGGCATCTTGAACGATATAACCCTGCGATTCTTGCCGCATCCGGTTTTTTTAAAGATCCGGTGTTTATAGAATCAGAAAGGCTGTCGCCGTTTCTCGGGAGGGGAACAGACGTTGATGTCACACTCGATCTCATGATCCACGACATTGATATCATTCTGAGTCTGATCGGTACGCCGGTTCAGGAGATAAGGGCGGTTGGCGCCAAAGTGCTGAGCGATAAACTCGATGTTGCAAAGGCATGGCTTGAGTTCGAAAACGGTTGTACTGCGTTGGCGACTGTGAGCCGTCTGTCACCTGAAAAGCAGAGAAGGCTCAAGGTATCCCAGAAAGATTCCTATATCGTTATCGATTACCAGAGTGCGGAGGTAAAGCGGTATTATAAAAATGAAGAAGGGATAGCAGCTGATATCATAAAACCCGAGAAGAAAGAGCCGCTGAAAGAGGAGCTGAAGGACTTTCTCCATTGTGTGCAAGAGCGGAAGAGACCGAAAGTCTCTGCTACCGAAGGGAGAAATGCGCTGAAGGTAGTTATGCAGATCACTGAGAAAATAAGGATTTAAAGGATATTGAATGATTCCAATGGTTGATTTGAAGAGACAATTCCAGGAAATCAAAGGAGAGATCATTGATATTCTGACCGAGATTCTCGAGAGCAGCCATTATGTGCTCAGCTCAAAAGTATCGGAGTTTGAAAAGAAGGTTGCGGAGTTTCATAGCGTGAAAGAGGCGATAGGCGTTGCGTCAGGGACAGATGCACTCCATCTTGCTATTGACGCCCTGGGGATCGGAGAGGGAGATGAAGTCATCACAACACCTTTTACGTTTTTTGCTACTGCTGAAGCGATTCTCTATACTGGAGCCACACCCGTTTTTGTCGACATCCAACCCGATACCATGAATATCGATCCTCGCCAGATAGATGCACATATAACGCCGAGAACAAAGGCGATTTTGCCCGTCCATCTCTTCGGCCACCCCAGTGATATGAAGGAGATCCTCAGGATAGCGAAAAAGCACAGGCTGAAAGTGATTGAGGATTGTGCGCAGGCATTTGGCGCGAGGATCAACAACCGCACAGTCGGAAGTATCGGCGATGCCGGTTGCTTCAGTTTTTATCCCAGCAAAAACCTCGGCGGATATGGTGACGGCGGTATGGTGACCATAAATAACCAGCGGTTAGCCGGCCTGATACGGGAACTGAGGAACCACGGCTCAGAGGGATCTTACCTGCATAAGAGGGTCGGTTATAACAGCAGGCTGGATGAAATGCAGGCAGGGATTCTTCTCATAAAATTCAAGTATATTGAAAAGTATAACAAGCAGAGAAGGCGGAACGCTCTCCTGTATCATGACCTTTTGCACAATGTAGTACAGTGCCCTATTGAAAAAGAAGGCGCATATCACGTTTATCATCAGTATACGATAACGAGCCGAAAGAGAGACAGGATACAGAAGGTATTAAAAGAAAAAGGGATATCTTCAGTGGTTTACTATCCTGTCCCGCTCCATCTGCAGGAGGCAATGAAATTCCTGGGCTACCGCAAGGGAGAATTCCCCGCAACAGAGAAGGCAGCCCGGGAGGTTCTCTCACTGCCCATGTATCCGGAGCTTGAAGAGGCAACCATCCGGAAGATATGTCAAACAGTCAAGAGCATCGTCTGATTGTTGCTCTGTCATAATCAACCGAAGGCACGAATCGATGACCACAGTTATGATTCTCGCGGGTGAGAGCTCCGGTGAATTGTACGGTTCCCTTCTCGCAAAGGCGTTAAGGAGCAAATGTCAGGATGTTCATATTATCGGCATCGGAGGAAGCAGGATGCAGGATGCAGGAGTGGAGCTCATCGCTCATACATCCGATGCCTTTGGAATCATTGAGGCGGTTTCCTCTCTGAGGAAAATAAAAACTGCATTGAATAGCGCCAGAAAAGCATTGAGAAAATTCAGGCCCCAGGTTCTTATACCGATTGATTATCCTGATTTCAATCTGAAAGTTGCCAAAATGGCAAAACCCCTCGGCATCAAAGTCCTTTACTATGTGAGTCCGCAGGTGTGGGCATGGCGCAAAGGCAGAATAAAAAAGATCGCACAAACGGTGGATGGCATGATGGTTATCCTGCCATTCGAGGAGAAGATTTACAGAGATGCCGGAGTGGAATGTGAGTTTGTAGGCCACCCGGTGCTGGAGGAAATAGAGGCGGTATTCATGGACACAGGCTGTGGCCAGCGGTCAACACTCGGAATCAATCAGGAACTGAAGGGTTGTATGAAAAATATCCTTGGCCTTGATGAAAAGCGGCCGCTCCTCTCCATTCTTCCCGGAAGCAGGCCGAGTGAACTGAACAGACACTTTCCTCTGATTCTTGAAACCGTCCGACAATTCAAGCGTGATCCTGACATACCGGCGGCCATGCACTATCAGTTTTGCATCCCCCTCGCACCCAATACCGATGAAGAACCATACAGATCATATCTTGAAGATCTCAAGAGAGAAGGCGTGGTTATCAGGAAGGGGGAATCGGTGAGAGTGCTTGCTGCATCCGACTTGGCTGTCGTTGCCTCAGGCACAGCCACTCTGCAGACGGCGCTGCTCGAAGTGCCAATGGTCGTGATGTATAAACTCTCGCCCCTGACATATCAGCTCGGGAAAAGGATTGTCCAGGTAAAGCACATATCACTCGTCAATATTCTTTCCGGCAGGGGGGTTGTCCGGGAACTTCTGCAGAAAAGCGCCAATCCTCATGAGATCATACAAGAATTAAAAAAGGTCATGTTTGACAGACAGTACAGGGAAAATATGATTACTGAGTTCCGGATGATCAAAGAGCAGTTTGCCAATAAAAACCCATCGGAACGGGTTGCGGAGATTATCATGGAAATGGCGGGAGAAAGGGAATAATAAATACAAAGCAATAATTATGATAGATTGGCAAGGCACACTATTTTCACTCATTCTCAGTCCCGATATCAATCGGGACTTCCGAGTTTTTTGCCTCTTAACTATCAGATTTGTTTTCATGACTATCGGCAAAAAAATCCGTTCAAATACTATGCCTTGCCATAATGAATTTATTCATAACCGGATTCTTTTTTGCCATGTACTTTCTCTATAGCCTTCTGTATCTTGTTTCCCTGATTTTCATCCTCCCTTTTGAGTATTTTAAACGGCCGCGGGAAATCAGGAGAAAGTGGCTTACGGAAAAATTTGGATTGTATCCTGCATCCCCCATCCCCCATCCCCCGTCCTTTCTTTGGGTTCATGCCGTATCGGTTGGTGAGGTGATGGCTGCCTTACCGCTCCTCAGGGAATTGAGAACAGCGTATCCTGCTTATGGCATAATCCTCTCAACCGTGACTGATACCGGTCAGAAGGTTGCACGGGAAAAATCGCCAGACGGGACAGAGATCATTTATCTCCCGTTCGACATACCCTTTATCCTGAAATCAGTGATAAAAAGGATGAAACCCCAGCTTCTCATGGTTATCGAGACGGAGCTATGGCCGAATCTTCTCAGGGTATTCAAGGAAAACAGTATTCCGGTTATACTCCTGAATGGAAGAATATCTGAAAAGTCGTTCCGCGGCTACAGGAAGCTTTCTTTCTTCATGAGGAACGTTCTCTCCTCCGTGGATTCTTTCGGAATGCAGGATGAGGAATATGCTGCACGGCTGAGAAGTCTCGGGGCAGACAACAGTAAAATACAGATTACCGGAAGTTTCAAATTTGACGCCGATCCCCCGGCGCAGACTCCTCCATGGGCCTCTATGATAGGGAAGCCGGTTATTGTTGCAGGGAGTACTCATGAAGGAGAGGATGAAATGATCACATCAGTCTATATCGATCTCAGGAAAGATTTCCCGGATCTCAATCTCATCGTTGCACCGAGGCATCCGGAGAGGTTCGGACGTGTGGAGGATATGCTCAGAGGGAGAGGCATACAATGTTTGAAACGCTCAGAACTTCATAACAGAGAAAACCCGGACGCAATACATGGTACAATTATTCTCCTTGATAGTGTTGGTGAACTGTCCTCAGTTTACGGTATCTCCACAATCGCAGTCATCGGGAAAAGCTTCAGAGGACATGGTGGCCAGAATCCTCTTGAGCCGGCATACTGGGGTACACCTGTTGTATGCGGACCCCACATGGAGAATTTCCCGGTCATTCAGGATTTCTATCATGCAGGGGCAGCCATTCAAGTGACTGAGGAGGCACTGTTCCGCACTTTGAGAGAGCTGCTTCTCTCTCCTGACAGAACGAGAAAAATCGGTCTTAGCGCACAGAAGATGTATCAGAAGAATGCAGGTGCTGTCGAAAAGGCAGTGAAGATTGTTGGGCAGTACATTAACTGAAAAAGTCCAGGTGTATTTTCGAATTCAGATATCATGATGAAATATGTTGCGAAGATAAAGGCGTACATACTCAGATTCAGCAAAAAAGGGCTGACACCGCATGAGATATCCCTTGGTGTCGCAGTGGGTATTTTTGTCGCTTTTATTCCGCTGTTTGGTACTCATACCCTAACCGCAATCGCACTTGCATCGCTCTTGAGGGTTAATACACTGATCGTGCTGCTCGGCACACAGATATCAAACCCTTTAACGTTTCCGGTGCAGCTTCTTATCAGTGCCGAGGTAGGAAGCCTGCTCCTGAACGGGAGATTCCTCGAAATGAGATTTGCCGGTGAGATCAGCTATCTGAGTCATTATATAGTGCCCATACTCCTCGGAAGTCTCGTGCTCGGTATCCTTTTCTCCGGCCTATCATTTTTTCTGGTTAAAGGTTTGCTGAATAAAAGAATGTTAGAAAAGAATACATAAAGCCATCCTATGACGCCTTTTGAATACCTCTACTTTCTTGGCTATGCAGTAAAAAGGCGTCATGCATTGAAGAACCAGAAAAGGCTTCCATGCCCGGTTATCAGCATCGGAAACGTAACACTTGGCGGTACCGGAAAAACACCTGCAGCAATGGCTCTGGCGAGAAAGGCTGTGGTACTGGGTTTTCATCCGTGCATCCTCACGCGAGGGTACAAGGGAAAAGCCGGGGGGCCGTGTTTTGTGAGCAGGGGTGAAGGCCCGTTGATTGATGTATCTCAGTCAGGGGATGAAGCGATGCTCATGGCAGAGACAGTGCAGGGGGTTCCAATAATCAAAGGAAAGAACAGATACGAGGCAGGGATGTTTGCACTTGAAAAGCTCACATTTCAAAACTCAAATTCCAAAACCCCGAATCTCTTTATCCTCGATGACGGATTCCAGCACTGGGCTCTTCACCGCGACAAGGACATTCTTCTGATCGATGAAACAAACCCCTTTGGGAACGGAAAACTTTTCCCCTTCGGGCCATTACGGGAACCTTTTTCTGCAATAAAAAGGGCGGATATTATTTTGATAACGAATATCTCCTCTTCTTGCCTCCGTTCAGGGGATGCGGGCAAGGGAGAAGGCGTCGACAACCAACGGGCAGGTGTAAAAAGCCTGACTGAAAAAATAAGGCAATACGCGGCGTCAACTCCGCTCTATTTTGCCCGGCACACTCCGACTGCATTTGCAACAGCATCAGGCGATGTTTTCGCTCTCTCAGACATGAAGGATAAAAGAGTGTTTGCCTTCTGCGGAATCGGCAACCCGCATTCTTTTCAGAACACGCTCCGTTCCCTTGCCGGGGAGATAAAGGGATTTACGGTCTTCAGAGACCATCACCAGTATAGCCAGGCGGATTTTCGAAGGATTGCAGGCAATGCAGAGAAAAGCGGAGCAGCTTGGATTGTAACGACTGAAAAGGATATAATGAGACTCAAACAGTTCTCATTGCCGGAAAATCTTCTTGTATTGCGGATTGAGTTTGATGTCGATGACAGGTTTTATGAGGAAGTGTTTCATCGATTGTAAAATAGCGCGAATAAAACATCCTCCCCTTACTCCCATTCCATCAAGGGAGGCGCTCTGAAGCAATCCTCTCCCCTGATGGGTCGGTGAGGGGTTAGAAGGTATGTAACGTAATCGCGGAGGTAATAGCATGCTTAAATACATAAATGTCAGGAGCAAATCAAGGATTGAATTTATTGACATCACGGACATGGTCCAGGGCGTTGTCAAGGATGCCGGTGTTGTTAAGGGTGTCTGTATCCTTTATGTGCCGCATACAACCGCAGGAATAACCATCAATGAGGGGGCTGATCCCAGCGTGCAGCGGGATATCCTGAATTCACTGAACAGGCTGATACCCCATGAGATGAATTACTTCCACAGGGAAGGCAATGCCGATGCACATATAAAATCAACGATTGTGGGAACTTCAGTGCATGTAATTATTGAAGAGGGGAAATTGCTCCTCGGCACATGGCAATCGATTTTCTTCTGTGAATTTGACGGACCGAGGCACAGGCGAGTTTCATTAAAATTCATCTGATCATGTCTGACAATGCATCTGATGAAATCGAATCCCTCCATAATGAAATAAGGCGGCTCAGAAGATCACTGTCAGAACTGACCCCGTCTCTGGATGTTTTATTGAAACTGAGGGGCTTCAGAATCTACAAACGTGAGCCTGCCGATGACCTGCTTCTTCCCGAAAAAAGATTTCTTGTCAGCTTCTATGAGATGCTCAGGAAATATTCTTTCCGTCTGTTCCTCCGAGATGTCATCAAGAACCAAACATTTTTCAGAGTTCAGCAGGTCACGAGATATGCGACATCTGCAGTTACAGCCGAATATACCGAATATCTGAGGGAAGTAGGCCTGATTGAACCGCTATCGGATGGATTCAGGCTGATTCGCGGTCCGATAAAAAGTTTCGGTGAAACCCTCGAATGGTTTGTTGCGGAAATTTTCAAAAAGGAATTTGCAACAGAAGCAGTATGGGGCATACGGTTCAAACGGCCGAAGGTTGGCGGAGATTATGATCTCATTGCGAAGGTGGATGGTTCAATATTATATATGGAGATCAAGTCATCCCCTCCAAAGCAGATATATCAGAATGAGATATCTGCTTTTTTTGACAGGGTATCCGACCTTTCTCCGGAAATAAGCATTTTTTTCATAGATACCGAGCTCAGGATGAAAGACAAGATCGTGCCGATGTTTCATGAAGAATACCTCAAAAGAGCCGTTGCACCTCCCGAGATTGTGAGAATGGAGAAAGAGCTTTTTCAGGTACAGAATAGGGTTTTCATAATCAATGCAAAAGACAGTATCGATGCAAATATCGAAAAGGTGCTGATCTGGTATTTCAGGAAGAGTTCATGAGTTCAGCAAAAACGAGATATTTTCAGCGTCAATTTCTCTAAAACTATGTAATCTGTTACATACTTTTCTTACCTCTGTTACCCACCTGCTTTTAAAAAAGCATTAAAATCAATATCTTTTATAATGGCATAATGCTTGCTTTCAATATTGACGTGCAAAACATTCATTCAAAAAGAATTCATGCAGAAAAAGCGAGGTAATATAATGAAGCCGAAAAATACTGCTGCCAAATTTTTATCGTTAATCATAATCTTTTCGTTTTGCGTAGTGCCTTTCCCTCTCCATGCTGCGGATATGAAGGACTACTGCATTATCCCGCCGTATGTGAAACGGGATGTAAAACCGAATATCCTTATCCTTATGGATAACGGCGCAATCATGGGCGAAGCTGCGTATACCGACAGCTATGATCCCACGAAGACCTATTCGGGCCTCTATAAACCTAACATCATGTACACATATGGCAGCAACAGATGGGAACCAGACGCAGCAGGTGCTTATTCCGGCAACCTCCTCAACTGGGCAACAACAAGCAAGTACGACCTCCTTCAAAGTATTCTTGTGGGAGGGAAATCTGTATCGAGGCAGACGAATGTGAATACCCTCATCAGCATGAGCAATTCCTGGGAAAAGACCCTTTCTTACCGGGACAGCCTTGGAAGAGCACGGGTGTGCAAGTTCCTCGTGAATAACGCTAATGTGGAAATCAAGGATGATACCCCCGGATCCTGTGGATATCTCGATTCCCCTCCATATCCCCTCGTTGCATTAAACGAAAGTGATACGAGGTATGCAGTCAATAAACCTTGCAATACGACGATAGAAGCGGATGCCGAAAGCGATATCTTTTCACGTGTTATGAATTTTTCTTCAGGATTGCTGTCAGCGTTTGTGAACTTTCTCGTACCGGATGCCGAAGCGGCACCTCCTCTCAGATTGCCGTCGGGCAACCCTTCTGCCGGAACGGAGTGCACTCCCTATTCCGCTACGATTACGGCAAGCGGCGGCACCGAGTCAGGGTATACGTGGACCATTACGGCAGGGAGCCTGCCGGGTGGATTGAGCATGGCAGCTACCGGTACCCCGTCAACCACTATTTCGGGAACTCCCACCGTTTCATCAGGTACGTATTATTTTACGGTTCGGGTTTGTGACAATGCAGGGTGCATCAACAAACATAATGACTCAAAGGATTATTCGATAACAATTAATGATGCTGCAGTATCGATTACTACAATCAGCCCTCTGCCGGACGGAACCGTCGGAAGCTGGTACCGAAGCCCCGTTCGCGCAGGCGGGGTCTGCACCGGGACTACCTCATGGACCCAGACTTCAGGAAGTCTGCCACCGGGGCTTTCCCTCTGTGCGTGCACAAGCGGGTCAGACTGCACTGATATCTGTGGTACCCCTTCATCGAGTGGCACGTATAATTTTACACTTCAGGTAACTGATTCCAAAAGCAACACGGCAACGAAGTCACTTGCTTTGACAATCAACCCGGCTGCAGGAAGCTTTCAGATTGTAACTGCCAGTCCATTGACAGAAGCAACACGGGGCGTCCCTTACCTTGCAGATATTTCAACGTCCGGCTCAACCTGTGGTGCATGCTGTTCCTGTCTGGGAACCTACACATGGAGCATCACAGCAGGGAGCCTGCCCGCTGGTCTTTCTTTCAATACAGGCGGGCCCTGTATCAACGGCGACCACGTTTACATAACAGGTACACCTACGGTTACAGGTACGTTTAATTTAACTGTCCAGGTCACCGATTGCAACGGATTTATTGCAACGAAAGCTTTTTCTCTCACAGTCAGTAATGCTCCGCTCCCGATAAGAACGACCGGGAACCGTAGATGTAAAGGTATGCGCCGGAAATTACGTGGTGAATTGCGACAATCATGATACCACTTTCCCGTACGATCCACCGTGTTCCGAGAGTTATATCGATAAATGCGTGCTGAAAAGCGGTATCGTCGATCAGTTCTGGCCGCAGGCAAGGTTTGGAATAGAGGATTTCAACAAGGTGGCCACTAATGCCATCCCAGGCATATCGAATTGCATCGAGGACGATCCCGGTGCGAACCCTGATCCAAATTTTATGACCGCCATCGAAAATGCCGTACCGATCGACCCGATAACAACGCTGGTGAACGGCGCCTATACTGCCATTGATTACTATGCCAACAATACTGCGGCTAACTGCGATCCCTTCAGAAACTCCCAGGCGTGCCAGAGAAACTTCAATCTCATGATCACTTCGGGCGTCGGTGCTGACAATCCGCCAACTCCCGAGCGGAGGAGTTCCTGACGTATTTTCTGATGCAGCAAATTGCACGGCAGCGAATGACCCTCCGGCGAGTTACAACCTCGCAAAGAACACCTGCTTCGGGTATATCAACGACCTGAGAAACAGTCCGACCTTCGGCGGTGACAACCAGCCCGGCAGGCAGGTCGTGAACACCTATATCGTCAATACGATGGGCGTCCCGAGGGATAGCGACCCCAGCACCGATACAGCAGGGGATATCCTCTATCAGGCTGCCAATGCGGGCGGAGGAGTTTATTATGAGGTAACTGATCCGGCTACGTTACGGGAAGCTCTCATTCAGGCGTTTCAGGATATCCTGAAGAGGGCTGCGGCGGGAACAGCAGCATCGGTCCTTGCTTCAGGTGAAGGAAGTGGTGCAAACCTTATACAAGCGGTTTTCTATCCGCGAAGAAAGGTATACGATGCTGAAATAGCATGGACCGGAAGATTGACGAACTTCTGGTATTTTGTTGATCCATTTTTCAGCCAGAGCTCGATATACGAGGACAGTTCGAGCCCAAAATATTTCAACAGGACAGAAGATAACCAGGTGTCATTCTTTTTCGATACTACATTTGAGCGAACCATGGCACACCGGTTTCCGCCATCGGGTTCCCTGCCGGATATCGAATTTGAAAAACTGGACAGCTTGTGGGAATCCGGGATCCAATTATGGCAGAGGGACCCTGCAACGAGAGATATCAAAGTATCTACCGGCAGCGGAGTCGTGGATTTTTCGATAGCTAATTCAGGGGCACTGAGACCCCTGTTTGATTTGCCGATTGCCGATAACGATGGGGACGGATTTGCGGATGGTGACCTTGACCATGACGGGGGTGCCCCTGATGATGATGACGCGGAAATTCTCATCAGATATGTCCGGGGTGAAGACTTCCCCGCATCCCCCTGGATGCGTCCAAGAACGGTCAGTATTGATGTCAACAATAACGATGCGATCGATGCCGGTGAAACCAACGTCTGGAAGCTTGGTGATATTCTCAATTCGACGCCGAAGATTTCTTCATGGATACCGCTCAATACCTATGATCAGCTTTATAAGGATGTATCATACAAGGCTTTTCTTGACGATCCCAATAAATACAGGAACAGGGGCATGGTGTTTGCGGGCGGAAACGATGGTATGGTTCATGCGTTCAAGCTCGGGAGGCTCGAACTGAAAGGGAATCCTGTTACCTGTTCTTTCAGCAGCAGTGATGTAGCCTGCCTCGCAAACCCCGCCGGATATCTCGGAGGGGCCGGGGTACCGCTCGGACATGAAGTCTGGTCGTTTATCCCGAAGAATGTCTTGCCATATCTCAAGTACAAAAAAGAGCCGGACTATTGCCACATTTTTACTGTTGATCTTAGTCCTTATATTTTTGACGCAAGCATAGGTACTCCTGGTTCGGGCGATATTTCCGGAAATGCAAGACCTGATGACGGCTCAACATGGAGAACGGTCGTTGTGGGAGGCATGAGATTTGGTGGTGCGTGCAAGAATTCATGCACGAGTACAAATTGCATACAAAACCCGGTGAATGATCTCGGTTACTCCACATATTTTGCACTCGACGTTACCGATCAGGGCAACCCGACACTTCTCTGGGAGTTCTCCAATGAAAATCTTGGCCTTACTACAACAGGGCCGGTGGTTGTGAGAGTTGGAGATCCGGCACAGAATGGCAAATGGTTCGTTGTGGTTGGTTCGGGTCCTACCGGACCGGTGAGCACTTCAGACCAACAATTCCTTGGCCGTTCCGACCAGAACCTGCGCCTCTTTATTCTTGATGCGAAAACCGGGAACTTGACGAGAACTATTGATACCGGCATCGCGGAAGCGTTTGCAGGTTCAATGTACAATTCAACGATGGATGTGGACTTAAACTATCAGGATGATATCGTCTATGTAGGCTATGTGAAGAAAGAAGCCCTTGCAAGCACCTGGACGCAGGGCGGAGTCGGCCGTCTGCAGACAAAGCAGGACACAAATCCGTCGAACTGGGAATGGAGCCAATTAGTTGATAATATCGGCCCGGTTACATCTTCGGTAACACGCCTTTTGAACAAAAGCAAGGGACAGCTCTGGGTCTACTTCGGTACCGGGAGGTATTACTTTGAACAGCAGGCAACGGTAGATGATGAAAACGGTCAGAGGAACCTTTTCGGCCTGCAAGAGCCCTGCTACTCCACATCAGGTCTCGATGCAAGCTGCACAGCAGCTTTTTCCGGAACCCTGACCGATGTAACCAACACTCCTGATGCGGACCCTTCGGCAATAGCTGACGGATGGAAGATCGATCTTGATGCTTCCGGCAATTATACCCACTGTGAAGTCCGCAATCCGGACGGTACCTGTGCGCAGAGTTTCACTCGCTTCTATAGGGCCGAACGAGTCATCACAGATCCCCTGACAACAACTTCAGGTGTGGTGTTTTTTGTATCGTATAAACCTTACACCGATGTATGTGCGTATGGGGGAAAAAGTTTTATTTGGGCGGTGCGGTACAACACCGGCGGGGCTGCCGGCGCCTTATTAAAGGGCGTGGCATTGCTGCAGGTTTCGACGGGCAGCATTGAGCAGCTTGATCTGAGCAAGGCATTTACCGAAGAGGGCGGAAGAAGGACGTCGGCACTTGAGGGTGTGCCGCCAACGGCACAGGGCTTGTCAATATTGTCTCAACCGCCGCCGGTGAAGAGAACTCTTCATATCAAGGAAAGATAGATGTCGACTCATAGAGTTTCTGTAATATATTTTCTTTTCAAGCCGGAAAATGACTACCATGATAACCGTGTTCGCCATGAATAGACAGGACGGAGTAACGTTAATCGAGCTCATGATTGCTGTTTCCATCATCGCAATTCTTGTGGTTGCTCTCGGCTTCGAATACAGGAACTGGATGGGCCGGTACAGGGTAGAAAACCAGATTAAACAGATGCATACCGATTTGATGAATGCGAGGGTAAGGGCGATGACGATGAACAGGATGCATTTTGCAACAGGAACTGCAAATGCTTACATAATCTATGACGATACGAATCCGGCACCTGATGGCAATAGTGTTCTCGAGATAGGCTCTGATACGCGCTTGCCAACTTATCCGAAATCGGTTGAATATGTGATCGACTGGACGGGCCCGGGAAATCAGATCAATTTTGACAGAAGAGGAATGATAGCGCCTGCGGGAAGTATCCGTTTAATCTCTACGGTAGATGCTGATTATGATTGCCTTACGCTATCTCAGACAAGGATCAATATGGGGAAATGGAATGGGACGTGTGTTGAAAGATAACAAAGGATTGACACTTGTTGAAGTCTTGATCGCAATGGTGGTATTCCTCCTGGTATCCCTTGCGATGATGCAGACAGCCCTCGTAGGCATTGACTCAACCACGAGAAATGTTCTGAGGGATGAGGCTGTTAATGTCGCAGAGCTGAGGATGAACGAGGCGCGAAATTTACCATTTGCGTCTCTTGTATCGGATGCCGGTGACGTACCGATTGTCAGGAACGTGAGGAACATAACCGGAGGTGTTACCTTTCATACCATTGTTGTTGTTGCCGAGCTTGATGGAGATGGTAACCTTGGCACAGACGATGCGAATACCAAACAGATCAATGTCACCACTACATGGGAATGGCGTGATAATACCATTGTGAACGGTAGTGCTTTTACACACAGAATATCAACAATAAGGCAGAGGTCATGATTAAGAAACAGGCAGGATTTACCATGGTTGAGCTTCTCATAACAATGGTTATCTTTGTATTTGTGATGGCGGCAGGTTCACAGATATTTTCCGGGTTGCTGACACAATTCAAGCAACAGAGCAAGATCTCCGAGTCGAACATTGAAGGAATTGTCGGTCTGGAAATGCTGAGACGCGATCTCGAACATATGGGGCACGGACTTCCCTGGATCATACCGGCAGCGGTCATTTACGGGGAGGCAACGGGTCCAACCGCCGCTAACTACAATGATTGTAATGGCAGCGCACCATGCAACGCACCGAGGGCTGCCATAAGCGGGAACAATATTACGTTCAGCGGGTTTAGCGGTGTTGATTATTTGGTAATAAAGGCAACGAATGTTGCGTTGAACGACGCATCTCAAAGATGGACTACACTAAAGATGGCACCCTTCTCGGCCCCAGAAAATCCGAGGCAATGGACTCCTGCAAGTGAAAATCTTGCATCATCTGACAGAGTAATCGTCATTTCTCCGGGGTCTACCGACACGAATGCAAAGAGACTGGTTGCAAATGGGGCAGTTTTTTACACGACATTTGGAAACGTGACGAACAATCCCTGGCCCCCGACAGACAATTTGGAAACTCGTGTGGTATACGGAATAAACGGGACAACCGACCCATCGCCGCAGAGGCCATTCAATCGAGCTGACTATTTTGTGACCGGAACCGATCAAAGTGGCAACAATATAACCCCACAAAGGTGTGCACCGGGTACCGGTGTGCTTGTTAAGTCCCCAATCAGACACGTGACAGGCGGCAACAATTATGATACCTATCTCCCTTTCCTGGACTGTGTTGCTGATATGCAGGTTATATTTGGACTGGACAATGATGGGGACGGAGACTTTGAGCCAACTGTCAGCGCGGATGGTTACAGTGATGATATTTCGGCATTTACGGCTCAACAAATAAGGGATCAGGTGAAAGAGGTCAGGGTATATATCTTAGCCCACGAAGGCCAGAGAGATCCTAATTTCACATATACGACTAACCCTGTTACTGTTGGAGAATTTGCTATGGGAAGGGATTTTGATCTGGCTGCAATCATAGGAGCAAACTGGCAAAATTACCGATGGAAAGTGTACTCGATGACTGTTCATAGTCTCAATCTATTGAGGTAAACATGGAAAAATATAAGATGCAAGCAATAAAATGCACGATACGGGACAAAAGATTCAAAAGCCATGGATCATGGTTTTTGTATCGTGCCTTGGCGCCCCTCAATCAAAAGGGTGTTGCACTTGCGATGGTATTGATTCTCTCGGCGATTGTACTTGCCATTATTACCGGGCTAATCTATATGATAACGTCAACAACACAGATCTCAGGAATGGAGAAGAGATACAGGACTGCGCTCGAGGCTGGCATGGGTGGCGCTGACGTCACGTTCCGGCTTCTTGCGATGCGGGGGGATCCGGATCTTGACATGGGAACTGCGATAGGATATTACAGAACTATTTCAGACGCATGTCTCACTGCGAAGCTAAATTCTAATACATCGGCAACGAACTGGGCGGCCTGTGGCAGTTATGCAAATGCCACTACTATGGTTATTGACCCTGCTGACCAGACTACGTATGATTTTCGGTTTGATCTTGGATCTGCTCCCTATCCAACATACACTGGCTATGCAAAAATAGTTGACACTGTTGAGGGCAATTCCGGCGGAGATGAAGGGTTGCTGAAACACGGCGTTGTCAGTTCTGGTTCTGGTGAAATAACTGTAGTGAGCATTCCATATCTTTACACCATTGAGGTTGACGCGGAAAATGCAGCGAACCCTTCCGAGAGGGCAAAATTGTCGATACTGTACCAGTACTGAGGTTAATAGAATGAAAAGAAAAATTATGAAGAAGATTGCCTGTAAGGAAAAATGTGTTACACTGTTTGTCATTCCGGCGTGGCCGGAATCTTTCCGGAAGGATTCCCGACAAGCGGGAATGACATAAAATATTTTTGTATTAATGGAACACCTCAGAACCTTACTATCTTTTAAGCCGTCATTGCCCGACTTGATCGGGCAATCCAGAGGTTTCAAGCCAAGAAGCTTTCAGGCCTGGATTATCCGGTCGAGCCGGATAATGACAATCAAAGGAATAGGGTGTACCATGCATAAATTTATTGGACTTGTTCTGATGCTTTTTCTTTTCTCCTGCTCGTCTGACAAGTCAGATGTCAGCAGGCAACAAGCGGAGGGACCAGCTGGTGTGGGTTCTCAGACGTCTCAGCCCGGCGGGTCAGAAGAGGTCGGCGCTTTATCTCTGGAAATAGTTCCTGTCAATGCCACGAAAACATCACGGCTATACGCAGTACCTCATGGTTTTAAGCTGTCGGATGCGGAAATCGAATGGTTTGTTAACGGGGAAAAGTTGGCGAATGCCAAGACATCCGAGTTTGATGCCTCGATAATCAAAAAGAATGACAGCATTCAGGCCAGGGCAACAATCGAAGGTAAAAAAGTGTCATCAAACATGATTCAGATAGGGAATTCTCCGCCGGAGATCAGCAGGATACAGATTATGCCGGAGGTTTTCAAGCCCGGTGATGCCCTGAGTGTTGATGCTGCCGGGACTGATATAGACGGCGATGAGGTCACACTCTCGTATGTATGGACGAAGAACGGTGAATCTGCCGGAAATAGCAGACAAATCCAATTGGCCCCTAAAAGAGGTGACAAGATATCGGTCAAAATAACGCCGTTTGACGGAACGGATTATGGACGCCCGGGAATTCTCCATAGAGAAATTGTCAATCTGCCACCAGTGATTACCGATAACAGAAAATATCTTTTTGATGGAAAGCGGTATTCACATCAGATCAATGCTGCTGACCCTGATGGAGATAATCTCACCTACTCTCTGAAAAAAGCACCTGCCGGTATGAGCATTGATTCTGCAACTGGTTTGATCACGTGGGATGTGCCCCCTGATTTCACGGGTAAGGCATCATTTACTGTTGCAGTTACTGATGGGCATGGAGGCGAAGCAACCCAGGAACTCACCCTTGACATAAAGCCTGAGCAAAAGAAGTAACCAGCCACCAACCTGCCTTTTTTGCAGTTTTATTTATAAGCTAACGCTTTAATGTAATTCCCCTTTTATCACCTCATAGTACATATTTTCAATCAAAATCACATGGAACAAATAAAAGCTTGACAATAAATATTAGCAAATGCTAATTTAAATTCAATCAATATAATCCTGTCAAGAAATAAGATTTTTGAATCGAGACGAACCAGGGATGAGTCGCATCACATTACTAAATGGTGATAATTACAATGGTTTAACCTTAATAGAACTTATCATCGTTCTTTCGATTATCAGTATCCTCGCAGCACTTACGGCTATTGGAGCTGGATTTACCGGTACGGAGCGCATCCGGAGCGCTGCGAAAGAACTTCTTTCAGACCTTCAGTGGATCAGATATTCTGCAATGACTCAGGGACCGGATGCAGCATGTCCCGAAATGCGCGGACTGGGAATACGGTTCGAATCCAAAAGACGGTACAAGCTTTTCAGATTCAATGACAGCAACGGCAATTTTGCCTATGACGGAATAGGGGAGGAATCGGCGCTGACTGATGGCGGGGCAGGCGCAAGACAGAGGGATATTTTCCCGCCGCTTGAATTGCAGATTAAAAAAAGCGGATCACTGGTCTATCCGGATAACGCCGTGCTGCTTTTTGACCGTCATGGGATACCGAGACAGGCGAATTTTGGGTTCCAGAAGATGAGCATAGTTTTTCTCCACCCGCAGATGCATGAACTCCAGAAAAAATGTGTGAGCATCAGTTTTAACCGGATACGCGAAGGCATATGGAATGAAAACGAGTGCCAGGAACAGTAACGGGTTCACGCTGATCGAAATGATGACTGCTCTCGTCATTATCGCGCTCACACTCCTGGTCCTATCGGCTGTGTTGATCCATGCAATCCAGATTAATGTTGCAAACGACCTAAGGAATGCCGCAATCAGGATGACAAATCAGACCACCGGGATTATTCTTGCTCTGCCGTTTGATTCAATCCGTTCATGCGGATTGACTGCAGACCCTGGTTCTGCGAACTATAATGACTCATACCGGTATGACAACAGCAATCCCTGTCTGAACGATTATCCGGATGATTATCTGAAATATCCCAACCCCGTGCAAACAATTAAGAACTTCCGGCAGCGATTCAACATGACGTGGGATGTGCTACCCCTCGGCGAGGATCTCCGTCAGATAAGTATTAGCGTCGCTTACAAGGAACGCAATGAAGGTCACCTCCACAGCACTGTTCTTTACAGACACCGAAAACCGTGAGGCAAGGGTTCAAGGATTCAAGGGTCCAAGGAGTCGACTGAAATGTTGGAAAGCTATAAGGAATTGAAGGTCTGGAGAAAAGCATATCAAAGCGGGACAACCCTTGCAGAGCTCATTATAACACTTGCGATCTTTTCGGTTGTTATGGCAGGGGTATATTCTGTGTATACAACACATGCAGGTCACGCGACGAGGGAATACAGACTCGCGCAATCCGAAATTGAGATAGTTATTGCAAGGAATATCATCGAGCGGGATATCTTGATGGCAGGGTATGGATTGGCAGATGACTATGGTGGAATGATATTTTCCCCTGAACCTTTGCCACTGGGTGCAACAGACAATATTGCCCCGGGCAGTACCCTGAATCCGCTGGGTGGCAGGTATCCAACAACAGGACTCACAGGTGCTGATTCGCTGTTCATGACGGGGACAGCGCTCGGCATATATTCAAAGGCTTCACAGGGCTGGACCTATCTCAAGGACACGTCACCCGCTGTGTTCCAGCTATGGGATGATGTCAGGGAAGATGTGCAGGTGAATGACAGGGTTGTTTATATTGAGCCAAATACCAGAGCAATGATTACAGACGGTGTGACGTGGAGATTCATTTATCCGTCTGCCCCGAATTTTTCTGCCCATGAAGGGAGAGGGGCGCTTCTTTATGGGCTGAGCAGGCCTCCCCAGGGGAGCGGATCGGAAATCCCGAGACCGTATTATGTAATCCAGTACCGGTTGGGTGGATCTCCTGCTGATATGCCAAAAACCTGTGCACGGGGCACAAGAAGCCTCCAGAGGATAGAAATGACGCATGGTCAATCAATTGAACCGCTCCTTGGATGTGTGAGGGATATTCAGGTCGCTTTTGGCATCGATGCAAGTTCTCCTGAAGACGGGCTCATTGATGTATGGGATAACGGCGGGATTTTATCATCTTCATATGATTCTGAGATGCTCAGGCGGCGGCTGAAACAGGTAAGGGTTTATATCCTTGTCCAGAATGGTAACAGGGATGCTGACTACCTGTACACAAACCCGGAGAATCCGTCAAACCCTGATCGAATCCGCGCAGGGGATGCAAATCTCGGAATCGGTAGGGATGTAACGTTGACAGCTGAGCAGAGGAAATACCGTTGGAGACTAATTGCCTTAACCGTAACACCAAGAAACCACAAGTGAAAAAAAGCAGACAACTATCTGCTAATCACGGGATTGCGTTGGTTGCCGCGCTGGTGATAACCCTTGCAGTCACTATTTTCATAACAGGAACCCTCTACGTTGTTACTCAATCCACCATGATGTCGGGAGCCGGCAAAAGATATTCAACAGCCGCTGAAGCTGCGGATGGTTCGATAGAAATCATGAAAGCCGCAGTCCAGCTCATTGCAAGAGGGGAGCCTGCAGCCGCATTGCCGATAGTCGACTCAAGCCCCGGCTGTCTTGTTGAAGCGGTTTTATTTCTTGAAAATGTTCCCTGTACAACTTCTCTCACGTTGCCTGCTTCAGATCTTTTTTCGAACTACTCAGCAAAAATTACCCTTACGCGGCTTTTTTCCTCTCAATTGCCGGGAAGCAGGCTTGAATTCCCCAAATCAGGCAATGGTCCCCCTTCAACCGCAATTTACTACAGGATTAATGCAATCGTAACCGGGGCTGGTGGCATAAAAGCAGAGACCTCGGCGCTCTACCGATATGTATCATAACCACAATTAATCAGGAGGAGGAAATGAAGAAAAAGATTGGTTTTATACTATGTATAGTAACAGTCATAGTCCCAACCCTAATCTATACTCAAACGATGTCCGACTTTTGCAGCATCTCTCCCTTTATAACCAGAACCGTACCGCCGAACATCGTCATCGTACTGGATAATTCAGCAGCAATGCTTGCCGCCGCATACCCGCTTCCAGATCACTATGACAATTCTTCCCCAACCTCCTATGTCGGATACTTTGATTCCCGGAGTACGTACTGTTCGACAACAGATATGTTTTATGAAACATCCGGAAATTGCGAGTCCGGAGATCATGGGCCCTACCCGGGTGCCCTGCTGAATTGGGCAGCAATGAGCAGATTCGACATCCTCATGTATGTGCTTGCAGGAGGATTGGGGGCTGCTGAGCCTGCTTCAGTCGATCTCGCAGGAGAAAGTCTGAACCGTGGTTGGACAAAGACAACTCCCCACTATCCGCAATGCGATTTTACCGTGTCCAATGACTCATTATTTATAACGGGAGCGGGATGCGCTCTCCAGAATCCGGGCACAAAAATCATTGTTCGTAACGGAAGAAAAGAGAGGGGACTGATTCCCGAATTGGTCGACAGAAATAATGACGGCGTCCGGGATAGGTTTGCGCCGCGTATTGCTGTGATGAGTTTTCAGTCATTGCAAAATGATATCACGATGACCTCCTGCATCAGCGAAACGGATTCTTTGGATGCTTTGTACAGGGCAATAGCAGGTGCTGCACCGGATGAGATGAATGTGGAAGCTCCGCTTGGCAAAGCGGTTCTGCGAACTATCGAATTTTACAAGAATGGTTGCCCGGTATGCAGTGCCTGCGCGGATCCGGTTGATTCCATGCAGTGCAGAAAAAACTTTGTCATCAGCCTGAGCAGCGGAGACGCAACCGATATACCGGCCCTCTATTCAGCTCAGCATCTCAATGAAGAGATACGAAAGGCCCATACTTCCGACATCAGAGCCGACCGGGACGGCACTCAGGTAATACAGTATTACAGCGTCAATATATTTGGTTCTGCAGCCGGAAAGGATATCATGAAAGGATTTTCCAAATACGGCGGATTTGCCGATGCAAACGGGAACAGGCTCCCTGACCTCAGCCATGAGTGGGACAGGAATGGTGACAGTCTGCCAGATACCTATTTTGAAGCAGCAGATTTCCCGTCAATACGGTTGTCACTTGGAAGAGCCTTCTCTGATATCTCTGCACAGGCAGCATCGGGCACGGCAGCTTCCGCGCTCTCAGGCAGTGCCGGTGCTGCCGGAGGCATTATGCAGGCTTTTTTTTTGCCGGCGAGACAGGAAGGGGCTGGCGAGGTCTTATGGACCGGATATATGCAGAGTCTCTGGACAGACCCGGATGGCAATCTCAGAGAGGACTCTGTCCACGATTATAAGCTTATGCTCAACCAGGATAAAATCGTCAAGTTTTTTGCTCCTGACAGGGGCAACGAAACCAAAGCGGCACTGTTTACCACACAGTCTGACGGCGGCGGAGGCACCTTCGCACGGTGCTCAAATCCTGAGATCAGAGAATCTGCTCATGTGAAATCCATCTGGGAAGCGGGGAGGAGCCTTGCTCTCAGAGTACCTTCAGATCGAATAATTTTCACATCAAAGAAAATCATCAGAGGTGCCAAGGTGACCCACACGTTCTCTGAAACACCGTACCCCCTATTTCAAACTGCTATGAATTCGACGCTGCTGAGTGCGCTCAACCCTGATACAGACTATACTGCTGATGCCATCGTGAGATATATACGGGGTGAATGCCTTGAGTCAGGGGTTACGGGTGATACACCATGCGGCAGCGGGATTAATCCTGCATTCAGGGACCGGAGGATTGCCATTGACGGGGTATCCCGGGTGTGGAAACTGGGAGATATCATGAACTCAACGCCGAAGGTATCGGGCGGGATGCCGCTCAATGCATACCATGTTGATTATGCCGACAGAAGCTATTATGACTATATTGCCGATAACCGTTATCAAAGAAAGTCATCGGTTGTCTTTGCCGGTGCAAATGACGGGATGCTCCATGCCTTCAGGGGCGGATATCTGAAGGACGGGGGGCTGGCCGGCAGTGTTAAGGCGCTCCTGAGAAATTTCTTCGGCTCGGGGGATGGTGAGCACGAGCAGCTTGGTGAAGAGATCTGGGCGTATATTCCCTTCAACGCATTCCCCTATATTAAATACCTCGCTGATCCGGATTATTGCCATATCAATTATACTGACCTTTCCGTGAAAGTATTTGACGTCAGTTTCAGCGGAGGACCCGGGGCGACAAAAGACCAAAATAGTTGGAGGACGATACTTCTCGGCGGAATGCGATTTGGAGGTGCCTGCGGAACTGGAGGAAGACCGGCTGACCCCCCTGCCGGCGCTCCCGCAGATGTGGGCTTCTCATCCTATTTTGCCCTTGATGTCACCTTACCTGAAAGACCTGTCCCGCTTTGGGAATTCTCGGACGATGACATGGGGTTTGCCGCATCAGCGCCTGCCATAGTAAGGACAGGAGACAAAATGCAGAACGGGAAATGGTATGTCATTCTGGGGTCCGGATCAAAGGTGCTTCCGAAAGCTGGGGATGATATCGGAAGAAGCGCACCGGGCTGTCTTTATATCCTGAATCTCGGGACAGGCGACCTCGTAAAAAAGATAACCCTTGACCATCCTGCTATAGTCGCTGACCTGCTCGCAATTGATGCGGACAAGGATTACATAACAGAAAAAATATACTTTGGCACAAGCTTTCAGTCCAATACGGCATGGATGGGCAAAATGATGAGCCTCAATGTGCCGGCAGTCCTCGAGGCGTCAGGGGCAGATGTTGCATGGAGTTCTTCCTTTGGGAATGTTTTGTTTTCCGGTAAGTACCCGTTCACTGCCTCTCCCGAGGCCGCGAAGGATACGAAAGGCGCTATTTGGGTTTATGCGGGGTCCGGGAAGTATTTTAGCGATGTTGACGAAACAGATGAATCACAGCAGATTGTTTTCGGACTTCAGGATAAGAATGATCTTATCAATGAAGCATCCCTGTTTGATGCAACAAATGTACTGACAAACGGGGTTGTTACGGGAACTGATAGAGTGTGCGGGTATGATGCGGAGATGAAAAGCTTCCGGTTCAGAGACATTGTAACTGCAGTGAAACCGGCATCAACTACTCTAACCAGCACTGATCCGGGATGGAGAATCTCTCTATCGGGCAGGGAGCGGGTCATCTCGCGTCCAGTTGCTGTTGGGGGGATTCTGGATTTCCTTTCCTACAGACCCGACTCAGACCCCTGCACCTATGGCGGGGATTCATATCTGTATTCTGTCAGTTACACAACCGGATTAGCTCCTGCACGCGTAGCAATCCGCTCCCCTGAAATTTCAACCGGCACGGGCGGCAGTGTTACCGTCCATAAAAGCATTAGTTTGGGCAGCGGGGCGCCACCGGCTGGTGACGCGATTATGATTCAACCGCCCAAAGACGGGAGTGAACAGCTGCAGAAGAATATCCAGCTTGCAACCGGTCGGATGGCGGAGGCAGAAAATCAGCCCTTGCTATCGATTGTTTCAAAGATCGTCCACTGGCTGAAAAAGTAAAAGAGACAGGGGCCGAGGATGCAAGGGTTCAAGTGAAAATCTCTAAGACACTTGGATCCTTGGATTCTTAAAGCCTCGGCCCCTGTCTGGATTGTTTTATCGTTCGCAACGCCTCTTTACAATGGAAGGTTGCTGGTTTTACTTTTTTTCGTCATTTGTGCTACCGTTATATTTTGCCGGGCAGATGCTCTTCCCCTGTCTGAAAAATACTGTATCGGAGGATGATGATGACAAACAAGATCGTGCTTGCATACTCCGGTGGGCTCGACACCTCTGTAGCGATACACTGGTTGAAGAATGCCTACAAAGCCCGGATTATTGCATTTTGTGCAGATCTCGGGCAGGGTGAGGATCTTGATGTCCTCAGAGCAAAGGCGATCAGGACGGGTGCGTCGAAAGTGTACGTGGAAGATTTGAGGGAGGAGTTTGTTAAAGACTACATATTCCCGATGCTGAGGGCAAATGCTGTCTATGAGGGATCGTATCTCCTGGGGACTTCTATTGCACGCCCTCTGATAGCAAAAAAGCAGATAGAGATCGCGGTAACCGAGAATGCACAGTCTGTGGCACATGGTGCGACAGGCAAGGGAAATGACCAGGTTCGGTTTGAACTTACCTATTATGCCCTTAAACCGGACATACACGTGATAGCCCCTTGGAGGGAATGGCCATTTGATTCAAGACAATCGTTGATTCAATACGCGAGGAAGCACAGGATCCCGGTTACGGCGACAAGGGAAAAACCATACAGCATTGACCAGAATCTCTTCCACATAAGCTATGAGGGAGGCATCCTTGAAGATCCCTGGCAGGAACCGCCAGCCGATATGCATGACATGACGGTGCCGCCGGAAAAGGCTCCTGACAAGCCTGTATATGTTTCTGTCTCCTATGAAAAAGGAAATCCCGTTGCCGTGAATAATCGGCGCATGTCTCCAGCACGCCTGTTAAGCAGATTGAACACCATTGCGGGGGAAAACGGCGTCGGAAGAGTCGATATCGTTGAAAACAGGTATGTTGGCATAAAATCACGGGGGGTGTATGAAACGCCCGGAGGTACCGTGCTCCACGCAGCTCACAGGGCTCTGGAATCTATCGTTCTTGACCGTGAAGTCATGCATCTCAAGGAATCCCTCATCATGCGTTATGCAGAGCTTGTCTATTACGGATACTGGTTCTCACCAGAAAGAAAAATCCTTCAGAATCTCATCGATGATACACAGAGGGACGTGACGGGGACGGTAAGGGTCAGACTTTACAAAGGCTGTTCTTCAGTGGTGGGCAGGAAGTCGCCATATTCATTATATAATCCCGAACTTGCCACGTTTGAAAAGGAAGCAGTATATGATCAGAGGGATGCTGCAGGGTTCATTAAGATTAATGCCCTCCGTTTAAAATTATCAACTCTGAAAAAGCCCTTAATCAGATGATATTTCATATATTGCATGAGAAGTGGTCATGGCGGATTTAAGATACTGGGTTGCCCTCTCACTGTTGCCGGATGTAGGGACTGCAAGTGTAAAGAAATTACTTTCGGCTTTCGGAACCCCGGAGAAAATTTTTGACGCGCAGTTCGTTGAACTGCTCGAGATAGAGAATATAGGAAAAAACAGGGCAAAGAGCATAAAGGAGTTTTCTTCATGGAAGGATGTGGAAAAACTCGTACAGCTTGCTGAACAGAAAGGTATAACGGCTGTGAGTTTTGAGAGTCCAACCTATCCGGAGATGCTCAGGGAAACCGATAGTGCTCCGCTTGTCCTTTATATGAAGGGGTCACTTATCCCGCAGGACCGCTACTCAATTGCCGTAGTCGGGTCGCGCAACCTGACACACTACGGAGCTGCTGTTGCGGAGACTATTGCAGGGGACCTTGCGCGCTCGGGGTTTACCGTTGTGAGTGGGATGGCGCGGGGCGTCGATTCACTGGCGCATAAAGCAGCGCTGAGCAAAGGGGCAAGAACTATTGCCGTGCTCGGCTCCGGAGTCGATGTGCCGTATCCACCCGAAAATAAAATATTGATGGAAAAAATTGCCGGATCAGGGAGCGTCGTCAGCGAATTCCCACCCGGGACCCCTCCTGATAAAGATAACTTTCCCAGGAGGAACCGAATTATCAGCGGGCTTTCTCTTGGTGTGCTGGTTGTGGAGGCAAGCTCGGACAGCGGGGCATTGATAACAGCGCGATATGCGATGGATCAGGGGAGGGAAGTTTTCGCAGTCCCGGGCAACGTAACATCGTCAAACTCGGCGGGTACCAATGAACTCATCCGGAGGGGCGCAACGATGGTCAGGCATGCAAACGATATTGTCGAAGAACTTGCCCCTGTCCTGAAAGGCTTTATCAGGGCTGCCGGCAAGGCTGCTATCGACATTACGGAGAACGAGAAGGGGCTCTGCACGTTCCTTTCAGGCGAGCCGAAGCAGATTGATGACATTTCAAGGGAGAGCGGCTTGCCCGCATCAAAGGTGCTCGGGGTTCTGCTGGGACTGGAGATGAAGGGTGCCGTGAAACAAATTACAGGAAAGAGGTTTTATCTGGCATGAATGCTTTAGTCATTGTTGAATCGCCTGCAAAGGCGAAGACTATTCATAAAATACTCGGGAAAGAGTATACGGTAAAAGCTTCCATCGGTCACATAAAAGATCTGCCTACAAAGGAGATCGGTGTTGATGTGGAAAACAATTTTACGCCGCAGTACGTTGTCATTCCCGGAAAAGAAAAAATTATCAGGGAACTCAGGAAGGCATCACGGGAGTCAGATATGGTGCTCCTTGCGCCCGACCCTGACCGGGAAGGCGAGGCGATTGCATGGCATATTGCGACTGAAATTTTGGGCAAGAAATCAAAGAACCTGAATGAAAAGATCTACCGGATTGTTTTCAATGAGATCACCGGGAGAGCTGTACGCGAAGCGGTCAGCAATCCTCAGAAAATCGACATGCGGAAGGTTGAAGCTCAGCAGGCGAGGAGAATCCTCGACAGGCTTGTCGGGTATAACCTAAGTCCACTGCTCTGGCGGAAAGTGCACAGAGGGCTAAGCGCAGGAAGGGTGCAGTCTGTCACCGTTCGACTGATTGTGGACAGGGAACGCGAAATCGGGGCGTTCAAGCAGGAAGAATACTGGAGTATAAATGGAGAGTTCGAAGGTTCAAGCCTGCCCGCTTTCTGGGCACGGCTTTCAAAAATAGATCGTCATTCCACGGAAGGGAACCGGAAATCTGAAAAGGACTCCCGGTTCTTGATACCTGATGAATCTGCCGCGAAACAGATCACAGAAGATGTGCGCCATAAAGCCTTTGTATTGAAAACAATAGAACGGAAGCAGCGAAAGAAAATGCCATTCCCTCCTTTTATCACCAGCACTCTCCAGCAGGAAGCAGCCCGGAAATTGAAATTCACGGCCAAGAAAACCATGATGGTAGCGCAGCAACTGTACGAGGGAGTTGAGCTCGGAGATGAAGGTTCCGTCGGACTTATTACCTACATGAGAACAGATTCTCACCGGGTGGCTTCGGAGGCACAGGATTGGGCACGGAGCCTCATCGGGGCGGTATTCGGAAGGGACTATGTTCCTGAAAAACCGCCCGTCTATAAAAGCAAGGCATCGGCACAGGAGGCGCATGAAGCGATCAGGCCGACATATGCTGACAGGAAACCGGAGACCATTAAACGATTTCTCTCGAAAGATCAATATAACCTTTATATGTTGATATGGAATCGTTTCCTTTCGAGTCAGATGGCGCCGGCACAGCTGGAACAGACTACATTTATCATCAATGATAATACCACTGCCTCCCCTTCGGAAAAGGAACATCACGAGAAACCTGAAAAAGAACGGATAGGAGAGCTTCAGGAATCTCCGTCGTATGAATTCAGGACAACGGGAACAGTCGTACGTTTCGACGGATTCATGGCCCTTTACACGGAAGGCAGGGATGAAATGGAAGAGGAGAATGGTCTGACGCTCCCCACTTTAAAAGAAGGAGAGGTGCTCAGACTGCTCAATCTTTTGCCAAAGCAGCATTTCACTCAACCCCCGCCCCGCTATACAGAAGCAACGCTCGTGAAGGCGCTTGAAGAAAAAGGCATCGGACGGCCGAGCACGTATGCTACGATTCTGTCTACGATCCAGGAGAGAAAGTATGTGCAGAAGACCGAAGGGAAATTCTCCCCGACAGAACTTGGCGTCGTTGTCAATGACTATCTCGTTGAAAGGTTTCAGGGGCTTTTTGATGTCAAATTTACTGCAAAAATGGAGGATGAACTTGACCATATTGAAGATGGCAAGCTAAAGTGGGAAAAGGTTGTAAAGGATTTCTACAAGCCATTCCATGGTGACCTGACGAATGCTCTCACAACGGTCGGCAAAGTAAAACCCCAGGATATTCCGACTGACATCGTATGCGAAAAATGCGGGCTCCCCATGGTCAACCGGTGGGGACGGCATGGAAGGTTCATGGCCTGCACCGGATTCCCGAACTGCAAGAATACGAAACCGATCCTTCAGGAGGGAGAAGACAGCAACGGGCAAACAGGAGAACAGCATTACCAGCAGACCGACCAGCAGTGCGAAAAGTGCGGTTCGCCGATGGTCATAAGATCCGGACGCTTCGGAAAATTCCTCGCGTGCGCACGATATCCTGAGTGCAAAAATACCAAGCCCATCTCTACCGGGATTCAATGCCCGAAAGACGGTGGTGATCTTGTTGAGAAGCGTTCGAGAAGGGGAAAACAGTTCTGGAGCTGCGCGAATTATCCTCAGTGCACATTTGCTACATGGTATAAACCTGTTTCCAGGAATTGCCCGCAGTGCGGCGCCGATTTTCTCCTCGAAAAACGCAATAAGAATGGTGATCTGATCTTCTTCTGCCATAAGAAAGAGTGCGGCTACAAGGAAGTGGGGAAGGAACAGGATGCTGAGGCGGTCGGTACCGGTGTGACGTAGTGTGCGACCCGTTATAATCGGCATTGGCGGCAGTCACAGCGGTGCCGGTAAAACCTCTGTCGCAACCCTTATTCTGAAATCATTTCATGAATGGGGAGCGATAAAATATACAAAGACATCCCTGTATGCTTCAATTGTGGATGATTTGGCGGTTATCTCTGAAGAAGGAAAAGACACAAAGAAGTTTCTCGATGCCGGTGCCGGCGGTGTAATCTGGGTCAAGTCACCTTACTCAGAGTTGAGGGAAATTCTGCCGGTGGCAGTTGGAATGTTAGCTCATCTGGAAGGTATTATCATCGAAGGCAATAGTCCGATAGAGATCATACAGCCGGATGTCGTCATTTTTGTTTCGGGTTCTGAAGAAAAAACCAAAAAGAGTGCAGAAAAGATACTTCAGGTGGCCGACATTGTTATATTCGGATCACTGAAACCACCCGAAACACCACGACATGCTATTCTTTTTGAGAGGAATAAAAGCGAAGAACTTATTCAGTATCTTTCAGCACTTGTGAAAAACTTCCGCAAGAATATCGAATAACAGGTGGATTTTTAGGAGGTGAATATGAAACAACGATTATGTATGCTGGTTCTCGTCATTGTATTGGTGCATGTCCCTATTGCAGCTTATGCCGGAACCCCGCTTGAAACGGTTAAAGGGCACGTTGACAGAGTACTTGATGTATTGCGCGACTCATCCCTCAAGGGAGAATCAGCGACAAAGATCAAGAAAGACAAAATTCGGACCATCTCAGACAGGATGTTCGACTACACCGAGCTTTCGAGGAGGACCTTGGGGCAGAATTGGAAAAGATTCGGGACGGAACAGCAGAAGGAATTCATCGAACTCTACAAATCAATTCTGGAAGGGGCTTATATTGACAGGATAATGTCGTATACCAATGAGAAGATTCTCTTTAACAGGGAAAATCCGCTTTCAGAAAAAACCACGGAAGTTCAGACTACGATCTTGACGAAGAAAGCGGATATCCCGATTTCCTACCGGATGATCCGGAAGGGAGACGAATGGAGGGTCTATGATGTTATTATTGAGGGTGTGAGTCTGATCAGTAATTATCGCACCCAGTTTTCACAGATTCTCGGAAATAAATCACCCGAAGGATTGCTTGATACCCTGAGAAAGAAAGCCGGAAAGGCATAAAATATCATGAAACCGATGATTCCTTTATCCCTGATCTTCATTTTTTTTCTGCTCAGTCCTCTTCCGGTATCTGCTGATATAGCCTCAACAACCGAAGGTATACCGTCAGTTCAGAATGATGACATCAGTAAGTCTTCTGATAGAGATGCCATGGATGAGACGGAAATAGAACCGCCGGCCGACCCCCCGGCTGATGATACTGGCGACATCTTCGAAGAAGAGGCGGAGGAAGAGGCCTTGCAGATTGCGGATCCCCTGTATCCGTGGAACAAGGCAATGTATCATGTGAATGATAAGCTCTACTTCTGGCTTATGAAGCCTTTAGCCCAGGGGTATTCGATTGTTGTTCCTGAGGATGCGAGAATATCAGTCAGTAATTTTTTTAACAACATCACAACCCCTATACGCTTCGTGAGCAGTCTCCTGCAGTTCAAGATTAAAGATGCTGGAAATGAGCTGCTCCGTTTCGTCTATAACTCAACAGCGGGTGTGTGCGGGCTTGTTGATGCAGCGAAGGAAGATCTCGGCATCAAGCAACAGGACGAAGATCTCGGCCAGACACTCGGCAGCTACGGAATTGGGCATGGTTTTTACCTGGTATGGCCGTTCCTCGGCCCCTCATCCCTTCGTGATACAGTCGGACGGATCGGAGACCGTTTTTTGGACCCCGTTCACTACGTGAATCCGACTGAGGCCTCAGTGGGTATAACGGTTTATGATAAGGTAAATGAAACCTCTTTCCGGATTGGGGACTACGAGGACCTCAAGAAATCAGCCATCGACCCTTATGTTTCAATCCGTGATGCGTATCTCCAGTACCGGAAAAAGAAAGTTGAGGACTGACTTTTCTCTTGTGATCAGAAAATTGTCGTAAGCCTTTCCGTTGTCTTGCGCAAACGAAGTGCCAGAATGCGGATAAACCCTTTCAATAGTTTAATCCCTATTTCCGGATATTCTTTCAGGAGCGCTTCAAATGCATCATTCCTCAGTATCAGAACCGAGGCATCTTCGACGGCTTCAACGGTTGCTGAGCGTTGATTCTCATCAAAGATCGAAAGCTCCCCGATGAGAGACCCTTTTGTCAGAATAGCTATGATCAGTTGATTTCCTTTGAATTCGGTCTGTTTTTTGACCTCCAGTTTTCCGGAAAGAACAAACCCGATAAAACCGGAGGGGTCACCTTCCTTGAAGATCATTGTGTTAGCAGGATACGTGACCGATTCAAAAAAACAAGCGATTTGCCCGAAGTCCTCTTCATTCAGAAAAGAGAACGGTATCTCGTCCCTGAATTTGCAGAGGTTGCCATGTGTTGAGTTATCAGTCATTGAGTTTCTGGTAGATTAGGAAAACGGTTTAATAGTTTTCTAACTATCATTATCCTATTTTTCTTCTTTCTTTTCGAAAATATATTTACTGACTAATTCTTCGATATCAACCGTTGATTCCGTTTCGGTCAGCAGGCCGTTCGGCTGGATGTATTCTTCCGCACCGCCCGGGGAGATCTTCACATACTTGTCGCCAATAATGCCCTGTGTTCTGATGCTCGCGATGGCATCTTCCTGAATTTTTATCCCGGGATTAATCATAAGGTCAACAAACGCCTGATAATTATCGAGATAAATTTTGGAGACTTTGCCGACCTGAACGCCTGCAATCTCAACGGTTGAACCCTCCTTGAGCCCTGCAATATTTGTGAAACGAGCCTTGACCACGTACTGTTCAGTACCGAAGAGATTTACATCTCCCAGTTTGACCGCAAGATAGGCCATGCATGCGAGGCCGATGATAATGAAGATGCCGACCGCTGTTTCAATATTTAGTCTGTTCATTGTTCAACCCTCCACCTGTTCACTTTCATAGATGAGTCCCATAGTCTCTGTAACGAAATCCCTGATTACAGGATTTTCTGAAGTCTGGAAATCTTCCGGTGTCAGACAGTCCTGAATAATGCCTTCATGGATCAATGCTACATAATCGGCAAGTTTGAAAATTTTCGGAACATCATGACTGACGATAACGGCAGTATATGCCAATTTAGTCTGTGTCCGATGGAAAACGCGGTATATTTCATTGCTTTTTGCCACATCGAGTCCGGTCGTCGGTTCGTCGAAAAAAACAATTTTGGGATTCAAAACGAGGGCCCGTGCAAGACCAACACGCTTTCTCATACCTCCGCTGAGTTGGGCAGGGTATTTCTCGTTGCTTCCCTCGATATCCATCAAATGCAGTTTTTCATCAACAATTTTTTGTATCTCCCCCTCCGAAAACTTTGTTCGCTCCCGCAAAGGCAATGCGACATTGTCGAATACAGTCATGGAGTCAAAAAGAGCGGCATTTTGAAAAAGTACCCCGAAATGAGACCGGATATCCTTCAATTCTTTACTCCCTATCTTGTTCATGTCCTTTCCGAATACGAGAACCTTGCCGCTATCGGGTTTAATGAGTCCGAGGATGTGTTTCAGAACGAGGCTTTTCCCTTTCCCGCTCTCACCAACGATGACGGTTGTTTTGCCCTCGTAGATCGAGAGATTAACCCCTTTCAGGACTTCCTGTCTGCCAAACTTGTTTCCGCACATTTATTAACTCTATGATAGGTTCCATGTTCAGATGAGAACCGACGTTATGAAATAATCGAATACAAGCACTGCAACTGACGACATAACGACAGCGTTGGTCGTTGCCCTGCTGACACCTTCTGCACCGAACCCACCCTTTCTTTCGAGATGGACAAAATACCCTTTCGCAGAGCAGATCCAGACGACAAGCAGGCCGAAACAGAGGGATTTCATAAAGCCCATGGAAATGTCATTATATTCCACATTCTTGTACATGCTGTGAAAATAAGCGCCTTCATTGGCTCCAAGGAGGACTACCCCTATCAAATAACCGCCGAAGATGCCAACTACATCAAATATGGCGGTAAGCAGGGGCATTGAAATAACGGCAGCAATGAATTTTGGTGCCATGATGTAATTGTGAGGATCGATTGCCATGCATTCGAGTGCATCGATCTGTTCTGAATTGCGCATGATTCCAATCTCGGCACAGATGGCGGACCCTGCCCTGCCTGTCACCATCAGGGCGGTCAGAACGGGACCCAGTTCCCTGATGAGGCTCAGGGCAACGGCCGATCCCAGAAAACCTTCGGAGCCGAATTTGCGGAGGGTATTATATCCCTGGAGTCCGAGTACCATACCGGCGAAGACACCGGTGAAAACGATAACGAATATTGACAGAGATCCAATGTGGTAAATCTGTTTGGTGATGTACGAAATCTTATAGTACGGAGGTTTGACGATATTGATACAGACCAGAACCAGAAATATCCCCATCCTCCCGATCTGATTAATGTAGTACAGACCAAGACTGCCTAAATTATCGAGAAATTTCATCATGATAACAAGGGGAAAGACTTCATTATAACGCGGTTATATAATAGCATTAATAGTGTTATTATATAACTGAATTTATTGTTACGGATCAAGCATACATGCATCAGGACCTCAAAATCAGCTTCATTGAGTTTTTAAAGAAGCATGATGTAATATTTTTAATAAAAAGAGGGTTCGGGCCAAAGGATTCAAGGACTTACGTGCTCAGAAATCAAAAAAATCTTTTTGATCCCCGAAATCCTCGGACCTGTGGACCCCGTTTCTTGCGATGGAAGATAAGATAAAGGAAGAAATACAGAAAAAGGCTATAAACAACAGGCTGCCCTGTGCTGTCGCAAGAAAAATTGCACTGGACCTCTCTGTCCCATACAAGGAAGTCGGCATAGCTGCCGATGAGCTTCGGGTAAAAATTACCGCCTGCGAGCTTGGCTGTTTCTAATGGGGGTACTCCTATTTGAACTCGCCCTCACCTGCTATTTTGCTGCTGCGCTCATCGGTATTACCGAACTGTTTAAGGAGTCAAAAACAACGGCAAAAATTGCCCTGTTATCTGCAATCGCCGGCTTCTCCCTGCACACCATAAGCATTATCTACCGGTACATTACCGCAGGACACATCCCTATAACGAATCCGCATGAAGCAACGTCTTTTTTTGCCTGGTGCATTGTACTCATATTTTTTGTCCTTCAGTATCGCTATAAAATCAGCCTTCTCTCCTCTTTTATCATGCCGCTTGTTTTTATACTCATGCTCTCATCATCCATGCTCCCGCGGGAAATAAAACCTTTGAGCCCGACGCTACAGAGTTACTGGCTTGGCATTCACACGGTGTTTGCCTTTCTCGGCAATGCTGCTTTTGCCCTTGCCTTCGGGATCGGTTTCATGTATCTTGTCCAGGAACGTTATGTAAAAACCAAGCACCTGGGCAGTCTCTTCGGGAGATTGCCGAGCCTGCAGACTCTCGATGAAATCAACTACAGACTGATCACCTTCGGCTTTCCGCTGCTCACCCTGGCGATTATTACCGGTGCGCTCTGGGCGGAGTCCGCATGGGGAAGCTACTGGAACTGGGACCCCCGGGAAACCTGGTCGCTGATCACATGGTTCATTTATGCCATCATCCTGCATGCGCGGCTGGTAGCAGGGTGGCGGGGGAGAAGGGCGGCGGTGTTGTCCATAATCGGCTTCCTCACGATTATCATTGCTTTCTTCGGGGTGAAATTACTCAGGAAAGGGCTTCACGTTTTTCTATGAAAGTTTTCGTCGTAGGCCTGAATCACAAGATTGCCGATGTTGAGGTGAGGGAAAAGCTCGCGTTCCAGGGAGATAAACTCGAAGAAGGCCTGATACGGTTCAGAGAACTGCCGGGGATAGAGGAGGCAATGATTATCTCTACCTGCAACAGGGTAGAACTGTATGCAAATATTCAGGATACCCCCCAGGCAACGGAATCCATTAAGTCATTTCTCTCAGCATTCCATAATATCAACAGAGGCTCCCTCGACAATTCATTGTATATCTATGATGATATGCAGGCTGTAAGGCATGCCTTCAGAGTGGCTGCAAGTCTCGATTCAATGGTGCTCGGGGAACCGCAGATCCTTGGCCAGCTGAAGGATGCCTTTGAACTGGCGCTTTCGAAAAAAACTACCGGTATTCTTCTGAATAAACTGATGAAAAAGGCGATCTCTGTGGCAAAAAGGGTAAGAACAGAGACGAAAATAGCTGAGAATGCGGTTTCTATTAGTTTCGCGGCAGTTGAACTGGGGAAAAAGATATTTACCGATCTCTCCACGAGGGTATTCATGCTCTTAGGTGCAGGTGAGATGGCTGAGCTCGCTGCAAGGCATCTGATCGGGAATGGCGTGAAAGAGGTTCTGGTTTCCAACAGGACGTATGACCGCGCGTGTGATCTTGCCGAGGAGTTCAACGGAAGGCCGGTGAAATTCGAGGAGTTCATTCATGAGATGGCGGGAACGGATATTATGATCTGCTCAACCGGGGCACCGCACTATATCCTCACAAAAGGCCAGATGCAAAAGGTGATGAAAGAGAGAAAACAGCGCCAGGTCTTTATCATCGACATTTCTGTCCCGAGAAATATCGATCCCGCAATCAATGATCTGGAGAATGTCTATCTCTATAACGTCGACGACCTCCAGGGTGTTGTTGATTCGAATATGTTTGAACGTCAGAAGGAGGCTGAGAAGGCAGAAAAGATTATCGCTGAAGAACTGGAGACATTTGTCAAATGGCAGGCATCTCTTGATTCTGTACCGACAATAATCGCCTTGCGGGAAAAGGCCGAGGAGATAAGGAAAGAAGAACTTGATAAACTTTTCGGCAAGTTCAGCAATCTTGGAGAGAAAGAGCGTGAAGCCATTGAATACATGGCAACCGCCATCATGAATAAACTCATCCATCCTCCCACTGCCGCATTGAAGGGAGACACCGAGAATAAGGAAATGCTTGTTGCCGCTATCAGGCGGCTGTACGGTATCAACGGAGAAAAGCATGAAGACTGAGCGGCTAACGATCGGTACGCGGGGCAGCAAACTTGCTCTCTGGCAGGCTGAATTTGTGAAAACGCAGTTGCAAAAACGTTTCCCCGATCTTTCGATCGGGATCCAGAAGATCAAAACAACCGGTGACAAGATTTTAGATGTTCCATTAGCTCAGGTTGGGGGAAAGGGGTTGTTTGTCAAAGAGATAGAGGAGGCGCTCCTGAGGCGCGAGGCTGATATCGCCGTCCACAGCATGAAGGACGTCCCTACAGACTTTCCGGATGGCCTGCACCTCGCGGTCGTCTGTGAACGGGAGGACCCGAGGGATGCATTGATCGTAAGCAAAACGTTAAAGGCAAAACGTGAAAAGTCAAATGTCAAACGTCAAACGTCAAAACCCTCATTCATATTCTCACTTCCTGAACATGCAAAAGTCGGGACGAGCAGCCTCCGGAGGTCATGCCAACTGCTCAGCCTCAGGCCTGATCTGAAAGTAGAGCAGTTGCGGGGGAATCTTGATACAAGGCTGAGGAAACTGGATGAAGGTCAGTTCGATGCCATCATTCTGGCAGCCGCCGGGGTGAAGAGGCTCGGATGGCAGCAAAGGGTAACTGAATTCATCCCGCCTGATATCAGCCTTCCGGCAATAGGACAGGGTGCCATCGGTATTGAATGCAGGATAAACGATGAGTGGGTAAATAACCTCATTACAGCATTAAATCATCCGGAAACGTTCACCTGCGTGAAAGCTGAAAGGGCATTCCTGAGGAAGTTGGAAGGGGGTTGCCAGGTGCCTATCGCTGCGCACGCAAGGCTTGCCGATGGGAAAATCGTGATGCATGGCCTTGTCGGGAGCATCTCCGGTGACAGGATCATAAAGGGTAGTATTGAGGGTGATCCCGGTCATGCAGAGACCCTTGGTATTTCGTTAGCTGAAGAGGTTCTCTCGAAAGGGGCAAAGGAAATACTGGATGAAGTATATAAGAAGAGCCTGCCGTCTGTGAACGGAGAAATCAGCAGTTAACCTCCTTTAACGGCAGAAGAATCCGCTCTCATACAATATCTGCCAGCAGGTTTATGTTATTAATCCCTCAATGTGGACAAAATTACCATGCTGACTGAAATCGGGGCACAAATAGAGAGGATTACCTACTGCAACGAAGAAAACGGCTATACAATCGCACGGGCAAGAGTTAAAGGGAGACATGACCTCGTTACTATTGTAGGCACGCTGTTTTCGGTGAGTGCAGGGGAAGTCCTGAAACTGGAAGGTCAGTGGGACAACCACCCCAAGTTCGGAGAGCAGTTTCGGGTTGTATCCTACCAGTCTGTAGTTCCTGCCACCGCAAAAGGCATCGAGAAGTATCTTGGCTCAGGACTTGTAAAGGGCATAGGCCCTATCATGGCGAAAAGGCTTGTCTCCAAGTTCGGCTCGGAAATACTTCAAATCATAGAAACCAACATTCAAAAACTTCATGAGGTTGAAGGGATCGGGAGCAAGAGAATCGAGATGATTCGGACAGCATGGGATGCTCAAAAGGAGATACGGGAGGTGATGCTCTTTCTTCAGGGGCATGGTGTTACCCCGGCTTATGGAGCAAAGATATTCAAACAATACGGAAAGGAATCCATTAAGGTAGTCCGGGATAATCCCTACAGGCTTGCAACGGATATATTCGGCATAGGGTTTATTACAGCCGACAAAATAGCCGAAAAACTCGATATTCCCAAAGAATCATTGATGAGGGTTGAGGCCGGAATTCTCTACGTGCTTCACCAATTATCTGAAGAAGGCCACGTCTGTTACCCTTATGAGCCTCTGTTAGAGGAATGCGGGAAAGTTCTCGGTGTCGGTAAGGATACCGTTGTCAGCGCATTTGAAAAGATTGTTTCAGATAAAAGGATAATCATAGAGGATTGCAGCACGGCAGGGGAGATGGAAATCAAAAACAGGGCTGTCTACCTAGTGAAGTTTCATGCCGCTGAAACCGGCGCGGCTCAGATGCTGAAGAACCTGATGATTCCGGTTCAGAGGGTAAGGTCTTTTGGCGGGGATAACGCTCTTGAATGGGTGCAGGGAGAGTTACAGATACGGCTTGCAGAACTCCAGAAAAAGGCAGTCGGGGAAGCCCTCGATAAAAAAGTTCTGGTTGTTACGGGTGGACCGGGTACCGGCAAGACCACCCTTATTAATGCAATCATCAGGATATACACAAGATTGGGGCAGAAGGTTCTCCTTGCCGCACCTACCGGGAGGGCTGCGAAGAGGATGTCAGAAGCCACAGGTCATGAGGCAAAAACTATTCATAGGCTGCTTGAGTTCAGCCCCAGGGAGGGAAGATTCAAACGGGATGAGAGCAGCCCTTTGCAAGCAGGGTTAATCGTCATTGATGAATCATCCATGGTTGATACCATCCTGATGTATCATTTTCTGAAGGCCGTTCCGGGAGATGCTGTTGTCGTATTTGTCGGGGATGTTGACCAACTGCCTTCTGTAGGTGCGGGGAATGTCTTAAAAGATATTATCGATTCCGGGATCATACCGACGGTGCGGTTGACGGAGATTTTCAGACAGGCCAAAGAGAGCCTGATTACTGTCAATGCCCACAGAATCAATAACGGTGAAATGCCGGTAATCAGCAGTGATGGCGGTCGTCTGCACGATTTCTATTTCTTCCCGGCAGAAGAACCGGAAAAGGCACTGGAGAAGATCCTTGAACTCTGCAAGGAGAAGATACCCGCGAAATTCGGGTATAATCCTGTTGAGGATTTGCAGGTCTTGACTCCGATGCACAGGGGTCTTATCGGAGCTGCAAACCTGAATGCAGAGCTTCAGAAGCATTTGAATCCCTCATCTGATGAACTGGTGAGAGGCGGGAAAGTCTTGAAGGCCGGTGATAAGGTCATGCAGATCAGGAACAATTACGATAAAGAGGTATTTAACGGAGACATTGGGCGAATAATAAAAATTGACAGGGAAACCCAGGAAGTGATCGTGAATTACGACGGCAGACCTGTTCCGTATGAGTATTCAGAACTTGATGAATTAGTTCTGGCATATGCTGTATCTGTTCACAAATCTCAGGGGAGTGAGTACCCCGTGATCATAATGCCTGTTCATACCCAGCATTATATGCTTTTGCAACGGAATCTTCTGTATACCGGCATTACAAGGGGCAGGAAATTGGTAATACTCGTCGGGACGAAGAAGGCGATCGCAATCGCAATAAAGAACAACAAACCGCAGCAAAGGTATACGTTGTTGAAAGACAGGTTGCGTTCAGCAAGCGCTGTTTGAACAAAGCAGCTTCAGAAGGTGGCAGAGAGGAATCTTTTGGCAAAAGACAGGAGGAAAGATATGGAAATCAGAGTGGAGAAACCCACCCGGCAATTTCTTGAAGACCGCAAAGTCGACTCTTGGGGAATCTGGGAAAAGGAAGTATCACGATTTGACTGGTATTATGACACTACTGAGGAATGCTATATTCTGGAGGGAGAGGTAGTTGTTGAAACAAAGGACGGCAGAAAGGTGCAATTCGGCAAAGGGGATTTCGTCACATTTCCCCAGGGGCTTTCCTGTGTGTGGGATATCAAGAAACCGGTGAGGAAGCATTACAACTTCCCGTAGTCAACTACTCATGCCGGATGTTTTTTGTCTGGATGAATATGGACGGTGACTATGGCATACATAAGGACTCGCACCTAGATTATTTGTTGCACTTTTAATCCTGTAAGCACCGAAAATCAAAACTATTTCGGAGTTCATTTTATAATTCTATAATTCCTCTTGATTTTCTTTATAATCATGGTTATATTTAATTTGTAAATATTTGGGGGAAGAAGTAAAATCAGGCACTCCGGGGGAAAAAGAGTGCAACAAATATCGTATCTCCTTATCAGTTATAATTTTTCTACCTCACCTGTTTTTGCATATCTTGCGAAGGGAAGAAGTTGTCTCGTTCATATAGATTCTTTCTCACCTATGGTGAAAACCTCAAATAAGAAGATTTGATACATGCCATCTATAGCCATATTCACCTTCGATCCTCAAAAGTTCGATGAAGTTATTGAAAGGCGAAAGCAAGAGCAAGGGACTGCATGCGGAAAAACAAAAATACTTGGCGAATGGTGCGATACGAAGAGAGGCCGAATAATTCGTCTTATTGGGGAAGGAGATCGTGAGGAAATGTTAGCTGCTTACCGTATGTGGTCTGATCTTGGTACTCTGGAGCTATTTCCTGTGACGGATACGACAGAATTGATTAACCAATAAAGGAGGAACTGTAAAAATGACAAAGGAAGAATTGATTGAAAAAGTTGTTTCAAATGCGAGGCTGTCAAAGGCTGATGCCGCAAGGGCTGTCAATGCTCTTATCGGTTCGATAACGTCTGCCTTGAAGAAAGGGCAGAGTGTTACACTCGTTGGTTTTGGCACATTCAAGGTATCAAAGAGAAAAGCAAGAAAAGGACGCAATCCGAGAACAGGCGAAATAATATCTATCAAAGCAGCGAAGGTTCCTAAGTTTTCAGCTGGAAAATCCCTCAAAGACGCGGTGAAATAAATGTGGTTTTTTCGGAATTATGTGCTGATTTTCACGGACAATGCCTTGCTCATGGGTATACGCTTTGATTGTTTGTATTATGATCAGTAGTTCTAAGTTGTTTTATTATTGGGGAGAGGTTATACCCTGACGGAACTTATCAAAGTTGTCTTGAGATATGCTGATGGTGTACTCATAAAGGGGTATACGCGTGATTTTTTCCCCAACAAATCATCATTTCATGCCGAAGTAATTTTTGGCGATAAAGAGGGCAAGGTAATTGAGGTACATTTGAAAGATCTTAAAGCTGTATTCTTCGTGAAAGACTTCGTAGGGAATCCTTCATATGACGAACGCAAACACTTCCAGGAAGGTCAACAAGTCACCGGACGAAAGGTGAGAGTGATATTTAAGGATGGTGAGGTATTAGTTGGATCCACTGTAGGTTGCGATCCAAAACGTCAAGGCTTTTTCTTATTTCCAACGGATCCCGAATCCAACAATCTGAAAGTATATGCGGTTATGTCATCAGTAAGTAAAGTGGAATTTCTTCAATGAATGTTCATCGGGATAGAGACAAATGGATGGACCGTATGAAATTGTCTAATAAAAAGGGATTTAAGGATCCAGGGTCGCTTGTTTTCATTGTAACGAGTATCTCTTTTACGTTTAAGGATTTCTTTGAAGGTGCTGTTTTCCTCAGATTATCAAAGGAGTCGGCAATTGCTATCATCTGACTGCAAAGATGCTGTTTAATATTATTCACTCTCATTTTTGGATGTCCTCGGCCGTCATATCTGAGATGATGCTCAAATGCTACGATAGGCGCAAGATGAGTCAGGCCGTCTATCTTTGCAAGATATTGTGCCCCATATAAGGGATGAAGTTCCATAATTTCCCGCTCTTTTGCCTCATGGGTATTTTGCTTCTGAAGCAAGTCGCGGGGGAGCAATAATTTCCCGACATCATGGAAAAGCGCTGCTAGACCTATATCACGCTGTAAATCCTCTGGAATACCGAGGGCCTGCGCTTGTAATATTGTAAGCACTGAAACATTGCTGGCGTGTGTATAATCATATCCAACATATGATTTGCTTGGTTCTAATATCTTGAGGATATCGAATTCCTTTTTTAATGACAGCACAAAGTGCATCACGATTTCTTCAAATCCTGCGAGGCGGAGCTTTTTGAAAGGTGATAATCTGTCATATTCCATCCTGGCTTGCTCAATCTGCTCAGCGGTAAATTTCGACAGGCTGTTTCCTGTATCCTGCCCTCTTTCCATCTGGAATTCACCGAGATATACGTCGACAATTCCTACCTTGATATGTGGTAAGGATTTTATTCCCTGCTTCGATGCTGCAAGATAAGCAATAAGTTGTTTCAATTCTGAACGGGGGAAACCTTTGATGAAATTAATATGAGAAATACCTTTTCTCTTCAGCAGTTTAATGAAATTTTTCTCGTGGAGGCTCGTATCTTTCAGAGGGTTGTTGTTAACGACAAGATCACTATCAATGATCATTATTTCTACAGTACCAGATATATGAAACATTTCATTAAGGATGAAAAAGACTTTCTCGATGAGTCCCACAACCGATTCATGATTAATTGAGTAAAGCCTGCAGTTTGATACTGCTGACATGAATGCTGATATAAATCCTCTCACCTTAACCATTTACTCTGATTTTCCCTCCCGCACATGAAATGATTCGCTTTTCATCACTTCATTTTTCGATTGTATCCCAGCTTCTACCAAATCTTGAACAAGCTCATATGGATAATTTACGAGTGTTTTATATATCTCTCCTTTCAGTTGATCCAGCATTTTTCTATTAAAGATACCCTTCGTTGAAAGCAATTCTCTCAGGACATCAAGTGCTCGGGGATCAGCTATTTCTCCAAGGGCCTTAACGATCGGAATCTTGTCCAGGATATCATCTCCGCTTTTTTCCTGTTTTCTGAGCAAGCCAATCAAATCCCCAACGACTTCTTTAAGCTTGAAAGAGCTGGAGAGGGTAAGTGCTTGCTGATACAATTCCTTAGAGTCTGAGGCGAGATTCTCCCTTATTATTTCTATTGCGTAATGATCTTTATTGTTCAGCAGACATCTCAGTGCTGTAACACTCACCTTGCGATTTTCATCCCTGCAGAAGGGTCTTATAGATTCTCTCACTTCCCTCGTATCCCTATCCTGCAGGATATAGAGCATATTCCTTTTTACAAACCATCTGTCATCATGAAGTCGCTTTACAGCCTCCGGAATTATCTTATCCCCAAATTCTTTCAGGACGTCCAACAAATATCGTCTGACAATTTGAGATTCCTCTTCTATAAGCGCATCAAGGAGGTAAGGTATGATTTCCCTATCATAATAATCGCACAGCATCCAAACATCTTTTTTGAATTGTTTCCCTAATATCTTAAAAGACTCAACGACCTGCGCGATAAACTGCGGGGAATGATAATACTGAAGGGCTTTTGAATTTACATTCGGGAAGCGGTCCTGTTTCTTGTTTAACTCAAGTATTTTTAACACATCAAGCAACTGTTTATATTGTCCAATCGACAATAACTGTTGCGATTGTTCCCTTATTTTATTTACATAAACCTGATAATTGTCCTCTGACACTGTTCTTGATATCATAAGTTCGAGAATGATCTGAAGAAACCTTTTTTCTGTGATCTCTTCGTTCAACTCATTTTCGAATTCCATGAACTCAGAAGTCCTTAACTCCGAGGCATCGAATTCTAAAAGAGTCTGTATCTCCTGCAGGTCATTCGTGACGTCGGCTTTCTCGGTGTTCTCTTCGTTAAAGAACTCGGCAAGACTGGATAAATCAACTTCTTCATCTTCTATGAGATCTTCTTCAAGGTAGATGGCATCAGATGAAACCTCAGGATTGAAGGACAATTTTCCGATGAGATCCGTAAGGACCGGCGGGATAGAAACCCTCTGTTTATTGACTGTATCAAGGAATCTCTCAATGTCTTCCACTGACATGGTCTTCATTGACTGATAGGTTGATGCAGTATCTGCTGAGAAGGTTTTCACCGTTGAGGAAAGAAACCTCTTTTTCAGATCAGGCCTAAGACACTCGATAAATGCCAACAATCTCTTCAGATCCTGACCAGAAAATACGCTTTCGGAAGAACTCTTCATATACGTGGTAATAACCTTAGCATATGATTCTTCTTTCATGTTCGGGCCTGAAACCTTGTTGAGGAGTTTTGCAAGCATTTCCGGAGGTATGTGGTTTACTTCATTGGCTATCGCTTCACCCTGAAGAGTACCTTCAATGAGGCCGTATATATACCGTTCCCAGAGAGGTGCTTTTTGGGATTGCTGAGCAGGAGTGTACTCTCTCGTTATAAATTTCCGGTAATCTACAAAGCCGAGATCAATATGAGTTACGTTATGTTCCGTATAGACCTCTTTGAGGTTTTGAATATTTGAATTCTCTCCTTTTTCCGTTATAAAACGATGAAACCTATATAATTCATCTTTTGTTAAGCCCTTCTTAAGTGTCATGTAAGCAATATTCATTTGACTGAGTGTACGAGCAAAGTCGCTGAAGACAGGATTTTTTTTATCTAGCTGATAATGATCGATAATGAGGGTATCTTTTGCAATGGCAAGCGTGATTTCTGATCTGATATCGAAAAGCTGTTTCAGAAATTTAAATGCATTGTTTAACGATCGTTCTACCAAGGGGTGATCGCCCGGGTACATTGCCACGTTTCGGCGAGAAATATTCAGTTCAATGATCGCATAACTCAATAGCTTTGCGTCAAGTGGGATTTTCTCAACATTATTATCCATGTCCGATTATAGTCCGCTATAGTTTGCAGGAATTATCATGAATAAATCCCTTCAAATCAAAGCCTTTTCTTGATATTTCATCTCAAATATATCATTAAATTAAGCAATATTCGTGCCTGTTAATTTTTAGAACGGAAGTTCATTTTTTAAAACCCCTACTAAGGTAAGATTGAAAAAAAACGCATTTCCCGTTATCTAAGAAGAAGTTATATAATATATTTTGGTTGCTATCTTAGTACTGATCGTTGGAGGGTTAATATGCCTGGTTATTCTGTGTTGCTAAGCTCAGCAGTCATAATCAGTTTAATTGTATTTCTCTATATTCTGTTTTCACATAAAATGAAAAATCAGCGGAATTCCAGTGCCGAAAACGAGATCATTCATAGAGATAATCAGATCAAGAAACTGAATACGAAAATCAACAGCCTCGTTCAATTGAACAGCCGCTATCTTTCTTTCATATTAAAAGTCCCTGCAATCATTCAGCGGTTGAATTCATCCTTAAATCTGCAAGAGATTGAGCATGCCATTATAGAATTAGTAAACGATGTCGTGATAACCGACAATGTGGAACTTTTTCTGTTTGATGAATCAGATAATCGCTTAAAAAAAATGTCGTTGGATAAAAGTGCACCACAAGAACAGATATCATTTGCTTTAGGAGAGGATATCGTAGGTACGGCAGCAGAACATGGGTTTGTCATTATGAGAGAGCATTACAATAAATTTTACGCCCAGCAGAAGGGGACCGGAAGTCTAAAGGCGCGATTATCGATTGCGGTACCGATTACCTACAAAGAACGACTCCTTGGTGTTATTGGCGTTGGAGAAATTGAAAATCCTTTCGGAAATGAGAGTGACTTATTGAAGATGATATCAGACATATCAAGTGCAGCTCTCATAAACCAAATAATGCTCAACGATGCACGGCACAAGGCAAATACCGACCCATTAACAGGGTTAAGCAACCGTAATTATCTGCGTCAAATGGCTCAGATTTTCATAGAAAAGGCGGTCAGAGATGGAACGGTTCTATCTGTTATTCTCTTTGATATCGATAATTTCAAACACTATAATGATACGAATGGTCATAATGCAGGTGACGCACTTTTAATTGAACTCAGCAGACTTATGCAGAGTGCTACCCGAAAAGAGGCAACTATTACTCGATACGGGGGGGAGGAATTCGTTGCCATGCTGCCTGGCATTACTAAAAAAGATGCTTTTACATACGCAGAGCGGCTGAGGAAAAAAATTTCACAATATTCTTTCCCTCATAAGGAAAAGCAGCCTCTTGGATTCGTCTCTATAAGTGGAGGTATTGCCAGTTTCCCAGAAGATGGTGACTCAATAGATAAAGTCATTCAGAATGCTGATAAGGCTCTCTACCAGGCGAAATCTGAGGGGAAGAATCGGGTCTTGCTGCGTACTGCATAGGCCTCAAATTTGTGGGAAATGATTCTGTTGGCCCTGCCTTATTTAGGCGAATTTGCAGAAAGGCCTGGCATGATTCGCCTTACAATTTTTCTATACCACCGGGATGGTGTGCCGTTTTTCCTGGATTTGTCTTGTTTAGCGCTCCTATTTGTTGAAAGCTTCCCATTAGTTTGTCTCTTTCTCACCTCTGTCGTCTCAGCATTAAGAGCTCCCGATGCCCTGGGAGGTCTCTCCTTTTCATCCTTCAAGTTCGTTATGAGTGTTGCGAGTGCTTCTATGCGCTTCAGAACATGAACATTTTCAGGGTCTCTGGAGAGCAGTTCTTGGTAGATCGCCATGGCATCCGCATATTTCCCCTGCAATATGTATAGGTCTGCATCACCGGTATCCAGGCTGCCCGTTTTGGATGTTTCCTCCTTTTCCGGTGCCTCAGTCTGAACGGCTGTAATGTCACATTTTCGAATATCCTCGATATTCTCGAAAAATTCTTTGAGTGTTTCCCTGTGTTCCTCTGACATCTCAATAAACTCTATCCCAATATCGTAGCGTTTCTGGTCCCCTTCGCCTTTTTCGGAACACGATGCAACCCTCCCAACAAAAACTATCATCTTATCTTGCGGAAAGATAATCTTCATGTGTAATTTGTCTTCAATGTTCAGAAAATGCGAACTGTCAATGAGCATGCCATTGAGGCTGATCACCTTTACCTTGTACAGTTCTTGAAAGTTCAACACGGTCTTGCCGTCAACATTCATCTCGAATCTGGTGCTTTTCCTTTGCTCCATCTTTCCATTGGTTTTAATTTTGGCTTGATCACCTGTCTTATAGTTATCGATAAACTGTATGATTTCATTGATCTTCTCGTCCGATAGATTTATGAATTGCATGCCAACTAAATAGAGAGGGATAACATCACCACTGTCTTCAGCCCTTGATTCGCTTAACGTTGACCTTACAACCATTGCCTTTACGGAAATAATCTTGTCCTCATCTTGAAGATTCAGCAGATATTCTCTTCCTATCTTGAGTTGCCTATCAGTCTGTAATGAAATGCCACTCATGCTCATATCAAGCACTTTCACTTCTTTTCTGAACAGCATCTCGCCATTCACCTCAGCGCCTTCAAGTTTAAATCTCTTATGCCGCCTCCTGTCGCGAATTTCCTCTACGTCTTTTAGTTCTGCTGGTTCATCAATGGCTTCCGATGATGCTTCTCCTTCCGCGGTTCCCGATGATGCTTCTGTTTCCGCGGTGTTTACATCCCACCACTTCCCAGCTTCTGATTGGACATTTCTTTCACCGGAAGGCGAGACCTCTTCCTTCGTATCTGAGGAAATAAACTCAAGCGGTTTTTCCGGAAGGTCATCGTTAAGAACACCCTCTTCGGGATATGCTTCTCCTATTTCAGCCGACGGAATGTTCTCCACTACCTTATTGACTACCTCATTGAATACCGCTTTTTGTTCTTCGATAAAGCCGAGTGTACGCAGGACATAGAGGGATTTGAGTGCTTCAAAAGACTTAGAAGAGGAACGCTTAATAAGATCACTGACGGTCGCTGTCCCGTCTATTGAGGAAAGCATTTCTTCATCTTGGGGACTGAGTACGATATCCTTCAAAAGGTCTGAGGGATTCGCGCTTTGCTGCAGGATAGCCTGCATATCTGGCATTTCTCTCCTTATCATGGAAAGATTATTACTTCTCATCAACCCTTCATAGATGAGTTTTCCCATGCTAATGTTCAGGGTTATTACCTCGCTTGAAGGTATTTTCTCCTCCTCAAATTCATATTCTGCGTCTTTGAGCTGGAAAAGACTGTAGATTATCTCCCTGACCTGATATTGGACTGCCAAAATCAAATCTTTGGGTGTTAGATACCCCAGTTCAACAAGTATCGCACCCTGCTTCTTCCCTGTTTCCTTGAGGAGTTCTACGGACTCTTCATACTGCTTATAGCTAATCTGCCCGAGTTTGATGAGCGTCTCACCCAGTCTGTCATCTTCGCTTGTTGAGGAAGCAAAAATTGCGTTCCCCTTTTTGAAGTAAATTCTTTTTGTAATAACCAAGGTACGGACGCTTAACGTGCCCGTTTTCTTGCTCCTGTGAAGATCAAACAGTATTTGTGGGAGATTATATTGAGTGACTTCTTTTTCGATCGTTTCCATAGTTGCGTTTTACTTTATGTTACTATCAGCTTAATATGGAAGCATTTATCATGCCAGCTTGAGTAAATTGGAACGCATTGATTTATCGAGGAAAATATGAATTAGCTGCATAAAAGGAAGGAGTAATGACAAATTATGTCATTATTTCCATGGGCTTATGATATATACTGATATGTATTACTGGAAGAAATTTCACATTTTCCCTATGTTCATCACGGTTCTTGTTGTTCTTTAAAAAACAGAACAAGAGGATACAGAAGAGAAATTAGCTGATGCAAGCGTCACAATGACTTCCTTGATAAATGGATAGCGGTTCTCTCTTTGATAAATTGTTCCAATGAAACTGGGTTTATTGGAGGACAGATGAGGTATCCCTGTGCACCATCGCATCCATATCCCTGCAGTAATCCCAGCTGTTTCTTTGTTTCTACTCCCTCAGCAATAACTTTTATATTCAGGTTATGCGCCAGGGCAATGATTGCCCTGACAATCGACTGATCATCTTCGTCTTTCGCGATATCCTGTACAAAGGAACGGTCAATCTTCAATATTTCAACCGGGAAGCGTTTAAGATAACTCAGAGAGGAATATCCGGTACCGAAATCATCTATTGATATCTGTATCCCCATCTCTTTCAATAAATTCATCTTTTTTATCGTATTTTTTGAATTTTTCATGAGAATGCTCTCCGTCAGCTCCAGCTTCAGGAACGATGGGTCAATATCGCTGTCGTATACTGCCTGTGCCACCATCTCAATAAAACTATCCTGCTGGAATTGAATCCCCGATATATTGACTGTCATATTGAATGGCTCAATTCCCTCGTTTTGCCATGCTTTGTTTTGTGTACATGCAGAACGCAATATCCATTCTCCAATTGGAATAATCAGTCCTGTTTCCTCAGTCACCGGTATGAACTTTCCTGGCTTGACCAGAATAAGATCGGGCTGCAACCAGCGGATTAATGCTTCCACGCCGATAATTCGACCTGTCGATACATCAATCTGTGGTTGGTAGAACAGCATGAACTCATTCTGCTCCAGCGCCTTGCGAAGTTTGGTCTCTATCGTAAAACGCTCAAGCGTGGAGGTATTCAGTGATTCTGAATAATACTGATATGTGTTTTTCCCCTCTTTTTTTGCCTGGTTCATTGCAATATCAGCATTTCTAAGGAGCGAGTTCATGTCATTGCTATCAACAGGATATACAGAGATACCAATGCTTGCAGTAACAAAGATCTCCTCCCTCTCGATAATGAAAGGCTCCGACAGTAAACTGATAATGCGCTTGCATACCAGTGCAGCATCTTCAATCTTCGTGATTTCGGTCAGCAGTATGGTGAATTCATCCCCACCGACTCGTGCCATGAGTGACTCGGTATCTTCTGTTAAAAAGCGGGTTATCGTATCCGTTTTCCTCAAAGAAGTCATCAATCGGTCCGCAACACTATACAATAACCGGTCGCCAACATCATACCCAAGTGTTTCATTGATCTGCTTGAAATTGTCCAGATCAATATGCAGCAAAGCAACTATCCGCTGTTTCCGTGCAGCATGCGCAACGGCATTTTTCAGTCGGTCCTGAAAGAGATAACGGTTCGGCAAATTCGTGAGGGCATCCTGATACACTTGGGAACCGATAAGCGGGTTTCCTGTACTATGACAGGTTACACCATATACAAGCGCCAGTATCTTGTCTTCCCCGCTGACAAAAAGCTTCACCTCGTACGCGCAGTCATTACAGGAGAATCCGAAATCGCTCTCGAACTTCCGGGTTTCTCCGGCACGAAGTGCCTGTTCGGCAAAATCCATAATCGGTAGAGCGAGAGACGGCATGAAATCAGCTATTGATCTGCCTAAGATTACATCATGAGCCGGTACTACGCTACTGTCTTTGCGACCAATGAAATCCAGTATAATACCGTCACTACTGACTTGAAAGATGAAATCAGGCACTGTATTCACTTCGTCGTCTCCTGTGATTGGGCGGATGGCGGCAAGATGAGGAATACTAAGATGTGGCTCAAAACAAGCAAAGAACTCTTAAACTGCAATCCTGTCCTCCTTTAAATACTCTGAAACAATAATCAAAGCAACGAATATGCCATTTCATTGAGAAAGGAGAAAATCGTTTATATATCATAAGGTTATAGAATTTTACTTGAGCAGATGTATTTCGGCAACCAAGGGTTAGATCAAGGAATGAGCTGGTAATGCCGTAAATTGACATAAGAAATGCGGCTAAAAGAGTTCGGGAAATAGCTACAAATGAAAGAAAAATAATTGCTTTGTGATTATTATGTCTGACAAGACAGTACTGGTTCACTAGAACGATTAATGATTTTTCGTGTTGAGACAGGCCAATTGTTAAGACTGCCTTTTTCCTCCAAAAACTCTATCAGTGAATCCGATTGCAGGGGTGGGCTGAATAGAAAGCCTTGTCCTTGTATTCCATTGCTTTCTTGTTTGCGGAGAAATGATAGTTGCTGTTCTGTTTCCACACCTTCAGCGACAACCTTAACGTTAAGACCCCGTGCAAGAGCTATGATCGCATTAATAATAGCTTTATCGTCAGTCTCCGTGGTGAGATCTTTCACAAAAGATTGATCGATTTTCAAAGTATCTATCGGGAAATGCTTTAAATAACTCAAAGAAGAATATCCAGTGCCGAAATCATCGATTGCAATTTGTAGCCCCATAGATTTTAGAGTATGTAAAGCGGTAATGGTTGTCTCCATATTTTCCATTAATATGCTTTCTGTAAGTTCCAATTCAAGATACTTTGGATCTAAATGCGTATCTTGCAGGATCTTTTCTACTGTTTCTACGAAATTTGCTTGTTTGAATTGGAATCCGGAAATATTAACTGCTACAGGTATTGGGTCAAAACCAGCTTTTTGCAAGGCTCTGTTTTGTGCGCAGGCATTATACAGAATCCATTCACCAAGGGGAATCATGAGACCGGCTTCCTCTGCAAGCGGGATGAATGTATCCGGCAAGAGAATCCCTTTTTCCGGGTGCTTCCACCGTATTAATGCTTCTATCCCAACAACTTGGCAATTGTTAATATCTACCTGGGGTTGGTAGTACAATTCAAACTCATTCAGATTTATCGCCTTCCTCAGTTCATTTTCCAGGGAAATTCGTTCAAGGATGGTAAGATTCATCGACTCCTTATAAAATTGGTAATTGTTTTTGCCCTGTGTTTTAGCATGGTACATAGCTGTATCAGCATTTTTGATGAGGATTTCTTCATTGTCCCCATCGTGCGGATATACAGATACACCAATACTCGCAGAAACGAACACCTCATGATGTCTCACTATAAATGGTTCCTTAAAAGTTTCAAGAATACGCTGTGCTACTTTAGCTGCACCTGATATTTCTTTGATTTCAGTGAGTATAAAAGTAAACTCGTCCCCTCCTAAACGTGCAACAGTAGGTGCAATTTGGTCACCGCTGAGACGAGCAAGAGAGTCACTTTTTCGAATAAGCTTCACTAACCGGGCAGAAACCTCTTTTAAGAGAAGATCACCGACATCGTGACCGAGAGTGTCATTGATGCGCTTGAAATTGTCGAGATCGAGAAATAAAACAGCCACCAGTCGATCATATTGGTGAGCAGAATTAAGTGCCTGTTTCAGCCGGTCTTTCATCAAAAGGCGGTTTGGCAATTTAGTTAAGGTATCGTGATACGCCATATAAGATATTTGTTCTAGTGCCTGTTTTCGCTCCGTTACGTCTCGGACAATACTTTGAATTACCTGTCTGCCTCTCAATTCAAAGAGACCCGATGATACTTCTGCGGCGAATATTTCTCCATTATTCCTCCTGAAATCAATCTCGAAGTTAAAAGAACCTTCTTTACGAATATTTCCAAGAGCTTTTTTGTATTCTCCATATGTCGCTATCGGGAAAAGGTTTAGCATGTTCAGTGAAAATATCTGTGTCTTGGTGTATCCAAACTGATCCAAAACTTTCTGATTTGAATCTATGATATTTCCTTCTAAATCATGTACGAAGATTGCGTCATTAGAACTTCTGAAAAGACTACTGTACTTTTCTTCGCTTTCTTGTAATGACCTCTGTGATGACTTTATGTTTTGAATCATCCCGTTCGTTACTTTTTTCAGAGCTTCAGATAGTTCTGAACTGAAATGTCCCTCCAACCTCGCATTCAGGTCGCCTTTGGAAACTTTTTGCAACACGTCAAATTGCTCTGCGAGACTTATCGCAATTTCATGAGATTGTTCAACCATTTCTCCAATTTCTTTCGCGGTGATATTGACGGTTTGTTTTAATTCCTTGATCAATTCGATGTCGGATTTTTCAGATATTCTTACCGTAGGATCTCCTGAGGCAATTTTCTTTAATGCTTCAAACGTTTCTGATAGACCCTTGCTCAGTTCCCTATTGATCTTTTCCCTTTCCTCATTTACTGTGTGAAGCTCGGCAGTACGTTGATGAACTCTGTTTTCCAACTCGTCATGTGCTTTTTGCAGTTCCTTCGTATTTTTTTCACGGATATATTCAAAAAAATAAGCAAAGCTGGCTACAACAAAAAATGAGCCCGTGAAACGCAGCTTTAAGTCCAAGCTATAATGAGCAAAAGAAGGGGGAAGATCCTTACTAATAAATAACGTAAGAGCTGGGACAAATATTAATGCAGCGGCAAATGCGCCCTTTTTTGATCCAAGCAGAAAAGATGCTATCAAAGGGAAAGTAAAATACCAGACAAAGGAAGAGTTGTTTGCTCCACCAGTCAAAAGGGCAAAAATGAACAGAATAGCTGTAAACACTATTCCAACATACATATTGATTGGGAAATTCTTTTTGTATCTTGCATGAACAATATTCAGGGTCAATATGGCAGCTAAAGAAAGATCTAGTACCCCGAGAATCGTATGATTTTCTCTTAGTGCAAATATTCCCATGACTATGAGTACGACTATCCCAACGATGCTGATCAAAAGGAACATGTAAATGCGTCGAATGATTTCATAATCCAACGCATTCTTGAGGGAACGATCTTGCATATCAAATAATTTTTGAAATATACGATGAATAGACAAACGATATTCACTTTTATTTGTAAGAGTTGTGATGTTCATCGCAGGCTATTCCTATCCATATCGCTCAGATCACTGACTAATTGCTGTAATTCACTTGCTTTGGAATTAGGTTATTTACGTATCGTATTTCCCTTATCGCAGAAGATGTCGCAAAAACTCTCATTGGGTCGTTGTTTTGATCTGTCAACACGAAAAAACCGAAGCTGTTTGGTCGGTAGTATGTTATTGTGCCCGTAAGAATCTCTCCATCTTTAAATACGATTTCTAATTTATCATGGGGAGTTCCTTTGTTTTCAGAAAGATGTTGATTATAGGGAGAAGTATCCTCCTTGATATTATCTTCGAAGAAGATTCTCTTGAGTTCATCCAAATAGATCATCATTTCTTTATCTATTGATCCATCAGAAAGCTTGAGAAGATGGAAAAAAGAGATATTAGGGTAAAAATCATTGGTATAGCCAGTCACAGACCTACCGTCAGTGTATTCTAAGATAACCTTTCTATAGAAATTCCCATTTTCTGCAAAATCGGTCAGTTTTTCCTCGTTGTATGAAATTTCACCAATTGTTGCTACTTTGTCATCATACATAGTAACCTCCTTTTGATTTACTATTCCCACTATCAAAATAGAAATCAATCCTACTCTAGTAGGAGATGGGGTTTTTTACCCAACATCACTATGTTTTTTTCCTCCCTGCATTTCTACTTAAAATGTATATTTCTTTTCGTATTCAATTTCATCAATCTTCATTCAGTCTTCATACTTTCTTCTTCATGTTTTCACATTTTTCTGGTAGTGTTAATTATTGTAAAATTAATCTCTATCCAGGAGGAGTTATGAAAAGAGCAATAGTTTCAGTAGCAGCATTACTGTCACTGTCACTGGCAGCACCAGCATTCGCAGCGGAAGAGACACAACCATCGGCAGGGACGACACAGCCATCGACGGGGGCCGGCGCCAACTTTGAACAGAGGAAAGCAGATCATCTCAAAAGGCTTGATGATCGGATAAACAGCCTTCAGGGAGAAAAGACCTGCGTTCAGTCGGCCAAGAACCAAGACGAATTAAGAGCATGCAGGATGAAGCATAAGTCCGGGAAGAGAGACCGCCGTGATGATATGCGGAAGAGAGGCGGCCCCGGTAGCCCGGATAGCTCAATGCCTCCACAGGTTAAGTAATACAACTTTTCAGAACGTTAGCAGAAAGGCCGCGTGGCAACCAAGCTGCCCCCTTCTTGATCGGGTAATCCGGAAGGGGAAAATGGATTGTCCGGTACCTCCCAAAGAACAGCGGGCAGGCAAGCCGGATAATAACAAATATTCAAACAGCGGTTGTCATGGATAAAACAGATTATAGTAACTTTTGGAATTCGATGGGAACGCAATAGATATCGTGAAATGATGACCTGCGCACTACGCCAAGAAACATGAATAAACGTGATCCTTACGTCGTTATCAGCCGATGAAACCTTCTCTTCTTTCGATTTCCTCGAGCTGTTCTCTTCGTTCCTGGCAGTCTGTGCAGAAAATGGCAAAGGGAAGAATATTTAATCGCGCCTTACTTATTTCTTCTCCGCAATCCTCGCAGAAGCCATAGGTTCCTTCACTCAACTTCCTGAGCGCTTCATCTATCTTGAGGAGATTTTCGCGGTGAGTGCTCATGTGCTTGAAACTGATGTCTTCTGAGAGGTCGACAACCGACCAATCACCGTCGTCAAGAGCTGTATCGACAAGCTGCCGTGTTTCTCCCTTGATATATTTGGATATTCCATTCTTGACTTCTCTCACGATTTCTTCCCTTTTTTGGATGAGGGATCTTCTCAGTGCAGTCTTTCTCTCCTCTTCTGCCATCCGGGCTAGCCTTTCCCGGTGCTTACGGGTTGCAGCGGATACTGCTTTTCGGGGATGAATTTTTGCCGCTCTCGCGGTCAGGAGTCTTCTTTGCAGTTTTCTGCCGGGGAGACCCGGCTTTTTGGCGGGCAACCTGCTTTGCCTTCTTTTTCCCTGTGGTCTTCTTCAGAACAGATTTTTGAGAAGCGGGTTTTCCGCTCACGGCCTTTCTTTTTGGGACTGCTTTCGGTTTTGTCCTGGGAGGAGATTTGCGGGCAGGCGTCTTCACGGTTTTCTTCAGCACTTTTTTTGCTGTCTGCTTTTTAGGTTTCTTATCCGCCATTACTTTGGTTCCTTGTCTTCCTGAGGTATAGTGATCTCTTCCCTGAAGACTTCGATGATGCTCCTGACCTGTATGCCTGCATCTTGCAAAGCCTTCCGGATATCGGAAAGTTTTGCGTCCGTGACTTTCAGAATAAAGTTCGTGTTCAGCATTTACACTTCCATAATTTCCTTTTCTTTATTCGTCAGCACATCATCAACCTTTGCAATGAAAGAATCAGTCAGTTTTTGTATCTCATCCTGTGATTTCTTGACGATGTCTTCGCTGATGTGTTTTTCCTTTTCCAGTCTTTTGAGTTCCTCGTTCACATCCCTCCGGATGTTCCGGATTGATACTTTGGCTTCTTCAGCCTTTTTCCGCACCGTTTTAACCAGTTGTTTCCTCCTCTCCTCTGTTAACGGTGGGATGTTGATCCGGATAATCTTGCCATCGTTCATCGGAGTGAGTCCGAGGTCTGATTTCAGTATGGCTTTTTCGACTTCCGGGATGACCTTCTGATCCCATGGCTGGATTGCCATCTGACGGCTTTCCGGTATGCTGAGGCTCGCAAGTTGCTGAAGCGACGTAGGCGTCTCGTAGTAATTCACCATTAATCCATCGAGGAGCGCCAGGGAAGCTCTCCCTGTCCTGATAGAAGCGAAATCCTTCTTCAGGACATCTATGGTGCGCGACATCCTGTCAGTGGTCTTTGCTCTTAACTCTTGTTCCATCATGCCCCCTTACAAGAGTCCCGATTTTTTTTCCTTCTATGATTTTCCTGATGTTTCCCTTGCCACTCAGATTAAATACCACAATCGGAAGATTGTTGTCCATACATAATGAAATGGCAGTGGAATCCATGATGCCAAGGCCTTTTTTCAGAACATCAATATATGTGACGGTATGATATTTTTTTGCGGTCGGCTCTTTCACCGGATCAGAGGAGTAAACGCCGTCGACTTTTGTTGCCTTGAGGATGACTTCAGCATCGATTTCCATGGCCCTGAGAGATGCTGCTGTATCTGTTGTAAAATACGGATTCCCGGTGCCGGCTGCAAAGATGACCGTCCTTCCCTTTTCGAGATGCCGTATCGCTTTTCGTCTGATGTAAGGTTCAGCAAGTTCCTTCATTTCGATTGCCGACTGGACTCGCGTTGGGATGCTGTATTTCTCGAGATAGTTTTGCAGGGCAAGGGCATTGATAACGGTTGCAAGCATACCCATGTAATCTGCTGATGCCCTCTCGATTCCCTTCATGCTTGCTTCAACTCCTCTGAATATATTCCCTCCCCCGATAACGACTGCGATCTCGACGCCCATTGAAACTGCGTCTTTTATCTCCTTTGCTATGAAATCAACGGTAGCCGGGTCAACTCCGTATGCCTGGTCTCCCATCATGGCTTCCCCGCTGATTTTCAGGAGAATTCTTTTATATTTCAAGATGCCGATCCTGCTGTTATTTCCCCGAGCTGGAACCGGGCGAATCTCCTTATGATGATGTTTTCACCCAGTTTCGCTACCTTCTCGGTTACCAGGTCCTGGATCTTTTTCTTCTGGTCAGGGTCCTTGATGAATATCTGGTCCAGAAGACAGGTGTCGGTATAAAATTTCTCGAGTTTTCCATCGACGATTTTATCAACAATATTGGATGGTTTGCCTGAAACCTGTGCCCGGTAGATTTCCTTTTCACGCTCCAGGACATCCTGCGTAACATCTGCCCGCGAGAGATACTGAGGATTGGCAGCGGCAATGTGCATGGCGATGTCCTTCACGAGCTCCCTGAAATCATCCGTCCGGGCCACAAAGTCGGTCTCGCAGTTGACTTCAACCATGGTGCCGATCTTTCCCATGTGGATGTAAGCATCGATCAGTCCTTCAGAAGCTGTTCTTCCCGCTTTCTTGAGAGCGGATGCAAGTCCCTTCTGCCGCAGCAGATCAATAGCCTTTTCAAAATCTCCGTTACTTTCTGTCAGTGCTTTTTTGCATTCCATCATTCCGGCACCGGTTTTTTCTCTCAGATTCTTTACTGATTCTGCTGAAATCGTTGTCATTCAGTCACTCCTGCTTCTTCCTGCTGGATTTTTTCCTCAACGGCTGTTTTCTCGGCCTCTTCAGCTGCAACTTTGGACAGGGTTTCTTTGCCTTCCATGATGGCATCCGCAATTTTGGAGGTTATCAGTTTTATTGCCCGTATTGCATCGTCATTTCCGGGTATCACATAATCAATCTCATCGGGATCACAGTTTGTGTCAACGATCGCGACAATGGGTATGGAAATCTTCCGTGCCTCGGCAACGGCGATTCGTTCTTTCTTGGGGTCAACAATGAAGAGTGCTCCGGGAAGAGCGCTCATATTTTTGATGCCGGAGAGATTCTTTTCTAATTTACTTCTTTCCTTTTCAAGGACGGCAACCTCTTTTTTGGGGAGCAGTTCATACGTGCCATCCTCTTTCATGGTCTCAATCTTTTTTAACTTTTCTATGCTTTTCTTGATGGTCGAAAAATTTGTCATCATGCCGCCAAGCCAGCGCTGGTTGATGTAAAATGCACCCGACCGCTCGGCTTCTTCCTTAATGGAGTCCTGGGATTGTTTCTTTGTGCCGACGAACAGCACCGGCGCTCCGGCAATCGCAACATTTTTGACAAAATGGTATGCATCCTCGAGGCCCTTGACCGTCTTCTGAAGGTCAATAATATAGATGCCGTTGCGCTCCCCGAAGATGTATTTCTTCATCTTCGGATGCCACCGTTTTACCTGATGTCCGAAATGCACTCCTGCTTCAAGCAGTTCCTTCATTGCAGCTACCATGTTTGTTCTCCTCCTGTCAAAATCCCTTAACTTACAGGGATTTTTCTGTACGAATTATTTGTAACAGAAAGACGTATCCCGCAAAGCGAGGTTACGGCTTTTCCTTCAGGAAGGAAAGATTACCATAGAAATGTCTTTTTTTGCAAGGGGATAGGGTGGTACAATGATGCATTCAAAGATTCGAGTTTCATGATTGGAGGGGGTGCCATGATAGCACGGTATACGCGTCCGGAGATGGGAAAGCTGTGGGATCTTGAACAGAAATACCGCAAATGGCTTGATGTCGAGATTGCGGTATGCGAAGCATGGGCAGAACTTGGGGAGATACCGGGGGACGCCCTCAGCGCAATCAGGAAAAAAGCGGCGTTCAATGTCAACAGAATTGACGAGATAGAAAAGGTCGTGAAACATGATGTTATCGCATTTCTCACCTCGGTAGCACAGAGCCTTGGTCCCGAGTCCAGATTTATCCACAAGGGACTGACCTCTTCAGATATCCTCGACACTGCCCTTGCGCTTCTCATGAGGGAGGCAGCAGATATGATCATAAAGGATATCATCGAACTCATGGATGTCCTGAAGAAACAGGCATATAAATACAAGGAAACCCTGATCATCGGGCGAAGTCACGGAATCCATGCGGAGCCCATGACATTCGGCCTCAAATTCGCTCTCTGGTATGAGGATATGAAGAGAAATCTTTCACGGGTCAGAAAAGCACGGGAAACGGTCAGTATCGGAAAGCTTTCGGGAGCAGTCGGCACCTTCTCCAATGTTCCTCCGGCTGTTGAAGAAAAAGTCTGCAAAAAACTCGGGCTGAAGCCTGAACCAGTCGCCACACAGGTAGTCCAGAGGGACAGACATGCGGAATATCTTTCCTCCCTTGCACTCGTAGCAGCTTCCGTCGAAAAAATCGCTCTCGAAATACGGCACCTTCAGAGAACAGAGGTGCGCGAGGCTGAGGAACCGTTTATGGCCGGACAGAAAGGGTCATCGGCCATGCCACACAAGCGTAATCCGGTCGGGTGTGAAAATCTTTCCGGCCTCGCACGGCTTGTAAGGTCAAACGCTCTGGCTGCTCTGGAGAATATCGCGCTCTGGCATGAACGTGATATATCCCATTCCTCGGTCGAGCGTGTCATCATCCCCGACAGCTCGATCCTCACAGATTACATGCTGCACCGGATCAAAGGGATCCTTGATAAACTCCACGTCTATCCGAAGAGAATGAAGGAGAATATAGCCAGGAGCTTTGGTCTTTTCAATTCCCAGCGGGTTATGCTCGCGCTGATTGACAAGGGTCTCGGCAGGGATTATGCGTATGATATTGTGCAACGGAATGCCATGAAGAGCTGGAAGACAGAATCTCAGTTCAGGAAATTGCTCTCCCGGGATACGGATATCAAAAGATATCTGACTGCAAAGGAGATAGGGAATATCTTCGACCTGAAATATTATCTGAAAAATGTAGACTATATCTTTGGAAGGGTGTTCGGTCAAAAACGATAAGGCATTACAACCCTGCATGTTTGATACAATAACCCCGATGAAGCTCTTGCATCTCTATCGCACGCCGGCCTTGCCACCTGCAAAGAAGCATGCATTGGTATTCCTCGCAAAGCAGAACATTTTTCCTGAAATAGGGGATATCGAGACCGAATTCTGTTTCAATATTGAGACAACAGCCCCGCTTTCGGACGGTGAAAGAAAGATGCTCCGATGGCTCCTTGCGGAGACATTCGAACCGGAGAATTTATCTGACCGGAGTTTTTTGATTGGTAGTAATTCCCCCTCGCCCCCTTTTCATAAAAAGGGTGCCGATAACTGTATTGTTGAGGTGGGTCCGCGTATGAACTTCATGACGGCTTGGTCGACGAATGCCGTTTCGGTCTGCCATGCATGCGGTTTGACCAAGATTATGCGGATTGAACGATCAAGGAGATATAAATTAATTTTCAAGGGAAGGGTCCAAGCGAACGAAAGTATATCTTCCGAACCCTTGAATCCTCGAATCCTTGAATCATTCCTTTCTCTCATCCACGACCGCATGACAGAGTGTCTCTATCCGGAGACGCTTACCACGTTCGAGACAGGCATCAAGCCTGAACCGGTTAGGATTGTTCCTTTGATCGAAAACGGCAGAGATGCACTGAAGAAGATGAATGCCGAAATGGGGCTGGGCCTCGATAAATGGGATATCGAATATTACTATAATCTGTTCGTGCATGTAATCGGCAGGAACCCGACCAATGTCGAGTGTTTTGATCTAGGGCAGTCAAACAGCGAGCACTCACGCCACTGGTTCTTTAAGGGGCGGCTCATCATAGATGGAGCGGAAATGCCCCATACCCTCATGGATATCATTATGCAGCCGCTGCGGTCCAATCCCGTTAACAGCGTCATTGCTTTCAAAGACAATTCGAGCGCTGTCTGCGGATATCCTGTGCAAACCATTCTCCCGGATTTCCCCGGCAACCCGTGCCGCTTTCAGAAGGAAAATCCCCTGTATCACATCATTTTTACTGCCGAGACGCATAATTTCCCGACGGGAGTCGCTCCGTTTCCCGGAGCGGAGACAGGAACCGGCGGAAGGATACGGGATGTTCATGCCACCGGCAGGGGCAGCCTGGTAATTGCCGGTACAGCCGCATATTGTGTCGGCAACCTCCATATCCCTGGCTATTCATTGCCTTGGGAAGAGCCTTTCTTTGCCTATCCGCTAAATCTTGCATCACCATTGCAGATCGAAATCGAGGCAAGCAATGGTGCCTCGGATTACGGCAATAAATTCGGTGAGCCGGTCATCCAGGGTTTTACCCGGTCGTTCGGATTGCGTCTGCCTGATGGCGAGCGACGGGAATGGGTGAAGCCCATCATGTTTACCGGCGGTGTTGGACAGATAGACAGCCGTCATATTGAGAAAGGCCCGCCTGAAAAAGGCATGCATGTGGTGAAGATAGGCGGCCCTGCGTTCAGAATCGGCATCGGTGGCGGTGCCGCGTCGAGCATGATACAGGGCGAAAACATAGCCGAGCTCGATTTCAGCGCTGTTCAGCGCGGGGATGCGGAGATGGAGCAGAAGGTTAACCGGGTCATCAGGACATGCGTTGAAATGGGTGAACGGAATCCCATCGTCAGCATACACGACCAGGGGGCCGGCGGCAACTGCAACGTAGTCAAGGAAATCATTTATCCCGCCGGCGCAAAGATCGGGATCAGAAATATCCAGCTCGGTGATCACACCCTTTCAGTGCTCGAAATCTGGGGTGCTGAGTACCAGGAGCAGGATGCACTCCTTTTGCAGCCCGACAGGACAGGTGAATTTCTTGCGTTTTGTAAAAGGGAGAAGGTGCCCTGTGCAATTATCGGGGAGATTACCGGCGACGGTTATATTGTGATTCATGACGCGACAGACGGAACTACACCGGTTCATCTCGACCTCTCAAAAGTCCTTGGTGCAATGCCGCAGAAGACATTCAACCTTGGGCGCATTCCACCGGTTCTTGAGCCGTTGAAATTGCCGGAGAACATTACGCTTTTGGATGCTGTGGGAAGAGTATTGCGACTCGTATCAGTCGGCTCCAAGCGATTCCTTACGAATAAGGTTGACCGGTCCGTTACCGGTCTCATCGTGCAGCAGCAATGCGTTGGCCCGCTTCAGGTAACATTGTCGGATGTTGCTGTCGTGGGCCAGAGCCATTTTTGTCTGACCGGCGTTGCCATCTCGATCGGTGAACAGCCGATAAAAGGGTTGATTAACCCCGGGGCAATGGCCCGTATGAGTGTCGGTGAAGCCCTTACAAATATTGTCTGGGCAAAGGTGAGCGAAATCGAAGATATCAAATGTTCCGCAAACTGGATGTGGGCAGCGAAGCTTCCGGGTGAGGGCGCCAGACTCTATGATGCAGCTCTTGCATTGAGGGATATCCTCCTCGAACTCGGGATAGCAGTGGACGGCGGTAAGGACAGTCTGTCCATGGCTGCCAAAGTTGTGGATACGTCGAATAAGCCCGAGATAGTGAAGGCTCCCGGAAATCTCGTCATTTCGGCATACGTTACCTGTCCTGATATATCGAAGGTTATTTCGCCGGACATCAAAAGGCCGGGAGAAAGCCGGCTGCTCTATATCGATCTCGGCGGAGGAAAATACAGGACCGGAGGTTCTGCTTTTGCCCATGTGTACGGGCAGATCGGGGACGAAGCCCCTGATGTCGATGACCCTCAACTCCTGAAAAGAGCGTTTCGCATTATCCAGCAACTTATTGAAGATGACCTGATACTTTCAGGTCACGACAGAAGCGATGGCGGACTGATTGTAACCCTCCTTGAAATGGCATTCGGAGGCAACTGCGGCCTGGAAGCAACCATGAGCAACGGTCGGGGGATGGGAAAAAACTCGGAATTTAGAACACAGAACCCGGAACTCTCAGTATTATTTTCTGAAGAACTTGGGTTTGTCATCGAATATTTCCCGGAGCGGGAACAAAGAATATCGGATATGTTGAAACAAGCCGATATCCCTTATCAGATAATCGGCAAGACCTTGCCAGAGAAACAAATCATCATTCAGGTGAATGACCAAATAATTTTGAAAGAAAGCATGCAGAAACTCAGGGCCGTCTGGGAAGAGACGAGCTACCAGCTCGACAGACTCCAGGCGGACCCCGACTGTGTTGAAGAGGAGAGAAGGGTCAATTTTGACAGAAAAGGTCCTCAGTATAAATTCACTTTTATTCCGGAAAATTCCATCGTGCCGCCCTTTTTGGCAGGGGGGCAGGGGGGATTACAGAATAAGATCTCCAAAGTGGCTATCTTACGGGAAGAGGGCAGCAATGGTGACCGTGAAATGGCCTCAGCCTTTTATCATGCAGGATTTGAGGTATGGGATATTACCATGACGGACCTGCTTGACGGAGCTGCGAACCTGAACGATTTCAGGGGGCTGGCTTTTGTCGGGGGGTTCAGCTACGCTGATGTCCTTGATTCGGCAAAAGGCTGGGCAGGCGTTATCCGGTTCAATGAGAAGCTGTTCGAACAGTTTCAGGACTTCTATGAAAGACCCGATACATTTAGTCTGGGGGTTTGCAACGGGTGTCAGCTCATGGCGCTTCTCGGCTGGATACCCTGGAGAGGAATCCCCGACCATATTCAGCCGAGGTTTGTCCGGAACAGATCAGGAAGATTTGAATCACGATTTTCAACTGTTTCCATAATGCGCAGTCCTTCAATCATGCTCCAGGGAATGGAAGGCTCGACACTGGGTGTTTGGGTTGCACATGGCGAGGGGAGGCTCATTTTCCCCGACAGTGATATCATGGAGGAGGTGCTTCACAGAGAACTGGCGCCTGTACGTTTTGTAGACGACAATAATGAATATACTGAGGTATATCCCTTCAATCCAAATGGTTCCCCGTCTGGCATGACAGCGCTCTGCTCTCCTGACGGACGACACCTCGCCATGATGCCCCATCCGGAGAGGACATTTCTGAAATGGCAGTGGGCATATATGCCGGGAGACTGGAAACAGAATCTCACAGCATCGCCCTGGCTCAGGATGTTCCAGAATGCGCGGAAATGGTGCAGATGACAGCGCGTCCAATCTGTTAAAACCGGCGGCCATGCATATTGATCATCTTCTGATCAATATGATATCCTTGCCTATAGCGAGGGGAAAATACGGTTCTGCTCTCGTTGTAAAACCGGTCAAAAGGATGTAATACCAATGTCATATCAGGCTTGGTTTCAATGCATAAATCAGCAGTGTCAGGCGAAGTATCCGCTCAACACGATCATTTATCGATGTAAGACCTGCGGCTCGCTTCTGGAAGTGCAGCATGATCTCAACGCACTTGCCCAACGTGATGCAAAGGCCTGGATGAAGCTGTTCGATGAACGCTATAAGTCCTCAGAATGGCCATACGGCTCCGGCGTCTGGGGGAAGAAGGAATGGATCCTGCCGCAGATTGATAACAACAATATCGTCTCGCTCTACGAAGGAGGGACCAATCTGTTCTGGGCCGAGCGGTTCGGTATGATGCTCGGACTGAATGATCTCTGGATCAAGCTCTGCGGTAATTCCCACAGCGGTTCGTTTAAGGACCTCGGCATGACAGTGCTCGTGTCGCAGGTCAAACAGATGATTAGCGAAGGAGCGCCGATCAAGGCTGTTGTCTGTGCATCTACCGGCGATACTTCAGCTGCTCTTGGAGTTTACTGCGCAGCCGCCGGTATTCAGTCCATTGTCCTCCTGCCGAAGGGAAAAATTTCTGTTGCGCAGCTCATTCAGCCAATCTCCAACGGGGCGCTGGTGTTGTCGCTTGATACTGACTTTGACGGCTGCATGAGCATCGTGAAAGAGATTACAAAAGATGAAACCATGTACCTCGCAAATTCGATGAACTCCTTGCGGATCGAGGGGCAGAAAACCGTTGGCATAGAGATTATTCAGCAATTTGAGTGGGATACGCCTGATGTAATCATTATACCCGGCGGCAATCTCGGGAACGTCTCCGCGCTTGGGAATGGGTTCCTTATGATGCGCGACCTTGGGTTGATCAGCAAACTGCCCCGAATTGTGGTTGCCCAGGCTGAACGCGCTAATCCGCTCTACCGCTCATATCAGAAAAACTTCGAGGCCTTTGAACCGATTGAGGCGCAAAAGACTCTTGCAAGCGCCATTCAGATCGGTAATCCAGTGAGTTACGAGAAGGCTGTCCGCACACTGAAGCAATTCAACGGTATTGTCGAGCAGGCTACTGAACAGGAGTTAGCCGATGCCGCTGCGCTCGGTGACAAGACCGGCATGTTCAACTGCCCTCACACCGGTGTTGCTCTTGCGGTAATGATTAAACTGCTTTCAAGCAGCAAAATAGACAAATCAGAACGTGTCGTGGTCATATCAACAGCACACGGACTCAAGTTCACTGACTTCAAGGTCCGCTACCACGAGGAAGCGCTCGACTTTCCCTGCCATTTCGCCAACAAACCGATTGAGTTGCCCCCGCGTGTAGAAGCGGTCAGGGAAGCCCTTCAGAACGCTTTGCGGAAAAGGAGTTAGCTGATGCCGAAAAAGTCTTCACGATCCAGGCAGTGGAACGCAGCTACCCTTGCAATCCACGGCTTGGGAAGGTCTCCCAAAGCTTACTACTCGGTATCTACGCCGATAGTCCAGACGTCTAATTATTATTTCGATTCTACTGCTGAAGTGTATGATTTCATGAAGGCAAAGAGCGAAGGCCGTGTGTTACGCGGCCATGAGTACGGACGCTATGGTAACCCTACACAGGAGGAGTGCGAACGCAAGCTCGCTGCTGTTGAAGGTGCCGAACGGGCGCTTCTGTTTGCTACCGGCATGAGTGCAGTTATTCTGACGCTGCTTGCATATATGCGCCGCGACGGGCATATCATCTTCACGAATGACTGCTACCGCCAGACCCGCGATTTCGCAACTAAAAAATTGGCGGAGTTCGGCATAGAAGTATCACTGGTAGACCCGACCGCAGATGCCATTGCAGGGGCGATCCGGCCCGATACAAATATCATCTTTACCGAGTCGCCGACGAATCCCTATCTCCGGGTTATGGATATCCCGGCGATTGTGAACGTTGCGAAACAACATCAGATTATGACCATTATTGATGCAACACTGGGTACGCCTTACAATATCAAACCTCTTGAAATGGGTGTTGATCTTGTTATCCATTCTGCTACCAAGTATCTCGGCGGTCATAATGACCTGCTTGCCGGAGTTTCCCTCGGCAAACATGCCCTGCTGAATGACCTCTACCGCATGCAGCGGATGATTGGTGCGACACCCGGTCCACTCACCTGTTTTCTGCTCGAACGTGGGCTAAAGACGTTCGCGCTTCGCATGGAGCATCACAACCGTGCCGGGATTGAGATTGCGCGTATGCTCGAGGCCCATCCGAAAATCGAGAAGGTCTGGTATCCAGGCCTTAAATCGCATCCCGACTACCGCATAGCAGCAGAGCAGATGAAGGGATTCGGCAGCGTGATCACCTTCCTGGTCAAAGGCGGTGACAAAGAGACGCGGAAATTCATAGATTCCCTTGAACTTTTCCTGATAACTCCGAGTCTTGGCGGGAGTGAAAGCCTTGTGACACAGATGTCGGTGATGTCATTCTTCGACTATCCTGAGGAATACCGTCACGCAATTGGCATGGTGGACAACCTTGTCCGCATTGCCCTCGGGCTTGAAGATGTGCAAGACCTGATCGCCGACCTGAAACAGGCATTGGACAAGATCTGATTAGGACAGCTTAAGATCTGCTGCCTGCCACGGGAAACTTCAGCAATTAACGTCTTTATATTCTGTTAATACCTTGAATGTTCGTTTGCTAAATATTTTGCACAAAATGGAAGTAAATAATGGCGTAAAAGCGCGAGACTTTTGATTTTCCTGGGCTCAAATATATTGGCAAAAGGAATTCCCGATATCGAGAGATTTGTTATCTGTATTGAGGTTTTGGAGCAGCCTTCAAATGATCTATATCTTCAATTGTACATTAATGAAATCGGTGATTTCCTGTAGCTCATCGCTGGTAAACTTAATGGAAACTTTTGATTTTTTTTCGTCGATCAACCTATCCACCTTATCAATTACCCCTATTATGTCTGCTGCTGAAAGGTTGAGTTTCCTGATTGTCTTTTCATTGTCAGTCTTTTGATACAGAAATTCCAGTAGGTCCTCCAAGTCTTCCGAAGATATTTTCAACTTGAAGGACTGCAATGCTGGTGTGCCAATAGATATGCAGCCATCTCCACGTGAAAAGGTAAACAACCAGGAATCGATCTCTTTGATCACTTCTTCATCAGGCGCACTGCTTTTTGAGTCATGACTTTCCTGGGCTTGTACATCACGACTTTTTGGTGGTTCTTGTAACGACGGCGTTTGATCAATTGTGCAATCTGAGGGGATATGAAAATACTGTACACTTTCTTCTGAAACAGGTTGATAGTCCTCAAGTTCTTCTTTGATGAGAACAGCCCCGTTACCAGAATAGCCGCATGCGCATTTGTTATACGTTTCCTGATTTTCTTGACCACATAATGGGCATTTCCATGACATAACAGTCCTCCCTAATAGTTCAGTTCAATGTTACCTTTAGAGCTTCAGCGGAAAAACTACCTGAGAATAGGAAAACATTGTTACTTCAATGTTGCCATACTTCTGACAGGATTCCTGTGATGACGATTACAAAAGATCTTAAAATAATTGGGTACAGATCAGACTATGCTGAGGCAGGCTGGAGTTGTGCTATGCTACTTTTTTTCCCACATGAAACAATAACGGGTCTTCAGGTAGCCCCTATTTCAGTCCGGGCAGGGATTCGCCGGGATTGCCTTCTTCCCCGCGTATATATTCGTCAACCTTCATGACAATTTAATCACAGGATCGGTCCCTGGAATTATCCGAAAGCTCGCTTTTGCTGGAATGATTCGTTTATAATTAATAATTTTGCTGCCGGAGCTGGCTCCCTGCAGTAACTTAATACTAAACATGGAGGAAAAATGAAAGTTGCGCTTATTGGTTTGTCGAATGCAGGAAAAACTACTATTTTCAATGCGCTGACGGGACTGAATACTGAGACAACGGTATATCCGACAGTTTCCGGCGAGCCGAATATCGGTGTTGTGAAGGTGCCTCATGCGGACATTGACACGCTGTCCGGCATTTACAGGCCGAAAAAAACGACGTATGCAACGATCGAGTATCTCGATTATCTCGGCCTCACGAAAGGTGATCTCAAACTGAACAAGAAAATCTTTGACCTCATAAAGGACGCCGATGCCATCGTCCATGTGGTGAGAGCCTTTTACGATGAATCCGTTGCTCATCCTATGGAAAGCATAAACCCGGTGAGAGACGTTGAGACGGTTGAACTCGAACTGATCTTCTCTGACCTCTCATTCATAGAAACACGTCTCGAACGCATGGAGGAAGGGAAGAAGCGCGGGAAGAAACCTGATGAAACGGAAAAGAGACTGCTCCTGAAATGCAGGGATCACCTTTTGCAAGAGACAGCACTGAGAGACGTTGCATTTACCGGTGAGGAAATGAAGACTATGAGACACCTGCAGTTTTTGTCAACGATTCCAAAGGTCATTGTCCTTAACAGTGGGGAAAGGGATGACGATGCAGAATATGCGAAGACGCTTGAATCATCCCTCCTGCATTGTTATCGATCAGCGGATACCCTGACCCTCTGCGGAAAAGTGGAAATGGAGATATCGCAGCTTCCTGACAACGAACGGGACCCGTTCCTGAGGGAACTCGGTATTGAAGAACCGGCTTCACACAGACTGATACGAACATGCTATAGACTGCTCGGGCTGATATCATTTATTACGGTCGGAAAAGATGAGGTGAGGGCATGGACTGTGAGGAGCAATACGAATGCAGTGATAGCGGCGGGAAAGATTCACTCGGATATCGAGAGGGGTTTTATCAGGGCAGAAGTCATTTCCTATGAAGACTTTATTGTGTCAGGCAGTATGCACACTGCCAGGGAGAAAGGCCTTCTGAGGCTCGAAGGCAAATCCTATGAAGTACAGGACGGGGACATTATTAATTTCAGGTTTAATGTTTAGGCCACGATACGCCGGTTGCCGCCGTGAACTGTGGGCTGCAACCACGGATGGGACCGAGAAAATCATGCAGATAGGGGAAGTTCCTTACGCAGAATACTGTTTCAGCGACAGAGAGGGAAAGCACCTTAGGATTGCCGGACCTTGCACTGTTAGTACCAATAACGATGATAAGTTAAAATTGTATGAAGCCGTTCCAATTCTTAAGAAATATATTAAAGACCCGGCAGAACCTCAATATGTTGTTATTCGAATGAAGCCGGAACGTGTCCGATTAATGGCTGAATCCGGTAAGGGATATGAAGATATTGAAGTGCCAAAATAATAATGAATAAAATAAACGTCTCACCGTATATTACACCTGAAGGACATAGAGATTTAAGTAAGGAACTCTCCTATCTGTGGAAGATCAAACGCCCTCAGGTTACTCAGGCGGTTGCTGAGGCTGCTGCTATGGGGGATCGTTCCGAGAACGCAGAGTATATCTATGGGAAAAAGCAGTTAAGACAAATTGATTCCCGTATACGATTTCTTACGAAGAGATTGAGCGAGTTGATTGTAGTGGATAGAATTCCTAAAGATACTTCAAGAGTCTTTTTTGGCGCATGGGTTGAAATTGAGGATTCCGATGGGAACGTTTTCCGATATCGCATTGTCGGACCTGATGAATTTGATGCTGACAGGAATTTTATCAGTATTGATTCCCCTATGGCGAAAGCATTGTTACGCAGGACAGAGGGTGAAGAAGTTATTGTGCGCAGACCTGACGGTACAGCTTCTTTCGTTGTGACATCCATCTGTTATTAAATACAAGGGTGCATAAAAGTGGATGAGTATCATTGTAAAGAAAAAATTAGGGAGCAGCCTTAATATGGATGGAACCAGACGCTGCAATATACTGCCTGGCTTGCGGGTTTTAATCATACTGAAGAGAGACCAACAGACCGGGAAACTCACAGAGGGGATTGTTAAAGATATTTTGACGAAATCACCTGTCCATCCGTATGGAATTAAGGTGCGTTTAGACGGTGGAGAAGTAGGACGTGTAAAAGAGATATTTGGATAGAACCGGAGAGAAACTATTTTTCGGTCATTCTCGATCGTTCCTCCCTGAGAGGTTGTTGTCTCCTTATTTTATGCTGATCAGAGGGTCAGGTCTTGCGATATAAGTGAGCAATAAGCATTCTGATTGACGAGTTTCCATAAAAAACAACAGTACAAGTAAAAATCAGTATTTTTCATCATGTGCTTGCCAAGTGTGGATGTTAGCACCCATATAGAGGGTGAAATGATTGGTGGCGGCGCAGGGATTTGAACCCCGGACACTGCGGATATGAGCCGCATGCTCTAACCAACTGAGCTACGCCGCCTGTAAACAAGAAAGCACTAACATGTTCGATAATATACATAAAGACAGTATGTATATGTCATTTCCTCAATCCCATCCCTGACACTTTCGGAATGAGAGAAGTCGGAAATCCTTCTTCTACAGAAAGATTCCGGCCAAGCCGGAATGACAAACAACGCTGGACTTATGTCGTTCTGTATAAGATCGGGTAGACAAAAATTATACCAAAAGGAATCAGTTTAATGAAAGAGTTCGAAGCGGTGGGTTCTGATATTGATGAGGATGCCGACTGCAATGAGATTTGAGAGAAGGGCTGTCCCGCCATAACTGATGAAGGGCAATGGTATTCCGACGACGGGCATCAGTCCAAGTGTCATGCCGATATTGATGAAAAGATACATAAGGAACATGAATGTAATGCCCAGTGCGAGGAGCCTTCCGAAGTCGTCCTTAGCTTTCTGGGCTGTATCAAGCCCGCGCAGAATCAGGATAAGATAGAGAAGCATGAGAATAGAACTCCCCAAAAACCCCCATTCTTCCGCAAAGATCGCAAAGACAAAATCGGTATGTTTTTCCGGCAGAAAACGGAATGGGCCCTGGGTGCCGTGCAGATATCCCTTCCCGAGGAACATGCCTGATCCGACCGTAATCTTTGATTGATTCAGTTGATAGCCGACGCCGGTCGGATCTGTCTCCGGTTCGATAAAGGCAACCAGCCTGCTTTTTTGGTAATCTCTGAGACCCTCCCAGAAAATATTCCCGAGAAAGGGAAGAGATATGAGACTGAGAAGAATAACAAGGACAGCAACTTTCTTATGCAGGCCCCGTGCGATAATGAGCGAAAGGAAGATCATGAGGATTATGAGGGCTGTCCCGAGATCAGGCTGCTTTACCAGGAGAATAAACGGGAAAAGTGTTAGGAAGAAAAATACCCTGAGGAGTGAACCTGCGTCGAGCGGGCTTTTGAGAATGCTTAAATAGTGTGCGAGCATGATTATGTAGACGGTCTTAAAAAACTCAGAAGGCTGGAACGAGACGGGACCGATGCTCAGCCATCTCTGGGCACCCATACCGGTCCTGCCGAGGAAAAATACTGCTACGAGGAGAAAGATTCCCCCGATATAGAGAATCCGTGACGATCTCTCTATCCAGATGTAATCAACCCACGCTACCAGCAACAGAGCAAAAAGCCCGAGAGCAAGCCAGAGAATCTGTTTCAGGTAGAAAGACAGGTGAGGCTCATCTGAAAGAGGTCGTGTGGCGCTGTATATTGTCATAATGCCGACAAGACAGATCAGAATAGCAACGGCCAGAGTAATCCAGTCAAAATTTTGGAGAAGCCTGCGGTCTATGCGGAGCATAGGATGTTATGGCGGGCACTTTGCGCAGACAGAGGTAAACAGAGAGGTGGAGAGATAACGGTCTCCCCTGTCCGGCAGGATGACGACGATGACTCCTTCCCTGATCTCGCTCGATTTCTGTAACGCGATATGCATGGCTGCCCCGCTGGACATGCCGACAAAGATTCCCTCCTTAATCGCAAGTATCCGTGTTGTATCAAAGGCTTCCTCATCGTTTACGGTACGTTTCTCATCAAGTCTGCTCTCATCGAAAATCTTTGGCCTGATTGATTCGGACATATTCTTCAGGCCCTGAATTCTGTGATGATGCACCGGTTCAACGCCTATGATCTTTATCTCTTTATTGAGCTCCTTCAGTCTCTTGCCCACTCCCATAAGGGTTCCCGTCGTCCCCATCCCCGCGACAAAGTGGGTGATTCTTCCCCTGGTCTGTTCGATGATTTCCCTACCGGTTGTTTCGTAGTGAGCCAGAACATTTGCTTTATTATCAAACTGGTTCGGCATGAAATATCTCTCGGGGTCCTCTGAGAGAATCCTGTGTGCCAGTCTGATGGCCCCGTCTGTGCCCTCGTTAGAAGGGCTCAATATCAATTCTGCACCGAATGCCTCAAGAATTCTTCTTCTCTCTATACTGACACATGACGGCATCGTGAGCTTTACCCGGTATTTTTTTGCCGAAGCGACCATCGCTAGGCCGATTCCGGTATTCCCTGAAGTGGCTTCAAGGATTATCTTGTCCCGGGTAAGTCTGTTTTCCCTCTCGGCAGTCTCTATCATGAAAAGGGCGATCCTGTCCTTGATAGAACCCCCGGGATTGTTGCCCTCGAGCTTTGCATACACTTGTACCTTCGGGTTTGGATTTGAATCAATACAGGCAAGAGGGGTGTTGCCTATGCATTGCAGAATACCCATGTTTCTATAATAAGTGCGCTGCTACTGAAGGTCAAGGGACTCCTTCGGCTTCATGTATGCTTCAATCGCGATTTTTGCTATCGGTGCAGCTGCGGCTCCACCATGCCCGCCATGCTCAACAATGACGGCAAGGGCGATTTCAGGGTTTTCATCAGGTGCAAATGCGACAAACCACGCGTGGTCCCTGAACCGCTCGGACTGGGCCGACATCCCTTTCCGGTAACCTACGACCTGGGCTGTGCCTGTCTTCCCGCAAACGGTGGTAAGGGATGATTTTGCGGCCCAGCCTGTTCCCGAATGTTCATTGACAACCCCAAAAAGACCTTTTTTGATGATCTCGAGATTTTCAGTGTTTGCCGTCAGCTTTCCTGCGACAAGCGGTTCCTGATTTTTTATCAAGCCCGGGTGATAAAGTGTTCCGTTGTTGGCAACGGCACCCGTCAAAAATGCCAGCTGTATCGGTGTTACCGCGACATATCCCTGGCCTATGGCTGCGTTTAGCGTTTCTCCGGGGAACCAAGGGAGCTTTCTGGTTTCTTTTTTCCATGCCGTGTTCGGGATCAGTCCCTGACGCTCTTCTCCGAGCTCAATTCCTGTCTTTTTCCCCAAACCGAGACGGGTCGCATAATCGTAAATCCTGTCTATGCCAAGGCGTCTGCCGACTTCATAAAAGTACACGTCACATGACTCAACGATTGCCCTGTGGAGGGAAACCACTCCATGCCCCTCCCGTCGCCAGCAGCCAAAATGACGGTTGCCTAACCTGATACCACCCCTGCAGTCAACTTTCATATCAGGATTGATTGCACCCGTCTCAAGCCCCGCGAGAGCAGTCACAATTTTGAAAGTCGATCCCGGCGGATACTGACTCTGCAGCGCCCTGTTCAGCATTGGATTTTTTCTGTCTGCGGTGATGGCCATCCATTGTTCATGGCTCATTCCTCTCGTAAACAGGTTAGGATCAAATGAAGGCTTGCTGATCATTCCCAGCAGCTCTCCGGTATCGGGTTTCATGGCAACGAGGGCCCCGGCTCTGTCTCCGAACGCTTTTTCCGCTTCTTGCTGAAGATTCAGGTCGATACTGATTGTTATGTCATTCCCCTTTGACGGAGGTATCTCCTGCAACATGCGTAACTGCCTGCCGAGGGCGTTGACTTCGATGACCCGCTTTCCGGGAATGCCTCTCAGGGACTGATCAAAGAGTTTCTCGATCCCCCATTGGCCGACAAACATGTCCGGAGGAACGTCCCGAAAACCGGGGTCCTCTAACTGGGTAGGACCTGGTTTACCGAGATACCCGATAAGGTGGGAACCGAGGTCGCCGTAAGGGTATTCTCTGCTTACCTCGGCTTCGATCATAAGTCCGGGGAAATCAGATTTCCGCGCCTCGATATAAGCAATTTCCTCGAGAGATAGCCCTTGCTTCAGCCTCACCGGAACGATCGGACTTGCCCCTGATATGTTTATCCGTGCATATATCTCTTCAGCAGGAAGCTCCAGAATGCTTGCAAGAGAGCTTACTTTCGTCTGGTCAAATTCTCCGGGTATTACCGAGGCATAATAGTATGCGGAATTCTTTACAAGAGGGGTATGATTTCTGTCGAAGATTATGCCGCGCGGAGCCGGGATATTCACAATCCGAAGTCTGTTGGCCTCTGAGAGTTTTCTGTATTCATCGCCCTGGAGGATCTGCAACTGCCAGAGCCTCATGATCAGCAAAAGGAACGCAGCGATCACGAAGTAACTGATTACAGAGATTTTCTCGGATTCACCCTGTGTGTTCATCAGCGATGCATTCCATTATGAAAAAAGGCGGACATTTTTCTTGCAGCATTTGCCGTTATCTGTTCCTACTCCTGCTTTTTTTTCAAAAATATTCCTACCGGAGCATTGAAGAGGGATTGGATAGCGATGATGAAAGCCGCCGCGCCGATACCTGCGGGCATCGTGCCAAAAACGCTCCGTGCCGTATAAACGATGATCCCGTCAACGATAGTGAGGACTATAACGGTGAATATCCCCAGCACAGGGGTCCAGACAAAAAGCTTACTGTATAAAAAGGCGGAGAGGTAACCGATCAGGCCCTTGCTTAACAGATGTGGTCCGAGAAGGGCGCCGGAGAGACTGTCTTCGGCAATGCCGATCAGGGAGCCGAAGAAGAGCCCTTTGCCCTCTCCTCCGCGGATGCCTGCGTAGCAGGCCAAAATTACGGTGAAGTTCGGGGTAATATCAAAGAACGATATGCTTCCCTGAATACCGAATATCAAAAAAGTTACTCCTGCCCAGAGAAGGTATTTCACGTTCTCCTGATGATCGCTACTACTTCTGTTTTGGTGTTGTCAACGAAGGGGATAACTTCTATGTACTGGAAGATACCGCTTTCTCTTTTGCTCACTTTTGATATGTATCCTAATGGTATCCCTGCCGGAAACAGGGAATCGAGCCCGGATGTGACTATGATGGCTCTCTCTTTCAAGTCTTCATCATACGGGATGTATTTTAACTGGCATGTCCTGAATCCGGTACCTGAAAGAACCCCTTCGGTCCTGCTTTCCTGAAGTCGCGCGGCTGCCGAGAAGTTTATATCGGTGAGGAGAAGCAGATATGCATAGGAATGAGACGCATCGGCGATTTTTCCTACGAGGCCTTTGTCTGTTATCGCGATCATATCCTTTTTGATGCCGTCTGCGAGGCCTTTGTCGAGAACAAACGTATTTGACCATTGATCCGTTCCCCGGGCTACGACGCGTGCGGTCGTGACATAGTGCTGTTCCTTTTCCCTTAGTGTGAGCAGTGACCTGAGTTTCTGGTTTTCACGGAATGCTTCCTGCCATGCCTGTTGTTCTTTGAGCAAGTTTGACAGCTCGGATCTCAGCTTTCTGTTTTCCTGCTCTCTGAGGAGCATCCTTCTAAACGGGGCGCTGATGAATTCCTGAACAGATTCTTTTGCAGAATAAAATCCGTTCAGGGCATTCGTAAGAAATGTGAGTGGCAGGATGGGAGGCCGGTTGCTTTGGTATGTCATGATGCCGAGCGAACCGAGGATGAACAGAAAAAGCAGAAGCCTTTTCCTGTTCATTACAGATTAATGGCTACTCTTCTGAGGAGATCGATTTCATCGAGCATCTTGCCGACACCGCGTACGATGGCAGTGAGAGGATCGTCTGCAATGAAGACAGGGAGGCCGGTTTCCTGCCGGATGAGCTGATCGAGCCCTTTCAGGAGAGCTCCTCCACCAGCAAGTATGATGCCTCTATCAACGATATCGGAGGCCAGTTCAGGAGGTGTATTTTCAAGAACTACCTTAATAGTATCGAGAATGACATTGACCGGTTCGGTGAGGGCCTCCCTGATTTCCGCTTCATTAATGGTCAGGGTCTTCGGTATGCCTGAAATGAGGTCCCTTCCCTTGATCTCCATGGACAGCTGCTCACTGCCCTCTGCTTTATAGACGGATCCTAAATTTATTTTTATCAGCTCTGAGGTCATGTCCCCGATCATAAGGTTGTATCTCCGCTTAATGAACGCCATGATTGCGTCATCCATCTTGTCGCCGCCAACGCGGACAGCCTTGCTGTAAACAACGCCGTCCAGTGAGATTACAGCGACATCCGTAGTACCGCCACCGATATCGACGATCATATTACCCGAAGGTTCACCGACAGGGAGCCCAACACCTATTGCTGCAGCCATCGGCTCTCCTATCAGGTATACCTCGCGAGCTCCGGAAACCTGGGCAGCATCTTTGACAGCCCGCTGTTCAACCTGTGTGATCCCGGAAGGCACCCCGATGATTACTCTCGGGGAAACAAAGCTTCTCCTGTTATGGACCTTTGTTATGAAATATTTCAGCATTTCCCCGGTGGCATCAAAATCGGCGATTACCCCGTCTTTCATGGGCCGGATGGCGATTATGTTCGCAGGGGTCTTCCCGAGCATCCTTTTCGCTTCGGCGCCGACAGCTACCGGTTTCTTGTTGTCCTTTCGCAGTACGACAACAGAGGGTTCATTGCAGACAATCCCCTTGCCTTTTACGAATACGAGGGTATTGGCCGTCCCGAGATCTATTGCAAGATCGTTCGAAAACAATCCGAGTACTTTATGGAAAAACATTATTCCTCCTGTTTTACCCGGGCGCTGTCGAGAACCAGCGTTTTTGCCATTTCGTCACCAAGCCGCATATGGTCTTTATTCCCAAGCATCATAATGAATTCAAACACTGCAACCAGCACGACAAAAATCCATCCAAACCAGATTATTCTTGAAAAAAAATACCCAACTCCGAATATGCTGTTTCTTATTATGGAATCTCTGATGGTACAGGGTTTCTGGGATACCGTCGAGATAACACTGATTCCCACGAGTTTTTTCCCCAAGCTTTTTCCGTCAAACAGGCTGTCTCCTATCAGGAGATAGGTTAATCCTGCATAGAATCCGGCTTTTGGTACTATTTCTGCTGCAGCTGCTATGATAATGAAATCGAGGATCTTTGCGACAGTCCTGACAAGCAATCCTGCCTTCGTAGGCTCCTCAGACATTCAAAAAGCTTAACAGAGAGTTATTTCATTTTTCAAGCGTGAAAAGGCACCAAGCGTCGAACACCACCATACTAAGGATATCATAAATATACCGTATCTGAAAAATACGTCCCCGGCTCCTGCTTCCACGAATCCCCGGAATCTGCTGTTTCTATTCTATTACCCAAACGGAGCAGTCCTTGGCTGTATGCAGGATCTTGCTGGAGGTGCTTCCGAATATGAATTCCTCTTTCCTTGATATGCCCCGCCGTCCGATGACAACTGTTCCGCAGGAAAGGCTTTTTTGTTCATCGAGAATGCATTCAGCAAGTGATGTACACTCTCTCATAACCAGATGCGATACCACGTCTTCTTCCCGGAAATCAGCTTGAATGAATATCTGGCGATAATCTTCTAGGATACCCCGGGCTGTTTTGTTCTGATGTTCGATCCAGTCGTTTTTTTCTTGTTCTGTAATGAAATAATCTTCCGGAGGCCGGGGGATTATGGTCGTGATGGTAATATGAAAGCCCGGTAATCCGGCGAGCAGATCTTTCACATATATCACGGCGCGTTTTGCGTTTTCTGATTCGTCGACTGCAATAAGGATATTCCGGATGTTTCCACTCATAACATCTCCCTTCCAATAGTTCGCTTATTTATGCCTAAGGTGCTCCCTTGCTTCCAGCAAATCATGCAGAAATTGTTCTGTTGTATCGTAATGAATACTTGCGCCGACGGAAAAATGGAGGAGAATGAACGTAAGCGCTTCCGGCACATAAGAATAGACCTTCTGCAAATTTACCACTCTGTTGTTGAAAATAATATTGAAATCATTTGGGGTTAACCGGGCTAGGGCGGGAGATGACTCCTGCTGGAGCTTTTGTACTGTCACATCTCCCCGTCCGGCGAGATAAACAAGTATGTTCCCGAGCCCGAAAAGGTCGTATCCAAACATGTTTTCTTTATGGAGATAGTTGAAGTCAAAATCAATCCAGCGTGCGAGGCCTGTTGCTGTATCCCTTATGATGTGATCACGTCTGATATCACCGTGCTTTTCCCGATGACTGTGGAGGAAATGTATTGCCTGAACCAGGTCAACGAATTCATCAAATAGATACGGCAGGTGGTTATGGAAATAATCCTCGTGGTCATTCCCAAGCAGGGGCACTGTGTCAGCTAATGTTTTTCCTTTGATGAAGTCGAGGACCCGTATAATGTTATTCGATGAGTCCCTGACCGAAAACCCCTGCATGAAGCGGGGATGACCTCTGGTGAGAGCGAGAATCCGGGCCTCTTTTTGGGGGCTTCGGTAACAATCAAAGACGATCCCGCCGACCGTTGCCTGGAACCGCTCATGGAAAACGAGTTTTATGATTTTCACGGTGCCGTCAGAGAGATCCAGTGCACGCTTCACCCAGTATTTCTGCTGATCATCAATTCCGAAGCGACCTTCCCGTTCATTGTTTCGGATCAGGTAAGGTCTGTCCCCGAGGATGACAACATCATCGTAATCGACCCGGTAGAAATCAGAAGTGTCAGTGATGATATTGAATCGCTTCGGAACACGGTCCGGTTCTATCCACCGGGCAATTTGGTCTCTGAGATCGTCGGGGCTGAACTGCCGGACTTCTGAATACTCTATTCCATGTTCATGCATATGGTTTTTTACCATATTTTGAAGTCACAAGGGAAAATATTTCTTGTCCCCAGAGGAGAGGCCGGTCCAAAATGCATAACTATCGTATAGATTGGACATATAGAACATATGGTATAGTATGAGACAAAACTGCACCTGCAGAATTTTTTAGCCTCACCTGAAACTACCGGAAAGGCATGTACTGTGGAAGTAGTGCTCGCAACGAGAAACAGAAAGAAGGTAGCGGAAATAAAGCGGATTACCGCAGGACTTCCTTTGATTGTATTCACCCTTGATGATTTTCCCGAATGCCCGGAGGTTGTGGAAGACGGCGTTACTTTCGAGGAGAATGCCGTAAAGAAAGCGGTGGCTATCGCACATTGTACGGGAAAACCGGCACTTGCAGACGATTCGGGGCTTGAAGTTGCTGCTCTGGATGGTGCCCCCGGGACCCACTCTGCACGGTATGCCGGGGAACCCGCAGACGACAGAAAGAATATCGAAAAATTGCTGAGGGAAATGCGCACCGCCGACAATAGAACAGCCCGGTTTACCTGCTGTATTGCTCTCGCAGTGCCTGAGGAGAGGGTACATGTCTTTTTTGGTTCTGTACAAGGTTATATCGGGAAAGCGCCGAAAGGATCCTCTGGGTTCGGGTATGACCCGGTATTTTACCCGTCGGGTTCTGACCGCACCTTTGCCGAAATGGATGATGTTGAAAAGGATGCGGTAAGCCACCGGGGTCAGGCACTCGAGGCATTCAAGACATTTATCAAGTTGTGGATTTACCGTGAAAGTTGTGGCAAAGAACAAATCTGAAACGAAAACCGTTTATCGATAAGGAAATCTTATTTTTCTATCAGAAATATGAATTTGACTAAAACCATGATGGATAATATATTTATATGTCTGTTTTTTTTGAAGTAAAGCTCTGCCACGCATTTTAAATTTTTGTACAAAGCATATTATTCTCTAATTTTTAAGCGTTTTTCTTTGCAGTTTACATAAGGCAGTTCATTTTTTTTAATAAAGTCTTGCAAAAAATTTAACGGGGGTAGAATTATGAGAATTGTATTGCTTGGTGCGCCTGGCGCCGGGAAAGGTACTCAGGCCAAGAAACTGATCGAAAAATATGGCATACCTCAGATTTCCACAGGGGATCTTTTGCGTGCAGCCGTATCCGCAGGAACGCCCCTTGGGAAAGAAGCAAAGTCATATATGGACAAAGGGGAACTCGTCCCTGACAGTGTTGTCCTCGGCATGGTCGAAGAGAGGCTCAAACAGGATGACTGCAAAAAAGGATATATCCTCGACGGATTTCCGAGAAACACTGCGCAGGCAGAGGCGCTCGACAAAATGCTATCGTCACTCAACATGTCGTTAACCGCTGCTGTAAGTGTTGATGTCCCGTTTGATGATCTCATGAAGAGGCTTACGGGAAGAAGGACCTGTAAAGCGTGCGGACAGATGTACAACGTTTACTTTAGCGCCCCCAAAAAGGAAGGGGCCTGTGATAAATGCAACGGAGAGTTGTTCCATAGGGATGATGATAAGGAAGCAACTATCAAGAAGAGACTTGAAGTGTATTCCGCACAGACAGAACCGTTAATCGGATATTACAAGAGCAAAGGCATACTGAAATCAGTTGCTGGTACCGGCAGCATCGATGAGATATTCAAGAAAGTTACCGAGGTATTAGGGCTTTAAGAGAAAATTCAAGCTTGGTCTTGAAAATATATAACAAGGAGGAATTGGTATGGCTTTAGTACATCCACATGGAAAAGAGAAGAAACTGAATCCCCTTTTGCTGACGGCAGGAGAACTGGCAGAAGAGAAAAAGAAAGCGGCGGGACTGAAGAAGATCATGATAAGCTCTCGTGAAACCGGTGACCTTATTATGATGGGAATCGGAGGGTTTACCCCGCTGACCGGATTTATGACAGAGGAAGACTGGAAAGGGGTATGCAAGGACTTCAAGATGGCAGATGGAACATTCTGGCCGATCCCGATAACAGTCTCCTGTTCTAAAGCAGATGCCGACAGTATCAAGAACGGCGACGAGATTGCGCTTTTCTCCACCGAGTTCAACGAAATCATGGCAACCATGAAGGTATATGACCGGTACACTATTGATAAGGCATATGAATGCAAGGAAGTGTATAAGACTACCGATATCGAACATCCCGGCGTCAAGATGGTAATGGATCAGGCAGAGGTTAACCTTGCCGGACGGGTTAAGGTCCTGAGCGAAGGCCCGTTCCCGACCGAATATCCAACCATTTATCAGCGTCCCGCCGAGACGAGGAAGGCATTCATAGAAAAGGGCTGGAGCCGTGTTGCCGCATTCCAGACCAGAAACCCGATGCACCGCTCCCACGAGTATCTCGCAAAGGTAGCGGTGGAAGTCACCGACGGCGTGTATATCCACATGCTTCTTGGCAAACTGAAACCGGGCGATATTCCTTCAGACGTCCGCCAGAAGTGTATCGACGTGCTTGTAGAGAAATATTTCGTGAAGAATACCGTTCAGGTCGGCGGCTACCCCCTCGACATGAGATATGCAGGACCGCGTGAGGCTCTCCTCCATGCGACTTTCAGACAGAACTACGGATGCAGCCATTTGATCGTCGGCAGAGACCATGCCGGTGTCGGTGAGTACTACGGTCCGTTCGATGCCCAGAAGATATTCAATGAAATCCCGGAAGGTTCGCTCGAAACCAGGCCGCTGAACATCGACTGGACCTTCTACTGTAACGCGTGTGAAGGTATGGCCTCGATGAAGACCTGCCCGCATGGGAAAGAAGACAGAATCCTCCTTAGCGGAACAAAGCTGAGAAAAATGCTTTCGGAAGGCGAAGAGGTTACACCAAAGTTCAGCCGCATTGAAGTTCTGAATATTCTGAGAGAATATTATGCTGGCCTCACTGAAAAAGTTGAGATAAAGCTCCACAAATACGCAGAGGGTGAAAAGAAATAATGTATTGCAATACAGGAGGTTATCAAAAGGATCAACCGTACTGGCCTCCTGCATATTGTCAACTATATGGAAAGGAGGTGGAAGGGCACTCTGACGTCTGTTTTTTCTTTCAAACCCAAATACTAATTTTAAAGGAGGTGTAGTTATATGCCAAGTTTTGTGATTACCGAAAAGTGTGACGGTTGCAAGGCACAGGATAAGACTGCATGCCAGTATATCTGTCCTCACGATCTCATGGCCCTCGACAGGGAAACGATGAAGGCGTGGAATCAGGAACCCGAGCAGTGCTGGGAATGCTTTAACTGTGTCAAGATCTGCCCTCAGCAGGCAATTGAGGTGAGAGGGTATTCAGACTTTGTTCCCCTCGGGTCACAGACGATTCCTCTCAGAGGAACTGACTCAATCATGTGGACAATTAAGTTCAGAAGCGGTCTTACCAAGAGATTCAAATTCCCTATCAGAACTACGGTTGAAGGTTCTGTTGATCCGTATGCAGGCAAGCCGGAGCCTGATTTCGCAACTATTAAAAAGCCGGGATTTTTTAACAGCCCAGCAAGAACTGAATAATTGAGGAGGTGATTATACGATGGAAAAAGAAACTTGTACATTTTCATATTGTCAAAAGCCCGAAGTAACCGAAGTTGAGTGCGATCTCCTGATCATGGGCGGCGGTATGGCCGGCTGCGGTGCAGCGTTTGAGGCATGCCGCTGGGCGAACGCCAAAAAAATGACGGTCGTTTTGGTCGACAAGGCTGCGACAGACAGGAGCGGTGCCGTTGCAATGGGTCTGTCCGCTATCAACACCTATGTAGGTGAAAACAAGGTCGCAGATTATGTGAAATACGTCAGGAACGACCTCATGGGCATCATCAGGGAAGACCTGGTATATGACCTCGGCAGGCACGTTGACGATTCGGTTCATAGCTTCGAAGAGTGGGGTCTCCCGATCTGGAAAAAAGGCGATGACGGGTTCTCCATAGACGGTGCTGAGGCCAAGGAACAAGGGAAACCCATGCTGAAGGACGGCGGAACACCGGTCAGATCCGGAAAATGGCAGATCATGATCAATGGTGAGTCTTATAAGGTTGTCGTTGCAGAGGCTGCAAAGAAGGCCCTTGAGACGAACAGGGCCGCGACCGGCATTGCACAGAACCATTTTGAAAGAGTATTCATCGTGAAGGCTGTCATGGATAAAAATGGCAAGAATGTCGCATCAGCCATCGGCTTCAGCACAAGGGAAAACAAGATTTATTCCTTCAAGGCAAAGGCAATGCTCTGCGCAACTGCCGGAGCAGTGAACTGCTTCAGACCGAGGTCGGTCGGTGAAGGCATGGGAAGAACCTGGTACCCGGTGTTCTGCGCTGGTTCAGGGTATGCCTTCGGCATGCAGGCCGGTGCTGAGATGAGCCTCATGGAAAACAGGTTCGTCCCTGCGCGGTTCAAAGACGGTTATGGGCCTGTCGGCGCATGGTTCCTCTTCTTCAAGGCAAAAGCAACTGACAGTTACGGGAATGACTATTGTGCTGACAAAGAGTACTTCGACGATGCAGTTGCCAGATATGGAGACTATGCAAAGAATCTCGGTACCGCCATCAGAAACCACCTGATGATGAGGGCCATGAAGGACGGGAGGGGACCGATCCTCATGCAGACCCATACCGCAATGAAAGAGTTCTCCGACAGAATTATTGGTCAGCTCGGCGAGAAAGTCGGCGCAAAGAAGCTGAAACACCTCGAGGCAGAGGCATGGGAAGACTTCCTCGACATGGCTATCGGACAGGCATCACTCTGGGCGGCAAATAATGTTGAGCCTGATAAGGTTCCTTCCGAGATCATGCCGACCGAGCCGTATCTCCTCGGTTCACATGCCGGCTGCGCGGGCTTCTGGGTAAGCGGCCCTGGCGATCTTCCTGGCACACCGGAACACTACACCTGGGGATATAACAGGATGTCCACAGTACCAGGACTCTTCATGGCCGGTGACGTTGTCGGTGCATCAGGGCACAAGTTCTCATCAGGCTCCCATGCAGAAGGCAGAATCGCAGCAAAGGCTGCAATCGCATACATCCTTGACCATGCAGACTACAAACCAGATCCTAAAATGTCCCTCGATGAGATTGCGTCTGAACTCTATCTGCCGTTCGAAGTCTATGAGAAATATAAAACCTACACAACCGATCCCGAGATAAACCCCAATTATATCGGTCCAAAAGCACTCCAGGCGAGGCTGATGAAGATAGCCGATGAGTACTTTGGCGGTTGCGCGACATGGTATATGACCTCAAAGACCATGCTCGAAGAAGGCCTCAAGAAACTCGAAATGCTGAAAGAGGACTGTAACCATATGGCAGCAGCCAACCTTCATGAGCTCTTAAGGTGCTTTGAAAACTACCACAGAATTCTGTCTGTCGAGGCACATGCTCGCCACATCCTCTTCAGGGAAGAGTCCAGGTATCCTGGCTACTACTACAGAGGTGATTTCAACAAGATCGATGACACCAACTGGAAGTGCTTTACCAATTCTATTTACAATGCAGAGGCCAATACCTGGGAGTTTAAGAAAGTACCGTACGTTCAGATGTACCCGTAAGCTTTCAGAGACGGGGGAGGGTAAAACCTCCCCCATTTTTTTATAAGTCCCGGAAGAGATTTTTGTTGACAAGTGTGATATACTACTCCCCGTCTTGCTGAGTAAGTTACAAAAAGAAGGTTATATTTCCGGGTATAACCCGCTTTTTGTGATTTACTGCCTTAAAGGAGGGTCAATATGGCAGAAAACAAGAAGGTTCTGGTGATTGGAGGCGGTATGAGCGGTCTTACTGCTGCGATAGAAGTAGCAGAGGCAGGGCTTGAAGCTCATATCGTAGAGAAAAACCCGTATCTTGGCGGCAGGGTGACACAGCTCAACAAATACTTCTGGAAACTCTGCCCTCCAAACTGTGGTCTTGAGATTCAGTTCAAGAGGATGAGGAATAATCCGCTCATTAAATTCTATACCCTTGCGGAAGTCGAAGAGATTAAGGGTGAAGAGGGGAATTTCGATGTTTCGTTAAAACTGCACCCGCGGTATGTCAACGATAAATGCGTTGGATGCGATGCCTGTGCGCAGGCCTGTCCCACATACCGTGATGATGATTTCAATTTCGGTATGAACAAGTCGAAAGCTGCGTATTTGCCCCACGCGCAGGCGTTCCCGTTCCAATATGTCATTGACGCTCAGGCCTGTTCAAAAGATTGTATGAAACCATGCCTTGAAGCATGCAAGTACAATGCAATCGATCTTGATATGAAGCCGGAAAAGGTGACGCTGAATGTGGGTGCAGTTGTCCTTGCGACCGGTTGGGACCCCTATGATGCAGCGAAACTGGACATCCTCGGATCAGGAAAGATCAAGAATGCTATTACGAATATGATGATGGAAAGGCTGGCTGCCCCTGACGGTCCTACCCAGGGCAGGATTGTCCGTCCATCAGACGGTAAAGAGGTAAAGAATATTGCGTTTGTCCAATGCGCAGGATCAAGGGACGAAAATCATCTCCCGTATTGTTCTTATATCTGCTGTCTCGCATCCCTGAAGCACACCACATATATCAGAGAACAGTATCCCGATGCAAAAATCACCATTTATTATATTGATATCAGAACCCCGGGCCTGTACGAGCCCAGATTTTATTGGAAAATAAAAGAAGATCCAAATGTTGTCTTAATAAAAGGTAAGGTCGCTGGAATTACCGAAGAAGCGGGCGGGAATGTGGTTGTTGAAGTGGAGGATATATCCGCCGGCGCAAAGAAAAAGGAGACCTTCGATTTGGTGGTTCTCGCAACGGGCATGGAGGTTAAGGGTTCAAAGCTTGGCACGGATATCCCCTTTTCGCCAGACGGGCTTGTTGATGATGCAGCCCTGAAGAAAGGGATGTACGCCGTGGGAACCATGAAAAGCCCTGCCGATGTGGCAAGGTCAGTCCAGGATGCAACTGCTGCTGCGATAAAGAGCATCCAGAGCGTGAAGAGGAGGTAGGGATGGAGAAGAAATTCGGTGTATACATTTGTAAAGGGTGCGGAATAGCAGATGCTGTTGATATAGAGAAACTGGCAAAGGCTTCGAAGCGGGGGACTATCAAGGAAGAGAATATCAAGGTACATGATATCTTATGCAGCCCTGAAAGTCTTCAGGCGATAAAAAATGACATGAAGAAGGATGGAGTAAATACAATCGTCATCGCTGCATGTTCTCCCCGCGTCAAATACGAAGAATTTGACTTCCCCGGGTGTCTTACAGAGAGGGTCAATATCCGTGAATTCGTTGCCTGGACTCAGGAACCGAATAATGAGGAAACACAGGCGCTTGCGGAAGACTATGTAACCATGGGCATCGTGAAAACCGAGAAGTCTGACCTGCCTTCACCTGCGATACTTGAAGACTTAAGTAACGATATCCTTGTGATTGGTGGAGGGATTTCGGGTATGACAGCTGCGCTTGATGCTGCGGATGCAGGATATAAAGTAGTTCTGGTGGAGAAGGATCCCCAGCTCGGGGGTTTCGCAAATAAGCTCTATAAGAAAATCCCTGTTAGAGATTACAATCCGATTATTGTTGACACGGAAATAGACAAGGTTGTTCAAAAGGTCGAGACCCATCCGAACATTAAGGTTTACAAGTCGTCGAAGGTTGCAAAGACTGAGGGGCAGCCCGGCTTGTTCGATGTAACGATTGCGGGGGCTTCGGGGACAGAAACGTGTAAGATCGGGGCCATTATCGTAGCGACAGGGTGGGTGCCCTATGATGCGACAAAACTGGATTATCTTGGTTATGGTAAGTATAAGAATGTTGTCACGAATATCGAATTCGAGCAGATCGCGAAGAAAGGCACCATTTCGAGACCCTCTGATGGAAAGGATGCCGAAAAGGTTGCGTTCATTCAGTGTGCCGGACAGCGGGACCCGAATCACCTTACTTACTGCTCCTCCATGTGTTGTGCAACCTCATTGAAACAGGCACGATATGTGAGACAGAACCCAAATGCATTAGCAATGATATTCTACATAGACATCAGGACTCCGGGGAGGCTTGAAGCGTTTTATAGGGAAGCACAGAACGATCCCGGCATCATGCTTACAAAAGCCGATGTCAAGGGAGTTTCTGATGCAGGAAACGGGAATCTCTTTGTCGAGATGGAGAATACGCTCCTTGGCGAAAAGATCAAGGTAGAGGCTGATCTTGTTGTATTGGCTACGGGAATGGTGCCGACTACACGAGCCCCCCAGGAATATCTTGACGGCATAACCCAGGCTGCTGCACAGGGTGATGATGCCAAAAAAGCCTACCTTGACTCCACTCCTAAACCTGAGTTTATTTTGAATTTAACGTACCGGCAGGGCCCGGAATTACCATCCCTTGAGGGTGCGTGCGGGTTTGCAGATTCGAACTTCATCTGTTTCCAGTACGAAACACGGAGAACAGGGATATATGCTGCCGGCCCGGTAAGACAGCCGATGAATATGACGGATGCACAGGAAGATGCCGCAGGAGCCGCGTTCAAAGCAATTCAATGTATTGATCATATTTCCAAAGGTGTCGCAGTTCATCCGCGGGCATGGGACCTGACGTTCCCTGACCCTCAGCTGATCAGATGTACTGCATGTAAGAGGTGTACGGAAGAGTGCCCCTTTGGAGCGATAGATGAAGATGAAAAGGGGATACCCTTCTATAAAGTGAACAGGTGCAGGCGGTGCGGAACGTGCATGGGGGCCTGCCCTGAGAGAATCGTTTCATTTAAAGACTACAGCATCGATATTATTGGTTCAATGATCAAGGCAATCGATGTCCCCGAGGAAGACTATTTCCGGATCGTCTGCCTGGTATGCGAAAATGATGCGTATCCGGCTATTGATACCATGGCCTTCCAGCGTAAATCGATTGACTCGTGTGTTCGCATTATTCCTTTGAGGTGCCTGGGTGGAATGCATCTTGTCTGGATAGCGGATGCTTTTTCAAAAGGTATTGATGGATTCCTCCTGATCGGATGTAAATTCGGTGAAAATTATCAATGTCATTTCGTCAAGGGCAGTGAGCTCGCAAATGTTCGGTTCAGCAAGGTCGGGGAGACATTGAACAAGCTGCAACTTGAGGCTGATCGTGTTAAGATGTTGCAGGTGGCGATTGATGAGTATCATAAATTACCGGATATGATAAATGAGTTTGTGGAAAGGGTTAAAGAAATAGGACCTAATCCGTTCAAGGAATTTTAGAATAGGATTGGAGGTATAGATATGGCAGAAGAAAAAGTAGAAGCCCAAGCAACAAAAGCAGAGAAATCTGAAACGCCTGGGGCTCCGGTGGAGGTTGCCAAGGCACCTGAACCCTTTACCGGTGTCACGATGAGCCCTGATCTGGAGTTCGTCAACGCGATCATTAAAGGTGGCGGGGAGTCGTTAAAAAAATGTTACCAGTGTGCAACCTGCTCCGTCGTGTGCAATCTTACGCCAGATGATAACCCTTTCCCCAGAAAAGAGATGATCTATGCACAGTGGGGAATGAAGGATAAGCTTTTTGGCAACCCCGACATCTGGCTCTGTCATCAGTGCAGTGATTGCACCGCATATTGTCCGCGTGGTGCGAAACCGGGAGAAGTGCTCAATGTTGTGAGAAAGATGTCTATAGAAAATTACTCTGTTCCCCGTTTTCTCGGTAAGGCTGTCGGGAATCCCGGCGCTCTCGTCCTTCTTCTTGCAGTCCCTGTTGTGATCTTTCTCATAATCCTGGCAGGGCTGGGTCATCTGAATCTGGAAAGCATACGGAATGAAGCTGGAAACATCGCTTACTCCTCGTTAATAAAGTCGTATTATATAGATGGTGTCTTTGTGCCAATTTTTTTCTTTGCCGTTGTTTCACTTGCCATCGGGGTCTCCCGGTACTGGAAAGATATGGTCCGGGCGGCGGGCACCAAGCCGAAAGGCAGTATAGGAGGTGCCATAACTGCAACAATCGGTGATATTCTGACTCATAAGCGCTTTGAAATGTGCAATGTTACCAAATCCAGAAAGCTCGCCCACATGCTTGTGTTTTTCAGTTTCATCGGACTTGCAGTCACAACGGCATGGGCGGTTCTCTATTTATATGGTTACGAGATCATGCATGCAATGGGGAAAACACCTTATCCGTGGTTGCTCGGTCCCTCACCATATCCGTTATCGGACCCTATGAAGTGGCTTGCTAATATGAGTGCACTAGGGCTTTTGGTTGGTATCTTCATGGTGATGAACAACAGGAAGAAGAACGTGGAAAAGGCCGGAGAAGGCGGTTATTATGACTGGCTCTTGATCTACATTATTTTTGCCGTCATGGCTACCGGTATTCTCTCAGAATTGTTCAGATTGGCAGATTTGGCATTGCTGTCATATCTGATCTATTTTTCGCATCTCGTCGTGGTGTTTTTCCTCTTTGCCTATGCACCATTCTCAAAAATGGCACACATGCTCTACAGGGCAACTGCAATGGTTTTTGCAAAAACAACCGAGAGGGATGTCGAGATCACTTGAAAAAATCTGTTTGAGAGAAATCAAAAGAGAGGGAGGAGGTGGAAGGTTAAGAAACAATATTGCCTTTTCACTGGTAACTCGTTGAGTAAGATCAAAAAAGGAGGGTATGTATGAGTAATATAATTCTATTCGCTTTGGCATGTGGTGCACTCGGTGTCCTGTATTCCCTGATTACCGCATCATGGGTTCTTAAGCAGGATAAGGGGAGTGAGCGCATGCAGGCTATTTCGGATGCCGTGCGTGAAGGTGCAACCGCTTTTCTCAGACGTGAATATACGACTGTTGCAATGGTAGGAGTGGTAATCACCATATTATTGTTTTTTCTGGGCACGTGGATAGCGATCGGGTTTATAATCGGGGCGGTCGGTTCCGCACTGGCCGGATATATCGGTATGATGGTTACGGTACGATCGAATGTCCGTACAACACAGGCTGCATATAAGGGACTTGCTGCAGCCCTAAATGTTGCCTTTAAGGGTGGCTCTGTTACCGGTATTATGGTTGTTGGATTGGGTATTATTGGAATATCGGGGTACTATTTTATTGCGAAGTCTGCAGCAGGTGAAGAAGCCTTTCATGCGCTGGTCGGTCTTGGGTTCGGTTGCTCCCTGATGAGCGTCTTTGCCCGTATCGCCGGTGGTATTTATACAAAGGCAGCAGACGTCGGTGCAGACCTTGTCGGTAAAGTTGAGGCCGGCATTCCGGAGGATGACCCGAGAAACCCCGCAGTTATCGCAGATAACGTCGGTGACAACGTCGGTGACTGTGCCGGAATGGCAGCTGACCTTTATGAAACCTACACCGTTACGCTCGTTGCAGCCATGCTCCTTGCAAAAACTGCTTTTGGAGCCGATAGTCCGTGGGTTGAATTCCCCTTGCTGATCGGTGGCATTTCAATCGTGGCTTCTGTTATCGGGACATATTTTGTGCGCCTCGGCAAAAGCCAGTATATCATGGGTGCCCTGTATAAAGGATTGGCAGTATCCGGTATCCTGGCTGCAATCGCATTCTATATTGTAGCCGGATGGTTTCTGGGACTTCCCGGTGTGACTCCAGAAGGCGGTATTGCGCCTTTTACCCAGATGGGGGTATTTCTCACTGCGGTGATAGGTCTTCTTCTCACCGGCCTGATTGTTATGATTACCGAGTATTTTACATCCACCAGTTTTAAGCCTGTTCAGCATATTGCACAGGCGAGCCTTACCGGCCATGGGACAAATGTTATTGCCGGACTCGCAGTCAGTATGAAATCAACGGGAGCGCCTGTCATAGTAATTTGTGGAGCGATTGTTTGGGCGTTCTATATTGGTGCCGGAGGATTCAGCAATCTTAGTGCGGCTCAGGCTGTTGCAGGACTTTTTGCAATTGCTCTGTCAGCAGTCTCGATGCTCTCAATGACCGGTATTGTTGTGGCTATTGACTCATACGGCCCGATTACCGACAATGCAGGTGGTATCGCAGAAATGGCAGAGCTTCCGAAAGAGATCCGTGAAATCACTGACCCGCTGGATGCAGTCGGAAATACGACAAAGGCTGTCACAAAAGGGTATGCGATCGGTTCGGCAGGTCTTGCCGCATTGGTTCTCTTTGCAGAGTATTCGAGGTCTTTTGGATACGCACACTTGCATTTGAACTTTCGAACCCGTTGGTACTTGTCGGACTCTTCATCGGTGGACTCCTTCCCTACTATTTTGGCTCTCTTCTGATGGAGGCGGTTGGAAAGGCTGCCGGTAGTATTGTTGAAGAGGTCAGAAGGCAGTTCAGAGAAATACCGGGAATCATGGAAGGTACGGGCAAGCCTGAGTATGGCAAGTGCGTTGATATTGTTACGAAAGGTGCGATAAGACAGATGATGGTTCCTGCCCTCATTCCTGTCGTGACCCCGATCGTTGTCGGTTTGCTTTTAGGCAGGGAGGCGCTCGGAGGAGTCCTCATCGGCAGTATCATCACAGGATTGTTCCAGGCGATTGCAATGACCAGCGGCGGCGGTGCATGGGACAATGCCAAGAAATCCTTTGAAGAAGGCGTTACCGACTCCAAAGGCGTCATGCACAAGAAAGGGAGCGATGGACATAAAGCCGCTGTCACAGGTGACACCGTCGGCGACCCATATAAGGATACAGCAGGACCAGCAATCAACCCGATGATCAAGGTCATCAATATCGTTGCGCTGCTGATTGTCCCGCTGATATAGTTCTCAGAAGATTTCAAGGCCGGCAGTGATACCTGCCGGCCTTTTTTATTATAATAGAGAAATTTTTTGCAGGAAAACCGGTGAGTATTTTCATTGAGCCATTCATTATCGGCTTTATCCCTGGAAGTGCCTTTATCGATAAATATGAAACAGACTGATGAAGTTGGGATCAGGGAACTGCTGAAAATCAGATAGAAAGGATTGAATAACAATGCCGTTACCAAGCATGAAAGATGTGGAACCAACCCAGCTTACGCTGGAATCAGAGTTCCGGTTCAGGTGCCATCCGGGCATACCGTGTTTTACAAAATGCTGCAGCGATATAAACATCCTTCTCACCCCATATGATATTATCAGGATGAAAAAAAGGCTGGGGATATCCTCTGAAGAATTCCTCGACAAGTATACGCATATGGAACTTGATGACAAGTCGAAACAGCCGCTCGTAAGACTGAATATGCTGGATGACCGGGAGAAGAAATGCGCCTTTGTTACCCCGGAAGGCTGCACGATTTATACAGATAGGCCTGCAAATTGCCGTTATTATCCCATCGGGCAGGGGATCATGCGAAAGGAAACAGGAAAAGGGCCGGCGAATGAGGAGTTTTATTTCTTTATCCGTGAACCGCACTGCCTCGGGTATCTGGAGGCTACGCAATGGACCATACAGTCATGGAAAGATGACCAGGAGGTGAGTCTCTATGATGAAATGAACCGGGAATGGAGAGAGGTTCAGTTGAGAAGAAATCCCCTTCTGAAGGAACTTGATTCTAACAAGCAGGCTCAGATTTATACAGCGTTTTATGATGTCGACCGGTTCAGAAGGTATGTCTTTGAGAGCAGATTCCTTGATGTTTTTGACATCGAGAAAGATGTGGTGGAAAAGATAAAAACGGATGATGTTGCATTAATGAAACTGGGATTCCAGTATATCAAATTTCTTCTTTTGCTCGAAGATGCGCTCAAGGTCAAAAAGGAATACGTAAAAAAGTGAACAGATATGCACGGTTGGTAGTCGACGTGAGGAGGGTCTGATGTCAGATATAAAAAAGATGTACCGGACGATTATGGCCGACCATTTCCCGAATGAGATGATCATCAGGTTTGGCGACCAGACATTGGTATACCGAAAAAGGACGTGGAAGATACCTGATGAGAAATCCGGAGAACTGATCGAAAAAGGTCTCCGGTACGGTGAAAATCCTGAGCAGGAAGCAGCACTCTATGAACTGGTCAACGGAAATCTGATTCTCGGTGCCTGCCAGTTTATTCAGCCGGGGAATGGACTCGTCAGCAGCATTTCTGAAGAGGATATGATTCAGGCAGGCAAACACCCCGGCAAGACAAATCTGACGGATCTTGATAATGGTCTCAATATTATCAAATACCTAACGGACCGTCCTGCTGCTGTGATTCTCAAACATAATAATCCATGCGGTGCGGCATACGGGAAGAATCTGTCTGATGCATACGATAAAGCCAATATGGCGGACAGGATAGCGGCATTTGGTGGCTGTCTCGTCCTGAACAGAGCCATGGACAGAGATACCGCTGAAATGGTCAGCAGGAATTATCTCGAGGTAGTAGCTGCACCCGAATTTGAGGAGGGCACGATCCCGGTATTGGCAAAACGCAGGAACTTGAGGATCATCAGGGTGAGCAGAATCGATCAATTGCAGACTTACAGGAATATGCGCTTCGTCGATTTCAAGTCATTGATGGACGGTGGCATTATTGTTCAGCAGTCCCCTGTAAACAAGATACGATCGAAGGATGATTTTTTAGCCGCCAGGACAATTTACCAGGGTAAGGAATATATCATCGAGCGGCAGCCGACTGACAGGGAATATGACGATATGCTCTTTGGCTGGAACGTGGAGCAGGGGATTACCTCAAACTCAGTTATCTATGTAAAAGACGGTGTAACAGTTGGAATAGGCACCGGTGAGCAAGACAGGGTCGGCGTTGCAGAGGTTGCGGTCTTCAAGGCGTATACGAAATATGCCGATGCACTGTGTTTCCGGCAGTATGGCATCCCGTACAAGACATTCGAGCTTGATGTCCGTAACGGCAAACGGAACAGGCCTGACCTGATGAAGATTGATGCAGACGCGAGGGAGCAGAAGGGGGGTCTGATCGGCTCTGTCATGATATCTGATGCGTTCTTCCCTTTTAGAGATGGTGTTGACGTCGGCATGAAGGAAGGTGTCACTGCAATAGTAAATCCCGGTGGTTCTGAGAGGGATTTTGAGTCAATCATTGCATGCAATGAGGCAAATCCGAAAGTTACGATGGTTTTTACCGGTCAAAGGGCTTTCAAGCATTAACCTGGAAGATGTATTTTTTGGACAGGAGATTTTCGAAAATAAATAGAGCCATTATAAGGGATTAACCGTCTTGTAACCCCCGTAAGGCATGTTATGAATTTGCCATTACGGTTGCCGGTTGCTAACCCTTACATGGCTCCAGAATGCGTTTTATAATTGCGATCCCAGAAACGGTAACCTTGAGCTTGCTTTTACGTGGAGGCTTCGGCAGATGCTTCAGGCTTCCTTCTCGTTGCTGAAGGCATGCTCACCGCATCCGACTCCCGCTTCCTTATCAATTTGCTTGATCCTCAGGTTTAATCCGTCCTGGGTCTCGCAATCTCTTTTCTTAATTATATTTTACTCTTTCCAGAGCATATTTCAAGAGGGGGAAAATGGCATAAAAACCTTTTTCCCGTCCATTTGAACAGGATGTTCTTTATTATCAGGTTTTCCTTCGGGAAATCACATCCTTCTTTGTATTTTCCCGAATTCAACCTGCTGACAAAGGCCAGCTTATCAGAGAGAATCCTGTAATGATTGTTCACCTTTTTTTTGCTATACTTTTTCTATGAAGAATCCGGAGATCACAAGGATTTTCAATGAGATCGCAGACCTCCTCGAAATAAAAGGTGAAAACCCTTTCAGAATAAGGGCTTACCGACGTGCCGCATTGAATATCGAGAGTCTCTCAACAGATATATCCTCAGCTTCCGAGGGAGAACTCCTGAAAATTCCCGGCATCGGACATGATCTGGCGGGCAAGATTCTGGAGTATATCCAGACCGGGAAAATACTCGCTTATGACGATCTTAGGAAAGAGGTGCCCGGTGGACTGAGCCTCCTTCTTTCCATCCCCGGTCTTGGCCCGAAGACCGCAAAACTGCTTTTTGAGAAATTACAGGTGAAAGATATGCACGACCTTGAACGTCTGGCCCGGGAACACAAACTCACCGGCCTGCCCGGCATAAGAGAGAAGACTGAAGAGCATATCATTAAAGGCATTGAGATGCTGAAAAGGGGAATGGAAAGGCAGCCACTCGGAAAGGTCTTGCCCATTGCTAAGGAAATTGTGGATGATCTCAGGGAAAATGCACCGGTCAATCAGATCCAGATTGCGGGAAGCATCCGGAGATGGAAAGATACTGTCAAGGATATCGATATATTGGCCACATCAAAGAATCCAAAGGCTGTTATGAATGCCTTCATTCATCTTCCCGGTGTAAAAGAGGTCATCATGCACGGCCCCACAAAATCCAGTGTTATTGTCCATGAAGGGCTTCAGGTCGACTTGCGAGTTGTTGATGAAGACTGTTTCGGTGCTGCACTGGCATACTTCACCGGAAGCAAGGCACATAATATACGGTTACGGGAAATGGCGGTGAGGTCCGGGCTCAAGATTAATGAATACGGCGTATTCAGGGAGAAGGATCAGAAGAAACTTGGTGGCAGGCGCGAGGAAGAAGTATACCGGCTGCTCGGGCTGCCCTTTATTGCCCCTGAATTGCGCGAGGACGCCGGTGAGATAGAGGCGGCGGCAGCAGGACGGCTGCCTCATCTTATCATTTCCTCCGATATCAGGGGTGATCTTCATGTTCATACCAGGCGAAGCGACGGCAGTCACGATTTTGATGAACTCATTATGGCGGCCAGAAAGCGTGGATATGAATACATAGCAATAACGGATCATTCCAAGGGGCTCGGGATCGCGCGAGGGCTGAGCGAGGAGAAACTCATCGAGGAGAAGACGGCAATAGCAGCTCTGAACAAGAAACTGAAGGGATTCAAAGTACTTGCAGGAGTTGAGGTTGACATACGGGGTGACGGGCGCATGGATTTTGACGATGAAATCCTCAAGCAGATGGATATTGTTGTAGCCTCAATCCATTCGGGTTTCAGGCAGAGCAAAGAACAGATTACGAAACGGCTGGTATCTGCCATGCGTAATCCCTATGTGTCTGTCATTGCACATCCTACCGGCAGACTGATCGGGGAGAGGGATCCGTATGATGTGGATATGCCCGAGGTGCTCAGGGCCGCTCACCAAACAGGAACTGCCATAGAGATCAATGCCTATCCCTTCAGACTCGATCTTAATGATGTCTACGCGAGAAAAGCGAGGGAGATGCAGGTACGGCTTGTCATCAGCACAGATACTCACATGGTAAATCAGTTCGATTATATGGAGTATGGAGTTTCGATGGCGCGGAGGGGGTGGCTTGAAAAAACGGATGTTTTGAATACCCTTAACTACCGTTCGCTTATGCATGCATTGAAAAAATAAATAATTCAGGTGAGTATAATTCAAGGTCAAATCATCGACATTTCGCATTGTTTTTGCTATAGTTTCAGCAATGGAAAAAACAATACTGGTATACGAAGAAAACAAGGATGTCATACGATTTCTCAAATCATTCTTTCGGGAAAAAAAGCACTATTCAGTCCACTTTTTCAGAAAAGGCAGGCATACCTTACAGCAGGAAATCGAGGCAAAAAAGCCTGATGTCCTGATCATCAGCAGTCCTGACGGGATCGGTGAATTACAGACTTCTGAAATTTCCTGTCCGGTCATCGCCGTTATCTCGAAGGATGAAACAAAAGGCATACATTCAGCCATAAAATCCGATGTTGAGTGTTATTTGGTCAGTCCGTTTTACAAGGAAGAGCTCGACTACAAGCTGAAAACACTCATAGACAAAAGGAGTCTTATCGAAAGCCTGTACAGAGACAGAAAAGATTTGCAAGCTCTCCTGGAACTCACCTCCCTTGCCTCGTCGACACTCAACCCGAAAGAGGTGCTCTATCTTGTCGTTAAGAAAATATCGGAGATTCTGAAAGTGACGAGATGCTCGATGATTAGCATCAATGCAGAAGATGAGCGGTATGCCCAGGTAATCTCGACATTCGAGGACCCCATGATTACCAACATCCGACTGGATCTCGAGAAGTACCCTGAAATCAGAAGCGTTTTATCAAGCAGAAAGCCTGTTGTTATTCAGGATGCCCAGAAGGACCCGCTCATGAAGAACGTGAGGGAACTCATCGCGCCGCTTGGCATCCGGTCAATCCTTGTCATCCCAATATTCTTTCGTGAAGAGATAATCGGTACCATGCTGCTGAGGACTTCGAGGGCCAACCACGCTTTTACGAAGAGGGAGATACAACTCTGTGTTGCGCTTGCGAATGCATCGTCTCACGCCCTCTACAATGCTTTCCTGTATCAGAAACTCTCCCAGGAAAAGGCAAGGCTCGAGAAGCTGGCCGTAACGGATTATCTCACTGGGATTTATAACATCCGGTACTTTTACTCCCGTCTTGAAGAGGAATTCAGCAGGGCGGGACGTTATCAGATGCCGCTCAGTTGTATTATGCTCGACATCGACCATTTCAAAAAGATCAACGATTCTTATGGACACAGGGTCGGAGATTTTGTTCTTAGAGAGTTTGCCCAACTTGTCAAACGGCATACGAGGAAGTCCGATCTGGTGGCACGCTACGGAGGAGAGGAATTCATCATACTCCTTCCCCAGACATCTCTGAAAGGTGCGCTCATCGAAGCCAGGAGAATCCAGAAGGTGGTGAAGGAAACTCAACTGATGCAGCTGCATGAGGGGCAGAGAATCACCGTAAGTTTTGGGATAGCCTGTCTTCCTGACCAGAGAATTCAGAATGCTGATGACCTGATCAACTTCGCAGATAATGCCCTCTACGAAGCCAAGGCAAAAGGACGTAACCTGATCATTGCTCACACGGCCCTGTGAGCATTCTGCCGCTGTTGTATCTGTTACAATAGATTGTGGATATTATTACCTCCCACGTAAACGCAGATTTCGATTCCCTTGCATCAATGGTAGCAGCAAAAAAGTTGTACCCGGATGCAGAGATCGTCTTTCCCGGTTCCCAGGAGAAGAAACTCAGGGACTTCATTGAAGCGTTCAATCCGATAGACGTAAAGCGCGTCAAAGAAGTTGACCTCACTAAGGTCACACGATTGATCATCGTGGATACCAAGATACCCGACAGGATCGGACCTTTTGCAAAGCTTCTTACCGGTAGGAGCATCAGGGTTCATATTTACGATCACCATCCTTTTCGCGAAGGGGACATACGGGGCGAGCTGGAAAAGATCGAACGTGTCGGGGCAACCGCAACGATCTTTACCGAGATACTGAAGAACCGGAAAATCCATCCGTCACCCATGGAGGCTACGATTCTTGCACTCGGCATTTACGAAGAGACGGGGTGTTTTCTTTTCCCTTCTACAACAGAGAGAGATCTCATGGCTGTCTCCTATCTCCTCAAGAGGGGGGCAAACCTGAACATTATTTCGAGCTTCATAAAGATGGAACTGAGCATGGAGGAATTTGACCTGCTGAACGAACTCATTCAATCATCAAATGAGATAATCGTCGGCGGCATACGGGTAAAGATAGCAAAGGCAGCCCGGGAGCAGTATTTTGGTGATGCAGCGCACCTCGCCCACAGGATGATTGATATGGAAGATATTGATGCAGTGATTGTCCTGCTCAGCATGGAAGGGAAAATAGTACTCGTTGCCCGGAGCAAGGTTCCGGAGTTTGATGTCTCCAGGGTGATGAGAGACTTTGGGGGAGGAGGGCATCCTACCGCAGCGGCTGCAACAATTAAGGGAGAGGCACTCGAAATAGTCGAGGAGCGGTTGCAGCAGCTCATCAGAGAAAACGTGAAACCGGCCAAGGTTGCCTCTGATATCATGACCCGGCCTGTCATCAGTGTGCAGCGGGATGTCACGATAAAGCATGCAGAAGGGATGATGACCCGGTACGGAGTGAATGTGCTCCCTGTATTGCATGGAGATGCTTTTGCCGGTCTCATATCGCGGGAAATTGTTGAAAAGGCCCTGTTCCTCGGTTTTGGCAAGAGCAAATCTGAAGACTTTGCAACGAGCGACGCAATAACCGTGGGGCCGCTCACTTCCATACGGGAGATTGAAACTTTAATGATAGAGCAAAACCAGCGGTTTATGCCTGTGGTCGAAAATCGGAAAATTATCGGCGCAATAACGAGAACCGATCTCCTGCGCACGCTTTATGAGGAATTCCTCAGACGCAGGAAGATCGGGGAAACAGTAAGCAGGGAGCGGCTGACGATCGGAAGAAACCTGTCATCATGGCTGAAGGAGAAGTTTCCCGGGGAGATAGTCACGCTCCTGAAACTGTCCGGTGAGGTTGCAGAGGCACTCGGTTTTCATGCATATCTTGTCGGCGGCTCTGTAAGAGACCTCCTGCGCGGTGAAGAAAATCTTGACCTTGATATCGTTATCGAGGGGGACGGAATTCTTTTTGCCCGGACAATCGGGGAACGACTGCATGCAAAAGTCAGGACGCATCAGAAATTCGGTACCGCACAGATATTTCTCCACGCATTCAAGATTGATGTGGCAACGGCCCGTACAGAATACTACGAGTCTCCTGCAGCGCTCCCGAAGGTAGAGACATCATCAATCAAGAAGGATTTATACCGGAGGGATTTCACGATCAACACCCTTGCGGTCAAATTGAATCCGGAGGATTTCGGCGTGCTCCTCGATTTTTTCGGCGGGCAGAGAGATCTCAGGGAAAAAACGATCAGAGTGCTCCATAATCTCAGTTTTGTCGAAGACCCTACGCGGGCATTCAGGGCAGTCCGGTTCTCAGAGCGGTTCGGATTCAAGATCAGCAAACATACGGAAAACCTGATCAAGTCCACCATAGAGATGAACTTGTTTGATAAACTGTCCGGGCCGAGACTCTATGAAGAATTGCGCTTATCGTTTCAGGAGACTGATCCGATAAGGACACTCAAGCGGGTTTCAGAATTTGGCCTCCTCAAGGTCGTCTGTCCGACCCTTAATTTTACCGATGATCTCGAAGCAACCCTCAGATCAATGCATGAGACGCTCTTGTGGTTCAATCTGCTTTTCCTGGAAGAAAATCCCGATACGGGGGTTTTGTACCTCATGGCATTACTTGCAGGATTGAAGGCGGAGGATATCAGGACAACTATAGACAGATTGTCACCGTCACCGAGAATCAAGGAAATGATCATCAAGGGGATTTCATCTGCACGTGATGTAGTGAGGCAACTCCCTGTCCGTGACCCCGCAGAAATTTACAGACTTTTCCATCACCTGAAGCTCGAGGTGATCCTGTTTGCAATGGCACTCAGTGAGGACCGGCAGAAGAAAAAGGTCATATCCCGCTATCTTACTGAGCTGAGAAATATCAAACCAGCACTCACGGGTGAAGACCTCAAGGAAATGGGCATAGAACCTGGTCCGGTCTATACGAAGATTTTTGGAAAACTCCTCGATGAAAAATTGAGAGGCCGTGCAAAGTCACGGGAGGATGAACAGCAGTTTGTACGGAATCTTATTGAGCGATAACGTTCTGCGGACAGTCATCGTGACCGATATGGCCGTGACCCCTATTTTTTGAGAGATTTCCCTATTCTTCTCTCTATGGATTTTACTTTCCCCTCTATCCTGTTCGGTTTCCCTTTCCTGTCATCGATGGATATGGTTGTCACAACTCTCTCGCCGGTTTTCATGACAGTCTTGTGACATTTTCTTATGAGCTGCATCACTTCATTCCATTCACCTTCGATTACTGTTCCCATCGGGTTGATTTTATAGGGGAGACCGCTTGCATCCACAATCTTGAGGACCTCTGCAAGGTAAGCTCCCAGGCTGCTTCCGACGCCTATAGGGATAATGCTGAATTCGACAAGCATCAATTCCTCCTTTTTTCTGGTTATCAGTGGACATATGGTGCAAGGCTGTATAAAGGAAATAGGGGCAAACATCTGTTTGCCCCTATTTATATATTGAAATTATTTCACAGCGTCTTTGAGCGACTTGCCGGAAGTGAACTTTGGAATTTTGGAGGCAGGAATCGTAATAATATCGCCGGTTCTTGGGTTGCGGCCCTTTCTCGATTTCCTTTTTACGACCGCAAAGGTTCCAAACCCAACAAGGGTTACCTTTTGCCCTTTCTTTAATGCCGACCGGATGGCATTGATAGTGGAATCCAGCGCCCTCGATGCATCTGCCTTGCTTAGTCCTGTACCGGAAGCAACTTTGTCGATTAATTCTGCTTTGGTCATCTATATCTCCCCCCTTTCATGGAAAAATGAGTAGAAAAAATAATAAACCTGAAATAACTTTGATAACAGTATCAAGGAAGAAATCCTTTTGTCAAGGCAAAAATGATGAATCGAGTGATAGAAAAACTCATGCCAGTCAAGGGATTCCCGCGCTCATGATTTTCCATCATAACGGTGACTCCTGTCATGATTTCCGGTTAGTGTTGAATGTCTTCGGAACAATAATATCGAGGAGAAAAAAAAGCCTGAAGATCTGAATCCATGAACGGGGACCACGGTGTTTTTTCGCCGGTTGTGAACCTTCCGTTAACTCTGTGCCATCCGGTTGCCGGATGATTTCAGCCTCCCTGACAAGCGATTGCACAAGTATCATGTGCATGGGAACCGTCACGAGCCAAAGGATAAGACAGAGCATCAAGTCCAGCCTGCTCATCGTGGCGTCTCCGGATATCAATGGCTGGAGGAGCAACACAAGCGCTAGCAGGTCTATAAAAGAAATTGCGATGCGAAACGGGATATAAAGAGCTTTCTCTTCATAGTGTTTGCTTTGCAGAGGGGTGTCCCCTTCAGTGATGTAGTCATCCCAGAGGGGAATGTCGGGCAGATGCAGACCCTGTGAAGATTCCGTGCTCCACCGGTACTGCTGAAAATATTTGCCGAGCGCCGAGCAGAATCGGTGAGCCCTCGTTATCCTGATTTCAGCGGCCAGCATGAGGTACATCAGTCCCCAGGCAAAAAATCCAAGTCCCAAAAGAAAAAATGTACTGAAGAAGATGTGCTGTCCGAAGAAAAAAATAATGAGTACAGACGATACGATGAGTACGATAACTCCTGTTTTTATAATCCCATACTGGAGCATGAGCTGTTCGCTCTTTTCGCGTCTTGCATATTCTGATGCTTTGACATACAGGGAGAATTCAGTATCAAAGACTTTGCCTTCCCGCGTATCAGAAAAATACTGTGCATAAAGTTGATTCAATCGTTGCTTCAGTTCGGATATCTTGTTTTTCAGCTCTGTGGTTTTTTCGTCTTCCATGATCTCCTTGCTCTTGAGCCCGCTGTATTATCGGACGGATAACAGACATGAAATACTTATAAACAATATATAGTAGTGATTCTTCAATCCTTGTACATAATATAGTGAATACGATTTTTTTCTTGACAATCGTTTTTCCTCACTCTAATATGTTGTGGTAGAAAGTGGTAAAAAGTGGAGGAAAAATGCCAGCTTTCTCAGGAAAATATTATTACACCGTAGATCCGAAAGGGAGAATTATCATCCCGGCTCCTTTCAGGGATATCATTACGAGTCATTATAGCACAAAACTTTATGTCACCAATGCCCCGGTGGACCAGTGTATCCGCATCTACCCAGCGGAAGAATGGAACAGGCTCCATGACAAGGTCAGGACAAAGCCCAGTTCCGATAAACATATGAAATTTTTTATGCGGAGGGTTATTGGGTCCGCTGTCGAAACAGATCTTGACAAGCAGGGGAGGATTCTCATCCCCGTATCCCTCAGGGAAGACGCGAAGATCAACAGCAACATCGTCATCGTCGGTCAGGTGGACAGAATCGATCTCTGGGACAGAGATGAATGGGATAAACTGGTGGACCTCTCCCAGATAGACAGGGAATCGATGGAGGAAGGACTTGCTGCTCTTGGTTTTTAAGGGTACCACGGTCGATTGAATGCAGAGATCATCCATCTGCCGGTTCTGCGGGAGAGAGCACTCCAGATGCTCAATATACGGCAGGAGGGTATCTACGTTGATGCTACAACCGGACTTGGGGGGCATGCACATGCAATTTTACAAGAGATCGGCTCTCACGGCAGGCTCATCGGAATCGACAGGGACGATGAAGCACTCCGGAGCACAAAAGCGAGGCTTTCAGATTCAAGGGTAACACTGATGCGGGGGAACTTCTCTGATATGGAAACCATGATCTGTTCGCAGGGTATTGCCGCAGTGGACGGTATCCTATTTGATCTCGGGGTATCAAGCCTGCAATTAAGGAGTCTGGAGCGGGGTTTCAGTTTCACATCAGATGCATCGCTCGATATGAGAATGGACAGGAACCAGAAGATCTCTGCACGGGACATTGTGAACCGTTATCCCGAATATGAGCTCGTGCGGATATTCCGTGAATTCGGTGAAGAACGCCTTGCAAAAAAAATAGCGAAGGCGATTTCCCGGCGGAGAGAGAAAAAGCCGATCGAAACCTGTGCTGAGTTAGCGGAGATTGCTGAAAACGTGTACGGAACGAAAGGAAGGATTCATCCTGCAACGAGGATATTCCAGGCATTGAGAATCGCGGTCAACGATGAACTGTCTCAGCTTGAGAAGGGACTGCATGCTTCATTGCACCTTCTGAAACAAAGCGGAAGGCTCTGCGTTATCTCATACCATTCACTCGAGGACAGAATCGTCAAACATTTCATAGCGGATCATGCGAGAAAAGGGGTACTGAAAAAAATCACGAAAAAACCGGTAACTCCTGCACCGGAAGAGCTGCGGATGAATCCCTCTTCACGGAGTGCAAAATTACGGGTTGGGGAGAAGATATAATGCGAAAAACGCGAATGAGTCTTGCAATGCTTGTGCTGAGGCCTGTCGTGGTAATCCTGTTATTTGCCGGCGTGTTTGGCTTGGTTTACCTGAGGTCAAATGTCACCAAATTGGAGTACAGTCTCGGCGAACTTGAGAAGAAGAAGGTGCATTGCCTCAGGGACCGGAAAATGTTATTTGCAGAAAAAACGAGTCAGCTGTCGTTTGCGCGGCTGGAGTCATCTGCAGATGACCGGGATGGCTTCGTCCTCCCCGACAGGCTGCAGGTAGTCCATGTCAGTAAAGATACGAGGTCTTTACCGCGTCTTGCTTCGCTGAAGCAGAAGCAATGATCTGAACCGAAAAACCGTTAAAAGAGGGCGGGGGGATGAACAAAAAGAGGGCTGTCATTCTTCACACGGCCATTGTCGTCAGTTTTATGCTTGTTTCCTTTCGTCTTGCAGACCTCATGATTATCGATCACAAACGTCTTCAGGAAAGGGCACAGCAGCAGCACATAAAAGTCGAAGACATCCAGGTCAGAAGGGGGACTATTTTTGACAGAAGGGGGCGTGAGCTTGCATTGAATCTTGAAGTTGAATCTCTCTACTGCGATCCGGAAGCCCTGAACGCTGATACCGAGGATATCAGGAAGCTTGCTTCTTTCGTCAACAATGAACCGGCAAGAATGCTTGCACAAATCCCCGACAAGGGGAGATTTGTGTGGATCAAGAGAAAACTTCCTCCCGAAACTGCGGATAAGATAAGAGCTCTCCGCATTGAAGGTCTCGACTTTCTCACCGAGGCCAAGCGTTTTTACCCTAAGAGGGAACTGGCCTCTCATATCATCGGTTTCGTCGGCATAGACAATCAGGCACTTGAAGGTATTGAACTTCAATACGATAAATACCTGACGGCAAAGGGCGGGAAGGTTATCATGGAAAGGGACGCGAGCGGGAAGACCCTTTCGTCCGGCGTCACGGTTGAAGCACAAGGGAATAATATTGTGTTGACCATTGATGAAGTCCTCCAGCGCCTGGCTGAAAAAGAGCTCGACAGAGCGATGAAGCAGTGGAGAGCCGCAGCAGCCTCAGCAATTATGATGGATCCCTATACCGGTGAAATCCTTGCCATCGCAAACAGACCTGCGTATGATGCAAACCGGGGTGGAAGTGCACGGGGATTTGAAAAAAGGAACAGGGCAATAACCGATTGTTATGAACCCGGATCAACTTTTAAGCTTATTATCGGTGTCGGTTCCCTTGAAGAGAAACTGGTTAAACCGGACACCGTGTTTGATGTCAGTAAGGGCGGAGTCCAGGTAGGCGGAAAGACGATTCGCGATGTCCATAAATATGGGCTTCTCACCTTCAAAGAGGTCATACAGAAATCATCAAATGTCGGTTCGATTCTGGCCGGTATGAAACTCGGGAAAGAAAATATATATCGGTATGCGAAATTGTTTGGGTTCGGCGACAAGACCGGCATTGACCTCCCCGGTGAAATTTCCGGCTGGATTCACAAGCCTGAGCAGTGGTCCGGGACATCACTTGGCGCAATATCAATCGGACAGGAAGTTGCAGTAACGCCGATCCAGATGCTCAGGGCATACTCCGCGATCGCAAACGGCGGGTTCCTCGTAAGGCCCCACGTCGTTTCAGAAATAATCTCTCCGGACAACAGAACGTTTGCTTCCTTCAGAGACAGTGACAACCACCGCATCATCTCTGCAAAAACTGCCGAGACTTTCAAGAATATCCTGAAGAGCGTAACAGAAGAGGGAGGCACCGCGAAAAACGCATCGATTGACGGAAATCCGGTTGCCGGCAAGACGGGTACTGCCCAGATGATCGATCCGGTCACGAAACGGTATTCACGGGATAAATATGTCAGTTCATTTGTCGGGTTTGTTCCGGCAGATAACCCCCGGCTGGCTATGATCATTATTGTGTATGAACCGAAAGGAGAGATTTACGGTGGAGTGGTTGCTGCACCGGTGTTCAGGGAAATTACCCGGCAGGCGTTATCGTATCTGAATGTGCCGAGGGAAGACAGCCCTGGTCAGCATGCTGCCCTGCTGGTATCGAGATGATGCTGGCCTCAATCCTGAAAGGGTGTGATGATATGCAACTGGTGCAGGAAGGAAATATCCTTGAGAGGGATATCGCAGGGATTGCATATGACTCGCGAAAGGTGAACGATAATTATCTCTTTGTTGCAATAAAGGGAGAAAAGTTTGATGGGCATGCATTCATCCGGGAAGCAATCGAAAAGGGGGCGGTCGTGATCGCTGCTGATCAGGAGTTCGCCGGTGCTGAAAACGGGTATATCCTTGTGAAGGACAGCAGGAGGGCGCTTGCCTGTATGGCGAATAATTTCTATCAAAGACCGTCTGAGAAGCTGGTCCTCACCGGCGTAACCGGAACCAATGGGAAAACGACGACAACGTATATTTTGAAATCAATTCTTGAGACATGGGGAAAGGATGTCGGCCTGATCGGGACCATTCAATACATGATAAAGGACAAACCCTCTCCCGCACCGCATACGACACCTGAATCACCGGAGTTCCAGGCGCTGCTGCGTAAGATGCTGCTGGCAGGCTGCACCCATGCTGTGGCAGAGATATCCTCCCATGCCCTCGCACAATACAGGGTTGACAAGGCTGTGTTTCGCACGGCGGTCTTTACGAATCTTACCAGAGATCATCTTGATTTCCACAGGACAATGGAAGACTATTTCAGGGCGAAGGAGCGGCTCTTTACCGAACTCCTTGACAGGAACGGCACAGCCGTCATCAATATCGATGATGCGTATGGAAAACGATTGGCTGATCAACTCAGAACGCTTTCTCCTGAACGCAGGATAGTAACCTGTAGCCTTGAAAAGGGCGCTGACATGGTCGCGCACGATGTAGAGGTGTCATTCAGGGGAATACAATGTGCCATATCATTCAGGGACAGCAGGTACGAGGTTTCCTCTCCGCTTCTCGGTCTGCCGAATGTCTCCAATATTATTTCCGCAGCCGCAGCCGCCGTCTCGCTGGGGGTACCGTGGCACACGATTCTGCAGGGGATCAGGCAAATACAGATTGTTTCGGGAAGATTCCAGAATGTCGACGCCGGCCAGGGATTTCTCTGCATTCTTGATTATGCACATACAGAGGATGCGCTCGAAAGGCTGATCCTGACCGCAAGAAGACTTATCTCATCTATTCGTTCTTCCGGGAAAAGAAGGTTACCAACAGCGCAGCGGCGGATAATAACCGTTTTTGGATGCGGAGGTGACCGGGACAAAGGCAAGAGACCGAAGATGGGAGCTGTCTCAACAAAACTGAGCGATCTCGTAATCATAACCTCTGATAACCCCAGATCAGAAGACCCTTCGGAAATCATTGCCCAGATCGAGCAGGGGACAGGTAAAAAAAATTATCTTATCGAGCCTGACAGGAGGAATGCGATTCAAAAAGCAGTTCATCTGGCAGAAGACGGTGATGTTGTGCTTGTTGCAGGCAAAGGTCATGAAGATTATCAGGAGATACAGGGAATCAGGTATCCATTCAGCGACAGGGAAATCCTTCTTGAAGCGATAAACAGGAAACGCAGAATGAATGATAGCGAATGAACAATGCCGTGTGTCGTGAAAGAGAGGATATGGCAGTTCTAACCATCGAGGACATTCTTGCGGTTGCAGGAGGTGAGATTCTTTGCGGAGATGCCGAATATTTCTCCGGCATCTGTACCGATTCACGGACAATACAGAATGGTGAATTGTTCATAGCACTGAAAGGCGAACGTTTTGACGGCCATGATTTTGTTGACCAAGCACTGAAAACCGGAAGCGGTGCAGTGGTTCATAAACCGGCAACAGCACCGGTTGCAGGCAAGACCATCATACTGGTCCGGAATACCTTACAGGCCCTTCAGGATGTCGCACGCTCCTGCCGGTTGAAGAATGATATCCCGGTTGTCGCGGTGACAGGATCAAACGGCAAGACAACGACGAAAGAACTGATCGCTTCCATCCTCGGCACGCAGTACCGGATTCTCAAGAATACCGGCAATCTGAATAACGAGATCGGACTTCCTCTCACTCTCACAAAGATCGGCGCTGACGATCAGATCGTCGTTCTTGAAATGGGTGCAAGCGCTCCCGGACAAATCAGGGCACTCTGCGCTGTAGCGGCTCCTGATTACGGAATTCTTACCAATATCAGCAGCGCCCACCTTGAAGGATTCAAAGACATGTATACCGTCAGGAAGACCAAGCTCGAGCTTCTTGAGGCGGTGAGCGTTGCGGCGGTGAATGCAGACGACCATTTTCTCATGGAAGGCGTTCGGGAATCGGGATTTACAGGATCCATATTGAGATACGGCATAGAGACTCCCGCAGACATCCAGGCAACGGATATTGCACTCCACGAACAGGGGTCTTCCTTTCTCATACACTTTGGTGAACGTCAGTCTGTAGCGGTAAACTCGCACATAGCAGGTGTGTTCAATATTTACAATATTCTTGCAGCAGCATCGATCGGATATCTTTTCCATATTGAACCTGTGCATATAAAAAATGCTGTCGAATCCTTTAACGGAGTTCCCATGAGAATGGAGTTCCGGGAAGTCAATGGGATAACAATTATCAGCGACATGTATAATGCCAATCCGGCGTCAACGCATGCAGCGCTCGGGGAGTTGGCCCGCATCAGCAAAAGAAGATCAATCGCCGTACTGGGTGATATGCTTGAACTCGGCCCCTACGAAGAGGAAGCGCATCGGGAACTCGGCAGATTCATGTCGGAACTTTCCATTGATATTTTCATCGCTGTGGGACCCCGTATGGCGTTTGCCGCATCTGAATTTGACGGCAGTGTGTATCAACCGGGCAGCGCTGAAGAGGCAGGGAAGCTCCTCAGGAATATTTGGGAAACGGGCGACACGGTGCTGATAAAAGGATCGAGGGGAATGCGTATGGAAACGGTCCTGGAGGCTTAGTGTTATACAGTCTTCTCTATGGTTTGCAAGACTGGTTCTCTGCCCTGAATGTTTTTCGGTATATAACTTTCAGAACATCACTTGCTGTGCTGACGGCAATGTTTTTCTCGATGATACTGGGACCGTGGATTATCCGCAAACTCAGGCGGTTAAGCGTAACACAGCAGATACGGGAAGACGGGCCAAAGGCGCATATGGGAAAGGCAGGAACACCGACAATGGGCGGGATTCTTATTATCCTCTGCATCCTGATTGCGATTCTGATGTGGGGAGACCTCAGGAATATGTATATTTGGGCACTTATTGTTTCTCTTGTCGGATTTGGCGGTATCGGCCTCCTTGATGACTATTTGAAGATTGCACAGCGAAATCACCGGGGACTCAGGGCATACCAGAAATTCGGCATGCAGATAATCCTTGCTTTTCTTATCGGGATTTTCCTCTATGTAAATCCGCGGGATCCCTACGTGGATGTGCTGAGTATCCCCTTTTTCAAAAAATGGCTTATTGATCTCGGGCTCGTTTACATACCATTTTCCGTATTGGTTATCGTTGGTTCGTCGAATGCCGTCAACCTAACCGATGGAATCGATGGACTTGCAATCGGGCTCGTTGCAGTTGCCGTATTGGCCAACGGTGCCCTCGTTTACATATCGGGACACAAGGGATTGGCTCAGTACCTGCAGGTTCTGTTCCTGCCCGGCACCGGTGAACTCACTGTGTTCTGCGGTGCGATGTTTGGTGCCGCACTCGGATTCCTTTGGTTCAACTCGTATCCGGCTGATGTTTTTATGGGAGATGTGGGTTCTCTTGGACTCGGGGGGACACTTGGTACCCTTGCCGTCATTACAAAGCATGAGATCGTGCTCGCTGTGGTGGGCGGCATTTTTGTTATCGAGACGATTTCGGTCATCATGCAGGTGGCATCATTCAGGATGACAGGCAAGAGGGTATTCAGGATGGCTCCCATACATCACCATTTTGAATTGAAAGGATGGCCTGAGCCAAAAGTGATTGTCAGATTCTGGATAATCGGCATTGTGCTTGCTTTGTTAAGCTTGGCAACTCTGAAAGTGAGGTGACTATGACCAGTAGACAGAATAAAGTTGACAGGAAACAGGAAAAAATACAGAAATGCAATCTCTTTATTTCTTTCGTACTGTTTGCTGTCTGCTGTCTCCTGCCTACTTTTTCCCGGGCTGATACTGTTAGTTCCAGGGCCGCTGCAGTGATCGATGCTTCGACAGGAAACCTTCTCTACGCAAAAAATCCGGATTTGAGATGTCCGCCGGCAAGCACAACAAAACTGATGACAGCTATCCTGGCGGTGGAAAATTTGAACCTCGATGCTGTTGTGACCGTCAGCAAAAAGGCGTCATCAGTCTCCCCGCACAAGGCCGGCTTCAAAGCGGGCGAACGGATAACCGTTGAAGATCTCCTGTATGCAGCATTGCTCGGTTCTGCGAATGATGCAGCTGTTGCTCTCGCAGAGGCTGTAGCCGGTTCCGAAGAGAGGTTTGTAGGTCTCATGAACAAAAAGGTTTTGCTGATTGGCGCACAGAACACGCATTTCATAAATCCACATGGGCTTCCCGGTCGGGGACAATATATTACTGCATCTGACCTGTCAAGGATTATGCAGTATGCCCTTCGTTATCCGAAATTGCAACAGATTATCAACACACGGGTGGCAGAGATTTCAACGGGAAAAGGGCGGTCGATATTCCTGCGGAATACAAACAGGCTTTTATGGTCAGAGGAGGGTTTGATGGCCGGGAAGACGGGTTATACCCGGAAAGCCAGGCATTGTTTCGTCGGTGTCGCTGAGCGGGAACATGACACTGTTGTGGTAGCTCTTCTTGGGAGTCCAAGCAGGGATGATCTCTGGAGGGAATCAGGGCTTCTTCTTGGAAGGGGTTTCGACGTCCTGAGCAATGGAGGATCTCCGGTTATTTATCTCGCTAAGACAAATGAGGCGGTGTCTTTGGAATCTCCGGCGAAGAAGACAAGCAAACGGATAGCAAAGAAGATCAAGCGAACAAGCAGGGGTTCCACCCTCGCAGCAGACAAGACAGGGAAGAAGACCGTCGTGGGAAAGAAAAAAAATAGGGCAAAGGTTCTGACCAAGTATAAAGGGAAAAAGAAGAAATACCGGATCGCGAACAAGGGGAACATTGATAACAATAAAGGGTAAACAGGTGACGGTTGTCGGTATGGCACGGAGCGGAACAGGCGCGGCAAATCTCCTTGCCGAACTCGGAGCAGCGGTTGTGGTAACCGATCTGAAGAGCGCAGATGAGCTTGCAGAATTCATGCCGGATCTGAATCCTGCAGTCAGAATTGTCCTCGGCGCACATCCCGAAGAAATTTTCGTGCATGCTGATATGGTGATACTGAGTCCGGGGGTTCACTCTGATATACCGCAGGTTCTGCGTGCCCGGGAGGCAGGGGTCCCGGTGCTTGGAGAACTTGAACTTGCATATCAGCTTGCTGCCCGTGGATCGGCTGACCCGCTTATCACCCCGCTGATAAAGGATAGTCGGGGCGGGTTTCTTGCTGTTACGGGCACAAACGGGAAATCAACAACCACAGCATTGCTCGATTGCATAATGCGGAAGAGCGGGTTTCAGACAATACTGGGGGGCAATATCGGGAACGCACTGACCCGTGAAATCCTTCGAGGAATCGCGCATCAGCAGACTGTCGACTATGTGGTTGCCGAGATATCGAGTTTTCAGCTCGAGACTATCGGGTCCTTCAGACCCCGCGGTGCTGCGATCATCAATATTACCCCGGACCACCTTGACCGGTATCGCACAATGGATGCATACATGTACGCAAAGGCGAAAATATTTGAAAATCAGGGGGAAGAAAATTTTCTCATTCTGAATTATGACGACCCGTTGACAATGCATCTGTACGCTGAACAATTGACCGGGCAAAGGCCGTCGATGCCGAACATTCATTTTTTCAGCAGGCGTGAAGCGGTTGACGGTCTGTATTCCCGGGATGGAGTTGTATTCTGCAATTTTCGGCAGGGGAAACTCAGAGCCCTGAACGGTGAACTTATTGCGGCCGAAGAGATAAGGATTCAAGGAGTTCATAACCTGGAGAATGCCATGGCTGCATCAGCCATGGCTCTCCTTGCAGGATGTTCCGTAGAAGCTGTCCAGGATTCACTGAGGGAATTCCCGGGCCTCGAGCACAGGCTTGAATTTGTCCGGGAACTGGATGGTGTTCGGTATTTTAACGATTCAAAGGGGACAAATATCGGTGCAGTCGTCAAGTCAATCGAAAGTTTCGCAAAACCCATAGTCCTGATAGCCGGGGGAAGGGATAAGTCGGGTGATTTTCTCCAGTTGAGGGAATTGGTTCGTACACGGGTGAAGGCCCTTGTATTGATAGGAGAATCAAAGGCAAAGATCAGACAGGCCCTCGGGGATTCCACCGATACCGTCACGGCAGAGGATCTGAAAGATGCTGTTGAGATATCCAGGAGGAAAGCAGGTCATGGGGATGTTGTCCTGCTCTCTCCGGCATGTGCCAGTTTTGATATGTTTGCCAATTTTGAAGACAGGGGGCAGCAGTTCAAAAAGATTGTGATGGAGCTGCAGTAATGGAAAAATACGACCGGTGGATACTTCTCACTACAGTTGCTCTGGTATGTTTCGGAGCACTGATGATCTACAGTTCCACCTCTGTTATCACTCCGGTGCTTGCAAAGAAAAACGTTACCGAATTCTATTATTTTAAAAGGCATCTTTTTACTATTGTTCTCGGTTTCATAATCCTGTTTATTGCCTCCTGTAAACTGAGACTCTCTTTTGTACAGAAATACGCCACGCACCTCCTCATTATTTCCTTTATTCTGTTAGTCCTCGTCTTCATTCCCGGCATCGGGGTTACTGCCGGAGGCGCGACTCGGTGGATACGGTTATGGCCTTCAACGTTTCAGCCCTCAGAGCTCGTGAAACTGTCCATGGTCATATTCCTTGCCCACTATCTGTCAAAGCCCGGTTACAGGACAGACAGCTTCACGTCTTTTCTGAAGCCAATCGGCATTATGGTTCTGTTCCAGCTTGTGATCCTCAAACAACCCGATTTCGGAGCGGCCATGAGCCTTGCATTTCTCACGGTTGCGATGCTCTTTATCTCCGGTATGCGTCTCAGGTACCTTGCCTCTCTCAGCGTCTTTGCTCTCCCGGTGATCATTATGCTTGCCCTGAAGCCTTACCGCCTCCAGAGGATAACCTGTTTTCTCGATCCATGGAAGGAACCGCAGGGGTGCGGTTTTCAGCTCGTTCAATCCTTCATTGCCCTTGGAAGCGGCGGGATAACCGGAGTGGGTATCGGGAGTTCCAAGCAGAAATTGGCATATCTTCCGGAGTCACATACCGATTTCATTTTTTCGATTATCGGTGAAGAATTCGGGCTTCTTGGTGTATTAACTATTGTCCTTCTCTTTTTCACGCTGTTTGTCAGGGGGATCGCTGTTGCCAGCCGCTCCAAGGAACCATTTGTTTATTATCTTGCAACAGGCCTCACGCTCATGATTTCACTGCAGGCGCTCATCAATTTTTCGGTAGCCATCGGGCTTGTACCGACAAAGGGATTGCCGCTTCCGTTTATTAGTTATGGTGGTTCATCCCTGCTGGTCAACATGGCTGCTGTTGGGATGCTGCTGACCATATCGAAGGGTGAGGACCTATCGCCGGCGGACAAGAGCCGTGAAATACTGATCAGAAAAAAAGCGAGGCGAAATGTATACAGAAGATATTCAGTGCCAGGTTTATAATCTGCGGTCGGCAACGAATGAACAAACCAGGGGAACGTAGGGTTCATGAGGGTGATGATTGCAGGCGGAGGAACGGGAGGCCATCTCTTCCCCGGACTTGCAGTGGCGGAGGAGTTCAAAAGCAGGGAAGCTGCAACAGAAGTGATATTTGTCGGGACGGAATCAGGTATAGAAGCGAAGATTGTACCCAAAGAGGGTTATCCAATCAGATATGTGCGGGCAGAAGGTATGGTTGGAAGGTCTTTTATTCGAAAGATCAAGGCGGCTGTGAAAGCAGGCATTTCTATGATTGATTCGCACAGGATTATGAAGACAGTCAAACCAAATATCGTGATCGGTGTGGGGGGCTACGCATCGGGTGCGGTCATGCTCATTGCATACCTGATGTCAGTGCCGACAATGATTCTTGAGCAGAATTCCGTTCCCGGTCTCACGAACAGAATTCTCGGAAAATTTGTCGATATCGTGTGTGTAACCTACCAGGAGAGTATATCCTTTTTCCCGAAGGAAAAGACCTTCCTGACCGGAAATCCTGTAAGGCTGAAGGTTTTCAGAGGGAGTGCTGAAGCAGGATACCGCATTTTTTCTCTTGAACGGGGTCTCTTTACGGTATTTGCCTTTGGTGGAAGTACCGGGGCAAGAAGCATGAACAAAGCCCTTGTGGACTCCCTTCAGTATCTTCTTGATCTCAGGGACAAGATTCAATTCCTCCATCAGACCGGACAGAAAGAGTATGAACCTATCAGGAATGCATATCAGGAGAAAGGGTTTCGAGGCACGATCGCTCCTTTTATTTACCAGATGGGGGAGGCATATGCTGTTGCCGATCTGGTGATCTCACGAGCCGGAGCTACAACACTTGCTGAATTGACCGCCCTCGGCAAACCTTCCATTCTCATCCCCTATCCCTTTGCGGCCGCCAATCACCAGGAATTAAATGCACTGAAACTTCAGGAGATTGGTGCGGCAACGATGATCCCTGACCGCGAGCTCAGCGGGGAGACCCTTGCAAGGAGCATACGGGAACTGTTCACGGATGAAACGAAGAGAGAGCAGATGCAGAAAGCGAGCAGGTCTGTGGGACGGCCGGATGCGTGCATGAAGGTTGTCGATATCGCAATGAGCCTGATGAAGAATTCATCCGTGTCGGGTGCGAGGTCTGCTGCGTGAAACAGAGGAGTGGATAATGTTTGAGAGATTCCGGATTATACATTTCGTCGGCATCGGCGGCATCGGCATGTCGGGAATTGCAGAGGTTCTCCATAATCTCGGATATAAGGTCACCGGCTCCGATATCAGGCATTCAGAGACGACAGCACGATTGAGGGATGCGGGCATCCCAGTTTTTATCGGTCATGAAGCAGAAAATGTGGATGATGCGCATGTTGTGGTTGTTTCCTCTGCGGTGTCAGCGGATAACCCGGAGGTGACTGAAGCACGGGCAAAGGCCATTCCGGTGATTCCACGCGCGGAAATGCTCGCTGAACTTGCGAGACTCAAGTATGGAGTTCTCGTCGCAGGAGCTCACGGAAAGACTACAACTACCTCCCTTCTCGCGACAATCCTTGCCCAAGGGGGATTTGATCCCACGGTTGTGATTGGCGGGAGATTAAAGGCAACGGGGAGCAATTCGCGGCTCGGCCAAGGGGATTTTCTCGTTGCGGAAGCGGATGAAAGCGATGGTTCATTCCTGAAACTTTCTCCGACTATTGCCGTTGTAACGAATATCGACAGGGAGCATATGGATTTCTTTAAGACAATAGATATCCTGAAGGAAGCTTTTCTTTCATTCATCAATAAAGTACCTTTTTACGGCGCATCAGTAGTCTGTATTGAAAATGAACATATCCGGGATCTTTTGCCGTCTGTTCTCCGGCGTTATATAACATATGGTCTTTCGCCTGAAGCGCAACTCTATGCAGATCACGTCGGGAAAGGATACATGTCCACGAATTTCGAAGCTGTTTACAGGGGCAAGGTGTTGGGTGCTTTTGAAATCCCGGTCCCGGGTATCCATAATGTTCTAAACAGCCTTGCTGCGATCGGGGTAGCCTTGATTCTCAAGATGGATTGTGCGGTGATACAGGAGGCGCTGAAGGGGTTCAGCGGCATCCAGAGGAGGCTGGAATTGAAGGGTGAGGCTGAGGGAATACGGGTCTTTGATGACTATGGGCATCATCCGGCTGAAGTCCGGGCGACCCTGAAGGCCATAAAGGAAGGGCATGAGGCAGGCGGTCAGTGGGCCGGCAGGTTATTTGTTCTCTTTCAACCTCACCGTTATACCAGAACAAGAGATCTGATTACTGAATTTTCCCATTCTTTTGCAGATGCAGACCGTCTCATCGTACTTGATATTTATCCGGCTGGGGAGCAGCCGATTGAAGGTGTGCACTCATCACTGCTGACCGAGAAGATCAGGGAGGCAGGATGTCGTAATGTCATGTACATGGAAGATAGAGGAAAAGCGGCCGATCACATTATGAAAGAGATCAGAAAAGGAGATGTGGTCCTCACGCTCGGGGCGGGGGATGTCTGGAAGGCCGGCGAAAAGATCCTGAACAAACTGCAGGCGAACAAGGCGGAGTTCGCATGACCGGTGAGCAGTTAAAGGATATCACTGCCGCTATTCTGTTTGAAGGTGAGATAAAACTCATGGAACCGATGAGCAGACATACCTACCTGAAGATAGGCGGACCGTCGGATATTTTTGCCGTGCCGGAAAATGTTCCGTCACTCGGACGGCTGCTCGATTATCTGAAGAGAAATGATACCGGTTTATTCCCGCTCGGAGCCGGAACGAACATTCTGGTAAAAGATGCGGGTATCCCGGGAGCTGTCATATGCTTTAGCGCATTCAGGAAAATTGAGCCGGTAGCGGAGGATAAACAATATGCCTATCTGTCCGTCGGAGCTGGGACGCTGCTCCAGCGGCTTGTGATGCACGCCAGAGAGAAGGGGTATTCTGGGATTGAAGGACTTGCCGGGATTCCGGGAACTGTTGGTGGAGCAATCTGCGGGAATGCAGGCTCATTTGGCTATGAGATGAGGGGTGTTCTTGCCTCGGTCGATATGATGCGTCCAGGAGGGAACATAGAAAAGGTTCGGGCGGAAGATATTTCATTCGGATACAGGAAATCGGATATTTTACCGACTGATTTACTCCTCAGCGCAGAGGTAAAACTCGGGAAGGACAGGAAAGAAGGAGTATCGGCACGAGTCGAGCATTTTCTGAAGGTCAAGCGTGAAAGGCAGCCTATATGGGAATCTTCGGCCGGGTGCGTATTTAAGAATCCCGAAGGGCTTTCCGCGGGGAAACTCATTGATGAGGCGGGGTGCAAGGGGATGAGGGTTGGTGATGTCCTCGTGAGTACCCTCCACGCAAATTTCTTTATTAACGCAGGAAATGCCTCTGCCGCTGATTTCATCAGGCTTATGCATGAAGTTGGCGCAAGGGTAGCCACCGCATTCGGAATCACCCTTGAACCGGAAATCAGGATCATAGGGAGAAATGATGCTCACTGATAAGAGAATCGGAGTCCTGATGGGTGGAACGTCTGCAGAGAGAGAAATATCTCTGCGGAGTGGACAGGCAATTTACCGGGCCCTAAAAGATCTAGGCTATAACGTTATCGTTATCGATGCCAGTCAGGATATCTGTGCGGCATTAACTGCGGAGGGAGTACAGATCGCGTTCCTTGCGCTACATGGAGGGTATGGGGAAAATGGTTCAATCCAGGGAATGCTTGAGGTCATGGGGATCCCCTATACCGGGTCCGGGGTTCTTGCTTCGGCAGTCGCAATGGACAAGGAGGCATCAAAGAAGGTGTTCCGCTATCATGATATCCCTGTCCCGCCCTATCTCGTTCTTGCCCGGCCACGGCAGTCTGTGACAGATGCGCCGGCTATTAATTTTGACCTACCGTGGGTTGTAAAGCCGGCATCGGAGGGATCGAGCATCGGGGTGAGCATCGTAAAGCAGGAACACGATTTCAGAAAAGCCGCAGAGAATGCGTATGCCTACGGATCGAGAATCATTGTCGAACAATATATTGACGGCAAAGAGATTCATATAGGGGTTCTGAACGGAAAGGTGATCGGCGGAGTCGAGGTAAGGCCGTCTCTTGAATTCTACAGTTATGAGGCAAAGTATACCTCGGGAATGACTGAATATATTCTCCCTCCGGACATTGACAGGGGAGTTTACGAACGTGCCGGCATGACTGCCCTCTCGGCTCATCAGGCCCTCGGATGTAAAGGAGCTGCCAGGGTTGATCTCCGTATCGACGGAAAAGGGAATCCTTACGTGCTCGAGGTCAATACGATCCCTGGCATGACAGAAACAAGCCTGCTACCCAAGATTGCGCGTCTCGCCGGATATGATTTCCCGGACTTGATTGAAGAGATACTCAAAGGTGTAATCCGTGAAAGCGAATAAACTGAAAAAAAGGACGCCAGGCATGTTTTTTTTCAGGAAGAGGAATATCGTTCTTCTTATCGGTATTGTTATCAGTGCCCTCTGCATTTACACTTATCATCGTGTCTTTGCTATGAAACCCCTGTATCCTGTGGAAGAAATCGTTTTTATCGATAATAAACGTCTGACGGACGAAGAACTGGGGGAAATTGCCAAAGCCGGGATGAGAAAAAGCCTACTGACAGTTTCGTGCAGGGAGATCAGCAGACGCTTGCTTGAGTCCCCGTGGATCAGGTCTGCGAGCGTACGAAAGGAATTCCCGGGAACGCTTGCGATAACGATTCAGGAGACTGAACCGTTTGCCCTGCTCGATATTCATGAACATCTTTTCATCATTGATGAAAAAGGAAAATTCCTCGAAGAACTCAAGGACGATGCAGTGCCTTTTCTCCCGATTATTGTCAGTGATCCCTACAAGGAACGGGAGGGATTTTCCGAGGCGCTCTTCCTTGTGCGGGTCTTGAACGATAAGGGTTTGATCCTGGGAAAAGATCATATCGAGGTTATTGCTCATAAACCGCAAGAATTATCAATAGAAATGGATGAAACCGTTGTCAAAATAGGGGCAGGAGGTTATGACGAAAAGCTCGAACGGTTTCTGCAACTGGAGAAAGATCTCAGGGAAAGAAATATCCCTGTTGATTGTATAGATTTGCGGTTTGACGATAAAGCAATCGTAAAACCGATCACTGCAAAAAAGGTTATGGAATGATTCGACGGAGCCACCCTGATCATATACTTGTCGGCCTCGATGCCGGTACAACGAAGATCTGCACTGTTGTCGGTGAAATTGTCAACGGCACTTTGGCATTTCGCGGCATGCATCTCTCTCCCTCGTCCGGTATGAGAAAAGGAATTATTGTCGGCATGGAGGAGATGGTCCGTTCGCTCAAGAATGCTCTGAAGGAAACGGAGTCCGCTTTTGGCATAGAAATCAATTCAGTATACGTCAGTATCTCTGGAGCCCATATGAAAAGTTTTCATAATGTCGGTGCTGTCGGTATCGGGGGCAGGGATATAACGGACGCTAATATTGATCGTGTGCTCGAAGCTGCAAAAGCTGTGTATGTTCCGCTCGACAGGGAGATTCTGCACGTCATCCCGGCAGGGTATGCCATTGACGGACAGAACGGAATCAGGAATCCCCATGGCATGCGAGGGGAAAGGCTTGAGACAAAGGTCTATACCGTGACCGGGGCTGCCACCCCAATACAGAATCTTCTGAGATGCTGCGAGAAGGCGGGGGTTGAGGTTGCAGATGTAGTCTTTGCCCCTGTTGCATCTGCAGACGCCATACTTAGCGGGGATGAACGGGAGATGGGAGTTGCTCTCATTGATATCGGCGGCGGTACGACGGACATTATTTTCTACAAGGACGGATATCCGGTGCATGCATCGGTTCTCGCTGTCGGAGGAAATCACTTCACCAATGATGTTGCTGTCGGCCTGAAAATCCCGGTAAACGAGGCCGAACGCATCAAACAACATTTCGGGTCGGCAGAAATCCTTACTGTCGAAGACTCAAATTCGATTGAGATTGTTTGCGGCGAACAGAAAAAAAAGATTTTGCAGAAGAATTTGGCTGAGATACTCCGGGCAAGGACGGACGAATTTCTTGATTTGATTCGGGCAGAACTCCTTTCATGCTCCGGTTATGATATCGCTTCTGCCGGTTTGGTGCTGACAGGAGGCGGGGCTCTGCTCAAAGGTCTTGGCCGGGTGGCGGAGGCTGCCTGGGGCCTGCCTGTCAGGATAGGAAGCCCCCTAAACATCCACGGCGTTGAGGATATGGCAAACAATCCGGGTTGTTCGACGGGAGCAGGTCTTGTTCTCTTCGGCTTTGAGGCCCTGTCGGACAGGGCGTGTTCCCGGGACGCTGTTACAGGAATATTCGGAAAGGTCAAGGATTGGGCAAAAGAGATATTCAGACTAAAAAAAGGAGGGATAGAGTATGTTCGAAATTGAAGAGGTGCGGGGACAGACAGCCAAAATTAAGGTTGTTGGTGTTGGAGGAGCCGGAGGAAATGCCCTGAACACGATGATCGCTTCGAATCTGCACGGGGTTGAATTTATCGCGGTGAACACGGATATGCAGGCACTCGAGACTTCTCTTGCACCGTCAAAGATTCAGATCGGATCGAATCTCACGAGGGGACTCGGCGCCGGTTCCGATCCCCAGATTGGGAGAGCGGCCGCCCAGGAAGATGCAACCCTGATTGCTGAATATCTGGAAGGGGCTGACATGGTTTTCATAACCGCAGGTATGGGCGGCGGCACGGGAACCGGTGCAAGTCCTGTGATTGCGGGTATCGCCAAAGAGCTTGGAGCTATTACCATCGCAGTTATCACAAAGCCGTTTTTTTATGAAGGGAAGATTCGGAATGCAAATGCAGAAGAGGGAATGAGAGAGCTGAGGGATAATGTTGATACGCTTATCGTTATCCCCAATGACAAGATAGGTCTCGTTGTTGAGAAAGGGACACCCCTTCTTAAGTCCTTCGCAATAGCAAATGATGTTTTAAAACAGGCGGTTCAGGGAATATCCGACATCATCATTATCCCCGGGCTTATCAACGTTGACTTTGCCGATGTCAAGACGATCATCCAGGATAAAGGCAGAGGGGTAATGGGCTGCGGGTTCGGAAAGGGAGAGGGAGGCGCTCTTGAAGCAGCAAGAAAGGCGGTAACAAACCCCCTCCTTGAAGATTCATCTATTGAAGGCGCCAAGGGTATTCTCGTGAATATTACCGGAGGGCTTGAACTTTCGCTTGACGGTCTTAAGGAAGCCGTTTCATTCATATACGACTCTGCTCATGAAGATGTACATGTTATTATCGGCGCAGTGATAGATCCTGATATCAGCGATGAGGTGAGGGTGACCGTCATTGCGACCGGATTCACCGACCGGAAAGAGAAAGTTGAACTTCCGCAGGTTAAAAAGTGGACACCTCTCAAGCATCCTGTGCATCTGAAAGGTTCAGAGCGGGTTCTCTCGAAAAATATTGCCCAGAGTTTAAGTACTGACCTGATAACAACGGATATTATGGCCTATGAAGAGCATATTGATGTGCCGGCATTTCTGAGAAAGTCACCCCAGCTCCAGAAGGAGCTTTAAGTTTCCCTCCCACGAGGGGTCTCCTCCCCCGGAGGCCCCTCCCCCCCAACTCGGTTTGCAGATCGACAGCTCTTTTTTTGCTTTTTGTCTATTGTTACACGATGATATAAGATACATTGAGATGAATAACCAACTGAGGTATCTCCGGAATCTCTTCCATGACATTCTGAATGATTACGGTCAGGTCTATATTGTCGTGAAGCATTCTGAAAATACGGTTATCGGTATGCGGGGCTTCAGCGATGAAGAGAAGAAAAAAGGTTTGATTCTGGTCTTCAACCGGAGGAATTATAAAAATCTCGTGTGGACTGAAGACGGGAGCATACAGGCTACACTGGGGTTTGGATCGGGAAACAGATCTGAGAAGTGTTACCTTTATACCGATGATATTGTGTCGGTGTTTTCCCCTGACGCCAAAATAAAGTTCGACCGATGGGATGTATTGGAACAGGGAAATCCAGCCATGGAATCCAGAAGTGCATCAAAATCCGGAGGGGCAAGCCTCCGGAATGAGAAAATCGTCTCACTCGACAGGTTCAAAAAATCAAAGGGTTGACAGATAAACTGTTGATATATTTGTCAGAGGATGTTCATTATAGAGCGGGCTGTTTTGACCTGTCTGCCGTCAGAGACAGTGGTATACAGGATACAGTAGCCTCTTGGGATGTCGTCAGGCATTGTGAACTGAATTGAAGACCTGTAGGTGCCCTGCGTTCTGATAATATCTCTCGTATCCAGTTCAAAAGTGCTGTAGGCGGTCCAGATTTTCCGTGATTCTGTAATTCTGACGTTCTCAGTTCCCTCCGGCGCGAGCAGTGTATACTGAATATTTGCCTTAACGGTTGCCCCGCTTTTCACTGCGTGGGTCGCGACAGAGGCATCTTCTATGATCAATTTCACCCTCTTCTCTTCGAATCTTCTCTTTTCGGCCTTTTTCTCCTGGTCCTTTTTCTCTTCCGCTTTTCGTTCCAGGTCTTTGCTGTCTTCAGCTTTTTTCTCCTGATCCTTTTTCTCCTCAGCCTTCCGTTCCTGGTCTTTTCTTTCCTCTGCTTTTTTCTCCTGGTCCTTTTTCTCTTCCGCTTTTCGTTCCAGGTCTTTGTATTTCTTTGCGGCCTGGTCCCCGTTTTCCAGCTGCGTGTCTTCGTATCGAATGGTCGCTACACTGACAATATCAATAACCAATGCACCCACAATAGCTCCACCGGTATTCCCTGCAATCAGCACCCCTGCAACTCCACCGGCGAGAGTGCGTAAAGCCTGCTTCCGGTCAGGATCATGCCTGCCATACTTGGGTGTGCACCCGCTCAGGGAAAAGCCCAGGGGGAAAAGGATGAATGAAATTATCAGGATATTTCTGATTAGAACGCAAACGTTGTGGGCAGCTTTCTGCTGTTCAAAACAAACCGTGGCTCTTAAGGGAGCACGGCCTGAAAATCGTTTTTGTCTGCTCATTTGCTTCCACCAAAAAGGAACCTTCATTTGGCGGACGATTCCCCCATATCAAAAACTTCTATTTTATTTTACTTTATTTCCGCAGCATAAAACAGATTAATGTTGCAGAGCGCCATCATCTTTTCACCTGGGCATCTGGCTTTACGCTATCCTTTCCACTCCCGAAGATGGCTCGCAATGAAATCGATAACCTGCTGATGTTCTTCTTTCCCTGTTCCCTGAATCGGAAAAGGCCGGCCGAAGACCATATGAATGGGTCTGTTGCGGTTTATGGCTCCCAAATCTTTCAGGTACTTGCTGTTCTCCCAGAAATCTGTCTTAACGGCCACAGGCATAACCTGCACACCCGCGGCTTTAGCCAGTTTAATGCCCAGAGAATTAAAAGCCTCTGGCAGAAATGCTGCAGAACGGGTGCTCTGAGGGAAAATAATGATGGAAATTCCCCGGGCTAATAACTCCCTCCCTCTTGCCATGACGGTTTGAAAATCCTCACGCGGATTTGCCCTTTTCACGGCTATGGGTCGACGGGCGCGCATTACAGGGCCGAATAAGGGATGATTCACCAGGCTCTCCTTAACGACGAACGTGACCTCCTTAAGGGGCGCGATGATACAGGGAAAAACAAACGTTTCCAGGGTGCTCATATGGTTACTGACAATAACCAGAGGCGGCTGGCAGGAACGCAGGTTATCCAGTCCCCTTATATGGAAGCGGCCGCCGACATCTTCAATGAGTTTGAAAATCCTGTAAGAGGATTCCGCCCAGACTCTTCTGTCGTAACGTCCCTCTATGGCCAGGGATCGGGATCTGAAAATCTCTCCCGCATATCTGCCAACAAAATACCAGCGGGTATTCAGAAATAATCGGTCCAAAAGCAGCCGGGTCTTGTTGCCCGGCGTATCATACGAATCACCGGTAAAAAAAGGGTGCAGAGGCGTTTGCCGATTGATGTTTTCCATAGGTTTTCTGTTAAGGTATTTTCTGCTATTCCGATTCCCCGTCCTCTCCCTTGTTTATTATACTGGCATTATTACTCTTCACCGTTTTCCAGCTTTTCCCGTTTGGTATCCCTAAACTTCAAGTCTTTCCATTCTCCACAGATGCAATAAAGGTTCGAGAGAGATCGGGTCAGCCCTGCCGCATTTTTATGTCATAGCACCGATGTGCCAGTTCGATGAGAGCTTCAATCCCCCAGGTCCCCCTGTCCGTGAGATACCCTGTCAGGCGAGACGGCAGGGCACCAATTCCCAGGAAGGCCCCGCTGATTGCCCCTGCCATAGCCGCTGTGGTGTCCGTATCGCCGCCGGCTGAAATCGCGGTACAAAGGGTTTCCCAGTAGTCGTCGGGTGTTCTGAGAAACGCATACAGACTCCAGAGGACACTGCAAATAACAAATCCGGGCATGCCTTTCCACTCATCATCGTCCATGTAGTCTGCTTCGATCCCGATATCGGCGATCAACCGGGATGCTTCTTCAGGCGGCAGAGACAAACAGCGCCTTACTGATATCAGTCCGTCCGCAAAATCCTTATCAAAGCCTGCGGTCCATTCTGCAAGGGTTGACAAAAAACTATCCGGCTGCAATTTGCTGTCCTGAAGCACCATCGCCACTGCGCCGCTGATTGCGACAGCACCCGCTGAGCATCGTAGGTCTCTGTGGGTAATCCTGCCCTGATCATGTGCTGCCTGAATGAGCTTCTGCGGATTGTTAAAGAAGAACAGCCCGACAGGAGCCGCCCGCATTGCGCTGCCGTTACCTGCAGACGGGGGAGGAGATCCAGATTCTTCCCATGAAATCCCGAGGGCTAATCTTTTTGCAGCCTCTTTTGTCGAATACCCGAAGCCGACAATGCGCTTCTCGGAAAAGATGCGCATGATTCGTTTTGCATAATCAGCAGGATCAAAGAATGTTTTTTCCGCGTAGCTCTCCATCAGTTCGCGCGCGAGCTGTGAATCATCTGAATACTGGCCAAACGGAAAAGGAAACCGGCCGAACTCCCCTGCTTTTTCGGTTTTGAGGTAATCTTCAACGTACCTTGCTGATGCTTCCGGTGAGAATCCTTCAACGACAAAACCCGTTGCATCGCCAAGAGTCTGGCCGATGAGGCAGCCACTGAACCGGTCTTTGTGAGGGCACATGCTGTTGTACTTATCTGATTATACTGCCGGAGGGAACATCTCTATCAGGATGCAACAGGACGGCTTTGCCTCCAACATCGACCGCAAGGATCATGCCGTGACTTTCGATCCCCCGAATCTTTCGTGGTTCAAGATTTACAAGCACGGGAATCTCTTTTCCAATGAGATGATCAGGCTGGTACGTTTCCGCGATACCGGCGATGAGCTGTCTTGTCTCGGTGCCGAAATTAATCTCCAGGGCGAGTAATTTATCCGTTCCCTGGACTTTTTCAGCAGATACGATCATGCCGATTCTGATATCTAATTTTCTGAAATCATCATAGCTAATCATTGATATATTATCAATAGGGGAAGAAAATTTTTCAACACAATCCTTACTCCCGTCCTGCAGAATCCAGAGTTTACATAGTTCTTGCTGTATGATAGAATTTTTCATGAAGAGAGGAGTTCTGGCAGGTCTTGTCTGTGCGCTGCTTTTTGGCATCTTTTGGCTTATGAGGACGGGCGGCCAGTCAGATACGGATCTGCAGGTGAAAGGCAGTTCGTTTCTTGAGGATATTAGGATCGTGCAAAAAAAGAAGGGTTTGACTGTCTGGACACTCACAGCAGAAAAAGCAGATTTTGCTGATAGCGGCAATAGTGCCGAATTGCATACCGTGCGGCTTGCGATTCCGGAAAATAACCTCATGCTTTATGCTGACAAGGGAACCTATAATTTTCCGGAAAAAAGTTTTACAGCAGACACTGTCGTCGAGGCCAGGGGAGAGAATTACCGCATCACAGCGGACTCACTCGACCTTGATGTCTCTTCCTCCGTTATTCGGACAGAGGGCAGGGTACGCCTGGACGGAAAGGGGTTTTCTCTGGAAGGCGAGGGTATGCAGGTAGGAAAAGAACCGAAAGTGAAAATATTCAGAAATGTCAAAGCAATTTTTCAAAACTGATTTTTTCTGTTTGTGCTGTTTTCTGCTCGTTTTTTTCGCATTCCCAGCAAATATCTCTGCCGAAAATGCGATGAAGAAGATACAGGGTCCGGTCACCATAACCTCCGGAATGCTGACAGCGGATAACCAGGCCCACACAGCTCTTTTCGAACAGTCTGTTATTGCACGGACAACCGATATGACGATGTATGCCGACAACATGCTTGTCCATTATGACCAGAAAACCGGGAATGTTATCAGGATTGATGTGAGCGGCACGGTTAAGGTTATCACGGCAAACCTTGTTATCACTTCACGGGAGGCAGTCTATTATGCGGGGGAGGAAAGGATAGTTTTCACCGGCGAACCGAGGGCTGTTGACGGTGGAAACGTTGTCACAGGAAAAGAAATGACATACCTTATGAATGAAGATCGTTTTCTCGTCGAATCCAGCAAAGTTTTCCTTACCAATACGAAAGAGCAATAGGACATTCATCATGCATCTTCTTGAGGCGAAAGATCTCCGGAAAAATTACGGGAAAAGGCCTGTTGTCAGTGGTCTGAGTCTTTATGTCAGCACCGGCGAGATCGTGGGGCTTCTGGGGCCAAATGGTGCAGGGAAGACAACCACCTTCTATATGATTGTTGGGCTGATCAGGCCGGATAGCGGACAGATTTTTCTTGATCAGGAAGATCTGACCAATCTGCCGATGTACCGGAGGTCTCTTCTGGGGATAAGCTATCTGCCCCAGGAACCGTCAATATTCAGAAAGCTTACCGTTGAAGAGAATATCAAGGCAGTGCTCGAGATCAGAGGATTGCGACGGGATGAGATTCATGCTGAGGGGGAACGTTTGCTGAAAGAGTTTCAACTCGCCCACCTGTCAAACAAGCAGGGATACAAGCTCTCTGGTGGTGAGAGGAGGAAGACTGAGATTGCCAGGGCTATAGCGATAAAACCGAGATTTATTTTATTTGATGAACCGTTTGCCGGCATTGATCCTCTGGCTATTGTGGAACTGAAGAAGATGCTCAGCTATCTGAAGGAACGGGGCATTGGGGTATTGATAACGGATCACAATGTTCGCGATACACTCTCCATTACTGACCGGGCATATATTATCAGCAACGGACAGATACTCGAGGAAGGAAGCCCTGATAAGATTGCATCAGATGCAAGAGTCAAAGAGGCTTTCCTTGGGGAGGAGTTTACCCTGTAATGGCTCTCGAGAGCAGGCTTGAGCTCAGATTAACGCAGAAATTAATCCTGACGCCCCAACTGCAGCAGGCGATCAAACTGCTCCAGATGCCACACCTCGAACTGTCTCAGTTTCTCAACCTGGAACTCATGGAAAATCCTTTTCTTGAGGAGTCTTCTGATGAGGTATCCCTCGATGAACTCACGCCCGAAGAAAAAGACTCTCTCGAGATTGAGGAGCAACATGATGATGAAGGAGTTCCACTTGAGAAGCTTATGAACTTTTCGGTGGACGAATACTTCGAGGACCGTATTTCTGACGGGAGAGATATGGGATATTTCAACCCCGGCACAGTCACTCCGCCATCATTTGAGCAATTTCTTTCAAAGAAACCTGATCTGTATGACCACCTATTATGGCAACTGAGGCTCTCGCACGTATCCGAACCTATTATGAGGATCGGGGAAATTCTCATCGGCAATATTGATGAAAATGGATACCTTGTTGCCTCTCTCGAAGAAGTCTGTGCTGCCGCAGGGGACAGCATCGAAAAGGCCGAAGAAGCACTCAGTGTGATACAGACCTTCGACCCCCCCGGAGTCGGTGCCCGAAACCTTCTGGAGTGCCTTCTGTTGCAGGTCAAGGCACTGCAACTCCAGGATACGATCGTCGAAAAGATCATCAAGAACAATATGAATGAACTGGAGAAAAAGATATATCCGGTGATAGCACAACAGCACGGCATTACGCTCAACGAAGTCCTTGCTTCAGTGAAGGTCATTGAGGGACTCGAACCGAAACCGGGGAGAAATTTCTCCAATGCAAGCCCCAACTATGTCTCCCCCGATGTCTATCTGACAAGGACAGAGGATGGGTATCAGATTATTCTGAATGATGAGGGAGTCCCGAAACTCAGAGTAAGCAGTTTCTATAAAAATCTTATACAGCACAACAGCGCCTTTCCCAAGGAGGATAAGCAGTTCCTCATCGAAAAGATGCGCTCTGCAGTTGGTCTGCTGAAGAGTCTTGATCAGCGGCACAGAACCATATATCGTGTTACCGAGACGCTGCTTGATCTCCAAAAAGATTTTTTTGATGGCGGAGTGGAACACCTTAAGCCGTTGACGCTGAAAGAGGTCGCTTCATCCCTAAACCTGCATGAGAGCACGGTAAGCAGGGTTACTTCAAATAAATATTTATCCTGCGAACACGGCATCTTTGGGTTCCGTTACCTCTTCAGCAGCGCCCTGGCCAGCGGGATCGGAAGTGTTTCATCAACAGCGGTAAAAAATACAATCAGAAAAATTATATTAGAAGAAGGCCACTTGAAGCCTCTGAGCGATCAGCATATCGCTGAAATGCTCAAGCGAGACGGCATCGTGATAGCGCGGAGAACGGTTGCAAAATACCGTGAGGAACTCGGGATACCATCACAAATACAACGAAGAAAATCGGCCCACTAAAAGGAGGAAGTATGAATATCATCGTTACAGGAAGACACCTTGACATTACCCCAGCCCTGAGAACCTATGCAGAAAAGAAGATTAAGCGGTTTGACCGTTACCTGTCGAATATCGGAGAAGCAATTGTTACGATCAGTGTAGAAAAGTACCGGCATAAAGTGGAAGTTCTGATGAAAGCCAACGGTATCCTTATCCAGGCTGAAGGCATAACAGGCGATGTGTATTCATCAATAGATGAAGTCACGGAAAAGCTTGAGAGGCAGGTCAAAAAATATAAGGAGAAGCTTGTTTCACATAGGAAAGCAGAGGGAAAATCAAGCGTAATGACTACAGAGGCCATTGCACCTGAAACCGGACGGATCATAAAAAATAAAAGATTTGAACTGAAACCGATGAGCCCTGATGAGGCAGCGATGCAGATGGAACTCCTGGACAAGAACTTCTTCGTCTTCACAAATGATAACAGTGGTGATATTAACGTTATCTATCGGAGAAGGGACGGCAATTTCGGTCTTATAGAACCGGTAAAGTGAAGATGCGCGAAACACGATGTACGATATGCGATGCAGGCATTTGATAAGGGTATCTATGCATGGAATCGTGAATCTTGCATCCTTTAGCATGCATCTTTCCTAAGAGATTGAACCCAGTAATAGTCATAATCACCGGCCTTTCCGGCTCTGGAAAAACTGTCGCGTTGCGATCCCTTGAGGATTCAGGTTTTTTTTGCGTGGATAATCTTCCTATTGCACTCATAGACTCTTTTGCATCGATCATATCAAAGAACAGGCAGATCAGAAAAATAGCAATAGGTATTGACATACGGGAAAAGGGATCTCTGTCTGAAATCCACGATGTGCTCGAAACCCTCAAGAAGAAATATCAAACCGAGGTTCTTTTTCTCGAGGCAGAGAAAGACGTCCTCATGAGACGATTCCGGGAGACACGCAGGCCGCATCCCCTCGGAGGAAATATTGACGAGGCAATACATGCGGAAAAAGAGAGGCTCAGACCTCTGAAGGATGTTGCAGACCGGGTTGTTGATACATCGTCGTTCACCCCTCATCAACTAAGGCATCTGATCACCACATTCTATGGGATACAAACAGGCAAGCAGGCAATGGTCGTCACGATTATCTCTTTCGGATTCAAGTTCGGTGCCCCCCAGAATATAGACCTTCTCTTTGATGTGCGATTTTTGCCCAATCCAAACTTTGTCCCTGAATTAAAGATGCTGCGGGGGACTGACAGGCCGGTTGCAGATTATGTCCTTACAAACAAAACTGCGAAATCATACGTTAGAAAGATCCAGGGACTAATAGATTTTCTCATCCCCCAGTATGTCAAAGAAGGAAGATCGTACTTAACGATTGGCGTGGGATGCACCGGTGGAAACCACCGCTCTCCTGCCATTGCGGAGAAATTACTGAGGCATCTGAGAAAGCATCCGGTTGATGTGAATATTATCCACCGGGATTTGAGCTAAGATGCATTATTGAGAATTCCATTTGCAAAGTTCCCGGATATACATTGACGGTAAGAAGTCAGTCATCCCCCGACTTGATCAGGGAATCCATTGTTTTTTATGATGTTGTGGATTGTCCGGTCACATCAGACAATGACATAATAGAAATTTACAGAGGGGTACTTATCTTTAGCTAATCAAGAGATTTCACCGCTCTGTCGATCACCGGAGTTCCCCGAATACGGTCGTCTGCCGCTTATTTGCAAAGTTTAAAGCAAGTTGTTACTATATTGAGTTTCGTGCTCATAAGAATTATTTCCCGTTCCCTGTCTACTGTATGCTATCTGCTGGTTTTTTTTCGGGGAGAGGTGGCCGAGCTGGTCGAAGGCAGCCGCCTGCTAAGCGGTTGTGGGGGTAAAACCTCACCCAGGGTTCGAATCCCTGCCTCTCCGCCAGAAGAAGCTTGAAGCAAAAAGTGAGAAGTAAAAGGTGCAAGTAAGGAGGAAAGCATGAAAAAACGAATTCTGGCTGTTGTATTATCCCTTTTGTGTATTTTTGTAATAAGTGCATGCAGGAAAAAGGAACCCGAACCACCTGCTCCGCAAATGCCGGCCCCGATGATGCCGACAGGACAGATACCACCGGGACAGATGCCAATGGAGCAGATGCCCTCAGGACCAATACCTCAAGGGCAGACGCCAACCGGGTACAATGCCACCAACCGGACAGATGCCACCGACCGGACAGATGCCACCAACCGGAATGGGAATGACGGGAAAAACCCAGGTCGTTGTCCCCGAATCAGTGAAAGGAAAATGGAGTGCCGTGAGGATAATCCTCGAGGATAAAGCCGCAAAGACAAAGAAGGAATATGAGGTTAAACTGAATACTGATTTTACGATTCCAGACTCTTCTCTTAAGATTCATGTCGGAGACTTTCTCCCCGATTTCAGAATGGACGGTCTGAATCTTACCTCGGGGTCCAATGAGCCAAGAAATCCCGCTCTCAGCATTAGGGTTTTCGAAAATAGAAAGCAGATTTTCCCTGCTCCCGGTAGACAATGGGGCTGGTTATTTTCCAAAGTGCCTTCCATACACCCTTTTGAACATCCAAAATATGGCATTACCCTTAAAGAAGGGGTTAAAAAAGGTTAAAATAAGGGTGGAAAGCGCCCATAGCTCAGCTGGATAGAGCGTCGGACTACGAATCCGCAGGTCGGGGGTTCGAATCCTCCTGGGCGCGCCATAATGAATATTGTTATAAATCTTGATAAGCCTGCGCACATAACTTCGCAGCAGGCTGTTGCAAAAGTGAAGAGGTTATTGGGGGTCAAGAAGGCGGGGCATGCGGGAACTCTTGATCCGATAGCAACCGGCATTTTGATCATCTGTCTGAACGAGGCAACAAAGATCACACGTTTTTTATCAGACCTCGATAAAGACTATATTGTCCAGTTGAAACTCGGGGAGAAGACGGATACCTATGACTCTACCGGCAGAATAATTGAAAAAAAGGATCCCTGCTTGCTCCGGAGAGAAGTTATCCATGAGGTCCTCAGCAGGTTTAGCGGACGTATTCAACAGATTCCGCCGATGTACTCAGCAGTGAAAATCGGCGGAGAGCGCCTTTATACTCTCGCGAGAAGAGGAATTTCCGTAGAGCGATCGGAGAGGAGCGTCTTTATTCATCGTATGGAACTCCTGTCTTTTCATCACCCGTATGTTAACGCAAGGGTAAGCTGTTCAAAGGGAACATATATCAGAACACTCTGCGATGACATTGGCAATGAGCTCGGGACAGGGGCACATATGACCGCTCTCAAAAGAATTAGGGTGGGGAATTTTGGTATTGAAGATGCCGTTTCTCTCGCTGAACTGCCAGATAAAAAAAATTGTTTTTGTTCGATGGATAAAGCCCTCTCGCACCTGCAAGAAATAATATTCGATCATGACTCATGGCAGAAAGCAAAAAATGGGATACCTGTAAGTATCCCTCAAAATAATCCCGAGACTTTTATGGAAGGGACTATCAGGAATAGGTCTGTATCATCCTCAGGAGCATGTGAATATGTACGCTTGAAGAGCCCTGATCATATCCTGTTTGGCATCGGCTCTCTTGTGGACAATTCTGTAAGGATAGAACGGCTTTTTCATGTATCCTGAGCGATGGAATTTGCTCATATGTACCAGCAAAAATTTTTTTGTGACCCAAATCACAAACTTCAACTAATTTATTAATTATTACCCGAAATCCTCTTATTTCTATTAAAAAATACTTGACAAGATATTTTTTTTCTGGTATTCATATGCTATGTTCTTCGGTGGTAAGGGCACTGTTGGTTTAGATATAGGTTCCGGGTATCTTAAACTTGTTCAGTTGAAAGATACGAAAGAAGGCTATGAACTCGAACTGTTTGATATGCTTCCTCTTCCACCGGAATTGATCGTTGACGGTTCCATAATCGATTCCCTTCGTCTGGTTGATTCGCTGAAAGAACTTGCACGGAAGGCAAAAATCAGGGCAAAAGATGTTACGATCAGCATAGCAGGTCATTCCTCTGTCATCATAAAGCGGGTTTCTCTTCCGGAGATGTCTGAAGACGAACTCTACGAATCAATCAAATTCGAAGCAGAGCAATACATCCCGTTCGACATCGATGATGTAGATCTGGACTTTCAGATTCTTGGACCCAAGGAAGAGCCAGGCCAGATGGACGTTATTCTCGTTGCTGTCAAGAAAGATATTGTTAATGAGTACCTTTCGGTGGTTAAAGAGGCCGGATTAAACTGCCAGATTGTCGACGTCAATTCATTCGCTCTCGAAAATATTTACGAAATCAATTATGAGATAGAACCTGAAAAAAACGTTGCGCTGGTCAATATCGGAGCAAACACAATCAATATGAATATCCTCAAAGGCGGCATATCTGTATTTACCAGGGATAGTGCTGTCGGAAGCAACCTCCATACAGAGGTCCTTCAGCGGGAGTTCAATCTTGCCTATGAAGTAGCTGAGAGACTGAAGAGAGGCGAACCTGTTGAGAATGTTACACCCCAGGATGCATTTTCGGTCATGGAACTGGCATCTGAGGAAATTATCAGTGAGGTGAATCGTTCCTTGGAATATTTCCATGAAGACATCCACGAGATTGTATTGAGTGGAGGATGCGCCCTTATACGGGACTTCCCGAATCTCCTTGCCGAAAAGATCCGGGTAGAAACCAAGCTCATGCAGCCATTTAAGAATATTAAAATACCGAAACATCTCGATCTCGCGTATATTCAGGAGATGGCTCCCATGGCAGCTGTTGCCACAGGGTTAGCACTCAGGAGACCCGGCGACAGATGATAAAGGTCAATCTCTTACCGTTAAAAAGGAAGAAGAAGCCGAAGCCGCTTCCATCGTTTCTTGTCATAACAATCCTCATTACGGTGGTGATATGCATTCTTATGGCGTATCTGACATTCTTTTTTAACTCACGGCTGTCTGCGAAGAAAGAACAGTTCGCTGCCAATGAAACGAAGATAGCGGAACTCAAAGAAATGATAAAGACTGTTGAGGACTTTGAACAAAGGAACAAGACCTTTAAAGAACGGAATGATATTATCGAACAGCTGAGTAAAAACAAAAGCCTGCCGGTGAAAATTCTCGATGAATTCAGTGCGCTCCTTCCCAACGGCATTTGGCTTCAGACAATGTCGATATCGGGTGGAACTATTAATTTGGAGGGGTATGGTTTTACGAATAATGACATCGTCTCGTATGTTGACAACATTAAAAATTCCCGGATGTTCACCGATGTGTATTTGCAGGAATCAAAAAGTGTCGAAGCGGAAAGAGTAGCTCTCTATATGTTCAAATTAACCTGCAGGCTGAAGGTGTGATATGGCTCTAAAGATGAATGTCTCTTTAAGGAATGTACCTTCAGTCGTAAAGATCATTCTCTCTGCTATCCCTGCGCTTGTTATCACGCTTGTTGTCGTGTTCCTGCTGATTTTCCCCAAGCAGAAGGAAATCAAGGGTCTTGAGCAGAAGATATCTGCGCAGGAAAATGAGATAGCGAAAAATCAAGCAAAAGCCGCAAAACTTCCCGAACTAACCCTGGAGAACGAAAGACTCAGGGTCCGGCTCAACGAGCTGAAACTGCAATTGCCTGAGGAGAAAGAAGTTTCAACATTGTTGAAACAGGTTTCAGATCTCTGCATCGGATCAGGTCTGAAAATAGGGCTCTGGAAACCGGAGCAACGAAAGACACATCCAAGCGGCATTGTGTATGAGATACCGGTGAAAGTAGAACTGACAGGGAATTACCACAGCCTCGGGTATTTCTTCAGCAGCCTCACAAAGCTCAGCAGAATTGTTAATATTTCTGATATAAAAATCAGCGATCCAAAACCGGAAAAAGAGAACGCCCTTGTCAAAATATCTTTTGCGGCGACAACATTTTCTGTCGTTCCTGAAGAGGAGACAGAAAAAACTCAGGCAAATAAACCATGAAATAAAACGACATACTTTTTCCTTATTTTTCTGTTAATACTTCTGTGCAGGTTGTAAAAAGGAAGAATCCGCTGTGCAGAAGCCGGCAGCGCCGAAAGTCATGCCTGCCCAGACATCTGAAGAAAAGAACATGTCTCAGGGAGAAAAGGTTGAATTCAGAGACCATATCAATATGATGCTAAGGGAAAGAGAGACCCCTTCCTGTCCCTTGTTGCAAAAGAACGCCAGAAACCGGGGAAAAAGAGTGGAGCCAGTCCTTTTGAAAGTTATGAGATCGATGAAATGGAATTGCTGGCAATAGCATGGGATAAGAACAAGTCCTATGCCCTCGTCATGATGCCGGACAAAAAAACGTATACAATAACAGAGGGGATGGCCCTGGGACTGCAGGGAGGGAAGGTTCAGAAAATAACAAAAGATGCTGTCCTGATAAGGGAATTTATCAAAGATTATCGGGGAGATATTAAGCCAAGGGATGTAATATTGAAACTCCATAAGGGGGAAGAGTGATGAGTCATAGAGTGCAATACAGGAATAATAGAACTTTGAACAGAGGGTATGATGCGCTGCTTTCATATATTTCAGGCGGATTCATGTTCTTGTTTCTTTGCTGTTCTTTGTTTTCCTCTGCGGGATGTGCATCAGCAAAGGTAAACGGCAAAGAGCCTCCCAAACCGGTCATATCGAACATTGCCATAGAGGACAACAGCGTGATGATTGCTGCTGATCAGCCCTTTGTATACACCATGTATAAGCCCGGAGACCCCTATAAAATAGTCGTTGACATACCGGATACATCAGTCGGTGCCTTCAACAAAAGGATTGTATCTCACAAGCGGGGTGTTACAGAAGTCATCCCTTCACAGGTCGAGTCTCCGTCTCTCCTTGCACGGCTTGACATACTCCTTGAGACCCCTTCGACAGTTGATCAGGAATATAAGAATAACGTGCTGACCATAAAAATCAAGAACGATCTGTTATTCAAACAAGCTTCACCGAAGCAACAAGATCCGCCGAAGGAGCTGAAAATTCCTGATTTAGATATGAAAGAACGTGCTGCTCTTGTGAGGAAAGTGAATAACAATGTGAATCATGCACTAAATCCTCAACTCCCGAAGGCTACGGAAATAACCAATATCTCATTTGATACTTCTTCAGGCGTGGTAAAAATACTTATTCAAGGCAATGGCTCTATGACGCCGAATGTCTTTCCGTTAGAAAACCGTCTCGTGATTGATATTCCGGATGTTGTATTGAACACGTCTGTACCAGCCGGCGTTATTTCACCAATACGGGGAATACGCTCAGGCATGCATGATGACAAGACACGGCTCGTCATTGATTTGAAAGAGATGACGAAATTTGATGTCTCGGCCATTGGTGATTCGATTGTTGTTGCTGTGAAGCGGGAGAGAGAGCCTATGGTTGCGTCTGCAGCTCCAATAGTGGAAGGTGCTGAAGCTTCTTCCGTTGAATCATCAATCAGGGCGAATGAGACTGAAATAACGGCAGAGAATAAGTGCCAGTCGTACCTCGACGGAAAAGAGAATATCAATTTTGATTTTCAGGATCAGGATATCGTGCCCATTTTCAGGCTGTTTGCCGATATCAGCGGATGCAATCTCTTTGTGCATCCGGATGTCAAAGGAAGGGCTACCATGAAGTTTATCGACGTATCCTGGAGTCAGGCCCTTGATACCATCCTCAAAACCTTTAGCCTCGGGAAATCAGTTGAAGGGAATATCATCAGAATTGCTCCGCACAGCGTTTTTACGAGGGAAAGCGAGGAAAAAGTTAAGGCCCGGGAGGCGCTGACATTGGCGGAACCACTTGAGACAAGGATCTTTAACGTCAGTTATGCACAGGTAAAAGATGTGGATGCTTCCATAAAAAATGCCAAGCTCCTCACTCCGAGAGGAAGTATAAGTGCGGATGAGAGAACGAGCACCATACTTGTCCAGGATACTGCAGATGTCTTTCCAAAGGTCGAGCAGCTCCTTGCAACCCTCGACAAACCGACTCCGCAAGTTTTAATTGAAGCAAGAATCGTTGAAGTGAACACTTCTACAACGCGTGATCTTGGTATCCAATGGGGAATGAACATTCAGGCAAGTAATACCCTCTCTTCTATCGGGGGGTTGTCAGGAGTTCCTTTTCTTAGTCCCGGAGCCTTTACGGGGAACAACTATCTTGTTGACTTTCCGGCAAAAAGTGTTGGGCCTCTATCAGGCTCAGGATTTACCTTCGGCTTTCTCAGTCCTGACCGCACATTCGGCCTTGATCTTCAGCTTTCAGCGATCGAAACTATTGGACAGGGTAAAGTTATATCTAATCCAAGAATCCTGACTGTCGACAACGGGAAAGCGAAAATTTTACAAGGGAAGAGTATCCCGGTTAGAAAACTCACATCGGAGGGAACTGTTTCTACAGAGTTTAAGGATGTCACCCTGGAACTGAACGTAGTTCCCCATATTACACCTGACAAGTCAATCGGTATGGCTATCGAGATCAAGAAAGAAGAACTTGACCCGACGATACCGTCTATTGAAGGTGTTCCAGGGACTGACAAGAAAGAAGCAAATACGAATGTCATCATTAGAGACGGTGAGACAGTAGTTATCGGAGGAATGTATAAAATTACAACATCTGATTCAGATTCAGGGGTCCCGGGATTGATGAAAATACCGATTCTCGGATGGTTGTTTAGAAGCAATACAACAACATCCATTACCAATGAACTCCTGATTTTCATAACACCAAGAGTTGTAGAGAAACCATAATGCTCATAAACCCTAAATGCGAAACAATATCATGGGCTTTTTAAAATAATGTGGAGGCATGATGAAGAAAAATAACATTTTCCTGTTTGCTGTTTACTGTCTACTGTCTACTGTATTTTTGTGGGGTTGCGGCGGCGGTTCAGGTTCTCCGGGCAGTAAGGGGACCGAAGATACCGGTGTCGAAGTTGATGCAATAGTTACGCCTTTATACCTTAAATGAAAATACCTATTCTGTAGACACAGTTCAGGATATTTGTGATCCGGGACCTCCTCCTGAAATTGAAGATTTTACCGATCACAATGCTACTCTATCGTTGACCGCCCGGCTTATCAATCCAAACACGACTTTTCAGGCGGGAAACCTGTATATAGAAAAATATACCGTTGAATTCAGGCGTTCAGCAGATTCCTTAGGAGCACCACCGATTCAGACCGACACTCGATATAAGACTATTGTTATTCCTGCTCCTGCCGGTTCAGGGATAACCACTGTGGACGATACCGTTATCCTCGTTGATCTGATCAGAAAAGACCAATATCTGATCCGATGTCACATCCGGCCAATATAACTCCGGGATGGCATATTTAAACAACTACACGGCGGTCTATACTTTTGAGGGAAAGAACGAGTACGGAGAAAAGTTTACCTTCAAGGCACAAACAGATTTTCAGATTGGCTGGTTCGATTATTGTCAATAATATTTTGGAGGATAAGATGAAAAAAATCATCATACTGTCAGTATTACTGGCATTATCCCTCTTTTCATTCAATTGTGGAGGAGGATCCGGTTCTTCAGATTCTCCCAGGGGTGAAAATCCGGGTGAGCCGTCTATTGTTCAATTGCTTCCTTCCCACTTTATTGCACAGACGAATTCCGCTATTATCTTGCATGCCAAGGTGCTCGATGGCAATGGAGCACCTGTAAACAATATATCGGTCAGCTTCACTAATCTATCACCAATTGGTGTATTAAGTGCTTTAAGCGCAAAGACGAATAGCACCGGCATCGCATCGGTTACCCTCAAATCAACCACCAGTGGGTTTTCATCAGTTCAGGCTGAAGTCAATAGAGGAGTAGGTCAGGTTAGAGACAGGAAAACGGTATTTTTCTCATCATTTAGTGCATCGCAACACAATTCCGACATTGGATCTTAGCTGCTGATAATTATGAGCTTTTCGAGACTGCCAATGATAATGAAGTCACTATTACGGCTACGGTTTTTGACGGGTTCGGACGGCGTGTTGTTGGTACGGATATCCTGTTCGGGTCTGACAGCGAGGAGGCAACATTTCCTCTCGGAAGCATTGCTACGACCGACACAAACGGACAGGCATCTATACTCGTTAGGGTTATTCCATCGACGCTCAGGGATCTTCCAACTGTTATTAATATAACAGCATTAGCTGACAACGGAGCCTTCAATATCGTCTCACTGACCTTGAATCCGGTATCCATACAAAAGGTCGAAGTCTTTGCAAATCCTTTGACGATTGACTCTGGTGAAATTTCAACAGTTACAGCATATGTGACGACAACAGCAGGTACTCCGGCACCTGACGGGACATCGGTGAATTTTACGACAAATCTCGGCGGTATTGATCCATTTAGCCAAACGATAGACGGCATAGCCGAGGCAACTTATAATGCTCCTACCCTTGATGCGGGAGCATTGGATGCAACGGCAAACATTACAGCCTCTGCTGCTGGAAAATCGGATAGTATCGCTGTGACGATAATAGCTCCTGAACCCGAACCAGAGCCGGAACCAGAGCCAGTAGCATTGTCTATTAACCCACCTACTGTTTCGACTATAACGGGAATATGTTCAACGTTTACCTTCACCATTTCAGGTGGTACACCCCAATATACAACGTCATCAAGTAACATAAATCGGGCTTTTAATGACAACGGTGCTGGTGGCGGGACTGCAAATAACTGCATACGTGATGGTGGGGAACTGGGGATATGGAATGGAGCTACTATAACGGTTTCAGTTCCAGCAACCGCCACAGTGGGTACAGCAACTCTTGATGTTTCAGATTCAGTAGGTGGAACAGCGTCAGCAACGATAACAGTACAGTAATTTGTAATTTTAGAGTGGGTTTAAACCCACCATCTAAGAAGTTTGAAGGACTCTGAACTGGGATGAAAACAAAAGCATTATATAAAGGAGTGAGAAAATGAGGAAATTGCTCTATTTTTCCTATCTTTTAGTTGTTTTGATTCTTGCTGCTTGCGGCAGTGACAAGACGGCGAGCATCTCGTCAGGATCTTCAAACGAAGTTGGGAGTGTAAATATCAGTGCCCAATCTATTCTCGCTCAAGCAGCGAAAGGACAATTATAAAGAGGGGGAACTCCTTGTTAAATTTAAGTCTGATGTCGTGAATGCGTCATCTCAGCAGGTTCATAAAGCAGTCGGTTCCTCTGTTGTCAGGAAGTACGACATCGTGCCTAACCTTGAACTTGTTCAATTGCCAAAGAGTGTATCCGTGCTAGAGGCGGTAAAGAATTATATGACGGATCCGAATGTGGAATATGCAGAGCCTAACTATATTATCCGTGCAGCAACTTTTCCAAATGACCCTTATTTCAGAAACCAATGGTCACTCCATAATGATGGAACATATGCGGGCGGAACTGCTGATGCTGATATCGATGCCCCGGAAGCCTGGGACATCGCCACAGGTAATTCCAACATCCTTATTGCCGTGCTCGATACTGGTATAGCATTTACTCATGACGACTTAGTTAATAATATTTGGCAGAATCCAGGAGAGTCCAGTTGCACAGATGGGTACGATGAAGATGGTAATGGTTTTACTGATGACTGTTACGGGTGGAATTTTGTTAACGACAATAACAATCCAATGGATGATGATGGACACGGCACACATGTTGCTGGGATTATTGCTGCTGCGGGGAACAACGGCAACGGAATTGCCGGGGTTATGTGGCATGCGAAACTTATGGCCATTAAGATTCTCAATGAGGAGGGAGTAGGGGAAAATTCAGAGCTTATTGATGCAATTAATTATCTGGTTTCCTTGAAGCAGAAAGGGGCAAACATCCGTGTAATCAATGCAAGTCTGGGTGGCGGTGAATATTCCAAGGCGGTTGAGGATGCTATTTGGTCATTGAATGCTGAAGGGATCCTGTTTGTCGCTGCAGCAGGCAACGGTGGTGAGGACGGCGCAGGGGATAACAATGATCTTATGCCCTTTTATCCTGCAAGCTACAAACCTTTTAACATTATATCTGTCGCTGCCACCGATCAGGATGACACAAGAGTGCCGTTCAGCAATTATGGTATCACCACTGTTCATGTGGCTGCTCCGGGAGTCTATACATTTAGTACGGTGCCTTATGCGCTTAATCAAACGGGATATGGCGTTCTGGAATACATGGCAGGCACTTCTATGGCAGCACCACATGTTTCAGGCCTTGCGGGATTACTCTGCAGTTATTATGATGGCGTCCATAATACTTTATTCAACTATCAGCAAGTCCGTAACACGATCCTGCGGTATGTCGATGTTCAGCCAACATTGGAAGGATGGATTTATACAGGTGGGAGAATCAATGCATACCGGGCTCTGTCCTCGCTCCTGGCGCCAACTAATTTAACAGCAAAAACTGGCAGTTCGTCAACAAGGGTTTCTCTTTCATGGGAAGATAATGCAACTGGTGAAGGTGGATATGTAGTTGAGAGGAGCGCGGGCGGAGGTGTTTTTACGGGCATATCCCAATTGCCTCCGGGCTCATCATCTTATGAGGATTCCTCTGTATCAGTTGGTACTTCATATTCTTACAGAATAAAGGCATTCAACGATTTTGCCGAGTCTTTTCCTTCAAATCCAGTATCCGTTACAGTTCCTAAGAAGAGGCACGGCGGCGGGGGTGGATGTTCAATCGGTACCGGACAGAATACAGTAACAGCACTCGCAGACTTGACAGTCATGCTCATACCGTTCATATTCGCAGCAGTGATGAGACGGAGGAGATAGGTCAGCTTTTTCAAGACACCGTTGTGGAAACAAAATAGAGGAGGGGACGGATGAGAGTTCGTCCCTTTTTATTTGTGCTTTTATTATCAGGCAAAATTGCCAGGCTCTTGTTGGTCGCTGGCGGTAACAATGTATGAAGGTTGAATATTTTATACGAAATTTAATTCCTGGCATCCCGGCCTGGCCGGAATCTTTCTTACAAACAACCCCCTTTATCCCCCTTTTCTAAAGGGGACTCAGAGGGATTCCCGACAAGCGGGAATGACATGTTAATGTATACATATGAACTCAATAATACATACAGACTAAAAGAGGATTTCCATTGAAATCAAACCTCCTCTCACAAAGAAATCTCTTTTATCTGAATATCCTGCTAGGTATTATTCTGATTTTTTCTACGGTTTTTGTGGTACGGGATATCATTTCACGTTATTTCGACCATAAAAAAAATGTCCAGAATGGCGTATACAGAGGGCAGGATGAATCAATGCCGAGACCAGACAAACAACTTTCAGAATATGCCGTCATACTATCTAATAATCCTTTTGGGTTTCCCGGCGGCGAAATCAAGTCTTTATCTGCCTCAACAGGTCTTAAGACGCATCAGGGAGATATCGTACTTATCGGTACGGTGGTAGGTCCCAGAGAACTCAGTTACGGCATTTTCAGGGATGCAGCAGGTGTTCAGGAGATCTTTAAGATTGGCGACCCTGTATTTGATACCGGCAAACTCTACAGAGTTGAGCGGGACAGAGTTATTATCAGGAAAGGAGGAAAGACAGAAGAGATGCTCCTTGAAGATGTAGAAGTCAGAGAAGTGGGGAAACAGTCATCTACTGTAGGCCCTGCTCAATCCTCATTTGCACGGAAAATCGGGCGTTCAGCCTATATGGTCGATCAGGCGCGTCTCCAGCAGGCGATTGCAAACCCCGGCCAGATGATGACGGATGCAAGACTCAAGCCGAATATAGTCAATGGGAAGGAAGAGGGCTTTGTGTTGAGTGAAGTCAAACCTGGCGGTGTCTATCAGAGCCTTGGGTTGCAGGATGGAGACGTTCTGCTGAGAATCAACGAGTACGATATTTCAAATCCGGAGAGGGCGCTTCAGGCCTTTACCGCCCTGAAAGGCATGGACAGGGTTCAGGTCGATCTCATGAGATCCGGGTCTCGAATAACCATGACATACCAAATTAGGTAGACAGTAGATAGTCGACAGGAAAAGAGAAAAAAATATGCAAAGACACAAAAGCAGAGGGGCGAACAAAATGGTTCTTATTGGTGCTACAATACACGTTATTAAAGATGAAAAATAAAGTATTCCTACATCCTGTATTTTGCATTGTTTTCTGTTTTGTCGTTTTATCCTGTATCTTGCATCCCGTATCGTTTTCAAACACTTCTGCTTTTGCCGGTGCACAGGAAAGTCAGGGCAAAGAGAAAAAGGTTACGTTCAATTTTGTCGACGTTGATATTTCTGCAGTCGTCAAATTTATCAGTGACATCACCCGGAAGAATTTTGTATTTGATGAAAGAGTAAAAGGCTCTATTACCATTATTGCCCCTTCAAAACTGTCTGTGGACGATGCCTTTAGTCTGTTCACCTCGGTTCTGGAGTTGAAGGGGTTCACGATTATCCCTTCTGGCAAGGTCTATAAGATAGTTCCTATCTCACAGGCAAAGCAGTCGGGGACCGAAATCCTGAAAGAAGGTGTGCAACCGGTCAGTGATGCTTATATTACGAGGCTTGTACCGCTTCAATCGATCTCGGCTTCGAGGGCGTTGAATTTTTTGCAGCCCCTTGTCTCACGGGACGGTCATATTGCGTCTTTCGGGCCGGGGAATATACTGATGATTGTTGATTCTGCCACCAATATTGAGAAGCTTCTGACGATCATCGAATTGATTGATAAATCGGGGACAGAGGAACCTGAGCTTATTCTTCTCAAGTATGCAAATGCCGAAGATGTCGTAAAAATCATCAGTGAGGCTTTAACATTAAATGCACAGGCACAACCCCCGGCTTACCGGCCTCTGAGACCGGGAGAACCTGCAACAGCTGTTTCCGGCGAGGAAGCAAAGGCCAGTGTTTTTGCCGATACCAGGCTGAATGCTGTAATCCTGATTGCCGATAAACAGGAAGAAGAATCCCTGAGGAGGATGATTGCACTTCTAGATATCCCGCTCCCTGAGGCAACAAGCAAGATTAACGTCTACTTCCTTGAATACGCTGATGCAACTGAGCTCTCAAAAGTATTGGAAGGCATGCTGACAGGAATATCCACACAGGTGAGGACCAGCGCTGCTCAACAAACGGGACAACCTGTCAGGAGTTCGTTCGAACCGGTCGGAAAAATCATTATATCACCCGATAAGGCAACTAATTCACTGGTTATTGTCGCCTCGCCTGCGGATTATCAGAATCTTATTGCTGTTATAAAGCAGCTTGACCGGAAGAGAAAACAGGTTTACGTAGAGGCTATGATTGTTGAGGCGTCCATTGACAGATTGCAGGAGCTTGGCTCGAGCTGGCGGATTATTGCGGAAAAAGACGGGGAACCGGTGGCGGTCGGAGGATTTGGAACCGTAGATGCTACCACTATGCAGAATATCCTCTTTGGCCTGACGGGATTAACCGCCGGGGGAATGGGCAATTTTCTTGATGTCCCGGTCTCAACGATCGGTGCCGATGGAGAAATAATAACATCAACACTGACTGTCCCCGGATTTGCTGCTCTCTTCAGCCTGAATGAGTTTAAGGGAGCAATTAATGTTCTTTCAACACCTCAGATTCTCACATCTGACAACAAGGAAGCGGAGATAATCGTCGGTGAGAATGTCCCGTTTATCTCGCAGAAGGAATCTGACCCTGCAAGACCCCAATCCGTGTTTACCAGCATCGAGAGAAAAGATGTCGGCATAACCCTGAGACTGACTCCGCAGATTGCAGAAGGTGATTACGTAAAACTTGATATCTATCAGGAGATATCTGCTTTGAAACAGGAGTCAACAATAGTCGTATTGACGGTTGGTCCCACAACCACAAAGCGCTCAACAAAGACCTCTGTTGTTGTGAAGGATAATCAGACGGTCGTAATCGGAGGGCTCATGGAGGAGAGAGAAGAGGAAAATATCACCAAGGTCCCTCTTCTTGGAGACATCCCGCTCCTTGGATGGCTCTTCAAGAATAAATCGGTCCAGAAAAAGAAAACGAACTTGCTCGTATTCCTCACCCCACACATCGTGAAGGAAGCGGAGTACTTATCAAAATTGACGGCTTCAAAAAGAACTGAGTATGCGAAAGCAGCACAGACATTCGCTGAAGGGGAGCTGCTTGTAAAATTTAAAGATGGAACGAGTGAGGAACGTATAACAGAAATACTCACTGCTGAAGGCGCATCCGTCATATCCTTTTTACGACCGGGGGGGCCCCATCATATCAAGCTGAAGGAAGGGCAGGATGTCGGAAAAGCGGTAGAGATTTTTAAAATTTATCAGGAAGTTGAGTATGCGGAACCGAATTACATTATGAAGATGCAAAATGCAGACTGAATGGACACGATTGATGTCATAAGAGATGAAGACGTTGAAACCGCCCTTCTCAAGAATATTCCCCTCAGCTTTGTAAAGAATAACCAGATATTTCCGATCCGGAGGCACGATGCGGAACTTGTTGGCGCTATTGCAGATGAGAGGGGAATGCTCGCGCTCTCGGAAGCCGCAAAGATGCTCGATTTAAAGCCAAGGGCCTTCAAAGCACCCGCCGGAGTTATTCTCGACGCTATCAACAGGTTCTATGGTCAAATGGGTTCTGCTGAAGAAGTCATGGATACCATATCCGGAGAAGATCTCTCATCGGTTGCAACAGCGTTTGAGGCGCCGAAGGACCTGCTTGAATTAACCGAGGAAGCCCCTATCATACGCCTTCTGAACGCACTTCTTCTGCAGGCAGTCAAGGAGAGGGCAAGTGATATCCATATTGAGCCGTATGAAAAAGAACTCGATGTCCGGTTACGAATAGACGGAGTTCTCCTGAGGGTCTTGTCCCCTCCCAAGATTATTCAGGATGCCTTGATCAGCAGGATAAAGATTATGGCTCATCTTGATATTGCGGAGAAGAGGCTGCCCCAGGACGGCAGGATACGATTGCTTCTTGGAGGCCGGGATATCGACATACGAGTTTCTGTTGTGCCGACATCGCATGGTGAGCGGGCAGTTATGAGGCTGCTCGACCGGAAACAGGGGCTGCTCGGATTATGGGAAATAGGGTTTGGCAGAGATGACGAGATCAAACTTGACGAATACCTCAAAAGACCTGACGGCATCATCCTGGTGACGGGTCCAACAGGAAGCGGTAAGACCACAACACTTTACGCTGCCCTGAACAGGATTCACACCGAAGAAAAAAATATCATAACCGTAGAGGATCCCGTGGAGTACCAGCTGAAGGGTATCGGCCAGATACACGTGAATCCCAGGATAGGTCTGACATTTGCCTCCGGGTTGCGATCAATATTGAGACAGGACCCGGATGTCATCATGGTTGGCGAAATAAGAGATCTTGAGACTGCAGAAATTGCGATGCAGGCATCACTCACAGGCCATCTAGTTTTAAGCACCCTTCATACAAATGATGCACCGAGCGCTCTCGTGAGGCTTATCGACATGGGGATTGAGCCATTTCTTGTCGTATCTTCCCTCACGGTTGTTCTCGCGCAAAGACTTGCCAGGACGATATGTCCTGGTTGCAAAACAGCATATGAGCCATCTGATATTGAAATATCCTATTTCAGGAAACCACCTGAACTTTTATATCGGGGGATAGGCTGTGAGCACTGTAAAAATAAGGGGTACATCGGAAGGACGGGGATTTTCGAACTCCTTGTGATTGATAATGAAATACGTCCCATGATTACCGATAAGATCGATTCACAGAGCATCAAGAATTATGCGATCTCACGAGGCATGAAAACCCTGAGGATGGATGGTCTCGAAAAAGTTCTTCAGGGGATTACTACGCTCGAAGAAGTCTTGCGGGTGACCCAGAAGGACTATGCCGATATTTCAGTATAGCGGGTATAGGACTGATGGTTCAGAGGTCGCTGGTACTATCGAGGCAAGTAGTCAAAAAGATGCGGTTCTCAGACTTAAGGAGTCAGGACTCTATCCCAAAAAGGTCAGGGAGACAGTTTATCTTGAGAAATCAGGGTTATTCCGGAGAACCGATGCAAATTTCCTTCCATCCGTAACGAGACAATTATCCACACTTCTTTCTTCCGGTGTTACCTTAATGGAAGCGCTGAATGCGATTGCTCAGGAAAACGCAGGCTTTTGGAAGAATGTTCTGATCAGCATCAAGGAAAAGGTGGTTGCAGGGGCGAGTTTTTCAAAAGCGCTTGAAGAGTATGACACCATCTTCCCCGAGTTTTATGTAAATATGGTTGCTGCAGGTGAGACAAGCGGGGCCCTTGATAAAGTCCTTGTCCGTCTGGCAGATTTTCTTGAAACGCAGAGCGGTCTTAAAGCAAAGGTGCGGACGTCGATGGTTTATCCGGTTTTCATGATCTGTGTCGGTTTCATTGTGCTCTCGTTCCTCTTTACGTTTGTCGTACCGAAAATAACAAAGATTTTTCAGGATACAGAGTCAGCCCTCCCTTTTCTTACCATTGCGCTGATTGCGGTAAGCGATATTTTTCAGCATTACTGGTGGCTTTTGATAGGGTTGCTCGTATGTGCCATATTCGGGCTGAGGAGACTGAAGGAGAATAACCGAATGCTTATTGATAAAATGCTTGTCCGGTTGCCGGGGAGGATCATTCAAAGCCTGTATTATGCGAGATTCACACGAACCCTCAGTTTTTTGCTTGAAGGAGGGTTGCCTGTCCTCAGGGCACTTGAACTTTCTGCGAAGTCTGTCGGCAACGCGATGATCGAGAAAAGGGTCGTTGAAGCTGCTGAGAGAGTCGCGGAGGGAGCGAGGCTCTCAGCCTCACTGGAGGGCTTTCCGCCTGTCCTTCTGCAGCTCATCTCGACCGGGGAGAGGAGCGGGCAACTTGTCGGAGTACTGAAGAATGCTGCAGACTCATACGAGGAGGAATTTTCGCGGAGGGTACAGAAGGCACTGGCTTTCCTGGAACCTGCCATGATTCTCGCCATGGGTGTTATTGTCGGACTGATCGTTCTTGCTGTTCTGTTGCCGATATTCCAGTTGAATCAGTTGATAAAATAGTGAATAGGGTCCGAGGCTCCGGGCGAATTGGTTGTTACACTAAAATCCTTGAACCTTTTAAATAAGAGATAGAGAAAGTGCCTGATGATCGTAACCAGGACAGATAGAGATGGAGGGATAAAATATGGGAGAAAATAGAGGGTTTACGTTGCTTGAAATCATTGTAGTCGTCTTTATCCTGAGTCTTCTCGCCGCCATCGTGGCCCCGAGGATAATAGGAAGAACGGACGATGCGCGTATCGCAGAGGCAAAAGTGCAGATAAAGAATTTCGAAACTGCCCTCAAGCTCTTCAAGCTCGACAATGCTTTCTACCCGAGCACAGAGCAGGGACTCGCAGCCCTCATTGAAAAACCTACGACGGGACAGGTACCGGAGAGATACAGGGAAGGCGGATACCTTGAACAGAGGAAAATACCGCCTGACCCATGGGGAAATCCGTACATCTATATATCGCCGGGTATATATGGTGACTTTGATCTGATAAGTTACGGCGCTGACGGAAGAGAGGGTGGAGAAGGAAAAGAGGCCGATATCAGGAACTGGGATATCCAATAATAAAATGAAAATAAATCCCCGTGGGTTTACTTTCCTTGAACTGATTGTTGCTCTATTCATCATTTCACTGATTACAGCAATAGTATTGCCGTCGTTCGCCGGATTTGGTGAGCGCAGACTCAAATCTGAAGCGCGTGAAGTCGCATCGATCCTGAGATTTTTACACGACAGCGCAATCTCACGAAAGGAGGCATATTGGTTAAAATTCGACCTTGACGGAAATTTAATCTCATGGAAAACTCCGGAGGGCGGAAAGACGAAGAAATTCGACGACATAACAGGCGTAACAACTCACTCCGCAGGAACAGTCTCCGGGGGCGCGGTAACAATCTTGGTTGAGCCTCTTGGATTCAGGGAAGATATTTCCGTACATATGGGTACGGGGGAAAAAAATATGACAATAACCTTTAACCATCTGAGCGGGAAAGTGAAGATCAAGGACGAAGGAAGAATTGAGGACTAAGAATTTTCCATTCAATCTTCATAATTCATCCCTCATCCTTCGAAGGAAGTGCGGCTTTACCCTTCTTGAGGTCCTTATTGCTCTTGCTGTTATCGGATCTCTCCTTGTAACTGTCATCTACACGCTAAACTATCATTTGAGTCTGGTCGAAAAACAGGAAACAATAACAGTCGCAACGCTTCTCGCCAAAGATAAACTGGCTGCGATAGAAAAAAGTCCTGAGGAGAGTGAAGGTACCTATGATTTACCATATGAAAAGTATTCGTATGAGACGTTTGTAAAAGACTCCCCATATGCGGGAATTGCGGAGATCATTGTTGTTGTGAGATCGGGCCATGATGAGGTAACGTTGAATGAATTTGTTTTTAAGTAAAAATAATTCTTACTTCCACTATTTGCATCATAGGTATTCTTTTTTCATTCCCGCTTGTCCGGGATCCTCTTGTAGAGAGAAAGATTCCGGCCAAGCCGGAATGACAACCCAGACACATATCAGCTCTGGTGATCTTTTGATCAATAAACACGGTTTTACTCTTATCGAGGTCTTTGTGTCTGTTGCAATTCTGTCGGTCGTCCTTGCAGCGATTTATAGTACGTTTTTCCTGGCACACAGAGCTGTTGATGGCATGGATGAATCTCTGGTCAAGCTCCAGGAGGCCAGAAGGGCTCTTGATATTCTCAGATGTGAACTGGAGTCATCCTTTTTTAAAGAAGCAGATGCAAATACCCTTCTTCAGATAAAGGACCGGGATTCTTATGGAAAAAGCGCCTCCGAACTGACTTTTACAACTTTTTCTGTCTTAAGACCCGGTCTCTCAAGAGTTTCTTATTATATTGAAGAAAGGGGCGGCAGATTGAATCTCTTCAAGAAAATAGAACTCCCACAGCAGACACAAGAGAAAAGAGAAGGATTTGAGCTTATCGAAAATCTGGATGCGTTCAGCATAGAGGCAAAATACCAGGACGAATGGGTCAAAACATGGGATACAGATATCAACAAGAATACTCCCGAGGAAATAAGAATCAACCTTGCTTTCAGACTGAAAGACAGAACAATAACGCTTTCAGATACTGCAAAACCGAGGATCAATAAACCGATATGACATATCCTTTGAAAAATCAGGGCGGCATAGCATTGGTTGTGACATTGCTGGCTGTGATTCTTATTATGTCTCTGGTTGTAGAATTCTCATATGGAGTGTATATCGGTACGGGCAATCTTTATAACTGGCGTGATTCACAGAGACTTTCACTCATGGCGAGGTCGGGTATACATGTATCGGCAAAGATGATAACCGATGCCCTCAAAGATGCAGATTATTCATATCCAGGGGTCATGGAGTTTCCGGTAGAAAACCCTTTCGAAGGCTTCAAAGGAAGTATAATGATAAGAATCGAGGATGAAAGTTCCAGGTTTAATGTCAATGCCCTCGTGCCTCCAAATGAGATTATCCGTGAGGATGAACCGGGAAGCCCTTACAACTGTTTTAAAAGACTTCTCAGGGTTCTCTCTCTCAATGAGAGGATAGCAGACCGGATTGTGGATTGGATTGATTCCGACCATGAAGCACGGGATGCTGATTCTGAGAGAGAAGCAAAAAATGGACGTCTGGCCAGCAGGGATGAAATCTTGTCGATACCGGGAATAAGCAGGGACGATTATAATACCCTGTTGCCGCATATAACTGTCTATGGTACCAGGGACAATCTTTCTATAAATATTAACGGGGCTGAGAAACCGGTTCTCAGGTGTCTTTCAGAAAAAATTACTGATGAACTTGCGCAGAGGGTGATCGATTTTCGTAAGAACAATCCCTTTCAGGCCATAGGGGAGCTAGACAATGTGGCTGGTTTCGGAGGGGGTATGGATATACCCGCCGGTGTGATTACGGTAAAAGGTGAAGAATTTTCTATACAATCAGCAGCCGATGCAGGAGGTGTGAAACGGATTATCGAAACGGTCCTGAATCTTGAGAACTCCAGCATTGAATACTGGAAGGAATATTAATGAGCGAAATCTGTTTTTTTGATATCAAAGATAAGGAATTGTGCAGATACATCTTTGAAATGAAGGGAAACAGGTTTGCAATAAAGGAGCAGAAGGAATTCCCTTTAACTCATGCCTATGACTTGCCTGCTGATGCAGCATCTGAAAACATGAAAACGACATACGTCGGTCTGCCTGTCACCAGCCTTAATTTCAGGGTTCTTGATCTGCCATTTTCTGATAAAGAACGGATACGTGAGGTTCTCCCTTTTGAGCTCGACGGGATGGTTCTGGGTGGTTCAGAAGCAGTGATTTTCGATGCAGTCATCGTCGGTAGAACGGATAACGCATATCAGGTCCTCGCGGTATACATAGAAAAGCATCGTCTCAGGGCAATCCTTGAGAAACTGAACTTAGTCGGGATCGACCCTGCCTGCATAACTTCTCTTGAACTGAAAAATGCCCTGAAGGGGTTTGCGTTGTCAAACCTTGTACCTCCTGTATCCATACCCAACGAAGAAAGGATAGCCCTTGCCATTGAAGAGATCAGGAATCCGACGATCAATTTGCGGCGGAATGAATTTGCATATACCCGTGATGCCGAAACAACAAGGAAATCCCTGAAGATGACAGCCGTGTTGGTTGCCATGATTATCCTTGTCCTGGCTGCGAATATCTTATTCAGGATAGTGACTTCAAAACAGGAAATAATACTATTAAGAAACGAGATACGGAAATCCTATCTTGAGCTCTTTCCCGAAGAGAAAAACATTATGAACGAACTCCACCAGTTGAAATCTCACTTCAAGGAACTCAAGAGTAGGGAAGGAGTTTTTATCGGTATCAAGCCCCTGAATGTGCTTTCGGAACTTGCTCAGATTGAAAGAGAAGATGGCAGATTTCATGAGGTGACCATTGAAAATGAAAAGCTTACTTTTCGAGGAGAAGCAGGCTCCTTAAGCGCCGTGCAGCAGCTGCAGGGGAAGCTAAAAAAACATTTTCAGGATGTATCGATTTCAGATTCAAAGGTTTCTGTGCAGGGGAGAACGCTTTTTACCATTACTGCGAAAGAGAGGGAGATGTGAAAAATCTTTTTAAGGACAGGCGGGTTATCTATCTCGTATCTGTCCTGATACCCTTTGTGATTATCGCAGCCCTTGGCCTAAAAATACTTTCCTCCCAAACGAAGGAATTGCATCACCTGCGGGAAAAACACAAAGAGATGTCATCACTCAGGCAAGAGTTTTTGTCCCTGCAGCAGAAAATACAGACAGTCGAAAATAAGAAACATCTGGCGAATGTGCAGGGAGTTCTGCAGGCTATTGACGAGGTTTTTTCATCCGTCGGCCTCAGGGATAACATTAAGGCAGTAAAGAGCATCGGAAAGAAGGAAACTAAGGACGGGATTGAAGAAGAAGCGGATGTCTCGGTTGAAAAAGTTACCATGAATGAAATGGTGAACATCTTCTACCGTATCGAGCATGCGCCAATGATTCTTACCGTAAGGAAGGTGACGGTTAAGCAGTCGTTTGAGAATCCGGAACTCCTGAACATTACCCTTATGCTTTCGTTTTTAAAAACGAAGTAAAGTGCAATGTGCCTTTCAACATTAAAACGAATGAATCAAAGTTCTTGACCTGCTTTATACAAAAATAAGGTAAGGTATCTTCATTGAAAAAATTTTTTTTTGCACTTGTTGCCGTCGTAACCGTTGTCTGGGGTATTTGGACGGCATTCCCTGTTTCGGCGATGGAAACAATCATTGAAGATTCTGTCCGTAATCAGAACGTTGCGATGACGGTTGAAGGTCTGAGAAAGGGCTTATTTTATCGTCTGTATGCTGACAGAATTGCTCTGACAAGCATGGGGACAGAATTGATTTCGTTACACGCTGTCCATGCCAAGATAAATCCGTTGAATCTTATCGCTTTACGGATTGATCTGTCTGTCCATGGCAGACTCGGTGAAGGCAGTTTTTCCGGAGATGCCAGCCTTTCAAAAAAAAGTAGTACGATGAATATGGATTTCAGGCAGGCCCGTTTAAGGGATGTGCAATTTCTCACAATGACCGGCATACGCGGGGAGGGGACTGTTTCGGGAAACATTATCCTGACCGATCAAAGATGGCACGTGGATTTTTTTGTGGGTGACGCTGCATTTGAGCCCACGGTTCATGGAAGTGTCCTGGTACCTCTGAATTTTTTTCACACAGTAAAAGGGGCTGTGGATGTTGACGGGAATACTATTGATATCGCATCCATCTATCTGGAGGGCAAGGATATTTTCGCAAGACTAAAAGGAGTTATCAGAGGCAATCTCATGGATCTCAGGGTGGAAGTAATGCCTGAAAAATTATTGCTCGAAAATCCTCTTTTTATTTCGCAGGTTGAAAGATATCAGGTATCACCCGGATATTATGTAATCCCGGTGAAAGGGCCGATTGTATTCTGAGCAATATGGTAAAACACATCTTTCTCATGATTGCTATATTGGGCATCTTTTCATGCGGGGGGGAGGTCGGAAAAGGGAATACCGGCCTTGTCTATAAAGAAGGTGAGATACTTGTCAAATTCAAGCCGAGCGTACATGATATGCAAAAATGCTCAGCCCATCGTATGCTCGGCGCACATGTAATGAAGCGAGTTAAGACCGAAGGGGTTGAGAGGGTCAAACTACCGGCCGATCTCTCCGTCGAAGAAGCTGTCAGGCTTTACAGCGAAAGTCCGGACGTAGAATATGCCGAGCCCAATTATTTGGTGTGGGCTGCCGTAATTCCTGATGATGCCAGGTTCACCGAACAATGGTATTTGCTGAATACCGGCCAGATTGTGAGCGGTTTCGTTGGCACGTCTGATGCCGACATTGATGCAGACGAAGCGTGGGATATAACAAAAGGGACTTCGGCTGTCATAGTTGGCGTAATAGATTCCGGTGTTGATAAAGACCACCCTGATCTCGCAGGGAATCTATTAACGGGGTATGACTTCGTTGATGATGATTATGAACCTGACGACCTCAATGGGCATGGCACTCATGTAGCAGGCATTATCGGTGCTGTCAGCAATAATGCACGGGGAATCACGGGGACTGCATGGAATTCCCGGATAATGCCTTTAAGGGCACTCGACGAAAACGGAGAGGGCACGATTGCGGATGTTATTGAGGCAATAGCATTTGCTGCCGATCATAATGTAAAAATTATCAACATGAGTTTCAGTGGGTCTGACTATTCACAGGCCCTGTACAACTCGATAAAGGCTTTCCCCGACATCCTCTTCATTGCTGCTGCAGGTAATGATGGTAGATCCGCAATAGGAGGGAACAGTGATGTAACCCCTCTGTATCCTGCAAGCTTTAATCTTTCCAATATTATCTCGGTTGCTGCCACAGATCAGAACGATAATCTGGCGAATTTTTCGAACTACGGGCTTGTTTCTGTCGATATCGCAGCACCGGGCACAAACATAATCAGTGCAATCCCGTCTTTCGTAACCGGCGTAACCTACAGCGGATTGTATAAAGTGATTTATCTTTCGTTTGGGTTTGAAGGCATCAATGGCGCTTTGTCACGCAAAGAAGTTTTGCAGCGGGCAGCAAGCTTCGCCGGAATTCCCGATGGAGGGAGTATCCTGATCGTTGATGACGATGGCGGCAGTTCGTATGAAACGTACTATACAGAGTCTGTCCGGGCCCTCGGTTATTCGTCAGATTCTTATCAAATCCCCTTGAACGGTGATGGCCCGGGAGCAGATATCCTCAAACAGTACAGTCTTGTTATTTGGTTTACCGGTAATGAATTCAGGAATACGTTAACTGCAGCCGATCAGGAAAATCTCCGTATCCTATCTTGATTCGGGTGGTGCCCTCCTGATCACTGGACAGGAAATCGGGTATGACATCGGTCGGAGCGATTTCTACGAAACCTACCTCCATGCACGGTATGTTTCCGATAATGCAAACGGGAGAATCCTCACAGGTGCCGATATCTTTAATGGACTCTTGGTAGATATTTCCCTGACGACACGGCGATGGCGCTGGAAACCAGTTTTTTGTTGATGCTGTTTTGCCCGTTGGAAGTGCGACGGCCTTTTCAATTGATTATCGTGATGCTTACGCGCTGTTTAATGGAACTTCGATGTCAACGGCCGTAGTTTCAGGTGTTGCTGCCCTTGTTGCTTCGTATTATGGAAATTTTAGCGCTCAGCACCTGAAGAGTGTGATCTTGCATTCTGTTGATGTCAGGCAGTCACTGCAGGGGAAAATATTGTCAGGCGGGAGGCTCAATGCTTATAAAGCAGTCACGTCCTTGCTGTCCCCGTCTGAATTGACCGGCACGACGCTGACAGGCGGCAGGGTTTTGCTAACGTGGGCGGATACATCAAATGCTGAGGAGGGCTTTGCCATAGAAAGACAAAGATCAGGAGATCAGTTCAGGGAAATAGCATTGGTTTCCTCAGGTGTTACCACATATACCGACAGCGGTCTTCAAACCGGAACCTTCACATACAGGGTAAGGGGCTTTATCGATCAAGCTTATTCTTCATATTCGACTGAGGTGTCGGTAACGGTACAAAACGGAGCAAAATCTGATGGAGGCGGTGGCGGAGGGTGTTCAGTGGGAAATACTTCGAATAATCAAACGGCAGCGGCGGATTTAACAATACTCTTCCTCCCTGCATTCGTGGTCTGGATAATGGCAAGAAAAAGGATTCGAGGGGCCAAGGGTTCGAAGAGTCATGTAAAAGAATTTAATCCCAAAAGTGCAGACATTGTTCGAAAAACAATTTTTCTCACAACATCCGCACCTTTTAAATGCATTATTCGATCAAATAAAAAATTCAAGAACTTGGATTCTTGAAACCTCGACCCCTAATATTGATACACCAGATTCGCCAAAAAATGGAATAGTACACAAGGAAGGATGTTATCCGTTTTCATATAGAGCCATCCCATAATCAGCGAAGGGAAAAAGCTGAGAAGCAAAATCCACTCTCCGGTAAATAGTGCCTTCGGAAGATGGGCAAGGGAAAAGAGCATGCTCGCCACAAACACCGCTCTCAGGTTTTTCCCTATCAGATCCTGCAAGAACCCCCTGAAGAAAAATTCCTCGGGGAAAGCCACGCTCAGGATCTGAAAAATTAAGGTATACGATGTGATTGTTTTGCCGGTTCCTCCGAAGATGAGATAATATGGCAGGAGAACCATAAGCGCCGCACCGAATCCCATGGAAAAATCCTGCAGCGAAAAAGTCAGTTTGACCCTGTGTCCAACAATGAACGGGAATATGATCATGAGCAGCGGTAAAAGACTGAAATAAGAAGCACCTGGCTTCACTGCGTACAGGAAGAATGAGAGACCCAGAACGGAAAGATACCCGATAATGATTTTGCTATTCATCGATTCTCGTCACGCTGATGATATGTCCTCTGCGGGAAATTTGTCAATTCCGGCTTGGGTCCTCTGCCGGAAATACGTTTGACAGGAACTGTGATATACTTTTATGAACTATGGCGAATCTCAGGTACCTGACAGCAGGTGAATCACACGGCAAGGCCCTCATCGGTATTCTCGAGGGGATTCCTTCCGGACTTTCCCTTTCTGAGAGAGATGTCGACAAGGATCTGGAAAGAAGACAGAAGGGCTATGGCCGTGGAGGGAGGATGAAGATCGAATCTGATCATGCGGAAATCCTTTCGGGTGTGAGGTGGGGAAAGACCATCGGATCACCGATTACTCTCCTTATTGAAAATAAAGATTATCAGAACTGGATCAGGGGTATGTCTTCATACGCGGAGGATGAGGGGTCGATTCCGGCAGTAACAAGACCCAGGCCCGGCCACGCGGACCTGACCGGTGCTATGAAGTACGGGCATGACGACATGAGAAATGTCCTCGAACGTTCAAGTGCGCGTGAGACTGCCATGAGGGTTGCGCTCGGTGCTGTAGCAAAAAAATTCCTGCAAACATTTCATATCGTAATCGGCAGCTTTGTCATACAAATAGGGGATATCAGAATGCAGGAGTCAAGGGGTCAAGGGATTAAGGGATCAGTTGATAGTTCTCACCTGCTTGAACCCTCGAACCCTCGAACCCTTGAATCCTTATACAAGAAAGCTGAGAAGTCACCTGTCAGGTGCCCGGACGCAGAGACCACTGGCAGGATGATGAAGCTGATTGACAGGGCTGCAAAATCCGGGGATTCTGTTGGCGGTGTCTTTGCGGTTTTTGTAACCGGTGCCCCCGTTGGACTGGGCAGCCATATTCAATGGGACAAACGGCTTGACGGTCGGCTTGCCCATGCATTGATGAGCATTCAGGCGATTAAAGGCGTTGAGGTAGGGCTTGGGTTTGAGATGAGCAAGCGATCAGGATCAGAGGTCATGGATGAAATATTCTATTCCGATCGTTCCGGTTTCTATCGGAAAACAAACAATGCCGGAGGGACTGAGGGAGGGATGACTGACGGCATGCCGATTCTTCTGAGGGCAGGCATGAAGCCGATCCCGACATTGAGAAGGCCGCTCCGCTCTGTTGACATCACAACCAGAAAGCCAGTAAAAGCAGTGTATGAACGGTCCGATATATGTGCTGTACCGGCAGCAGGCGTCATCGGAGAGGCAATGGTTGCCTTAACAATAGCCGATGTGTTCCTTGACAAATTCGGTGGCGACAGCATGGAGGAAATACAAAGGAATTATGCTTCATACATCCGTCATATCAAGCAATTTTAGGTGAGTTACATATGTCGCTTGAAAGAACCGTACCAGTGAGAACATGCGGAAGCAAGTCAGGCATCATCCGATTTTTAATCTGTCTCCCGGCATTTATCCTATTGTTGCAGGTATCTTCTTATGCCCAGCCGAAAATTTCAAAAGACACTATCCCGCCGCATACATCACCTCAGGTCAAAACCCTTATCGAATCGCTTTACTCCCGGAGCCCTGAAGAGCGGAGTTCGGCAGCAAATACACTGGGTGACATGGGAGAAGCTGCTATCCCTGCTGTTCCATTCCTGATCAGCCTTTTTCACGATACGCATCCCGTTCTGCTTTATCGTGAAGGCAAGATAGCCGGATCAACCTCACCTGACAGGGAAGCATTGGCAGCACTGGTGAAGATAGGGCGTCCTGCAGTGGAACCACTGATTGTAGTCCTACAGGACAAGGACTTAAGCATGCAAAAGAATGCGATAGAAGCATTGGGGAAAATAAAAGACATACGTGCTGTAGAGCCTATCATTGCAGCTCTCCAGGTTGAAGACGCTTCTCTCCGCACCAGTGCTGTTGAGGCTCTGGGCGATTTGAGAGATTCCCGCGCATTAGAGCCTCTCTGTGCTCTTTTGCGGGACAAGAAGCTTAAGGTGAAACAGTCAGCCCAGGAAGCCTTACAAAAGATCATCGATAAAATGAGGGACGATCATGCAGTGGAAGCACTGTTGAAAGCTTCCAGAAATGAGGAATGCATTGTCAGGCAAATGGCTATTCAGGCATTGCAGGAAACAAAGGATCCCCGGATTGTTGAACCCCTTATCGGGTCCCTCAAGGACGAAGACAGGACCGTTCGGCAGAACGCTGCTGAAGCCCTGGGACAGCTGAGGGATATCCGGGCGGTAGCGCCCCTTATTGATGCGCTCCACGATGATGATTCGGGTGTCCGGGACAGCGCTGCCCGTGCATTAACCGCGATTGGGGCGCCTGCAGTCCAACCATTACTCTCGGCTCCTCTGAAAGATCATCGAACGGCTGTCAGGGTGAAAACGGCATCAGTGCTCGGCGAAATAAAAGATGCCAGAGCCGTGGTGCCACTCATTGACGCTCTCAAGGATGAATCCTGGGCGGTGCGTTCGGAGGCAGCCACTGCGTTGGGGAACATTCGGGATCCTCTTGCAGCTGAACCCTTGTTCGATGCCATCAGAGATAAAAATGCGAATGTCCGTGAAAGTGCTGCCAGGGCACTCAAAAGAATGGGTTCCTCCGTGATCGAGAAGTTAATTTTTGCCCTGAAAGAAGATGACTTGCATATCAGGTCTACTGCAGCCTCCATACTCGGAGAGTTAAAGGATTCGCGGGCTGTTGTGCCCCTCGTAGAAGCCCTGAGAGACCCGATGTGGCTTGTGCGGTTTGAAGCCGCGGCCTCACTCGGCAAGATAAAAGATCCACGGGCCATCGAACCTCTGCGAGATGCACTCAATGACAAGGATTCTACGGTGCGGGCAGCTGCAGAAGAAGCATTAAACGCAATAGAAGAGAGATAAGGCAAGGAACCTAAATCTCCGGCAGATCCACTTTGATTGACAGCTCCTTCAATTGTTCTGGTTCCACCGGTGAAGGAGTCCCGCTCATCAGGCAGAATGCTTTCTGAGTCTTTGGAAATGCAATGACATCCCTGATGGATTGTGCTCCGACCATGATCATGATGAGCCTGTCAAGACCGAGCGCAATACCACCATGCGGGGGTGCACCGTATTCAAGAGCGTCCAGGAGAAACCCAAATTTGATCCTTGCTTCCTCATCGGATATCCCGAGGACCCCGAACATCTTTCGCTGAACATCACGCCTGTGGATACGGATGCTCCCGCCTCCTATCTCATATCCGTTCAGGACAATATCGTATGCTTTGGCCTTGAGAGTTCCGAGGATGTCCCTGCTGTTCATGTCGCTGGCGAGCATCTTTTCGATGTCGTCATTTGCCGGTGAAGTAAATGGGTGGTGCATTGCTTCGAACCGGCCGTCTTCCTGATTCCATTCGAGGAGAGGAAAATCCGTGATCCAGACGAACCTGAAGCCCGGCTGTATAAGGTTTAATCGTCTGCCCAGTTCCAGGCGCATCCTGCTCAATACATCATGAACTACCTTTTCCGTATCAGCGACAAAGAGCATGAGATCTCCCTCCTCTGCCTCAAGTCTCTCAGCCATCTGCCTGAGAACGTCCGCCGGGAAGAACTTAACAATAGGTGACTCAAAACCGTCCTTTATCCTGATCCATGCAAGTCCTTTCGCCCCGAAGGAGATTGCCTCCTCAGTCAAAGTATCTATTTCTTTCCTGGAGAGACTCGCCAATCCCTTACCGTTCATTGCCTTGACCCTGCCACCAGTCTGGATGGCATCAAGGAAAACTTTGAATTTTCCTTTTCCGGCAAGATCGGCCATTTCTTTGAGTTCCAGCCCGAATCTCAGGTCGGGTTTATCATTCCCGAAGCGCTCCATGGATTCATGAAAGCTCAAACGGTCGAAGGGTATGGGGAGTTTCTCTTTGAGAATACCTTCAAAAATGTTCTTCATCATTCCTTCAACAAGTGCTATGACATCCTCGCTCTCGACAAAAGACACTTCGAGGTCGATCTGGGTGAATTCAGGCTGCCTGTCTGCTCGGAGATCTTCATCCCTGAAGCACTTTACAATCTGAAAATATTTTTCCAGACCAGCCACCATCAATATCTGTTTAAATATCTGGGGAGATTGAGGGAGTGCATAAAATTGTCCGGGGTTCAAACGGCTCGGCACAAGGTAGTCGCGTGCGCCTTCCGGTGTAGATTTTGTGAGCATTGGTGTCTCGATTTCAAGGAAACCCTTTTCATCCAGGTAATCCCTGATGAGCTTTGTAACTCTATGCCGCAGTATTAAGTTTCTTTGGAGTTCAGGTCTTCTCAGGTCAAGATACCGGTGTTTGAGCCTCAGTGCTTCAGATGCCTCAGCAGCGTCTTCAATACTGAACGGTAGTGCAGAGGAGTCATTCATGAGTTCAAGGGTATTCACATACAGCTCAACACTGCCCGTCGGCATGTTCGGATTCTCGGTGCCGACAGGCCTGTTTCGAATGGTACCGGAAACCGAGATGACGTATTCGCTCCTGAGGGTATGTGCCCGTTCGTGTGCGTCGGACGCGACGTCAGGACTGAAGACGACCTGAAGAATGCCGCTTCTGTCCCGCAAGTCTATAAAAATCAGGCCACCGTGGTCCCGCCGTCTGAAAACCCAGCCGCAGAGCGACATGTTCTGCCCGACATCTGATTCCCTTATTTCACCGCACCCTTTATCCCGAACCATGTATCCTCCACATTACATTCAAACACCAAAGCACTAAATACTAAATAGAACCGATAATTTCTCTTTTGATTTTAGAGATCTCTTCCGGTTTTAAATATCTGTATTCTCCCGGTTTCAGATTCCCCAATTCGATACCGTCTATTCTTGTCCTTTTCAATTTGAGAACGGAGTGACCTGTCTGCTCCAGCATCCTTCGTATCTGCCTCTTCCGGCCCTCATGGATTGTGATTTCCATCCAGGTATTGTTTTCTGTAGACCTGACTTTTTGAAGTCTAGCAGGCGCTGTTACTCCATCTTCGAGTTTGATCCCAATCCGTAATTTTTTCATCTCCTCTTCCCCGGGTGTCCCTTTAACCTTCACAAGATATGACTTCGGGATCTTTTTTGACGGATGGAGTATCGCCTGGGCAAAATCACCATCATTCGTTAGTAAAAGCAGCCCCTCGGAGTCATAATCAAGCCTGCCAACTGGAAAAACTCTATATTTTACATTCTTCAGGCAGTCTTTAACAGTCGGTCTTCCCTCCGGGTCTTTGAGAGAGGTCACGACGCCTCTGGGTTTGTTGAGCATCAGATAAACCTTGGGTTCGGGCCTGACGATGAGTTTCCCGTCGAGTTTTATGTGGTCCCTGTAAGGATCTGCCTTCACCCCAAGCATTGCAATCTTGCCGTTGACAGTCACCCTGCCCTCAATGATCAATTCCTCTGCCCGCCTCCTCGAGGCAATCCCGATTTCCGCAAGAATTTTTTGAAGTCTTTTTTCCATGGAAATCAATGATACCACAAATACCGGCTGGCGGAAGTAAATCGGGCAGGGGACGCCGGCTGTTACAGCACGAGAGACATCAGGATGGGTCCCGCAAACTCTTTACAAAATCCCTGTTTTCTGTATACCACCGGACGGTTTTTTTTATCCCGTCTTCAATCGTCGTCTTTGGAGACCAGTTTAACTTTGCCTTTGATTTTCCGATATCCGCCCACGTAGCCACAACATCAGCAGGATGGCGGGGTGAAAATCTGATCCGCGCTTTCTTTCCGAGTGCCTCTTCAATCAAATTGATTACATACATCAGTTCTACCGAGTTGTCATTTCCGAGGTTGAAGATCTCATATCCAAATGGCCGGAGGCATTGTAACGTCCCGTCCGCGATGTCGTCAATGAAGGAAAAGTCCCTCTTCTGCTTGCCGTCACCGAATACCGTGATGGGAATACCGTTGTCGATATTCTTAATAAAAATAAAAATACTCATGTCGGGCCGCCCCGCGGGTCCATAAACCGTGAAATATCTCGGTATGCTTACGTCCAGGCCAAAAAGATAATGGTAACTGAAGCAGAAAACTTCGGCCCCTTTTTTTGTGGCTGAATAGGGTGCCAATGGAGTGTCTGTCCTATCCGTCTCTCTGAACGGCATCTCGTTGAAACCGTAGAGACTCGATGTTGACGCGAGAACAAATTTTTTCACACCGGATTCCTTGCAGCATTCGAGGAGATTCAAGGTACCTTTTGTATTCGTGTCAAGATATGCCCACGGGTCCTCAACCGATGCCCTTACCCCGGCACGGGCTGCGAGATTGATAACCGCATCCAATTGATGATTTGCGAATACTGTTTTTACTTCCTGAAAACTGCCAATATCACCCTGATGAAAAATAAATTGCTTATTCCTTTTTAACTGATCAAGTCTCCATATCTTCAATTTCGTATCATAATAATCATTCATATTGTCGATACCGGCTACGCCGATATTCTTCTCAAGCAGTTTTTCCGATACCTTCCATCCGATGAAACCCGCACACCCTGTCACAAGAACTGTTTTCAAAATGGAGCCTCCCTTTTTGTCTTACACTCTTTTCCTGAGCCACTTTTTCGGATCGATGACCGCGAATCCGTTCTTACCATCAGAATAAACAACCTTTGCAATCCGCGAATTGAGTATCATTCTCTTGCACATCATGCATGGTTCTGACAAACATTCACCCTTGTCATTATCACTGCCTGCTATATACATTGTTGCTCCCCAGAGTTCGTCGACGGATGCGCGGATAATTGCATTTGCCTCGGCGTGAACACTGTGGCAGAGTTCATATCTCTCACCGTGAGGTATTTGCAATTCTTTCCTTGTGCATCTCCCGACCTCGAGACAGTCCCTCATCCCCGCCGGCGCTCCGTTATACCCGGTGCTTACGATAATATTATTCTTCGTAATGACTGCTCCGTATTTTCTGCGGAGACAGGTGGCCCGGGATGCAACCGCCTTTGCAATGCCGATGAAATATTCGTCCCAGTCCGGTCTCAGCTTTTTTTTGCGAATTTTCATACTCTGCATGATAGCTTACAAACGAAAAAGGATTCAAGGTTTTGAGGATTCATGCATTCCAGTGTTTGAAGTTAGAAGCCCCTCTTTAAAGTAAAATTGAACATAACATCAGGAGCGCCAGCAGTATTCGGGTCTTCGGTCAATGAAAATTCAAAACTGTTGCTACCCGAATGATACCTTCCTCCAAGGGAGAGGAGTACCGCTGTCCTGTCCAACTGGCCGATGCCGGTTTTTGGTAACGGAGATCCCTGAATAAACACCTGTCCAATGATGTCAATATCCTTCCATACTTTTCCTTCGAAAGCTACTCCACCGTGTATGTATTTTTCAAGATCAATAGTCTCATATCCTCTTAGATTACCCGGGAAACCAATCCCGAGATTCCCATACGTTTTGAATATGTCACTCAATGTTTTTTCAATCAGCAGGCTGACTCCGGCGTCAAAGCTGCCGTTCCCATATCCAGATTCAGCGTCACCTGTTGGGAATTCGATATCACCCCTGATACTGATGGCAGGGTCACCTTTTACTATCGGTTTTTTGACTGAAAGTTTCATATCACCCAATCCAAGACGGCCACTTTCTCCTGTGATGACGCGATCGCCGGTTCTTCTCACTTTGTAGAGAAACGTATTATCAGGTCTCTGGCTTCTTCCATAATCAGGAAACCCAAAGGCATTGTGATAACTATTTGAGGAATCCGTCCATGAATCCTGAGTTGAAACTGACAATCGGTAGTTCAACGCCGAATTCGATGAAATCTCTGAAGGTTTTCCTGAATCTGAGATTGAGCTCCGCAACTTCCATATCAAGACCCGCCGACCATTCAGACGACTCTTTCACGAGATAGATGCTTGCATATGAGAAACTTGCGGAAAATGAATTGTCAAGAGAGGCTTTTTCTAAATACGGCGCATTAATATACATGAATAGCGGGAACTGATTCTTAACCTGCAGAGGGCCATCAAAGGCATGGGTTACAGGAGAGAAAGAGAGCAGGAGCAATACACATAATGTCCTTATTGTTTTCACAGAAAGATAAATTAGCAATGGAGGGAACTGAAGTCAATAGACACCATGAAAAAATTGGCGTCCCCAACGGGATTTGAACCCGTGTTACCGCCTTGAAAGGGCGATGTCCTAGGCCGAGCTAGACGATGGGGACGCATCTGGTGAGCCGCGTTGGATTCGAACCAACGACCCACGCCTTAAAAGGGCGTTGCTCTACCAACTGAGCTAGCGGCCCAAAGTAGACTAATAATCTAATTGAAAAAACAGGTTCTTGTCAAATATCCCGGACCAGATTCTTCGTATGCGGGAGGAGTCCTCCCGAGATAATAAGCTCCTTCTCCCTCTCATTCAGATTCGTTGATACTTTGAATGAGTATTGTTTTGTCTGGTTGAGGATGGTATAGGCCTGGTTCCCTCTCAATGTCTGCAGTGCATTTTCGATCATCAACCTGTCGCCTTTCTCCACTTTGTCATAATCCTCCGCGTTCTCAAAAAGGAACGGTATGATACCAAAATTAACCAGGTTCGACCGGTGGATGCGTGCAAAAGACTTAGCCATGACTGCCTTAACCCCCAGGAACATGGGGGCAAGTGCAGCATGCTCTCTTGATGAGCCCTGACCGTAATTATCACCGCCGATAATCAGTCCGCCTCCCGTTGATTTTGCCTCCTTCGCCCGTTTGCTGAATGTATTATCGATATTGGAAAACACATACTCGGATATTGCAGGAATATTTGAACGGAGTGGAAGTATTGTTGACCCCGCGGGCATGATGTCGTCTGTCGTAATGTTATCGCCTAATTTCAGTAGCACCTCTGCCTGTATCGTGTCGCCAATGGGTTCTTTCACCGGAACTTCCCTGATATTCGGACCTTTTACAACCTTTACCGAAGCTGCTCCCTCAGCAGGTTTTATGATCATATTATCATTGGTGATGAAATGAACAGGTTCGCGGTGGATTTCACTTTTCAAACCCGCGCCCCGCGGATCGACAATGTGGCCTCTCAGAGCGAAGACTGCACAGGAGATCGGACTTGCAAGATAGACAAACGCATCCCTGCTTCCGCTTCTGCCCCTAAAGTTCCTGTTGTACGACCTGATGGATATCTGTCCCGAGCCGGGAGCTCCTCCCATGCCGATACAGGGTCCGCATGAAGATTCGAGCATGCGTGCCCCAGCGGCTATCATGTCTGCAATAAAACCTTTGCGTGAGAGCATCTCGTATACCTGCCTTGAGCCGGGATTGACGAGTAGATTCACGCCTTCTGCCACAGAATTTCCTTTCAGAATGGAGGCAACAGACTGCATCATCCGGTATGAAGAATTCGTACAGCTTCCGATACAGACCTGATCAACCTTTGTCCCGGTGAGATCTTTTACCGGCACCACGTTATCAGGGCTGTGCGGCTGTGCAATCATCGGCTCTATCTCAGATAAGTTGATATCCATTATATCGGCATATTCGGCGTCATGGTCGGCACTAAGCTCAATCCAGTCGGATTCTCTTCCCTGGGCCTTTAAAAAATGTTTCGTCCTTCTGTCACTCGGGAATATCGAAGTTGTTGCTCCAAGCTCTGCACCCATATTGGTAATTGTTGCCCTTTCCGGCACATTCAAATCTTTGACGCCGGGACCGCCATACTCCAGAATCTTCCCTACGCCGCCTTTAACGGAAAGTCTTCTCAGAATCTCAAGGATCACGTCCATTGCAGTGACCCAAGGACGGGTCAATCTGCCCTGCAGTCTCATCAGAACAATTTTTGGCATAGTGAGTTCGAACGGTGCACCGGCCATGACAGTTGCTGCATCAAGCCCGCCGACGCCGACAGCAATCATTCCCATGCCGCCGCCCGTAGGTGTATGGCTGTCTGTGCCGAGTGCTATCTTCCCGGGAGCGGCAAACCGTTCAAGGTGCACCTGGTGGCTTATGCCGTTGCCGGGCCTCGAAAAATGGGCACCGTACCGCGCTGCAATTGTTTGGAGAAACAGGTGATCATCCGGGTTCATGTAATTGGACTGGATCATGTTGTGATCAACGTAGGAGACAGCGAGCGGGACTTTTATCCTGTCGATACCTATGGCCTCGAACTGCAGCCAGGTCATGGTGCCGGTTGCATCCTGTGTATAGACCTGGTCAACTGTTAACCCGACAGGGGTTTCTGTTCTGATATTGCCGTAAACTCTGTGTGTCTCGAATATTTTCTCTACGATGTTTTTCCCCAATTGAACCTCCATTTAATCTTCAATTAATATCTCTTATATGTCATTCTGGCTTGTCCAGAATCATTCTTAATCATGGCTCCAAGTCACTTAATGAACAGCAGCTGAAGAAAGATTCCCGACGAGCGGGAATGACATCGAAAAAAAATTCTGGCAAAATGTAAGAACAGTTCCTTTAAAAATGTACCATAGATGGTCGCATCAAAGCCAAGACACTTCCTGTCTTTGCCTTGTGGAAAAAGAAATATTATGTTTAAAATAGAGCACAAATCTTGACAGCGGGAGAGTTCCATGCATTATTTCCAATACCGGTCAGGTGAATTATATGCTGAAGAAGTACCGGTAAAAGAACTTGCTAGATACTACGGCACGCCGCTGTACATATACAGCTATGATACTCTTCTCAGGCATTTTATGGCATACGAAAGTGCCTTTGACGGCTATCCGCACATTACCTGCTTTGCTGTGAAATCCAATCCAAATACCGCTATCCTCAGGTTGTTCTCCAGGCACGGCGGGGGTGCCGATATCGTCTCAGGAGGAGAGCTCCATGTTGCGTTAAAATCTGGTATACCTTCTCAGAAAATCGTATATGCGGGTGTGGGGAAGACTGAAGACGAGATAAAGTTTGCGCTGAGAAAAAAGATTCTCATGTTCAACGTGGAGTCCGAAGACGAATTGAGGGAGATTAACAGGGTTGCAGGGACGATGAAAACACGGGCCCCAATCGCTTTGCGTATCAATCCGGATATTGATCCCGGAACCCATCCGTATATTACGACAGGGATGAAGAAACATAAATTCGGAATCCCCATAGACCTTGCACTTGAATACTATAATCTTGCTGAAAAACTCGGCAATGTGGTTGTTGTTGGCGTCCATAAACACATAGGCTCACAGATCACCAAGGTTTCACCATTTGTCGATGCCCTGAAAAGAATATTGCTCCTTATTGATGCCCTGAATGCAGAGGGCGTATCGTTACAGTACCTCGATGTTGGCGGTGGGCTTGGTATCTCTTACAGGGATGAGGAACCTCCGGTTCCCGAAGATCTGGCAAAGAACCTTATCCCTCTTCTCAAAGGGCGGAATCTTACCCTTATAATGGAACCGGGAAGGTCAATTGTCGGCAATGCAGGCATTCTGGTCACAAAGACACTTTATCTGAAGGAAGGGATCGAAAAGGAATTTATCATTGTGGATGCCGGCATGAATGATCTGATCAGGCCCTCTCTTTACGACGCCTATCATCATATCGTGCCTGTTGTCAGGACAAGGAGAAACAAGATCCTTTGTGATGTGGTCGGCCCCATATGCGAATCAGGTGACTTTCTTGCGAAAGAGAGAGAGCTCTCAAAGCTCAAGCAGGGAGAATATCTTGCCGTCATGAGTGCGGGTGCCTACGGGTTTTCCATGAGTTCAAACTATAACAGCAGGCCGCGGGTAGCCGAGGTGCTCGTGAGGGGAAAACGGCATTTTTTGATCAGAAAGCGCGAGACATATGATGATCTCGTGAGAAACGACCGGATTCCCTCATTCTTGAAATGAAAATCCACTTCACAAAGATGCAGGGCCTTGGGAATGACTTTATTCTCATAGATTGCAGAAAAGAGGCAGGTCCAGCGGATGCAGAAGACCTGCATGCGTTCAGCAAACGGTTATGTGACCGGAGGTTTGGCATCGGTGCTGACCAAATCCTTCTCCTTGATCACTCAGGCAAGGCGGATTTTCGGATGAGGATCCTGAACGCAGACGGCAGCGAAGTGGAAATGTGCGGCAATGGGATACGGTGCCTCGCTCGTTATATCTGGGACAGAAAACTGTCCGATAAAAATGTCCTTGAAATAGAGACGCTCGCTGGCATTATAAGGCCCGAAAGATCAGGAGCTATGGTGAAAGTGGATATGGGGGAGCCGATCCTCGAGCCGGAAAAAATACCGGTCAGGCTTACAGGAGAATCAAATCCCCCCTTGCCCCCCTTTTCTAAAGGGGGTACGGGGGGGATTATTGATTATCCTCTCCGGATAGCTGACAGGGAATTCAGGATTACCTGTGTGTCCATGGGTAACCCGCATGCGGTCGTTTTTGTTGCGGATGTATCGGATTTCCCGGTAACATACTACGGGCCGATGATCGAAACCCATTCGATTTTTCCCAAGAGAACCAATGTCGAATTCATACAGGTTTTGAACAGGGAAGAATTAAAGATGCGTGTATGGGAGCGGGGCTCCGGTGAGACAATGGCATGCGGCACCGGTGCATCAGCAGCAGCAGCGGCATCTGCCCTGAAAGGTCTCACCGGGACGACAGTGACCGTGCATGTAACAGGCGGCAACCTCCTCATTGAGCAAACTGCGAATAAGCATATATACATGACCGGACCCGCCGCACAGGTGTTCGAGGGGCTGGTTGATATTTCATAACAACAGGAGTTTCTGCAAACTCCATGAAAAAGGAGGCAGCGATGCTGAAGGGATCGATAGTCGCAATTGTCACACCTTTTAAGAAGGGGAAGGTAGACGAGAAAGCCTTTGGGAATCTCATAGAGTGGCATATCGCACAAGGGACAAACGCTATAGTCCCGTGCGGCACAACCGGTGAGGCTTCCACGCTCGATTATAAAGAACACTACAGGGTAATCGATATAGCAGTCAAAACGGTCAACGGAAGGGTCCCTGTTATCGCCGGAACCGGTGCGAATTCTACCGATGAAACCGTCGAGATAACCATGCATGCCAAGAAATCAGGTGCTGACGCTGCCTTGCTGGTGACTCCTTACTATAATAAGCCGACCCAGGAAGGTCTTTACAGGCACTATAAAGAAGTTGCTGATAAGGTTGATATCCCGATCGTTTTATACAATGTCCCCGGACGGACTGCAGTCAATATGTTGCCTCCGACAGTTGCCCGTCTTGCAGAGATTAAAAATATTATTGCTATCAAAGAGGCAACCGGTGACATGAAGCAGGTCAGCGAGGTTATCAGACTCTGCGGGGACAGAATGACGGTTATCTCTGGGGATGACTTCACTACCCTGACGCTCCTTGCACTTGGCGGGAAAGGCGTCATCTCAGTCTCAGCGAATGTTATGCCCAAGGAAGTGTCCCAAATGTGCTCCCTCTGGATGAAGGGTCAGCATGATAAGGCACGGGCATTGCATTACAAGCTTGAACCTTTAAATGCAGCCATGTTCATCGAAACAAATCCGATTCCGGTAAAGACTGCACTTGCAATGATGGGTAAAATTCAGGAAGAGTTCAGAATGCCTCTTTGTGAAATGGCTCCGGCAAACAGGGAAAAGCTGAAAAAGGTTCTGACCGGTCTGAAGCTGCTTTAGTATAGATATTTTTTGATCATCTCCAGATTCAGATTTGTTAGGGCGGCATTCTCGATAGCTCTGCTATCCATATTGTTCAGATAAGGAAAGATCCCTAAAACCGGGACAGGACAAATCTTTTCAAGAACCGGTGGATTTGTCTGTTCGGCAATCGTCCCTTCAGCCGGTTGGGTATAATTAATGATTACCCCTGCAATAGATAGGCCTTCCTTCAGCGCATAACGTACTGTCAGCAATGTATGGTTGATTGTTCCGAGCCCTGGTCTTGCAACAACAATGACCGGCAGACCAAAATCCCTTGCCATATCGATCACGGAATAACCTTCTGTAATCGGCACGAGGATTCCTCCAACACCTTCAATAATGAACACATCATATTTTTGTGACAGGGTTACAAATGCATCGGTAATTTTCCGTATGTCAACGGGTATCCCTTCAATTTCAGAGGCCGGCAGGGGAGCCAGTGGATTTTCGAAACGCACTGGTGTTATGAGGTCAAGTGATGCTTCTGTACCGGATATCTCTCGGAGAAACTTTCCGTCGGAAGGAATCAGGGAGTCGTTCCTAAATTCTCTATCCTGTCCACTTCCTGCTGTCTTTGTGCATCCGGTCTCTACCGGCTTCATCCCGACGGTCATGAATCCGAGAAACTGAGCAGACTTCACAAGCGCTCCGGTTACGATTGTTTTGCCCACTCCGGTATCGGTGCCTGTTATAAAGAATCCTTTTGGCATAATTTTCATAGGTTTCAAGGGGTCAAGTATTTCAAATGTTGATCATTCTTTTCACTCGAACCCTTGGCCCCTCGAATCCTTGTATCCTGTTTCTAAATTTTTTTCAGCGCATCTATCAGTCTTTCTATATCCTCATCAGTGTGTGCTGCGGTAATGCAGATTCTTATCCGCGCGTCCTTTACGGAAGGAGGCCTGATTGCAGGTGCGAAGATGCCTTTTCCCAAAAGGTATTTCGCAATTCGCAGGGTGTTTTGCACGCTTCCGGTCCTGACAGGGATGATAGGAGTTTCACTCCCCATGATGTCATGCCCTGCAGCGATAATGCCATGAACTGCCTTATCCCTGTTTCTCCATAATTGATTCACAATATGCAAATCATGTTCAATGAGTTCCAGAGCAGCTATCGATGCGGCAATAATGCAGGAGGGCAGAGCTGTTGAATACATAAAGCTCCGTGCGGCATTTACCATCCACTCGATGATATCGGAGCCTCCGGCAAGGAAAGCCCCGAAAGAGCCTAGCGCCTTCGAAAATGTCCCCATCTGAATGATCCAAGGTTCAGGATCAAGGTGAAAGTGTACAAGCGACCCTTTCCCTTTCCCGATGACTCCGGTCGCATGCGCCTCATCAATATAGAGATGCGCGTTATAGGTTCTGCACAGATTAAGAATCTCCGGAAGAGGCGCGATGTCTCCGTCCATGCTGAAAATGGTATCTGTAACAACAAGCTTTTTTGCCGCAGCCTTTTGTTTCAGACAATCTTCAAGGTGCATCATATCTTTATGAGAGAAGACGACTGTTTCTCCCTTGCTCAGCCTGCATCCGTCTATGATGCTCGCATGGTTCAGTTCGTCGCTGAATATGACGGTATCTCCATCGGCAAGTGCAGGGATCATACCAATGTTTGCTGCATACCCGGAGTTGAAAACAAGGGCGGCTTCAGTGCTTTTAAACTGTGCAACCTTTTCTTCAAGCTGATGATGAAAAGTGCTCCCACCGCCCAAAAGTCTTGAGGCTCCGCTGCCAAATCCATAGCGGTTCATTGACGTTGTTGCTCTATCAATAATATAAGGATGATTGGCAAGGCCGAGATAATCATTGGATGAGAAATGGATGTATTCCCTACCCCGTAACATAATTCTCGGTCCCTGGGGGGATTCCCTATCATATATGTATCTGAAAAGGTTTTTTTCTTTTAACAGAGCAAGCTTCGAGGAGAACATAAAACTATTGTAGCACAGGAATTTCTTAGTGCTTCCGGAGGTTTTATTCAGCTGAATTATAAATTTAAATTCCCTCTTTTTACTGGTAAAAAGCACTTGACAATCTTTTTTGGCCTGTGATATGCTTTTTTCGCTTTTCTTAAACTCCTTGAGGGAAGGTGAACGATGTTAGAATTCAATAAGTGGTTCTTTGTCTTATTCGTTAATTTTATTATCCTCCTCTTTATCCTCAACGCAATCCTCTTTAAACCCCTGCTCCAGATTTTCAAAGAACGCGAGGATTCTGTCAAAGGCGACCTCGATGCTGCAAAGGATATGAAGGAAAAGAGTGAGGAAGGGATCGCCAGACTCAATAGAGAACTGGCTGAATCAAGAAGCAAGGCAAAAGAAATATTTGAATCGCTGAAAGCTGAGGGAGTGACTAAACAAAGAGAAGTACTCTCGGCAACTGAGGCCGAAGCCCTTACAACGATTGAGAAAGCCAGAGCAGAGATCAAATCTGACGCCGAAAAAGCGCGACAGTCATTACGGGCTGACGTCGACAAGTTCTCTGATGAAATCGTAAGAAAGCTGGTGAGCGTATGAAGAACATTCCATACTCCATACTTTGCCATAAAAAGAAAATTATCCAAATACTCGCATTCGCCCTCTTCAATCTTGCCATCGCCTCTTTCGTCTTTGCCAGCAGCGGCGGGGGGAAGGCGCAGAACACGCAGCGCCTTGGTGGAAAGATTACATTTGGAAGATCATTAATTTCCTGCTTCTGTTTATACTCCTTTTCAAATTTGCCAAGAAGCCGATGCAGAATTTTTTCCAGAAGAGGACCGAGTTGATCGAAAAGACCCTCAATGAAGCGAAAGAAGCCAAAGCGGCATCATTGAAAGCGTTACAGGAGGTCGAAACAAGACTCAAGGCCAAAGATACAGAGATTGAGGCGATCCTCGCTGCATCCAGAAAGTCCGGAGAGCAGGAAAGGGACAGCATTATTGTCGAGAGTGACAGGCTCAAAGCAAAGATCATGGAACAGGCAAAAACCAATATCGAGTACGAACTGAAACAGGCAAAAGAGGCAATCAAAGCCGAAGCTGTCGAATTAGCCATGGAACTTGCAGAGAAAAAGCTGAAAGAAAAATTGACCAAGGAAGAGCAGGAAAAGCTTCTTGAAGACTCTCTGACAAAGATAGGAGGCAAAGGTTGAAGCCGGCAAAACAAGCAAGCAGATACGCAAAGGCATTACTGAGGAATATTGATCTCGAGAATATCCCTCAGGCGCTTCTGGAGCTCATTGCAATTAATGACCTCATGAACGCAAGTAAGGAGTTCCAGAGTCTCCTTGTCAGCCCACTGTTTACCAATGATGAGCGGACAAATGTCATAAGGCAACTAACGGGCAAGCTGAAACTTTCCGACTATATCGTGAAATTTATCCTGCACCTGTCAGAGGTTAGGGTCATTAAAGCGCTCCCTGAAATCATCAGGATGGCTACCAGTCTTTACCTTGAAAAGAAAAAGAAGGCAAAAGCAATTGTCATGACGCCTCTTCAGATTACAAAAGAGCAGGAAAATAAGCTCAGGGCTTCCCTGAAAAAAGTGACAGACAGGGAGCTTGACATAGAGTATGCGATAGACCCTTCCCTCCTCGGCGGGATCCTCGTCAGGATCGGGAGTACCATGTATGATACGAGCATAAAAAGCCAATTAAGGCTTTTAAAAGATGAGTTAATAAAGGGGTGAAATTATGCCAGAAATCAAGACAGAAGAAATAAGCGAGCTTTTAAGGAAACAGATCACAGATTTTGAGAAGAAGGTAGACGTCAGTGAAATCGGTACAGTTACCTATATCGGTGACGGTGTCGCAAAGGTTTACGGCCTTGAAAACTGTATGGCCGCAGAACTGCTTGAGTTCCCGAACGGGGTTTTCGGTATGGCCCTGAACCTCGAAGAGGAATCGGTCGGTGCCGTTCTCTTTGGCGAGGACAAGCTGGTTAAGGAAGGGGATATCGTTAAGCGTACCGGTAAGGTTATGCAAGTACCGGTCGGTCCGGAACTCAGAGGCAGGGTCGTCAATGCTATCGGTCAGCCGATTGATGGCAAAGGCCCGATCAATGCGAAGGAGACCAGAAGAGTTGAAATCATTGCCCCCGGTATTATCAGACGGAAACCCGTTCACGAACCCCTTCAGACCGGACTCAAGGCTATCGATGCCATGATACCGATCGGCAGGGGACAGCGAGAGCTCTGCATCGGTGACCGCCAGATCGGGAAGACCGCAATCCTTGTTGATACCATTATCAATCAGAAAGGCGGCGATGTTACCTGTATTTATGTCGCCGTGGGCCAGCGGCGTCCGGCTGTTGTTAACACAGTCCAGAAACTTGAAGAAATGGGTGCTATGGAACACACCGTTGTTGTTGTCGCGACAGCGAGTGAACCGGCACCAATGCAGTATATAGCCCCATATACCGGATGCACCATGGGAGAATATTTCAGGGATAACGGACAGCATGCCTTTATCGGATACGATGACCTTACCAAACAGGCACATGCCTACAGGCAGCTCTCCCTGATCCTGAGACGTCCGCCTGCACGTGAGGCGTATCCTGGTGATGTCTTCTATCTCCACTCACGCCTCCTCGAGAGAGCTGCGAAAATGAGTGATGAAATGGGAGCAGGGTCATTAACGGCTATCCCGGTTATCGAGACACAGGCCGGTGACGTTTCCGGTTATATCCCGACAAACGTTATCTCCATTACTGACGGTCAGATATATCTTGAGCCTGAACTCTTCTTCGGCGGTATAAGGCCGGCAGTGAACGCAGGTCTCTCGGTCAGCCGTGTCGGTGGCGCAGCCCAGATCAAAGCCATGAAACAGATTGCCGGTATGCTCAGGCTCGACCTTGCACAGTTCAGAGAGCTGGCAGCATTCGCACAGTTTGCTTCTGACCTCGACAAAGCCACCCTTGCACAGATCGAGAGAGGGAAGAGGATGGTCGAACTCCTGAAACAAGACCAGTTTGTTCCGATGTCTGTTGATGATCAGATTATCGTCATCTTTGCAGGCACCCAGGGATTCATGGACGATGTTCCTATTGATTCCATCAGGTCATTTGAGGAAGGGTTAATGAGATACATCAGGGCCGAAAAGCAGGACATCAAGAAAGAGATCATGGAAAAAAAGGCACTGGATGATGAACTGAAAGCAAAGATTTCCGAGGCCATTACAACGTTCAAGAAGACCTTCTCGGCATAATATGTGCGGATAGGAGAACATACATGCCAACGTTAAGAGATATACGGAAAAGACTAAAAGCAATACAGAGTACCAAGAAGATCACGGCTGCCATGAAGATGGTTGCGGCTGCCAAGATGAGAAAGGTCCAGGACAGGATGCTGAATTTCAGGCCATATGCATCCAGGATGCAGACAGTCCTGTCTGATCTTGCCCGGGTATCCGAGAGAGAGATCCATCCGCTTCTCTATCTGAGGCCGAGAAAGACCGTTGAGGTTATCATCCTGACATCCGATAAGGGACTCTGCGGAGCTTTCAATTCGAATATTTTGAAAGCAGGTGCAAATTACATCAATACTCTCAAAAAAGACGGTATTGAAGTGAGCGTCAATGTTGTGGGAAGGAAGGCGAGGGATTATTTCCGCAGAAGAAACGTTCCGATGAGGAAGCAATGGCTTGGCCTGTCCGGACGAATAACGTATGCAAATGCCCAGGAGATTGCAGGTGACCTCAACGAAAATTATATCAATGAAACGTTTGATGAGGTAGTTGTTATTTATAACGAGTTCAAATCGATGATTGCCCAGCAAGTTACCTCCATGAAGCTGCTTCCGTTAGGAAGCATAGAAGGCGAGGGCGAACAGAAGGAGGCAGCCACGACGGCTGATTACCTCTATGAGCCAACGCGGGTAGCGATATTTGAGAGGTTATTGCCGAAATATATTGAAATACAGATATACCGTGCATTGCTTGAGTCCTCGGCAGCGGAAGAAGCTTCAAGGATGACAGCGATGGAAAATGCCACGAAGAACTGTTCGGAGATGATCACGAAAGTGACACTCCTGGCGAATAAGGTAAGGCAGGCCGGAATCACCAAAGACTTGATGGATATCGTCGGCGGTGTTGAGGCATTGAAGGAATAGAGATTACAGGAAAAGGAATTTTTAATATAGTCAGGGGGTAATAACATGAATGTTGGAAAAGTTTCACAGGTCATCGGTGCGGTTGTAGATGTCGAATTTGAGAAAGAGTTGCCGAAAATCCGCGATGCTGTCAAAGTAGATCAGCCCGGAGATGCGTCAAAGGGTATTCCTGAACTTCATATTACTTTGGAAACGGCTATTCACCTTGGTGAAAATAAGGTGAGGACTATTGCCATGAGCGCTACGGAAGGACTTGTCAGGGGTATGGAAGTGATTGATACGGGGCAGCCGATAACAATGCCGGTTGGTAAAGCGGCACTGGGAAGGATCTTAAACGTTATTGGTCAGCCTGTTGATGAATTAGGTCCGGTAGAGGCGGACGAAACAATGCCTATTCACAGGCCGGCACCTGAGTTTGTCGAGCAGGAAGCGACCACCCAGGCATTCGAGACGGGTGTTAAGGTTTTTGATCTCCTCATCCCGTTTGTCCGCGGCGGTAAAATGGGAATGTTCGGTGGCGCCGGTGTCGGTAAAACCGTTATCATCATGGAGATGATCAACAACATCGCCATGGTTCACGGTGGTATCTCCGTCTTCGCAGGCGTTGGCGAGAGAACCAGAGAGGGAAACGACCTTTACCTCGAAATGAAACATTCAGGCGTTCTGCCCAAGGCAGCTCTCATCTATGGTCAGATGAACGAACCACCCGGGGCAAGGGCAAACGTTGGTCTGAGCGCCCTTACCGTTGCAGAGTACTTCAGGGACCAGGGCCAGGACGTTCTGTTATTCATTGATAACATCTTCAGATACACACTCGCATGGGCCGAGGTTTCTGCGCTTCTCGGTAGAATGCCTTCCGCGGTCGGTTATCAGCCTACGCTCGGAACAGACATGGGTGCACTCCAGGAGAGAATTACAACAACAAAGAAGGGCGCTATTACATCCATGCAGGCAATCTACGTCCCTGCGGACGACTTGACTGATCCCGCTGTTGCAACAGCATTCACCCACCTTGATGGTACCGTCGTTCTCTCGAGGCAGATTGCAGAGCTCGGTATCTATCCTGCTGTGGACCCTCTCGATTCTACATCGAGAATTCTTGATCCAAAGGTCATCGGCGAGGAACATTACGCTGTTGCAAGAGCTGTTCAGAAGATCCTCCAGAGGTATAAAGAACTCCAGGACATCATCGCAATTCTTGGTATTGAGGAGCTTTCGGAAGATGACAAACTCATCGTTGCGCGTTCAAGGAAGCTGCAGAGATTCCTGAGCCAGCCGTTCCATGTTGCAGAGACATTTACCGGTCAAAAAGGTAAATATGTTAAAACTGCAGATACCATAAAAGGGTTCAAGGCCATTTTGGACGGCAAGTACGATGATGTTCCGGAACAGGCATTCTATATGGTTGGCCCGATTGAAGAGGTCGAGGAAAAAGCCAAGAAAATGAGTTCGGGCGGCTAGGCATATTGGTCTAAAGGAGAAGATTAAGGCAGGAGAACTATGGAAAAAGAAGGTAAATTGAAACTCGAGGTTGTTACCCCGTATGGCCTTATTTTGAGTGAAGATGTCGATGAAGTGACATGCTCCGGCAGTGAAGGCGAATTCGGGGTTTTACCAGGACATGTTCCTTTCTTTACAACCCTGAAGATCGGGATGCTTTCGTATAAAAAAGGAAATACCACGAAATATGTTTTTGTGAACTGGGGCTATGCTGAAGTCGGGTCCGAGAGAGTTATGGTGCTTGCCGACAGTGCAGAGAAATCTGAAGACATAGATCCCGAAAGGGCAAAGGCTGCTATGAAAAGGGCTGAGGAAAGGTTGAAAAAAGCAGAAGAATTCGATTTTGCCCGGGCGAGCTCCTCTCTTGAGCGGGCAGTGGCAAGGGTACAGATAGCAGAGAAATTCAGATAATCCTTATAAAGAAAACGAACAGAAAAAGGCCATGCTGTTGTGCGCATGGCCTTTTTTTTGAACTGGCGCGTGATCAGTCTCGCAGAATTGCAGAGCGAATAAGGAATATGTCAAAGTAATAGGGTAATAATTTACTCTCGATATGGAAAAAGACAAAATACTGGTTATTGATGATGAAGAGCTGATTCTGGACATTGCACGGGAAATACTGACCAATGTCGGCTATGATGTCACAATCAGCTCGGATGGGCATGAGGGCATCCGATTGCTTTCGGAAGAAACATTTTCTCTTTTGTTGACAGATATACGAATGCCTGATATAAGCGGGCTGGAAGTTATTCAGCAGGTCCGTAACCACAACAAGGAAATGCCCATCATTATCATCACAGGCCACGGCACGCTCGATGTTGCCATAAAAGCTCTCAAACTGGGTGCCCAGGGGTTCCTTTTAAAACCGTTCACAACAACAGACCTCAGAAGCTCAGTTGCGGATGCACTGGAAAAGACGCGGCTGCTCAGCGACAATATCCGGATGCGGGCCCTGATGCCGCTTTTTGAGGTGAGCAAGGAGATTATCAGTGAAACAGACACAAAGAAGCTCCTTACCCTTATTGTCGAGATTGCGGTGAGGGAAACACGGGCAGACAGGGCGTGCCTCTTTTTAACCGATGAGCAAACAGGAAAGATTGTTCTGGAGGCGGATTACGGATTTTTACCTGCCCATGGTGCTGAGTTTAGGAAGAAACATCTTGAAAAATTAGCCTCTCTGCTCACAATAGAAAAGAAACCTGTCCTCATCGTTCCGGGCTTGCCGATTCCCGAAGGCTTTGAGGAAATGCCGGGGACGGGAGAGTTATCCAGTATTTACATGCCCCTCACCGTTCGGGGAAAGGTCATCGGCATGCTTTTCCTGAGCGGGCCTGGCACAGAACACCCATTCTCTCTCCCGGATGTCGAGCTGGTTTCGGTTCTCAGCGGGCAGGCTGCAGCCGCCATAGAGAACGCCAGGCTCTATGAGAAACTGGAACACTCGTATCTGTCCACAATCGTTACCCTGTCGGGAATCGCGGAATCGAAGGACTTCTATACCGACAAGCACATGAAGGATATCGCGGAATATTCTGTTGATATTGCGCAGAAGCTCGGACTTCCTGCGGCCGATGTCGAAAATATCCGGATGGCTGCACTCCTTCACGACCTCGGAAAGGTTACGGTCCCCGACAATATTCTGAAGAAGCCGGGAAGACTTTCAGAGGAAGAGATGGAGATCATCAGGAAGCATCCGGCACATGGTGCAAAGATGATCGAGTCTATTGAGCCGATGAAAGATGCCCGGGACATCATACGACATCATCATGAATACTATGACGGTTCAGGATATCCGGATGGTCTGAAAGGAGAGGCCATCCCGCTCGGTGCAAGAATTATCGCTGTCGCAGATGCATTTGACGCAATGACAACCAACAGGCCATACAGAAAAGCACTCCCTATGGACAAAGTGGTTAAGGAATTGAGGGACTTCTCCGGCATACAGTTTGATCCGGAAATTGTTGAAATATTGATAGCAATTCTCTACGAAAAAGGCATTCTCCATCATGAGTAGCTCTGCATGTTGCCTGCCGCTCCTGTCATATGGACGTCACGCTCGACAGCATTCGTGATATCAGGCTGTATCAGCCGAAAGACGGCTACCGTTTTTCCGTTGATTCCCTTCTGCTGTTTGATTTTGTAAATCTCAGAAAAGCGGAACACATTGCTGATCTGGGGGCAGGATCCGGTATCATCGGTATTTTGCTTGCCGGTAAATATCCCGATGCCTCTGTGGACCTCTTCGAAATTCAGGATAATCTTGTCAGGCTGGCGAAAAAAAATGTTATCCTGAACACAGTTGAAGAAAGGGTTCAGGTGATCAAATGCGACCTTAGAGAGTTGCACGCCTCGCAAACAGGGGCTCCCCGGCATGATCTTGTGGTCTCAAACCCTCCCTTCAGGCGTCTCAACAGCGGCCGTCTAAATAGTGGAAAGGAAAGGGCGATTGCGCGGCATGAAATCACCCTGCGATTGCGTGATTGTGTCAACGCAGCTTCATCTCTTCTCAGAAACAGGGGAAGATTCTGTTTGATTTATCATCCCTGCAGACTTTCGGAGCTCATTGACGTCATGAAGGATAGGGGCATCGAGGCAAAGAGAATGAGATTTGTTCATTCGACGCGTTCGTCAGAAGCCAAAATGATTTTGCTTGAGGCTGTTCGCGGAGGAAGAGCGGGCCTGAAGGTTGAAGCGCCATTTTATATATACCGGGAAGACGGCGGGTATACAGAGGAGATGGAAAGGATTTACAAGGCATAGGATGAAGAATACGTAGCTAAAAGTCCAGACATTGCTCAAAAAATTATTTAACTCGATGATTTGATTCAAATATCTATCAATGCTCTCTCAATATCAATGTTCTTGAAATCATCAGTTAAAGGTACACTAAGGTATCGAAAAATAATTTTTCTCACAAAATCTGGACTTTTAAAATTTAAGCAGCATGCAATGGAACAGAGTGCGTTATGAATTTTTTTAATTATTGATTCCATGGACATAATACCGGCTTTTCTCTCATATCTTACTGCTGAGAAGGGGCTATCGAAAAATACGGTTGCCTCATACCATCTTGATCTGAAAAAATTTCGTGCATTCCTTGTATCAAAAGATACGGATTTGCCTGCGTTCTCTAAGACGGACATCGTTGATTTTATCCAAAAGCTCAGGGATGAAACATACTCGACCGCAAGTATCTGCCGGTTTATTTCTACCATTAAGAACCTCTGCAAATATCTGCTTCTGGAAAATCATATCTCAGGGGACCCTTCAGAAAATCTCGAGTCTCCCAAGAGGTGGGAGAGGCTGCCGAAGGCTATCAGCATTGAAGACGTTAAAACATTTCTAAAATCGGGCGATTCCAGTAGCCTTTCTGAACCTATTGCAAGAAGGGACGCTGTCATGTTTGAGCTTCTCTATTCTTCCGGTTTGCGCGTGAGTGAACTGATATCCCTCAGGCTGGAAGATATCAGCTTCGATGCCGGCTTCTTAAGGGTCATGGGCAAGGGGTCAAAGGAAAGGATTGTTCCGCTCCATATGAGGGCACTTGAGAGGTTGAAACGGTATGTAAGTCTGGAAAGACGCGAAATACTCCGGAAGAAGAATTCTCCTTACCTGTTTATTACACGGAGAGGAGGGCCGATGACACGACAGCGTTTCTGGCAGACGATGAAACAATTGGGCAGAAGAACCGGCCTTGATATTTCACCGCATACCATACGGCACTCCTTCGCAACGCACCTTCTCGAAGGTGGTGCTGACCTGCGATCATTGCAGAAGCTCCTTGGACACGCTGACATATCGACAACGCAGATTTATACCAAAGTAACGACAGATCGCTTGAAACAGGTGTACTCGAAGCACCATCCAAGAGCCTGATAACACCGTTTCCCTTTTTTATATTTCTTTGTTAATTAATTAGAATTGACAATTTTCAATGCTTATGGTTACATCAATTCAAAGGGGTTTTGTATAGGCTTTTCGTGCGAACTGATTGTCCGTTGTTGTGTTTTATCAAAATCAGTAAAGTTTCCTGAAACGCTCACATTCTTTCGGTGGCAATCGGTTTAGGTTGCAAGAAGCAGTCTTGGGGGGGGATGCATATTTCCCGCTTCACAAAAGCAGTAGTGCTTAGTTGCATTGTTGCCCTGTCCGGGCTTATCCTTACCCTGCTGCCCGTTGGTTCCTTTCTCGAAGAAGATATCGGCCTCGACATTTTGTTTAAGCTCAGAGGAGTGCGGAAGGCCCCTGGCGAAGTAGTCATTGCTGCAATAGACAAGAGGTCCTCAGAACGTCTTAAACTCTCAGACAGACCGGAAAAATGGCCACGGAGTGTTCATGCTGCGCTCGTTGAGAATTTAGTTAAAGCACAGGCGTCTGTTATCGTCTTCGACGTGAGCTTCCTGGAACCGGGCTCGGCACGTGAGGATCATACCTTCGCTGAGTCGATCAGGAAGGCTCGGACAGTCGTTCTCTGCGAGTGCCTCAGAGCAAAGGAGATCCCCTTGATAGGCGGAAGGGGAGAAGTCAGTGTCATCAAAGAGGTTGCCCCCACAGATCAACTCGCGCGGGCTGCGGTGGCAACAGCACCTTTTGCCTTACCGAAGATCCCGGTCAAACTGAACCAATACTGGACTTTCAAGACCGCGGCTGGCGATAAACCAACCCTGCCCGTAGTGGCATTTCAGCTTTTTACCATGCCGGTGTACGAAACGTTCGTTGTCTTGCTGAGATCGGTAAGCCCTCGCGAAGCTCAACGGTTACCCCAGAGTGCGGATGACGTTATCGGCACCAGGCGACTCGGTGAGGTTATGCACACGATACGGGAGATTTTCTCGGAGGATGCAAAGATCGCAAAAAGGATGACGACAGAGCTCGAGAGAGTAAGGCCTTTTTTGAACAGTCAGGAAGAGTACAGAATGATCAAATCACTTATTTCGTTTTACCAAAAAAGTCAGAACAGTCTGTATCTGAACTTTTACGGTCCCCCTCGCACCATCAAGACAATCCCGTACTATGAGCTTATCAATGCTCAAAAAGGTGATGGTGAGAAGAGACGGTTTGACCTGGCTGGAAAGGTTGTATTCGTCGGACGTTCTGTGGAGTCACCAACTGAGCAGAGTGAAAGTTTTTATACGGTCTTCTCTCAGGAAGAAGGGCTGGATATCAGCGGGGTGGAGATAGCTGCGACGGCCTTTTCAAACCTGCTCGAGGATATGCCTTTGCGACCGCTTTCTGCTCTCAGTCAAGCTATTCTGTTACTGCTCTTTGGCATCACGCTGGGGTTTATGTGCAGGTATCTGCCTGGTAATGTTTCCGCATTTGCAGCTATAGGAATGGGTGCCGGATATCTTCTCGTTGCGTTCTCTCTATTCAAGAGCCGGGGTATTTGGTTCCCTCTTGTTGTCCCGGTATTTTTTCAGCTCACGCTCGCTGTTTTCGGTAGTGCGGTCTGGAGGTATTTCGACACGAAGAAAGAACACCAGAAAGTCAGGGAGACCTTTGGCTATTACCTGCCGGCTGACATAGTCAATGAGGTCGTGAGAGGCATCGAAAAGATCAGGGCGAGTGAAAAATTCGTGTACGGAATTTGTTTGTCCACTGACGCAGAACATTACACTGATCTATCAGAAAAAATGCATCCAAAGCAACTGAAGGAATTCATGAATACCTATTATCAGGCGATTTTTAATCCCGTGAGAAGACACGGGGGAAGCATCTCAAATGTCGTGGGAGATTCGATGCTTGCCATCTGGGTGAAGCAGGAACAAACCGATTTCCAGTTCTGCAATGGAGCCTGCAGCGCAGCATTTGATATCGAAACGGCGCTCCAGGATTTCAATAAGTCCCTTGATGACTTGAAACTGCCTACCCGAATTGGACTTCATGCGGGCGAAATATCAATGGGCAGCATCGGGGCATTTGATCACTATGAATACCGTCCATTGGGCGATACCGTCAACACAGCCACAAGGGTGGAGGGGTTGAACAAATATCTGGGCACGCGTATCCTGGCTACCTGGGAAGCCGTAAGCGGGAGTCACGATTTTCTGAAACGAAAGATCGGGAAGTTTTTGCTGAAAGGAAAAAGAAATCCGACCACGGTATTCGAACTGGTCTGCCGGAACGAGAAGTCCACCGACAAACAGGTCGCAGTCTGCACTTTCTTCGAAGAGGCACTCGATGCCTTCAAGAGACGGGACTGGAACGAAGCCATCCTGAGGTTTAACAATGTCGACACAATGTCAGGAGGAGACGGACCGTCCCAATTCTATATCAGATTATCTGAAAAATTCAGGGAGAACCCGCCAGCGGAGGACTGGAAAGGCGAGGTTATCATGGAAGAGAAATAGCAGGAGTTGTTTTTTAGATAAAGCAATCAGAAAAGGGGGGGAATGGCTATGAAAAAGAGGATGATCAGCATAATCGTATTTAGTGTCATATGCATTTTTCAATTGCATCATGTAGCCCACGCAGAGATATGCAAGGATTGGGTAGCCAAGGTAGTATCGGTACAGGGTAGCGTGGAGATAAGGAAATCTGCTGATGCGGAGTGGGTGCAGGCGCATCAGGGCGATCTCATCTGTACAGGCTATCTTGTCAGGGCAAATGAGCACAGCAGGGCGGCTGTGCAACTCATCAATGGTCCCGTAGTCCGCATCGACCAATACACCAATCTCGTCTTCAACGGGGTAAAAGAGGAGACTTCGCTCATAGGTCTCATCAAAGGGGCTGTGAAATTCTTCAGCCGTTGGCCGCGGACGTTGAAAGTGAGTACGCCATTTGTAAACGGAACAGTCGAAGGCACGGAATTCCTGGCGAGAGTCGATGATGACAGTACATTCCTCTCGATATTCGAAGGTAAGGTACTTGCCGAGAACAAGGCAGGCAGCCTGACGTTAACGAGCGGACAATCCGCAATCGCAAAGGCAGATCAGGCTCCGGTTTTACAAACCGTGGTGCGACCGCGTGATGCCGTGCAATGGGCACTTTACTATCCACCAGTTCTCTGGGAATATCCTGAAGAATTGAAGGATACCGATCCGCGGTTCTACACACACCGTGCAGCATCGCTTCTGCGTGTAGGCCGTGTTGAAGTGGCAAAGGCAGAGATTGAGCAGGCCCTGAGGCTCGATCCCCAGAACAGCCTGGCATTTTCTCTCCAGTCAATCATTGCGGTGACACAGAATGATAAGGAAAAGGCCCTTGACCTGGCAGGAAAAGCGGTGCAGGCGGACAAGAATTCAGCAGCAGCTCATATAGCCATGTCGTATGCCCAACAGGCGAGCTTTGACCTGAAGGGAGCTCTCAACAGCATGAAAGAGGCGGTGACAGTTGAACCTGAAAATGCCCTGGCGTGGGCAAGACTTGCCGAGATACAACAGTCGTTCGGAAGACTTGACGAATCCCTCAGAGCGGCAAACAAGGCTGTAGAGTTGAATCCCAACATCGCAAGGACACAGACCGTCCTGGGATTTGCATACCTCACCCAGGTGAAGATAAAGGAGTCCATGGCAGCCTTCGAGAAGGCGATCGAGCTGGATCAGGCAGCCCCGCTACCGAGGCTTGGGCTCGGACTCGCAAAGATCCGCAAGGGATGCCTTGAGGAAGGACGGAAGGACATCGAGATCGCCGTCAGCCTCGACCCCGACAACTCTCTCCTCAGGAGCTACCTTGGGAAGGCTTACTACGAAGAGAAACAGGACAAGATGGCGAATGACCAGTATCAGATGGCAAAGGAGTTTGATCCGCAAGACCCGACGCCGTTCTTCTACGAAGCCATCAAGAAACAGACAGAGAACCGACCGGTGGAGGCACTGCAGGAGATGCAGAAGGCGATCGACCTGAACGACAACAGGGCAGTCTATCGTTCGAAGTTTCTTCTCGATGCAGACCTTGCAGCACGGAGCGCGAGCCTTGCACGCATCTATAGCAATCTCGGTTTCCAGGATCTTGCCCTCATCGAGGGATGGAAATCGGTGAATAGTGACCCGGCAGATTTTTCGGGACACAGGTTTTTGGCGGATTCATATTCAGCACTGCCGCGACATGAGATGGCGAGGGTAAGTGAACTCCTTCAGTCACAATTGCTTCAGCCAATCAACATTACACCTGTGCAACCCCATCTCGCTGAGAGTAACCTGTTCATCCTGGAGGGAGCAGGCCCAGCAGACCTTTCATTCAACGAATTCAACCCGCTCTTCAACCGGAACAGGTATTCCTTGCAGGTAAGCAGTATTATTGGTGAGAACAGTACCTTCGGGGAAGAGATTGCTGTGGCGGCGGTTCAGGGTAAGGCCTCCATAAGTGCCGGGCAGTTCTTTTACAAGAGTAACGGATGGCGTGAGAACAACGATCAGAAGCAGAACATTTACAACCTGTTCGCTCAGGTAGAGCTCACTCCGAAGACCAGTGTCCAGGCTGAGTTCAGATCGAGGGATTTTGATCACGGTGATCTCACGCTTTTTTTCGGCAGGGATAATTATCTCCCGACGCTCAGACAGGATGAAGAGGAGCGAACGATGAGATTTGGTTTCCGTCATGCCTTCTCACCCGGTTCTGCACTCCTTGGTTCCTTTATATACAGACATTGGGACGCGAGTTTGCATGTTAACCCTGAACCTGGCGATCCTACTCAGACAAAGTTCAGTGTACAGACTGACGGCGAAGAAGACTACAGCGGGGAGCTGCAACACCTGTTGAGCACCAAATACATCAAACTTGTGAGCGGTATCGGCTATTTCGACATAAACAGGAAAGACAAAACTGATTTGGAATTTCTTATCCCTGGCGGACCCCCTTTTCCCGTTAAAGTGACCGACACTGTTGATTCTGATGCCGAACACACCAATCTTTACGTATATTCGTATATCAATTATCCAAAAACGGTGAAGTGGACCATCGGCGGAAGTGCGGATTTCTTTGACAGTGAGGTAGAAGATACGATCAGTTCAACCCGAAATTCGGCGTTATGTGGAACCCCCTACCGGCAACCACGCTCAGGGCAGCTGCCTTCAGAACGCTCAGACGAACTCTTCCGACAGAACAGACGCTTGAGCCGACGCAGGTGGCCGGGTTCAATCAGTTCTACGACGACGACGGTGCGACTGAAGCATGGCGATACGGCGTTGCCATAGATCAGAAAGTTTTGAAGAATATTTACGGGGGGTTAGAGTACTCACAAAGGGATTTGGAATACCCGACTTTATTGCGACCGAAGCTGGCACAGGGGTAAAGCATCTTGAGGGGAATGAATGGTTTGGCAGGGGCTATCTTTACTGGACGCCTCTCAGTGGATAGCGCTCAGCGCAGCGTATCAGTATGAGAAAAAGGAAAATGATAGAGACGATCCGGAGATACTTTGAACCATGTAAGAACGAACCGTTTCCCGTTTGCAATAACCTTTGCACATCCTTCGGGATTCAGTGCAAGAGTGAAAACGACATACATTGACCAGGAAGGGAAATTTAAGCTTCAGAGACCGGCTGGGGCTATTGTATCCGGAACCGACAATTTCTGGATAACGGATGCTTCAGTCAGCTACCGTCTGCCAAAAAGAATGGGTATCATCATGATTGATGCGCGAAACCTTTTCAATCAGTCTTTTCAGTATCAGGACCTAGATCTTGCGAACCCGTCGATACAACCGGAACGGGCTGTATTTGCCAAATTCACTCTGGCATTTTAAAGGTGAGGGATATATCTTGCTAGATTCAGAAGAAAGGAGGTGATAGCTAATTCTTTATCTGTAACCAGAGGGGTGATGGTGAAGCAAAAAAGCCTGTGAAAACTGGAAAAACCTGTAGCATGCAAAAAGGAGGGTTTCAATGAAAAAGTTTACAGTCATTCTTCTAATCATCATGGGAGTCGTAATTTTGTTAGGATCCGTTAGCCATTCATGGGCGGGGGCAAACAAGAAGGTGAGTTTTCGTTTCGTATGTGAATTTTGACGACAAAGGCAACGTTACGGGCGTGACAGATGCGATGAAATAGACAGAAATGGTGCCTGAGGGCAAGAATGAAGTAACAGATGCAATACAAGACATAGTGAGGTCGGCGATACTAACTGTTAAAGGATGATGACCCTTGCGTGGTAATTGGGGGTAAAAAGATATTGCTGGTAGGCGAATAAGAGAGTTGCTGATTGTTCTGAAAGTCTTAATTCGGAACCGGAGAAAATGAATAGGACTTATGTCAAAATTTACTCGGGGTTAATCACAGGCGATTGCATTACAGCAGGCCGACCTCTCGGTCGGCCTGCTTATTAGAAACAACTCCGCTGGATGTTAATTTGTGAATAACATGGATACTATAGACATTCGATACCTTTTTAGGCTTCCTGACGCTCAGCAGGAGATTATCGACCTGCATCTCGATCCTGTAACCCTTGCCCTCATGAATGATATTCCAAAGAGAATCCCTTTCTGGGCAAAACTTGATTTCTGTCAGTGTACAAACTGTCTCCTGGATGTTCGAAGTGATCCGAATTGTCCGATAGCGCTTCATCTGGTAAAACTCCTGAAGATGTTTCAGACCCTGTTATCTTATGAAACGGTTCATGTTGACATTATCACCCCACAACGCACTATCTCGAAAGAGACGAGTGCCCAGAAAAGCCTGAGTTCGGTTATGGGCCTGATCATGGCCACGAGCGGCTGCCCCCATATGGAATTCTTCAAGCCCATGGCCCGCTTCCACCTGCCCCTCGCGAGTGCAGAGGAGACAATATACAGAGCCTCTTCAATGTATCTTCTGGCCCAATATTTCCTCCGGAAAGAAGGACAGGAAGCCGACTTTGACCTCGAGGGACTGAAAAAAATCTATGAGAACATTCAGATTCTCAATGGTGCAATGTTTAAACGACTGCAGTGTACCTGCGACAAGGATGTAGCGGTTAATTCTCTGACCATCCTCGATGTCTTTGCTCAAACGCTGCCGTTCGTCATAGAAAAATCACTCGAAGAAATCCGCTATATGTTTCTTCCATATCTCACCCATCAAAGAAGCAAATAGGAAAAAGAAATCTTTTCACCCAGAGGGTGCCGGCATGTTGCATCCGGCATGTAAAATGTGTAAACTGTGCTATCTGCGTTTATTCCAATTCGGAGGTTTCGTATGCCGGAAAAACTGCGACATGATGAGCTGTCTGGGTTTTGTGATCCTTCTGTCTTTGATTTCGCAACAACAAATGATCTGCCGGATTTTAAAGAAACGATAGGCCAGGAACGTGCTCTTCATTCCCTTGATTTCGGCCTGAGCCTCGAAAGCAGGGGTTTTAATATTTTCATCCTCGGGGAGTGCGGCACTGGCAAGATGACAACCGTCAAATCATTCCTCAGTCAAAAAGCCATGAAAGAACCCGTGCCTCAGGACTGGTGTTATGTCTACAATTTTAAGGATCCCGATGCTCCCTTAGCCATCTCCCTTCCTCCCGGGCAGGCGGTTATATTCCAAAAAGATATGGAAGAGGTGGTAAAAATCCTGAAGGTTGAAATTCCGAAGGCCTTTGAATCAAAAGAATACGAAAAGCAGAAGAATACCATCATCGAAGACGCCCAAAGGAAGCAAAAGGAAATCTTTACCGGCCTCGAGGAAGAGGCACAGGAAAAAGGCTTCCTGGTGCGTAAGACCGTAAGCGGGCTGGTCATTGTCCCGGTGAAAAAGACCGGGGAGCCGCTGACAGAGGAAGAATACGAACAGCTTGATGAAAAAACGAGGAATAAGCTTGATGAGATCGGCAAACATCTCCAGGAGAAACTGAATGATGTTGTCCGCATGGTTCGTGAAAAAGACAAACTGGTCAAGGAAATAATAAGAAAGCTTGAAAAAGAGGCTGCGCTCTCCGCAGTCGGGCATCTCGTTGATGAACTGAAGAGCAAGTACAAGGGACACGAGAGGATTACCCTATACCTTGATGAAGCAAAGGAAGACATCCTTGAACATCTTGATGATTTCAAGGTTCAGGAAGAACAGCCGCAACAAGTACCGTTCATGAAACTCCAGAAGACTGAGCCTACTTTCACGAGATATACCGTCAATGTTCTCGTAAACAATAAGGACTGCAAAGGGGCTCCCTGTATCTTTGAGACTAATCCGACGTATTATGACCTCTTCGGCAGGATAGAGCATAAAATACAGTACGGGCTTGCTTTGACGGATTTTTCGATGATCAAAGCCGGCTCTCTGCATAAGGCAAATGGAGGGTATCTTGTTATCAATGCGCTTGATCTTCTGCGCAACATATTTGCATACGATTCACTGAAACGGGCGATCAGGGACCGGGAGGTGAAGATAGAAGACGTGTGGGAACAGTACCGGCTGATATCGACAACGACGCTCAAGCCTGAGGCAATACCGCTCGATATCAAGGTGATACTCATCGGGAATCCATATCTTTATTATCTCCTCTACAATCTTGATGAAGAATACCGGGAGCTGTTCAAGGTGAAGGCGGATTTCGACAGCAGGATGATCAGAAACGAAGAGAATGTTCGCAAATATGCTTATTTTATTGCTACCCTTTGCAAGGAGGAGAATCTTCTGCCCATCGACAGGTCAGGCGCGGCGAAGGTGATAGAACTCAGTTCACGGCTCGCGGAGCACCAGAATAAATTATCGGCACGGTTCAGCGACATAGCAGACGTCCTGAGGGAGGCCAGTTACTGGGCATCAAAAGCCGGGAACGCAGTTGTTGATGGGGAGCATGTTCAGAAGGCCGTAGAGGAAAAGATTTTCAGGACAAACAGAATCGAGGAACGGCTGAGGGAAATGATCCTCGAAGGGACCCTCATTGTAGAGACATCAGGCGAGAAAACAGGGCAAATCAACGGGCTTGCGGTGCTTGATTTGGGTGATTACCGCTTCGGGAAACCGTCGAGGATTACAGCCAGTGCATATGCAGGCAAGGCAGGGGTTGTGAATATCGAGCGGGAAACAAAGATGAGCGGCAAGATCCACGAGAAGGCCATCCTCATTATCTCGAATTATCTTGGCAGCAGATACGCGGTACATAAACCGATAAGCCTGACTGCATCGATCACGTTCGAGCAGCTCTATGATATGGTGGAAGGTGACAGCGCGTCCTGTGCCGAACTCTATGCCCTCCTGAGCAGCATTGCACGAGTACCCTTAAGGCAGAATATCGCTGTCACCGGGTCCATGGACCAGAACGGAGATGTCCAGCCGGTTGGTGGAATCAATGAGAAGATCGAAGGTTTCTTCGACCTCTGCCGGGTGACCGGACTCGATGGAAGTCATGGAGTTATCATCCCTGCGCGGAATGTCAAAAATCTTATGCTAAAAAAGGATGTCGTTGATGCCGTGAAGGAAGATAAGTTTTTCATTTATCCAATCCGCAAGGTTGACGAAGGGCTTGAGCTCCTCACGGGTATGAAGGTCGGGGAACCCGCTGATGACGGAACCTATCCGGCAGGCACAATTAATTACCTTGTCGTAAAACGTCTTACCGAAATCGCCCAGTCGATGGAAAAGAAGAAGGAAAAAGAAGGGGAGAAAGAGGAAGAGGGCAAAGAAAAACGAAAGGATAATGAAAAGAGCGGTATGGCTGATTGAGACAGGTCTTTCGATACTCCTGTCCATACCGTTGGCGGTCCTGCCGTTGAAATGGGCATTGAAGGCCGGGGAAGTTCTCGGCCTTTTGCTTTTTTATCTGTGGGGAAGCAGGCGAAGAATCGCCATCGGGAATCTTGCAAAAACGGTGGCAGTTCATGCCCTCACCATCCCGGTACCGGTCGAAGCAGCAATCAGGGATAACTTCAGAAACCTCGGAAGGTCTCTTGCGGAGGTCATCAAAATCTACTTCGGATTGGGGCGTAAGATTATAGACGGTGTTCATTTCGAAGGCATAGAGCATCTGCAAGCAGCACGGGCAAAGGGGAAAGGGGTTCTGTTGATAACCGGGCACTGCGGCAACTGGGAGCTGCTCGCTCTTTCCGCTTCTGTAAGGTTTTCCCCTATTTCCATTGTTGCAAGACCTTTGAATAATCCTTATATAAATCAGTTTGTTGAACGTACCAGGAAAAAATATGGCAACAGCGTTATTTACAAGAAAAACGCTCTCAAATCTATTATGCAGGGACTTAAGAATAACGACAGTATAGGTATCCTCATGGATCAGGCGGTTATCTCTGAAGAAGGGTTTGTGATTGATTTCCTCGGGAGGGGGGCCTGGACCACAAAAATGCCGGCCCTCATCGCACGAAAAACCGGCGCATCTGTTATCCCGGCTTTTATCCATAGAGAAAAGGACGGGCATAAAATTAAATTGCACCCGGAGATTGAACTCTCCGGTGATGATGACAAGGAAAAGGCTCTCAAGGCCGATACAGAGAGGTTCTCCAGTTTTATCGAGGCATACATACGGGAACATCCCGCGGAATGGCTTTGGATACACAGGCGTTGGAAACGGGTGGAAGATTGAGGATCATTCAGTGAAGTGTTGTGTAGCCGCAGGCTTCAGCCTGCGCTGATTGGCACAGCCTAAAGGCTGCGGCTGCAGATCTTCAGCGGTGATTGGACAAAATTAGTGACATTGAGACCATGAGTAGTTTCAAAAATGTATCTATAGTAAAATAGTCAATAATAAATAAAGTGACGATAGTAATGAAGGAGGTAATATATGGATTCATCAGATGAAATGAAACCAGATATTCTCTTAGTCGATGATGATGCAGATTTTCTTAAAATACTCTCTCAAAGGTTCGAGGCACGTGGCCTTAAAGCGGATACTGTTGACAACGGTGAGGAAGCGTTAGAAAAAGTGAAGGGTAAAAATTACAATATTGTTATTCTTGATCTTATTATGCCTGGAATGGGAGGTATGGAAGTCTTAAGGAATATTAAGAAGAACTATCCTAATTTGCCTGTTATTATTCTCACAGGTCAGGGTACAACTGAAGATGCTGTTCATGCAATGAAAGAGGGTGCCATGGATTATATGGAAAAACCTGCGGATATAGAAACTTTAGTCCAAAAAACCCTGGAGGCAAGGCATAAGCGATTGTCGTTATTGACAGAAGAAGCTAAAAAGAACATTTGAGGAAGACACTATTTCTTAGAATCTTTAACCGCACTTTAACTTTATACATTCCGATCCGCAAAGGCCTTTATTGAAAAAATAACAGGATACCCATTACCCCTTTACCAGTTCTTTTCCTGCCTCATAGGCATCCTTCAATGCCGTGGGATGTTTCAGTATCGCACCTTTTGCATCAACTCCTGTGTAATTTAATGTTTTATGTCCCGGGACGCTGACTGTTCTGAAGAAAGCCTTCGCAGATCTCTCGGCGCACTGCATGCCCTGCGTCCCGATTTCTTTCACCATCCCGCCGACCAACAGCAAGAGTCCTTTCCGGCCATATATCCCCGGAGGGATCGGTTTTTTCAGGAGATATTTCTCGCACCAGAATGCCTGGCATCGGTCTACCATCATTTTTGTCTGTGCACTGAGGGCGGAAAAGAAGATCGGAGACGCCAGAATGATCCTGTCGCACGTTCTGATGGCCTCATAAATCTGCCCCATATCATCTTCATAAATACAGATGCCAGTGTCGTCACACCCCCCACAATTCTGGCAGGGCATTATGTTCATCGTACTCAAAGGAAAGACGTGTGTTTTGAAGCCGGATTCTTCAATGCCTTTTCGAGCCTCTTTCAGGAGCAGCTCTGTATTCCCGCCTTCCCGCGGACTTCCCAGGAATGCGATAACCTTCATTTAGTCCTTCTCGTTGACTTCTTTTTTGAATTCCATCCAGTTCTGCATATGCTGCAGATTTCTATTGAGGTACCACCAGCCATTTTTGAAAGAAGCATAATCTGGTGCGCCGGTCATGGCCGAGGCATACCGTATCGAGTTGCAGTAAAACAGCCACTGACTGGCCCACATCTGCTCCAAAGACTCATCGAACGGGTTAGTCTTATCTTCGATTCCCTTTTCCCATGCCTCAGCCATCAGATTTGTTGCTGTAGCAGTCATGCCATTCGTCTCCTTGATGGTGCTGTCCAGTTTTGTAAAATGGCTATTCGTCCACCTCGACCCGTGGCAATTTCTACAGATGCCGCTCATGACAGTCATACGGTTGGCCTGTTCGGAATTGTCGATCAGGTATTCTGATGCCGGTTCACCGGCAAATGTCACAGGTAATGGAAGTCCATCTTTGTTCTTGATTATAGTTGTATCACCTGACTTTGGTTGCGGATGACTGTAAATAAGCCCGAAGAGCCTGACCCATAACCGTGCCCCAAAATTATGTGTCCTTTCGGCGACAACGGTTTTGTCTGGAGAAACAACGAGGCTGTTATGACAGGTCGCACATGTTGGCGCATTAAAATCCTTACCGATGACCCACGGCACGGAATCAAAATTCCACTGCTGATATTTTGAGGAATAGATGTTCCCGTGCTTACTCTCCCGGTAAACGTTCCACGCTGGGACATCGGGTTCAAGGTGACACTGTGAACAGGTGTAGGGCTTTCGAGCGACCTCGATTAAAAAGCCATGTCTCGGGTGACAGGCCGTGCAGGCTCCGGTACTCCCATCGGGATTTATCCTGCCAACGCCCTGGTTGGGCCAGTTTGTCAGGTCAGGGAACTGCAGATCTCCTATTTTGGTTGAAACGGTTTTCAGTCCTTTCGACTCCACCTTGGTGCCGTGGCATCCAAGGCAGGTCTCGTGCAGTGTCGCGTCAGAAGGCTTTTCAGCAAAAAGTTGATTCTCCTTAAATCTCCTCATACCGGTTATGGTGCTCACGAGTGTATAGTAAACGGGATTACCCATGAGATTGTTATAGGCGTATGACTTTTTTGAGCCCGCAAACTGTTGTACCTCTGAGGGATGACAGGTTTTGCAATCATTCGGGGTGACCACGATATTTATGTTATACCCCATATGGTTGAAGTTATCCTTGTGGATATTAGGATTCAGGCTATGGCATTCATAGCAGCCGACGGAATAGTCCTGAAGAGTCTGCGGAAGACTCATGGCAGAGATTCGTTTTTCAAGAGGGGATTTTTTGATTGCGTCCCCCGGAATTGTCTTCGAGTGCCTGCTTGTCATCCAGTCATGCACAATCCCAGGCGTATACATGCTGTGACAGCCAATGCAGCCCTGTGTCTGTTGACTGAGCAAAGCTTGCTTGTGTGTTTCCTCTGAAGCTGACGAGTCATGTGTGGAGGAGAGAAGTAAGCACGCAAGCACAAAAATAGCGCGTCTGAATAATCTCATAGAAAACCCCTTTCCAGCTATTCTACAGGAACAGAAATGAAATAGAGAATATATATGAATCTCTTACTCCATCTTCTTGAACATCTTTTTCATCGCTTTGCATATCGGGCACTGGTCTGGCGGCTCCCCTTCTACGGTGTTGCCGCATACCTGGCAGACATAATAATCAACCTCTTTGTTTTTACCGAGCGCTTCCAGTGCTTTTGTATAGAGTGCTGCGTGAATTTTTTCCACTTCATATGCAAACATGAAGCTGTTCTGCGCACCTTTTTTCTCCTCTGTCAGGGCATCCTGAATCATCGGAGGATACATATTCTCCACTTCATACGTCTCCCCGCCGACGGCAGCCTCGAGGTTTTCCTTTGTGGTTTTCACTCCTCCGAGTTCTCTCAGATGATTCAATGCATGAACCGTTTCGGCCTCTGCAGTAGCTCTAAAGAGCTTGGCAACCTGTTTATACCCTTCGGCATCGGCTTTTTTTGCAAAAGCAAGATATTTTCTGTTCGCCTGTGATTCGCCGGCAAATGCATCCTGAAGATTTTTTTCTGTCTTAGACATTGTGCCTCCTTAGTGGTAATTCTTCTTTAAGGTTTATTCCTATCCCTTACGCTTTTGAATAACATCATCAGCCCAGCTTAATGCTGCAGATACGGTGGGAAATCCGATGATGCTTGTGAGCAGGATTAAGGCATGATATATTTCGTCCGGTTTTGCTCCTTCGTCCAGTGCCCTTCTTGTATGAGAATGAACTGATCCCTCTGATCTGATAGCAGCAGCAGCGGCGAGCTGTATCAAATGAGAAGTTTTTGTATTAATTGGCCCAGCAGACCGTGTTGCCTTCCCGAGATTATCGACCGCGGAAAAAAATTTCTTGAACCTTTTTCTGATTCTTTGATATTGTTCTGGAAATTTAGGCATTTATGAGTCTCCTTTCTTATTGGTAGGTCTTGTGATATTCTTTGATCCTATTCGCGAATTCTCTCCCGAACTCATAACACCGTTTCTCGTCCTCGGCAGACGGTTTGTACACAACCTGAACCCCGTCCTCGATCATCTCAAGCCCCATTTTTCTGAATTCTTCGCAGATATCCCTTACCGCGCCACCCATCCATCCATAGCTGCCGAAGGCACCTACCAGACGATTTTTCGGCCTGAGACCCTTCAGATATGTCAGGAATTCAGCTATGGTCGGGAACATCGAATTATTCAGCGTCGGCGACCCGAGGAGGCATCCCCGCGCTTTCCAGAACTCTTTTACAGCCAGGCTGATTGGATTTGCTCTGAGTTTTACGATTTTGACATCAACCCCTTCATCTTTGATACCCTGCATAAGGGGAAGAGTCATATGTTCTGTACTGTGCCACATGGTGTCATAAATGATAACAACTCTGAGGTCTGCCTTCCCGTCAGCCATATCAAGATACATGTTGATGATCTTGGACGGGTCCTTCCTCCATATAATCCCGTGATCAGGGGCTATCATGTCGATTTCAAGACCCAACTTCTGAATTTCTGCAATTTTGGTTTTTATGAGGGTACCGAACGGCATGAGGATATTGGCATAATAATCTTTGATGGCGTCTTCTAATTCTGACAGAGAAAAGCAGGTTATGAACTCATCGTCAAACCGCGCTGCAGAGGCATAATGCTGTCCAAATGCATCCTGGCTGATCAGAAGCTTATTTTCTTTGATATAGGTCATCATGGAATCAGGCCAGTGCAGCATCGGGGTTTCAAGGAAAAGGAGCGTTCTTTTGCCGATATTTAATGTGTCACCGGTCTTAACAATCTTCATGTCCCATGCCGATGTATCGAAAAACCTGTCGAGTCCCTTTTTCCCTCTTTCAGAAATATAAATTGTTGCATCCGGTGCAAGATGCATAATATCCCCGATGCTGCTTACATGGTCGTTCTCGATGTGGTTGATTACGATGTTTTTGATTTTTGATGGATCAATAAGGCTCTTGATATTTCGTATGGTCACATCTGAAAAGTCATGTTTTACCGTGTCAAAAAGGGTTATCTGCTCGTCGAGAACAATATAATTATTGTATGTTGTTCCATTTGGCGTAACATAACCGTGAAAATCTCTGACCGCCCAATCGATCGCACCAATCCAGTAAATATCAGGTTTTATTTCAGTGGGTTTCATGAAACCTCCTTTGTGGTTTAGTATGAACTTTGTTACACGAAGAATTGATCACGGTAACAAACCGCACTTCAATTTTCTCATATATTACCATTTTTTTTGGGGTCTCTTTTATCATTGCGGCAGCGGGGGTCCCTGATTCCAATATCACGATAAAAAGCGTAACTGTGAGCAGGACATCCTCCACTGCAGTTTGCGGAATAGATACAGTTGCTGGATTTGCATATATTACCGGGCAATGTCCTGAATTTCTGAAGTACAGGATGTTTCAGGATGGTTTCGATGTTGTCCCTCAGGATATTGCCGAGGCAAAATTCCCTGAATCCAAAGAGCAGGTTGCAGGGGAATGTGGAACCGTCGGGAAGTACAGCAAGCTTTCCAGTCCCGGCATCGCAACGGCCGTGAACAAGCATCCCATATTTAAAAAAACCGGATGCTGCAACGAATCCGATATCGATGACATCATGCAATTCAGATCTGAGAGCAGAGAAATATGTCATGAAATCGGGAAATGATAGACTTTCTGTTTGATTTTTCCTTCCGAGAATATCCTCATGCAGCAGAAAGTATGTTTTTACACCGCGTTCCCTAAGATAGTGGATGAGGCCTCGAATTTCCCGTCTGTTTGCAGTTTTCAGAACGCTCTTTACGATTGTATGTTTTCCTTCCCCAAGTGATCTTCTGATCCCTTCAAGGACTGACTTGAAATTATCAGACCTGGTGATTGCATTGTGGGTGTCTGAAAAGCCATGGAGAGAGAACCCTATGGTTAACAGACGGGTGGGTATCTTCGCCAGCGCATGGACCATTCCGGGAAGACTGCCGTTTGTACTGATGTTGACCGTCAGGCCGGCGTTGGTAGCATAGGTGAGAAAATGTTTCATGTAGGGGATAAGCATCGGCTCCCCGCCAAGGATGTCCAGTTCCATGATGCCCTCGCGCAAGAGGGTTTCCGCAAGTGAGTATGCTTCATTCTCGCACATATCCCGGTTTGCGTATCCAGTTGTTATGTTCTGATTGAAGCAGAAGCTGCATTGCTGGTTGCACCGCAGCGTTGGATACCACTGTAGAAAAGGCGGACGTGTCATTGTTTCTTATAATAAACGATTGCAATAACGAATTGATTATCATCGTACAAAAGGATTAAACTGAATAGACGCTGAATGATGAAGCGAGGAGGTCGCCATGAATGCTATAGAAATCGCAATAAAAATGGAGAAGGATGCAATAGATTTTTATTCGAAGGCTGCGGAGAAGACAAGCCATCCTGCCGGGAAAAAAATGTTTCAGTCGGTAACGGAGGATGAAAAGAGGCATCTCAAGATGCTTTCCCAGATATTTAAAGAGGTTGATATAACGATGGAAGATGTCAGCCCAATGAGAAAGGTACAGACGATCTTCGAATCCATGAAGAATGCGATGATGCATCGTGTAGCTGCAACGCAGGATGAGCTCGAAGCATTCCAGATAGCCATGCAGATGGAACAGGAGGGTATATCATTCTACAGACAGGTTGAAACGGAGGCGGGGAATCAGAAAGAGAAGCAGCTCTTTGAAAGACTAATTCAGGAAGAGCAGCAGCACTATGATATCTTTGCAAATACCTATAATTTTATGAAGGATACGGGCAACTGGTTTATGTGGGAAGAGCACAGCATAGTTGACGGCGGTACTCCATGGGCGTAAGGGAGTAGATATTTAGGTAGTCGGTAGCAGACAGGAAAGAGAGAAAATAAAACAGCAAGACAGTAGGCAGGAGCAGGGGAAATAATGGTACAATAGAAAAATTAATTATTCCCTATCTCTTTTTGGGGTCTCAAGAAGAGAAATTTAAACATTAATGCAAAAGGAGGAAAAAATATGTCAAAACCGGTAGTAAACGAAGATGCGTGTGAGGGATGCGGTACATGTGAAGAAATGTGCCCCGAGGTATTCAAAGTTGGTGACGATGGAAAGGCACAAGTCATAGGTCCTGACAAATGCAACACCTGCAACTGCCAGGAAGCCGCTGATACCTGCCCGACTCAAGCCATCACTATGGAATAAGGAAGGTTAAAAAGAAAAGGCTGGTGCACAAACCAGCCTTTTCTTTTTTGTAGTAGCCATGTCTTTCAGCTAATCACATTTTGTTAACAAGAACTTTTGCACTTACAGGTTAAAGAAGCCTTTTTAGAAATCTTCCTGATTGTCACGTGAGACACCCCCTTTCATAGAGGAACCCGGACTTCATATCCGGACATTTCATTCATCTGAATGCAGTATATCATATGAATGGCATCTGTAAAAGTCTTTACCGAGTTCATTCCCCGAAAGCAGTGCCCTGTATCTGCAGCCACCCCTGCATTCACTCAGAAAATGACAATCACAGTTTAATGATTCGAGTCTGACAGGCTTTATCCTCTGCCAGTTCGCTCTGAGCCCTTCCTCAATGCTTCCAACCGGGCTGTCCGCATAGAACGAGCACTTCGCAGTTTTCCCGTCTGCCGCGACCGCCATGAGGTGCGTGCCGCATGCATATCCTGGTGCCCCTGCATGGAGCCCTTCACCGTACCCGTATCTGAGATATTTTCCGCCGACCTCCGGCCTTATATGAAATTCGGGATTTTCTTTGAGCCTACCGGTTATGCAGGGCACATCGACTGTCCAGTCTTTAATCCCGAGTCCCTTGAAAAGCTTCTCCATGCCGTCAAAATCTTTGAGATTTTTTCTATGAACCATGGTTGATACCGAAACCGGAAACCCTGCATCAAGCGCCCTTCTGGCCGCTCCGATGGCCGACCTGAATGTTCCGTTGCCTCTCAGGGAGTCGTGAGCATGTTCAAGTCCGTCAATGCTGATCTGAATCTCGTGGGCATTCAGCTCAGACAAAATTCTTGGGGTGAGCAGCAGGCCGTTCGTTAATAATATATTCCGGAAAAAAAAATTGGGGAGTATTGCATTGATCCTGTTGAATTGGCTGTGCGTAAGAGGCTCTCCGCCGCTGATAAGAACCCTGAGACCCTGCATCTCTTCAAATTCATGGAATACAGCCTTTATCTGTTCAAAGGAAAGCTCGTTGTTTTCTCCGAGTTTTGCTTGATCTTTTCCCTGATTGCCGATATAACAGTGCCTGCAACTGAGATTGCAGTTTTTCGTGATCTGCAGTTCGAGGTACCTGAGTGAAGGTTCTGGTGCCTTTATGAGTGCGGGCCGTCTCAACGATACTTTCTCCATGGATAGGATCCCCTCTTTCAGACAATAATCGAGAAAAATTCTATCGGATCCTTCGCATCCAGTTTCAGACCCGCACTGCCGGAGAAATTCAAAAGAAACGTCATCCAGTTCATACAGTTCATCCGTTCTTATCTTATAGACGGAAGGGCGTTCCAGTAATTTTATAACTGCATCTGGTGAGAGAAAATAGTGCATGTCCGTATTGTAAATAATAATACATCAACAGCACCATACGTTGAAGAAATTCCTTTTGTGATATACTGTCAGAACTGCCACCGGGGAAGAGAAAATCGATGTGTGACCAAGTCAACCATAACCTTATTGAGACCATGGATGCGCTGAAAGAAAGTGAAGAGAGGTTCAGGACTATTTTTGATCGTGCCTTTGACGGAATTTTACTGGCAGACCCGGAAGAAAAGATGCTCGTTACCGGAAACCAGGCAATCTGTGACATGCTGGGATACGGTCAGGAAGAGTTATCGTCTTTGACCGTTTACGATATTCATCCGCAGGAGCACCTGGCTGAAGTCCTTGATCAGTTTGAACGAATGAACCGCGGCGAGGTGTCAATTGTGCATGATATCCCGTTGAAAAACAAGCAGGGAGGTATCCTTTACGTTGATATCAGTTGTTCACACCTGTCAATTGGTGGTGAGAGATGTCTCATGGGCATATTTCGGGATACCACAAAGCGCAAACAAACCGAGGAAGAAAGCAAACAGTGGAATGAACGGCTGGAAGGCCTTGTTCTGGAACGGACAAGGCAACTCGAAGCGGTTGTTGCGGAACTGGAAAGTGAGATTATCGAGCGCAGGCAGGCAGAAAATCTCCTGCGGCAAAGACGGTCTGATGCACAGGAATTGTATGGCGGGGTTATTCAGTCTCTCACCACCCTTCAAACATCACTGAGAAACATGGTCTATCTGCCGGCTGAGGATGTTGTGTTCAAAATGGGTGATATGCATATGCTTGTGGAGGAGATTCTTGAGAAGCTCAGAAAGGGCAACCTGACAGCGCTCCTATGAAAGGAAACATCCTTTGAATCAGCAAATGCGGGATAATCTGTGCAGAAGTTTCTGTGCCTATTTCAAGCCTTCAACGAAGGAAGAGCTTGAATGCCAGGGATTGCTGGTTGTTGAGAGATTGATGAAGAATGGAAAAGCCATCAATTTTTTCGTGACGGACAGGGCATATGACTATAGTATGCAGGAGATGCTCATACAGAATATGTGTACGGTGTGCCCTTTTTATCAGAATGACTGCGATTTCATCCTGTCAAAACAGTCTCCAGCTCTCAATCGGCAAGGGACAAAAAGACCTCCTCCCTGCGGCGGATTTATCATCCTGACGCATCTTGTCGAGCGTAATATCATAACGATTGACGATATCCGGGATATCCTCTAAAATTTATGGAGAAGAACCAATCATCGGGAAAAATGAAGGAGAAGCCATGATAACGTTTTCGGTAAGAGAAGTGGTTGAACAGGCGGTTCAGACAGAAAAACTGGGGAAAGAGTTCTATACCAGAATGGCGGAAAAATTCCACGATAAGGCTGAATTAAAAAAACTCTTCGAACTGCTTGCCGCACATGAGATTAGACACGGGGAAAGCTTCCTGAAGCTTGAGAGCCAATTACATGACGGAGAGCCGGAAGGGTGGAGCGAGGTAACTCTTTACCTCAGGGCGCTGGTTGATTCGGAATTTTTTCTCGGGAAAGACAAGTGTCTGCCCTCACTTGAGCATGTGAAAACCGCAACCGAAGCAATTGATTTTGCTCTGTGCTTTGAGCGAGAGACGCTCCTTTACTACTATACACTCCGTGAAGCATTACTAGAGAAAAAGATTATTGATGCAATCATCAGGGAAGAAAAGAATCATATCATTTGGCTGAATAATCTAAAGAAGAGTTTTATGTAACTGAGACGATGAAAAACATTTAGAGATTTTCAATGGACTATTCCATCAAAATAGGCGGTGAGGCAGGGCAAGGCATCCAGACCATCGGAGATACACTCGCGAAGGTTTTTTCACGCGCCGGGTATCATGTCTTCACTCACCAGGATTATGAATCCCGCATAAGGGGTGGACACAATTTCTTCCAGATCAGATTCTCGGAAAAACCAATCACGGCATCAAGGGAGCACGTTGATATCCTGGTTGCGTTCGATAAAGAAAGCATTCCCCTGCATCAAAATGAGCTTCGCGAGAATGGACTTATCATCTATGACTCTTCCGCCCTGGAACAAAAACATGAGCAACCCCATTTTCTTGATATCCCATTCGTTCATCTCGCCCAGCAGCACGGAAACAAAATAATGACAAATACCGTGGCAACTGGTTCTGTGCTCGGCATGCTCAGGATGAATCTTGACCTTTTTGATGGAATCATACGTGATACCTTCAGCAAAAAAGGGGAGGATATTATACAGGCAAATATCAAGGCTGCCAGGTCCGGATTTGATTTTGCTCTTCGGAACTGCCCGAAATGCTCATTCGTCCCTTCATCGTTCGGGAACCCCAGGATGCTGATTTCCGGAATCGAAGGTATTGCACTGGGCGCCATCGCAGCAGGGTGCAAATTCTACTCAGCCTACCCTATGACGCCTTCAACCGGGATCATGAATTATCTTGCAGGAAAGGGAAAGGAATACGGCATAGTGGTTGAACAGGCAGAGGATGAAATCGCAGCTGTCAATATGGCGCTTGGGGCATCCTTTGCGGGTGTGAGAGCGATGACAGGAACCGCCGGCGGGGGGTTTGCCCTCATGGTAGAGGGCCTTTCTCTGGCTGGCATGACTGAAACACCGGTTGTCATAGCCCTTGGACAGAGACCGGCTCCCGCTACGGGTCTTCCCACGAGGACAGAACAGGGGGATCTTTCGTTTGCCATATACGCTGCCCATGGAGAATTTCCGAGGGTTGTTTTTGCACCGGGTACTCCCGAGCAGGCATACTATCTGACGAACAAGGCTTTTGATCTCGCCGAAAAATTCCAGATACCGGCATTGGTAATTTTTGACCAGTATCTTGCTGATACAGAATGGACGTATGACGGTTTCGACTTTGCGAAAATCAGCTTTCATGATTACCGTCTCAGGGGTGATGAATTGAGGAGGGTCGAACAGTATAAACGGCATGCCTTTTCAGAGACCGGCGTGTCTGCTTTCGGGGTACCCGGAGATTCGAAAAACCTTGTTGTGACTGACAGTGATGAACATGATGAGGAAGGCCATATCATCGAGGACGCAGAAACGCGGATTAAAATGGTTCAGAAAAGATTGCTGAAGAAACTGCCGCTCATTAGGCATGAAATGAACCAGCCTGTTCTTTACGGCAGCAGGGAACCGGATATTCTTTTCGTATGCTGGGGTTCTCTCTACGGAGTTGTCAGAGAGGCTGTCGAAATTCTTTCAAAGGACAAGAAAGCTGCAATGCTGCATTTCAGTGAAATGTATCCGTTCCCCTTATCCGGTGAATTTGACTGCCTTCCCCTGCTGAACAATACGCAAGTCGTTATCTCTGTAGAACAGAATGCTACCGGACAGTTTGCCCGGCTTCTCAGGGCAGAGACCGGATATGCATTTAATCATATGATAAACAGATATGACGGGAGACCGTTCACTGTTGAAAAGCTCCTCGGAGAATTCGATGCCATCATCAGAAGATTATAGCGCGCAGACCCCTGCGTGGTGCCCCGGTTGCGGTAATTTTAGTATCCTCAATGCCTTCAAGGAAGCGATGGCTGAACTTGAATTGGAGCCGCATCAATTCACCATTGTGTCCGGGATCGGTCAAGCGTCGAAGTTCCCCCATTACTTGAAATGCAATACCTTCAACGGGCTGCATGGAAGGACCCTTCCTGTTGCAACGGGCATTAAACTCGCTAATCATGAGATGCTTGTCATCGCTGTTGCCGGGGATGGTGACTGTTATGGTGAAGGCGGTAACCACTTGATGCATGCAATACGAAGAAATATTAATCTGAAGCTGTTTGTGCATGATAATCAGATATACGGGCTCACGAAAGGCCAGCCCTCACCGACGAGTATGGAGGGAATGGTCACGAAGAATCAGCCGTTGGGCGTTTTCTCGGAACAATTAAATCCTTTAGCTCTTGCGATAGCTCTTGACTGCAGCTTTGTAGCGAGGGGATTTGCAGGAGATCAGGAATATCTCAAGGAACTCATGAAGGAAGCGATACTCCATAAAGGATTTGCATTAATCGATATCCTGCAACCGTGTGTGACGTTCAATAAAATAAATACCTATGAGTGGTACCGCCAGCGCGTCTATCATATTGAATCCGGATATGATCCCGAAGACAAGATTAGCGCATTTCAGCGGGCTCTGGAGTGGGGAGAACGCATTCCCCTGGGGATCATTTACAGAAACCACCGCCCTGTGCTGGAGGAGAGAATACCTGTTATCAAGGACAAACCCCTGATACGGCAACATATTGATATATCAAGAATAGAAAATACGATTAAAGAGTTCTATTAACCCTGAAAATGCGGACATTGGTTTCCCACCGGTTAATCCTCTCAGGCGGACATTCTCGGTCGTATCTCACTGGCACAGAGTTTGCTTAGAATATAATGTGCCACAAATCATAATATTACATCTAAGTAGGCGTATCCATTGTTCTATTGTGTGAGGAATGTCACGGCAATGTATCTTTATTCTCGTATACCATAGGGTATTTGAATATGTGGTGAAATTTGCGTCTCAAAGAATATGAAGTAATGGTTAAAGTTAAATGAGTTATTTAATTGACATTTATAAAATATTTAGATATTTTTAAAGCATGGCGGTGAAGTTAGGGCAATTACTGATCACAGCGCAGCTGATCACCGATGACCAGTTGAAGGAGGCGGTGAGTCTTCAACGGAAGGAGGGGGGGAGGCTGGGCGCAAATCTGGTCAAGTTGGGATATATCAGCGAGGAGAAGCTGGTGGGGTTTTTAAGCAGGCAGTGGGGAGTACCGGCGATCAACCTGACTGATTACAAGATTGACCCATCGGTATTGAAGCTCATTCCGATCGATGTAGCGCGGAAATACTTCATCATACCGGTTGCGAGGGTTGGGGCAACCTTAACGATAGCGATGGCAGATCCCTCGAATGTATTCGTGATAGACGATGTGAAGTTTATGACCGGGTATAATGTTGAGGTTGTTGTATCGGGTGAGAGTTCGATACTCGGTGCCATATCGGCGCATTACCGCAACGGGGGTGAAGCCCTGGTAGCGACGAAGACGGCAACATCCGGCGTCCTGCAGGCAAAGGATTATACCCTCTCCGAGGATGAAGTTGTCGGGGAAGGAGCACTGAGCCCGGCAGACGAGGGGATGATGGTCGACGTTGATGAATTTGATAAAGTTGTCGGCGAGGCCTTAAGCGATGTTGAGGTTGTTGATGAGAAAGAAGACGAAACTGTCCAGGAGGTGGAACGTCCCATCGTGAAGCTCGTGAATGGTATTCTCATCAATTCGATAAAAGAACGGGCAAGCGATGTTCACATAGAGCCGTATGAAAATGCACTCAGGGTGAGACAGAGAGTCGACGGTGTGATGTATACCGTCATGAATCTCCCGGTAAAAATAAAAAACGCTGTAACTTCAAGGGTCAAGATCATGGCAAGTCTCGACATCGCCGAAAGGAGGCTCCCGCAGGATGGGAGAATCAAATTGAAACTCGGCAAGAAGCGGGAAATTGATTTCCGGGTTTCGACTGTCCCATGTCTTTTTGGCGAGAGAACGGTTCTCAGGCTTCTGGATAAGTCAAATCTTCAGGTTGACCTGACCAAGCTGGGATTCGAAGAAACGACGCTCCAAAATTTCATGAGCGCCCTGGACAAACCATACGGCATGATTCTTGTTACAGGACCGACAGGGAGCGGCAAGACTACAACGCTCTATTCGGGCCTGAATTACCTGAACAAAATCGGAGTGAATATATCAACTGCCGAAGATCCTGTTGAATATAACTTCCATGGAATAAATCAGGTGCATGTGAAAGAAGATATCGGGCTCACGTTCGCTTCAGCCCTCAGATCCTTTCTGCGGCAAGACCCCGACATCATCATGGTCGGTGAGATTCGTGATTTTGAGACTGCTGAAATTGCGGTGAAGTCCGCTCTGACAGGGCATCTGGTTTTAAGCACCCTTCATACCAATGATGCTCCAAGCACCATCAGCAGGCTTCTGAACATGGGAATTGAGCCCTTTCTCGTTGCAGCATCCCTGATTCTCGTAGCGACACAGCGACTTGTCCGGGTACTGTGCCCTTCCTGCAAGGAGGAAGATACAGTCTCCATCCCCGGCCTGATTGAAATAGGCTTTTCTGAGCAGGAGGCTCAGTCCATAATGTGTTACAGGGGGCGAGGGTGCCCTGAGTGCAATAACTCGGGGTATAAAGGAAGGGTGGCACTGTATGAGGTTATGCCTCTGCATGATGAACTCAAGGAGATGATTCTCGAGGGTGCCTCAGCCGACGAACTGAAAAAGACGGCCATCAGATTGGGGATGCAAACCCTCCGGATGAGCGGTCTTGCCAAGATAAAAAAAGGGCTTACATCTGTCGAAGAGATTCTCAGGGTGACATTTGGTGATTAGAGAAACCAGGAATCAGAATGCAACTTCCGAAAAATTGTGCCTTGTTTTTTGGTTTTTAAGATACGGATTGTACACATGGCGGTGAAGTTAGGGCAATTACTGATCACAGCGCAGCTGATCACCGATGACCAGTTGAAGGAGGCGGTGAGTCTTCAACGGAAGGAGGGTGGGAAGCTGGGCGCAAATCTGGTCAAGTTGGGATATATCAGCGAGGAGAAGCTGGTGGGGTTTTTAAGCAGGCAGTGGGGAGTACCGGCGATCAACCTGACTGATTACAAGATTGACCCATCGGTATTGAAGCTCATTCCGATCGATGTAGCGCGGAAATACTTCATCATACCGGTTGCGAGGGTTGGGGCAACCTTAACGATAGCGATGGCAGATCCCTCGAATGTATTCGTGATAGACGATGTGAAGTTTATGACCGGGTATAATGTTGAGGTTGTTGTATCGGGTGAGAGTTCGATACTCGGTGCCATATCGGCGCATTACCGCAACGGGGGTGAAGCCCTGGTAGCGACGAAGACGGCAACATCCGGCGTCCTGGAGGCACAGGATTATGCGCTCTCCGAAGATGATCTGAAGGATAGCGACGTTGGGACAGTTGATGAGGGGATGATGGTCGACGTTGATGAGTTCGATAAGGTGGTAGGAGATGCTCTCGATAGTGTTGAGGCATACATGGAAAAGGATGATGCATCTTCTGCCGAGGTCGATGAACCGATCGTAAAACTGGTCAATGGTATTCTCATTAATGCAATTAAAGGTGGTGCCAGTGATATCCATATAGAGCCGTATGAGAGATCGTTGCGCGTACGTTACCGCGTTGACGGGGTCCTCTTTAACGCAATGAATCTGCCGCTCAAAATAAAGAACCCGATAACTTCTCGCCTGAAGATTATGTCAAAACTCGATATTGCCGAGCGAAGAATCCCGCAGGATGGACGTATCAAATTGCGACTCGGAAAGAAAAAAGAGATCGATTTCCGTGTTTCTGTTCTCCCCTGTCTCTTTGGAGAGAAAACCGTCCTCAGAATTCTCGATAAAGCAAACCTTCAGGTGGATCTCACCAAGCTCGGATTCGAAGAGGATGCCTTACAGAAATTCATGGATGCGCTGAGCAAGCCATATGGAATGATCCTTGTAACCGGGCCTACCGGGAGCGGGAAGACCACAACCCTGTATTCAGCGCTCAATTATCTCAATAAACCCGGTATCAATATTATGACTGCTGAGGATCCGGTCGAATACAACTTTCAGGGAATGAACCAGGTGCAGGTGAAGGAAGAAATAGGGCTGACCTTTGCCTCGTCCCTCAGGGCGTTTTTACGACAGAGCCCTGATATCATCCTTGTTGGTGAGATCCGTGATTTTGAGACGGCCGAGATCGCAGTGAAAGCAGCGCTGACAGGACATCTTGTCCTCAGTACCCTCCACACCAACGATGCCCCAAGTAGCATCAGCAGGCTCCTGAATATGGGTATTGAACCGTTTCTTGTGTCGGCATCGGTCATCCTCATTGCCGCGCAACGGCTTGCCAGAAAAATTTGTACCGCCTGCAAGGAAGAGGAAAGAATCCCTGTTTCAACCCTTGTGCAAGTGGGTTTTTCGGAGGAAGAGGCTCAATCGGTAATATGTTTTAAAGGGAAAGGCTGTTCGGCCTGCAATAATTCGGGGTATAAAGGGAGAATAGCACTGTATGAGATCATGCCCGTTGTCCCGGATATCAAAGAGATGGTGCTTGAAGGCGCGTCGGCAGATGAACTGAAAAAGACCGCCAGCAGGTTCGGCATGAAGACTCTGCGGATGAGCGGCCTTACCAAGGTGAAGGAAGGGGTTACATCGATAGAGGAAGTACTCAGGGTAACCTTCGGAGACTGACGAATGGATATCACGGATCATCTCTGGGTGCACGGAAGTCATAAACGGCTCAAAGTCTGAGCGGGAAATGTGACAATACGTCAAAGCATAGAATAGAACGGAGTGGATAATGGCAACTTTATATGAATTGTTGAAGCTGATGATCGAAAAAAACGCGTCTGACCTCCATGTCACAACCGGAAGTCCTCCAAGATTACGAGTAGATGGAAAACTCGTGAATATTGAGCATCCGCCACTGAATCCCGCAGATACCAAATCGCTTTGCTACAGCGTCCTGACCGACGCACAGAAGCATAAGTATGAGGAGAATAATGAACTTGATCTTTCTTTCGGTGTGAAAGGGCTCAGCAGGTTCAGGGCCAATATCTTTATGCAGCGGGGGGCTGTCGCCGGTGCGTTCCGGACGATACCGTTTGATATCAGGACGTTCAAAGACCTCGGACTCCCGGAAATCATGAATGACATCGTTAAGAAACCCAGAGGGTTAATGCTCGTTACCGGTCCTACCGGTAGCGGGAAATCAACGACACTCGCTGCCATGGTCGACAGAATCAACTCGGACCGGTATGAGCATATATTAACAATCGAAGATCCGATAGAATATTTGCATCCGCACAAGAAATGTCTGATCAATCAGCGGGAAGTCAGTGCAGATACAGCTTCCTTCACTTCTGCACTGCGGTATGTCCTTCGGCAGGATCCCGACGTCGTTCTTATCGGTGAAATGCGTGATCTCGAGACGATCGAGGCAGCGCTTACGGTTTCAGAAACCGGCCATTTAACGCTTGCGACACTGCATACGAATTCAGCAGTGCAGACCATGAACAGAATCATCGATGTTTTTCCCCCGCATCAGCAGGAGCAGATACGGGTCCAGCTCTCTTTTGTCCTCGAGGGCATTCTGGCCCAGCAGCTCATCCCGCAGAAGTCGGGTATCGGCCGGGTTCTTGCTGTTGAAGTATTGGTTCCGAATCCCGCGATCAGAAATCTGATAAGGGAAGATAAGATTCATCAGATTTATTCAATGATGCAGACGGGTCAATCAAAGTTCGGAATGCAGACAATGAATCAGTCGTTGTTCGATCTCTTTTCAAGACGGCTTATATCCTATGAAGATGCTGTCGGGAGATCGCCGGTGCCCGATGAAATCATTGCAATGATTCAAAAGGGCATGCCGGAAACCCTAAATAAAGGGAGGGCGTAAACGTGGCAATGGTATTTCAGTGGTCAGGAAAAACGGTGAGAGGTACGGTCGAATCCGGTGAAATGACGGCAGGGACGCGGGAAGAGGTTATTGCTCTGCTGAGAAGGCGAAACATTACGGCAACGGTCGTTACGGAAAAAACAAAGAAGGGGATTCTTGAAAAGTTTTCCTTCGGGGGCAAGGTCAAGGACAAGGACATTGTCATTTTCACACGACAGTTCGCTACGATGATTGATGCAGGACTTCCCCTGGTGCAGGCGCTTGACATACTTTCAACACAGGTTGAAAACAAGACGCTGGGGAAAACCCTGGCACAGGTGAAGGCAGATGTGGAGTCGGGTGCAACCTATGCTGATGCCCTGAAAAAACATCCGCGGATATTCAGCGAGTTGTATGTCAACATGGTCGCGGCAGGAGAGGCAGGCGGTATTCTCGATACGATTCTCAACAGGCTGGCGGCCTATATTGAAAAGGCAATGAAACTGAAGAAGAAGGTTAAGGGTGCCATGGTTTATCCTGCCGTGGTTACATCAATCGCTGTTCTGGTGCATTGCCATTATCATGATATTTGTCGTGCCGACTTTCGCAAAGATGTTTGCACAGCTTGGCGGAACCCTTCCCCTTCCCACGCGGATCATCATTAATCTGAGTAATTTCATTGCAGGCATAGGTGGTTTATTGACAGCGGGGGCAGTGGTTGCGTTTATTGTCTTTCTTGTCCAGTTCCGGAGAACAGAGAAAGGGAAATATCTTACCGACAGAATCTTGCTGAAGCTCCCGATATTCGGCGTCGCTTCTCAAGAAGGTGGCTGTCGCAAAATTCACAAGAACGCTCGGTACCCTTATCAGCAGCGGAGTGCCTATCCTGGACGGCCTTGACATCACGGCGAAGACATCGGGCAACAAAGTCATCGAATATGCGATTGTTGAGGTGCGCAAGGGGGTAGTCGGTGGAAAGACCCTTGCCGAGCCCATTACCAAGGCAAAGGTCTTTCCGCCCATGGTAACGCACATGATTGCCGTCGGAGAATCGACCGGTGCCCTTGACGCGATGCTTGGCAAGATAGCTGATTTTTATGATGACGAAGTTGACGCGGCGGTATCGAACCTTACCGCAATGATGGAGCCGATGCTGATGGTCTTTCTCGGCGGAACCGTTGGTTTTATCGTTGTTGCCATGTATCTTCCGATCTTCAAACTCATTACGCTGATTAAGTAGCATTGAAATGTCATCTGGAGATGCTGAAAGTCTGAAAAAAAAGAATAAGGCCCTCATCGTATTCAGGGCCTTATTCATCACTCTTTTGTTCGGGTCATCCTTCTTCTTCAGGGGATCCGAGCAATTGCTGCAGACCCGGTTCCTGTATTATCTCATAGGCGCTCTTTACTTCCTCACCCTCATCTATTCATTTCTTCTCGAAAAAGTCCGCTCTCAGTCTCTTTTTGCATATGTGCAGCTTGTTCTCGACGTCGCTGCATCCATACTCCTTATCTACGTTACCGGTGGAGTCGAAAGCTGGTTTTCCTTTCCCCTTGTTCTTATTATCATTGCTTCAAGCATTATCCTGAACAAGAGGGCAGGATTTGTTATCGCAACCCTGAGCAGCATTTCGTACGGCATTCTTGTCAATCTTCAGCTCTATGATGTGCTTCCCTGTAAGCAGCGTGGCATCTGCAAAAGAACCGGATTCCCTCTACAAGTTGTTTGTCCACGTTCTCTTCTTCTATCTGACCGCTTATCTGAGCGGATATCTTTCGGCACGCCTCGAAAGCACCGTTCAGGAGCTTGAGCAGACGGACCTGGACCTTCGCAATCTCGAGCTTTTCAATAAGGAAGTGATCGAGAGCCTGCCGAGCGGGCTGTTCACCGTGGATACATCGGGGAAGATACTGCTCTTTAACTTTGCGGCTGAAAGGATAATCGGTATGGACAGCGATGCGGTAATCGGGAAGAAGATCGATGTCGTGATGCCTTTTTTCCCATTTCCATTTTTGGAAGGACGAAGGGAGCAAATCATCCCGGCAGACAGCGGTGAGAAAATTATTGGTATCACCATTTCGCCCCTGAAGGGTATTGCTTATGCTCCAAAGGGGTTTATTGCCGTTTTTCAGGATCTCACGCAGATCAAGAAACTTGAGGATGAAATAAAAAAGAAAGAAAAACTGGCTGCAGTCGGTGAACTTTCTTCCAACATTGCCCATGAGATCAGAAACCCTCTTGCATCACTGAAGGGTTCTATTGAAATGCTCAGGGAGGATTCCGTGAGTCCAAACCATAAGGAGCGCCTTATGGACATCGCCTTGAAGGAAATGGAGCGGCTCAACCATATCATATCCGATTTCCTCACCTATTCGCGTCCAACCCTGCCGGTCTTTCAAACGTTTGACATCCGTGAACTCCTCGATGAGACGGTCGAACTCCTCAGCAATATTAATCACAACAAAGAGCTTGTCTCGTTCAGGAAAAATTACCAGAGTCCGCTTCTTGTCCATGCAGATCCGCAAAAAATGCATCAGGTATTCTGGAATCTGGGGGTTAATGCGATCGAAGCGATGCCGGAAGGTGGAGAACTCTCTATCGATGCCGTCAGTATGAATAATGTCACATCAATCACGTTCCGGGATTCCGGGAATGGCATAGAGGAAAAGGATATCGGAAAAGTGTTTTATCCCTTTTTTACGACGAAAGAGCAGGGAACAGGCCTCGGGCTTGCCATAGCCTACCGGATAATCGACGAACACAACGGCAGGATAACTGCCAAAAGTACCTCTGGCATTGGCACCACCTTTGAGATTATACTACCTGCACCATATGAAAAAGCCTAAAGGAAAGCTCCTCATCGTAGAGGACGAAAAAAGCATGCGTGAAGTGCTCAAGATTCTTCTCGAGGGGGAGGGGTATGATGTAGTGACCGCTTCAGACGGTCTGGAGGGAATTGCCTGTCTTGATAACGATATCTTCGATCTTGTTGTGACTGATATAAAGATGCCCAAGGTCGATGGTTTTGAAGTCCTGAAAAAGATCAAAGAGATCTCTCCTGATACGATTGTCATTATGATAACAGCTTTTGGGACAAAGGACTCAGCCATTGAGGCGATGAAGCTGGGTGCCTACGATTATATCAGTAAACCGTTCAACATCGATGAAATCCGCTTGATTGTCAAGAAAGCTATCGAGAAGAAACGCGAGCACGTGGAACTCTCCATCCTGAGGCAGAAGGTTGATGCAAGCTATGCGATCGAAAACATCATTGGCCAGAGCCCGAAAATGCAGGAATTGTTCCGGATCATTCCACGAATCGCACAGAGCAACTCCAATGTCCTGATAACGGGTGAGAGCGGCTCCGGCAAGGAACTCGTCGCGCATGCTATGCATAACCTCAGCCTCCGAAAGGAAAAGAATTTTGTTACGATTAATTGCGCTGCCTTTCCTGAAGGGCTTCTCGAATCAGAACTTTTTGGGCATATGAAAGGCTCTTTCACCGGAGCCATGTACAACAAACAAGGACTCTTCGAGATCGCAGATGGCGGGAGCATTTTCCTTGACGAGATCGCGGAGATGCCGACCAGCCTCCAGGCCAAGCTGCTCAGGGTGCTTGAAAACGGTACATTCAGGCGTATCGGCGGAACAACGGACATTACGGTTGATGTCAGGGTTATCTCTGCAACAAACAAGGAACTGAAAGAAGAGATCGCCACCGGAAGATTCCGGGAGGACCTGTATTACCGCTTAAATGTCGTGCCCGTGATGATGCCGCCGCTCAGAGATCGGAAGGAGGACATTCCCTTGCTTATAAACCACTTTCTGGGCAGAACAGCTGACAAACCAAAAAAAATTACTCCCGAAGCCATGAAGCTGATGATAGATTATGCATGGAAGGGGAATGTTCGGGAACTCGAAAATGTGATTGAACGCGTTGCCCTGCTGACCGATAAAGATGAAATAACCCCTGCAAATCTTCCCCCTGAGGTAGCAAACCAGGGCAGATCCGATGTGAAATCCCTTGCCGGGCTCACGGATGAAGGTATTGACCTTGAGCAGCTCATAGTAGATATTGAAAAAACGTATCTTCTGCAGGCGCTCGACAAGACCAACGGAATAAAGACTGATGCGGCAAAGATGCTCGGGTTATCTTTCAGGTCTTTTCGTCACCGCTTACAGAAATACGGGATCAATTAGCAGGCAGGATTCATTAATGCCTGTGAATAAACTAAGCACTTCATTCTATGAATATATTTACGTATCAAACAAAATGTCATTCCCGCAAGCGAAGCGCATCGGGAATCCTTCCTAAAGAAAGATTCCGGCCAAGCCGGAATGACAAAATAGCACATCTCTTTCCTATCTTTCAATAGTTCGGCTGATGGGCTTGTTTATATTTCTTTTTACTTGAAATACCGGTCCTGACGGCTGTTACAAATACCGCGGAAGAGGCCGGGACAACAAAGCATGATATATAATAAAGCATGCGGCGAAGGAACACCAAACTCAGAGCGATAAATCTCATCTCCGTCATTTTCTTTCTCCTCGCGGCAGTTTTCTATCTGGTGAACGAAAGATATCCTTTTCTCGCTGCACAGCAGAGCAATGAGGCCGTTCCGGTCGCAACCATTCATGATGGGGATACAATCAGTGTCATCCTGCATAAGAAACAGGAAAAGCTCAGACTTATCGGCATCGACGCGCCTGAAACAGGGCAGAATCCGTGGGGAGAACAGGCAAAACAATATCTTGAATCTGTCGTGCAGGCCTCAAAATGGAAGGTGACAATAGAAACTGATGCCCAAAAAACCGACCAATACGGACGTATCCTCGCATACGTATGGACTGCTGACGGAAGGCTCATTAATCTGGAGATGATAAAGAGCGGATATGCGATGCTCTATACGGTACCGCCGAACGTAAAATATGCAGCGGAGTTTAAAAAAGCGCAGGCGGAGGCAAGAGAAAAGCGGCTTGGCATCTGGAGCGAGAATGGTCTAAGGGAAAAGCCGCATGATTACCGGAAGGAGCATCCAAGGATATGATCTATTCCTGAAATTATGTAGGAATGATCATCTGATTTTCATTCACCTTCTGTTGCTACAACTCTGTTTCCGTAATCCCCATACAAAATTTGATATAATATCACCCAGTGGAAAATACGCTTGCTGTCATCCCTCTTGGTGGTGTTGAGGAGATTGGCCTCAACATGACCGTCCTGGAATACGACGAAGATATTATTATTGTTGATGCCGGGCTGATGTTCCCGGAAGAAGATACCCTCGGTGTAGATTTCATTATTCCGGATATTTCCTACCTGATTCAGAACAGAGCCAAAGTAAAGGCAGTGATCCTTACGCATGGCCATGAGGACCACACCGGTGCCCTTCCTTTCCTGCTGAAAGAGATCCAGGTACCTGTTTACGGAACTCCTTTGACACTTGGTCTGGTACGGGAAAAACTCTCTGAGCACAGCCTTGACACAGCAGAGCTTATCCCGGTGATGCCCAGGGATGTTGTTCGTATCGGCAAATTTTCTGTTGAATTTGTGAGAGTGACTCACAGCATTGTGGACGGTGTCGGCCTCGGCATTACGACGCCTATCGGGTTGGTCGTTCATACCGGCGATTTCAAGCTTGATCCCACCCCGGTTGACGGACAGCTCATGGATTTCCTCAAGTTTTCTGAATATGGGGAAAGGGGAACCCTGCTTCTCTTGTCCGACAGCACCAATGCAGAAAAAGGCGGGTTCACCTTTTCCGAAAAAGAGGTCAGACGTGCCTTCGAGAATATCTTTTCCAAGACGGAAGGAAGGATTATCATTGCCACGTTTGCATCGAATATCCATAGGATCCAGCAGGCAATCGATGTTGCGGTGAAATTCGGGAGAAAGGTTATCCTTTGCGGGAAGAGCATTGTGTCGAATGCACAGATAGCTTTAAACCTGGGATATCTGCAAATCCCTCAGGGAACCTGGCTCAAGCTGGATGAACTGAAGGAACTCCCGGATCATGAAGTGGTTATAATTACGACGGGAAGCCAGGGAGAACCGATGAGTGTTCTCTCGCGGATTGCAACTGATGAGCATAAGGTCATAAAAATCAAAAACGGTGATACCGTTATCCTTTCCGCAAAGATGATTCCTGGTAACGAGCGCTCCATCGGAAAGATTATTAACCATCTCTTCAGGCGGGGAGCGAACGTTATCTATGAAAAAGTATCAGAGGTACATGTCTCGGGACACGCATCAAAAGAAGAACTAAAACTCATGCTGAACCTCGTGAAGCCGAAATACTTCATGCCTCTTCACGGGGAATACCGGCACCTCGTCTATCATACGATGCTCGCACGGAAAACGGATATCCCCGAGGAGAACATTTTTATCCTTAAAAATGGGGATGTCCTTGAGATTGATGGCAGTGGAGCGAGAAAAAATGGAAGTGTACATTGCGGCCGCATCTTCATAGACGGCAAGGGCATGGGAGACGTAGAGGAGATGGTGCTCAGGGACCGGCTGCGTCTTGCCCACGATGGCATCGTTCTCATCCTGCTTGGGATCGAAAAACTGACCGGTACCATTGTCTCAGGCCCGGACATCATATCACGGGGATTTATCTTTGAGGATGCATCACAGGAGGTCATCACAAAGGTCAAGGAACTCCTTACAGACACGATAAGAGGCCTTGAACCGGAAGTGGTTTCAGATGCTTCACTGCTCAAGGCAAAACTCAGAAGCACGCTGAAGAAATATCTCAGAAACACCATGGACCGCAGACCGATGATCATGCCGATTATTTTCGAGGTTTAGGCTCGCGTGTTCGAAGCCATCATTCTCGGCGTCGTCCAGGGGTTTACCGAGTTCCTGCCAGTCAGCAGCACGGCGCATCTGATCCTGCTCCCCTGGTTTTTCAGCTGGAACGGTGAGGTTGATACCCTCACCTTTGATATCGCTTTGCACGGCGGGACCCTGTGTGCTCTGCTCTGCTGTTTTTGGAAAGACTGGATTGACCTCATCGTGAGGAAACAGAAATTATTCGCGTTTATTCTCATGGCATCAGTTCCTGCCGGTATCACCGGATTCTTGCTGAACGACATCGTTGAGACGTCTATGAGAAGTCCGTTGATAATCAGTGTGATGTTGATTGGCGTGGGCTTTGTGATGCTCCTGTCTGAAAAGGCATATAAGTTTAAAAATATTGATACAATCACATTCGGCAACGCCCTCTTCATTGGTATCGCACAGGCGGTGGCAATAATTCCCGGTGTTTCCCGCTCCGGGATTACCATCGCAGCTGGTCTCTTCGCAGGACTCGAGCGGGAAGCATCTGCCCGGTTTTCGTTTCTTCTCTCAACGCCGATTATTGCCGGTGCAGTCCTCTTGCATGCAACAAAGGTTATCGGCAGTGCGGAGAATTATAACTTCAGCCTTTTTGCATCCGGTCTTGTTGCCTCTTTTTGCACAGGTCTTGTTGCCATCAAATTCTTGCTGCACTTCTTCAAGAAATATCCCCTGAATATCTTCGTCTTTTACCGGTTTGTCCTGGCAGTTGTTATAATAACAGGATTATGGTGGAAAGAATAAGACGGGTAAAAGAAGAGATTGCCGGCGTTGTCTCGCTCATGGGCAGTTTCTATCTGCTGATGATTCTCTTTACCCACTCGCTGAGGGACTCCGTTCTTTTTTTCAGGACGACAGAACCGCCCGAACCTGTCCGGAATCTGGGGGGCGTTGTCGGGGCGCAATTATCGGGTTTTCTCATCATTCTTCTCGGGCTTGCTGCGTTCATCATCCCTGTTTTCGTTATTGCATTCGGGGTGAAACGTCTGCTGGGGCTGGGGCGACACCGGATATATCTCCTCGGGGGGATCTTATGCACCATATCTACGTCTCTTCTTCTCTCCCTCCTCTCTCACACCTTTGGTATCGGGCTGGAGAAGTATCCCGACGGAATTGGTGGCCTTGCGGGCAAGGCGCTGGCATATCTTGCCATTCAACTGGTATCCCTGCCCGGCGCCTATATCTTTTCACTCTCGGCTCTTCTGTCTTCGATCGTATTGATAAGCCCTGTGTCAGTGACTGCCATTGCGGTCAGAAAGAGGACCCGGCAGGTTGAACGAAAAGAGTTCAGGGAAGAAGCGGAACCAGAAGAACAGGAGGAGATACTTATTACCGAATCCGAGTTTGCGCCTGTAGCTTACCCTGTTGCTGAACCTGCTGCGCCCATGCTGCCGAGAAAGGAAGGTGACTACGAATTCCCCTCTCTCGAAATCCTGCGGCACTCCGTTTCTGAGGTTGTCAAGCCATCTCATGAAGAACTTATCGCTGATTCATCACTCATTGAGCAGAAGCTGTATAATTTCGGCGTAGAAGGAAAAATCACCAAGGTAAATCCCGGTCCCATTATCACGATGTATGAATTCGAACCGGCTCCCGGGGTCAAGATCAACAAGATTGTTTCCCTGTCTGATGATCTTGCCCTCGCGCTCAAAGCGCAAAGCATACGGGTATCAGCTATCCCGGGCAGAGCTGTTCTCGGCATAGAAGTCCCCAACAAGCAACGGGAAACCGTTTCTCTGAGAGAGATACTCTCTTCAGAAGGGTTTCAGAAGAGCAAATCGAAACTTACCCTCGGACTCGGCAAAGACATTTCAGGTGCCCCGGTCGTTGCAGATCTCTCCAAAATGCCGCACCTGCTCGTTGCCGGTGCAACCGGGTCAGGAAAGAGTGTATCCATAAATTCCATGGTGATGAGCATGTTGTATAAGGCAACTCCTGCTGAGGTGAAGATGCTCATGGTCGATCCGAAGCTGCTCGAACTTTCCGCCTATCAGGAAATCCCCCATCTTATTTCTCCCGTTATTACGAACCCGAAAGAATCAGCAGAGGCATTGAGGAAGATGGTTTTCGAAATGGAGAGGCGCTACCGGTTTCTTGCAGAAAAGGGCTCCCGGAACATAGAGAGCTTCAACCTGCAGGCAAAGGATGAGGAGCATCTGCCCTATCTCGTCATTATTATTGATGAACTCGCTGACCTTATGTTTACTGCGCCGACGGATGTGGAAGATTCCATAACAAGGCTTGCACAGATGGGACGTGCGGCAGGCATACACCTTATTTTGGCCACTCAGAGACCTTCTGTTGATGTCATTACCGGAATTATCAAGGCGAACTTTCCCGCGAGACTTTCTTTCCAGGTATCTTCAAAAGTGGATTCCCGCACAATCCTCGATACCCATGGCGCAGAGCAGCTCCTCGGGAAAGGAGATATGCTTTTGATGCTGCCCGGTGCACGCATCATCCGCGTTCATGGAGCGCTGATTACCGAAGAGGAGATACAGGGCGTTACCGAGTTTATAAAAACACAGGGGAGGCCTGATTACAGGATTATGGAGAGCATTCAGAACCTGGACGAACCGGGTGATGATGAAAAATATGCGGAACGAGACGAAATGTATCAGAAAGCGATTGAGATCGGGGAGACAACCGGCGAGGTCTCCATATCCTTTATCCAGAGGCGACTCAAGATAGGGTACAACAGGGCTGCACGCATCATGGAATTAATGGAAGAGGATGGTCTGGTAGGTCCGCCAAGGGCCGCCGGAAAACCGAGAGATTTTCTCAGGAGAAGGAGATGACAAGGGGATGGCTTCCCATCCCCTTGCTGTATATTAAAGTTCTTACCAGTTATACATCAATGAAGCCTGATAGCGGGTGCCGTGCTCATCGCCGGTTGCCCAATCAGTATTCACATGGGCTACTTCCATGCCTGCTGAGATGTCATTAAAGAGCTGTATAAACACATTACCAAAAGCATAGTTGCTCTTCTGGAAGAAATCGCTTCCTGCATCAGCGTTCTTAGGATCATCCAAGCCATATCCAACATTCACAGTGATATCTTTGATCGGTTTTACACTGGCCTGGAGAAAACCGCCGCGGGTCAATACCGCATTCCCTTTTGCACTGAAAGCCCCGCCGGAACCAGTATGGAAATACTCAGAGCCGAGACCCTGCCCCATGTATGCTTCACCGGTTAACTCGACGAACATAATGGGCAGTTTCAACTCGAGTGCAGCAACATAAGGAGTCACGTCATTATCCCCGGCTTGACCATTTCTGACTGCACCATCAAGTGCAATGTAGGCATTTTTGTCGGGATCAATGAGTTTGCCTGCATAGGCGACTTTTCCGCCAATCCAAGGCATATGAATCTGTGTATCAACTTTTGAGCCGGCGTCATCATCATTCCAACGGTAACGATAGACAGTGAGGAGACCGTCAAGCCCGCTTCCGAAATTCTGCCGTAAGGTTACCTGTGGGACCCTATTCCAAAGGTTACCATTGTACCCCATGATCGCAAAGTCGACAGTTGTCGGATTCAGTGCAGCAATTTGGTTCCAGTCCTGTCCAACCCTGATTCCGGTGCCATCTTTTTTGAAATCTATGTAGGCGAGACGAATTCTTAGGCCACCATTACTTGTCGGGTCGCTACCATAAAAATCGGATTCAAAACGGCCACTAGCTGTCCAGCCATTCATCGACGGACCGGTAACGGCAATACCCAAACGAGTGTCACGAACATTAAATGTTGCTTTGTCTTTACCGTCAGCGTTTTGGGGAACAAACGTAATAAATTCATCTCTCCCCATGTTATTGGTATCATAAATAGTGTCAAACTTTATTTTCCCGTAGATCTTGATATCGTATTTGGAACTTACTTTTACTTCCGGAGCTGCGGCAGGTGCTGCAGGTACAGCCTGTTTGCTTTGCATTTCGTTGATGGTATTTTGCAGTGACTCGATCTGCTTCTTTTGCGCATCCACCTGTTTCATCAGCATTTCGAGCTGACTCTGCATATCAGTCACCGTTGCCTGAGCGAAGACGGCACCTGACAGCAGAAAGATGAAAATACATGCCAGAAACCCTCGAAATAAAATCTTCATAACCCCTCCTTGTGATGAAAAATTTTAAATTCTATTGAGTTTAGCGATCTTTTTAAAAAATTTCAATCCCTTTCTGCAAATATTACAAATCAAGCAGAACTTTTAACGACTCCTCATCAGATGAAACTTTCGTAAAGCCCATGGTTTCTGCCCGGTGAAGCATCCTTGAATTTACCTGCAGAATTTCCATCCACATTTTTTTAATCCCGATCTCCTTCGCAATCTTCAAACAGTGCATACAGAGGGCCTTCCCAATGCCCTTTCCCTGCCAGGGGTCCCCAACTACAACAGCCATTTCAGCATTCTCCTGATCGGGCAGTCTGCTCATCCGAACCTCGCCGACTATCCGGTCCCCGCCGGTGTCGGTGAGGATAGCCACGAAGGAGATCTCCCGGTCATAATCAACGTGACAGTACCGCGTAAGTTGCTCATGAGTCATGTCAGATACTTTCCTAAAAAACCTCATCATGAGTGTCTGTTCGGAAGACCTCTTCAGCAATTCTTTTATGAGAGGTTCATCCTCAGGACGGATGGGCCTGATAACGGCAGCAGGGCCATCCCGCAACTTGAAAACGTCAATGTATTGATCGGGGTAGGGACAGATGGAAAGGTGAGGAGGACAGAAGTCACCTCTCACAGGAACGAAACCTTCAAGGACATCCGCCTCGAGCAGGATGTTGGCATCCAACGCAAAGCTCTCCTCATTTGAGACAAAGAAGGGATTGATATCGATCTCCTTAATATGGGGAAAATGAATGATCAGATGAGAGAACCGAACAAGGACTTCCTCAATATAGCGGAGCGTGCTTTCGAAACCTACCTGACGGCGGAGATGGTTATAAATCTTCGTCTTGTTCATCATGCGCCTTGCCAATGTCTGATTGAGGGGCGGAAGTCCTATGGCATAATCCTCGACGACATCAAGAAGGACCCCGCCGGTACCAAAGACAATTACCGACCCGAACGTCGGGTCTTTTTTGGCGCCGATCACGAGTTCATAACCATTATGTGATACCATCGGCTGAATGATAACCTGTGCATCTGGATCTTTCGCCATCACAGCAAGCTCCTGAAGGTGCTTAAAGGCTTCTCTGATTGCATTCTGGTCCCTGAGGTTTAACCAGACACCCCCCAGTTCGGTTTTATGAAATATTTTCCTTGAATCAATTTTTAAAACTACAGGATATTCGATGAAATCAGCGATCTCGATTGCTTCTTCAGCAGTCTGAACTACCTTTGTGGGAACGACCGGTATCCCGTACGAGAGGAGAACATCTTTTACCTCATTGAGATTCAGGAGAAGCCTTTTCTCTTCCGATGCCTTTCTGATTATCTCCTCGGCGCGGTACTCATCGGGTTCAAAATCCTTCAGAATCACCTCCGGTGTTTCGAGAAGGAGACGGAGGTTGTAATCATACCGGTACATATACATGAAGCTCTTGACTGATTGTTCTGTGGATACAAAAGTCGGTATCCCGTGGCTGCTGAGAAATTCCCTTGAGGCAATCACCTGCTCTCCGCCCATCCAGATGGTGAAGATCGGTTTATAGGGATACGCTTTTGCTGCCTCAACTACTGCCTCTGCAATTTCCCTTGAGTTCGGCAGGTAAGAGGGAGTATGGATAACGAGAACGCCGTCGACATTCTTATCCTTAAGGCAACCTCTCAATGCGACATCATAATCCTTTGGAGATGCCTCAACGAACAGATCGACGGGATTCTGAATAAACCTAAGATAGGTGAAGTGCGTGCGGAGGGATTCCTCAGTTTCTTTACTTAACATTGCCAATTCCCCGTTCAGTTTAAGCAGGGTGTCGACAGCTATGATGGCTGGAGCCACCGGAATTCGTGATAATTGCCAGATGGTTACCCTTGGGACGGCGCTGTTTGGAGAGGGACTCGGCAAGATAGAAGAGATCAAGGGTTTCATCAACCCGTATGGCTCCTGCACGTTCAAAGGCTGCATCGTAAACCTTGTCTTCTCCCGCCATGTACCCTGAATGCGTGAGTGCAACATGGGCAGAGACATCGAATTTCCCGGATTTAATTATCATGATCGGCTTGCTGGATGCAAAACTCCGGACAGCAGTTATGAATTTACGCCCGTTTTTTATGGATTCTATGTAGAGAATAATAGCCCGTGTCTCCGGATCAACCCCAAGGAAGTCAATGAGGTCTGCGAGTTTGATATCAATTTTCGTTCCGATAGAAATGAAGTAGCTGAAACCGATGTTCTTGCTTGACGCCCAGTCCAGAAGTGCGGATGAGAGGGTAGTGCTTTGCGCTATGAAAGCGATATTCCCCTTCGGAGGTATTTGAGGATAGATGCTTGCGTTGAGATTCATGCTCGGCTTGATAAATCCAAGTGAATCAGGACCCAGAACCCTGAATCCATATTTGTCAGAGGCATCTTTAATTTTTCCCTGGAGGTCCTGAGAATTTTCAACCCTCTTCTTAAAATCAAAACAGAGGATTATGACCCCCTTTACTCCTTTGATGCCGCATTCATCAAGCACCTGGGGAATCTCTTGAGGGGGGACTGCCACAATGGCCAGATCGATTTCGCGCTGAATGTCGGATATTTTGGGATATGCCTCTACCCCCTGTACTGCCTCGACACGGGGGTTGACAGGATACACAGAACCTTTGAACCCTTTGCCAAAGAGATTTTTGAAAACTGTGTAGCCTATCGAGTATCTGTCTTCACATGCACCGATGACAGCGATTCTACGGGGATTGAAAAAATATTCAAGGTTTTTTACCGACACACAATTCTCCTTACGCGGTTTATTTTACCGCGGGAAAAACAAAAAGGGTAGATTTTACTCTACCCTTTTGGGAACATATCATTCTGTTGTCCGACGTTATTACACTTTCCCCTTCAGGATCTCATTGACCACGGAAGGATCTGCAAGGGTGGATGTATCGCCGAGGTCTTCCGTATCTCCCCGTGCTATTTTCCGGAGTATCCTTCGCATAATCTTACCACTCCTCGTTTTTGGTAAACCCGGGGTAAACTGTATTTTATCAGGGGTTGCTATCGGGCCAATCACCTGCCTCACGTGACCGACGAGTATCTTGGTGAGTTCAGGGGTGGGTTCGAAGCCCTCCTTCAGAGTCACGTAGACATAAATGCCTTCACCTTTAATATCATGCGGGTAGCCGACTGTTGCAGCTTCAGCTACTGCCTCATGGCTTACGAGGGCAGACTCGACTTCAGCTGTTCCGATCCTGTGGCCGGAAACATTGATAACATCGTCAATTCTTCCCATAAGCCAATAATCGTTGTCTTCATCGACCCGTGCACCATCACCGGTGAAGTATTTCCCGGGAAAGCGCGTGAAAATACACTTCCTTGATGCGTTTATTCTCCGGGTCTCCGTAAGTGCCGCGGAGCATTCCCGGCCATGGTTTTTCGATGACAAGGTACCCGCCTTCATGAGCGCCGGCAGGGGAGCCGTCTTCTTTTAAAACTTTCGGAACGACTCCTGGAAATGGTTTGCTGGCTGATCCCGGCTTTGTTGTCATGGCTCCGGGCAAAGGTGTAATTAATATACCGCCTGTCTCAGTCTGCCACCATGTATCAACAATCGGTAGTTTCGTTTTCCCAACATGGGTATGGTACCACATCCATGCCTCGGGGTTGATCGGTTCTCCGACTGTCCCGAGCAATCTCAGTGAGGAAAGATCGTGTTTGTTAACCCAGCTCTCACCCTCTCTCATAAGGGCCCTGATTACAGTCGGTGCTGTATAAAAAATGTTGACCCCGAATTTGTCCACAATTTTCCAGAACCTGCTTGGATCGGGATATGTCGGGATACCTTCAAACATCAGGCTGGTTGCCCCGCTGCTCAAAGGACCATAGAGAATATAGCTATGCCCGGTGACCCAACCGATGTCCGCAGTGCAGAAGTGGATATCTTCATCACGGTAATCAAATATCCATTTGAATGTGAGGTTTGTATACAGCATATATCCGCCAACGGTGTGAAGGACTCCCTTTGGTTTCCCTGTGGAACCTGACGTATACAGGATGAACAGGGGATCCTCGGCATCCATTTGTTCGGGTTCACAGTAGTCTGATATGTCAGGGTCATTCATCTCATCATGCCACCACAGATCCCTGTTGGGTTCCATATCCACACTCCCAACCCGTTTTACGACGATAGTTTTCTGAACAGTAGGACATTCCTGTAGGGCTTGGTCGGCATTTGCCTTGAGAGGGACAAACCGTCCGCCCCTGGCGCCTTTGTCCGCAGTAATAAGGAGGTTTGATTTGCAGTCCTGTATCCTGTCTTTCAGTGCTGTTGCACTGAACCCTCCGAAAACGACGCTGTGGATTGCACCGATGCGGGCACAGGCAAGCATCGAGATCGGGAGTTCCGGAATCATGGGGAGATAGATGGTTACCCTGTCTCCTTTCTTCACGCCATGTTTTTTCAGGACATTGGCGAATCGGCTCACTTCGCGGTATAACTGCTGATACGTGTAGGTTTTATATGTTCCATCATCCGATTCCCAGATAATGGCTGCTTTGTTCCTGGTCGGGGTATTTATAAACCTGTCAAGGCAGTTGTAGCAGGCATTCAATTTTCCCCCAATAAAAAATTTGATATATGGCTTATGAAAGTCCCAATCTGAAACCTTATCCCATTTCTTGTACCAGGTCAGGTGCTTTTCTGCCATTTCTGCCCAGAATTCGTCAGGATTTTCAACAGACTTTTTGTACAGTTCTTCATACTCTTTGATGTTTTTGATATGCGCCTTTTTGCTGAATTCCTTCGACGGAGGGAACGTCCTCTTTTCCGCCATCAATACGTCAATACTCTCGTTGGACATTATCGGTAACTCCTCCTTTCCTGAGTTTGGTGAGAAGAATCAACAGGTGAAATTTGCAATACTGTCTCACCGTGGCTTATCCTGCTTGTCTTCATGATTTCTTCAAGAGGCGTCTCTATTATACATGTTTTCATCTTTTCTCCTGACAGGGAGGACCTGAAAAAGATCCTCCCTGTCGGAAAGGATTAAATCTCTCTCGGATAGCGCAGGCTTGCAACCATATCCTGAACCGCCTTCGGAGGCTCCTTTGTTATTTTGGATACTACGAACGTAACGACAAAATTGATGAGCATCCCGATTGTTCCGATACCTTCAGGAGAAATTCCCCAGAGCCAGTATTGAGCCTTATTCATGTCAGGATTGACAAATTTGAAATAGATGATATAAGCGGCGGTAAAGATGATACCGCTGAGCATTCCCAGAATTGCTCCTTCCTTGGTAGTCCTTTTCCAGAAGACTCCCATGATAATAATAGGGAAGAACGATGACGCTGCAAGTCCGAACGCGAAGGCAACGACTTGGGCAACAAATCCCGGCGGATGGATGCCGAAATAACCAGCAACCGTCACCGCAAATCCAGCAGCGATCCTTGCCGCTATGAGCTCTCCCTTCTCAGACGTATTCGGGGCGATAACATTCTTTATCAGGTCGTGGGAGAAGGCAGAAGCGATGACCAGAAGAAGTCCGGCAGCAGTGGAGAGTGCTGCGGCAAGTCCTCCCGCTGCTACTAAAGCTACTACCCACGCAGGAAGCTTGGCAATTTCAGGATTGGCCAGAACCATGATGTCCCTGTCAATATAAAGCTCACTGGTGCTTTCCTCATTTATGGGTGTTTTCACGACCCTTTCGCCATAGGGACCGACGGCACCTGTTTCAAAAGCTATTTTCCCCTTAAATGCGTCGCCCTTTGCATACTGTATCATGCCGTCACCATTCTTATCTTTCCAGGCGACAAGTCCTGTTTTTTCCCAGTTCTTGAACCAGCTTGGGGCTTCAGCGTAGGCCTTGTTGTTGAGGGTGTGAATCATGTTGAGTCTGGCAAAGGAGGCAACTGCCGGGGCTGTTGTATACAAAATAGCGATGAAGAGCAATGCCCATCCTGCTGAGGCACGCGCCCCTCTGATGGTGGGCGTTGTGAAGAAGCGAATGATGATGTGGGGAAGGCCAGCTGTTCCTACCATAAGTGCGAAAGTAATCATAAACACGTCGATCATACTCTTTGAGCCCCGCCCGGTATATGCGGGAAAGCCCAGGTCTTTCTGGACCTCGTTGAGTTTATCCAGGAGATACCCACCGCTTGTATTCAAAAGTTGCATGCCGTTTTCACTTAACGTGCTCCCGTAGCCGAACTGAGGAATCGGGTTCCCGGTAAGCATTATTGATATAAAAATAGCCGGGATGAGGTATGCGGTTATCAAAACACAGTATTGGGCGACCTGCGTGTAGGTGATTCCCTTCATTCCTCCCAGCACGGCATAGAAGAACACGATTCCCATGCCGATAAGGACGCCTGTATTAATGGGGACTTCCAGGAAACGTGAGAAGACAACACCGACACCGCGCATCTGTCCCGCAACATAGGTGAACGAGACAAAAATGGCACAGATGACGGCGACAACGCGGGCGGCCTGTGAATAGTACCGTTCACCGACGAACATCGGCACGGTGTATTTCCCGTATTTTCTGAGATAGGGTGCCAGGAGCATGGCAAGTAGGACATAGCCGCCTGTCCAGCCCATGAGATACATGGCGCCGTCCCTCCCGAGGAAGGATATCAACCCTGCCATTGAAATGAATGAGGCCGCAGACATCCAGTCTGCACCGGTGGCCATTCCATTAAGTACCGGGTGGACCTGTTTCGCTGCGACATAGAATTCGCCGGTCGATCTTGCCTTAGCCCAGAATGCTACCCCTATATATAAAGCAAATGTTGCACCAACGATTATCCACGTCCACGTTATTATACTCATGTTTTTCTCCTTTCAATCATTAAGATTATGATCCGTATCTGCATCAGCGGATCACTCAGTCCTGCTTACCTGCTCATTTTTCATGGACGTCGTATTTGATATCGAGTGCATTCATTAACTTCACATATACTGCGATGAGGATCACAAATGTTACCTCAGACCCCTGGTTTGCAAACCAGAAACCGAGCGGAAATCCGAAAAATCTGATGTTATCGAGCTGGTCAGCCAGCATGATCCCGCATAGATATGATACGGCAAACCAAATGGAAAGAAGAATCACAATGTAGGTCAGATTCTGTTTCCAGTAAGCCTCATATGTTTCTTTTGCTACCATATATGCCTCCTCCGAAAAAGATCAGCATCCTCAAAGAGGACGCGTTCCCCTGTTTTTCCCTTATCCTACCACCTCCTTTTCCCTATTTTTTCTTGCGAGGCTTCCCAATTCTGAGGAGGTCCTCGACAGTGTTGATATTGAAGCGATGAAGGTTTGCGATGAGCCGTTGAAGCAGCTGCGCAGTGATAAAGGCATCATTCAGGGCATTGTGTGCGTCAAAAACCGGTATGGAATATTTCTGCGCAAGGGTCATTAAATCAACATTTTCCTTAATGCCATCGTGGAAGGCACAGATATTTTCTTCCCGTTTTCTCACCCATTGATAGAGCACGCATGTGTCAACAGAAGGATTCTGAAGCGTCAACCCGAACAGCCTTGTCATCTCTTTATTGAGAAAGGCGAGATCAATAGATACAAAATGACCAACGATAATTCCGCTTCCACAAAAGTCCAGGAACTCAGGGAGGAGTTTATCAATTTTGGGACATTCTGAAGCCTCTGATGGTGTGATGCCATGAATGACAACGCTCTGACCGGTCAGCTTGGACTGCGGTTCAACAATTCTGTAATATGGATTGCCGATATCGATTTTTGTTCCGAATACTTTCAGGGCTCCGATGGAAACAATTGAATCTTTTTTGGGATTCAGACCGGTAAGCTCTGTATCAAATACGACGTAGACTGCCTCTCGTGGGTCGACGTCTCTCCTGATATGTTCAGTAACTGACAGATGCTTCAGGACAGAAGGGGGTAAATCCTGTTTCTTCATCGCACCCTGAAAGAATTTATTTCTGTAATCTGTGAAGAGTTTGCTCATTTTATAAGATCGATCCTGTTCCCGGATTATACTTTTTATTGATCATGTCCTGTATTTTAAAGATTGCCTGACAGGATTCCTTGAATACCTTCTGTTCGAAATTGCTCAAGGCTTTCGGGTTAATGAAGTTATCCGGTTCTTGTCCCTGTTGTATCTGTTCATGCTGATGACGGATTTTAAGCATGGTAAGAAACTCAAAAGCATGCTCCAGTTCCTCACCGAATTCCCCAACAATCGCGTGTATTGCTTTCAACGCGTGGAGTCTGTCGAGTGTAGATGTCTCAGGGATATAGGTTTCGAGACTGAAAAGTCGCACGATATTGACGAGAGGAGCAAGACAGGTGAATTTGAGGTTAAGCTTGTTTTTGTGTTTCCCGGTTTTTTCCACAATAAAACCCTTGAACAAACCTATGGGCGGGCGTAGATTTATGGTAAGCTGGGCCATGAGTTTTAGGAACATATCCTGATTTTTCAACTTGGTCTGAAGGTGTTCTCTGAGATGCTCAGCAAGGGTAGGAATCCCCATATACCGGCCTGAAGTCAAAAAGGATGCAGGAAGCGAGTACCGCATCGGGTGTCGGAGTGGATATCCATTGAGAAAAATAGTCCTTCCAGACGTTCAGCGGCTGTCGCCATGTTGGATTAGATGCCATGTAATTTCCATGACATAAAGGGAACCCGCATTGCAACAAGGCATCCCTGGCGAATTCTGAAAATTTATGAAAGTACTCCCTCGCAGCTTCTTTTTGGTCTTCTGTGACCGGATCAGATGTAAATGATGGCATTATCCTGGTCTGTTCTATACGTCTGTTCTTTTCTGCCTTCACTGCCGAATACAATCCAGCAATACGGAACGGGAGGGGGTCCGAATTTATTCTCTGAAATTGCGAGAATTTTTTTGAGGAGCCTGTCGTTGATTTCTGTGATGATACCGGTGATGTTGCTCGCTTTTGCCCCCTCCTTCAAAAGGAGAGCAATAATTTTATTGATATTCCCGGACTCCGGGATGAGCCCTTCAATGGTATTCTGCGCTTCAATATCCCTGACAACAGATAACGGGGAGGTGCCCTGTAGAACCATGAATGTCGTGATTTGTGAGGATGCCCTTCAGAAACCCTTTTTCCATCACAACAATATGGTGGATATTATTTTTGATCATTTTCATGACCGCCTCGAAACAGAAATCTGAGGTATCAACCCGTATGAGTGGACTGGTCATGATATTACGTATCGGTTCTGACACATCCCTGCCGGCAGCAACGACTTTTTCCCTCAGGTCTCTGTCGGTAACGATTCCTGAAGGCTGTTGTTCACCGTTTATGATGATCAGGGAGCTGATCTTATTCTGAGACATAATCTTTGCAGACTCCTTTATTGTCCTGAACTCCTCTACTGTGATGATGTCCTTCAGCCCGATATCATCCACACGAGTCTTGAATAGAATGCTGTCAGCGGATCCAAAAAGAAGAGATTTATTCTCTTTTCCACCGAATGACTTGTCAATGTATTTTGCGAGATGAGATTTCAGGAAATATTCAGTAAAAATCGAACTTGTCTCGATAAGGCTTTTAACCGTTTCTTTATCCAAGAGGTAACAGACAGTATCCTCTGTGGCAATAATATTTGCTTTTGCCTTATCTTTGCCAATAAGGGAGAGAAAACCGAATGTATCCCCCTCGCCCCGAAAGTCAATGACGATTTCCTCTCCGGTTTCAGTGGTCCTGTATACTTTTACTCCGCCTTTCCTGATCACGCGGAGGTATTCACTTGGCTGTCCATCCTGCTGGAGAATAATGGTATCCTTTGGATAGACAGTTTTTCTTGCGTTCCTGCTTACACGCTGGAGAATACTGTCATCAAGGAACTGAAAAGGGGGTATTTTCCTGAGAAATCTAATGGTGTCTTCCGCTACCAAGGTATTAGTGCCCTCTCCTCAGATGAATCATTGTTTTCAATAATACACATAATGTATCAAAAAAAGGTCCCGAACCTGCTCATGCAATTAGTCATTACGCCTGATATCATATTGTTCAATGATGAGGTCCTGAATTTTAGCTATGAGTTGAAAAGTTTCTTTCGCTATCCTTTTTTCAAGATTGCTCAGTTTATGAGAATGGATGAAATTGTTGATATCCTGTCCTTCTCTCAATTGCTCAAACTGAGTTTGAATTTTTAGTAACATGATAAATTCGAAGGAGTGTAAAAGCTCATCCGCATATTCTCTGACGATAGAATGGTTATCTTTCAGAGCGTTGATTCTTTCGACTGTTGAAGTCTCCCTGAAGCCTTTTTCTAATGCAAAAAGCCGAATGATGTCAATCAAAGGAACAATTCCCTTTGTTTTGAGATCCAGCCGGTCTTTGTATTCGCCACCCTTTTCGACCACGAGCGTCTTCAGAAAGCCGATTGGGGGCACATTTCTTATAGCCATGTTGGCAATATAACCGAGGAAGACCTGGTTATCGCTGAGCAAGGCGATTGCGTGATCTTTGAGCCATTCCAGAAGGCGCGTTTCACCATGGATTGCCCTGAGATCAGAGAATATGACAGCGTTCAATACTGCTTCAGAGGTCGGAGAAGAGACCCAGTTTGTGAAATAACTCCTCCAGATATGGAGAGGTTGACACCACATAGGATTCGTCGCCATGAAATCTGCGGGGCATAACGGGAACCCGCATTTCAACAAACCATCTCGGGCAAACAGCGTGAAATCCCTGAAATATTTGTTTGCCGCTTCTTCCATTTCAGGATCCGTCGGATCATGATAAATGAGCGCGTTATCCTGGTCTGTTTTAAAGGTTTGCTCTTTACGGCCCTCGCTCCCGAAAACAACCCAGCAATAAGGAACTGGCGGTTTTCCAAAGCGCTCTTCCGCTATCATGAGTATTTTTCTTATAAGTCTGTCATTTATTTCACTGATGATGTGGGTAATGCTGCTCGCTTTCGCACCTTGACTGAGTAATAACCCGACCATATCATTAATTTTTTTAGAAACAGGAACCAGTGTGGCTATAACATTCTGGCTTTCGATATCCCTAACAATCGATAAGGGAGAAGTGCCTTGAATCATCATAAGGTCATGGTTCGTCAGGATTCCTTTTAACTTTTCATCCTTCATGATGAGCAGATGATGTACGTTGTGTTTTACCATCTTTAGGATTGCTTCGAAACAATAATCCTTCACATCTGCCCGGACACGAGGGACGCTCATGATGTCTTTTACTGGAATGTTACAATCTCTTCCTTTTGAAACAACCTTGTCCCTGAGGTCTCTGTCTGTAATAATCCCGGAAGGTAAGTCCTGGGCATCAACGAGGATTAGAGAGCTGATGCTGTAATTAGACATAATCTCGGCAGCTTCCTGGATGGTGATATTTTCTGATGCCTTTATCACATCCTTCGATCCTATTTCTCCCACGCGCATGGTAAAGAGGATTTTATCGCCCCCTCCGTAGGCTATATTCTTGTTCTGTATTTCCTTAAATGTTCTGTCAAGATATCTTGTCAGAAAGGATTTATGAAAAAATTCCCTGACGCTGGGATTGGCGTTCAGAATATTCTGTATTGTCTCTCTTCTGATCAGATAGCAGATGGTATCATCTATGGCAGTGACGGTTGCCCTCGCTTTGTCACCACCGAATACAAGGAGATAGCCGATTAAATCACCTTCTCCCCTGTAATCAACGAACACCTCGTCAGTTTCGTTCTTTATGAAGACCCTTACTTCTCCTTTCTTGATAATATGGAGATACTCTGAAGCCGGCCCCCCCTGATACTGGATAGTTGTTCCTTTCGGATAAAAATCCATAGATATTTCACTCGTAATGTTTTTAAGGCTTGCTTCATCAAAGAACTGGAAGGGGGGAATTTTTTTGAGGAAATCTATGACTTCTTCGATAATCATACGGGTTTTTGCTGAAGGCATACAGGTTTTCGGGCAGCATAGGGGGGAGTGGTATAGATTCTATGACAAATACATTTCGATTGCATAGAAAACCAAATTCAGTATAAAAGAGCCTCTGTATTGGGAAGGGAGAGAGTTATTCTGCACCTGCTGCCAATACATGAGGCTTTGTTAGGAAGTGATAATAACAGAAAAAAAAAGAAAAATGCAAATATTTTATGTTTCTTTTTTCGGGCACATTGCAAGGAGTCTATGAAATCGATAGAATATCAGCAATTATTCGTCATGATGCATTGTTACATCGGATAAAACCTATACGAGGAGGTATGGATATGCCAGCGATCAAGAGAATCGGCGTTATAACGAGCGGGGGAGATTGCGGGGGTCTTAATGCGGTCATTAAAGGAGTAGCGAGAGAGGCATATTTCCTCGGTATCGAATCAGTTGTTATCCCCCATGGCTATGCAGGTCTTTATAACCTGACCAATATGAATGAAGTGGTATTTCTCAACGCGGAGCGGGTGAGTAAGATAGAAGCCTCTCTGGCAGGCTCTGAAGCAGGGCATTCACGCGTAAAAATAAGCAAAATTGCAGATCCGCATAAATATGAACGAATAAAGGAAGGACTGAAAAAATTTCACATCGACGCGCTTGTAATAAGCGGGGGTGATGATACCGGAAGTGTTGTGGTCGACCTCTCATCCCAGGGTATCCCCTGCGTTCATGTTCCGAAGACGATGGATCTTGACCTCCAGTCTTACAGCGTAGGCGGGGATTCCGCAATTAACAGGATTGCTGTTTTTGCCCGGGATCTCAAAACAACAGGCATGAGCCACAACAGGATTCTTGTCATAGAGGTGTTTGGCAGGTATGTCGGTCATACCGCTTTTCGCGGTGGAATCGGTGCAGAGGCAGATGCCATCTTAATACCTGAGATTCCGGTTGATTTTGACGTTCTCTATGAGCATATGAAGACCACATTTTTTGCACGCATTAAGCGGAGCGATGTCAAGGCTGGAACATATATCATTGTCGTTGCAGAAGGAATCAGAAACATCAATGGTGAAATGCTGTACGATGAATCCATCCCACCCGACGCCTTTGGCCATAAAAAGCTTGCCGGGTCAGGAAAATATGTACGGCAACAGCTTGAAAAACGGCTCAAGACTGATCCGGCAGTCAAGGAATTTATGCAGGAGACAGGGATGTTTGCCCCTGGCGTGTATGAGGCGCCGGAGGTGCGGGAAGTGACACCCGGCCATCTTGTCCGTTCAGGTCATTCCTCTGCGCGTGACGTGAATTTCGGTTACAAGGCAGGGGCTGCAGCGGTCTTTCTCCTGTTAGAAGGGAAAACCGGGAACACGGTTGTGAATGTTGACGGCAACAGAATTTACTACCAGTCAACTGCTGAAGTCATAAAGCGGAGAGAAGTGAACATCAGTGAGATTGCCATATTTGAGAGCCTTGGCACGTGTTTTGGAAGAAATCCTGAGAAATTCATGTATGAAATTATTGAGCAGAAAACACGCATCGAGAGGCATTTGTAATTCTGGGCTTCCGCATCGGTTTGAAGTTATTGATGTCTTAAATATGAATCGCTATTGATCAAAAAATCTCCCCTCACCCCTCTTTACCAAAGAGGGGATTATTCCTCCCTTTGGTAAAGGGAGGTTAGGAGGGATTTTATAATTTATGTCGTTAACTGACTAATTGCATAAGCAGACTCTACTCATTTTCAGCCCAGAGGGAAGGACCTTTTGCTTTTACTTCCGCAAGATAGGCTTTCACTTCCTGCTGATAGAGTGCGCGCAGCAATTTCGCAATATCCCCTACAGCAAAATGCTGAGTGTCAACCTTTGATACCGGCATAATCTCCATGGTCGTATTCGTTATGAAGACTTCTCCGGCGGAATAGATATCTTTCTTCGTGAAGCGTCCTTCACGCACCTGAATGCCCTCTCTCCGGGAAAGGTCGATAATCATACCTCTCGTTATCCCGTCGAGGATTCCGCAATCACGTGACGGGGTGCAGAGTTTCGTGTCCTTGTAGAAGAAGATATTGCTGATCGTGCCTTCAGTAAGATAGCCGTTTACATTCAGCATGACGGCCTCGTGAGCTTTTTCCCTCTTTGCCTCAATCTTCGCGAGAATATTATTGAGAAAATTTAGTGACTTAATTTGAGGATTAATCGCCTTTTTATAGTTTCTCCTGGTTTCGGGAATAATCAGGTGCAGGCCATTCTTGTAGAATTCCTTCGGGTATTCTGTGAAATCCTGCGCAAAGATGACGATTGTCGGCTCAGGGCAGAGGTCGGGATCAAGGCCGATGGAACCTTTTCCCCGGGAGACAGTTATTCGTGCATAAGCATTCCTGAGTGCGTTGGCAATCAGTGTTTCGTACATGGCGATTTTCAGGTGGTTGATATCAGGGGGAATCGAAAGGCCGATCAGGGAGGCAGAACGGAAAAGCCGTGTGAGATGTTCATCAAGCTTGAAGACAACACCGTCATATACCCGTAATGTCTCGTATATGCCGTCACCGTAAAGGAAACCGTGGTCGAAGACCGAGATTACCGCCTCTTTTGCATGGAGAATCTCACCGTTTACATAGACGTACATGAATTGATTATACCACTGCGGTTAAAGGTCATGATCCAAAGAATCGATGAAGGGAATAGTATTTTCGCTCATTCTCGGTCCCGGTCCCGAATATTTTCAGGACCGCGACCTCCGAGGTTTTTGCCTCTTTACTGTTAAATGATTTATTAACGAATATCATCAAAAAAATCCGCTCAAATTCTATCCCCTTCATCGTTTAAACAAGTATTTGCTTTATTTCCTGAATGTCCAGGCATCATCGAGATATTTCTGTGCATCAAGGGTATGTGCAAGTGAGAGTTCCTCCTGTGAAGGCACGGAACTGATGAGCTGTATCTGAAAAGTCTCTTCGAAAGCAGTCCGTATTGTGTTCTTCAACGCATCATACGACAGTGACGGGGCTATCTGCTTCAGTCCGATCAAAGGGGCTTTTCTGAAGTGAACATTGTTGCGCTGAAAAAGTTTCATGCCCCTGTCTTCATCGACGGTAAAGGGGATAGAACCCTGCTGGAGTAATCCGTCTGCCCAGCGTTTCTGTGCCGAGCCGATTACTTTGATATTGTCGACGGAAATCTCTCCAAATGAAACCGACCGGAAACAAAGAGGATTCGAAAATTTTGCGCTTTGAGCTTTTGATTTAAGGCCTGGTTTCCGTTTCATGCTTTGAGGGGAGAGCCCTGCTTTTGACAATGCCAGCGCCAATGCGGAGCTTATTTTTTTATAGCTGTCGAATAGTCCACGGGAAAATATGCCGGTTTTTGTTTGCACCGAGAAGCTGTAGGTGAGTTCATCATTGTGAAAGACGGCACGTCCGCCGGTTGGTCTCCGCACGATATGGATGCTATTTTTGCGGCAATACCCGATATCGAGATCTTCTGAACTCTGAAAATAGCCGATGCTCACTGCATGTTGACGCCAGCCATAGATTCGTAGCGTCGGAGGCGAAACCCCCTGTCTGACAGACGTGGCAATCGCCTCATCGAGGGCCATATTTAAGGATGCAGTGCATGGTCCTGTGTCGATAATACGCCATGAATTACTCATAGAAAAACTTTAAACAGTCTGCAGTATTTTAGCAAGAAATGAATCCTGTAAATGTATATTAGTTTTTGGATGAAATTTTGCCGTGTGGTATTCTAAAATTAAACATACTAACTGATATAGGAGTCTTCACAATGAATCGATTACACAATAATTTAATTCTTTTTCTCATACTGTCTTTTGCCCTCTTTATTTTTGGTCCCTTTTTGTATCCTGCCTCCGCTGTTTCTGTTGATGAGGAGATCATCAGAATTCAGAAGGCATACGAGAATATCAGGGATATCAAGGGGAGTTTTATGCAGAAGAGCTTTATAAAGGATCTGAACAAGACAGAGAAATACAAGGGGTATTTTTATATCAAGAGACCAATGAAGATGATGTGGAGCTATGAAGGAGATAATCCACAGGATGTCGTGATCAACAATGACGAGATTACCATCTACCAGAAAAAGGAAAAACAGGCATTCAAGGGACGGTTTGACAGAGAGACCTATGGTCAGGTCCCCATAGCCCTTCTGGGAGGATTTGGCAGGATTCAGGATGAGTTTGCCGTTTCAGATAAGGAGGGGAAACTATATCTCAAACCAAAGAAATCGATGGGTGGGGTCCTCTCTGTCGAAGTAGAACTCTCAGATGGTGTATTTCCGATCAGGTCATTTACTGTCATCGATTCGTATTCGAACAGAATCGTGATGGATCTTGTGGACGTCAAAATCAATACAGGGCTGGAGGATGCATTCTTTGATCCTGCTTTGCCGAAGGATGTAACCATCTTCAGACAGAATCCGTAATGCCCCCTGTGCTGATCCTCGGTATCGATACATCCTGCGATGACACATCGGCATCTGTTGTCGAATCCGGTACAAATATCATCTCTAACATTATTTCGAACCAGACGGATATCCATAAACAATACGGGGGAATCGTTCCGGAGCTTGCATCCCGCCGCCATATAGAGATGATATGGCCGGTTGTTGACGAAGCATTGAAAACCGCCCGTATTTCGTACAAGGATTTAGCCTGTATTGCAGTCTGTCACGGCCCGGGCCTGATCGGTTCGCTGCTGATAGGATGTTCTTTTGCGAAGGCTTTCTGCTACGCGAAACAAATTCCCCTTGTTGCGGTCAATCATCTTGAGGGACATATCTTCTCTGCATTTCTTGAGAACGCAACGCTTGATTATCCTTTTATCGCATTGATTGTCTCCGGTGGACACACCTGCCTGTACAGGGTTGATGGATTTGGGAAATACGTCGAGCTTGGAAGGACGAGGGATGATGCTGCGGGAGAGGCATATGACAAGGTTTCCAAGCTACTCGGACTTGGATACCCCGGCGGCCCTGTTATCGATACTCTTGCCCGTAATGGTACTGCTGATTCGATAGCCTTTCCAAGGGCATATCTGCCCGAGTCACTTGATTTCAGCTTCAGCGGATTGAAAACCGCCGTACTGAATTTTGTGAAATCAAAAAGCAGCTATTCAAACTGTCCCTCGCCCTTGAGGGAAGAGGGTAAGGGAGAGGGTGAAATCTCTGACCTCATCAACGACATTGCAGCCTCCTTTCAGGCTGCTGTCGTTGACGTGCTGGTTAAAAAGACAGAATGGGCAATCAGGAAAGAGGGGATCAGGCGGGTTATCCTGTCAGGAGGTGTTGCTGCAAACAGTGCATTGAGGAAGAGGATGGAGGAGATGGCAGGGGATAAGGAGGCAGAATTATTTATGCCTCCTCTCTTTCTATGCACAGACAATGCTGCCATGATCGCAGCTGCAGGATATCATCATTTCAAGGCAGGAGATCTCGCCAAACTTGACCTGAACCCGGTTGCATATATGCCGCTGTAATCAGTGAACGGGCTTTCTTTTCTTTAAAATCAGAATTCCAAGGATGCCGGTGATAAAGATCAGGATACTCATCCCCTGGGATACCGACATGTTCTCCATGATGAATCCCCGCCCTATATCACCCCGGAAGAACTCGACAAGAAACCTCAGGACTGCGTATAGGATCAGGTACATCATGAAAAGCTGTCCATCGAATGATTTACGGGTTCTCGTCAGAATGAGAGCAAGAAAGATAAGCAATTCTCCTGCGGACTCATAGAGCTGTGTCGGATGCAGGAGCACATTTGTCGGGGCCAGAGATTCCGGATCTGTGAAGATTATTCCCCAGGGTAGGTCTTCAGCGGGCCTTCCGTGGCAGCAGCCTGCTGCCAGGCACCCAAGTCTGCCAAAAGCATGCCCGATGGCAATCGACGGGGCCAAGATGTCTGCTGTGCTCCACAGATCCATTCCGTTTCTCTTTATATGCCAGACGGCAACGGGAACTGCAAGCAAAACTCCTCCGTAGAAGACGAGGCCTCCCTCCCAGATCTTGAAAACATCCAGAGGACGATTGATGTAATGCCCTGCATTGATGAGAACGAAAAAAAGCCTTGAGCCGACAATAGCCGCGAGAAGAATATAAAACCCGAGGTCCATTATTTTGCCTGCAGGAAAACCTTCTTTCTTTGCCTGAATAGCTGCAAGCCAGAGGGCAACAAGGAACCCGATGGCAATCAGAAATCCGTAGGTATGAATCGTCAGAGGACCGATTCGAATCAGCACAGGATGCATTCTCTATAATAGCACAGGCAAAATACCATCCTTCTCATTACGCGAAAAGTGAAGACATCGCTCGAAAAATTCTTCAACGTGATGATTGATTTAATGATCCTTTATCGTTTTCCGGATAAAAATATTCGTTAAACCATCAGTGAAAAGCACACTTCGGTATCGAAAAATAATTTTTCTTACAACATTTGCACTTTTCAGTGTATTTTTGTGGTTCAGCATAGACGACCATGATATAATCCCAAAAAGGTCATCCTTGGATACAATCGATAAGTTAAAAATTCTTTCTGAGGATTCACGATACGATCTTGCGTGTGCGTGCGGAACAGCGCGTGATGAACACAGGAAACGGGGTCCGGACGGCAAATGGCTCTATCCTGTTGTGCTTCCGCAGGGCGGCAGTACCGTCCTTTTCAAAACCCTTCTCTCCAATGCCTGTGCAAATGATTGCATGTACTGCCCTCTCCGTTCGGAAAGCAACGTACGGCGGTGTTCACTCCGACCAGACGAAGTCGCGCGTACCTTTATGCAATATTATCAGAATAAAAAAGTCTTTGGGCTGTTCCTGAGTTCAGCGGTTATCAATAATGCTGACTATACCATGGATAAAATCAATACCGTGGCGCGGCTGCTCCGGTATCATCATCATTTCAGCGGATATATCCATCTGAAGATCATACCCGGAGCATCTGACGCGGCGATTGAAGATGCTATCTCACTGGCGACTGCTGTATCGCTGAACATCGAAACCCCCGGGCAAAAACATTTCAGTGCTCTGTCGAGAAAGAAAGACTACAACAGGGATATCATTCGTCCCCTGAAATTGATGAGTAAACTTACGGGATCGGGGGAGAATTTTTCGCGGGTTAAATGTACCACCCAGTTTATCGTTGGTGCATCAGACGAGACTGACGCTGAGATTATTCACTACATGTTCAGCCTCTATAAACGTTTGAATTTTAAAAGGGTGTATTTCTCGGCCTATCAGAAGGGGCTCGGCCATGCCGGTATCCCGGGAGAGAGAAACTTTCTCGAAGATCCCGGTGCATTATTCATGAGAGAACACCGGTTGTATCAGGCCGATTTTCTTATCAGGAAATATGGGTTCAGGCAGGAAGACTTCATGCTCGGTGCGAACGGCAATCTGAGAATGGACAAAGACCCCAAGGAGATATGGGCAGACAGTCATCCAGAATTTTTCCCTGTGCACATCAATACATCAGACAGGGAGGCTTTGTTGAGAGTCCCGGGGATTGGACCGGAGACGGTCGCAAGGATTTTAAACATACGAAGGGAAAGAAAAATCAGCAGCATTGACTTTCTCGGTATACGCGGAAAAAGGCTTGAAAAGATCAGGGGATATGCAATTTGTGAATAAGGCAGGTTCTTTGCGGTTTGGTTGCTTGTTATTTCTTGAATAAATACGTTAGCAAAATTACTGCTATTCCGATGGTGAGGGAAGAGTCCGCGACATTGAATGCAGGCCAGTGGTAGGACCCTATAGAAAGATCGATAAAGTCTACAACCTTCCCATAGAATATCCGGTCGATCAGATTTCCCAGTGCCCCACCCAGAATAAGCGCGAGGCCGAAAGCGTTATAGGTTCTCTTCGCAAGAAGATATATGATAAAAATGATTGCGAAGACGGATAAGATGATGAAGAATGTTCTTCCAAGGGTCTTGAACATCCCGAATGCAGCACCGGTATTCCTTACGTGAACAATATGGAGGAAAGGGAATATTTCTCTTGAATCATATACTGAGAGGTTTGTCATGATCAGGTATTTGATTGCCTGATCCAGTGCGACAACCAGGATCACAATGATCACGATGGAGAGAACGTGTTTCATAAAGGATTCAAGGGGTCGAGGATTCGAGCAATGTCTGCACTTTTTTGGTTTCTCTATTTTTTATGAACAACTACGTTATAGCACCGTTCGCAGATATCGGGTTTATCTGTGAACGTTCCGACGGTTTGGCTCCAGTTCCAGCACCTCTGGCACTTCAGGCCCGAAGCACGCTCGATTCTTATTTCGAGCCCCTCTATTTCATCGCTCCGGTGAGAATCCTCCATGCTCTCATCAGTGAGTTCAACGGCGGATACAATGAAGAACGCCGGCAGGAAGTCACTGCTCCCGGCAAGAAGATCTTTATATTTTTCAGGAAGCTGCAGGATAACGGTTGCCTCAAGAGAGTTTCCGAGGAATCTTTCCGACCTCTTTATTTCGAGAGCCTTGTTGACTTCATTGCGCAAAACAAACAGGTCATCCCATTTTTTCTCAAGTTCCCTGTTCCAAAAGGCTGCATCAGGTGCCGGAAATGACGCAAGAAAGACCGATTCTTCAGGTTGTCCGCTCCCCCGGACTCTGAACTGGTTGCCTGCTCTCATGCTCTGCCAGACTTCCTCGGCAGTAAAGGAGAGCACCGGCGCCATAAGTCTTGTCATTGAGGAGAGAATCCTGCCGAGAACCCACTGGGCTGCCCGCCTCTCAGGGGAATCTGTCCTGAACGTATAGAGCCTATCTTTCAGCACATCAAGGTAGAAGGAACTCATATCGACGACGCAGAAATTGTAAATGCTATGAAATACTTCATGGAATTCAAAATTCTCGTATGCCGAGACAACCTTAGCGGTAAAACTCTGGAGCCTGCTCATCGCCCACCTGTCTATCTCCAGCAGATGACCGCTGTAATCATTGCCGTCGAAATCATGAATATTTCCGAGCAGGAACCTGCAGGTATTTCTTATCTTTCTGTATGCTTCAGTGAGTCTGTCGAGAATTTCTCTTGAAATCCGTATGTCATCCCGGTAATCTTCTGCAGAAACCCACAGCCTCAGTATTTCCGCTCCATTGCTCTTGATAACCTCCTGGGGTGCTACAACATTCCCGAGGGATTTCGACATCTTTTTCCCCTGTCCATCAACGGTAAACCCATGGGTAAGGACTGTCCTGTAGGGCGCTTTCCCCCTTGTTCCTACTGATGCGAGGAGCGAGCTCTGGAACCAACCCCGGTGCTGATCACTGCCCTCGAGGTACATGTCAGCCGGCCAGGATAACCTGTCGTCGGCTTCCATGACCGCCGCATGACTGACACCCGAGTCGAACCATACATCGAGTATGTCCATTTCTTTCGAAAATGCAGTATGTCCGCATGTTTTGCATGCATACCCAGCCGGCAAAAAATCTTCCGGTCTCTGCATGAACCAAACATCCGCACCCTGTTCTTCCACCAGGCTGATGATCTTTGCAAAGATTGATGGATCCGTGACGAACGCTTTGCACTTCTCGCATCTCAGGATGGTGATCGGTACCCCCCATGCCCTTTGCCTCGATATGCACCAGTCAGGCCTGTTCGTTACCATCCTGTCAATTCTCTCTTTCCCCCATCCGGGAACCCAGGTGACACCAGCGATTTCAGACAATGCCTTTCCTCTCAGGTCATTTTTATCCATGGATATGAACCATTGTTCAGTGGCACGGAAAATGACAGGTTTTTTGCACCGCCAGCAATGCGGGTATGCATGTGTTACCCGGTCTTCTTTCAAGAGTGCATGACGATTTTTCAATATTTCGATGATATCTGCATTTGCCTTGAATACGAATTTCCCCTGCAGAGACGTAATCTGCTCAGATTCAGAAAAACGGAAATTCCCATGTTTGTCGACCGGCGCATAGATATCAAGTCCGTATCGCAAACCGGTTTCGTAATCATCTTCTCCGTGTCCCGGAGCGATATGAACAATGCCTGTTCCTTCTTCGAGAGATACAAATTCCCCTAAAACTCCGACTGATTTTCTCTGGATAAAAGGATGGAGCATTTGTATGCCTTCCATTTCCTTCCCCGAAATCCGCAGAAGGACTTTCCCATCGATGCCGGTCTTCTCCCTGACGGCTTCTCTTCTGCCTTCAGCGATGAGATAGATTTCGCTATCCTGTTCGAGAGCTATATAGGTAAAATCCGGATGGAAGGCAAGGGCGAGATTTGCAGGGAGGGTCCACGGAGTGGTGGTCCATATAAGTGCAAACAATTTTCTCCCGGAGAGTGCAGGAAAGCTTTTCTGGATATCCGCCTCATCAAGTGCAAATTTCACAATAATTGAGGGCGATTCCTTGTTCCCGTATTCTACTTCTGCCTCGGCAAGGGCTGTGACACAGGAAGGGCACCAGTGAACCGGTTTTTTTCCTTTATAGACGCTTCCCGATTCTACAAATTTGCAGAATTCCCTTACAATCGTCGCCTCGTAGGAATGAGACATTGTAAGGTAAGGAGTTTGCCAGTCCCCAAACACTCCCAGTCGAATGAATTCATCCCGCTGGATTGCAACGAACTCTGCTGCATATGCCTTGCAGAGCTCTCTTTTCTCAAGGATGCCGACGGTGTTTTTCCTGTCCCCAAGATTCCTGTCAACCTGGAGTTCAATCGGCAGTCCGTGGCAATCCCACCCGGGAACATAAGGGGCATAAAAGCCTCTCATCGATTTATATTTAACGATGATATCTTTCAGTATTTTGTTTAAAGCATGTCCGATATGAATGTGGCCGTTTGCATATGGAGGGCCGTCATGCAGGATATACGGCGCAGCGTTCTTATTGTTTTCATGCATCCTGCCGTATGTTTCCTTCTCTTCCCAGAACCCGAGAATGAAAGGCTCCTTCCGGGTGAGATTCGCCTTCATGGGGAAATCCGTCTGTGGTAGATTCAGGGTAGCCTTATAGTCCTCTGCCATTGGTGGTAACGGTCAATTTTTATTCTGCTTTTTCTTTCTTTTGCGCCTCCCGCTCGGCGATTATCTTCTGCGCGAGATGACTGGGTAGTTCTTCATAGTGGGATGATTCCATGGAATACAGTCCCCTGCCCGATGTCAGGCTTGTCAATTGATTGGCGTACGTGAGCATTTCAGACATAGGGACCTGGGCATTAATCTTCTGGTTTCCGCCGGCCTGTGGTTCGACTCCCTGGACCCTTCCGCGCTTGGAATTGAGGTCTCCGATAACCGCACCGAGGGTATCATCAGGGGTTATGACCTCGACCTTCATAATCGGCTCGAGCAGAACAGGCTTTCCGTCTTGAACAGCTTTCCGCAAGGCCATTGAGCCCGCTATTTTGAAAGCCATTTCAGAGGAATCCACCGAATGGTATGAACCGTCATACAGGGTAACCTTAACATCGACTAACGGATAGCCTGCAATAATGCCTTCCTTCATGGTCTCTGCTACCCCCTTTTCAACTGCAGGTCTGTACTGCTGCGGTATAACGCCCCCCACAATCTTGTCTTGGAATTCATATCCTTCTCCCCGTGGGAGGGGCTCTACTTCAAGATAACAGTCCCCATACTGTCCGCGACCCCCTGACTGTTTCTTGTATCTCCCCTGCGCCCGTGCTGAAACCTTTATCGTTTCCCTGTAAGGGACCTTTGGGGTTTTCATCAGCACTTCGACACCGAATTTCCGCTTCAGTCTGTCGAGGGTGACTTCAAGGTGCACCTGGCCCATTCCTGAAAGAAGCATCTCCTTCGTTTCTTCATCTCTCTGGAATCTCAGGGTCGGATCCTCTTCGAGTATCCTATGAAGGCCTGTGCTCACCTTATCTTCATCCCCCTTACTCTTGGGTGCTATGGCATACGATATGACGGGGTCGGAGAATTTAACCTTTGCAAAGACCAGAGGGTTTGATTCATCCGATAGGGTATCACCCGTAAAGGTTTCTTTCAGTTTTGCCACAACTCCGATTTCTCCTGCCACTATCGTCTGAGCGGGTATCTGTTTTTTGCCGAGGAGATAGAAGACCTGGCCGATCCGCTCCTTAGCACCTGTAGTCGAATTCAGGATATTTGAATCTGCTTTCAGTGATCCCGAAAAAACCCTGAAGATAGAGAGTCTGCCTGCAAAAGGGTCGGCAATTGTTTTGAAAACATATGCAGATAAAGGTTCTGCAGGGGATGGTTTGCGTTCAGCGTCGGTATTATTCCGGGGATTTGTCCCCTTTATTGGCGAAATCTGTGCCATTTCAACAGGTGAAGGCAGACAAAGAATCATGTCGTCGAGGAGGTGCGGAATGCCAATATTCATTGAAGCAGAGCCGCAGGTGACCGGGATGAACCTTCTTGTGATTGATCCTTCTTTCACTCCTTTCAGAATCTCATCATCAGTCAGTGTTCCGCCCTCAAGATATTTCTCGAGCAGGGTATCATCAGACTCCGCTATTTTTTCTACTAAATTTTTTCGGTGCTCTTCCACAGCGGACATCATATCAGAGGGGATTTCAGACTCCGCAGCCTTCCCCTTTTGAAAGGTATAGGCTTTCATTTGAATCAGGTCCACTATCCCCCTGAAATGCTCACCTGAACCAATCGGGAGTTGGAGAGGAAGCGCATTTGCTTCAAAGGTTTTTTCAAGATCCCCGACAGCCCGGGAGAAGTTTGCTGTCTCCTTGTCCATTTTGTTCACGAAGACAATTCTTGGCAGTTCAAAGTCAGAAGCATACTTCCATATCTTCTGAGTCTCTGCTTTTACACCCGATAGCCCGCTGACGATAACAATTACTCCGTCGACTGCCCGCAGGCATCCGCGTGTGTCCTCCAGAAAATTTATGAATCCGGGTGTGTCTACAAGATTTATCCTGTAATTATTCCAAGTGCAGCATGCAACCGATGAAGTTATGGTTATTTTCCGGGCGATCTCCTCCGGCTCAAAATCAGTTGTGCTGGTGCCGTCCTCAATGTTCCCGATTCTGACTATTGCCCCTGAATTGAAAAGCATGGCCTCAACAAGTGAGGTTTTGCCGGCGCCGCTGTGAGCAACAACCGCCACATTCCGTATTTTGTTTACATCAGTAGTTTCCATATCTTATTTCCCCTCCAAGCAAGAATATTCTGTACTTCATTGTCATGCTGTAAGACTTTGATGATCCTTCATTTCCGAAAATTTCCTCTGTCATTGGAACGCAAGTTGTAACTGAACACCCGTCACAGGCACTTTTTTAGAAGCGTGACTTGCGCATTCATACCCTCTGTGCGCCCGACGATACCAATTTCCTCCACAATCTCGAATTCTACCATAAGAAGTCTTGAAAAGTCCCAATCAGCGGTACGGTGATGCGTTGCGACAGGTTTGACAAACGCAGCGGTCTTTCATTAGGTTATATTGAAATATTGGTTTATGGAAATAATCCGCGTACCGAAAATTATGCAGGACACTGTCAGCGGCATGCTTCTCCGCAGCAAGACAACAGGATTTATCCCGACAATGGGAGCACTGCACGAGGGTCATCTCAGTCTGGTCAGGAGGTCGAAGCAGGAGAATGATAAAACGGTTGCAAGCATATTCGTAAATCCGCTGCAGTTCGGGCCGGCTGAGGATTTTCAAAGGTATCCAAGGGACATAGAGGGAGATACGGAAAAGCTTACCCGGGAAGAAACCGATATCCTTTTTATGCCTGATGCCTCCCAGTTGTATCCCGGGGAGTTTTTAACGCGTATTGAAGTGGGAAAGATTTCCGATAAGCTGTGCGGATACTTCAGGCCGGGACATTTTGCCGGTGTTGCAACGGTCGTAGCAAAGCTCTTTCATATCGTAAAACCAACGAGGGCATATTTTGGCCAGAAGGATTATCAGCAGGCCGTCATTATAAAAAAAATGGTGAAAGATCTCGATATGGACGTCGATGTCGTTGTCTGTCCTACCATCAGGGAAAGAGACGGCCTTGCCATGAGTTCGAGAAATCTATACCTGGATCAGGCTCAGCGGGAGGCGTCCGTGGTTCTTTACCAGGGGTTGAAGGAAGCGGCTGCCCTGCTCAAATCTGGTATAATAGATATCGCGCATCTCAAAGAGGCGATGCACAGGAAGATTCTCAATAAGCCTGCCGTTACAAAGATCGATTATGCCGGAGTCTATGACCCAGAAACCCTTGAAGAGTTGTCCGGGACTGCGGATGAAATGCTCCTTGCGGTTGCGGTATGGATAGGGAATACGAGGCTTATAGACAACATTCTTGTAACCATGCGGAATGAGAGGTAATCTGAATGCTTCAACGAGTTCATATACAGATACTTGACAATCCCACTGAAGCAATGCTTTTTGATGACAACACGACAGAAATCTCAGGGACAAACAAGATACTTAGTGAAGAACTTTCGCATGAGATGAGCTATTTTTATCCATCGATCGTTTATGTCGAATATATTGATCTTTTTATGGACGGGGAGGAGGAGTTTGATGATATCAGGGAGCTGTTAAGGTTAGGGGCTTTAAATACGCCTGTCGTACTGATCAACGGTATTCTGAAAGTCCATGGCGGTATACCCGCAACCGTAATCCGGAGGGAAGTGGATAAGCTCCTCTCTGAAGGACTCACTCATTGAATGTATTTCGTTAGCCCCTGTTTTTCAGCAGTTTTTCCACTGTCGGGAACTGGCTGATATCGGTGTGTGGAAGGAAGAGGGCTGAAAGGTATTCATCCATAAATCTTCTGGATACCGATAATTCCACATTGGTCATTTTCCCTGCAATCTCTTCCGCTTCTTTTCTCATCTTCCCGGAGAGGAGGCACAAATACGCGCCGGCAATTGCAGCATTGCCGATGAACCGGAATTTTTCTCTTGGAACATCAGGCAGCATGCCGATGATAATCGACTTTTCGATATTCAAGTAATTGCCGAATCCGCCGGCGATATAAATCCGTTCGATGGTATCGAGTGTCAGGCCGATTTTTTTCACGAGGAGGGAAACCCCTGCATAGATCGCTGCCTTGGCTCTCAGAATATTTTCTATATCCACTTCCGTCAGAACGAGGTCCCTGCTGTCATTCCCGAAGATAAGGAATTCTGGTCCCTCGAGACCATCGCGGATTCTCTTCGTAGCATGGCCGCTGATAAATTTACCCTTCTGGTCTATCAGACCGGTGAAAAACAGTTCCGTTATCGCATCAATCATGCCGGAGCCGCATATCCCGATCGGGGTACAGTTGCCGATGACGCCGAGAGAGGGTTCGAATGTCTGCGGATTGATAGTAAGCGATTCCACTGCCCCTTCCGTTGCCCTCATGCCATGTCGTATGCCGCTTCCTTCGAAACAGGGGCCGGCGGAACACGCTGCCGTTACCAGCCATTCGCTGTTGCCGATAACGATTTCTCCGTTTGTCCCAATGTCCAAAAAAAGTGACACCCCGCTCTGTTGATGCATCTTTGAAGCGAGAACTCCAGCGACAATATCGCCGCCGACATAGCTCGCCACGCAGGGTACCGTATACACGGGCACTTGGCTGCCGGTTTTCAAACCCGTAATGCCGGCTTTCCACAGGGGAAAGAAATTTACGGTTGGCGTATACGGTTCTTCCCTGATAAATCCGGGATTCAGCCCCCAGAAAAGGTGGGTCATCGTCGTATTCCCGGAGATGACAACCGATTCAATATTTTTTTCTGATATCTTGTGTTTTTCGGCCATGGGCATCAGCAGGTCATTCAGGTCGGTTACAACCGCATCCCGCAATTCCGCAAGACCACCGGATTCTGTGGCATGCACGATTCTTGTGATTACATCGTCACCGCACCGGATTTGCGAATTGTAGGTTGATCCTACGTCCAAAAGAGACCCGTCATCAAGATTCACAAGGAACATCACGATGGTGGTTGTTCCGATATCTGCCGCTAATCCATATCGAATCCTCTCTGCAGAAGGTGCGAGAAAGACCGCCTCAGGGCCATCAATGTATCCAAGCTTGATATCCCATCTGGCTTCACGGAGTTCGGTCGCCATTACCGACAGAAAAGCGTGAGAGAATCTCATGTCCGTGAATCCGCCGGACCTGAGAGATTTTTTCAGGCGTTCGAGATCGCTGATGTTGTCATCTATCGTGGGGGGACTGATTGCAAGGGAGGTCCATGTTACGAGAGGGGACAGTATCTCCCCTGAAGAACGGAAACTGTCGAGAAGATCCTTTATTCTGGGAAGTTCGAGTACATCTCCCACAACAAGCTGGGCCTCTTTCGGAATATCTGCCGAGATATCTGATTTGGGAAAAGTCTGGCAGGCGAGGACAATGCCCGATGCAGTGTCCTCCGGAGTGAGCTTCCCCGTTGGTGCAGTACGGTACTCTCCCCGAACAATCCTGAGGCGGCATTTGCCGCATATTCCTTTCCCTCCGCAGGACGCAACGAGATATACACCCTGTCTTTTAAATGCCTGCAGGAGATTCTCGTCTTCTCTGCTGTCGAGGGTCTTCCCTGATGCAATCCTGATATGCATTTGACTGCCTCTATTCTATCATATGAATGCTGCCTGTATCGGCATGATGCTGTTTTGCTTTATCCCGAAAAGTGGAGACATTGTTCAAAAAATAATTTTTCTCGCCACATCTGCACTTTTCAGGCGAAATCTCTGGATTACCTGGCCGCTGCCAGCAATGCATGGGAAATCTGATATAATGGAATAAAATTACCCGGGGGAAGAATTCCCCGCGGCCACGAGCAGGAGGAATATTTTTACTGGTATGGTGATCGTACAAAAGTATGGCGGAACCTCTGTTGGCAGCATCGAGAGAATAAAAGCCGTCGCAGAACGTGTGGCCAGGGCGAGGAAGAACGGGAATGGGGTTGCTGTCATTGTGTCTGCAATGTCAGGCGAAACAGATAAACTGATTGCTCTTGCAAATAAGGTTGCTTTGAATCCGGAAGGTCGTGAGATGGATCTTCTGCTGTCATCTGGTGAGCGGATAAGCGCTGCCCTGACTGCAATGGCTATCAGTAGTCTTGGAGTGAAAGCTCTTTCCCTCACCGGCAGACAGGTGGGGATCATTACCGATGATGCTCACACCAGCGCAAAGATCGAAAAGATAAGCGGTGAAACAGTGAAGAAAGCTCTTGCAAAGGGTTTCGTGCCGGTTATCGCCGGTTTCCAGGGAATAACCCAGACTTCCGAGGTAACGACTCTCGGAAGAGGGGGATCTGATTTAACGGCAGTTGCCATTGCTGCAGCACTGGAGGCTGATCTTTGCGAGATCTATACCGATGTTGACGGAGTTTACACAACAGACCCCAACATTGTGCCCGAGGCGAGAAAACTCGATAAGATTTCATACGATGAAATGCTTGAACTCGCAAGTCTCGGGGCAAAGGTTCTTCAGACACGGTCAGTCGAATTTGCAAAAATATATGACGTTCCTGTTGTGGTGAGGTCAAGTTTCAATGACAATCCCGGCACACTTGTGGTGAAGGAGGATAGGGATATGGAAAAAGTTGTTGTATCAGGAGTTGCATATGACAAAAATCAGTCGAAGATAACGGTTACCGCAGTCCCTGACAAGCCGGGTGTTGCGGCAAGACTTTTTCAGGCCATTGCTGGTGCTCATATCGTTGTCGATATGATTGTGCAGAATGTCAGCAGTGACAGAAAAGAAACAGATATCTCCTTTACTGTTCCAAAATCCGACAGTGAGAAGGCTTTGAAAATTACCGGTGAAATTGTTTCCGAACTCGGAGCAAAAGAAGTTAAATTACGGGAAGATATCGCAAAAGTTTCAGTTGTCGGTGTCGGTATGAGGACTCACTCAGGTGTTGCCGCTAAAATGTTCGGAACGCTCGCGCAGCACCGTATTAACATCATGATGATCAGCACATCGGAAATTAAGGTCTCCTGCATCATCGATTCCAAGTATACCGAGCTGGCGGTCAGGGTTCTGCACGATGCTTTCGGTCTTGATGCAGTCAGGAAAACCAGGGGAAAATCAAGGCGATAAGAGTTCCTGTGGATACCGATCTTTTGAAATTATGCGAAACATAGAAATATACGATACGACCCTGCGTGACGGTGCTCAGACAGAGGGCATAGCCTTTTCTGTTGAAGATAAAATCCGCATTACCGAAAAGATGGATGAGCTGGGGATTCATTATGTCGAGGGAGGGTGGCCGGGCTCAAATCCAAAAGATCTGGAATATTTCAGGAGGGTGAAAAAGCTCAAGCTCGGGACATCCAGAGTCGTTGCATTCGGCAGTACGCACCGGCCAAACTATACCGTAGATGATGATGCGATGTTTCGTTCACTGCTTGAAGCGGATGTCCAGTTTGTCACTATTTTCGGAAAGACATGGGATTTCCATGTAAAAGAGGCGCTCAAGATATCACTGCAGGAGAATCTTGATATTATCTACAATTCCATAGCCTATCTCAAAAAGTATATCGCGAAGGTCTTCTTCGATGCAGAGCATTTTTTTGACGGGTATAAGGACAATCCAAAATATGCATTGAAATGTCTTGCGGCCGCACAGAAAGCCGGAGCCGACTGCATCATCCCCTGTGATACGAATGGTGGATCACTGCCTGGTGACATGCAGACGATCTTTCATGCAATCAAAAAGGTTATCCGGAGTCCTCTCGGAATTCATGCGCACAATGATTCGGATTGTGCGGTTGCCAATTCCGTTGTTGCTGTGGAAAGCGGTGCCTGCCATGTGCAGGGAACAGTAAACGGTCTTGGTGAGCGGTGCGGTAATGCAAACTTGTGTTCAGTAATTCCCAATCTCCAGATCAAACGTGGCATGAAATGCATCAGACCGGAACAGCTGAAAAGGCTGAGGGATGTGGCGCGCTTTGTCAATGAGATAGCAAATATACGGCATTTCAAACGGCAGCCGTTTGTCGGAGACAGTGCCTTTGCGCATAAGGCCGGCATTCATGTCAGTGCCATACGCAAGAGGCCTGAAACATACGAGCATATCCGTCCTGAACTTGTGGGCAATTCCCAGAGAGTTTTGATTTCCGACCTGGCAGGGAAGAGCAACATACTCAGGAAGGCCGAGGAATTTGGCATTCGCCTGGATCCGGACGCCCCGCAGATACAGGACATCGTTACCACCTTGAAGCACCTTGAAAATGAAGGATTTCAGTTCGAGGCAGCAGAGGCTTCATTTGAACTCTTAATGAAAAAAGCCCTCGGTCTTCATAAGCGGTTTTTTGATCTTATAGGATTCAGAACCATAATCGAAAAAAGGAAAGAGGGCGAGGAATCCATCAGTGAAGCAACCATTATGGTCAAGGTCGGTGGCCGCGTCGAACACACAGCCGCGACTGGGAAGGGCCCGGTGAATGCCATTGACAACGCGTTGCGGAAAGCCCTTGATACTTTTTATCCGGCCCTGAAGCATATCAAACTCCATGATTACAAGGTTCGTGTTCTGACAGCAGGAAAAGGCACGGCTGCCAAGGTAAGAGTGCTTGTCGAATCGGGTGATGAAGAGGAGAGATGGGGAACTGTCGGGGTTTCAGAGAATATTATTGAAGCGTCATACCAGGCTCTCGTTGACAGTATCGAGTACAAGCTTCTGAAAGAAAATATCTGACCCAAAAAGAGCAGATATTGTTCGAAAAATAATGTATCTCACAACATCTGCTCTTTTTAAAGCATTTTTCAGGGGAAGAGTCTGCTGTTCGAAAAACAAACAATAACCATTCAATAAGCAAATCCCATCAACCTTTTCCGGACTCAGGCTGAATCGCCGAGGCGAAGAGAAAGGGGCAATATCGGTTCGTTCTTCCAAGGGAAACGGTGGGGCCTCTCTCTTTGCAGCGCAAGATGACAAAATTAGTCAATTTGCCTAATATTCATAATGGTCAATTCTTTTTTGTTATAAATATCAATATATTATGAATTATGAGGATTGGCATGCATTCTGCATGAACCCCCTGCAATATCGGAAAAATCTTTGAGACGGCGATTTTTTTATAAAGGGGGTGAATCGGCATGAAGGTGAAAAAATGCAAGAAATGCAACAATGAAACATATCAGGAGGACAATATCTGTGTCCTCTGCAAAATTGGGGTAACCCAAATGTACCAGGAGTTAGATGATCTTATCAAGAAGAATAATAAATGGAATATTCATCCACGGAAAGCAGCAGGGACCAGATAATCAAATTGATCGAACTGCCCTCTCCATTTTGATAACAACAGACGGAGGGATTTTATTATGAATCATGTCTTGATCGGTTTAACGCTGTTGATCGGTATCGCACTGATATACTCGGCGTACCATATCGGCCAGTCAATTGGTTCCAGCCAGAAACGGGGAAAAGATGATAAAGAGCATAATGCTACGTATCTGAAGGAAATACTTGTCAGAGACAGGCAGATACATGAACTCAGGAGCAACGTGGCTGACCTGAACAAGCTCAATGACCGTTACCTGTCTTTTCTATTGAAAATTCCGACGGTTGTTCAGCGGTTGAACGCTACCCTGAAAGTCGATGAGATCATTACGTCTGTTGTCGATCTCATAAACGAAATGGTTTCCACAAAAACGGTTGAATTCTATCTCCTCGATGGTACAGACAATTATCTGAAGGAAGTATCGTCTCGAAACGAAGAACAGGGGCATGCTTTGTATGCTATGGGTGAAGGGATGGTAGGCCTGGCAGCACAGCACCGCATGGTGCAGATGAAGGAACATTTCAATAAAATGCAAAATGCACAGAGGGATGCTCAGCAACCTGAATCAAATCTGTGGATGGCGGTTCCGATTCAGTTTAAGGACCGCCTGCTCGGAGTCATCGGAATTGGATCAATTTCTCACCCGGTCGGCAATGAAATCGATCTGATGAAAATGATTGCTGATATAGCGGGGGTGGCACTCATAAACCAGACGATGCTCGGAGAAGCCAAACACAAAGCGAATACTGATGCCTTAACAGGATTGAATAACCGCAATTATCTTTTCCATATGGCCCAGAATTTTGTGGAGAAAGCAATCAGAGAAGGTACCGAGATTTCGATCTTTCTCTTTGATATCGATAATTTCAAACATTACAATGATACGAATGGTCATGATGAAGGAGATACGCTTTTAAAGGAGCTCAGCGATATTATGCGGGCTGTTACACGAAGAAATTCAGTAATTGTGCGCTATGGCGGAGAGGAATTCATTGTTATGCTCCCCGGCATAACCAAAACAGATGCCTTTATCTATGCCGAACGTCTCCGGGAAAAGATAGCGGAGCATCCTTTCAGGCATCGCGAAACACAGCCGCTCGGTCGGATATCAATCAGCGGCGGGGTGGCAAGTTTCCCCGTTGATGGAGACTCCATTTATAAAGTTATCCAGCTTGCGGATATGTCGCTATACAAGGCAAAGTCTGAGGGGAGAAATCGTGTAATTCTGCATCAATCATATCTCTTTTCAGAGTCCGATGCCGATAAGCCTCAGCCTATCATATCCTGAAGTCTTCATCTGTATTGTAGACCATGATCTGGTGTCGCGGATCGACGATACGTTGTTTATGAAGCATCAAAAGCAAGTTCATCAAAGAGTGCGTCAAGGAGCTGCTCTTCAGGTAATTTCCTAACGATTTTACCCTTTCTGAAGAGAATGCCTCTTCCCCTGCTGCCGGCTATCCCGATGTCAGCCTCTCGTGCTTCACCAGGCCCATTGACGATGCATCCCATAACTGCAACCGTAAGAGGCGTATCGAGTTTTCTTGTTCTGTTCTCAACGCTTCTGACAAGTTTCCTCAAATCTATCGTGCATCGTCCGCACGTGGGGCAGGAGATGATATTCACCCCTCTCTTCCGCAGGCCGAGTGAGGCGAGAATGGCATAGGCAACCCGTATTTCCTCTTTGGGTGAAGCCGTAAGAGATACCCTGATTGTGTCTCCAATACCTTCGGAAAGCAGTATGCCAATTCCGACCGAACTCTTGATGATTCCCGTTGATGGCGGCCCGGCTTCAGATATGCCGACGTGAAGGGGGTAAGCATATTGCTGAGAAAATAACCGGTATGCATCGACTGTTTTCAGTACATCTGACGCTTTGAGAGAAACCTTAATCTTTGTGAAATTGGAGTCTTCAAGCATTCTGATATGCCTTCCAGCACTCTCAACAAGCGCCTCCGGCTTCGGATGCCGGTATTTCTGGAGGAGGTCTCTCTCCAGGGAGCCGGCATTTACACCAATCCGAATCGGGATTCCGTTATCGTTTGCAGCACTGATCACCTCTCGTATTTTCCACTTTGCTCCGATATTGCCCGGATTTATTCTGAGTCCGTCAACGCCCTGCCTAACAGCTTCAAGTGCAAGCCTCCAGTCAAAATGGATGTCTGCAATCATCGGAATCGCAATCGATTTTTTTATCCTGCCGAGTGCCATTGCAGCCGTCATATCAGGAACAGCGAGTCTGATAATTTCACAGCCTGCTCTTTCAAGAGCCTTTATCTGGTTGACCGTCGATTTTATATCAGCAGTGTCTGTTTTTGTCATGGACTGAACGACGACCGGATGACCGCCGCCAATGGGGACATCTCCTAGTTGAATGACAGCCGTCTTTTTACGAGGAACCATGTTCTTCCTTTTTCCCCTGATTACGATCCATATTACGATCTATTTTCCCCTGCTCATCCGCTGCCTGTTTCTTCTCCCTGTATGCCCTGACAGCGGCCTCGTGTTCAGCGGCAGTAACGGAGAAACGATGGGTTCCATCATTGTTTGATACAAAAAAAAGGTACTGCACATCTGAGGGATAGAGTGCTGCAACGATTGATTTGATGCTCGCCGATGAGATAGGGCCGGGGGGCAGTCCCTTAATGATGTAAGTGTTGTATTTCGTTTTACGTTTCAGATCCTCCAACGTTATTTTTTCTCGTGAGCTTTTTATCCCGTAAATAGCTGTCGGATCTGCCTGGAGAAGAATCTTCTTCCTTAGTCTGTTATGGTATACAGCGGAAATCAGTGGCCTTTCCTCATCTGTGGCAGCCTCTTTTTCGATGATTGATGCAAGCGTTAGGACTTTTCTCTCTGACATACCGATTTCCAAAGCCCGTGCTCTGAGTTTTTCTGAAAATTGCTGTCTCAGTGTATTGATCATCATGCCGATGGCTTCTTTCGGATCCATACCTTTGGGGATCCTGTAAGTGTCAGGGTAAAGGTATCCTTCGAGGGAGGGAGCATCAATGTTATATAAAGCCAAGAAACTTCTGTCAAAAGCAAGCTGACGGAATACGTCCTCTTGTATGATGTTTTTCTCAGATAATTTAGCCGCAATCTCCCATAAGGAATCACCTTCAATTACTGTTATCTCGTTTTCTATGATCTGACCCTTTTTCAGGGTTTTTAAAAGATCGAGGAGATTCATGGAACGGTAAACAGAATAGAAACCAGCCCTGATCTTCCGGTCAATACCGGTTACCCTTCCGATAAATAAAAAGAGGTTTTTGTCTGAGATGATACGTTCCTGTGAAAATATCTCAGCAGCCTGCCTGAATGTTGCACCTTTGGGGATTTCGACTTCGAAATATCCATTGCAGACAGGGAGAGGAGCTAGGAGTTGAAATGAACCATAGAGCGCGATGGCAAGCAGAATGCCCGCAAAGGTGAGGATAAGAGGTTTTTTCATAGTCTTAGGATGACAAAAGTGCTAAATGATAGTCAAACAGTCGGGAGCTTTTGCAAAAAAGCGAGGGGGTAAATGGTAGCCCCCCTCGCTTTTCATGTATTGTATGCTAATAGCCGGCTGGAGGAATATTTTAGTACATTCCGCCCATCCCGCCGCCCGGAGGCATTGCAGGTTCAGGTTTTTCTTCCGGAATGTCTGTTATCATCACAGAGGTTGTGAGCATAAGCGCCGCAACTGATGCGGCATTCTGTAATGCGTACCGGGTGACCTTTGTGGGGTCAATGATGCCAGCCTTCATCATATCGACATACTCTTCCTTATCGGCATCAAAACCAAAATTAACATCTTTGGCATGTTTGACCTTTTCAACGACAACCGAACCTTCGATCCCAGCATTATTAACGATCTGCCGTATCGGCTCTTCAAGGGCTCTCCGGATAATCTCAACTCCGATCTGCTTGTCATTCTGAAGTTTGAGGCCCTTGAGAGCAGAAAGACATCTCAGAAGAGCAACCCCTCCACCGGGGATAATCCCTTCCTCAACGGCTGCTCTCGTAGCATTCAAAGCGTCTTCGACACGTGCCTTTTTCTCCTTCATTTCTGTCTCGGTTGCTGCACCGACGTTGATGACCGCAACACCGCCTACGAGTTTTGCAAGCCTTTCCTGGAGTTTTTCCCTGTCATAGTCGGAGGTAGTTTCCTCTATCTGTGTCTTGATCTGTTTTACCCTGCCCTGAATCTTCTGAGGGTCACCGGCGCCTTCGACAATCGTCGTATTTTCCTTGTCGATATTAATTTTCTTGGCTCTGCCGAGATCTGATATCTTTATATTCTCCAGTTTAATGCCGAGGTCCTCGGATATCATCGTGCCACCGGTCAGGACAGCGATATCCTCGAGCATTGCCTTGCGTCTGTCTCCAAACCCAGGGGCTTTAACGGCGGAGACCTGAATCGTTCCCCGCAGTTTATTCACGACGAGGGTGGCGAGGGCTTCTCCTTCGACTTCTTCTGCGAGGATCAGGAGAGGTTTCCCCATCTTTGCAGTCTGCTCAAGGATCGGCAACAGATCTTTCATGCTCGAAATCTTCTTTTCGTGGATCAGAATAAAAGCGTCTTCAAGGACGCATTCCATGCGTTCAGGATCGGTTATGAAATATGGTGAGATATATCCTCTGTCAAACTGCATTCCTTCGACGACATCAAGCATTGTTGCCATGCTTTTTGCTTCTTCAACGGTGATAACGCCGTCCTTGCCGACCTTATCCATCGCTTCTGCAATTAATTCACCGACGGAAGCGTCATTATTTGCGGAGATTGTGCCAACCTGGGCAATCTCTTTCTTGTCTTGCACCGGTTTGCTGAGTTCTTTGAGTTGGTCGACAACTACCTCAACTGCCTTCTCTATCCCCTTCTTGATATCCATTGTGTTCGCACCGGCAACAACATGCTTCATACCTTCCCGGTAAATTGCGTGTGCAAGAACTGTAGCCGTTGTTGTACCGTCACCTGCAGTATCCGATGTCTTTGAGGCGACTTCCCTGACAAGCTGCGCACCCATGTTTTCCCACGGATCCTTCAACTCAATCTCTTTTGCAACGGTAACACCGTCTTTTGTTATTGTGGGTGCACCATACTTTTTGTCAAGGATTGCATTCCTTCCCTTGGGGCCTAACGTAGCTTTCACCGCATCGGTGAGCATACTTATGCCTTTGAGTATAGCGTTTCTTGCTTCATCATTAAAAAGTAACTGCTTCGCCATCCTATAGTTCCTCCTTATCTATTGTTGATATTGTCCCTTATTCGACGATTCCCAAGATGTCTTCTTCGCGGATGATGAGATATTCTTCATCATCAATTTTGATCTTTGAGCCGGAATATTTGTCGAAAAGAATCGTGTCGCCCACCTTTACATCCATTGGCTGGCGTTTCCCATCATCTGTCACCCTGCCGGGACCGACGGCAACGACGGTGCCCCTCTGGGGTTTCTCTTTTGCAGTATCAGGGATGTAAAGCCCTCCTGCCGTCTTTTCCTCCTCTGAGGAAAATTTTACAAATACTCTGTCTCTCAACGGTTTAAACTTCATACAACGTCTCTCCTTTCATGAAAAATAGATTTGGGTTTTTAGCACTCTAAGTAAGTGAGTGCTAATATAAAAGGAATCAGGTCTTGAATGCAAGTTTTTTTTTGGCGAGAATAATCCAAATAAATCTCTTTATATTAAATTATCTTTCAATATTAAGATTTATCTAAAAATATCACCAATTTTCAATTATTTTTTTCTGTGGGCACTTCGAACATGTTACGACCATTGCCTGATTCTCCCCGGCAACCAGGCTTTTATTGTGAGCAGTCCTATCAGAAATCCACCCAGGTGCGCAAACCATGCCACCCCGCCGGCGTTCTGCAGTCCTGAACTGATTATCCCGTTCAGCAATTGGATAAGAACCCAAAACCCGATTACGATTAAGGCGGGAATCTTAACAGTGGTAATAAAGATACCCAAAATAAGCAGTGTGTGAACATTGGCACGCGGGAAGAGCAGCATATATGCACCAAGGATGCCGGAAACCGCGCCGCTAGCTCCTATCATCGGGATTGTCGAATCGGGGTTTGTAATGGCATGTGAATACGCTGCAAAAATGCCACAGAAAAGATAAAAAATGATGAAGCGCACATGGCCGAGCCGGTCTTCGATGTTGTTACCGAATATCCACAGGTACAGCATATTGCCCCCGAGGTGAAACAATCCACCGTGCATGAACATGGATGAGAAGACTGTCATGGTCGGATGTACCGGCTGATGAGATTCGAATGTAAGGAGATTATGTGGTATTGCACCGTAATCGTACGTTATCATCTGCATCTTTGAGCGGGAGGTAACCTGAACAAGAAAGACGGCTATATTGAGGATGATGATTCCGATCGTAAGGTATGGGAACGTGCTGGTGGGATTATCATCTTTATATGGAATCATGCGCTGTCACCTTCATGTCCTTACCATTTTATCAGTTCAGGGATGAAGAATTATACGGGCAGCAAAACACTTGTCTCAAAATGTACTCGCCGAAAACCGGACACTTTCATTTTGCCTTAATATCAAATCAAATCGTGCTTGCATTCTCATCTCAGATATGCTATATATTTACGGTCATAAATTACACCTATAGCTACGGGGGGTTTTATGGATAAAAAAAGGATACTGCTATTTTTTCTTTTCATTGCTTTGATGATAGTGCCCATATGCAGTTATGCTGCGAAGAGCCAGAATGAAACGCAGTTGTGCCTTGCATGCCATTCTGACAAAACCCTTGCCAAGAAACTCATGAATAAAGAGATCCTGCCCCTTTATGTCGACGGCAATGCATTCAAACGGTCAGTTCATGCCAAGACAGGATGCACGGGCTGCCATACTAATATATCCATGGACAATCACCCTGTTATGAAGAGAATTAAAAGCAGAAAAGAATACTCACTTAGCAGATCAAGACAATGTGCTGTCTGCCATACCGATGAGCAGATGAGGAAAAGATTGCCGATTCACAGTTCTCTGGCTGCCAAGGGAACCTGTGTCGAGTGCCATGGCTACCATGCTGTCCAAACTTCAGCGGTTCAGAAAACCGGTGTGCCGGAGAATCAATATTGCATGACGTGCCATAGCAGGCAGCTTAGTATGAAGATGAAAAACGGGGAAACGCTTTCTGTTCTCGTCAACGAGTCCGCCCTTCGGGATTCTGTTCACGGGAAGCTCAAATGTACCGAATGCCATGCAGGGTTTTCGATGACACAGCATCCTATGAAGGTGTACAGCAGCAAGAGAGCTTATTCCATAGAGAAGTCAGCGAATTGCTGGAAGTGCCATGAAGAGGCCTATAAGGATTATGAAGTCAGCGTGCATCTGGATATGCTGAAAAAGGGTAATGCCAAGGCGCCGACATGCACCGACTGCCATCGCGACCACACAGTGCTCAGTACGAAGAAACACCGGGATATCGGAATCTCCTCATGCAACAAATGCCATTCGAACATGAACAGTTCATATGAAGCAAGCATGCACGGCAAAGCCTGGAGGAAGGGGGTTCAGAATGCCCCGACCTGCGCTTCGTGTCACAATGCCCACAATGTTGAATCTACCATGACGACCAAGATCAAGGATGGCTGTCTGAAGTGCCACCAGCAAACAGCAAAAGTTCATAACAGCTGGCTAAAAAATCCACCCGTTACTTTGCCTTCCTTTGCGGAAGCCCATTTCGATGTTGTGTCCTGCGCTGCATGCCATTCTCCCAGTGCTGCGCGGGCGGTCTACCTGAGTATTTATGACCGGAAGACCGGAAAACCGCTCCCCGAAGAAGAACTGCTGAAGACATTGGAAACCGATTCGGAAAGTCTGATGCAGAAAATTGATGCCAATGCAGACGGCAGTGTCGACGCAAAGGAAATCTGGGATTTGTTTGCCATTCTCTATAAGAAAGATACAACGACGTTTTTCATGGGCAAAATGGATGTGGCGACCGCAGCAGATGCACATTTGATCGGTGCAAAGACAGAGGCAACGAGGGATTGTGAAAAATGTCATCATCCGGATGCGGAATTTTTCGAGAACATCTTTATTGTCACAAAGAATGCAGAAGGGAAGACGAGGCTTCTCCAGGCAAAAAATGACGTGTTGAATTCAGTATATACCATAATCCCGGCGCGGAAATTCTATGCGCTCGGCAGCACAAGCATAAAGCTTTTTGATATTCTCTTTGTTGTTGCATTGATTGGCGGAATAGCGGTGCCGATTGGTCATATAACATTCAGAATAATCACTTCACCACTGAGGTCATTGCGGAGAATGGGGAAGGGAGGTAAGAAATAATGACGAGAATATATCTTCATCCATTACCGATCAGAATATGGCACTGGGTGAACGCACTCGGTTTTGTCATTTTGATCGTAACAGGGGCACAGATGCGGTATCCGGATTATTTTCAGCTGATGTCTTTTGAATGGGCGGTCAAGATCCACAGCTGGCTGGGCTTTATCCTGCTTGCAAATTATTGCATCTGGCTTTTTTATTATCTCCTCACCCTGAAGATAAAGATCTATATCCCACCGCTCCACCACCCGGTAGCCTTTGCAAAGAAGGCCCTCGTGCAGGCAAAGTTTTATGGATTCGGTATTATGGTGGGCGATGAGAATCCGCATCATCCGATGCCCGACGATAAATTCAATCCCATGCAGCAGGTTTCATATCTTATGATCATGGCTGCCCTTATTCCCGTTCAGATCATAACCGGGCTTTTCCTCTGGGACCCCAATCTCTTTGGTCCTGCTGTTAACCTTATCGGTGGGATACAAATTGCAGATATGATCCATGTCTTCCTCTGGATATTCTTCAGCGCTTTCATGATTGTCCATTTCTATCTTGCAACCCTCGGGCATACTCCAATGGCGCATATTATCGCAATGTTCAAAGGCTATGAAGAACTGCATGAAGAGCACGGTCACGGACATGATGAAGGCCATGGGCAGGGCGGAGAGCATGAACACGCTGAAGAACACAGTCACAGCCCATCACACTGAAGTTTCTCGAAAATAAGACGGGTTCAAGTTTCAGGCTTGAACCCGTTTCAGAAAAACCTGTTCCTAATAACTTACTGCTTCGGTTCTGTTTTCATCGGTTCGGCTTCTTTCTCCTCAGGAGAAGGGACTGCCGGAATGCTGCAGGAAAATCGATTTTGCGACATTCTTCCCCTCGCCAGCTTCAAAAAGCATATTTGCCTTGTCGCCAACCTTGATCTCTGCACAGGTTTTTATTACGTTGCCCATTTTCACAAACGTCTTTTCATCACAGGTGGCGGTGATAAGGCCCCTCATTCCTTTGACGGTAATTGTTTTCTCTTTCGCATCAACAGCGGTCACCTCACCTGCGATCTCTTTTCCTCCCATTGCCTCCATGGCCTGTCTCATTCTTGCGCCACTTCCTGCCAGGGAAAGACTTGTCACAGTTAAGACAAAAAGAATTGAGAGGGTCAAAGCTATTAATTTCTTCAATGAAATCACCTCCTTTCACTTTGGGACATGTGCTTGTAAACAGCGTCAAACGTCATACACTACAGTAACTATGCCAAATTTGTAAAACTTTCCATCCTATGAAATATAATAATACTTTTTGCCTGTCGGGGGGAAGGTATCCTTATTACGGAAGATCATTGGGAGTTTGAAAAACTCTTGTGATTTGATACATGCATGCTACTTATCGTGGAGGCTAGCAGGGAAGTTACAGATACATTGTTATTATAAACAATGAAGGTGTGTAATGCGGGAACAGTCTCCAGCGGCAAGAAAATGAATCTTTACCGCTGGAGGACTGACAGATTATCCTTCACAGCACATCCGTTTCATTCTCTTCTTGCCAGAAGAGGAAACAGATAAAACAATTTCGACCTTGTTCCCGCAGATGCTGCAGCGCTGTATTCTGCTTTTTGCATCTGCGCGTGATCCAACATCGGTCTTCGACTTTCCTTTCTCTGCCATCTCAATCCCTCCTTTCTGCTATAAATTCAAAACGTTAAAGGGTTTATACCTTATCCGTCCGGCCCGGGCACGCACTTGCCCTTATCTGTCATTTCCTGATTGATTGGTACTGCTTGCGCAGGCGTAAAGCATGCCAGGAAATAAAAACCTTTAATACTAATAAAAATGAAAGAGTTATGTCAATAGAAAAGGAGAATTCAAATTATTAAATATGATGGTTTACGTGCATATTGTAATCAAAACCGATTTGCCGTAAAATACAATCACAATCCTAAATAAAGGAGGTTCTATCCATGTGCAAGAAATGTGGTTGCGGCAAAGGCGGTAAAAAGAAATAAAGAAATAGCGAATCCCTCTTCTGGGGTTTGTTTTATTCGTCCTCAGTAAGACCGGGTTTTGCAAACGAATTTTATTTCGTCATGAAAAAGGAGAGGCGGGTAAAAAACCCGCCTCTCCTTCATTTTGTGAGTTCCTGTAAAAAAATTAGAACATTATTCCTGCCTGTCCGCCGATTCTCCAGTTATTGGCATTAACATCAGTCTCATAGTCATCTATTTCAAAATTTTCTGTGAGCTGATATTTACCGTTTATTCCTATGAAGAACCGGTCGATCTTATAATTTAGGGCCGCAAAGAACTGCCCTCCCCAGAGCCAATCGTCCCCTGGAGATGATACGCCCCCCCATTTGGAAAATTCCAGTTTCATCCAGTTATAGGAGACGCCTGCACCGAAGTCAACAACAAACCGGGGATTAATATCCAAGGCATATTTGAGATTAAGCTCGATAGGTACGAAGGTTAGCTCTGTATCTGCTTTAACATCATCGATTCTTGCATTGCCATCAGAACTCGCATAGCCGATTTCCATTCCCACATATAAATTCGATATTGTTTTGTTGTAAGCCTCAAGCCCAATATACAAAGCGTCATCAGTATCGATATCGTCCAATACATCTTCAGTAAAACTAAGATAATCTAACTTCAGTGCAATATTGCCATTGCCGAGCAATGCTTTTTCTGCTCCATATGCTACTGAGGACATTACTATCAATGATACCACTAGGAAAAACAAAAATATTTTTTTCATTATTTACCTCCTTACGATTTATCCGTGTCATACGACACAGGCACCTTCTTAGTGTTTCTGCCAATCACCCCCTTTTTATCGTGTCAAATTATCACTGTCTCGCATGGTTCTTTAAATCATGCCGGAATTTAGGCCACGGACTGTTCATGAGAGTGCTTTTACTACCGATTGCAAGAAGGCTTCCGTCCGATGATCCAACATATATAATCCCGTTGCTGATTATTGTTGGAGAGGATCCTATGGCACTGCCGGCTTCGTATCTCCATTTTTCAGTCCCGTTAGAATTTAAGGCATAGAGGAAACCATCATCTGAGCCAATGTATATCGTACCGTCCTCTCCTATTGCAGGAGAAGAATTCACATCGTTTCTAGTGGGATACACCCACTTTATTGACCCATCAGGATTTAATGCAAAGATATCATTTTTATCTGAGCCAACATAAATAGTTCCATCACTGGCTATGGCAGGCGATGAATTGACATCTCCATACAAGTCTTGAAGCCATTTTAATACACCGTTTGGATTAATTGCGTAGAAATAACCAATAGTTGTTGGACCATAAGTTATGATTTCACTTTTCTTTTCTCCGTAACCATATATATAGCTGTCAGACCCGACATAGATTGTACCGTCAGGTCCTAAAGCAGGAGAGGAATCGACGTCACCTAATGTCCTGAAATCCCACAATATAGTCCCTCTAGTCTCTTCCGGTCGAATTGCATAAAGATGACCATTCGCCGGAAAACTGTTTGGGTAAACACTGCTTGGTAAATAGTCTGACTCCTCATCACATTGATTTACCCTGTCATAGCCAATGTCACCATCAGTTCCTATATAGATTGTCCCGTTGTATGCAATTGCAGGAGTTGAGTTCGTATCGCCGGACAACTCAACTGACCAAATAATAAAGCCATTTGGATTTACAGCATATAAATAGCTAACCTGAACACTGAGTTCGCCAAAACATTTAACGAGGAGATCCTGAAGTTTACCGGCGATATAAATTGTTCCATCACTGCCGATCGCCGGCGAAGAATAGAAATTCGATTTCGTGGGAATCACCCATCTCAATGTTCCATCGGAATTTATGGCGTATATCTGACGGTCAACAGAACCAACATAAATAACAGAGCAGTCTTCGCTTACTGACGGTGATGCCACGATGCTGCCGCCTGTTTCATATTTCCATTTCAAAGTTCCGTCAGGATTAACGGCATACAGGAAACCGTCATCGGAGCCAACATAAATAGTTCCATCACAACTTACCGCAGGCGACGAATTTATAGCTCCCTCTGCCTTAAAGCTCCATTTTAAAGTCCCCTCATCAGCACTGCCATTCCCTGAACCTCCGTCATTCCCTCCGCCGGGTTTTGTAAAAGCAGAGCTGTCACCACCTCCACCACATGATGCTAAAAATAATGCTAGTATGCAACAGAAAGCCAATAAGCTAAAAACCGGTACGAATTTCTTCATATCCCCTCCTTTTCGGATTTAGGCATCCTCATATTGGATAATCTCTATAATACGAATATATATTTGTATTTCAAGTCGCTTCAAAATTAGCAAAAAACCGCTTAATTGTCAATAACATTGATGTGTTAAAATGAGACCATAACAGATTAATAGCCGATATTTGAGGGCGGGTTTGATACAAGGGAAATAAATCAGAGGAGGCGGACATTTAATGCGGACAGGGTTCATCATTCTTGGTTGCTGTTTTATTGTTGCCATGGTACTTTTGCTGGATCAGTGGGGTTGGAGCAATTGCCATGTCAATTGGTCAGATGTGTCAGGATTTCACGGCCCGGTCAAAGCAGATGTGAGTGGCAGGCCGTGAATCACCCTCCCACTTGCTGCAGGTTTTGCAGCCGTATATCTGTTATGGAGGGCGTTTAAGAAATAAATGCTCTACCAGTCTTTTTTGCGAGAATGATTCTCCGGTAATTCCGGGGGATCAGACTTCACCTCTTGTTTTGAAATAGGGATGAGGATTCCGACTGTCCTGTTATCCTCCGTAAGGTATTGCTTTGCAACGCACCGGATATCTTCTGACGTTACTTTTTGTATTGAGGGGAGATAATCATCAATTTTTCGCCATCCGGCAACTATTTCAAATTGTCTGAGCATCATAGCATGGCTGAATAGTGAATCCTGAGCAAAAAGAAAATCAGCCTCAATCTGGGTTTTCACTTTTGCAAGCTCACGGGCTCCAATGAAATCTTTTGGAGGATCAATAATTCATCATATAATGCATGTTCAACTTCCCGCACATCTTTCCGTGGCGCAACTGTTGCAAAGATGTAGAAAAGATTGGGATCCTTTGACAGAAGAGAGTTTTCAGCCTTGAGGTCTATAGGAATATGGATACGGTCTGCGCTGATATTAACAAAAAAAGTAGTATAGTTCCGAGTTGTGAAGGCATTATCGTCTCCGCCGTTTTTCTGTAAGATGCGGGAATATTCTTCAGGTCCGACTATTCATGTTCCCTCTTACATCATATGTTCCATCATGTGCGATAGTCCTGTTTTTCCACAGGACTCATTGCGGGAGCCGACACGATACCATACCTGAAAGGTGACAAGAGGTGCCTTGTGATTTTCAATGAGGATGACTTTCATGCCGTTGGAGAGGGTGGCTTCAGAAACCAGATCGGCAATTTTTGCTTCTGCTTTGAGCAGCAACAGGAACGGGAGAAGAATGATGAGCAGAAGCCACCGGAACGCGATCTTTTTATTCATTTTGTCGTTTCCAATTTTGGTCCATAAATGGATTTGTGATTCCATCTTTTTTAGTTCAAAAACCATGAAAGTCAAGGAGGAAATCAGGAAAGGAAGTAGGGGAAACAATAGGCAATTTATATGGTAGGCGATGCTGGTCTCGAACCAGCGACCTCTTCCGTGTGAAGGAAGCGCTCTCCCGCTGAGCTAATCGCCCACAATTGCCTATAAAATAACACTTTTCCCCTCATTGGTGTCAACCTCCAAATGCTTAGATCTGTAACTTTCAGGACTTGTCTCACATTTTCGCCATATCTGCCTATGGTAGTTTTTTTGCCCGACCCTTATCGCCTGCGGGATGTTCTTTGCAGCCTCGCCGAGTATCCCGAGTTTTTTCACAGAAGCGGTTTTCGTCTTTTCATCAGCACGAAATTGTTCAAAGTGCATATCCTTTGTAAATTTCCCTATCCACACGATAGCATCCAGAATATCCTCAACTAAAAGTCTGTACTTCCTTGTCATATGTAGATAACTTCTTTCATGATCATCTCTTTCAACTGTGGTTTAATCTCCTGCTTATCCACGAACTCGACTTTCTTTTTCAGCAACTTTTGTAGATACCTTCCCAGTTCTATAAATTTCAAAAGATCAAGTATCTCGGAAAAATTCGCGGCAGCAAAAAAA
>CAVQRT010000001.1:0-22985 GCA_963715195.1 Thermodesulfovibrionales bacterium | reverse complement strand
TTTTTTTGCTGCCGCGGATTTTGTAGCGAATATATGGGGACAACCGAGTACGCGATAACCGTCAGTACTATTCACGCCGGATCGCCTCTGTAACTCCTAAAGAAGACCCTGATGATCTCTGTTGAAAACCGATTACATCAGAATGGGAAATTCCTTGAATCTCTTATAGAGGGCTTTCCGTGATATGCCAAGCATTTTTGCTGCTCTCGATTTATTCCCCTGACATTCCTTCAGGACATTGGCAATATGCAGTATCTCGAATTCCTTCAGGCTCGTTATTTTCTCGCTCCGGCTTTGCTGCCTTCTGCGATGTCCGAACTCTTCGGGAAGATCCCTGATACTGATATTTCCTTTCTTGGCGAGGACAACCGCCCGTTCTATCACATTCTTGAGCTGCCTGATATTGCCAGGCCAGTGGTAACTCATCAGCATTTTCATCGCCTCATCGGATATCTCAAGCACTTTATTTTCCCGGGCACAGAATTCCCGCATGAATTCCGAGATAAGAAGCGGGATATCATCCTTCCGCTCTCTCAAGGGCGGCACGGTAATCTGTACTACGTTGATCCTGTAATAGAGATCTTCTCTGAAATGTCCGTTCCGGACTTCTTCGCGCAGGTCGCGGTTGGTTGAAGACAGGAGCCTGAAATCAACTTTTATTTTTTTATTGCTCCCGAGCCGTTCCATTTCTCTCTCTTCAAGCACCCGAAGGAGTTTCGACTGGAGTGAAAGCTCCATCTCTCCGATCTCATCCAGGAAAATTGTCCCTCCGGCCACCTCTTCAAACCTGCCCACTCTTCTCGACAGCGCCCCGGTAAACGCACCTTTCTCATACCCGAAGAGTTCCGATTCCATCAGTTCTCGAGGGATCGCAGCACAGTTTACCGGGACGAATGGTCTGTCAGATCTGATGCTGCTGTAATGCAATGTCTTTGCAATGAGCTCCTTTCCTGTACCGGTTTCACCACAGATGAGCGTGCTGCTCTCAGAATCTCTGACTGCCTCAATCGTCTGGAATATCCTGAGCATTTCGGGTGTGGAACCAGATATTTGGGTCCGATGACTTTCAGCGGGCAGTTTTTTTCTGAGGTATTCAAGCTCTCTTTTCAGACAGCTCTGTTCCACCGCCCGTGCGAGTATGCTTTTGAGCTTCTCATAATCCGGCGGCTTGATGAAATAGTAAAACGCTCCGTCGAGTATCGCATGGACGGCCGAGTCAACAGTGCCGTAGGCCGTTAAAAAGATTACAGGAATCTGAGGATATTTTTCGGAAATGTAATCATATAAATACAGGCCGTCGTCCCCGGGCATCCTGATGTCCGTTATGACTGCATCTACCTCGTTGTGCCCGAGCACATTGACTGCACTGGTAGCATCATGAGATTCAAGAATGGAATAACCCTGATTTCCCAGTATCGCTGAGAGAACCCTGACGGCATTCGGTTCGTCGTCAACGATCAGTACATTACCCTTCGTATCCGGCATTCTCATGCTACGCCCCTGGCAAATACATTTTCACTGTTGTCCCGGAACCTCTTTTACTCTTTATTTCCATATCCCCTCTGACGGACTTGAGAACTTCATGGGTAATAAACAATCCAAACCCCCTTCCCTCATGAAAAGACCCCGCCGGGGAATCACTTTTTTTACTGTTATTAATTCCGCCGCCGGTGTCCGAAATCTCGATCATGGCCCATTTCTTGCCGAGCCGTTTGATCCCTCCTGACCTCACGTTCAGATTCCCTCCTTCCCTCATAGCTTCAAGGGAATTATTGATGACATTCAGAATTGCCTGTTCAAACTGAAAGGAATCTATCTTGACGGGCGGAATCTTCCCATATTCGTAGCTCGATTTTATTTTATGGCTGTTCGCCTGAAGGGAAGTGATAATTTCTATCTTTTTCAGGATCAGATTCATATCGGTCTCTGCCGGTTCCATGTCCGACAGCGAAGCACCGAGGAATTTCGAGATGGAGTTGTTGAGCTTTCCAATCTCATCTTCCATGATATTGGTGAATTCCCGCAATGTCTCATCCTTTTGATACTTTTCCCTCAGGTATACAACAGCACCTTTTATGGCATTCAGGGGATTTCTGATTCTGTGCGCAAAGATCGTAGCCTGCTTTCCAATGTTTATGAAGTGTCGCGAGTCTTCAAGTGCCCGAACTCCAGGGCATTCCGGATGGTTCGTAGACCGCCACTTTCGCTCCGACAACGTTCCCCGCAATATCCCTGAGCGGGTCTATCCTGATATCCGACGTGCTCTGACCGTACAGACAGTTAAACGTATAACCATTGAGCATCGATGTCTTGTTATGCCGAAGGCTCTTTTGCACAACATCCTGCCCGTTCATCCGCAGCCGCGGAAATACCTCATAATACTTTTTCCTGAGGGCTGATGATGAAGTCTTCCCGGTAAAATGCTCTGCATCTTTTCCCCAGGAACTGACACACATATTTTTGTCTACGCAGAAATAATATGAGTATTGTTTGTTTTTCATTTCATGAAATAGCGGAAGTTACTGCTAGAAAAAGTCTTTCTGAAGAATCATTCCCCTAAAGACACTCCCCCGCCTGCCACAATGTAATCCCCTGAATATCCCTCCCGTTTTAAATAACCCCGGCGGAACCGCGGCGTAATAAGAGTTTCGATTAGCTGATCTGTATGGTTACAGCGCCAGGGACATATATTAATAATAGCTTAAAAAAAATAAAAATCAAGACATTTTTTTGTTTCCATTCGATACAAATATAATGAGACTAATTAGAATAAAATTTTTTTGTTAAGATAGTCAAATAATGAAACTTTAGTATTAAAATATTAAAACTATAGATTTATGTAAAAAAACTTTACACTTTTGGATTTTTGATGCCTAGCAGTCCTTTCAATTAAAGGTGGTTGCCAGCTCAGATATATTTTTCAGATACACTGTCCGGTTTACTCTTTTTAAATAATTCCCTTTTAAATTAATAACTTAAAAAATATTCATTCCTGAACCAGTCTGTATTGTCTGGTTTACATGTTTTATCACTGACCAGAAAAACAATTTCATGGTATAAATCTTGCTTTAGAAAATTTAATAATTTATTAAGGAGAATACCATCATGAAACGATCATTCATCATCCTCTGTGCAGCACTCGCAATCATTTGCCTGTTCGGTAGGAAAAGATGCTTATGCAGTCAGTTATGAATTTAGTCTCAATCCGAATAATATTGAATCTGAACCATGGTTATGCATACACATGGGGTATTACTCCAGGTCCTTGGTTCAGACGAGACTATTACCGAGGCAACGTTTACCCTATCAGACATAAACAACTGGAAAATTGAAACTGAATATTCTTATATCCATTTACTCGACAACTGCTCCCCTTGGAGTTAGAAAGATACAATGATGGCCCCGGTGACACGACTTTTTTCACAATCAGGGCATACTGCTCTTCACGTACGAAGATACTAACGAGCGTGAAGTAAACAACGAAAAAAGTGCACGAAATGGATCAATCCTGGATAGTTTACTTGATTTCAATGCATCTGAACTCCTGCTTTACAATGACTGGATTAAGAGATGGCCTTATCGGTTACGCTCTTGATCCTGATTGTCGTTACTCTGTAAGTAAAATTGCCCTGAGCTTCCAAACTGAATCCATCCCAGAACCGGCAACGCTTTTCCTGCTCGGTTCCGGCCTTGCAGGCCTTGCTTTTTTCAGAAGGAGCAATCTCAAGAAGTAAGTGGTAGCCAGCGTTAGCGATTAGCGAGTAGCGATTAGAATTTGTTTAGGATTTAGAGTTTGCCTTCACCGCACTATCAAGGTCAAGGACGAACTGCTTCACATGGCTCCTGAAAAAAAACTTGATCTTTTCCCAGCTCTCACCCCGGCCGCTAACATATTCAGGCTCTGGATTTGAATCAGCATCTGAAAAATATACGAGCGATTTACCTACGTGGACAGGATGTACTCTCCCTTTTCCAAAGCGCTTCACCATATGATTGGCAATCCTGTGAAAGGGGATCTCCTGCATGATGAAATAAAGGTCTACAAAATCCCTTTTCGTTCCCCTTTGGCTGATGGCGATAATCTTCATCGAAGCGATATCGAGCAAACCGGCTACCGGAATAGCCTCGTAGACGACTGGGGTTTCCAGGAAGGGATATTCGTATTTAAAGAGAGAAACCTTTATACCTTCGATAGTTACAATCAGATAGCCTTCTCCTTCTGAAACAACTTGGAAAGGATGTTCTGCCCTTCTTATCTCTGCAATAACGTACTCGATGTGAAAATCCATACCGGTAAAGAAATCCAGATCCATTGATATCCTGTGCCCCAAATGAAGGGCACATGCAGTTCCTCCGGCTAAAACTGCTTTATGCTTTAAAAACAAATCCTTAAGGCTTTTTAGGACAAGCCAGCCCTGTTCAGGAAAACATTCCCTATGCATCTCCTACTCCAAACCATATTGTCCAGAAATTACGCGATCTTTCCGAAAGGACTTTGTTTAAATACAATACATGAATGATTGTCTTAACAGGATAGATCCTCTGCAGCCATTCCAGCGCATCAATGTCTCCGAATTCAAGAATACGTTCGATGATATACCGGGCATTTCTCTTAAGGTGCACATTACTCAGACTTGTATCCCAGAACAGAGAACTAAAGCGAATGGGGACAGTTGACGTCTCTTTCTCCATTAATGCTATTTTGGATACTTTGGGGTCATCAAAAGAGCCAAGGTATTTATGAACCACTTTTTTACCCTCTCTGATGGCAAGGTAAGAATATTTCCTTTTTCCGATTGTCTTGGTAATCACGCTCATACAAGAATTATCACACATTGTGTACTAATTTTCAATATTTAATGTTAATTTCTCCCGGGCTGTCATTCTGACTTGTTCGGAATCCTTCTTGTTGCGCATTATTGAGCTTTTTGATTTATTGTTTGGAATTTAAAATTTGGGATTTGTTTAGAATTTAGAGCTTGGGATTTAGAATTTGCTTTAAAATCATAGCGATTAGCATGTAGCGGTTAGCGTTAGTAAGCGTGTAGCATCAGCAAGTAGCAGGCCTCAAACGAAGTGATCCTCTGGCCTCCAGCCTCCAACCTTGTGCCTCAAGCAGAGCGGTCCTCAAGCGAAGCGGTCCTCAAACGAAGTGCTCCTCGAGCGTAGCGGTCGTTTTTCCCCCCCTCAAAAACTGTTGCTTTTTCATGTCGAGTGTAAAGTTTTCCATAAAAAAAGTGTCGGAAAACTTTACACTTTTGCCCCCTCTCAAGACCCCTCTAAAAAATATCCTTAAAAATCAATATGTTAAAAACTGGCACACGGGTTGCATAAGAGGGGTTAAATCCAAAAGATAATTAGACCGTAAAGGAGGTGTTATAGATGGAAAAAAGAACAAACAAAAGTAAATTTAAAGGGAAAGGAGGTGAAAGAAATGAAAAAGATGTTGTTATTGTTCATGGTTTCAATACTTGTCTTGGGGCTTGCCGCAATAGCACGTGCTGACGTAATTTCCTATGCCGTCTCTTGGAACAATATTTACGACGCTTTGTTCACGTTCTATAATGCCGATGGTGACCAGATATATCCGACCATCACATTACCCGCTTATACCGAAAAAGCTAGTGCCACAATAAACGGAGCCGGCTCTACGGTTCGATTGGGCCCACAAATGCCATCCCCCCATTGACCGCGATTATGGCAGCCCGAGGGAACGCCGCAACCTTCTTCTGCGACTGATTTGGACGTGCTAGGCTTGGACGACACAAATTATTCTGTCAGTAAGGCGTGGATGATTTCACGTCAGAACTTATCCCGACTAACTCAATCCGCATCCAGGCGGTCAACAAAGCTGAATCCAACGTAACAGCGCCGCCAACAACGACAGCAGGTGCCGTGGGAAGCAACAGATCGGTAACGGCTGTGACATTTGAGGTAGATCTGACCGCTCCAGGGTCAATTCAGTTCGGAGGATATGCTGCTCCATATATTGAGGCAATCATCACTGCTATTGGTGGTTATCAGGTTGGTGGGCTTAGCGTCGCTACGGGGGTCTTACGGCGTCACTAACTATTACTAATGCTGCCGGTGCTGAAGTTCTCGAGTGGGCTCCTGATGGTACTGTTGGGACTATTGAGGGTGGCACCGAAAATTTTGATCCATTTTCTCTCAACTTAGGCCAAACGGTGTTCGCTGAAGAAGGCCAGGAAATCTACGACCCGACTCAATTGGGATCTGCAGTCGTAGGTGATTTAGACCCAGCCGTTTTGGTTAATAATTACTTTGAGGTGATAACTGACTTATTGGCCGCAGGTAGATACACTGTGACGCTCACCATGAATGAAGAAACAGAAGTTGTCGCCGAGGCTGCTGAACCGGGTACCCTACTTTTGCTCGGAGCTGGTTTGTTAGGTTTAGCGGTAGTCTCGCGCCGCAAAAGGACGTAAGATAAACTAAAACTTTCATCAACTTGTTAAAAGGCAACGGAATCAGTTAAAGCCGTTGCCTTTTTTTCAGCCCGCAAGGCCCGCAAGCCGATTCGTAATCTAGGAGAGTTAAGAGATACGCTAGATACGTTACACGCAGTCGACAATATAAGATTTTCTTGATAAAATTAAACATGAGAATTCTTGAACCTGAGGCGATGGTTCTTGAAGACGAAGTCATTGCCTACGACGTGCTTGTCAGAAAATATCTGCTAATCCTCCACGCTGGTTTTGTTGAGTCCGTTCTTAACCTAAGTACATCAGATGGATCATTTCTTGATGTTGGAACAGGAACAGGCTGGATCGCAATCGGAGTTGCAAAATACAATCCGACTGCCAAAGTCACGGGTGTAGATTTGTCCGATACAATGCTCAAAGTGGCAAGATTAAATGCCGAATCTGAAGGTGTCAGTGAAAGAATCGATTTTGTGAAGGGCGACGCAAAGAATTTACCCTTTGAAAAAGAAACTTTTGATTCCGTTTTCTGTCATAACATGCTCCATCATATCCCAAAACCAATTGAAATGGTGGCCGAAATGGTAAGGGTCTTAAAGAAAGAAGGGGCGCTATTAGTGCGGGATTTAATAAGGTTATCAAGGTTTCTTATGGAATTTGACGTAAACATATTAGGATTTTCTTACCCGAAAATCATGAAGCAGCGGTATAAGGAGTCTATACAAGCTGCCCTTTCCCAGGAGGAGTGGAATGACCTGTTTGAGTCGGCAAACATTTATGGCGCAAGACTTACTAAACAGTTTCATACCCATATGAGTATCGAGAAATCCTCCGAAAATAGGCGGGAACAACATTTGAAAATTCCTACGCCCTTCTTTCTCAAACCATTCAAGAATCTATATGTTTCCTGCTAATTCGCCTTGCCATTTCTGTAATTGAATAGTATCCTCTTCAAGAAACCGATCCCCAAGAAATTCTGTATTTTCCTTATGAGGATATGCAGCCTCCAAATGGGCTGTCTTGGAGCAAATACCTTGAGGAGAGAAGCCCCGATCATCAGTACAAAAGGCGGCGTATCCTCGTCTTCATCATACATAAAGTAGTTAGCATGGCTTGAGGCCATCTTCTTGGTGAGTACCTTGACTTCATCAAGGCTGAGGGCGTCAGGGCTGTAGTGGACTGGCTTGAGAAAGTTGTCGTCGGCACAGCCAGGTTCTTTAATCCTCATCTCGTCCGCAATCGGTGCGCCTTTGTAAACTCGAACTCCAACCCCGACATTAATCAGGTCCCATTTCGACGCAGCTTGATTTATCGTTTCAAACGTTTCTTGTCAGGGTTTCACGGGTCTCCTCTGGTGCACCGACGAGAAGGTACCAAGTCACGGGAATGCCTCGATCATTCAATAGCTTTCCTGCCCTCAGAATATCTTTCTTCGTAAAATTTTTTCCCAAGCCCTTCAGCGTAATATCACAGCCTGATTCTACTCCCAGATCCACATCCCGGAATCCTGCTTCTTTGAGCAAATCTGCAAGCTCTTCGTCAACTGCTCCGGGTTCAGGCCCATGGTCCTCAATCTGAGATCCATCTTCAGTTCAATGACGGCTCGCAGGACGGCTTTTGCATGTTTGAGAGGAACATTGAAGGTGCTGTCAGTAAACTCGATATAATTTATGCCTGTCTCCCGCACAAGTAGCTGAATCTCCTCTGCAACTCGCTTAGGGCTTCGAAGACGGCAGTATGCGCCTTCAATCCTGTTATAGGTACAGTAAGAACATTTTAAAGCGCAGCCTCGCTTTGTCTGCACCTGAAGTGGTGAATCGAATCTCCGGTATGGTCTGAGATCAATATAGCGCCCTGGATTCACTATGGGCAAAGTATCAAGATCGTCAATGCGGAAAGGCTCATTGTCCTCTACAACCCTCCCGTTCTCTCTCCAAACAAGTCCCGGCAGACCTTTCAAAGAAAGATTATCATTGAGTCTTCGCAAAAATTCTACAATAGCGGCTTCGCCATCACCCCGGATGGCATAATTGAGATCAAAGAATTCGAGCATATCTGCACCATTAATTCCTACTGAGGGCCCTCCGATAACAATTGGGCCATGGAACATGCTTCTTGAGCGGATTGATGATACTTGATCTTGTCCCTTCCAAAAGAAAAAGCGTATTATAACCAGCAGAATTGTCGATGTTTCTTATGCTCACACCAACTACCTGAGGATTCCACTCTATTTATGACATTCGCCATTTCAGTGAGGGTCTCTTTGAAAAACAGAGGTCTAAGACCTTTACTTCATGCCATGCATTTTCGACGAAGCGGCTATACAACAAAGCCCGAATGGGATAACGGGCCATGGCTGCTTGAATGTATTCGCATTAATAAGCAGTACTTTCATAATAATTACATTTTATCATGTCTCACTTGATGAATTAAGGCCACCTTTTCAGACAATGCTGAAAACTCATCATCATATATTTACCGGTACTTCCGATCGTCAAAGCACATTGTAGACATATGCTATCTATGATAATATTTATCAATGTTTGACGTTGCTCTCAAAATTCTCCTCTACGATAAAGTCAGAACCCTTATTACCCTGATTGGCGTCATATTCGCTGTAAGTCTTATCTTTGCACAACTAGGAATCTATTTTGGTCTGATGGAAACATCATCTACCATAATTGATCATTCACCCGGAGATATCTGGATAACATCAAAAAACAGTAAAAACTTTGACTTTTCCCATCCGATTCCCGGAATACCTTTATTACCATGTGCTCTCCACTGAAGGTGTGCAGTGGGCAGAAAAGTTGATCGTTACCTGGGCGCTAATATCAAGACAAAAAGAAGGTGGAACTGAACAGGTTGAAATCGTTGGATACAACCCGGATACAGGGATTGGCGGACCCTGGAAAATGAAGATCGGCGATGCAAGAGTCAGTAAAGAACGGTAGACTTTGCTATCGTTGATGAATCTGCTATGAGACGACTGGGTAAGATAAAAGTTGGCGAATATAGAGACATATTCTGGAGAAGGTTACAGATTGTAGGGATATCAGAGGAAGTAAAATCCTTCACCACTGCACCAATAATATTTACATCGTACACACTCGCGCAAAGTCTTGATCGGTTGGGTCGGTCCAGATAACACTGTTTTTATCATCGCCAAGGTTTTACCAGGTTATTCGGTAAACAAAGTTATCGAAAGCCTGAAAGAGAAATTGCAGGGGGTTGATGTGTATTCAAAAGCTGCATTTAGCAGGAAAACGCGAATGTATTGGACTTTTGAAACAGGTGTTGGGTATGCGTTTCTGATCACGATATTAATAAGTTTCCTGGTGGGCACCTTAATTGTTGGGCAGACGATCTATAATTCGACCACTGAGCATATAAAGGAATTCGGCACACTGAAAGCACTCGGTGCAGAGAATATGGATGTCTATAAGATCATTTTCACCCAGGCCTTTATCATCGCGCTTCTCAGCTATCTGATCAGCTTGATCATAACTCTCATTTCAGTCAAATTTTATGAGGCCATTGATATGGTAATGGTCGTCAAATGGTGGACAAATCTCATCGTATTTTTCATGACCTTCCTCATGTGTTTTGCCTCGGCGTATATCTCCATAAGAAAAATCAGGCGAATTGATCCGGCGATATTGTTTAGAGGATGAAAAGAGACAGGATTCGAGGGGTCAAGGGTCCAAGGATTCAAGTGAACAATCAGAAAAAACAATAGAATCCTAGGGTACGAGGATTCCAATTAGACTGTTTTTGACCAAACTGGCGGAGAGGATAACCCCTCCTATACCTCCCCTGAAGATAAGGGGAGGAACAAAATACGAGAAAAGGGGAAAATACTTCCCCCGTAGGATAAGGGGGATAGAGGGGGTTACTCAGGCGAAGCCGCCGACCCTGCGTCAATAATTTTTATCCCATCTTGAGGTCTTTGAAGTACGCTTTGTAAAACCCACGGTCTCTCGTGAGCAGCAGGTCAGCATTTATAAATGCATGAGCTCCTATCATAAAATCGCTGACGATATGTTGTCTGAATAAAATAGTATTTTTGCATGATGGACAATTAATAGGAATGCTTTTCCCGCATGTTTGACAATGCAGACCATCTTTCCTTTTTACCCTATAATCTCTCCATTTTTCAGCAGCAAGGAAAAGTGATGTCTCATTTGAATGCGTTAACCTGATGTGGGTATCTGCTAAGAAATCTTTCAGTGTTTTTCCGGAATGAAATTGAGAAGCAAGCTCAGCGTATACAACTTCACAGATGATGAGCTGTCCTTTCTCTGCATAACTCTCCAACAAAATTTTAGAACTCAGCATAAACTCTTCATCAGGAATAAGAATATCAAGCAGGATGTTAGTATCGATTGCGGTTATCACTTCCCTCTCAACGCCTCAATGATTGCATCTGTCTTTTTTACCTGAGCGGTTTTCAGGTATCCTATCCATTTGTTAAAAGGAGATTTTCTGATACCTTTTTTAATATAAAAAAGACCATTTTTCTCCTCAAAAACAATATCTTCGCCGGAAGCAATGCCGAGTTTGGCCCTCACCTCCTTCGGTATGGTTATCTGTCCTTTTGATGTAAGTTTAGCTGTAACCACAAATACCTCCTTGTAAGGATTCTATTCCTTACTTTCATTGTAAGGCATTTTCTTTAGTCTTGTCAATTACCTCAATATCTATACCTTCCCTCAAACTTGTAATACCGCAATGACGTGTGATAGCATTCACGTATGTTTAAAAAAGAAAAGGATATTTTGCAGAAGATCGCCGGTGAACTGTCTGCCGACAGGAGAATCTTGGAGGCCATTGTCGAGGGCTCGGGGAGACTTCCGGGGCGATTCTGATTTCGACGTACTGATCGTTGTAGATGAAAAATCGCGAGAATTGAAAAATAAGATCATTGATATTTTTTATATGTATGAACTTGCAACGGACATATCTTTTTCCCTTACAATCCGTTCACAAGAGGAATTGAAATTCCACGAGAGGCTCGGCAGCCCATTTCTCAACAGTATTAAAAAGGAGGGAATAATCTTCTATGACTCTCGACAAAGAAGAGAAGAAGACGCTCTCAAAGTATCGACTTGAGAAGGCTGAGAGATTGCTCGAAGATGCAAGACTCCTTTTTAAGGAGAGCAGGTGGGAATCTGCTGTAAATAGAAGTTATTACGCTGCCCTGAGCGCTGCGAAATGCCTCGATTTTGATAGAGAAGATAAAGGAAGTCATCAGTTCTGTTTCAAAACAACTTCAGCAGTTTACTCCTGACTGAGAGATTGAGAAATACCTCGCTTTCCATCATTCCCATAAAACTCGGCGCTGTCAAATCATTTATTATCAGAGGCAATAAAGCCGTAATCGTTGATACAGGCTACCCGGGGAATGGTGAAAAGATACTCGATGCTCTCCGTGAAAATGATATCGAACCATCGGATGTCTCTTTAATAATTATTACCCATGGCCACATTGACCACTATGGCAGTGCGGATGAACTAAGAAAATTAACGGGCGCGCCGATCGGAATGCACAGGGCGGATGCAGAATATCTTAAAAAGGGCATCAATTATATTGGGGTGCCAATAGGGTTAGCGGGCCGACTTTTCAAGTCACTGCTTATAAGAAAGGATGAACCCATTTATAAAGCACTTGAGGTTGATATTGCCTTCGAAACAGATATTGATCTGAAAGACTTTGGTATAGACGGCAGAATCATCCACACGCCGGGGCACACTGCCGGTTCGGTATCGGTGATTTTATCTGATAGGACAGCAATCATCGGAGATCTGCTCATGGGCGGCATTCTCCGGAAAAGAACTCCTCACTTGCCGTTGTTTGCAAACGATTTATCCCAATTGAAAGAAAGCATCAGGAGGGTACTTTCATTATCGCCAAAGGTCATCCATGCCTCACACGGCAGCCCGTTTACGAAGGAATTCGTGGAGAGGTTGGTGGGGAAGACAAGGGATAAATGAGCTCAAATCAAATCAGTCTACCAATAGTCTATCCCTAAACTCATATTTCGTCATCCTCCGGCTTGACCGGGGGATCCATTCCCTTTACCTGGATTGCCCGATCAAGTCGGGCAATGACACAAAACCATACACACAACAATTTAAGAAAAACCTTCTTTAACTCCGTTCCCGCCGTTTTTTATGTCTTACGACACTGTCATTCAGCAGTGAAATGATTTCCGAGGCTGCATCAATGATATGATCTGGGCCGAATCCGGCCTTGCTCATTTCCCGATAAAATGTCTTTGCTAACAGTTTTGCAACCTTATCAAGGTCTTGACAGGCTGTTGCAGCAATACTGGATAATTCCTTTTTGTTTCTTTCAGCCATGGCGAAAATCGTGTATTGAGATTGCATTAACTTCTGCACCTGGATGACCTGGATTGATTTGCTCACCAGCATGGCCACAATATTCAGCAGATTCAAATCTTCCAGGTTATAAATATGCTTACGTTTGGGGGTATTCACATGTATAACACCGATGACCTTCTTATTCATGATGATCGGCGCAGATATCAAGCACCTGCTAGGGTAATGACGCCGGGCTGCGTGAGAAAATTGTGAATTTTCGATATCCTCAATCAGCAGTGCCTTTCCTGTTGCTACAACGTGGCCTGAAATCCCTTCACGCACATTCATACGTTCACGGAAAGCCTCTTCAGGGAGACTTCCACAATGCGCGAAGACTCTTAACTTAAGCCCCTGTTCATCATCGCTTTCCTTCAGGAGCATAATTGAACAGTTTTTAGAATTGAGGATATCTGCAGCTTTTGCAGAGAGTTCGCGAAGGCATGCATCGAGGTCAACCTGTTTTTCCAAAAAATCTGAAAGCCTGGTTAGTTTATCGATATAATTGCTGTCTGGATTCATTTTTAAATCGACGACCAATGAACGAAATTCACAGCATGAAAGCTGATAGGCATCTATGATGTCATTCCGGCTTGCTTGCCTGCCGTCTTTTCAGAGGGCAGGAATCTTTCCCCCCCTCTTGAGAGGGGTGCAGGAGTGTGTAACTCCCTCTAAAAAAGATATGGATTGATATAATCCCATCAAAAATCAATGCAAGATAATCCCCTCTTTCATAAAGAGGGGTGAGGGGAGATTACTTAACAATATGTTGCTGCTCATGTTCCTCATACTCTCATAGTATCACACTTTTCAGGGAATTGATTATTTGTGAGGATCTCTTAATATGGCGAAGGCCCGAACACGAGCACCTTTTCCAACGGCAACCGAAGGGACTTGTCAGAAGGAGGGTCTGCGTAACCGATACGAAAAGCCATGATATACGATTCATTTGCCCCTAACGGGCAAAGTTTCTTCAGGGCATCAAATGACGTAAGAAGCACTCGCTTATGATTGTCATTTAAGCCTTTGCCGCCACTGTGGACGGCATATATCAGGTATATGAGGCCTGTCATGGGGTGGAGCGACAGACCCAATGAAGTTGCTGTCAGCCAGATCCTCTGAAGCACCCTCCCGCCGTTCAGGTAACTGTCCAGCCCTGTTCCCGCATATGAGAGAATGCACAGAGCAGATGCTCCCTTACACAATTGATAGGCCTGCTGTGGCACAAACCTGCTGAACCCAAACCTGTTCAGCAATTGAACAAGTTTCCATGATGAAAGGACTTTCATAATTCTGGACTGGAATGCGCCCAATTCAAGCGAGTCTATGCTTAATCCGTCCCTGCTTGTCTCTCTTTCGTCCTTCGACCACCTAATGTGGGTGAAAAGGAAATTATGCAAATTTTCATTTTCAAAAACGATTCTGTCATTCATGGCGAGGACCTTTGCCAGAAGGTTTTTCTCGCTCTGCTTGTCTATAAGACACAGTCTGGCTTCTTTCCGTTCACCAACTGTCCTGTATAATGCATCGATATCAGCTTTCGTTAATTGCTTTCGCTTGTACGGTTTTCTGTTTACGCATCGTTGCGGCATATAAGGGAGAAGCGGATCATCCAGCGTCTGTCCCTTGGCAAACTGAATGCTTGCTACCAAAGGTATCTTCATGCCCTTTGGAAACAGTGAGACAGAAGGTATGTAGCCGAGACTCTGTGCGGCAATGCTCATGTTTTCCAGCATTGCGCCAAAGGCTATAAAGGATGCTATGTCATTGACATTATAGAGGGAGGTATCACGTTCAGGCAGATTGATGAGGTGCAATTGCGCGCCGTCAAAATACAGCTTCCACGGTTGGCAGTTATCCCCTGAGGGTGCAAGAGTGCCGGCAGCGACAATTCTTCTTAGTTCTTCTTCACCAGGCACAGCAGAATCAGACAGGATGGTATTGAGGGATTAATGCATACGGATTAAAATTCACCGGAGAAGAAATAAATTTGAAGAGATCACAGTCCTTCAGGAAAATGTCTTCCTCGATATTTGCCATGCAAGTGACGTGGAGTGCCCGGGGACCGTGGTAATCAATTATCGGCCCTAAGGGCGAAAATACGATGCCGTATTTACAGAGAAGTCTCTGAAGACCCTTCCCCATGGCTGCGCACAAATTTTCGATCCCCAATTGCTTGGTCTCCTGATACAGTTCCCTGAAGAGGCCGATGAGGATTCTTGTCCTGTCGAATTGTAATGCCCTGACGAATGTGGTGCTCACAGCAAAGCGGGATATTTCAACGGTCTGTTCCTTTTTCAACCTGAAGGAAGCGATGTCAGTTTTACAATATTTTTCACCAGGAAAACCAAGGGGGTTGTTGAGAATCAGCCGGGCTGTCCCGACAGTATGGTCACGTATTTTTGCGGTGAAGTGAATCGAGTACACATCATACTCATCCATTTCGATGCCGTCAGGATATTTTTCCTTCGGCTCATACCCTTTTTCAATGCAGTATATCTGATAACGGAGCCGGTAAACATTTTCTAAATCCTCTTCTGTTTCTACCTTGTGAAATGTCAGCAACGTACCTCTCTCAGATAATTCCGTATTGTATATTTAATGTAACTATCTGTATTCAAATCCACAACGTTTCAATTTTCCCAAATTAAAGATGAAAAAATCAAATTAAATTTTCTTCATTTTGGGAATAGCCATTTTTTATGATATAGTGTTCGAGATAAGACAATCGATACATGAACATCGACGCTCTCATAAAAGAACCTTTTTCAAGGAATATAGGACTTCTCACGGAAGACGATCAGAGAAAGCTTTTGAAGTCAAGAGTTGCCGTTGCGGGCGCTGGCGGAGTTGGAGGCATCCATATGCTAACCCTCGCCAGGCTTGGGGTCGGGAAATTCAGTATCGCAGACCCCGACATCTATGAAGCGGTCAATATCAGCAGGCAGTATGGAGCCGCAATGAGCACCCTCGGTGAAAAGAAGGTTGAAATAATGGCCCGCATGCTGAAAGATATCAATCCTTACGCCGAAATAAAGCTTCTTGCTGAAAAGATTGCTACAGACAATGTGCAGTCTTTTCTCGAGGGTGCGGATATTGTTATCGACGGGATAGATTTTTTCGAGATCGATGCGAGAAGACTGTTATTTGAAAAGGCAAGAGAAAACGGCATATACGCAATAACATCAGCTCCACTGGGATTCGGTGCAACCTTGCAGGTCTTCTCTCCCCGGGGCATGTCGTTTGATGAATACTTCGGAATATCGGATGCCATGGAATATCTTGAAAAAATCGCCTCCTTTGCAGCAGGGCTCGCGCCTCGCCCATATCACATCCGGTACATAGACATGTCAAAGGTGAGCCTCAGGCAAAAAACCGGGCCAGCAGTATCTCCCGCCTGCACCCTTGCCGCATCTCTTGTTGCTACTGAAGTAGTGAAGATACTCACAGGGAAAGGCAAGGTCAGAGCTGTACCCTATTATATGCAGATCGACCTCATGAGGGGAAAATTCAAAATTGGGTGCATGAGATCAGGCGGCAAAAATCTTTTGCACAGGCTGCGAAGGAAGCTTATTCTCCGCAAAGCCCGCGCACTAAGCACGTAAACTTGCACAAAAAGACACAAATATTTATCGAATAATCCCCCCTTACCCCCCTTTAGAAAAGTGGGGTCCTTTATTCTTTTATAACAAGGTAATTATTCCCCCTTTTATAAAGGGGGATGGAGGGGGATTACTGAAAATAATTTTTTTCTTCAGATTTTTTGCAGAAGAACTATTTATTTCAGGGCTTCCTGGAATTCCTTGAAGAGCTCCGGGTGCAGTCTCGACACCTCAGCTTCTATATCAGCGATATTCCCCAGATATGGAGTTCTCAATCCATGATAAAATTTTTCAGGACCAACGGGCTTAAAGATAATGCCCATCCGCTTCAATAGGATATAGAGCCCTTTTGCCATGACAGCGTACCAGTGGGTCAAACCCAATCTTTTGCTCTCTATATAAATACATTTATAGAGACCGATGACAATCTCGTGGCGAGTCCTTCTTTCGTGAGCAACAGACTGCGGCTGAATGTATTCCTGAGTCCCTTCATAGATAAAGCGGTCCTCGAATCTCTTGCGGAATTCCTTGCTGACAGCCAAACGCGATATTTCTCCGAGTTTCTGCCTGTTCAGGTGTGAAAGATCAGCATCAATCGTGCAATGGTTTTCTATAGGGAATCCTTTTTCAGAATTCAGGATGATGCGGATGGTACCGATTATCTGCCCTGTTTCATTCAATGAAATAAAGTGCATTGAACTGCTGTCGAAGATGTCGAATTCGAGGCCGCCCGGATGATCCTCTGCTTTTTCAAATCCCCACTCATCGCAGTAGACTTTATATCTCAGCCGGAAGACTTCTTCGAGCTCAGCCTTATCAACAACTTTTCTGAAATGGAACTGCACCATGTGATAGTCCTTATAAAGATGCGCTATTATACACAATTATAGTAGAAATTAAGTAATTTATTACGAAATTCGATTCCTCCCCGTACTCCCAGCAAAAATAGGAAATTTCTTCTTTTTTTTCCTTGAATAATTCCCACTTTTCTAAAGGGGGATAGAGGGGGATTACCGATAAATAGTTTATATTTTAAGAATACTTTTCATCTCCTTTAAGATGCTTGCTTCTCTTTCTGCGCACTGCAAACTTTTCCTTTTTTATGATAAGATTGAGCATGTTTAGTGGCTATTCTTATCAACCGAAATTGCCTAAGCTGTATTCTTTACAATCAGCATGCTCTCTGCAGATGAGGTAGAGCATGGAACCACCTGTCATTGCAGGGGATTTAACAAAGATCTACTCAGAAGGAAAGGTTGAGGTCAGGGCAGTCTCATCCGTTGGTTTTAAGTTGCATGAAGGCGAGATGGTAGGCCTTTTCGGGCCTTCAGGCAGCGGAAAAACAACCCTGCTCTCCCTGATCGGCTGCATACTGCGGCCGACAAGCGGTACAGTCAAACTGTATGGCATTGAAACAAATACCCTCGGGGAAGCCTCTCTGCCGGGCATCAGGAAAAAATTTATCTCTTTCATTTTTCAGGGGTTCAATCTCTTCCCTGCTCTGACCGCTCTTGAAAATGTCGTGTTAGTTTTAAAATTAAAAGGGGTGACCGAAAATGCCGGGCAGAAAGCAAAGGAAATGCTTGCCGGTGTGGGCCTTTCAGACCGTTTGCATTTCCTCCCGAGAGATCTGAGCGGTGGAGAAAAACAACGGGTTGCCATAGCTCGTTCCCTCGCAGCGGACTCCCCCATTATTCTCGCGGACGAACCGACGGGGAACCTTGATCAGATGAACGGCAGGAAAGTCATGGAAATACTTAAAGAACTTGCCACCAGGAGGAAGAAAAGCATCCTTGTGGCAACACATGATAGCAGGGTCGAAGAGGTCTTTGACCGTATTCTCTACATGGAGGATGGCATGATTATTCGGGAAAAAGGAGGGCAAGCATGAAAAATAACCGATTTGCGATCTTTTTGTTGATAGGTCTTCTCGTCGTTGCTGTTCTTCTTGCCCTCTTCGGTCCGAGGCATTTTACGGAAAAAAAACGCGACGGCCCAGCGTGCTGAAACAAAACAGATGTTTATAACAGCGAAAGGAATCGTGGAAAGCGAGGAGAAGATCGACGCAAGCAGCCAGGTTTCCTCTACAATATCTACGCTTCCTCGTAAAAGAAGGCGATGAGGTAAAGGCGGGAACACCCCTGGTGAAATTCGATGACAGCAAGATTAGGGCAAAGGTAAAAATGGCAGAATCCACCCTCTTCGAGGCGCGCTCACGTCTCAGAGAGCTTGAGTCAGGCTACCGGCGCGAGGATGTTGCAATGGCAAAGAGCAGGATGCAGTCGGCAGATGCGAAATACGTGGAATCCAAGGATGAGTTCGAGAGACAAAAGAGGCTCTATGAAAAAGACGCTACAACGCTCATAGAACTGAGCAAGGCAGAAGAGCAGTTCAAAAGAGCATCTGCAGAATTCGATGAATCCAAAACGAATATGCAAAAACTGAAAAAGGGCGTAAGAGACGAAGAGATCGAGCAGGCAAAATCGTCGGCTGAGAAGGCTGATTCAGAATTGAGATACTATCAGGCATCTTTGAAAGACTATACGCTGACATCTCCGTTCAATGGCGTCGTGACTGAAAAATTCAAGCATGTTGGTGAATCAGTTGACGTCGGCACTCCTGTCCTTGAACTTGTCAATCCGGACAAGTTGAGAATCCGGGCAGAGCTTGAAGAAACCGATGTCGGAAAGGTCAAAGAGGGGCAATCCGTTGAAGTGATAACAGACGCTTACAAGGACAAAACATATAACGGAACAGTGTATAAGGTTCTTCCGAACGTAAAGAGAAAATCCCAGCGGACCTTCGATCCCATGGCATCTTTTGACATTAATACACAGGTTATTTTCATCCGGCTGGAAGATTTCACAGGTCTCAAGAACAATATGACCGTTACGGTACGATTTTTGCGATAAGAAGTCTATGACTTCAGGTCAATATAGGGTAAAATTGTCATTCCGGCTTGTCCGGAATCTTTCTTACAAACAAACCTTTTTATCCCCCTTTACTAAGGAGGAAGCGGAAGGATTCCCGCCAAGCCGGATAATGACGAACATTGAAACAGAGTTCGCTATAAACTTAGCAATATTATTATTCCTCCCTTTGGCAAAGGGAGGTTAGGAGGGATTTTAAGAAAAATGTTTTCATTGTTTATTCAGAAAATCTCCCCTAACCCCTCTTTACCAAAGAGGGGCATTTCTTGCACTCTATTCTTCATAGCTTTCATCTTCACATTCTCTTTACTCACTCACCCTGCATCCGCCCTTGAACTCACCCTTGATGACTGTATTTCCGGGGCATTAGAAAATAACCGATGGCTGAAGTCACACGAAATGGATGTTCGGGCAGCGGAAGAAGATGTCAAAATGGCATCCTCACGGTTTCTTCCCTCGTTAAAATTAAAGGGAAACTATGACCTCAGGGACAAAGATGATTTTTTCCTCGTCCCCCGCGACACCTTTCTTTCAGGAGTTCCACCCGTCTGATGTTGAGCTCTCTGCTGACAATCAGGAAACCTATGGTGTTGCATTCAGCATTGAACAACCCGTCTTTACCGGCATGCGTTTAACGCATTCATACAAAAAGTCTCAAAAATTAAATGAAGAGGCGAGATATGATCTTGAGAGAAAGAAAAGACTGCTCGTCTTTGAGGTAAAAAAGGTTTTTCATGAAGTTTTAAAAGAACAGTTGTATACCGGTATACTCGAAAAGATTCTGGATGCAAAAAAAGAAGGCTTCAGGGTTATTCAGGAGCGCAATAAGGAAGGATATGTGAGAAAGGAAGACCTGTTCATCGCTGAAAACGATCTCGCTGCCTCCGAACTGGAAGTGTTTAAAGCAAGGAACCGGGCTGAGACCGCGCTCAGCAACCTCAAAAGGCTTATTTACTGCCGGGACGACGAAAACCTTATGCTAAAAGGCGAACCGCTCAATAGTTTCTTCACTGCTCCGCTTCATGAGGTCAAAGAATTCGCACTCTCAAACAGGGAGGACCTAAAGATGTCTTCTGCACGGGCGCAGGCAGCAGGCTCAGATATCATAATTGCCCGCGGTGGTTTCCTGCCCCAGGTTTCCCTCGAAGGGAAATACATGATGCAGAAGGAAACCAATGTGACGAGACCCGAGCAATGGATGCTATCTCTGCAGCTCGACTGGTCGCTGTTTGAATGGAACAGGACAAAGGCAGAAGTGTCAAAGGCAAAAGCATTAATGCAGAAGCAGCAATACGAGCATGAGGATCTGACGAAGAGGATCATTTTCCAGGCAGAGGAAGCATGGCGGACATGTTCAGGAAAAGACAAGGGAAGTGGAGGTGAAAGAGAAGCAGCTGAAGACAGCTGAGTATAGTTTCAAACAGACGGCGGAAAAATATTCGGAAGGCACCATCAAAATGGTCAACTTTCTGAATGCAGAAGCCGAATTGATCAAGGCATACAATGAATATCTGGTTGCAATCAATGATCTCAACATTGCGTTGGCTGAACTTGAGATATTTGTCTCAGGAATGCAGGAAACCTGGTTCAGGAGAGGGGAGATTTATAAACCGGATTTTATCGCACTCTCGAATATCATGAAGGATGCGATATCGAGAAAGGAATCAAAGCGACCCGTGTATTTAAATGCTAAGGGTGTACCCCCGGAAAAGAAGGCCTTATCAGAGAAAAGCTCTAATATCGAAAAAAGAACACAGGTTACCTCTTCATCATCCGCGATGAAACACGATGAAAAGGATACCTCGTATGCACTGCAGGTCGGGGCATTCAAGTCTCAGGAGTCCGCTGCGACATTCAAGAAACGCCTGCAGAAAAAAGTTTCAAATAAAAAAATTAAGATCTGCCATCAGGGGGACTTTTATAAGGTCCGTATTACCGGATTTTATGATATTGAAGAGGCTCATTCGATGGTAAATGAAGGTTTCGACGGCATAGTGATCAAAACCGGCGAAAAAGCCTGCGGCATATAAAAATTCCGGTGTAGTTCCCTCCAAACCCAATTTCATGACTGCTCTTTAAACCTTTCATAAATATCCGAGAGCAGGCTGCTGAAAAAGTCCCTTTCGGGACAGTTTGTCATGCTGAATTTATTTCAGCATCTCCTAAAATCAAAAAGGAGGCCCTGAAACAAGTTCAGGGTGACAGAAACAGACTTTTTCAGCAGCCTGTTAAACCATTATATGTCATTGTCGGGCTTTACCCCCGTATCGAGTACGGGGCAGGCTCCCTATCCATGGTTCGAAAAGCCTTCGGCGTAAGCTCAGTCTAACGCTCACCATGCCAATTTGTCACCCTGATCTTGTCGAAGGGTGCATTCCCCGATCAAGTCGGGGAATAACGGCTTGTGTGAGACACGTTTTATGGACAGAATCTAATTACTAAACCGATAATTAATACAAATGCATTGAATACTGTAAAATTGTCATTGTCCAGCCACTAACAGGAGCGCGGCAATCTCACTCAAGACTGCGAGATTGCTTCGTCGTTCCGTCCCGACTTATGTCAGGACTGGGAACCTTCGCAATGAGACCCTCGTCAGATTTAATTAAGAAAATTTAATTTCTCCTTCACTCATTTCTCATCTTCACAGCCTAGAATAGCACGCCAAAATGCACCAGAACATCTTTCAAGTGAACCTACACCCCAGCAACATAATGACGGGTGTGATTGCTATCACGTCATTTCGCCCTGGAAATCCGTATAAAAAAACTGTCAGTTAAAGAAATTGTAGAGAAGAACGGGCTTAAGCGATTATAAAAATTCAAAGGAGGGTTTCATGAAGAAAAAGAAAACATTTAGGAGTTTCAGCAGTTCTTGTATTTCTTTCCTGTGCCTTATGGTTTTAATCTGCAAAGATGACAATGCATGGGCACAGAACAAGAAATCATTCGTCGAAGATGAACTGCTGATTGAGTTCCGCATTGATACACCGAAGAACAAAGCAGATGAAGCCTTAAACGCTCACGGCGCAATGGTAGCCGATGAAATACAGCAGCTCAGGATCAAGCGGATTAAGGTGCCATCTCATGTACTTGAGACGGTAAGAGAGGCCCTTTCACATAATCCGCATGTGGAATTTGTCGAGAATAATTTCCTTGCAGAGCCATCCACAACACCGAATGACAGTTACTATCCCTCGCAGTGGCATCTTCCAAAAATTAATGCACCATCAGGGTGGGATATCACATCAGGATCAGGAAGTATGCCTATTGCGATCATTGATTCCGGAGTTGACCCGGATCATCCGGATCTGGCAGGAAAGCTGATCACGGGGTATAACTTTCTTGGGAGCAATACCGACACCCACGATGTTCTGGGACACGGTACTGCAGTGGCCGGCACCGCTGCTGCCATGACTAACAATGTTACCGGGGTAGCTGGACTTGCTTGTGATAATCCCATCATGCCCCTGGTGGTTCTGAACTCCAGCAATTACGCATCGTATTATGACATCTCAAGGGCTATTACCTATGCGGTTGATCACGGTGTCAGGGTTCTTAATATCAGCATAGGCGGTTCGAGCAGCTCCACAACATTGCAAAGTGCAGCGGATTACGCATGGAACAAGGGAG